>CAWFZX010000011.1:0-58207 GCA_963820375.1 uncultured Alphaproteobacteria bacterium | reverse complement strand
GGGTGATCTGTGCGAGCGGCAGCTGCCATCTCGATGGCCGTGCGGAGCCCGCCTGGCCCGCGAAGTCTCAATCGATCGGGGAAGTGAACTGCTACCTTGCATCTAGGAGCCCTCACTTGACCGGCTTAGATCCAGATCGGGGCGGAGGTGCTGCATCCAAGACCTCACGGCGGCCATCGGAATGGGTAATATTGACATCAAACCACTTGCGGCGGACCTCGAGGTAATGCGCCTCAGGATCATAGACGAGGGACGCCACGCCAAGCTCCTGAGAATTCAATCGGCCAATCGTGGCCAGCACATTATAGGAGGCCACCACCAGATTGCGCTTGGTGGTGACGAGGTTCACCTCCGAGTTCAACAATTCCTGCTCCGCGTTCAGCACGTCCAACAGGGTCCTTTGTCCCACGCGTTCTTCTTCGCGAACGCCGGCGAGTGCAATGCGATTGGCATCGACACTGGTCTGATCGGACTCAAGCTGTGCCCGCGCGGCAATGAGCTGCGACCACGCGGCCACGACCTGTGACAGAACCTCGGTGCGGGCCTGCTCGATCTCCTGCAACCGGCTGACATGGGTGTGCTTGGCTTGACGAATACGGGCCTCCACCTCACCCCCCGAATAGAAGGGAACCGTGAGACGCCCGATCACCGTGGTCGTTTCCTGGGAATCGATGCCCGCGTTGTCGTCGAAGCGACGCTGGTAGCCGACCTCGAGCTGGGCCGAAGGCAGCAGCTCCCCGCGAATGCGGTCGACCGCGTGGCGCGCGCCCTGCTCTCGGTAGAGGGCTGCCACCACGGCGGGGTTCTCGCGGGCGGAGATCTCGGAGCCGTCTTTCAAGGTTTTCGGAACGAGCCCGCTTGGCCGTGGCTCCACCAACTTGGACGGTGGATGGCCGATTACGCGCTCATAGATCGCGCGGCTGGTCTGGAGGTTGGCCTTCGCAAGATCAAGAGCCGAGACGGCGGCAGCCCGACGGGCTTGCGCCTGCGCCACATCCGTGCGTGTCACCTCGCGGACGTTGAAGCGATCTTGGGTGGCGCGCAAGTCACGAGTGAGTACGGTCACGTTGTTCTCGCGCAGACGCACGATCGCCTGGTCGCGCACGACGTCCATGTAGGCGGTCACGGCCTCAAGCAAAACCGATTGCTCAACGGAGCGCAGCGTCTCGCGCCCTGACCGGACGGTGGCCTCGGCCTCAGCAACGGTGTTCACCACACGGAAGCCGCGGAAGAGAGGTTGGACCAATTGGACCGAGTAGCCGCGCGGATTGGAGCTGCCATTGGCAATCGTGCTAGGCTGCGTGGTGGTGTGCCGAAAGGACGTGTCCGCGCTGCCGGTGACGGTTGGACGATACCCGGAGATGGCGCGCGCAACCTCTTCGTCCGTGGCTCGCAGCGTCGTGCGCGCTGCGTCGAGCCTCGGGTTGACCTTATACGCCGACGCGAGCGCCTCATTGAGGGCCTCCGCACGCGCAGCAAGAGGCGAACATACTCCGGCGACGACCGCCAGAAGCAGGAAGCTCAGCGTATGGGCACGCATCCATAGCAGACCTAGCCATCTTGAGCAGTTGCGAGAATTGAGGCTCACTTGCGTTACTAACTCAAATTAACTGCTGCCTACTGCATAAACAGAAGCACTGCCAAACCACACCCACATAGGACGCCGATGATGGTCCAAACTACATTGGTCCACGCCGCCTCATCACCGTATCTGGCGATGCGTTCATAGCCCGTTGACATGCCGGTGGCGCCAGCGGGCTGACTCACCCGATCGCCAACTGGCTCCTCGGTTCCCTGTCCCATTGAGCCTGTCCAGTGGCGCGTAGAGCCTGTCCCAGGAGCATTGCCATGCAGTCCGTCCTCAGGCTCCTGCGTCCCTCCATGCCGCGCTTTAATTTGCAAGCTTGCTCTTAATCCACGCCCACCCGGCCTCTAACGGTTCCTGGTTAGCCGCTGCCTTTTGTTTGCGCGGGACCGGCGGCCGTAGCTTACGCGTGAGTTCGCCGGCCTTGGTCGCATCCTCGACGGCACGGACGTAGTCGCCTTTGCGCGTGTACGCCCTAGCCCGGCTGTTGTAAGCGGGCGCATAGTTCGGGTTTAATGCGATGGCTATGGTGTAGTCTAAGATCGCGCCATCGATATCTCCCTTGAGGCCATACGCATCGCCGCGGTTGTGATACGCGACGACGTCTTTAGGATTGCGCCGGATCATCGCCGCACAACCTAAGATGCGGAGTTCGTGATCCTTGCTGTTGAGGCAATCGCTCTTATCGGCCAACGCGGCCGCTGACTGAAGCCGCTGGCTTTCGGCCAACGCAGCCGTTGACTGCAGCCACAGGCTTTCGGCTAACCCAGCCGTTGGCACGAGCCAGAGGCCCGCGACTACAGCGGTGCGCAAGACGAGGTGCTTGCCAGGCCAAGTGTGGCCTATTGCAGGTGGCGTTTGCCAAAGCGGCTCCAATGAGCGTGCGAAGGGCGAACGGCGGCAACCAGAAGCAAGTACACTGCGTTTGACGCAAAAGTTATAGCTAGGCATTTGGATGGCCCGGCAGTCTCGGACAAAGGAAGAATCAGATCGGTCACGGGCTCAATGCATCGCGATGACCGACCAAGCTCAGCCAGATAGCTTGTCGCCAACAATGACGTCGGCGACCATCACGCTGGTGCTCAGCACCCACAGTTGAAATTCGCTAAGCATTGGCAATCCCCCACACCGGAGCATTCCCTGATCTGCGATTTCGTCCCGAAACGGCAGAGGGGGTGACGGCAACACCCCCTCTGCGATTGGGAGGCAGTCCAAAGAGACAAAGACCCGGCACGGCCCCGCACCCAGCAACCTGCGAACGAGGGTCAAATCGCGAAGCTAAGTAAATCCCCGCACCGAGTTAGAAACCGCGTGCTGGCGGGGAGGCCTACACGCGGATTTCACTATAGCTCTGCCGACCGCGAAATGATGTAGCCACCAGGCAACAGTCATACAAAAACTGATAATTTGCCTATAACGAATATCAGAGATCTGTCAGGGCCATTATGCGACGAAGTCGTATTCCGTTCATTGAGGTCGTATGATTGACCATTTAATGCCAAGGCGGCCCGCGGCCCCTTCCCATTCTCTAACCGAAATCGGTTTCGTTGCTTTGCCCTCGCTTGCTAGCAACACCGCAGCTGAGCCCATTGGCGCCGACCGGTAATTGACGTCGCGACACGATCAATCCGCCACACGCGCATTGACATCGACGCGCAGGTCGGGACCGGCGCTTCTGGGATGGTGAGCGGGAAAGCCGGCCAACTCCTCCCCTTACGCCCAGGGCACGAGCGCGAGCCTTTCCTGGTCAAACGTCTACATCGAGCCCGGCAACATCGAGGGCAAGGCATTCCGAAACGGCTACATCGCCACCCCGCCCGGCTCCCGCGAGCCACTGGGAAAAGCGTCCCGCCGCTGAGCCCTGCGCGCTGTTCCGCTTCGCTCCACACCACTGCCTGGGTCCACTTCCCGCGTTCCCCTGCGCGAGACCCGGGCTTTTGACTTGGATGCGGGGACGAGATAACTGATCGCCCGTTGAAAGGGCCAGCGCCGACAATCGCAATCCTCAACAGAGCACAATGCTCATGGTTCGTCGCGTCATAGACGTATCCCACAACGAGCAATCTGTGACAGCCGCATTTGTCCTTGCCCGCCATTTCTGCTGATCTATGCTCCAGAGTGCGGCGGGCGGCATGCCGCCGCTCAGGCTGACTGCCATGGGAGGAACGACAGTGGGCAAATCGCGCGCCACCGACAAGCCGAATCTGCTGCGCCGCGCCTTGTTGGCCGGTGGCGCCGCCGCCGTTGTTGCGCCCCGCAGCGTCTTGGCCCAAGCCAGCAGCGGCATCCGCATCGGCGTTCCGACCAAGACCTACTGGCCGACCATCGTGTGCGAGACGGCGCTGCGGCAGAAGCTGTTCGAGAAGGAAGGCATCAAGGCGGAGTTGACGATTTATCGCAGCGGCGCCGAAGGCTTCGAGGCCATTGCCGCGGGCGCCACCGACCTGATCCTCAACTCCTCCTCCAGCGTTGCCGGCGGCCTCTTGAAGGGCGTCAACGTCCGCTGCGTGGCCAATGGCGCCAACGGTTACTACGGTTGGTACCTGGTGGTGAAAACCGACTCGCCGATCAACAGCCTGCCCGAACTGGCCGGCAAGAAAGTGGGTATCACCTCGGCCGGCTCCGGCAGCGACATTTGCGCCCGCTGGACCTTGGCCGAGCATAAGCTGGACTTCACGCGCGTTCCGCTGGGTGGCGGCGGCCTGGTGCCCAACCTGCTGACCGGCAACATCGATGCCACGGTGCTGTATTCCCCGCTCACCTACAAGGTGATCGACGAGAAGGTGGCACGCCCGATCATTGATTTCGGCGCCGCCATACCGGCGCACTCGACGGCAAGCTGGATCGCCAGTGACAAGATCATCAAGGAGCGCCCCCAGCTCGTGCAAAAGGCGCTCAACGCCATCTACGGCGGCGTTGCCTTCCTGTCGGCGGATGCAAACCGGGCCACCGCCGTCAAGTTGATCGCCGAAATCGACGAGATTCCCGAGA
Source organism: uncultured Alphaproteobacteria bacterium (assembly GCA_963820375.1). Classification (GTDB taxonomy): domain Bacteria; phylum Pseudomonadota; class Alphaproteobacteria; order Rhizobiales; family Hyphomicrobiaceae; genus AWTP1-13. The sequence continues at coordinate 53,631 of CAWFZX010000011.1, read as the reverse complement.
GCATCGCCGCGCGCGAGCTCGACGGCAACCTCAAGAATCTCTCCAAGACGGGGGAGATGAAGCTCGAGTGGATTGAGCGTGCCCTCGACATGGCCCGGTTGATCGGCATGAAGGACCTGGCCCCGGCCCAGGAGATCTTCATCGAACAGTTCAAGCCGGTCCCCACCACGGCATGAGGTGATGGCGCCTCGCCTGGGCTGTCGCAACCGTCATTGCCGTTGAGGCGCCAGAGAGAACGCGGCTTGCCATGACACGCGCCCAAATCATCCTCACAAGGCTAGCTCTGCTCGCCGTTGTGCTCGGCGCCTGGGAGCTGCTGCCGCGCTTGGGGGCGGTCAACAGCCTGCTGCTGCCGCCGCTGTCGCAGGTATTGGCGATGCTGAGCGACCTCGTTGGCCGCCCCAATGTGCAGGAGGCCGTCGCCGTCACCACGCTGGAAGTGATCGTTGCCTTTGCGATTGCCGTTCCGCTCGGTGCCGCGGCAGGCATCGTCATCGCCGAAAACGAGTACTTGAACGAAATCTTCAAGCCGATGCTGTTTTACGTGTTCAGCATCCCGAAGTCGATTTTCCTGCCGATGTTCATCTTGGTGTTCGGCATCGGCTTTCAGCAGAAGGTCGCCTATGCGGCGTTTACCACCGGCTTTGTCGTGCTCATGAGTGCAAGCGCGGCGGTGGAGTCGGTGCGCTCCGATCATATCCTGGTGGCGCGCTCCTATGGCGCCACCCAGATGCAGATCCTCTGGCGCGTCTACGTCCCGAGCATGCTTCCCTTTCTCCTCGAGACCCTGCGGATTGCCATGATCTTCAACTTCACCGGCGTGATGATCGCCGAAATGTACGCCTCGCGTACCGGCATCGGACACCTGATCGCCAACTGGGGTGAGAATTTCCAAATGCCGCAGCTGTTTGCCGGTGTGATCGTGCTCTCGGCAGTAGCCATCATCTTCAACGAGGCCGTGCGCGCCCTGGAGGCACGATGCAGCACCTGGCGAACCTAACCGAGCTCTTGCGTCCCGCCGACGAGGCCGCCATCGAAGTCGATGACCTGAGCCACGTTTATGCAGGTGCGGATGGCGGTGTCGCCGCGCTCGTCGATATCACCATGTCGGTCGGCCAAGGTCGCTTTGTGGTGATCGTCGGCCCAAGCGGTTGCGGCAAGACCTCGCTGCTGATGATGCTGGCCGGTCTGCGCCAGCCGACCAAAGGCGGCATCTTGTGTCTTGGACGGCCCATCCCCCAGCCCGATCCGCAACGGGTCGGTGTGGTCTTTCAGGAGGCCAGCCTGTTCCCTTGGCTGTCGACGCTCGACAACATCGAGTTTCCCCTGAGCCTGCGCGGCATGCCTCGCGAGGAGCGCAGGCGACGCTCCTCGGCCATGCTGAGCCTGGTCGGTCTGGAGGGCTTCGGCGAGCGCTATCCGCACGAATTGTCGGGCGGCATGAAGCAGCGTGTATCGATCGCACGCGGCCTCGTGCAGGATCCGCCGCTGCTGCTGATGGACGAGCCGTTTGCCGCGCTCGACGAGCAGACGCGGATGACCATGGGCCACGAGCTGTTGCGCATCTGGTCGACCACCAAGAAGACGGTGGTGTTCATCACCCACAGTCTGACGGAGGCGGTTTATCTCGCCGACGAGGTGCTGGTGATGTCCGCCAGGCCGGGGCGCATCATCGATCACATCGAGGTGACGCTGCCGCGGCCGCGCAGCTACGACATGATGGCAACCGAGACGTTTGGCCAGTTGCGCGATCGCATCTGGCAGCAGATCCGCAAGACGCCGTGAGGTCCGTGATGTATTGGCCGGCTCCCGCCACCGTCCGCTGGATGATCTTGGGCCTGCTGTTGATCCTGTGGGAAGTCGTACCGTGGACGGGCGCGCTGCCCGAACTGTTCCTGCCGGCCCTGTCGAAGACACTGGGTGTGCTCTACATCGACCGCGAGATTTATTTTGCCGCCCTGCTGGTCACCCTCTACGAGGTCGCCTTGGCGATGCTGATTGCCTGCGGCCTCGGCATCCTCGTCGGCGCGCTGGTTGGCGGAGTGGCACTGTTGCGTGACCTGCTGCTGCCCATTTTCTCCAGTCTTTACGCGGTCCCGATCGTGATCCTCTATCCAATCTTCACCGCCTGGTTCGGTATCGGCTCGAGCTCCAAGATCGCCTTCGCCGGCATCTACGGTTTTTTCCCGGTGATGCTGTCGACCGCCGCGGGCATCCGCACCATCGATCCGCAATTCCTGCTTGCTGCGCGCAGCATGGGAGCCACGTTGTCGCAGCAAATCACCCGGGTGATCATCCCCGCCTCGGTCCCGACCGTCTTTGCCGGGCTGAGGCTCGGCGGCGCGCTGACGATCATTGGCGTGGTGGTGTCGGAGATGCTGACCGCGTCGGCCGGCATCGGTTATCTTGTCACCCTCAATCGAACCATCCTCGACAGCCCGCGCGTGTTCGCCGGCATCCTGGCGATCCTGGTCCTGTCGATTGCCTACTATATGCTGGCGCGCGCGCTCGAAAGCCGCATGGTGGTGTGGCAAACGGCCGGCCGCCAGCAGAAAGCATCCTCGAGCAGCAGCACGGTGGCCATTCCGGCCCCGGCCGCCGCCTGATCCTCCGCCCCGTGCGCCGGCATTTGCCAAGGAGTTTGCATGACCCGCCCGCCGCAGTTGTTGCCCACCACCGTCGTCGGCAGCTATCCGCAGCCGGATTGGCTGGTGAACCGGGAACTGTTGTCGAAATCGGTGCCGCGCGTGCGCATGGACATCTGGCGCGTGCCGGAGCCGTGGCTCGAGCAGGCCCAGGACGATGCCACCCTCGTTGCCATCCGCGACATGGAGCGCGCCGGCATTGACATCATTACCGACGGCGAAATCCGTCGCGAAAGCTATTCCAACCGCTTCGCCACCGCGCTTGAAGGCATCGACACGGCCAAACCGGGCCAGGTCAGAGCCCGCTCCGGACACGACACCCCGGTGCCACGCGTGGTGAGCAAAATCCGGCGCACGCAGGCGGTCGAGGTGCGCGATATGCAGTTCCTGCGCGCCAACACCAGCCGCCAGGCGAAAATCACGCTGCCGGGCCCCTTCACGATGAGCCAGCAGGCCGTCAACGAGTTCTACCAGGACGAGGAGGAGATGGTGATGGACTATGCCGCCGCGGTGAACGCGGAGGCGCGCGACCTGCAGCGGGCCGGGGCGGACATCATCCAGCTCGACGAACCTTGGCTGCGCAACGACCCCGAGGCGGCCAAGCGCATCGCGGTCAAGGCCATCAATCGGGCCCTGGAAGGGCTCGAGGTGCCGACCATCGTACACCTATGTTTTGGTTATGCGGCGCTGGTGCCGGGTGAGAGCAAACCCGTCGGCTATTCTTTCCTGCCGCAGCTTGCCGACAGCATCGCCGATGCGATTTCGATCGAGGCGGCGCAGCCAAAGCTCGACCTTGGCGTGCTGCGGGATCTCGCCCGCAAGACGGTGCTGCTGGGCGTGATCGATCTCAATGACCCGACCGCCGAGAGCGCCGAGACGGTGGCCGAGCGCATCCGCGCAGGCTTGCAATTCTTGCCAGCCGACAAGCTGATCCCGGCGCCGGACTGCGGCATGAAATATCTGCCGCGCCCCCTGGCGTTTGCCAAGCTCAAGGCGCTGGCCGCGGGCGCGGCGATCGTGCGCGGCACCCTGAGCTAGCCCTTAACAGCGATGGCTTCGCCGCCGCTTGCCAGGCAGCGTAGGCAACACGACGCTCCGGCGTTTTCGCAGCAGCGGTCGGGACAAAGGCGAGCGCGCGGGCCCGCCGCTGGGGCAGCGCGGGCAAAAAAAAGGGTTACACATCATATTCTCCCCTTTATTCCTCGGTTAGCATAGCGCTGGGCCTGCTAAGAAGGCCACGCGTCCTCATATTGTCGAACGCAATACTGTCGAACGCAAAAGGCCAGTGGGCTCTACCAAATCAATAGATTTTTCTATTGGGGAGACCGACGATGGGCAGTTGGCTGAGTGAACGAGAGCAGCGTTTGGTGGCAGGTGCTGAAACGGCTTCCGCCGCCACACCGATACCGACCCAGATTGTTTCCAATGGTGAATTTCTGCCGCCGCCGCAGAGCGACACGCAAAAACGCGTCGAACGGCGCATCTTGGAGCTGGCCGACGATCACGGCAAGCGTCTGGGCTTGAGCCGCCGGCAGTTCATGCAGACCGGCTGTGGTATGGCGGCGGCCTTTCTGGCCATGAACGAGGTCTACGGTTCGAGCGTGTTCCAGGTCAATGCCGCCGAGGCTCGCGAACCCGAGCTCACGCGGGCCCGGGCGCAGAGCCTCAGTGGTCAATTCATTTTCGATGTCCAGACGCACTTCGTGCGAGACGATTTCGACCACAAGGAGTTGCTGGACCTGGCGAAATTCGCAGCGCAGCACTGGAACACGGCGCTCAAGGGGGATACCGATTCCCTCGTGCGCTATAAATTCCAGAACTATGTCAAGGAGGTCTACTACGACAGTGATACCAACATCGCGCTGCTGTCCGGCGCGCCGTTCGATGATCCGTCGTGGTGGCTGCTGTCGAACGAACAGATCGTGCGTGCCCGCGAGGTGATCAATGACTTTGCCGGCTCGCGTCGGTTGCTGGCGCACACCGTCATTACGCCCAAGCAACCGGGCTGGATGGAGGAGGTCGACAAGGCGATCGAGGTCTACAAGCCCGATTCCTGGAAGTCCTACACCATCGGCGATCCACTGGGTCCGTCCAAGTTCCCGTGGCGGCTCGACGACGAGAAGGTGATGTATCCCTTCTACGAAAAGGCTCAGAAGGCCGGCATCAACATCATCTGCATTCACAAGGGTCTGTTGCCGCCCGACTATGAGAAGTCGTTTGCCGGCGTGTGGGAGTACGCAACCGCCTGGGACATCGGCAAGGCGGCCAAGGACTGGCCGGGCATGACCTTCGTCGTCTACCACTCGGCGCTGCGCGCCTTCCTCGAGCTGCCCGAGGAGGCTTGGAAAGAGTTCGACACCACGGGCCGCATCAAATGGGCCACCGATCTTGCCGAAATCCCGCAGAAGTTCGGCGTCAATAACGTTTATGCGGAAATCGGCACGTCCTTTGCCAATTCGGCGGTGGCGCATCCCAAGTTCTCCGCGGCTTTGATCGGCACGCTGGTGAAAGGCTTCGGGGCGGATCACGTGCTGTGGGGAACCGACTCGGTCTGGTACGGGTCGCCGCAATGGCAGATCGAAGCCCTGCGGCGGCTGGAGATCCCGGAGGATATGCAAAAGAAGCACGGCTTTGCCGCACTCGGCGGGCCGAACAGCGCCGTCAAACAAATGATCTTCGGCGGCAACGCCGCGCGCCTCTATCGCCTCAGGCTGCGCGCGGCGGAGAACGCACCGCTGCCGGCCTACTCCGCCGATCGGCTCGCCGGTTTGAGGAGCGAGTACGAACAGGGCGGCACCAGAGCCCTCCAATCTGCGCTACGGCTACGTCCGCGCCGGGTGACGCAGAGGCGAGGCTCGCGTTTGGGACGGGGTGCGGAGATCGGCCAGGGATCTCAGGTGGGTTCTCAGGCCTCGCCGGTCTCCGCCTCGGCCGGGGCGCGGGCAATGATTGCAGCCAACGGTTAGAACGCAGGCATTGCGCCGGGTGGCGACAAGGCAGCCCGGCGCAAAGATCGCACCCAGGCGATCGCCGCAACGCCCGGCGACAGCAATGCTTTTTGTCTTGCTCGCGCCTCCCGCATGCCGTGCCGGCGCAAGCCTTGTCCTTGCCGGCCGCTCACCTGCCCAGGACACCTGAGCGGCTCACCTTCCCGTGAGACTTGCGGGTTGGCACTTATACTTTAGTTGCGACATCGGCTAAGCTCGGCGAAGCCAGGTGGCGTTTGCGCTTGCAGGAGGAGGAAACCTGATGGCTCGCCTGAGTGTGAATGGACAAACTCACGACATCGATGTTGCTCCCGATACCCCGTTGCTATGGGCGATCCGGGACCACGTTGGCCTCACCGGCACCAAGTATGGCTGCGGTATCTCCCAGTGTGGCGCCTGCACGGTCCATCTCGACGGCGAGGCGGTGCGCTCCTGCTCGCTGCCCGTCAGCGCCGCCGAAGGCAAGACCATTACCACCATCGAAGGGCTCGCCCAGAACGGCGTGCTGCACAAGGTGCAGAAGGCCTGGATCGACCACGATGTGCCGCAGTGCGGCTACTGCCAGTGCGGCATGATCATGGCCGTGGCAGCGCTCCTGAAGGAGAAACCGAAGCCCACGGATGCCGACATCGACAATGCCATTACCAACATCTGTCGCTGCGGCACCTTTCAGCAGGTGCGCGAGGCGATCCACATGGCCGCTCAGAGCGCGTAAGGGGAGGCAGCCATGATGTCCACGCCACAACTCAATCGCCGTTCCTTCGTGGTTGGCGCCACCGCCGCGTCTGGCGGCGGCCTCGCCCTCAGCGTCGGTTTTCCATGGCCCGGACCGCAAGTGGTGCGGGCGCAGGACGGCTCACCGGAGATCAACGCCTGGGTGGTGATCCGGCCCGATGACACGGTTGTCATTCGCATCGCCCGCTCGGAAATGGGGCAGGGGACGCTGACGGGTCTGGCTCAGCTCGTGGCCGAGGAGCTGGAATGCGATTGGTCCAAGGTGACGACAGAGTATCCAACCCCCGGCCAAAGCGTTGCCCGCAAGCGCGTCTGGGGCGACTTTTCGACCGGCGGCAGCCGCGGCATCCGCAACTCGCATTTGTACGTGCGCCAGGGCGGCGCCATCGCCCGCACCATGCTGCTGCAGGCGGCGGCGAATGAATGGAAGGTGCCGGTCGGCGAATTGACGGCCGCCAACAGCGTCATCACGCACGCGCCCTCCGGCCGCAAAACCACGTTCGGCAAAGTGGCCGAGGCGGCTGCCAAACTCGAGGCACCCAAGGAGGTGCCGCTGAAAGACCCGAAGGATTGGAAGCTTGCCGGCAAATCGGTGAAGCGCCTCGACACGGCCGACAAGGTGGTTGGCAAGCAAGTGTATGGCGCCGATCTCAAGCTGCCCGGCATGTTGACGGCGACGATCAAGGACTGTCCCGTGACCGGCGGCAAGATCGTGAGCTTCGACGCCGCCAAGGTCACAGGCATGAAAGGCGTCAAAAAGGTGGTCCAGGTCGGCGACAGCGCCGTAGCGGTGGTGGCCGATACCTTCTGGCAAGCCAAGACGGCGCTCGATGCCCTGCCGATCGTCTGGGACGAAGGCGAAAACAAGAAGGTGTCGAGCGAGAGCATCGCCCAGTGGTTGAAGGAAGGGCTCGACGCTCCCGAAGCCTTTGTTGGCAACGAGAACGGCGATGCCAAGGCGGAGATCAGCAAGGCGGCAAAGAAAATAGAGGCGGTCTACAGCTATCCGTTCCAAAACCACGCGCCGATGGAGCCGATGAACGCCACGGCGCTTTATACGCCGGACAAGTGCGAGGTCTGGTGCCCAACTCAGAACGGCGAGGCCGCCTTCGCCGCGGCGGTGGCGGCATCCGAGCTGCCGGCGAGCAAGGTCGACGTCTACAAGATCAACCTTGGCGGCGGCTTCGGCCGGCGCGGTGCCTTCCACGACTACGTGCGTCAGGCCGTGCTGGTCGCCAAGCAAATGCCCGGCACGCCCGTCAAATTGCTGTGGACGCGCGAGGAAGACATGCTGCACGGCCGCTACCACCCGGTCATGCAGGCCAAGCTTGTCGGCGCATTTGATGCCAACAACAACCTCACGGCCATCCACATGCGCCTGTCGGGACAATCGATCCTGGCCAACGTGTTCCCGCAGAACCTGCAGAACGGCAAGGACCCGCTCGCCTTCCAGGGGCTGATGCCGGGCAACGCAGAGCACTCGTTCGGGTACACGATCCCGAACCTCTTGATCGACCACTCGATGCGCAACCCGCATATCCTGCCGGGCTTCTGGCGGGGCGTGAACATCAACCAGAACTGCGTGTTCTTCGAGTGCTTCATGGACGAACTGGCCCACGCAGCGGGCCAGGACACGCTCGAGTTCCGGCGCAAGTTCCTGGGCAACCACCCGCGGAACCTTGGGGTCCTCAATGCGGTGGCCGAGAAGGTCGGCTGGGGCAAACCGGCGCCGCAGGGCATCTATCGCGGTCTTGCGCAAATGCGGTCCTTCGGCAGCTATGTCGCCGCGGCCGCCGAGGTCTCGGTCGAAGGCGGCGGCAATCGGGTCAAGGTGCATCGGATCGTGGCAGCGACCGACCCGGGGTATGTCGTCAACCCGGCCCAGGTCGAGCGCCAGATCGCAGGTTCCTTCGTCTATGGTCTGTCGGCCGCCTTTATGCAGGAGTGCACGGTCAAGGACGGGCGCATGGTGGAGGAGAACTTCGACACCTACGATTCGATGCGGATCGCCCAGATGCCGAAGGTGGAATTGATCGTCATGCCGACCGGCGGCAATGATCCCTGGGGAGGGGTCGGTGAGCCGACGATCTGCGTGGCGGCGCCGGCGGTGCTCAACGCCTACTTTGCGGCGACGGGCAGGCGCGTCCGCACGCTGCCGCTGAAGAACGAAAAGATCCTCCTGGTCTGATCGAGCTTGCGAGCAGCAACCGGTCCGGTTGCTGCTCTGCCGCTCCCTCGTTGGCGTGACACCATGCGTGCAACCCGGGTCCTTGTGGTCGCAGCGATACTGCTGGTGCCAGGCGCGGCGGGGCGGGCCGAGCCGCCGCCGGGCGCGGCCTCCTGTTCCGGCTGCCATGCGGCGGAGGCCCGGGTTGACACCGCCGTGCCTCGGCTGATCGGTCGCAGTGCCGCGGAGATGGCCGCCGGCATGCAGGCCTTCAAGAACGGGCAAAAGCCCGGCACGGTGATGGGTCGCATCGCCAAGGGCTTTTCGGATGCGGAAATCCAAGCCATCGCCGACTGGTACGCTGCCCAGAAATGAGAGGGGCGATATGGCACATCCACGCTTGAGCCGCCGGCAGGCCCTTGCCGCACTGGGGGCAGGGGCGGCTGCCGTGGCCGGTATCGGCAGACCTGCATTGGCCCAGGCCGCGCCCCGTGTGCTGGTGATTGGGGGCGGCTTTGCCGGAGCGACCGCAGCGCGCGCCATCAAACAGGCCGATCCGCGTCTGGCGGTGAGCTTGATCGAAATGAGCCGCACCTTCACGGCCTGTCCCTTCAGCAACCTCGTCATTGCCGGCTTGCGTGAGCTGCCGGCCCAACAATTCGGCTACGACAAAATCAGCGCCAGTGGGATCGAGGTGGTGTTCGCCACGGCGACCGCGGTCGATCCGCAGGCCCGCAGCGTGACGCTGGACAACGGCTCGAGGCTTGCCTACGACCGGCTCGTCGTCGCGCCCGGCATCGACCTGCGCTGGGACGGCCTGCCAGGTTACAGCGAGGCCAGCGCCGAAAAGATGCCCCATGCCTGGAAGGCTGGCGCCCAGACCGTGCTGTTGCGGCGCCAGCTCGAGGCGCTTGAAGATGGCGGCCTGGTGGTGATGTCGGTCCCGGCCAACCCTTTCCGTTGCCCGCCGGGTCCCTACGAGCGCGCCAGCCTGATCGCCAACTATCTCAAGACGCGCAAGCCAAAATCAAAGATCCTTATTCTCGATGCCAAGGATAGCTTCTCCAAGCAACGCCTGTTCCAGGAGGCTTGGAAGGAACTCTACCCCGATCACTTGGAGTGGGTGGCCTTGTCCAAGGGCGGGCGGGTAACATCCGTCGATGCGGGCGCCCAGATGTTCATCACCGAGTTCAGCGAGCATAAGGCCGCCGTTGGCAACGTCATCCCTCCGCAGCGGGCCGGGCGTCTCGCCGAGCTGGCGGGCGTTGCCGATCAGACCGGCTGGTGTCCGATCGATCCCGTCACCTTCGAGTCAAAACGCGTGTCCAACGTCCACGTGGTCGGCGACGCCAGCATCGCCGGCAGCATGCCGAAATCGGCATTTTCCGCCAATGCGCAGGCCAAGGCGTGTGCCGCCGCCGTCGTCCGATTGCTGGGCGGCCAGACGCCGACCCAGCCGAAGCTGATCAATACCTGTTATAGCTTGGTGGCGCCCGGCTACGGCATCAGCGTTGCCGGCGTTTACGAACCGGCCAATGGCGTGCTGAGCGATGTGCCGGGCTCGGGCGGTGTTAGCCCCAGCGAGGCGCCGCGCTCCGTGCGCGCGCAGGAAGCGTTATTTGCCGAGGGCTGGTTCAACACCATCACCGGCGAGATTTTCGGTTGAGCGGTGGCGGCCAGCGGCTGGCGTGCGCCATCGCCTTGGCGGCGCTCAGCGCCGCAGCGCCACTTGCCGGCGGCACGGCGCAGGAACTGCCGCCCTTCAGCGTCGCCGGCGATGGGATCGCCAAATCCCTGACCGGCGCGCGGGGAAATAGCGAGCGCGGGCGGGCGATCGTCACCAACCGTCAGCTTGGCATGTGCCTGCTCTGCCATTCCGGACCATTTGCCGAAGAGCGCTTGCAAGGCACGCTGGCGCCGGACCTGAAGGGGGCTGGTGGGCGTTGGTCAGAGGCACAGTTACGCCTGCGTATCGTCGATGCCGCGCTGGTCAATCCGGCCACCATCATGCCGCCCTACTATCGGCTGCACGGCCTGGAGCGTGTGGCGGCCTCCTTCCGCGGCAAGCCGATATTGACGGCGGAGCAGATCGAGGATGTGGTGGCGTTTCTGGCGACGCTGAAGGAGTGACCGCGGCATGCACGAGACCGGCAGGTGCAAGCATGGCGGCAGGCAAGCCCCGTCCCGGACGCGGCGCGAGCTGATGCGGCTTGCTGGCGCCGCCGCCCTCGGCGGCGTGCTCGCAGGCTTGACGGTGCGTCCCGCGCGCGCCGCGCCGGCTCTCCTCAAGGCCGCCATCGCCCAGGTGATTGGGGATGCCAAGCTCAATGTCGGCCGCGTCAGGCTCGAAATCCCGCCGCTGGTCGAGAACGGCAATACGGTGGCGTGCGCCGTCACGGTTGAGAGCCCGATGAGCGCGACGGACTACGTCAAGGCCATTCACGTCTTCAACGAAAAGAACCCGCAAGCCAACGTCATCAGTGTGAGGCTGGGGCCGCGCGCCGGTCGCGCCGCCATCGCTACCCGCATCCGCCTGTCCGACACGCAAACGGTGACGGCGATCGCCGAGATGTCGGACGGTTCGTTTTGGTCGCATAGCGTCGAGGTCGTGATCACGCTCGGCGCTTGTCTGGAGGACCCGCTCTGATGGCCCGCGCCCTCATCAAACTGCCAGCGAGCGCCAAGCGTGGCGAGATCATCGAGATCAAGACCTTGATTTCGCACGAGATGGAAACCGGCTTTCGACACTCCAGCACCGGGGTCGCCATCCCGCGCGATATCATCACCCGGTTCGTTGCCACCTACAACGGCGAGGAGATCTTCTCGGCTCGCCTGTTTCCGGCGATCGCTGCCAATCCCTTCATCACCTTTCACACGGTCGCTACCGAGAGCGGCACGCTGGAGTTCAGCTGGGTCGGCGACAACGGCTACGCCGCCACCGAGCAGGTGAAGATCACGGTGGAATGAGCGCGGCGGCACCGGTTCGATCAGCTTTCTCGATTCCCCGATCGCTGCGGTGGGTCGCGCTGTCGGCCGCGGCGCTGGCCGCCGCCGCCACCCCCTTTGCCATCGCCGCCGACATTCCCTGGCAACAACGGCGCTCGAGCTACACGGAGATGAGTGCGGCGACAAAAGCGATGCAAGACGATGATGCGGTCAATCCTGCCACGCTGTGGGTGCTCGATGGCGAGGCATTATGGCGCGGCCCGGCGGGCCAAACGGGACGCGCCTGCGCCGACTGCCACGGCGAGGCACCGCAATCGATGCGGGGCGTGGCTGCGCGCTATCCAGCCTACGACGACAAGCGTGGCACGCCGGTCGATCTCGAAGGTCGCATCAACCTGTGCCGCGTCGAGCAGCAGGAGGCGCCGGCTTTGCGCCCGGAGAGCAAGGATTTGCTGGCGCTGGCGGCCTACGTTGCGCGTCAGTCACGCGGGATGGCGATCGAAAGCACGGATGCGCGGCTCATGCCCAGCATCGAGGCTGGCCGCAGACTGTTCGAGCGCCGCCAGGGCCAGCTCAACCTCGCCTGTGCGCACTGTCACGACGACAATTGGGGCCAGAAGCTCGCCGGCAATCCGGTGCCGCAGGCGCATCCGACCGGCTATCCCGTGTACCGGCTGGAGTGGCAGGGACTGGGCTCGCTGCAACGCCGTTTGCGCAATTGCATGATCGGCATGCGAGCCGAAAGCTATGCCTTCGGTTCGCCGGAGTTCATCGCACTCGAGACCTTCTTGATGTGGCGGGCGCGCGGCATGCCGATGGAAAGTCCTGCCGTGCGGCCGTAGCCGGCGCGTTTGCCAGGGCGGCGCCAAAGCAGCAAGGCCGCTTCCTGCCGCCGGCCGAGTTGGCGCCCCTGCGCCTTAAATGCGGGCTGGCTCTGAGCTGGTTTGCCGCCTGGCGCCCAATTCGGGGCGCCTTTGGCCCGGCTGTGGCCCTGCAAGGCGCAGCGTCGTGGGAGGCAACGGCGGCGGGCACGGGCGCCCCGGACCGAGCGGCACTGGCCAGCTATTGCGACGCGGTCCGATCCGGGCGGCTCGTGTGGCTTGCCGCCTGCGGCCCGGCGGCATCGGCCTCGATCAGGACATCTACTTGCTGTCCCGGCAGGATTGCCGCGCCATCTTCGACGATGGCATAGATCAGCTGCATCACCCTGGTATCGACGCGCTCGGTCGTCAGGCCCGACAGGGCGCGCTTGGGGACTACCAGTGGTTCGGCGCGCACGAAGCTCAGTTGCAGCTTTCGCACCTGGTCGCCGCGCAGCGATGCGATCGCCCTGGCGCCTTGCCGGTAGCGAGCGATGTCGGCCTCGTCGATGTCGATGCGCACGTGCATCGGATCGGTGCGTCCCATGACGATGAGCGGCTGCGTGACGGCCCCGGCCAGCGCGAACTCGCCCGGGTTGATATTGACGCGCAACACCTCGCCATCGATCGGCGCGCTGACCGTCCTGAGCTCGAGGTCGGTTTGTGCCAATTGCAGGCTGGCGCGCGCTTGTTCGATGGCGGCGAGTTCAATGGTGATGTTGGCGCCGCCGTTGCTCTCGTCGAAGAGGGCAAGGTTTGCCTGTGCCAACGCCAAGCGGGCCGTGGCCTCCGCATACTTGGCTTCCGCCGTGCGCAGGAGGTTTCGCCGCCGCGTGATCTCGCGGGCCGAGATCGTGTCGCCGGAGTTGAGGCCGCTGGCGATGCGCACCACGTCCGCGGCATCATCCTTCTCGGCGCCTGCCGCCTCCACTGCGGTCTTGGCGGCGGCAACCTCCGCCTCCAGCCCCGGCACGCGGCCACGCGCCAGAGCCAGGCGGGCTTCGGCCGCCGCCAGGTCCCTGCGTCGCTGCGCCAGCACGGCCTCGGCCAGGCGGGTATCGAGGACGAACAGGGATTGGCCCTTGCTGACACGCACGCCTGGTACAGCGAACACTTTGCCGACGATGCCGGAAATGTCGGTGCCGATGCTGATTTCCTGGCTCGACGGCTCGACCAGGCCGACGGCACCGATTTGCGCAGCCGGCGGCCGTTGCGGACCCGCGCTGGTGGCGATCGAAGCCGGTGCCCCACCTGCCAGCCACGGCTCGATGGCGGCGCGCAGCTGGCTCTTGCTGCCGATCGAAAAGGAAGCACCAAGCCCGGCGACGGCGGCAACGGCACCGAGGCCATAGGCCAGAACTGGCAGACGGCGTCCCATCAGGCAGCCTCCTTTTGCGTGCTGGCCTCGATGCGCGTGATGCGCCCGTCGTCCATGTGAATGATGCGATCGGCGAAGGGGAAGATGCGATGATCGTGCGTGACGACCAGCACGGCGCGATCCCTTCTGACGGTGACCTCACGCAGTAGCTGCATGACCAATTGACCCGAGGCCGCGTCGAGGGCCGCGGTGGGCTCATCGCAAATGATGAGCCGAGGGTCATGGGCGATGGCGCGGGCGATGGCGACGCGTTGCTGTTCGCCGACCGATAGTTGATGCGGGCATTTGCTGGCGTGCGCCGCCAAGCCTAGGCCTGCGAGCAGACTCTGGGCGCGAGCGTCGGCATCCCGGCGGCTCCTGCGCAAGACCAGCAGCGGAACGGCGACGTTTTCCAGCGCCGTCAGGGCCGGAAACAGATTGAACTGCTGCGGGACCAGCCCGACATGGCTGCCGCGGAAATGCGTGAGCCTGCTGCGGCTCAGATCGACAATGGGCGTGCCGAATAGCGCGATCGAGCCCGCTTCCGGCCGCAGGATGCCCGCAATCGTCGAGATCAGGGTCGTCTTGCCGCAGCCGGAGGGTCCGACCAACAGGCTCATTTGCCCGCTGAACACGTCGAGATCGAGCCCATGCAAGACCGGTGTGCGGAATTTTCTCCCCCCCAGATGTTTCACCACCCCGCGACAGGAGATTGCCGGCTTGCTCGACGGTGGCTGGCCGGTCTCGCTCATCGCTTTGTCCAAAACACCATGGCCGGTTGCGCGAACAGCACCCGCCCTAAGCTTGTCAGGGTGGAGAGCACGATCAAGACGGCGATCGTTGCGGCCACGCCGGTTGCAATCCACCACGGCAGATTGAAACCGCGCAGCGCCGAGGTTGGCGTACAGGCGTATTCAAAAAATAGCGCGGCGAGCCCAATGCCGATCGCATAACCGATGAGACCGACCACGGCCGCTTGCAATAACACCAGGCCGATCAGGCGTGCGTTACTCACACCGATCACCTTGAGCATGGCGTACTGTGCCAGATTGTCGGAAACGAACATGTTGAAGGTCAGGCCGACGACGGCGCTGCCGACCACGATGCCGAGCAGGATGGTGGTGGCAAAGCTGATGGGGATACCGGTGTTTTTGAGATAGTAGCGAATGGTCCGCCAGGAGAACTCGGCGGCCGTGTAGGCATTGAGGCCGGTGCGTGCGGCGATGGCGCGCGCGACCTCGGCCGGATCCATGTCGGCGGCGGCCTTGGCAAGAATGAAAGAAAGCTGATTGCGACCAGTTGGCACGAATGCCACCGCCTGGCTGTAGCGGGTGTGGAGGATGACCTGCGCGGAGAATGCTGGTGCCGCATCGGTGATGAGCGCGACCACCGCGCGCCGATCGTTGAGATCGAGCGTCTTGCCGAGGAGCAGCGGTTCGCCCGGCCACAGCTGCATGTATCCGACCCGGTCGATGGCGATGGCATCGGGTCGGCGCAGATCAAAGACCGAGCCGAGGATCACGCGCGGCGAGACCCCGGTCAGCGTGGCATCATCGACACCGAGAAGAAGCGCGCTCTTGGTGCGGCCCTCGGGGGTCTTCACCGAGGTCGCCGCCTTGAAGAAGGGAACAGCCCAGGCAACCCCGGCGACGCCGCGCACGCGATGCAGCTCGGCGTCGCGTATGGGCCTGATCAGATCGACATATTCGACCGCCGGATCCATCACCCAGATGTCGACGTCGGGCGCGTCGGCGATGACGTTCTGCGAGCGCGTCATCAGGCCGACGAACAAGCCCGCCTGTTGGGCCACCAACAAGGTCGCGAACGCAACGCCGAAGACGAGGCCTAGGACCTTGACCCGCTCGCCGAACAGCATCTTGATGACGATACCGGGCATGATGGCCTATTCCGCGGCCACTGCTCGTATGCGGGTGGTCAGCCCAAGCTCATCCCACAGTGTCGCCAGGGCTGCGAGCAAGTGATCGATATCTCGATCGCTGTGCAGCGGCGAGGGGCAGAGGCGCAAGCGCTCGGTGCCGCGCGCAACGGTGGGGTAGTTGATGGGCTGGATATAAATGCCAAAACGGCTGAGCAAGGCGTCCGTCAGGCTCTTGCACAGGACCGGATCGCCGACCAGCACCGGCACGATATGGCTTGGATTGTCCATCACCGGGAAGCCCGCCGATTGCAGGCGCCGCTTCAGCGTGCGCGCGCGCTCCTGATGGCGATCGCGCTCGAGCCGACTACCCTTCAAGTAGCGAATGCTGGCGATCGCGCCGGCAACGATGGCCGGTGCCAGCGAGGTGGTGAAAATGAACCCCGGTGCATAGGAGCGGATGGCATCGCAGCAATCGCGGCTGGCAGCAATGTAGCCGCCCATCAGACCGAAGCCCTTGGCAAGCGTGCCTTCGATGATATCGACCTTGGCACCGACACCGTCGCGTTCCGCAACGCCGCCCCCGGTCGGCCCATAAAGGCCGACCGCGTGCACTTCATCGAGATAGGTGATGGCATTGTAGCGATGGGCGAGATCGCAGATCTCGCCGATTGGTGCAATGTCGCCGTCCATCGAATACACCGACTCGAAGGCGACAATCTTGGGTGCGTCCCAGGGCACCGTTTTGAGCTGCCGCTCGAGGTCGGCAAGATCGTTGTGCCGCCAGATCCGCTTGGGGCCGCCGCCGTGCCGGATACCCTCGATCATCGAGGCATGGTTCTTGGCGTCGGAAAAAACCGTGGCGTCTCCCAGTAACCGCACGAGGGTGGAAAGCGTGGCATGATTGGCGACATAGCCCGAGGTAAACAGCAGCGCCGCTTCCTTGCCGTGCAGGCTTGCCAGCTCGGCCTCGAGTTCGACGTGATAGTGCGTGGTCCCGGAAATGTTGCGGGTGCCTCCGGCACCAGCACCGACCCGATCGATCGCCTCGTGCATGGCCGCCAGCACATTTGGATGCTGGCCCATGCCAAGGTAGTCGTTGGAACACCACACCGTGATGTCGCGCACAGCGCCATCGTTGTGGAAATGTTGCGCCGTCGGGAAGCTCCCGCGGATGCGCCCAATGTCAGCAAAGACGCGGTAGCGGCCTTCCTGCTTGAGAGCGCCCAGCGCCTCTTTAAATTTCTCTAAGTATGGCACCCTCGTCCCCCTCCAAAATGCCACGCCGGATTGGGCCCTTTGCACCCATGCGAACGGCAATACGCCAGGGCTAGTGTAGGGGGCAGGCAGCGACGCCAATAGGGACCCTCAGCCAGCCTCAGTGCAGGACGAAAGTCCGAAGCGGTGGCTTCGGCCCGCGCTTAGCGGTGGCGCCGTTAAGCCTAACGCCGGCCTGGCTTTAATTGCATTCGAGCCGCGGCCTGGCGACGGCGGACAGCTGTGGCGCCCGTTCGATGGTGCCGCCGCCGATGCGGAGGCATGCCCAGCCTCTCGATGGCAACATCGGTATCCCCTGCCCATGGCCATGCCGAGATCGGCGGCGGCCAGCGCCGGCACAGCTTCGGCGCCTCGATGCCGCCCTCTCAGCATGCGGCGGTTGCCAACCAGGATCTGGCGGCCCGAGATGGAGCCCGTCACGTCCTTGCCCGCCAGTGCACCCAGCTACAAGCCCGCGGCTCTCGGCGGCACGCACGATCGCTGCGCCCAGTGGATGCTCGCTGTGGCATTGCAGGCTTGATGGCGACGACGCTGGGCTTGCCTTCGGTCAGCGTGCCGGTTTTGTCGACCAGAAGCGTGTGGCCCGCTCCAGCCGCTCGCGGGCTTCGGCATTCTTGATCAGCACACCCGATTGCGCGCCGCGTCCGACCGCCACCATGATGGACATTGGCGTTGCCGGGCCGAGCATGCAGGGAGGCAAGTCGGGAAGAGGTACTGCGCGATCCTATCGCCCAGTGCGTGGAGCATGCCCTCGGCAGCGGCAATGCCACCGAGCAAAGGCGCAAGACGGCGGACCTGATGGCTGTGCTGAGCCGCGCCGTACGCTAGCTAAGCCAGGGCCGGCGGGAACCAATTGCCGGCCATACCGTTGAGAGCGCGACCGGCAGCGGACCTCACCCCATGCAACACAAGCTTTTGCACGAGAGCAACGGACAGCGCACCTACGTGGTGGTGCTTGAGACGGGAGAGGAGGTCCTGACGTGCCTGCGGGCCTTTGCCGCCGCCCAGCACATCCACACGGCACAACTGACGGCCATCGGTGCCTTCAGCGATGTGGTCTTGCAATATTTCGATTGGGACAAAAAAGCCTATCGCGACGTGCCTGTGCGCGAGCAGGTCGAGGTGGCGTCGCTCAACGGCGACATTGCGCAGGCACCCTCCGGCGAACCCCACCTGCACGTGCATCTGGTGATTGGCAAGCGTGACGGCGCGGCGATGGCCGGTCACCTCGGTGAGGCCCATGTGCGCCCGACCTTGGAGGTGATCGTCACCGAAAGCCCGGCGCACCTGCGCAAAGTCAAGGATGCCGAGACGGGTCTGGCGCTGATCCGGCCAGAGCAGGCCTAAGCTGCAGGTCTAAGAGGAGGCAGCGGGGGAGAGTACCTCCTCTATGAGTGGTAATAAAACCAATATTTTATTGATGTGTTTTGCAAGATAACTCTACCCATCCGTAGGCGATTGCTACCGAGTGCGTCGATCAGCAGCGCGGTTTCGCCACCTCATCTTGAGCTGTTTGGTGCGGCCAACTGTCCTAGCCGGCGACTAACACCGAGCGACAGCGCAATGAAAAAAGGGAGCTTGCCATCCGGCACGGCCTTCACGCCAAGGCTCTCGACCCGAATAAGGTGCGGGCAGCGAGCAAGTTGATCGCACGCGGGATGCCATTGACGCATGTTGCCGAGACTGTCGGCCTTAACTATCAACGCCTGCGTCAGGTTCTGGGGAAGAAGGGCCTTTACACAGTGCGCCCACCGAATGGTAGGCCCTGGAGTAAGCACGAGGTGCGTATCCTGCGACGGGTTTACGGCAAACCCGGACATTCGGCGAGCACCATCGCAGCGAAGCTTGGTCGCACTCCAAAACCAGGTCACGTCAATGGCGGCTCACCTGGGTTTGAGCTGGCCGCTCGAATTCCGGTCATGGGAAAACGTCGGAGGCAAGCCCAAGCTCACCGCCCATCAGCAGGCCGAAGCACTCAGCCGGCTAGAAAAAGGCGATACTGCCCGGGCGATCGCGCGCGACTTCAACGTGTACCATTCGACCATCATGCGGCTGGTACGCACCATTCATCGCTGATCCCAGAACCCTGACCGTCTGAGCGATTGAAGCCGCCTGACATTCACAGAGTTTGCCCTCAGAACGTCAGCAGCAGGTCACTGAGTTGCCCCAGCGGCCAGAGGCCGAGGTCATGCGTCGAGATTGGTGTCCAATTCGAGGAAGGAATTCAGGGACTCAACGAACGCAATGCGATTTCGTCAGAGATAATGCTTCTGACAGATCTCTGATATGTCTTGTTGGGGATTTGTCAGGTTTTGGCTGACTGTTGCCTTGGAGCTACATCATTCCGCGGTACACAGAGGTATAGTGAAATCCGCGTGCAGGCCTTCCCACTGACACGCAGATTTTGATCCGGTGCGGTCCTTAGCTGCCGTTGCGATTTTACCCTCGTGCGCAGATTGCTGCTACGGGGCCAGGCTGGGTCTTATTTCTCTTTTGGACTGCCTCCCAAGGGCAGAGGGGCTGTTGCCGTCAGCCCCTCTGTTTTCTCAGGCGTTACCAAAGAATTGCAGCAGTGAGTGTGTGTGGGTGTACCAATGCGATTTAATAGCGAACTGAAGATCCGCGAAGCCTGGCGCGTTGTCGCGTCCGGCGCGAGCCAAGGGGCGGTGACGTCATCATTCGGGGGACATCGCTACGATGAAAATAGAACACGTCGAAGAACGGCAAAAGCTTGCGGCGCTCTATGTGCAGCGCAATGCAGTCTTGGCAGAAAGGGACACTGCTCTCGCACCGCTTGAGCAGCAATTCCACGATGCAAAAAGGCAGGCTGAACGCGAATTTGTCGAAGCCGGTGGACTGACGATTGAGGATGTGCTGGCCGACAGGAAATTAGGCACGCCATCGTTGGCAGACCCCAAACAAATGCAGTTGCGGATGGAGTGTGATGCCAAGTGGCAGCCGCAGTACGAGCTTCTCGCTGATGTCCGCAGGGGATTTGAGGACCGGATCACTGGTGTTGAGCGCGAGATCGATGGGATTGAAGAAGCCATCGGTGCGGCGGCATGGGAAAGCCAATTGACTGACGATGGTGGTCCCGTGTTCTGCGCCATCACGGGTCTCCTGATCCTGGACAGCGATGAGATCGGGATTGCGCTGGCGGCCGCGATCAATGAAAGAAAGTGAATAGC
This sequence comes from uncultured Alphaproteobacteria bacterium, assembly GCA_963820375.1. Lineage (GTDB taxonomy): Bacteria > Pseudomonadota > Alphaproteobacteria > Rhizobiales > Hyphomicrobiaceae > AWTP1-13. The sequence continues at coordinate 33,592 of CAWFZX010000011.1, read as the reverse complement.
TAACAATGCACTCGACCTCTCCCGCTCTTTCGTCTTAAAAGCGGCGTGACCATGGACCGAACCCGGCGCAACGCGAAAATCGTGAAATTGTTGCGGGCGCGCAAGCTGACGATCGGCGACATGTTTGGTCTAAGAGCGATTGCCCTCATTGCCAAAGCGCATGGTGCTTCGCGCGGCGTCCGCCCGTTCGCCCCGCTCAAGGTTCGCAAGGTCATCCGCTTGATCGTTCGCGGTATGCCGGTGTCGCACGCGGCTCAAATCGTAGGCCTCCGCGCGGACGGAAAAGCGCGGGCTGTATGAGCGCCAGACAGGCCGCAACCGGCCATGGACCGATCGCGAGGTGCGCGTGTTGCGCCTGGACTACGGCAAGCCGGGGCATTCGCTACGCTCAATTGCGCCCCTGACCGCACCGACCATGAAGTTGCATCGAAAGGACACCGGCTGGGACTGAGCTGGCGGCGCAAACGTCGAGAGCGGTAAGGGTACGCACGAGGCTTTTACTGGCTCTTTCGTCTTAGATCGGCTGCCCAGGTGCGCACGCTGCGTACTTGGATGGGGTCCATTGGTGTCATTGAGTTATGGCAGGGACTTGACCATTGTTAGGTATTGGTGGCCGCGTGGATAGGCCTTGACGCGCCCGATGATCTCGAAGCCTAGCTTGCGGTAAAAATCAGGCGCTTGGAAGTCGTGCGTTTCCAAGACGATTTGCCCACATCTGCGTGCTTTCGCCTCCACCTCAATGGACCCCATCAAGGCAGAGCCATGTCCTTGATTGCGAAGGTGTGCCGGAACGTAGAGGTAGCGGACGTAGCAGGTATCTCCCCATGTCCAACCAAAAATGCCGCCGACTATGGCCTCGTTGTTTTCTCTCAGGAACAAGGCGAAGAGCTTGCCATCCGATATTCCCGTCGCCTGGACATTGAACTCGTAGATTCGATCTTCGAGTAGGCCAATCTCTTCTGGCTTCGGATCAGTCTCGATGACGGTGCTGGTGTTGATGGCATCATGCATTCGATCGACATCCACAGCATGGGAAAGGGCTCAACAGAGCCATTGCTCACATGTCGCACAAGATAACCTCAGGGACATGGGCCGGGCCACAGCCGTCTTCGCCGGCGCCGCAACCGCGCAGAGAGTTACCCGTCGCCGCTACATCTTCGGAGCCTTCTTCGCGGGCCTTGCCTCACTTGCGCGCTTGGGTGCGGGACCCGCCACCTACAAGATAGGCGCCCGAGCTGACAGAAGCCCAGAAGACGCTCCAGGAAGCACCAGGAGCTTGCCCGCGTTTTGGGGCGGCTGCGATCGCCGCAGCTAAGTGACGGCGTGGCGCGCGAGCTGCGCAACCATGTCGCCATTATCGAGCGGGAAATCGCCGAACTAACTAAGCAGGCATGACCTGACCTTACGGCCACCCTCAGCTTGGCCAAAAGGTCAGATACTCTCTTCCGTCGGAATGTCATAGCTTTGCAGTTGGGGTGTCGTGGTCCGAGCCACGCAACTCCTGGACCGGCGCGAGGATGACACCCTCATGAAGCGGGGTGGCCAGCCATAGTTGCCCAAACCCCCATGAGATCATTCTCGCTGCTGCGGCAGTAGTTCGTCATTGCCGCCGTCACCCGGCTGGCAATGTTTCAGCGTGCTATAACGCTCAGGTTACTGGCCGGGGCGCGTGGCCAGAACTCCGCAGGTCGGTCGGAAAAGAAATCCTCGGGCAATTGGGAATAAAAGCGAACCCGCTCGAGTTTTAAGGCGGCGAGCATCGCTCGGGGACGCTAACGCGCTACGGGTGGCGCCTTGTTAGGCCTTCAAAGACCGATACCGATCGGCGCAATCTCACGTTGAGCAGAAGCGTAAGGAGGGTTAAGCGGCGATGAAACGGCACACGAAATGTCGGACCCATGTGCAGCAAGAGGCGCGCAAAGTGCTTCTAGAGGTGACGCGAGCCCAACGGTGTCTGGCCCGGTGTCTGGCGCGTGTCGATGAGGCCAAGGTAACCGAAGCCGAGGTCTGCCAGATTAGGCAACAGTCGGCCGTGGTCGAGCGCATGATCGAGGCATTCAATGCTGCGAAGTCAGACTCGGAACTCTCGGCGACCATGCAGCTGGTCCTAAAGCTGACGGCCCTCGAAGAAGTGCCAAGCATCCGATTGCGTTCCAAATGCATCGCCACCCATTGAGGTCCGCATTGTCAGATGCTCTCGTCCGTCGAAGAATTATAGCTTTTGCAGTGGGGCGCCGCTGGCTTCGAGCCAACCCAGTAATTCGCAACTCCTGGTGCGGTGCGCGGGTCAGCGAGGTCCTACTTTCAAATACCTCCAACCAGGCAGCAAGGGAAAATTAGATGCCAGCCTGGCTGCGGAACGAGCGCGTTGTTTTTTGGCTCGCAGTCTTCATCGGACTCAGCATCGGCAGCAGCCCAGTTATCTATGTACCCATTGTGGAGAGCCTGCTGCCAGGCGTGGTGTGGTGGCCGGGCGTGTGGCTGGTCTGCACTTGTGTGGCGCTGATCGCATGGGACCTCCGCAAAGGAGGCCGCCGAATGAAGTACCTCATAGTGAGCGCCTATCTCGCCTGCATCCCGTTGGCGAACTGGCTAATCAGCAACGTCGGGACTACGTGTGTTCCCAACGGCCCTTGCCTTGTCCCGGTTGGGTTCGGACTGCTCGCGCCGAGCGGCGTGTTCGTGATCGGGCTTGCGTTGGTCCTGCGCGATTTTGTGCAGCGCCACCTCGGTCGTGATTGGACCATCACCGCTATTCTTGCGGGCGCCACTCTGTCGGCGATCGTGGCGCCGCCGGCCCTCGTTCTTGCGTCAACTGCCTCCTTCCTGCTGTCGGAACTGGCAGACATGGGGGTTTATACGCCATTGCGTGAGAGGCGCCTTGCGCTCGCCGTGCTGGCCTCGGGCCTCGTTGGCGCCATCGTAGACAGCGCCGTGTTCCTTTTGCTGGCCTTTGGCAACCTCGCCTACCTCGAGGGCCTGATCGTCGGCAAGCTGTGGGCCTCGCTTGCGGTGTTTGGGCTCCTCATCGCCCTGCGCCGGCGGGGCGAGATCGACGCGTGACGACGCTCCGTCTGACAATGTCCATCAAGGGCCCAGGCTGGAGAGGAAATTGACCCAGATACCGTTTGCCCAGCTGCCAGCGGCAATGACCGCGCCCAAGGCTGTCAAGGAGACCAGACCTATCAATAGCGTGTACTCGATGAGAGTAGCGCCATGCCGGTCGCGCCACAGTTGCCGAGCTATCCCCCGCACAACTACACCCTCTTTACCCAGCCCCCACGCCCAGCTGTAGCATGCTCGTATATGTCTCTGGGGCAACACACAGGTGGCGAATAGGTGATATGCAGGGAATAAAGCCCAGCCTTGAGCTGGCGCAATCAGCCAGGAAGCCAGTGACGACCCAACGGCCTAACAATGGTATCTGGATTAGGCTGCAGAACCGAATTGGAGCAGACCTGATCTGACCTTACGGCCACACACAATCAGCATAGCCAGAAGGTGAGATACCTTTTTCCGTCGTAAAGCTATAGCTTTCGATGGGGGCGCCGTAGGGTTCGTATCAGTCAGATGCCTACAACCCCTGCCTCGGTGCGGATCCCATTCGTCGCTCCCAGCATGCTTGGTGCGGGGGACGCTTGGCTTACACTACCCCGAGCGTCCCCTATCGTGACTAATGCAGGGCTGCTTGCGGATTGCACAGCCGGTGCCATTCCGTCTGGAGCGGGCCAAACAGCTAGCCTTTACCGCCCGCCGTCTTGCCATCAGGCCAACGCCACTGCTCATAAGCAACGATGGCACTGACGATCGACGAATACTCCTGCTCCTCCGGCGACCCTTCGATGCATCCCTCCAACCGATCCGCGCGGTGGACGAGCAGCGCGTGCATGGCGTCTGCTTCGGCGATCCAGCAGGAGCGTCGAGGGCGAGCCATGCGTCGTTGCGAAATCAGCGCCTTCTTGCCCTCCTTCTCCCAGGCTTCGCGAAAGTCGTTGACGAAGTCCTCCATGAACCGGCTTCGGCTTCCCATGGTTCGGGCGCGTTCACTCGGTGGCTTGGGATTGACTGGTACGAGCGCCTTTGACGCTGGCTCGGCTTGCTGATTGCGTCTTTGGCGACTTCCGCTTGCGCGGTTCGTCTGACATTTTGCTTGCGCTCCATTGGACCCTTCCCGCCCACATTGACGCGTTAAGGAAACGTGAAGATTTGAAGCCTAGGTTTTGAGTCGTTGGGTCGGCCTCGCCCCCGCCTGAGCCGACCCACTTGTGCGGTGAGTGAGTCAACGCCCCCAGGTCTTCCCGCACCCTGGGGGCGTTGGCGTTTCCGTGCCGCGGTCTTGGCCTCGAACTGGCGGAACGCGTGTGCGCCATACCAGGCGTTTGGAGCTGTAACAGGTCGATCGGGCCAAGATCAAAAAGTGCCATGTATGGTCGGTTGAGATTGCACCGATCGAAGTCTCAGATCAGGCCCGCCAGCAGGACGTCAATGCAGCGGTCGGGAGAATACTCGAACGTCGCCGGTATTTTTTCAATGCTCGCGAAGCCTATGCGCTGCTCGGGGAGGCTCCCCGGCCATCATGGTGGCATTCGGCCATCTACTATGCCGACTGTCTGATGAATGCGCAGCACTACGCTCCAGCGCGGATGAAGGTAATTCAATCCTCGCTCGACTACGCTCGCAGAGAACTCGATCGACTGGGACCGGATAGCAATGCGCTGGATAAGGCCCGCAAGAATGCCGCTCGCCTGGAAGCGCAGCGCGACCTCTTGCGAGCCACGCTGCCCAAGTTTGCGGCCTTCGCGAAGAGGTGAGTTCATGGATCGAAGGCAACCATTCGGCCGATAGAATGCAGCCTGAGGAATCCGACCGATTCAACGCCATCTTTGAGCGAGGCCCTGCTATCGCACCCCCTCTAACATCGACGAACTCCACACGAAGACCCTGCTGGCCCTGATGATCTCTGACGACGGGGCGTACCGGACGATCCCTGAGCCAATCCGAGCGTTGATCAACCAGCGCTGTCGGCTGCCAACACAAAGTTGGCATCAGATATTCGGAACGGGCGTCGCCATTCAGGGAAACACCGCCTTTGCGAACGCAAGCAACCAAAACTCTTTCTGATGGCGCACGTCTGGCGCACCTGGGCGAAAACCGAGCGCGACCCAGAGAAGGCCGCGAAGCTCAGACATCACGGCGATGTCTGTGAGGCGCTGGGCTGGGCCGCGCATCGGCGAGAGATCGAGGCGAAGGCAAAGCGGCCCGCAAGGAAGCGGCGCCCGGGCCCAAAGCGCTCGCCACGGTGACGCGGACGAAGCCGGCCGGGAGGCGAGCGGACATCGACGGCCTTGCCATTCGTCCTCGACCTCCTATTGCGCGGCTTTGCCTGGTTATCAACGTCACGCCGGCGACAACCCTCGCAACGATGACGGGCCAACGATGCTGGCGAGACGCTGCAGGAAATCGATGTCTGACAGATGCCTGATATAATTTATGGGTAATTTGTCAGTTTTATGCTGACTGTTACCTGGGAGCTACATCATTCCGCGGTGCACAGAGCTATAGTGAATCTGCGTGAAGGCCTCCCCGCCGGCACGCGAATTTTAGCTCGGTGCGGTACTTACTTAATTCGCGATTTAACCCTCGTTCGCGGGCTGGGTGCGGGGCCGCACCGAGTGTTGGTCTCTTTGGACTACCTCCCAATTGCAGAGGGGGTGTTGCCGTCATCCCCTCTGCAGTTTCGGCACGAAATCGCCGATCAGAAAACGTTCCGACGTTGTCAGTGGTGTGGGGATGCCAATGCTTACGGAATTTCGACTGTGGGTGCTGAGCACCATTGTGATGGTCGCGCTCGTAATTTTTTGTATGGCGCGCCTCTAATTTAGTTCGGTCGGCCCGGTTTGTGGGTGCGTGCTGCCGCTAAGTCTGTTGGGCATGTTATCGGCCCCTCAGATGATGCGTTCGAAGAGGAGCCGGACCTAAGCCGGTTTGAATAGGGTGCGCCGCCCATAGTGGCATGCGCGCAAGTTAAGATCTCTACGACTATTAGCCTGGGGTGATGGGGATTTCCGATGATTGATTTTTTCGCGGCTCGGCGTTGGTCGCCTGCACAAACTCCCCCTCAAAGACGCGGAACATCCAGGGCATCGGCGCGGTTCACGCGATCAATGCTCTGAGTGTGGATCTGTATGCCGACTAGAACACTACAACACTGGCCGACCGGAGGACCGGCGGGGGTATGCGGATCAAGTTCTCAATCGTAGTAGCAATAGGAGTAAAAGAGGTGCGGGGACTCGTGATGTCGAAGACGTTGGTCAGTCAGTGGCTTACGCTCATGCTGCTGCTGGCCGGTTGCCTTGGTGGCTGTGCCAGCGACCCGCAAGGCTCTACTAGGGACTTCTGGGACCGACAGGAGAGCATCGTCAAGCCTGGAGGCCCGTGATCATGGGCAGGTCTCGCGGCCGTCGAAGCGTTCAGCGCGCGCCGCGAGACCTGCAGCCGGGTAAAAGGCCACGCGCCAGCGTCGCCTACCAAGGGCGTGACTAGCTCATTTCAGTTGACTCATACCGAGCCGATTATTGCCGGGTCATCCAAATGCCTAGCTATGACTTTCGCGTCAAACGCGATGTGACGCTTGCTTCCGGTTGCCGCCGTTCGCACTTCGCACGCTCATTGGATCCGCGTTGGCAAACGCAGCATGTTATAAGGCACACTTGGCCTGGGAAGCACTTAATCTTGCGCAGTGCTGTGGCCGTGGGCCTGTGGCTCGTGCCAACGGCTGGGTTAGCCGAAAGCCTGTGGCTTCAGTCAACGGCTGCGTTGGCCGAAAGCGGGCGGCTCGAGTCAGAGGCTGCGTTGGCCGATAAAAGCGATTGCCTCAACAGCAAGGATCACGAACTCCGCATCTTAGGTTGTGCAGCGATGATCCGGCGCAATCCTAAAGACTTCGTCGCGTATCACAACCGCGGCGATGCGTATGACCTCAAGGGAGATATCGATGGCGCGATCTTAGACTACACTATAGCCATCGCGTTGAATCCGAACTATGCGCCTGCTTACAACAGCCGTGGTCGCGCTTACACGCGCAAAGGCGATTACGTGCGTGCCGTCGACGATGTAACGAAGGCCGGCGAACTCACTCGGAAGGCACGGCCCCGAGCCCCTAGCAAACAAAAGGGAGCTGCTCAGGAACCGTTAGAGGCATGGTGGGCGTGGATTAAGAGCAAGCTTTAGCGGTCCTGCAGAAATTGGCGAACAACGTCAGGCTTGCTCTGCCGGCCAAGCGCAAGGCAATGGGGTAGAACGCGGTGAGACCGGAAGAACTGCAGCATTCGGCTGAGTCTCAGGCGATAGAGCTGCTGCGCGGCGAGGACGCCAAAGAGTTCGACTTTAGGATTTCTGTGCGCCACGGGCATTGGTTTGTGAGCCTTAGTAGCCCGGATGTCGGTGGATTGCCTAATGAAGGCGAAGGGAAGACGTTTGCTGAAGCCTGGCACGACATGAAGCCCTGGTGGGCATGATGCCAGAAACCGGGCCGCTATACTCTGAGCGGGTCTACGGGGTGACGCTCGCAATGTGGGTGCGGGTAGCAGTCACTTTTTGTTCTATTGCTTCTGCCAACAGCGCTGCATGCGCAGGTGGAAAAGCGCATTGCCCTGCTGATCGGCAATAAGGAGTCGCCCGTGAGAAACGGCTTTTGCCGACGGCTGCGGCTCAAGCCGGGCTGACCCGTCGGAGTAAGACGGCGTCGTAGAGCCAGCCCAGGAAGAAGCACAAAAAACTCGTGAACCACCTGAGCAGTTGGCGGACGTTCTGGCCGACGCCGCAAAGGATGGCGTTGGACGTTGGCGGGTATGGGTGGACATGGTTGCGGGGGAGAGTGCCTCCCCCGCCTGCCGACGGGTCGAGCCCGCCTCGATGGTGGCCCAGCGTCTGCGGCTTTGCCTCAGGCCGCGCCGGCAGCGGGCCTGCGCACGTAGCCATAGCGCAGGTTGCTGCGCGCGGCGCCGTTCTCGAGGTATGCCGCCTTCATGCTGGCGAAGCGATCGCCCAGATCGGTACGCTTGCCCAGGCCATAAAGCCGCATGTTGTTGCCGGAGAAGATGGCGGTCTTGACGGCGTCCGTTGGTCCACCCAGGGGTGCAAAGCCATATTTCTTCTGCATCTCCTCAGGGATCTCCAGCCGCCGCAGCGCCTCGATCTGCCACTGCGGTGACCCCGTCCAGATCGCATCGGTGCCCCAGCATACGTGGTCGGCGCCGAGCCCTTTGATCAGAGTTCCCATCAGCGCTGCGCCGAGCCGCGGCTCCGCCACCACGCTTTGGGCAAACAGCTGACCGACGTCGCCGTAGACGTTGCTGACGCCATATTTTTGCGGAATGTCGGCCAGATCGCTGGTCCAGGAAACGCGACCGGTGGTGTTGAACTCCTGCCAGCCTTGCTCGGCGGTGCCGCCGCCGGGATAGCGATAGGCCGAATGATAGATGACGAAGTTCAGCTGCGGCCAATCCTTGGCGGCTTGTCCCACATCGCGGACGTCGCAGTAGCTCAACAGCTGCGGGAACCGCTCCTCGACCGAGGAGGGGAAAAGACCCTTGTGCACGCAGATGTTCCGGATGCCGTGCTTCAACGCCAGCTCGTAGGCCTTGTAGGTGACCTTCTCGTCATCCATGCGCCAAGGATAGGCGCTCTTGTCCTTGTTGGTGTTGTCTCCGATGGTATAGCCCTTGATCGAATCCGGTTTCATGCTGAGCGCGTGCTCGAGATGCTCGAGCCAGCCCGGCTGCCCCGGCGTGAAGATGGCGTGCGCCATCATGCGCTTCGAGCCGGCTTCCTTGTTGACGCGATCGCGCGCGGCAATGGTCATTTCGTTGGTGAGGAACCAGTCCTGCGGGACATCGGAAGGCGCACTCGAGATCAGGGCAATCTTGGTGTCGCTATCGAGGAAGATTTCCTTGAAGTAGTTGTTCCACTTCAGATCCTCGATGGTTTGCGGCTTACCGATCAGTTCCGGGTTCCAACCGGCCTTGCCGACCGCCTCGCGCTGGCGCACAAACGTCTGAATGCGGGTATCGTCACGCAGAAAATGCGTGTGCATGTCCATGATGAACTGGTCTTTGAGGGCGTTTGCCCGCTCCTGCGCCATCGCCGGGGTCGCCGCTTCCGCCTTGCTCACATCGAAGAGGGCACCGAACGTGTCGTTCATTGCCACGAACGCCGCCGCCATGCCTGCCGCGCTCTGAAAAAAGGCGCGACGGCTCAAGCCCTGTCGGCCGCCGAGCTCGTCGCCCATGTCGAGCAGTCGTGCCTCGACCTGCCTTTGTTTGTCGCTTTGCGGGGCGGGAATGTATTCGTCGCTGGAGATGATTTGCGTCGGGATCGGCGTGGTGTGAGGTAGCATTTCTGCCGGCATCAAAGCATCGAGCTCGTCCTTGGTCAGGAAACTCATGGGGAAAAACCTCCCTGCTGCAATCGGCCACCCTGTCGAAAATGTCGTTCCAGCACCGCGGCCAAGGATAATACGTTGCCCAGATAAGGTCTATGCGAGCCGGCGAGCCCTGGCGCGCGGCCGGCCCATTCTGCAAGCGCGATCCCGTGTTATGTTGCTGGCGTGCCAGCCGCCGCCCGCGCCTCCTGGAACATATTCATAGGGAGAACCGCCATGACAGCACCGCCACCAAAGCCAACGCCTCTGCCGCTTCGCCGCCGCGAGTTGCTGACGGCCGCCACCGCCGTGGCAGCCGTTTCCGCCACCGCCGGCATGCTGACGCCCGCCAATGCCCAAGGCGGCAAGATCGTGGCCGAGGAGCATTGGGCCAAAAAGGCTTCCGCGGACCTTTATCTTTATCGCAAGCGCATGATCGGCGCTGGCCAGGATGCCGCCAAGCCGGTGCTGTTCCTCGTGCATGGCTCGACCTTTTCCTGTCGCGGCAGCTACGATCTCCAGGTTCCGGGCCGTGCCAACTATTCGATGATGGACTACTTCGCCGAGCGCGGCTTCGATGTGTGGTCGATGGACCACGAGGGTTATGGCCATTCCTCGCGCACAGGCGGCCACGCCGGCATTATGGTGGGGGTCGAGGACTTGAAGGCAGCGCTGCCGGTGGTGGAAAAAATTACCGGCAAGCCCAGTGTGTTTGTACACGGACAGTCCGCTGGCGCCATCCGCGCCGCGGCCTTTGCCATGGCGGAACCGCAACGCGTCGAGCGACTGGTGCTCGACGCCTTCACCTACACCGGCGAGAACGCACCCGAGATCGAGCGCCGCCGCCGGGTGGCCGACCAGTATCGCGCCAATCCTCGCCGCCCCATCAGCCTGGCGACCATTCAGCGCATTTTTGACCGCGACAAGCCCGGCACATCCGAGCCGGAGGTGCCAAAGGCGCTGGCCGAATTCGAACTCAAATTCGGCAACGAGGTCCCAAGCGGGACCTACCTCGATATGGCGGTCAATCTGCCGATGGTGGATCCCGCGCGCGTGACCTGCCCGGTCTGCCTGGTGCGCGCCGAGCACGACGGCAATGCCAGTGAGGAAGAATTGCTGCGATTTTATGCGGCGCTGCCGAACAAGGACAAACAGTTCGTGATGTTGGCAGGGATCGTCCACTCGGGTGGGCTCGGCATCAACCGCCATCGGCTCTGGCACGCGGTGCATGCCTTCATGACCTATCCGCCGATCCGCGAGGCCTGATCGGCAACGGACGCCCGTCTCAGGCAAGTGAGCCGGCAGGTTGCTGGGCGCTACCGCAACTGCGGCGCCCGGCACCGGCAGCAGGTCGAAAGCTTAGGCGGAAAGGCTGATTTTTGCATGCGCACGTGAAGGAAAGGCCGGCAAACGGCTTTCGCGCGGCGCACGCCAACTCTGGGAGGAGATCCATGCCGGTTCGACGTTTTGGTCTCGCAGTCCTGCTGTTGACGCAGCTGATGGTCGCGCTACCCGCCATGGCGCAGAAGCAGGGCGGCACCTTGCGCATCTACCATCGCGACAATCCGCCGAGCGCATCCCTGCATGAGGAATTGACCGTTTCCGTCACCCAACCGTTCATGGCGGTGTTCAACAATCTTGTGCTGTTCGACCAAACCAAGCCGGTCAACAGTCTCGAGACCATCGTGCCCGAACTCGGCAGCAGCTGGAGCTGGGATGCCAGCAACAGCAAGCTCACCTTCCAGCTGCGCCAGGGGGTCAAGTGGCATGACGGCAAGCCGTTTACCGCCAACGACGTCAAATGCACCTGGCACGCCTTGATCGGCAAGGATGGGCAGGAGGAATTCAATCGCAATCCGCGCAAGGTCTGGTACTACAACTTGGCCGAGGTGACGAGCAACGGCGAGCACGAGGTCACCTTCCATTTGCATGCGCCGCAGCCGTCGTTTCTGATGCTGCTCGCCTCCGGCTTTTCACCGGTCTATCCCTGTCACGTTTCGCAACGGGAGATGCGCACCAAGCCGATTGGGACCGGCCCGTTCAAGTTCGTCGAGCTGCAGCGCAATGTGTCGATCAAATTCGTGCGCAATCCTGACTACTGGAAGCCAGGTAAGCCCCACGTCGATGCCATCGAGATGCGCATCATCGATAGCCGCTCGACGCGGATTTTGGGCTTTGTCGCCGGCGAGTTCGACATGACCTTCGATCGCGATATCACGGTGCCGCTGATCAAGGATGTGCAGGCGCAAGCGCCCAAAGCCGTGTGCCAGGTGGGGCCCACCAACGTCAGCACCAATCTTGCGGTGAATGCCGCCGCCCCGCCGTTCGACAATCCAGACGTGCGCAAAGCCATGGCGCTGGCGATCGATCGCCAGGCCTTCATCGACATTCTGACGGAGGGCAAGGCGGCGATGGGTGCCGCCATGCTGCCGGGCCCGGAAGGGCAATGGGCGCTACCCGCCGAGGAGCTCAAGACCTTGCCCGGCTACGGCAGCGATGTGCCAAGAAATCAGGAGCAAGCTCGCAAGATCATGGCCGGCCTCGGCTATGGGCCCGGCAAACCGCTGAAGGTGAAAGTTTCGGTCAGAAACATCGCCATCTACCGGGATCCCGCTGTCATCCTGATCGACCAGCTAAAAAAGATCTACATCGATGGCGAGCTGGAGCCGATCGACACCACGGTCTGGTACGCCAAGGTGCAGCGGAAAGATTACGCGGTCAGTCTCAATCTGACCGGCGTGGCGGTCGATGATCCCGATGTCAACCTGATCGAAAACTACACCTGCAAGTCCGAGCGCAATTACACGCAATATTGCAGCGCAGCGGTCGATGATCTGATTTTCCGGCAGTCGAAAGAGGTCGATCGTGCCAAGCGCCAGCGCTTGGTGTGGGAGGTGGAACGCAAACTCGCCGACGATGTGGCCCGGCCCATCATCTTCCACAACACGGCCGCCACCTGCTGGCACCCCTACGTCAAGGGCGTCGTGCTGCACCAAAACAGCATCTACAACAACTGGCGCCTGGAAGACGTCTGGCTCGACAAGTAAGCGCTCGGTCGTGGTCCGCCGGCGGCCGCTGCCGGCGAGACCCTTGCAGCCCCCCTTGCAAAGGCCAGGGCCAGCGTCGTGTCAGGTCAGCCGTCAGCTGCGATCTTCCTTGGGCACCCGCGTTGGCACGGGCGACGGCCAGCTCCGCTAATCGCCCGGGACGGTGCGGGTCCGGCTTAAGGTTTCTCCATCCCCTTGGCGCTCAAGACCGCCGCCGCCGCCGGCCCGGCCAGATAATCGAGGAAGGCTCTGGCCGCCGCCGCCTCTTTGGCGGCCGAGCCGAGGCCTGCCGCATAGATGGTGACGTTCTGCACCGCGGCCGGCAGCGGCCCGACCAGGCGCACGCCTTTGACGGGCAGGATTTCGCTGATTTGGTGCACCGCCAAGTCCGCTTCGCCGCTGGCGACCAGGTCGGCGACGTGCCCACCGGCCTTTAGCCTGGCCTTGGCGCGGATGTCAGCGCCAATGCCCAAGCGGTCGATCAGTTGGTCGAAGTAGATGCCGCTCGACCCGCCGGCCTTCGGATCGATATAGGCCACCGACTTTGCCGCCAGCAGCGCCTGCTTGAAGGCCTCGACGTTGGAGATGTCGGGCGGCGCCGCGCCCTCCTTGACCGCCACGCCCATGCCGACCTTGGCGAGGTCTACCCGGCCGCCGGCGATTTTGCCTTTTTGTGCGAGGTCGTCGATGACCCGCGGGGTGATGATCGCCAGATCAAACGCCTCGCCATCGTCGATGCGCTTGGCAAGGGTGCCGGCCGTGGCATTGTCGACGGTAATTTTGTGACCGGTTGCCTTCTCGAAGTCGGGCAGGAGGGCATCCACCACCCCCCGCATCGCCCCGGCCGTCAAAACCTTGACCTCACTTGCAGCAGCGCTAGGGGCACCGGCGCCCACAGACCAGGCGACGACGACAATGAGACCCAGGATGGTTGCCTGCATGGCACATCTCCTCATGGCTTCACACCTAATCGCGCACATCAGATCCCCGGCGGGTGCCGCTCGGTCCAGCGCGTGGCGCTTTCGTAGGCCTGCGCCACCCGATAGACCATCGCCTCCTGAAACGGCTGCCCGATCAACTGCAGGGACAGCGGCAGGCCCTCACGGCTGAAACCTGCGGGCATAGCCAGAGCCGGCTGGCCGGTGACGTTGAACGGCTGGCGCGCCTGGCGCGGATAGAGACGGGCGCAGGCTTCAGCATCGTCGATCGGGCACGCCGGATCCATGTTGGAGGCCGTCAAGGCCACATCGATGCCTGCAAAGGCTGCCAGCGTCTGGCGCGTCAGCCGGGCGCGCAGGCGCAAGGCATCGATATAGTCGACCGCACTCATCACCGCACCGTCGAGAATGCGTTGGCGGGCGAGATCGCCATAGTCGTCGGGTCGGGCCGCCAGCCACGGCCGGTGGATGGCAAAGGCTTCGCAGCGGATGATGATGCGGGTGCAGGTGGCATACTGGTCGAGCGGCGCCAGCCTAATTTCGCGCACCTCGGCACCAAGCTCGCGGAATACCTCTGCCGCCTGGTCGAGGGCAGCGATCTGCTCGGGATGGGCTGTAAAGTCTTCGCTATAGAAGTGGCGGACAAGGCCGATGCGCAGGCCCCGAACGCCACGATCGAGCCCGGCCGAATAGTCCGAACTTGGCACCTCAGCACTGCCCGGATCATCGCCGTCATGGCCGGCAATCACCTGCAACAGCAGCGCGTTGTCGGCCACATTGCGCGTCATCGGCCCGACGTGGTCGAGCGAATTGGCCAGGGGCAGGACACCACGGCGGCTCACCAGTCCGTAGGTCGGCTTCATTCCCACGATCGAGCACATGGACGCCGGGTTGCGCACCGAGCCGCCGGTGTCCGTGCCGAGCGCGGCGGGCAGCATGCCGCAGGCCAGCGCAACACCGGACCCGCTCGAGGAGCCTCCGGGAAAGTGCTTGCCGCCCCATGGGTTGACGGCCGGCGGCCAGGGGAGATCGAAGGACGGGCCGCCGATGGCGAACTCGTGGGTTGCGAGCTTGCCCAGCATGATGCCGCCGGCGGATTTGAGGCGCTGACTGACGTGGGCATCGCTGGTGGCGATGTTGTCGATCAAGAGCTTGGAGTGGGCGGTGGTCGGCAAGCCGGCCCAATCGATAATATCCTTGAGTGCAAAGGGAATGCCGTGCAGCGGCCCGCGCCAGTTGCCGCTCGCAAGCTCGCGTTCGGCCTGCCGCGCCGCGGCAAGGGCAAGATCCGGTGTGAGCCGGATGAAGGCGTGAAAGCGCGGGTCCAAGCGACCGATGCGATCGAGGAGCGCTTCCGTATAGCCGACGGGTGACAGTTTGCCGCGACGCAAGAGCGCCGCCGCCTCGGCGATGCCAAGAAAGGCAACATCGGTCATGGCTTGCCGTCCGCTGGCCGAGGCAGACGGAAGGTAAGCGCCAGCTCCTCCGTCCAGGCGAGGTCCTTTGGCAGCTTGCTGGCCAGCTCGCGCGCGGCAACGGTACTTGCTTGCAACTGCTCCAGGTGCTCATCGCGGAGCCTGGTCAGGCCTACTGCGGCCGCCATGGCGATGAGTTTCTCTTGATCCACGGGTACCTCCCCTTGATCCACGGGCACCTCCCCTTGGCTTGCCAGCGCTAAATTGCACCAACTGACGCCAAGGCGAAAGGCCGGACCGTCGCCGACAGCATTTCCGCCGCGCGCTTGTCGCCATCATTGCTTAGCTCGGCAGCGTCGGGTTAGCCTTGGCCTGGAATGCGCATGCGCAAAAAGGGAACCTGCCTGGCCAATGCTGCGTGTCGCATTCGATATCGGCGGGACCTTCACCGACTTCGTCCTTGAAGATGCGCGCGCCGGCGTGCTGCGTTTCCACAAGGTGGCGACCACCCCTTCAGATCCGGCGGCAGCGGTGCTTGCGGGCCTCGAGGCACTGTTCGCAAGCGCTCAAGCCGCCCCGGCGCAGGTCGCCAGCATCCTGCACGCCACCACGGTGGCGACCAATGCCATCCTGGAGCGCAAAGGCAGCACCACCGCGCTGATCACTACCGCGGGCTTTCGCGACGTCATCATTATTGGGCGCCAGAAACGGTACGATACCTACGACATGTACCTGGCCAAGCCCACGCCGCTGGTGCGCCGGCGCGATGTCTACGAGGTGGCTGAGCGCACGCTTGCCGATGGCAGCGTCGAGGAGCCGCTTGACGTCGCCGCCCTCGAGCGGGTGCTCGACCGGCTGGACGCCAAGAATTACGATTCGGTCGCCATTTGTCTGCTGCACGCCTACGCCAGGCCGGAGCACGAAAAGATCATTGCCGAGCGCCTGGCCGCACGCCGGCCGGGGCGGGCCATTTCGCTCTCCTGCGAGGTTTCCCCCAAGTTTCGCGAATACGAGCGCGCCAGCACGGTGGTCGCCAACGCCTATGTCAAACCCATCGTCAACGGCTACCTGCGCCGGTTGACCGACGCCTTGCGGCAGCAGGGCATGGGTTGCGACCTCTTCATTATGCAGTCCAACGGCGGGTTGGTGCCGCCGGAGCTTGCCTGCGAAATGCCGATCCGTATCGTCGAGTCCGGCCCCGCCGCCGGGGTCCTGCTGTGCGGCGTGATTGGTCAGGAGGAGGGTCTCGAGCGCGTGCTCACCTTCGACATGGGCGGCACCACCGCCAAGCTCGGTGCCATCGATGGCGGCGAGCCGGCGATCGCGCCCACCTTCGAGGTCGATCAGGTGCGATATCGCAAGGGCAGTGGCTTGCCGATCAACGTCCCGGCGCTGGAGCTGTTGGAGATTGGCGCCGGCGGCGGCAGTATCGCCCGCACCGACATGGGGCTCATCAAGGTCGGGCCGGAGAGTGCCGGCGCCGATCCCGGGCCTGCCTGTTACGGCCGCGGCGGCAACAGCCCGACGGTTACCGATGCCAACGTCGTCCTGGGCTACATCAATCCCGACAATTTCAACGGCGGGGCTATGCGGCTTGATGCGCAGGCATCGGCCGCGGCAATCGGCCGAGAGTTCTCCTCTGCCCTTGCGCTGACGCCCGGGGAGGCGGCCTGGGGCATCTACACCATGGCCAATGCCAATATGGAACGCGCCATGCGGATCGTGTCGGTGGAGCGCGGGCGCGATCCGCGCCGGTACGGGCTGGTTGCCTTCGGCGGTGCCGGGCCGTTGCATGCGGGACGCCTGGCCCGCGCGCTCGGCATCCCCAAGATCATCGTGCCGTGGGGCGCCGGGGTCGGTTCGGCGATTGGCCTGCTCGAAGCCAATAGCAAGCTCGATCAATCGCTGACACGCCTGCTGACCTTGAGTGCGGGAGCTGAGCCGCAGATCGCCGAAATATATCGCTCGCTGCAGGCGCGCATCGATGCCGACATCGTGCGGCTGCGCAGCAGCGTCACGCCCATCTTCTCGCGGTTTGCTTACCTGCGCTACGCCGGTCAAGGTCACGAAATCCGCGTCGATCTACCGGCATTTCCGCTGGCGGCCGACTACATTGCCGAAATGCTGGCGAGGTTCGAACAAGCCTACCAGGCCAAGTACGGCTACCGGCAAGCCGGGGCTCAAGTCGAGGCAGTGGATTGGTATCTGGTTGCCTCGATCGCAAAGCAGGCGCCAGCCACCGATCGCAGGCTGAGCTGGCGCGGACAGCACGCCGGCGCGGCCATGCGCGGCAAGCGGCAGGCCTATTTTCCAGAGCTGGGCGGCTACGCCGAGTGCAGCGTCTTTGAGCGCGGTTTGCTCGCGAGCGGCACCGTCATCGATGGGCCGGCGATCATCGAAGAGGCGGAAGCGACGACGCTGCTGCTGCCGCGGGCGACGGCCGTGGTCAGTCCGCGCGGGCATCTCGTGATCACGGTCGGATAGGAGATGGCCATGCGCAACGCGCCGATCAGCCCGATCGCCCTGTCCGTGATCTGGAACGGCTTCCTGTCGATTGCCGAGGAGATGGGCACGACCTTGCAAATGACGGCCTTTTCCGAGGCCGTGCGCGAGGGGCAGGACTTCTCGACGGCCATTTTCGATTCTCAGGGACGGCTGGTGGCGCAGGGCAACTTCACGCCCGGCCACCTCGGCTCGATGCCCTACGTCATCAAGTCGATCATGGAGATTTTCCCGCCGGGCTCGCTCAAGCCCGGTGACGGTGTGCTCCTCAACGATTCCAAGCTGGGCTCCGGCCACTACCCCGACTTCTTTTTCGTCAGCCCGGTGTTCCTGGAGGGGACGCCGATCGGCTACGTGATCAACACGGCACACCACATCGACGTCGGCGGAGCGGCGCCCGGCTCGCAGAAGGTGCAGGGCATTTCCGAGCGGTTCCAGGAGGGTCTGCGCATCCTGCCGGTGCGCATCATGCGCGCTGGCGAGTTTGACGAGGACATCCTGCGCCTGATTTTAGGCAACGTGCGATTACCCGAAATCCTGAAGGGCGACCTCACCGCCCAGCGCAACGCCAACTTCGTCGGCGCCCAGCGGCTGGCGAAGCTCTACCAGGAGCACGGCACCGATGTCATCGAGCGCGCCGTCGATGCGATCCTGGATCGGTCGGAGCAGCGCATGCGCGAACTGATCCGTGCCATCCCCGACGGGCGCTACAGCTGCGAGGACTGGCTCGACGCTTGTGGAGAGGAGTGCGGCCCGATCAAGGTCGCCGTCGATATCGACGTGACGGGTGATGAGATCACCGTCGACTTCTCCCGCTCCTCCGACCAGGTACCGGTCGCACTCAATTCCTACATTAATTATACCCGCGCCTACACGCTGTTCTCCGTCAAGGTATTCACCGATGCGCTGCTGCCGCAAAACGGCGGCATGATCCGTCCGATCCACGTTAAGGCGCGCGAGGGCTCATTCTTCAATCCGCGCGAGCCTGCCCCCAGCGGCGGGCGCGCCATCATCCAGATCCGCATCTTCGAAGTCATCAATGGCGCCCTGGCCCAGGCGCTGCCCGACAAGACATTTTCCGCCTTCTCGCACTGGAGCAACCCGAACATTGGCGGCGTCGATCCCCGCAGCGGCAAGCCCTTCGTCATGTACGATCTGATGTTTGGCGGCTACGGCGCGCGCGCCGGCCACGACGGGGCCGAAGCGCTCAGTCCCGTCGTCAACTGCGCCAACATCCCGATCGAGGTGCATGAGACGATCAATCCGGTGTTGGTGCGCCGCTTCGAGCTCATTGCCGATAGCGGCGGGCCGGGTCGCTGGCGCGGCGGATGCGGCATTCGCAAGGACATCGAGCTCAAGGCCGAGACGGCGCTGATGACTTTGCTGGGCGAGCGGCATACCCATCCCGGCTCTGCGCTCGCAGGCGGCAAGCCCGGCACTCTGGCTGCGACGACGGTGCTGCGCGGTCGTGAGAGCGTGGCGATGGGGTCAAAGGACGTGCGCGCGCTCAGACGCGGCGACGTCGTGAGCTTTCGGCTCAACGGCGCGGCCGGCTGGGGGGACGCGCGCGAGCGCGACCCCAACCAGGTGGCGGAGGACGTGGCCGAAGGCTACGTGTCGGCGGAAGCGGCGCAGCGCATCTATGGCTGGCGCGGCGAATAGATCGTCTTGGACGCCATCGGCAAGCATGCTGGCTCGATCGGCTTGCCGTTGCCGCACCGTGTGCACCCCAAACCAAGGTGCGGCTTGACGCCTTCCTGCAAAAATTGGAGGAGGGCGAAACGTTGGCTGTGGCGCGGTATTGCAGCGCCTTTGCTGCTTCGACCAAGTAAGCAGGGAACCCGCGCTCGCTGCTCGACACAAGAAGCAGGATCGCCGATGATCAAACAACCCGCCCTTGTGGCGGTGCCATCGTTGGGAGGTTGTCTGTTATGGCTCAAGACCGCATGCCCGAGATTGCGCCGGACCGGATGAGCGACGCCCAGAAGAAGGCGGCTGCCGAATTCGCAGAGGGGCGCGGTTATGCGGTTCGCGGACCGTTCGCCGCAATGCTGCGCAGCCCCGAGGTCATGTTGCGGGCAAAGGCGATGGGCGACTATGTGCGCTTCAAATCGACGATACCCGCACGACTGAACGAACTTGCCATCATCATCACGGCGCGCCAATGGTCGCAGAACTACGAATGGCAGGCGCACCGGCCGCTAGCGGAGAAGGCGGGCATTAGGCCTGAGATCGCCCAAGCGATTGCCGATGGCCGCCGCCCCATCGGCATGGGCGCGGACGAGGAGATCGTCTACGACTTTTGCACGGAGCTGCACGCCAACAAGAGCGTGAGCGACGCGACCTACAAGCGGGCTTTAGAGAAGTTTGGCGAGCAGGGCATCATCGATCTCACCGCTGCGAATGCTTACTACACGTTCAACGCCATGATGTTGAACGTGGCACGTACGGCGCTACCGGCCGGCGCCAAAGCGGAGCTGCAGCCATTTCCGCGTTAGCGAAAATTGCACCGTCCTAATGGAATGCCGGTCGCTTGCGTCGTTTGCGGCCAGCGGCCCAGAGCGCTTCCTCATTCGGAAGGCGGCGGCACATGCGGTTGCGCGGTCCCAGTTTCTATTGGCGAGCGCACTGATGGACGGCCTGGAGAGGCAGCGTAACGCACCCGTGGATTGGATGGGTGCAAAGCGGCCGCAGGTCGGCCGCAGAGCATCGAAGCCAACGACCGTCATGGCATTGACAAGGTCGCAACCTCGGTCCGGTAGGAGAGCATCAGCGAAAATCCGCAGCGGTGGGAGGGTCGTTGGCGACAGCCCGTCAGTTTGGCGCTCTGCCAGTGCGCGTCAGAAACTCGCGGATAGCATCGTGCGCAGACGGCGCCAAGCGCGGCACCAGCGCTGGAACATCCTCTAGCTCGGCAATGAGGAGGCTACCCTCCGTAACTCTTAAGGGCTCTACCGGCACATCCCTGGTGACGTAGAGCTCACGCCAAAGGGTACCGCCGGCAATATAGGGGTCGACCCCTCTGTAGCTGGCGAGGTGTTCAAAGCGCTCCGGCGCTATGAAGAAGCTGATTTCTTCGTGGATCTCCCTTACGACGCACTCGAGAAAGGTCTCATCGCCTTCGCGATGACCGCCAAACAGGCCGATCTTACCGGGGAAAAGGATGCCAGGAACGTTGTCTCGCTGCTGAAGGAGAAGTCGCCCACGTTTATCAATGATGAGCGCGGCAGCTACTTCCCGGTGGTGCGGTGCGGTCATTGCCACGGTCTGCTATGCGAGCCCTTATTGTGCATGCCGAGGGACTGTTCGGAGCCAATCATCGGTCGAACCTGATTCTGAGCGAAGGACGACCCTGGAGCAAGGGGCAAGCCGCTCGCGGTGTCCGGCCGAGCATGCAAGTAACCACTGGTTGTGGCCATGTGCCGTCACCGAGGGTCGCTCGGACCTGAGCTAACACAGCGCCGCTGTCGATCGCATGCGACGCATGCGCATGACGCAGGCAGTGCGGCGCGTAACGCTCTGCAGCCTTGCTGGTCCGTTTGCCCGTGCCATTGGCGGCACGCTCGGTGAGACCACCGCGTTTTCCGGCGGCTGAAGAGGGATCGCTGATGCCCGCATCGCCGGCAGCGACAAAACCGAGCTCGCGACTTCTGGCAGGCGCACCTGGCGCACTTTGCCGTCCTTGCCGGCGATACGGGTTGTGCCTCTTATCGTCAGCCAGCGCGCCGTAGCCCCGTGCGACTGATTGCAGCCTGGCGAGCGCGGGGCCGAGCCTGCAGGGTCATACGCTGATCGGCGGCATGGTCTTGCCGTCCGGTCCGGTGCTCGCGGAGCGGGAACGAGCGGCCTTAGGGGAGGAGTGCAATGCGACAGGTGGTTTTTGCGCTGGCGGTGGGTGTGGTCCTGCTCGCCGGCAGGTTCAGTCCGGCGGCCAGCCAGGAGGTGAAAGAAATCGCGTTGGCGCAGCAGTTTGGCGCCATCTTTATCCCCTTGATGGCCATGGAGAATATGCAACTCATCGAAAAACAGGCGCAGGCGCGCGGGCTCAGCGACCTGAAAGTGAGCTGGGCCAAGCTTGCGGGACCCTCGGTGATCGTCGATGCGATCCTCTCGGGCAACCTGCATTTCTCCGCCCAGGGCGTGCCCTCGCTGTCGCTGATGTGGGACCGCACCAGGAGCGGGGTTGGCGTCAAGGCCGTCTCGGCCATCACCAACACCGAAATCTACCTCAACACCCGCAACCCCAATGTCAAATCGATCCGCGATTTCACCGACAAGGATCGCATCGCCGTGCCTTCGGTGAAGGTTTCGACACAGGCTTTGTTCCTGCAGATCGCGGCGGCAAAGGAGTGGGAACCCGGTCAGCACAACAGGCTTGACCACTTGACCGTCGGACTGGCGCATCCGGATGCCATTGGCCGTGCTGAACCCCATGAGCGAAATCACGAGCCACTTTGCCACCTCGCCCTTTCACGAGGCGGAGATGAAAGCGGGTCTCAAGACCGTGACCAGCGGCTATCAGATCATGGGCGGGGAGGTCAGCAATCTGGTGTTCGTGACGACGGAGAAGTTCCGCGCCGCCAATCCCACGGTCTACGCCGCCGTGGTGGCCGCGCTGGATGAGGCGATCCAATGGACCAACGCCGACAAGCGGCGTGCCGCCAAGCTCTACATGGAGATGACCAAAGAGAGGAAACTGAGCGAAGACGATGGGGTGGCGATCATCTCGGCACCGGGTTTCGATTTCACCAAGGTGCCGAAAAAGACCTTCAGGTTCGCCGAATTCATGCACCAGATCGGTGCGCTCAAGACCAAGCCGGAGAATTGGAAGGATCTGTATTTTGCCGAGGCGCACAGCCTCGCCGGCGACTGACGGCATGGCGCCGGGCCCTAAACGCCGAGATAGGCCTTGCGCACGTCCTCATTGTTGAGGAGCTCGGCTGCGTTGCCCGACATGCGCATGCGGCCGAGATCCAAAATGACGCCGCGATCGGCAAGCGACAGCGCCCAGGTGGCATTTTGCTCCGCCAGCAGCACGGCGAGCCCTTCCGCCTTCTGGATTTCGCCCAAAATCTCGCCGATGCGCTCGACGAGCACGGGTGCGAGGCCTAGCGAAGGTTCATCGAGCATGAGTAGCGTGGGCTTCGACATCAGCGCGCGGCCGATCGCCAGCATCTGCTGCTCGCCACCCGAAAGGCTGCCGGCCCGCTGCTTGGCGCGCTCGCCCAGGCGGGGGAAATAGCCATAGATCTGGTCGATCCGCGCCGCCAATTCGCCTTGCGGTCTCGAGATGCCGCCCACCCTGAGATTGTCCAGCACGGAGAGGTCGGGGAAGACACGCCGGCCTTCGGGCGAGTAGCCGACACCGCGGCGGACGACCAGCGAGGGCTTCAAGTCCTTGAGGTCGGCGCCATCGAGCAGGATGCGGCCAGGCGCGTAGTGCGCCATGCCCATAATGGCCTTGAGCGTGCTTGACTTGCCGGCGCCGTTGGCACCGATCAGCGCCACCGTTTCTCCCTGGTCGAGCCGCAGCGTGACGCCGTCGGTGCCGACGATGGGCCCGTAGGTGACGCGGAGGTCCTCAATGAGCAGCTTGGACATAGCGTTTGCCGAGATAGGCCTCTATCACCGCGGGGTGGCGCAGCACCTCGTTCGGGGTACCTTGCGCCAGCTCCCGGCCCTGCGCCATCACCAGCACCCGGTCGCATAGGTCCGAGATGAAGCGCATGTTGTGGTCGATGACCACCACCGAAATGCCGCGGTCCCGCACCAGCCGAATGGTGTCGCGCACATGGTCGGTTTCCTCAGCCGAGAGCCCGGCGGCAGGCTCATCGAGCAGGATCAGGCGCGGCCGGGCGGCAAGGCCGATGCCCATGCCCAACACCTTCTGGAAGCCGTAGGGCAGGTTGCTTGCCACTTGGCTCTCGACGCGTTTGAGATCGAGCCACTGCATGACCTCCTCGACGTGCTGGTCCGTGCGAAGCGCGGCGCCGCGCGCCTTCCCCGTATTGAAGAGCGTGGCAAAGAAGCCCGGGTAGATGTCGCGGTAGGCGCCGCGCAACAGGTTCTCGCGCACGGTCCGGTTGGCGTAGACCGTGGTCGCCTGAAAGGTGCGCACCAGGCCGCGCTCGACCAGGACGTGGGGGGCCAATCCGGTCGCATCGGTGCCGGCGAGCAGGACGTGCCCGCTCGAGGGTTTGATGACGCCTGAGATCAGGTTGACGGCCGTGGTTTTACCGGCGCCATTGGGGCCGATGATACCCAAGATCTCGCCTTCGCCGACGGTAAAGCTCAGGTCCGAGACGGCCTCAAGACCACCGAAGCTTTTGCAGAGCCCGGCAACGGAAAGGAGCTCGGTCATGTGGCGGCGCTCGGCCGTCGCCTCGTCAGCAGGGCCTTGAGGCGGCGACCGGCCTCGATCAGGCCGCCGGGCAGGAAGGCCATGGTGGCAAACAGGATGGCGCCGAACATGATCTGCTGCAGGTTGACGTAGCCGCGCAAGAGTTCGGGCAGCGTCACCATAAAGACCGTGCCCAGCATGGCCCCGTAAAGGCTGGACATGCCGCCGATCACATTCATGACCACGAGGTTCAGCGACTGGAAGCCGGAATAGGCTTCCGGCCCGACGAAGCGGATGTAGTGGGCCTGCAGCGATCCCGCCATGCCGGCGAGCGAGCAGGCGATGATGAACACCGTCACCTTCAGCCGGATCACCGGCACGCCCGAACATTCGGCCAGGCGCTCGGCCTCGCGCACCGAGTCCATGGCGCGCCCGAACTCGGATGTGAGCAGGCGCGCGCAGAGCCCGACGCCGAACACGGCAAAGGCCAGCGCGAAGTAGTAATAGGCGCGGTTGGAGAGCAGCAAGGGGTAGGGCGGGGGAACCGAGAAGATGCCGTTGGAGCCGCCGGTAATGGCGGAATTCTCGATAATGGCCATACGCACCACCTCCCCCATCAGGAAGGTGATGAGCACGAAATACTTGCCCGTCAGGCGCAGAACGATGGGGCCGATCAGGGCGGCGACGGCGGCGGCCAACGCGGTGCCGACCAGGAGGCCGACCGGCCAGGGCATGTCGAAGCGCATGACCATGATGGCCGAGCCGTAGGCACCGAAGCCCATGAAGGCCGTGTGGCATAGGCTGACATGGCCCGTGCGAATAATAAGGTGCAGCGAGGCAGCCGCAATCGAGGTGATCAGGATCAAGACGCCGACGTGGTGCAGGAATTTGTCTTCGGTCAGCCAGGGCCATCCCAGGAGAATGACGGCGGCGATCATCCAGGCAAGCCGTTGAGGGGTGGTGATAGACCGCGTCATCTCAGGTTTCCGGCGTTCCAAGGATGCCCCAGGGGCGCACGATCAAGAGCCCGATCACCACACCGAACGACAGGAAGGCGGAGGCGGCCGCGCCATAGAAGGTGCCGACAAAGCTTTCGGTGAAGCCGAGCAGCAGGCCACCCAGCGCGGCGCCGGGGATCGAGCCCATGCCGCCCAGGATGACGACGATGAAGGCCATCAAGAGCGGCCGCTCGCCAAGCAGCGGTGACACGGCGTAAATCTGGCCCCACAGCGCTCCGGCAAGCGCCGCCAGCAGGATCGCCACGAAGAAGGCGATTTTGTAAATGCGGCGGGTATTGACGCCCTGGGTTTCGGCAATTTCCAGGTCCTGGGCGGCGGCGCGCATGGCCAATCCTGAGCGCGTGCCGCGAATGAAGGCGTAAAAGGCTGCCAGCGCGCCGAGCGCGATGACGACGACGATCAGCCGGTCGACGGGCACGATAATGTCGCCCAGCATCAGGATCTCGCTCGAGACCGGCGGGATGTTGCGCTCGTGCACGTCCCACAGAAGAATGGCGCCGAACATCATCATCATGTTGAGGCCGAGCAGCCCGATCATGCTCTCGAACATGCGCTGGTAGAACCAGCGGAACACCAGCCACTCCAGTACGAGGGAGGCAAGCGCCACGGTCACGACGCCCACCGGCAGGGCGATGAGCCAGGGCCAATGCCAATCCTTGATGAGATGGAAGAGGGCGAAGGCACCGAGCATGGCGAATTCGCCGTGCGCGAAATTGACGACCCGCATGATGCCGAACAGCAGCGTAAAGCCGAGCGCGACCAGGATATAGATCGCGCTCAGCCCGACACCATTGACGAACACCTGACCGAGGATGGTGGCGTTGAACAAGGTGGGCCTTTGTCTTTTTCGTGCCCCGGCTCGCAGCAGCGCGGCGCGGCTAGCGTTAGGGCACGAATTTCGCCTTGGTCACGAGCTTGCCGTCCTTCACTTCGGCTAGGTAGTAGGTGAACATCAACTGCCGATTGACGCCGTAGCTATCCTTGCCCGCCCATTTGACGGGGCCGTAAACACCGGCGTCGAAGCCGTTCATGGCATCGAGCGCATCGCGCACTTTATCCGTGTCGGTGGAATCGGCACGCTTGATGGCATCCACCAACAGGAACACGGTGTGATAGAAGGCCGGCATGAACTGGTTGATGATGCCCTTGCCGTACTTTTGTTCGTAGATCGGACGCAGCTTCTTGCCCGCCGGGGTGTCCCAATCGAACACGCCGTAGGACAGAAAGCCCTCGGCCGCGGCGCCGGCGATTTCGATGATCTCGTCGGAGCCCGGGCCGCCGATCTGGATCACCTTGCCCTTGAAGCCGGCCTGGCGGATCTGCTTGAGCATCAGGCCGGCATCGCCGGGCGAATTGCCGTCGAATTCGAAGGCGTCGACCTTCTGCGCCATCATGCGCAGGATCAACGGTGTGAACTCCTTGATGCCGCGCTCGAACAGCTCGAGGCTGACCTCGAAGCCTTGTTTGCGATAGTCCTCGGCCAGCGCGCCGGCGACCGATTGGCCGACCGCATCGTTGGGCGCCAGCATGCCCACCTTCTTCACCTCGGGGGCGTTCTCCTTCAGCCACTTGATGAGGGGCGGCCCGAATTCGATGTTGGTCGGGTAGATGCGGAAGTTATAGGGATCCTTGGTGTCGTTCTTCAGGATCTGCGGGGCGTAGCCATTGGTGAGCGCAATGACCTTGGCCGGATTGGTCACACTGATGACGCCGAGCGCGGGCGGGGAGCCCACCGGGCCGATAATGAACTTGACCTTGTCCTGATTGACCAAGCGTTCGGCCGCGGCCTTGCCGCCGGCGCCGGTGTACTGGTCATCGTACATGACGAGCTGGAGCTTGAAGGTCTTGCCCTCGGCCTTGACGCCACCGGCCGCATTGATCTCTTCGATGGCGATCTCCATGCCGCGTTGGGCCGCCAAGCCCCAGGCCGTTCCCCCGCCGGACAGCGGGCCGACGCCGCCAATTTTGAGCGTTTCCTGCGCCTGGGCGGAACCGAGCCCAGCAACCATCAGCGCCGCACCCAGCGCAGCGCTTAGCACCTTCAAGATCATCGAGTGTTTCCTCCGGGCAGTCCTGCCCAATAGCCATTGTCGGGGGGACAGGCTGTTGCCGGCCCCAGCCTAGGTTGCAGCGCCAGAGGGGGTAGGGTCAAGCAGCGGGCCCCAAATCGCGGGCATGCCGGGTATACGCGGGCTGAAGGTGTCGCGCCCCGCGCGTCAATTTCTCGGGGCCAGCGGGCGCCTTAGTTACAGATGCCCATGGCTTTGGCGCGCACCACGGCCTCGACGCGATTGCGCACCCGCATTTTGCGGAAGACGCCGGTCAGGTAGTGCTTGATGGTGCGGGTGTTGAGACCCAAGCGGTCGGCGATCTCCTCGTTGGTGAGGCCTTCGGCGAGGTGGTCCAGCACCTGCCTGTCCCGCGCCGTGAACACCAGCTCCTTGTCTTTGCTGGGCCGGAGCGACTGACCCTTGTCGCGCAAGAGCAGGCGAGTGGCCAAGGCGGGGGTGATGTAGGGCTGGCCATCAAAGATGCCTTCGAGCGCGGTCACAAGCTCGACGGCGCCGACACCCTTCAGGATATAACCATGCACGCCGATGCGGAGCGCCTCGGCGATATCCTCCTCGTCGCTGGAGCCCGTCAGGATCACCACCTTAGCGCTGATCGGGTTTGCCAGGATCCGCTCCGCCAGCCTGACGCCCTCCCCCTCGCCGTCGATGTCCATCAGGACAATCTCCGGCTTTTTCTTGAGGGCGGTTTGGGCTGCTTCCTCCGTGGCCTCCCCTTCGGCGACAATGGACAGTTTGGTTCCGGCCAACGCGTCATGGATGCCGCGCCGAAACAGGGGGTGATTGTCCAACAGGGCAACACGAATGCGGTCAGCCAAGGGGGGCCTCCAGCTCAGCGATTTTGAATTGCGCCGTATAGGACACGGCGTTGGCATGGGTCTTGATCAGGAGTTCGCCACCGATCGCTTCGACGCGGTCGTGGAAGGTGCGTAACCACTGTGGGTCAGGGGACAGCGAAGGCGCCGCACGTCGCACTTCGACTTGCAGCACATCGCCACCGCATTCGGCCCGCACCGCTTGCGGTCCCGTCCCCTGAGCCAGCGCCTCGCGCACGAACCGGTAAAGGCAGGTCTTGACGGAAAAGGGCACGTCCGATGGGAGGCTCGCCAGTTCACAGGCCACTGATTTCCCGGCGCGGCGCTCATGGCGGCGCACCGCCGTGGTGATCGTGTCGGCCAGCGACAACTCGTAGAGTTTGGAAGGAACGAGGCTCTCGGAAAGGTTGCGGATGTCGTCGAGCGCCTCGTTGAGCGCGCCGCGGATTGCCTCGACGTCTTCCCGCTTGGCATGCGCCGACAGGTCGACTTTGGCAAGCAAGGCACGCAAGGGAGTCGAGCTTCAGCAAGGCCACGCCCACGAGCTGCACGGGTCCTCGGAAAAGCTCCGTGCCCACGCGGCGCATGTGCATCTCGTTCATGTCCGAGACACGGCGGTTGGCGTTCCCGACCCGCAGCCGGAACTCATTTTTTTCTTGGTTGGCGCGCGAAACCTCACTGGCCCCTCGGCGCGCCAGGATAAAGAGCAAAGCGATGAAGCCAACGGCGCTGCCACCGAAAATCAGCCAGACCAGGGCCTGCACCGTCAGCACCTCGTAGTAGAGCTCGGTGGCGACCTCGTAGGTTTCCACCAGCGCAATGATGCGACCGGTTCCGGCCTGACGCAGCGGGGCATAGACTTCCAGCACATGCACGCCGAGCGCCCGGATCTGGACCTCATCGTCGCGGTCGAGGTGGCTCAATTCGGTGGTCACGCCGCCTTGCCAGGCGCGGGCCCGGGCGGGTGACAAGGGAAAGCGACGACCGATCATGTCGCGGCTGTTGCTATAGATGATCTGATCGTCGACCCAGATGCGAAAAGCGATGATGGGACGACCGATCGCGGTTGGCGCGAACAGGCCGTCCAGTTCCTCTTTCTTGATTTCGGAGAGGGTCGACTGCCCGGCCAGTTCCTGCACGCGCGGGGCCACGAAACTATCGGTGAAGAGGGCGACTTCGGTGCCGTAGCGATCAACGATCGCCGTGCCGATCTTGCCGCTGACGGAGGCCGCTATGAAGGCCGTACCACCCAGCAACACGGCCGACGCGATGCACGACGGTGCGATGCAGAAAGCCGCCGTCGGCCCATTGCGCACGTCCTCATTGTTGAGGAGCTCGGCCGCGTTGCCCGACATGCGCATGCGGCCGAGATCCAAAATGACGCCGCGATCGGCAAGCGACAACGCCCAGGTGGCATTTTGCTCCGCCAGCAGCACGGCGAGCCCTTCCGCCTTCTGGATTTCGCCCAAAATCTCGCCGATGCGCTCGACGAGCACGGGTGCGAGGCCTAGCGAAGGTTCATCGAGCATGAGTAGCGTTGGCTTCGACATCAGCGCGCGGCCGATCGCCAGCATCTGCTGCTCGCCACCCGAGAGGCTGCCGGCCCGCTGCTTGGCGCGCTCGCCCAGGCGGGGGAAATAGCCATAGATCTGGTCGATCCGCGCCGCCAATTCGCCTTGCGGTCTCGAGATGCCGCCCACCCTGAGATTGTCCAGCACGGAGAGGTCGGGGAAGACGCGCCGGCCCTCGGGCGAGTAGCCGACACCGCGGCGGACGACCAGCGAGGGCTTCAAGTCCTTGAGGTCGGCGCCATCGAGCACGATGCGGCCGCGCGCGTAGTGCGCCATGCCCATAATGGCCTTGAGCGTGCTCGACTTGCCGGCGCCGTTGGCACCGATCAGCGCCACCGTTTCTCCCTGGTCGAGCCGCAGCGTGACGCCGTCGGTGCCGACGATGGGCCCGTAGGTGACGCGGAGGTCCTCAATGAGCAGCTTGGACATAGCGCTTGCCGAGATAGGCCTCTATCACCGCGGGGTGGCGCAGCACCTCGTTCGGGGTACCTTGCGCAAGCTCCCGGCCCTGCGCCATCACCAGCACCCGGTCGCATAGGTCCGAGATGAAGCGCATGTTGTGGTCGATAACGACCACCGAAATGCCGCGTTCCCGCACCAGCCGAATGGTGTCGCGCACATGGTCGGTTTCCTCAGCCGAGAGCCCGGCGGCAGGCTCATCGAGCAGGATCAGGCGCGGCCGGGCGGCAAGGCCGATGCCCATGCCCAGCACCTTCTGGAAGCCGTAGGGCAGGTTGCTTGCCAC
The DNA here is from genome assembly GCA_963820375.1 of uncultured Alphaproteobacteria bacterium. Taxonomy (GTDB): domain Bacteria; phylum Pseudomonadota; class Alphaproteobacteria; order Rhizobiales; family Hyphomicrobiaceae; genus AWTP1-13. The sequence continues at coordinate 3,710 of CAWFZX010000011.1, read as the reverse complement.
TTGGCTCTCGACGCGTTTGAGATCGAGCCACTGCATGACCTCCTCGACGTGCTGGTCCGTGCGAAGCGCGGCGTCGCGCGCCTTCCCCGTATTGAAGAGCGTGGCAAAGAAGCCCGGGTAGATGTCGCGGTAGGCGCCGCGCAACAGGTTCTCGCGCACGGTCCGGTTGGCGTAGACCGTGGTCGCCTGAAAGGTGCGCACCAGGCCGCGCTCGACCAGGACGTGGGGGGCCAATCCGGTCGCATCGGTGCCGGCGAGCAGGACGTGCCCGCTCGAGGGTTTGATGACGCCTGAGATCAGGTTGACGGCCGTGGTCTTACCGGCGCCATTGGGGCCGATGATACCCAAGATCTCGCCTTCGCCGACGGTGAAGCTCAGGTCCGAGACGGCCTCAAGACCACCGAAGCTTTTGCAGAGCCCGGCAACGGAAAGGAGCTCGGTCATGTGGCGGCGCTCGGCCGTCGGCTCGTCAGCAGGGCCTTGAGGCGGCGACCGGCCTCGATCAGGCCGCCGGGCAGGAAGGCCATGGTGGCAAACAGGATGGCGCCGAACATGATCTGCTGCAGGTTGACGTAGCCGCGCAAGAGTTCGGGCAGCGTCACCATAAAGACCGTGCCCAGCATGGCCCCGTAAAGGCTGGACATGCCGCCGATCACATTCATGACCACGAGATTCAGCGACTGGAAGCCGGAATAGGCTTCCGGCCCGACGAAGCGGATGTAGTGGGCCTGCAGCGATCCCGCCATGCCGGCGAGCGAGCAGGCGATGATGAACACCGTCACCTTCAGCCGGATCACCGGCACGCCCGAACATTCGGCCAGGCGCTCGGCCTCGCGCACCGAGTCCATGGCGCGCCCGAACTCGGATGTGAGCAGGCGCGCGCAGAGCCCGACGCCGAACACGGCAAAGGCCAGCGCGAAGTAGTAATAGGCGCGGTTGGAGAGCAGGAAGGGGTAGGGCGGGGGAACCGAGAAGATGCCGTTGGAGCCGCCGGTAATGGCGGAATTCTCGATAATGGCCATACGCACCACCTCCCCCATCAGGAAGGTGATGAGCACGAAGTATTTGCCCGTCAGGCGCAGAACGATGGGGCCGATCAGGGCGGCGACGGCGGCGGCCAGCGCGGTGCCGACCAGGAGGCCGACCGGCCAGGGCATGTCGAAGCGCATGACCATGATGGCCGAGCCGTAGGCACCGAAGCCCATGAAGGCCGTGTGGCATAGGCTGACATGGCCCGTGCGAATAATAAGGTGCAGCGAGGCGGCCGCAATCGAGGTGATCAGGATCAAGACGCCGACGTGGTGCAGGAATTTGTCTTCGGTCAGCCAGGGCCAGCCCAGGAGAATGACGGCAGCGATGATCCAGGCGAGCCGTTGAGGGGTGGTGATAGACCGCGTCATCTCAGGTTTCCGGCGTTCCAAGGATGCCCCAGGGGCGCACGATCAAGAGCCCGATCACCACACCGAACGACAGGAAGGCGGAGGCGGCCGCGCCATAGAAGGTGCCGACAAAGCTTTCGGTGAAGCCGAGCAGCAGGCCACCCAGCGCGGCGCCGGGGATCGAGCCCATGCCGCCCAGGATGACGACGATGAAGGCCATCAAGAGCGGCCGCTCGCCAAGCAGCGGTGACACGGCGTAGATCTGGCCCCACAGCGCTCCGGCAAGCGCCGCCAGCAGGATCGCGACGAAGAAGGCGATTTTGTAAATGCGGCGGGTATTGACGCCCTGGGTTTCGGCAATTTCCAGGTCCTGGGCGGCGGCGCGCATGGCCAATCCTGAGCGCGTGCCGCGAATGAAGGCGTAAAAGGCTGCCAGCGCGCCGAGCGCGATGACGACGACGATCAGCCGGTCGACGGGCACGATAATGTCGCCCAGCATCAGGATCTCGCTCGAGACCGGCGGGATGTTGCGCTCGTGCACGTCCCATAGAAGAATCGCACCGAACATCATCATCATGTTGAGGCCGAGCAGCCCGATCATGCTCTCGAACATGCGCTGGTAGAACCAGCGAAACACCAGCCACTCCAGTACGAGGGAGGCAAGCGCCACGGTCACGACGCCCACCGGCAGGGCGATGAGCCAGGGCCAATGCCAATCCTTGATGAGATGGAAGAGGGCGAAGGCACCGAGCATGGCGAATTCGCCGTGCGCGAAATTGACGACCCGCATGATGCCGAACAGCAGCGTAAAGCCGAGCGCGACCAGGATATAGATCGCGCTCAGCCCGACACCATTGACGAACACCTGACCGAGGATGGTGGCGTTGAACAAGGTGGGCCTTTGTCTTTTTCGTGCCCCGGCTTGCAGCAGCGCGGCGCGGCTAGCGTTAGGGCACGAATTTCGCCTTGGTCACGAGTTTGCCGTCCTTCACTTCGGCTAGGTAGTAGGTGAACATCAACTGCCGATTGACGCCGTAGCTATCCTTGCCCGCCCATTTGACGGGGCCGTAAATACCGGCGTCGAAGCCGTTCATGGCATCGAGCGCATCGCGCACTTTATCCGTGTCGGTGGAATCGGCACGCTTGATGGCATCCACCAACAGGAACACGGTGTGATAGAAGGCCGGCATGAACTGGTTGATGATGCCCTTGCCGTACTTTTGTTCGTAGATCGGACGCAGCTTCTTGCCCGCCGGGGTATCCCAATCGAACACGCCGTAGGACAGGAAGCCCTCGGCCGCGGCGCCGGCGATTTCGATGATCTCGTCGGAGCCAGGGCCGCCGATCTGGATCACCTTGCCCTTGAAGCCGGCCTGGCGGATCTGTTTGAGCATCAGGCCGGCATCGCCGGGCGAATTGCCGTCGAATTCGAAGGCGTCGACCTTCTGCGCCATCATGCGCAAGATCAGCGGTGTAAACTCCTTGATGCCGCGCTCGAACAGCTCGAGGCTGACCTCGAAGCCCTGTTTGCGATAGTCCTCGGCCAGCGCGCCGGCGACCGATTGGCCGACCGCATCGTTGGGCGCCAGCATGCCCACCTTCTTCACCTCGGGGGCGTTCTCCTTCAGCCACTTGATGAGGGGCGGCCCGAACTCGATGTTGGTCGGGTAGATGCGGAAGTTATAGGGATCCTTGGTGTCGTTCTTCAGGATCTGCGGGGCGTAGCCATTGGTGAGCGCAATGACCTTGGCCGGATTGGTCACACTGATGACGCCGAGCGCAGGTGGGGAGCCCACGGGGCCGATAATGAACTTGACCTTGTCCTGATTGACCAACCGTTCGGCCGCGGCCTTGCCGCCGGCGCCGGTGTACTGGTCATCGTACATGACGAGCTGGAGCTTGAAGGTTTTGCCCTCGGCCTTGACGCCACCGGCCGCATTGATCTCTTCGATGGCGATCTCCATGCCACGCTGGGCCGCCAAGCCCCAGGCCGTTCCCCCGCCGGACAGCGGGCCGACGCCGCCAATTTTGAGCGTTTCCTGCGCCTGGGCGGAACCGAGCCCAGCAACCATCAGCGCCGCACCCAGCACAGCGCTTAGCACCTTCGAGATCATAGAATGTTTCCTCCGGGCATTCCTGCCCCATAGCATTTGTCGGGGGAACTGGCTGTTGCCGGCCCCAGCCTAGGGTGCAGCGCCAGAGGGGGTAGGGTCAAGCAGCGGGCCCCAAATCACGGGCATGCCGGGTATACGCGGGCTGAAGATGCGCGCCCCGCGCGCCAATTTCTCAAGGCCAGCGCTTAGTTACAGATGCCCATGGCTTTGGCGCGCA
>CAWFZX010000010.1:0-53695 GCA_963820375.1 uncultured Alphaproteobacteria bacterium | reverse complement strand
GTTGCGGGGGTAGGATTTGAACCTACGACCTTCAGGTTATGAGCCTGACGAGCTACCGGGCTGCTCCACCCCGCGTTACCTATTCCCGATGGACCGACACGATAGAGACGAACGGACCAACTGACGATCCCACCTAGCGAACAATGCGTCGGGTGATGCGGCCTACCGAGATAGACACGGAGCGCCTTATAGCAGGTTTCGCCCACCTGTGAAGGGTCTCCTGGCTTGATCGGCCCTCGGAGGTCCAGGAACCGGGTGCAAAAGGCCCTGCATCCTACATCAAGCGGTGGTCCGCCACCCGCCGGCTCATTGGGCAGCCGTCTCGGGAGGTAGTTTCCACGCACCCAGGGCTGGGCGGCGCAGACCGAGGTTCTCCCGCAAGGTTCGGCCCGCGTAGTCCTTTTGATAGAGGCCACGCCGCTGCAACTCCGGCACCACATGGCGCACGAAATCGGCATAGGCGCCGGGAACGTGCGTCGCCGCCACCACGAAGCCGTCGCAGCCGCCCGTTGAAAACATCTCCTCCATGTTGTCGGCAATCTCCTTCGGCCCACCGACTACCGCACTCTCGGTATGGCCGCGGCCACTGATGCGGATGAAGTCACGCGCGGTCGGATTGGTCTTGCCGCTTTTCCGCATTACCCCGTCACGGATGCCCAGCATGCCCTGCATGCCCTGCAGCTCCTCCGTTGTAAAAGGCTCGTCGATGCTCTTTGCGGCGAAGTCGAAATTCAAGGCCTCCGCCAGCAACGACAGCTGATCGATCTCGAGCGGTAGCCTGGAGATGACCGCCATCTTGTCCTCAGCTTCCGCTTTGCTGGCGCCGCTCACCGGCATCAGGATATTGCACATGAAGATCTGCTCCGGATCGCGGCCGAGACGGGCGGCTTCGTCTTTCACGGCCTTATAGCCTTCATGGGCGAGGCCAGGCGTCCTGGCTGCGGTAAAGACGACTTCGCCCCAGCGCGCAGCGAAGCGTTGGCCGCGGCCACTGGCTCCCGCTTGGATGAGGACAGGATGTCCTTGCGGCGAGCGCGGCACGGTGAACGGACCGCGCGACTTGAAGAATTTTCCTTCGTGATCGAGCCGTGTCACCTTTTTTGGATCGGCGTAGCGACCGGTCTTTTTGTCGATAATGATGGCGCCGTCGTCCCAGGCATCCCAATGTCCCAGCACAACCTCCATGAACTCATCCGCCCGGTCGTAGCGCAGGTCGTGTTCGAGGTGCTGGTCGGCGCCCATATTGAGCGCTTCCCCGTCGTTAACGGAGGTCACCACGTTCCAGGCCGCGCGCCCGTCTGTCATCAGGTCGAGTGTGGCGAAACGGCGCGCAAGGTCGAACGGCTCGAAGTAGGTGGTCGAGCAAGTGGAAGCAAGGCCTAGCCTCTCGGTGACCATACCCATGGTGGTCAGCACGATCAGGGGGTCCATCTTCACGCAACGGATACCATATTCAACTGTGTGCGCATGGTCGTTGCCATAGCGGTCCGGCATGGCGAGGCGATCGTCGAAGAAGGCCATATGGAATTTGCCGGCCTCGAGCACACGCGCGATTTCTTGGTAGTAATTGGCCGACATGGAATCATCGCGCGACTCGGGATGGCGCCAGGAACTCGGCAGGTTCGTGCAGTTTTGCGCCTGCAGAAAGCCGACCATCACCATCTGCCGCGTCATGTTTTTCTCCATCATCGGACGCTTCGAGAGCGCTCTGCTACAACCTGAAAGCGCGCGGAGGGGCCGCGGATTTCAGATTATGTGAGGCCGAGTTCGTCGGCCAGGCCGCCAGCGCTGGCAAGCGCGCGCAATTTCTCCCAGGTCGCTTCTTCGACGTCGATCCCGGACTTGCGTCGCGCCACCTCGTTGATGTGTTCGACCTCACCTGGATAGTACACGCCCGGACTACCCTCCGACGCAGGCGTTGCCTTTAGATAGCGAGCGAACTCGGCTACCTCGCGTTTGAACTCAGCAAGCGGGCGGAAAGCCTCGACCCTAAAAACCGCCATGAAGCAGCCGTCGTTGTGCCGACCGCTTGGTTCGACGCCAAAGCCAAGGCCCGTCAACAAGCCGCATAGAATCTCCACCATCGCGGCCAGGCCGCTGCCCTTGTAGCCCTCGCTTCCGCCGAGCGGAAGCAGCGCACCACCCTGGCGTAGCCGCGTCGGATCGCTTGTCTGCTTGCCTTCGCTATCAACCACCCATCCAATCGGAATCGCTTCACCGCGCGCGGCCGCCAGCGCCACCTTGCCTGCCGCCACGGCCGAGGTCGCCATATCAAGATAGAACGGCGCCTCTAAGTCGGACGGCACCGCGATCGAGATCGGGTTGGTACCGAGACGCGCCTCGCGCCCGCCGAAGGGAGCCACGACTTTGGCCGATCGGCCCGAGTCGGCCGTGGCCAAACCGATCATGCCCTCCTTGATCGCCATCAAGGGGTAGGCCGCCAGGCGGCCGACGTGACTCTGACGGAAGACCGTGCAGGCAGCCACATTTGACTTTTTCGCCTTGTCAATCGTCAGCTGCATCGCCTTGGCATTGACGTGGAAGCCAAACCCCCAATGCCCATCGATCACCGTAGTGGCCGCCGACTCCTGCACGATCGTCAGGGGTGCGCCCGGCACGATGTGACCTGCTTTGATCCGGTCGATGTAGGTGGGAATGGCGATAATGCCGTGCGAATCGTGCCCGGCGAGGTTGGCGTTGATGCAACCCACCGCCACCGCGTCCGCTTCTTCTGGCGATGCCCCGGCAGCCCGCAGTAACGCGGCACCAATTCTTGTCAGTCGGTCGGCGGGTACTGTCGGCATCACGCGTCCCCTTTGTCGTCACCTGGGTCCGAGAGCTTAGCGCACGGAAACCTGCCAGTGACAGGGCGGCGTTGCGGGGCTTGTCCGTCTGCTCGGTGACCCACTAGGGAGCTGCGAGGGTGGTCCAAGTACCAGCCGGTGCTCGCCGGCCACAAGCTGCGTCCGCTGCGTATCGGCCATCTCGTCAGTCTTAGCGATTTCTTGTAGAACGAATCGCTACCTTATTGGCTTGGTGAGACTGCAGGAGAGCGACGATGCGCGTCACCACCCTCTACTTGCTTGGGGCAGGTGCCATGCTGCTCGCGGGCGCTTTGCCGACCTCGGTCTCCGCGGACGGTCGAAATCCTGAGGGTTTTGGCATTTATTCCCCGGCCGAGCCGGCGGTTCGGGGGCGACCCCGGATCTATCGGTACGATCCGCGCTCCTGGTATTATCGGCAGCCCGGCTACTATCCTTATTACGCCTCCGGCTACTGGGTGCCCCGCGCGGAAATGCGCTACCGCTACCGATACGTCTATCGGGGTCCGCGGTTTCAGTATGTCCCGGCGTGGGGGTATGATTGGTGGGCGTGTGCCCGTTGCCGTTGATCTGGGCCGTCCCCTCGCCTCGCTGGCTGGCAAGAACAGCACCCCCCTCTTAAGCAGTTGTTAGGTGATGCTGGCTTTATTGGCTTCGGCGCCGGGCGCAAGTCCTGTGCGCGCGACGGAAATTGAGGGCTTCATCCGTGCATACAGCATGAAGAATCGGGCTCGATCCGTGTTCACGCCATATTCATATGCTCAGGAGCTTGCTCGGTTTCAGGCACTGCGTCGTCGGGGGGCCGCGCTACGGCGGCCATGAGGAGAGGAGATATCCGTCATGTTGAAGAAACTCGTGCAAATAGCAGCCGTTGCGGCGCTGGTAATGGGTATTGGGGCTGCGAGCTGGACCGAACCCGCCGCTGCGGGCCGCGGTGGCGGGGTCGCGGCCGGCGTGGCTGTGGGTACCGTACTCGGTCTTGGCATTGCCGGCGCCTACGCCGGTCCGCGTTACTACGCGGTGGGACCTGGATGCTATCGGGGGCCGCGCCAGTGCGATTATGTCGGCCGCAGCTGCTGGCATAATCGTTTTGGCGAGTATATCTGCCGCGGCGGTGAGTATCGCTGCTGGCGTCCCACGATCTGCGATTGATTCGGGTCGAGTTGTCGACATCTGTCATGGCGCTACGCACGGCGTGGCGCCATGAGCTTGTCTAGGACGCGAACGCTGCCGTCGTGCCGAGGCGCTGCAACGCCGTCCAGTGCAGGGCGACGGCGGCGGCGTTTGAGACGTTGAGGCTGTCGAGCGGTCCCGCTGATGCGATGCGGCACAGATGATCGCAGCTCTCCCGGGTGAGTTGGCGCAGACCTCTGCCCTCGGCGCCCAGCACCAGGGCCGCACGCCCGGGCCAGGCCAGGCCGTCGAGCCGCTCGCTTGCCTCCCCGTCTAGTCCCACCACCGTGACCCCCAGCTGCTTCAGGTCGGCCAAGGCGCGCGCCAGGTTTTGCACCAGGGCGATCGGCACATGTTCCAGTGCACCGGACGCCGACTTGGCGAGTGCACCATCGAGCGGTGGGCTGTGGCGCCTGGTCATGACGAGACCGGCAGCGCCAAACACGGCGGCCGAACGCAGAATGGCGCCGACATTGTGCGGGTCCGTAATCTGATCGAGGACGAGCAAGGGGCGGTTGGCCATCTGCGCAATGAGCGTGGCCAACGCCGGTTCCGGCAAAGGTTCCGCTTCGATCTAATGCCCCCTGATGGACGGTGTCGGCGCCCAGCCGCCGGTCGAGGTCCCGCGGCAAGACCCGCTCATGAACCAGCTGCCGCGCCGCCAGGCTCTGCTCGAGCCGGCGCTCAGCATTGCCGCTAAGAGCAACGTGACGAATGACGCGCATGGGATTGGCGAGTGCCGCCTCCACGGCATGGATGCCGAAGATGAGCAAGCGGCCGTTGGCGTCGGCACGGCCGGTTCCATCGCCGGGTTTCGAGCCCCTGGGTCGGTGCCTGTGTTTCGGGTCCATGGGCTCTGGGTTAGGGGTTGACAGGCGATGGCGCAATCCCCATAACCATAACTCATTGCCCCTGCCGGCGACGGCGGGGCGCTTTCGTTTGGGTTCTTGCCATGCGTTCGGAGGGGTGCCCGAGTGGCTAAAGGGGACGGACTGTAAATCCGTTGGCTACGCCTACGTTGGTTCGAATCCAACCCCCTCCACCAACAAGGGATCGGAAAGCATCAGGAAATCAGCAATGCCAGAGGTCAGGGTTCGTGCCGCACGGGCGCCTGGTCTCGACCTCCGACAAGCGGGTGTAGCTCAATGGTAGAGCAACAGCCTTCCAAGCTGATGACGGGAGTTCGATTCTCCTCACCCGCTCCAGGAACCTAGCATCTTGCAGCCCAGCGACGACGGCGGGCTGGAAAACGGTTGGCAGAACAGGACGACATATGGCCAAGGCGAAATTCGACCGGACGAAACCGCACTGCAACGTTGGCACGATCGGCCACGTTGACCATGGCAAGACGACATTGACTGCGGCTCTGACGAAGGTGTCTGCGGACAAGGGTTGGACGACGACGGCGGTCTCCTACGACCAGGTAGCGAAGGCATCGGAGAGCCAGGGGCGTCGGGATCCGACGAAGATTTTGACGATTGCGACTTCGCACGTTGAGTATTCGACGGAGAAGCGGCACTACGCGCACGTGGACTGCCCTGGTCATGCTGACTACGTGAAGAACATGATCACGGGTGCGGCGCAGATGGACGGTGCGATCCTGGTTGTGTCGGCGGTTGACGGTCCGATGCCTCAGACGCGGGAGCACATCTTGCTGGCGCGTCAGGTTGGGGTTCCCTACATCGTGGTTTTTCTGAACAAGTGCGATGCGGTAGACGACCAGGAGCTGATTGAGCTTGTTGAGATGGAGGTTCGCGAGCTTCTGTCGAAATACCAGTTTCCAGGGGACGACGTGCCTGTGATCCGGGGGGCTGCGATCCAGGCTTTGAACGGTGAGAAGGGCGCGTTGGCCGATGAGGCGATCCTGAAGCTATTCGATGCGCTGGATACGTATATCCCGCTGCCTGAGCGTCCGAAGGACCAGCCGTTCCTGATGCCGATCGAGGACGTCTTTTCGATTTCGGGCCGTGGCACGGTTGTGACGGGCCGGATCGAGCGTGGGACGATCAAGGTCGGGGAGGAGGTTGAGATCGTCGGCATCCGCGACACTCAGAAGTCGGTGGTGACGGGTGTTGAGATGTTCCGCAAGCTATTGGATGCGGGTGAGGCAGGCGACAACGTCGGCTGCCTGCTGCGTGGGATCGACAAGGACGCGGTTGAGCGTGGCCAGGTTCTGTGCAAGCCGGGTTCGATCAAGCCGCACAAGAAATTCAAGGCGGAAGCCTACATCCTGACGAAGGAGGAGGGTGGTCGTCACACTCCGTTTTTCACCAACTACCGCCCGCAGTTTTACTTCCGCACCACCGACGTGACGGGGGTGGTGTCACTGCCTGAGGGCACGGAGATGGTCATGCCGGGCGACAACGTTGCCGTTACGATCGAGCTCATTACGCCGATTGCGATGGAGGAGAAGCTTCGCTTTGCCATCCGCGAGGGCGGCCGCACGGTCGGTGCCGGTGTCGTTACATCCATCATTGAGTAGGGGGAGATCGGTCAGGCATCATTCGAATCGTTCAGGGTTGGATTGGGATCTATCGCCTTCTTAAGCCTCAATAATTGGTTAAGCTTAAGTCGCCGATGGCCCCAACTACCAGTTCCTGAATTTGTCAAGGAAAAAGTGTGACAAGCCAAGCGAACTGGGCTATGTAGGCGCTCCCGCGTGGGCGGCCAGGCTCAAGGGGTGTAGCTCAATTGGTAGAGCGTCGGTCTCCAAAACCGAAGGCTGGGGGTTCGAGACCCTCCGCCCCTGCCAAGTATTGGGTGAACTCGTTCTTGGGTTGGAGGCGGACGGCGCGGACTTGCGGGCAGTAAACCAAGACAAGCAACCGGCCGTGCGGGCAGCACGGCTTTTGGATCGTGAGCCGAGTGTGAAGAACCCGCTACACTTCATTCAAGAGGTGCGCCAAGAGGTATCGAAGGTCACGTGGCCGACCTGGAAGGAGGTCTGGATCACGACGGCCATGGTGCTGGTGATGGTCGCGCTAACGTCGGTGTTTTTTCTGCTGACTGACATGGTCATCTCCGCGCTGGTTCGCTTCATTCTTCAGTTGGGACAATAGCTGGCGGTGTCCGACGTGCGCGTAACGGATCTGAGGGTAAGAGACGGCATTATGGCCAAGCGCTGGTACATCGTGCACGCCTACTCGAATTTCGAGAAAAAGGTGGCCGAGGACATCAAGAAGCGAGCCAAGGCGGCAGGTCTTGCAGACCTGTTCGAGGAGGTACTCGTGCCAATGGAGGAGATTGTCGAGGTCAGGCGTGGGCGCAAGGTGCAGGCGGAACGCAAGTTCTTTCCCGGCTACGTGCTGGTGAAGATGGATATGACGGACGCCGCCTACCACCTGATCAAGAACACACCCAAGGTCACCGGCTTTCTCGGTGCGGATAACAAGGCCGTCCCGATCACCGAGGACGAGGCGATGCGCATCCTGCATCAGGTGAAGGAGGGCGTGGAGCGTCCGAAACCGATGGTCACCTTCGAGATTGGTGAGCAGGTGCGAGTGGCGGACGGTCCGTTCGCATCCTTCAGCGGCCACGTCGAGGAGGTGGATGAACAGCGCGCCCGCCTCAAGGTGGCAGTGTCAATTTTCGGCCGGCCGACGCCGGTCGAGCTGGAATTCGGTCAAGTCGAAAAGGTGTCGTGAACGGCGCTGTGGCGCATCGCACGCGCAAGCAGGATGAGTAGGTAGAGCAAAGGTCATGGCGAAGAAAATCGACGGCTTCATCAACTTGCAGGTGCCGGCAGGTCAGGCCAATCCCTCGCCGCCGATCGGGCCCGCGCTCGGCCAGCGCGGTCTGTCGATTATGGAGTTCTGCAAGCAGTTCAATGCGAAGACCAAGGATCTGGAGCAGGGCGCGCCGATCCCCGTCAAGATCACCGTCTACTCGGATCGGTCGTTTTCTTTCGAGATGCGCACGCCGCCGGCCTCGCACCTCATCAAAAAGGCCGCGCAGGTCAACGGTGGCTCCAAGGAGCCGGGCCGGACCAGCGCCGGAACCATAACGATGGCGCAGGTGCGCGAAGTGGCAAAACAGAAGATGAAGGACTTAAACACGGACGACCTCGAGGCGGCGGCACGGACGATTGCCGGCTCTGCGCGTTCGATGGGTCTGCAGGTTGTGGAGTAGGGGCGATGACAAAAATCGGCAAACGCCTGAAAAGCGCCCGCGAGGGCGTCAATCGCGAGAAGTTCTACTCCGTCGACGAGGCGGTGAAGGTGATCAAGTCGCGAGCCAAGGCCAAGTTCGATGAGACCGTTGAAATTGCCATGAACCTTGGCGTCGACCCCAAGCACGCCGATCAAATGGTGCGCGGGGTGTGCACTCTTCCCAACGGAACTGGGCGCACACAGCGCGTGGCCGTGTTTGCGCGCGCGGCCAAGGCCGAGGAGGCGAAAGCGGCAGGCGCCGACGTGGTTGGTGCCGAAGACCTGGTTGAGCAGGTATCCCAAGGCACCATCAACTTTGACCGCTGTATCGCCACGCCCGACATGATGGGCCTGGTTGGGCGGCTCGGCAAGGTGCTGGGCCCTCGCGGCCTGATGCCAAACCCGCGCGTCGGCACCGTCACCATGGACGTTGCGGCCGCAGTCAAGGGAGCAAAGGGCGGCGCCGTCGAGTTCCGCGTCGAGAAGGCTGGCATTGTCCAAGCTGGGGTTGGCAAAGCCAGCTTTGCCGACCAGGCGTTGGTGGAAAACATCAAGGCTTTTGTTGACGCCGTCATCAAGGCCAAACCCACGGGCGCCAAGGGCAATTATTTGAACAAGATCTCGCTCAGCTCCTCACAGGGTGTGGGCGTCAAGATCGATGCGGGGACGGTTGCTGGCGGTGCGAGCGCCACAGGATAAGCGGAGGACTGTCACAGTCACAACAAATTCCGGGCGTTGCGCCCGGAAGCGGGCGGCCAGAACTTTATGTTGGTCGTCCAAGCCTGTCCGAGATTGCCGGTGCCGACGTTGTTCGGCTTAAGCCTCGCTCCGCGAGGGCCTGCATGAGACGGGAGACGAACGGGCGGAAAATAACGCCGCGGTTCGAAACTCTTGGGTCTGCACCTTGCGTCTCACAACCGCAAGGAAGGACGGGTTCCTGAAGCGCCGTCTTGCCGGCGGCAAGGTGCAATCCTGCGGTCAAAGGGCCTCGCAAGGCCCAACCGCTAAATGGAGTGAACAAAGGTGGACAGAGCGCAAAAGCGCGAACTCGTCAGCACGCTCAACGAGACCTGGAAGGGCATCGGCGCCGTTGTCGTTGCCCATTACAAGGGCATGACCGTCGCTGAGATGACCGAGTATCGCAAACGTATGAAGGCAGCGGGCGGAGCGGTGAAGGTCGCCAAGAATAGGCTGGCCAAACTGTCCGTTCAGGGCACAAGCGCCGAAAAGATCGCCGATCTGCTGAAGGGGCAAACCTGCATTGCCTATTCAGGGGATCCGATCAGCGCTGCGAAGGTTTCGGTCAAATACGCCAAGGAGAACAACAAGCTCGTGATTCTTGGCGGGGCCATGGGCGAGTTGGTGCTGGACTCCCGCGCCGTGCAGGCCCTGGCCGATTTGCCATCCCTGGACGAATTGCGCGCAACCTTGATCGGGTTGCTGCAGGCGCCGGCGACCAAGATTGCTCGTGTGCTCAAGGAGCCCGGCGCGCAACTCGCGCGCGTGCTCCAGGCCCAGAGTGCCAAAGCGACATGAGGCGAACGTCTTAGCACCCCAACTGCGCGCCCATTGGCGCCGCAAAACCACACATTGAAAGAAGGACACTGAGTCATGGCTGATCTGGCGAAAATCGTCGAAGACCTTTCCAAACTGACGGTCCTGGAGGCCGCGGAGCTCTCCAAGCTTTTGGAGGAGAAGTGGGGCGTCTCGGCCGCGGCGGCAGTTGCCGTTGCGGCGGCTCCCGGTGCCGCGGCGGCTCCGGCAGTGGAGGAGCAGACGGAGTTCAGCATCATCTTGAAGTCCGGCGGCGACAAGAAGATCAACGTCATCAAAGAAGTGCGCGCCATCACGGGGCTCGGCCTCAAGGAGGCGAAGGACCTGGTGGAGGCCGGCGGCAAAACCGTCAAGGACGGTGTCAACAAGGAAGAGGCCGCCAAGCTCAAAAAGCAGCTCGAGGACCAAGGCGCGACCGTCGAGGTCAAGTAGTTGCAGCCCAGCCCGCCGCACCTTGGTGACCGGCGGGCTGGACTTCATGCCATGCCTACCCGGTCGGCATGAAGAGCGTTTTTAAGGTGCACAGGGGCGCGCGCGCAGCACTTGCCCCGCACCTAACATCGAAACATCTGCCTTCGCACGCGAAGGACGAGGAGCTGAAATGGCTGAGACCTTCAACGGCCGCAAGCGCATCCGCAAGCAGTTTGGTACGCTCGGCGAAGTCGCTGAGATGCCCAATCTCATCGAAGTACAAAAGAGCTCCTATGACGACTTTTTGATGGTCAAGGAGCCGCCCGGCGGCAGGCCCGATCAGGGGCTGGAGGCGGTCTTCAGGTCGGTGTTCCCGATTTCGGATTTCTCCGGTCGGGCGACCCTGGAATTCGTGCGTTACGAGTTCGAACCGCCAAAGTACGACGTCGACGAGTGCCAGCAGCGCGATATGACCTACGCTGCGCCGCTCAAGGTGAAACTGCGGCTGATCGTATTTGACGTCAACGAAGAGACCGGCGCCAAGTCGGTCAAGGACGTCAAGGAGCAGGACGTCTATATGGGCGATATGCCCTTCATGACGCCGAACGGTACCTTTGTTATCAATGGCACCGAACGCGTCATTGTCAGCCAGATGCATCGCTCGCCCGGTGTGTTCTTTGATCACGACAAGGGCAAGACGCACGCCTCCGGCAAACTGCTGTTTGCTGCCCGCATCATTCCCTATCGCGGCTCCTGGCTCGACTTCGAATTCGACGCCAAGGATATCGTCTATGTGCGCATCGATCGCCGTCGCAAACTGCCGGTGACGACGCTGCTCTATGCCCTTGGCATGGACGATGAGGAGATCCTCTCGACCTTCTACAAGTCCATCCTTGTGAAGGAGAGCAAGCGTGGCTGGAAGGTGCCGTTCGTTTCGGAAAAAATGCGCGGCATGACGCCGTCGGCTGACCTCGTCGACGCCAAGTCGGGGGAAGTCGTCGCCAAGGCTGGCGAGAAAATGACCGCCCGGCGGGCGCGAGAGCTAGCCGAGGAAGGCGTCAAGGAAGTGCTGTTCAGCGCTGATGACCTGGCTGGCAAGTACCTTGCCCAAGACATCGTCAACCTGAATACCGGCGAAATCTACGGCGAGGCCGGCGATGAGCTCGACGCCAAGCTCCTGGAGACCTTCAAGGAAGCCAAGATCAAAGAATTCCCGATCCTCGACATCGATCATGTGACGATCGGCGCCTTCATCCGCAACACGCTCAATGTCGATAAGAACGCCAATCATGAAGAAGCATTGATGGACGTCTACCGGGTCATGCGCCCGGGTGAGCCACCAACGCTGGAGGCCGCGCAGGCCCTGTTCTATGGGCTGTTTTTCGATCCAGAGCGCTACGACCTTTCCGCGGTTGGTCGGGTGAAGATGAACATGCGCCTCGATCTCAAGGCCGAGGACACCGTGCGTACGCTGCGCCGGGAAGACATCATTGCCGTCATTAGCACGCTCGTCGATCTGCGCGACGGTAAAGGCGAGATCGACGACATCGATCACCTCGGCAACCGCCGCGTGCGCTCGGTGGGCGAGCTGATGGAAAACCAGTACCGGCTCGGCCTCCTGCGCATGGAGCGCGCCATCAAGGAGCGCATGTCGTCGGTCGATATCGATACGGTCATGCCGCAGGATCTAATCAACGCCAAGCCGGCGGCGGCCGCCGTGCGCGAATTCTTCGGGTCTTCGCAACTCTCTCAGTTCATGGATCAGACCAATCCGCTGTCCGAAATCACCCACAAGCGGCGGCTCTCGGCATTGGGTCCGGGTGGTCTTACCCGCGAACGTGCTGGCTTCGAAGTGCGCGACGTGCACCCAACGCACTATGGGCGGATTTGCCCGATCGAGACACCGGAAGGGCCTAACATCGGCCTTATCAACTCGCTTGCGACCTTCGCCCGCGTCAATAAGTACGGCTTCATCGAAAGCCCCTACCGCAAGGTAGAGAAGGGCAAGGTGACCGACGAGGTGATCTACCTCTCGGCTATGGAGGAGGCGCGCCACCATGTGGCGCAGGCCAACGCCGCGATCGACCCGAAGGGTAAGCTGACCGGCGATCTCATCACCTGTCGCTATCAGGGTGACGTGCTGCTCGTCTCTCCCGATAAGGTCGATTACATCGACGTATCGCCGAAGCAGTTGGTGTCGGTAGCCGCAGCCCTCATTCCTTTCCTTGAGAACGACGACGCCAATCGCGCCCTGATGGGCTCCAATATGCAGCGTCAGGCGGTCCCGCTGATCAAGGCCGAAGCGCCGCTCGTCGGTACCGGCATGGAAGAGGTGGTGGCGCGCGATTTTGGCGCCGCCATCGCCGCCCGCCGCAGCGGCATTATCGATCAGGTGGATTCCACCCGTATCGTCGTACGCGCCACCGGCGAGACGGATCCCTCCAAGCCGGGCGTCGACATTTATCGTCTGCGCAAGTTCCAGCGCTCGAACCAGAACACCTGCATCAACCAGCGACCGCTGGTGACCGTGGGTGAGAGCGTCAAGGCGGGCGACATCATTGCCGATGGCCCGTCGACAGATCTCGGCGACCTGGCGCTCGGCAAGAACGTGCTGGTCGCGTTCATGCCGTGGATGGGTTACAATTTCGAGGACTCCATTCTCCTGTCCGAACGCGTCGTGTTCGACGACGTCTTCACCTCGATCCACATCGAGGAATTTGAGGTGATGGCGCGCGACACCAAGCTGGGTCCGGAGGAAATCACGCGCGATATTCCGAACGTTTCGGAAGAGGCCCTGAAGAACCTGGACGAAGCCGGCATCGTCTTCATTGGTGCCGAGGTCAATCCGGGCGACATCCTGGTCGGCAAGATCACCCCCAAGGGCGAAAGCCCGATGACGCCGGAGGAAAAGCTGCTGCGCGCCATTTTCGGCGAAAAGGCCTCTGACGTGCGCGACACGTCGCTGCGCTTGCCGCCGGGCGTCAACGGTACGGTCGTCGAGGTGCGGGTGTTCAACCGTCATGGCGTCGACAAGGACGAGCGCGCGATGGCGATCGAACGCGAAGAGATCGAGCGTCTCGCCAAGGACCGCGACGATGAGCTGCAGATCCTCGACCGCAACGTCTATGCGCGGCTGAAGACGGCGTTGATTGGCAAGGAGGCGGCCAAGGGTCCGAAAGGTGCCCGCAAAGGCACGACGCTCAATGAAGAGGTGCTGAGCGACATCCCCCGCAGCCAGTGGTGGGAGATCGGTCTCACTGACGAGGCAGCGATGGCCGAGGTCGAGGCCATCGGCAAGCAGTACGAGGATGCCAAGAAGAGTCTCGAGCGGCGATTTGTCGACAAGGTCGACAAACTGCAGCGCGGCGACGAACTACCTCCCGGCGTGATGAAGATGGTCAAGGTCTTCGTCGCCGTGAAGCGCAAAATTCAACCTGGCGACAAGATGGCTGGCCGGCACGGCAACAAGGGCGTTGTCTCGCAGATCGTGCCGGTCGAAGACATGCCTTATCTGGAGGATGGCACCTACGTTGACGTGGTGCTCAATCCGCTCGGGGTGCCGAGCCGCATGAACGTCGGGCAGATCCTTGAGACGCATCTGGGTTGGGCCTGCCGTGGCCTGGGCCGGATCATTGACGAGGCTCTGCAGAAGTTTCATGAGAGCGGTGAGGCGCGGGCACTGCGCGAGGCCGTGGGCGACATCTATGGGGCGGATAGCGGCACCACCAAGCTGCGCGACAACGAGCTGGTGGCCCTCGGTGAGCAGCTCAAAGGCGGCGTGCCGATTGCGACGCCGGTCTTCGACGGTGCGCGCGAGCCCGATATCGTCACCTTGCTGCAAAAGGCGGGTTTCGACACCTCGGGTCAGGTGACGCTGTTTGACGGTCGCACCGGCGAGCCGTTCGACCGCAAGGTGACCGTTGGCTACAAGTATCTTCTCAAGCTGCACCATCTGGTCGACGACAAGATCCACGCCCGCTCGATCGGTCCCTACAGCCTCGTTACCCAGCAGCCTCTGGGTGGCAAGGCACAGTTCGGTGGGCAGCGCTTCGGCGAGATGGAGGTGTGGGCACTCGAAGCCTACGGGGCCGCCTACACGCTGCAGGAAATGTTGACTGTGAAATCGGACGATGTTGCCGGCCGCACCAAGGTTTACGAGGCCATCGTGCGCGGCGACGACGCCTTTGAGGCCGGCATTCCGGAAAGTTTTAACGTCCTCGTCAAGGAGATGCGCGCCTTGGGTCTGAACGTCGAGCTGGTTAACTCCGATCAATCGGGGGCTTCCGATGAGGACGCCATCAAAGGTCCCACCGAGCGTCCACAGCTGCCGCCGGCGGCGGCCGAGTGAGGTCGCAAGGCCGCGTTCGCCAATAGCGGGCGCGGGCCTGCCCGGAGGTTTCACAATTTTGAGGCGCAGGCTGCTATCGGCCCCGCCAGGAGAAAGCTGATGAACGAGATCACCAATCTATTCAAGCAACAGGCGCCAGCCCCGGCTTTCGATCAGATCCGCATCTCGATCGCGAGCCCGGACGACATCATGTCGTGGTCGTTTGGCGAGATCAAAAAGCCCGAGACGATCAACTATCGCACGTTCAAGCCAGAGCGGGACGGCTTGTTCTGCGCCCGCATCTTCGGGCCCATCAAGGACTATGAGTGCTTGTGCGGCAAGTACAAGCGCATGAAGTACAAGGGCTTGATCTGCGAGAAATGCGGGGTCGAGGTGACCCTGGCCAAGGTGCGCCGCGAGCGCATGGGCCACATCCAGCTGGCCGCACCCGTCGCCCATATCTGGTTCCTGAAGTCGCTGCCTTCCCGCATTGGCCTCCTGCTCGACATGACGCTCAAGGATCTTGAGCGCGTGCTCTACTTTGAAAACTACATTGTCACCGAGCCGGGCGTCACGACCTTCACGGAAAAGCAGCTGCTCACCGAAGAGCAGTATAACCAGGCGATCGAAGAGTTCGGTCAGGACAGCTTCTCCGCCGGCATTGGTGCAGAGGCGATCCGGGTTCTCCTCGAGGGCATGGATCTGCCGAAGCTGCGCGACCAGCTGCGGCAGGAGATTGCCGAAGCGACGACCGAGCTCAAGCCCAAGAAACTCGGCAAGCGCCTCAAGGTGATCGAGGCCTTCATCGAGTCCGGCAACAAGCCGGAGTGGATGGTGCTGACCGTGGTGCCGGTAATCCCGCCCGAGCTGCGGCCTCTGGTGCCACTCGACGGCGGACGCTTTGCCACCTCGGATCTGAACGATCTTTATCGCCGCGTCATCAACCGCAACAACCGTCTAAAGCGGCTGATGGAGCTCAGGGCGCCAGATATCATCATCCGCAACGAGAAGCGGATGCTGCAGGAATTGGTTGACGCCCTGTTCGACAATGGCCGGCGCGGGCGTGTCATCACCGGTGCCAACAAGCGTCCGCTCAAGTCACTGGCCGACATGCTGAAGGGCAAGCAGGGCCGCTTCCGTCAGAATCTGCTGGGAAAGCGGGTCGACTACTCCGGACGTTCCGTGATTGTGGTCGGCCCCGAGATGAAGCTGCACCAATGCGGTCTGCCGAAGAAGATGGCGTTGGAGCTGTTTAAGCCGTTCATCTATGCGCGCCTACAGGCGCTCGGCCAGGCGGCGACGGTTAAACAGGCCAAAAAGCTGGTCGAGAAGGAGAAGCCGGAAGTCTGGGACGTGCTCGATGAGGTCATCCGCGAGCATCCGGTGCTGCTCAATCGTGCTCCCACGCTGCATCGCCTCGGCATTCAGGCGTTCGAGCCGGTGCTCATCGAGGGTAAGGCGATCCAGCTGCACCCGCTCGTCTGTGCGGCCTTCAACGCTGACTTCGACGGCGATCAGATGGCCGTGCACGTGCCGCTGTCTCTCGAGGCGCAGCTCGAAGCCCGTGTGCTGATGATGTCGACGAACAACATCCTGCATCCGGCCAATGGTTCGCCGATCATCGTGCCGAGCCAAGACATCGTCTTGGGCCTCTATTACCTGTCGCTGATGCAAGAGAAGGATCCGGGCGAAGGCACGTTGCTGGGGTCGATCGCCGAGGTCGAGCACGCCCTTGCCAGCGGCGAGGTCAGCCTGCATGCCAAGGTGAAGGGTCGCTACTTCGGTGTCGATTTGCAGGGCAATCCAGTGGTGGAGGTCCACGAGACGACCCCGGGCCGGCTGCTGCTAGGTGAGCTTTTGCCGCGGCGCGCGGGCGTCAAGTTTGACCTTGTCAACCAGCTGCTGACCAAAAAGAACATCTCCGCCCTGATCGATGCGGTCTATCGCAACTGCGGACAGAAGGAGACGGTGATCTTCTGCGACCGCATCATGGGGCTAGGCTTCTATCACGCCTTCAAGGCCGGCATTTCGTTCGGCAAGGACGATATGCAGATTCCTGATACCAAGGCCAAGATCGTTGAGGAGACCAACGAGCTCGTGCGCGAGTACGAGCAGCAATACAACGACGGTCTCATCACCCAGCTCGAGAAATACAACAAGGTGGTCGATGCCTGGTCGAAGTGTACCGATCAGATCGCCAAGGAGATGATGGAGCGCATTTCCGCTTCGCAGAAGGAGGGTACCAGCGACAAGCTGAAGCCGGTCAATTCGGTCTACATGATGGCGCACTCCGGCGCGCGTGGCTCTGAGAAGCAGATGCGGCAGCTCGCCGGCATGCGCGGCTTGATGACCAAGCCGTCCGGCGAGATCATCGAGACGCCGATCATCTCGAACTTCAAGGAAGGTCTCTCCGTGCTCGAGTACTTCAACTCGACGCATGGCGCGCGCAAAGGCCTGGCCGATACGGCGCTGAAGACCGCCAACTCCGGCTATCTCACCCGTCGCCTTGTCGACGTGGCGCAGGACTGCATCATCAATGAGGAGGATTGCGGCACCGACGCCGGCATTAATGTGCAGGCAGTGGTGGATGCTGGCCAGGTCATCGTCTCGTTGGGGCAGCGCATCTTGGGCCGGACCGCGGCCGAGGACGTCAAGGACCCCGCCACCAAGAAGGTGATCGTCAAGGCCGGCGAGCTTCTCGAGGAAAAGGAAGTCGAGGCCATCGAGAAGGCGCAGATCCAGGAAGTGCGTATCCGCTCGGTATTGACCTGCGAGACGACCAATGGAGTGTGCGGCAAATGCTACGGTCGTGATCTCGCGCGCGGAACGCCGGTCAATATCGGCGAGGCCGTGGGCGTCATCGCAGCCCAGTCGATCGGTGAGCCGGGCACCCAGCTCACCATGCGCACCTTCCACATCGGCGGTGTCGCACAAACGGTCGACCAATCCTTCATCGAGTTGAACTTCAACGGCAGCGTGAAGATCAAGAACCGTAATGTCGTGAAGGACAGTCAGGGACGCCTCATTACCATGGGGCGCAACGTGGTGCTGTCGATCACCGATCAGTCAGGCAAGGAGCTGGCGACGCAAAAAATCACCTACGGGGCACGATTGCACGTCGACGATGGCGATACCGTCAAGCGCGGCGCGCGCCTCGCCCAATGGGATCCCTACATGCGTCCGATTCTGACCGAGGTCGACGGCGTCGCGGAGTTCGCCGATCTGGTGGAGGGCGTGTCGGTCAAGGAACAGACCGACGAGGTGAAGGGCACGACCAATCGGGTGATTGTCGACTGGCGGGCGACGCCGCGTGGCTCCGATCTCAAGCCCGCGATCGTCATCAAGGAGTCCAAGGGTGGCAAACCAGTGCGGGTCGCGCGCGGTGTCGATGCCCGTTACCAGCTGCCGGTCGAGGCAATCCTGTCGATCGAGCCGAACGCCAAAGTGAAGGCCGGCGACGTGCTGGCGCGTATTCCGCTTTCGTCCGCAAAAACCGGCGACATCACCGGCGGTCTGCCACGGGTTGCGGAGCTGTTCGAGGCCCGGCGGCCGAAGGACAACGCCATTATCGCGGAGGTGTCGGGTACGGTCGAGTTCGGCAAGGATTACAAGAATAAACAGCGCATCACCATCAAGCCGGATGACGCGAACGCCGAGCCAGTCGAGTATCTGATCCCACGCGGCAAGAGCCTTGCCGTGCAACACGGGGACCGCATCGAGAAAGGAGACTTCGTCTACGATGGCCACCCGGCTCCGCACGACATCCTGGCGATCAAGGGCGTGGAAGAACTCGCCAACTACCTGATCAACGAAATCCAGGACGTGTACCGACTGCAGGGCGTCACCATCAATGACAAGCACATAGAGGTGATTGTGCGCCAGATGTTGCAGAAGGTGGAGATCGAGGACCCCGGCGAGACCGACCTGCTCAAGGGTGAACAGATCGATCGGATCGAGTTCGACGAGAAGAACCTGGCCACCGAGAAATCCGGCAAACGCGTGGCGACCGCCAAGCCGGTTCTGCTGGGTATCACCAAGGCGTCGTTGCAGACGCGCAGCTTCATCTCGGCGGCCTCCTTCCAGGAAACCACGCGCGTGCTGACTGAAGCCGCCGTCAACGGCAAGGCCGACATGCTGGAAGGGCTCAAGGAGAACGTAATCGTTGGCCGTCTGATCCCGGCGGGCACCGGCGGAATGCTGCGGCGGATCCGCAAGGTCGCCGCCAAGCGCGATGAGCTGATTGCCAAGGAAAAGGCAAAGGTCGACGCCGAACGCGCCCTGGCCGCCCCCGAAGGCGGGGTCGTGATCCGGCCGCCCGAGCGTCGCCGTCGCCGCACCGAAGCGGCCGCGGAGTAGCGGCAACTGTTCGGACCGGAGCGGCCGCATTTGTCCTGCGGCCGCTCCGGTTGCGGCTTACCAGCGAAGCGGGCAGCGCATCCGCGAGCCTCGGCCGCGGCACGAGGCAAATGGCTCCTGTCGGCGTCAGAGCAGGCAGCACCAAATAATTCGGATCTGGCGCTTGCCGGGGTGTTGACGTGTAGGGAGTGCACGTATATTTTCCGCGCACTCTCGCGGCAGGTGGTAGGCCATTTGGTCGGCGTGGGTATGTCGACCCCGCCCTGGCCTAGACACTGCCGTCGTCAAGCAGAGGACAATTCAGGCCAAGATCCGGAGTTTGCGCAGGCAAACGGCTGGATCCTCTGGAATATGCGAGCCGGGCGCCGCTCAGGCGGACCTCCGCGGCGAGTTTTTGGCGTACGAGCTCGTTGAAGTCGCTGGCAAAGGTGAAAGTGGCGCATGCCGACCATTCAGCAGTTGATCCGCAAACCGCGGACGCAGAAGACCTACCGCGAGAAGGCGCGCCACATGGAGGCGTGCCCGCAGAAGCGTGGCGTTTGCACGCGCGTCTATACGACGACACCGAAAAAGCCCAATTCGGCGCTGCGCAAGGTCGCCAAGGTACGTTTGACCAATGGCTTTGAGGTGATCGGCTACATCCCTGGCGAAGGCCACAATCTGCAGGAGCATTCCGTGGTGATGATCCGCGGGGGCCGCGTCAAGGACCTGCCTGGGGTGCGCTATCACATCATTCGCGGCGTGCTCGACACGCAAGGCGTGGCCGACCGCAAGCAGAGGCGCTCCAAATACGGAGCAAAGAGGCCCAAGTAGTGGGCCTCTTTGCATAGGTAGTCCCGGGTGGAGAACACCTTGAGCCGTACGGGACGTTGAGTAGCAAATTTGACTGGCTGAGGAAGTAAGACAATGTCGCGCCGGCACAAGGCTGAGAGACGCGAGGTCAACCCGGACCCGAAGTTCAATGACTTGGTCATTTCCAAGTTCATGAACTCGATCATGCGGCAGGGTAAGAAGTCGGTTGCCGAACGGATCGTGTACGGCGCCCTCGATCGTATGCAAAGCCGCGCCAAATCCGATCCAATCCAGATGTTCCATTCGGCGCT
This sequence comes from uncultured Alphaproteobacteria bacterium, assembly GCA_963820375.1. Lineage (GTDB taxonomy): Bacteria > Pseudomonadota > Alphaproteobacteria > Rhizobiales > Hyphomicrobiaceae > AWTP1-13. The sequence continues at coordinate 33,801 of CAWFZX010000010.1, read as the reverse complement.
GGAGAACGTCATGCCCGCCGTCGAGGTGCGCTCGCGGCGCGTCGGTGGTGCCACCTACCAGGTGCCGGTCGAGGTGCGCACCGAGCGCCGGCAGGCGCTGGCCATCCGCTGGCTGATCACGGCCGCGCGCAGCCGCAACGAAAAGACCATGGAGGAGCGGCTGTCGGCCGAACTCCTCGATGCTGCCAATAACCGCGGCACAGCGGTGAAGAAGCGAGAGGACACGCACAAGATGGCGGAGGCGAACCGGGCCTTCTCGCATTACCGCTGGTGATCAGGATCGATAGGCGAGCATATGCCGCGAACGCATAAAATCGAGGACTACCGCAACTTCGGTATCATGGCCCATATCGACGCGGGCAAGACGACGACGACCGAGCGGATCCTCTACTACACAGGCAAGACCTACAAGATCGGTGAGGTGCACGACGGCGCCGCGACCATGGATTTCATGGAGCAGGAGCAGGAGCGCGGCATTACCATCACGTCGGCGGCCACCACCTGCTTCTGGGCCGGCAAGCGCCTCAATATCATCGACACGCCCGGCCACGTTGACTTCACCATTGAGGTTGAGCGCTCCTTGCGCGTGCTCGATGGCGCGGTCTGCGTGCTTGATGGCAACCAAGGTGTCGAGCCGCAGACCGAGACGGTTTGGCGGCAGGGCGACAAGTACGAGGTGCCCCGCATCATCCTCGCCAACAAGATGGACAAGACCGGCGCCGATTTCGATCAGTGCATCAGTGATATCAAGGTAAAGCTCGGCGCCAAGCCGGTACCCCTGCAAATTCCCATCGGCGCCGAGTCGAGCTTCAAGGGTGTGATCGACTTGCTCGCCATGAAAGCGCTGGTTTGGGAAGGCGACGACAAGGGCGCAAAATTCCACGAGGAGGAGATCCCCGCCGCTCTGCAGGCTAAGGCTGCCCAGTTCCGCGCCGAGATGATCGAAGCGGCCGTCGAAATGGACGATGAAGCGATGGCGGCCTATCTCGACGGCAAAGAGCCTGATGTGGCAACGCTTAAGCGGCTGATCCGCAAGGCGACCGTGACGCGGGCCTTCTACCCAATGTTGTGCGGATCTGCTTTCAAGAACAAGGGCGTGCAGCCGCTGCTGGATGCGGTGGTGGACTATCTGCCGTCGCCGGCGGACCGCGAGGCCTTCGAGGCAATAGACGTCAAGACCGATGAGCCGACCGTGCGCCGGCCGATCGACACCGAGCCACTGTCGATGCTGGCCTTTAAGATCATGGACGATCCGCACGTCGGCTCGATCACGTTCTGTCGCGTCTACTCCGGTACCGTCAAAAGCGGCATGGCGCTCGCCAACACCACGCGCGACCGCAAGGAGCGCGTCGGCCGCATGTACCTCATGCATGCCGACGAGCGTGAGCAGATTGATGAAGGCTACGCGGGGGATATCATCGCCCTGGCCGGTCTCAAGGATACGCGCACCGGCGAGACCCTGTCCGATCCCATCAAGCCGGTGCTGCTCGAGAAGATGGAGTTTCCCAACCCCGTCATCGAGATGAAAATCGAGCCCAGGACCAAGGCCGACGTCGAGAAGATGGGCATCGCGCTGCAGAAGCTGGCGGCCGAGGATCCCTCCTTCCGGGTGACGACAGACCAGGAAAGCGGCGAGACCATCATCAAGGGCATGGGCGAGCTGCACCTCGACATCAAGGTCGACATCTTGAAGCGAACTCACAAGGTCGAGGTCAATGTCGGCGCTCCGCAGGTCGCCTATCGCGAGACCATCGCCCGCGCCGCCGAGGTCGACTACACGCACAAGAAGCAGACCGGTGGCACCGGGCAGTTTGCGCGCGTTAAACTGCGCTTCGAGCCGAACCAGCCCGGCAAGGGCAACGAGTTCGAAACCAAGATCGTCGGCGGCGCCGTGCCGAAGGAATACATTCCAGGCGTTGAAAAAGGTATCGAGTCCGTATGGGACAGCGGCGTCCTGATCGGCTTCCCAATGGTCGACATGAAGGTGACGCTGTTCGACGGCGCCTACCATGAGGTGGACTCCAGCACGATCGCCTTTGAGATCGCGGCCCGCAGTGCCATGCGTGAGGGCGCAGGCAAAGCCGGTGTGAAGCTGCTCGAGCCGATCATGGACGTGGAAGTGGTGACGCCCGGCGATTTTGTCGGCAGCGTCATCGGCGACATCAATAGTCGGCGCGGCCAGATCAGGACCCAGGAGATGCGCGGCAACGCCACCGTGGTGCGCGCCAATGTTCCGCTCGCCAACATGTTCGGCTACGTGAGCCAGCTGCGCTCCATGAGCCAGGGGCGCGCAATGTATACCATGCAGTTTGCCCATTACGCGGAGGTTCCGCGCAACGTGGCCGACGAGGTGAAGGCGAAATACGCATAAGCATTGCGTGGCTGCCTCGCGGGCGAGGCGAGGTGAAAGAGTAGGAGAGCCGAAAATGGCCAAGGCGAAATTCGACCGGACGAAACCGCACTGCAACGTTGGCACGATCGGCCACGTTGACCATGGCAAGACGACATTGACTGCGGCTCTGACGAAGGTGTCTGCGGACAAGGGTTGGACGACGACGGCGGTCTCCTACGACCAGGTAGCGAAGGCATCGGAGAGCCAGGGGCGTCGGGATCCGACGAAGATTTTGACGATTGCGACTTCGCACGTTGAGTATTCGACGGAGAAGCGGCACTACGCGCACGTGGACTGCCCTGGTCATGCTGACTACGTGAAGAACATGATCACGGGTGCGGCGCAGATGGACGGTGCGATCCTGGTTGTGTCGGCGGTTGACGGTCCGATGCCTCAGACGCGGGAGCACATCTTGCTGGCGCGTCAGGTTGGGGTTCCCTACATCGTGGTTTTTCTGAACAAGTGCGATGCGGTAGACGACCAGGAGCTGATTGAGCTTGTTGAGATGGAGGTTCGCGAGCTTCTGTCGAAATACCAGTTTCCAGGGGACGACGTGCCTGTGATCCGGGGGGCTGCGATCCAGGCTTTGAACGGTGAGAAGGGCGCGTTGGCCGATGAGGCGATCCTGAAGCTATTCGATGCGCTGGATACGTATATCCCGCTGCCTGAGCGTCCGAAGGACCAGCCGTTCCTGATGCCGATCGAGGACGTCTTTTCGATTTCGGGCCGTGGCACGGTTGTGACGGGCCGGATCGAGCGTGGGACGATCAAGGTCGGGGAGGAGGTTGAGATCGTCGGCATCCGCGACACTCAGAAGTCGGTGGTGACGGGTGTTGAGATGTTCCGCAAGCTATTGGATGCGGGTGAGGCAGGCGACAACGTCGGCTGCCTGCTGCGTGGGATCGACAAGGACGCGGTTGAGCGTGGCCAGGTTCTGTGCAAGCCGGGTTCGATCAAGCCGCACAAGAAATTCAAGGCGGAAGCCTACATCCTGACGAAGGAGGAGGGTGGTCGTCACACTCCGTTTTTCACCAACTACCGCCCGCAGTTTTACTTCCGCACCACCGACGTGACGGGGGTGGTGTCACTGCCTGAGGGCACGGAGATGGTCATGCCGGGCGACAACGTTGCCGTTACGATCGAGCTCATTACGCCGATTGCGATGGAGGAGAAGCTTCGCTTTGCCATCCGCGAGGGCGGCCGCACGGTCGGTGCCGGTGTCGTTACATCCATCATTGAGTAGGGGCCATTGGAAGCGCTCGAGCCAAAACCGGGCGCTTCTCATTTTTTGGGGCAAGTGGACGTCAGATGCAAAGTCAGAACATCCGCATTCGGCTAAAGGCCTTCGATCATCGCGTGCTCGATGCGTCGACGCGCGAGATCGTCAACACGGCCAAGCGCACTGGCGCCGAGGTGCGGGGGCCTATTCCGCTGCCCACCCGGATCGAGCGCTTTACGGTCAATCGCTCGCCGCACATCGACAAGAAGAGCCGTGAGCAGTTCGAGATGCGCACGCATAAGCGCTTGCTCGACATTGTCGACCCGACGCCGCAGACGGTTGACGCGCTCATGAAACTCGACCTGGCGGCGGGTGTCGACGTCGAGATCAAACTATAGGAATTCTCGGGCCTGGCGCTTCCCATCAGCCCGCGACAAGCAGCAAGGAAGGAATGCGAACGAGATGCGTTCCGGAGTCATAGCGCAGAAGGTCGGCATGACCCGAGTCTTCACCGAGGCCGGGGAGCATATCCCTGTGACCGTGCTGAAGCTGGAGAATGTTCAGGTGCTGGCGCACCGGACCGACGAGAAGAACGGCTACACCGCCCTGCAACTGGGTGCGGGTCGGCGCAAGGCGAGCCGCCTCACGCGCTCCGAGCGTGAGGGTTTTGCCGTCGCCAAAGTCGAGCCCAAACGCAAACTCGCCGAGTTTCGCGTCAGTCCCGAAAACCTCATCGAGGTGGGTGCGGAAATCACTGCTGACCATTTCGTCAAAGGTCAGATGGTCGACGTCATGGGCACCAGCCAGGGTAAGGGTTTCCAGGGTCCTATGAAGCGCTGGAACTTCCGTGGCTTGGGCGCCGCGCACGGTGTCTCTGTCGTGCACCGCAGCCACGGCTCGACCGGGCAGCGGCAAGATCCCGGCAAGGTTTTTAAGGGCAAGAAGATGGCGGGCCATATGGGCAGCGAGCGTGTGACGACGCTGAACCTCGAGGTGGTTCAGACCGACAAGGACAAGGGGCTGGTGCTGGTGCGCGGTGCGGTTCCCGGTACCAAGGGCGGTTGGGTTCTGGTGCGCGATGCCGTCAAGCGACCGCTGCCCAAGGAGGCGCCGCATCCGGGGGCTTTCCGCAAATCGGGTGACAGCGCAGAGGCAGCCGCGCCGGCCGGTGCCCATACCGCGGAGCAGCAGCCATGAAAGCCGCAGTCACGACCCTGGACGCGGCCAGCGCCGGCGAGGTCGAACTCAACGATGCCATCTTCGGGCTCGAGCCGCGCACCGACCTGATCCACCGCATGGTGCGCTATCAGCTGCTCAAGCGCATGGCGGGCACGCATCACACCCAGGATCGCTCGGAAGTGACGGTCACGGGCAAGAAGATGTACAAGCAGAAGGGCACCGGCGGCGCTCGACATGGTGACAAGTCGGTGCCGCAATGGCGGGGTGGGGGCAAAGTGTTCGGGCCCAAGCCACGCAGCCATGCGATCGATTTGCCCAAGAAGGTGCGCGCACTGGCGCTGCGCCATGCCCTGTCGGCTAAGGCGAGGGCTGGTGAGATTGTGGTGCTCGACAAGGCGGAGGCTTCCGACGGCAAGACCAAGGGGCTTAAGGAGCGGTTCGGCAAGCTTGAGCTCACCAATGCGTTGATCATCGACGGCACCGACATCGAGCCGGGCTTTGCGCAGGCTGCGCGCAACATTCCCAACATCGACGTGCTGCCGGTGCAGGGCATCAATGTCTACGACATCCTGCGGCGCAAGCGCCTGGTGCTTACCAAGGCGGCTGTGATGGCGCTGGAGGCGCGCTTCAAATGAAAAAAAGAGATGCCCACGACGTCATCCGCGCTCCGGTCATTACGGAGAAGTCGACGTTGGTCTCCGAGTACAATCAGGTGATGTTCAAAGTGGCGCGCGACGCTTCCAAAGCGGAGATCAAGGAGGCGGTCGAGAAGCTCTTTCGCGTCAAGGTCAAGACCGTCAACACCCAAGTGCGCAAAGGCAAGATGAAGGTCTTCAAGAATATCCGCGCCCGCCTGAGCGATTCCAAACGCGCAATCGTTACCCTCGAAGAGGGCCATTCGATCGACGTGACGACGGGGCTGTGAGGAGAGACGATGGCACTCAAAACATACCGTCCCATCACGCCCGGTCTGCGCCAGCTGGTGCTGGTCGACCGGAAAAGCCTGTGGAAGGGTGCGCCGGTCAAGATGTTGACCGAGGGCAAACTCAAGTCCGGCGGCCGCAACAACCACGGCCGCATCACGACGCGCCACATCGGCGGCGGCCACAAGCAGGCCTACCGCCGGGTCGACTTCCGGCGCGTGAAGCACGATATTCCAGCGATCGTGGAGCGGCTGGAATACGATCCCAACCGCACCGCCTTCATAGCGCTGCTCAAATACCAGGATGCGACTTTGTCCTATATCCTGGCCCCGCAGCGCTTGAACGTTGGCGACCTGGTGGTCTCGGGTGCCAAGGCCGACGTGAAGCCGGGCAATGCGATGCAGCTCGCCTCCATGCCGATCGGTACCATCGTGCACAACATCGAGCTCAAAGCCGGCGCCGGCGGCAAGATTGCGCGCTCGGCGGGCGCCTACGGCCAGCTGGTCGGCCGCGACTCTGGCTGGGCTATCTTGCGCCTCAATTCCGGTGAAACGCGCCGCGTGCGGGCCGATTGCATGGCAACTGTTGGTGCCGTGTCCAACCCCGACCACATGAACGAATTGGTCGGTAAGGCAGGGCGTACGCGCTGGAAGGGGACGCGCCCCACCGTGCGTTCCATCGCCATGAATCCGGTCGACCATCCAAACGGCGGTCGCACCAAGGGCGGCAAGCACTGGGCCACCCCCTGGGGCAAGAGCACCAAGGGTGCCAAAACGCGCAAGAACAAGGCGACGGACCGGTTTATCGTCCGGCCGCGCCACACGGGCAAGTAAGGAGCACGCGACGTGTCACGCTCTGTTTGGAAGGGTCCATTCGTCGACGGTTATCTGCTCAAGAAAGCCGAGACCGTGCGCGCATCGGGCCGCAATGAGATCATACGCATCTGGAGCCGGCGCTCGACCATCCTGCCGCAGTTCGTCGGCCTGACATTCGGCGTCTACAACGGACATAAGCACATTCCCGTCAACGTGACGGAGGACATGATTGGTCACAAGTTCGGCGAGTTCGCGCCGACGCGGACCTTCCATGGTCACAGCGGCGACAAAAAAGCCGTCAGGTCGAAACCGGCGGCTTGAGGGCAAGTAGGCGAAGGCAAATCCCATGGGCAAGGCGAAGCGGGAGCGAGTGCTCTCTGAGAGCGAGGCGAAGGCGGTGGTGCGCAACCTGCGCGTTTCGCCGCAAAAGCTCAATCTGCTGGCGCAGCTGATCCGCGGCAAGAAGGTTGAGACTGCGCTGGCGGATCTCGAATTCTCGCGCAAGCGCATCGCCAAGGACGTGCGCAAGTGCGTGATGTCGGCAGTGGCGAACGCCGAGAACAACCATGGGCTGGACGTCAATGATCTCGTTGTCAGCCAAGCCTATGTTGGCAAGAATTTGGTGATCAGGCGCTTTCATGCGCGCGGCCGTGGCCGCATGAGCGCAATCCAAAAACCCTTTTCCCAGCTCACGATCATCGTGAAGGAGAAGGCGCAAGAGGCAGCGGCGAAGGAGACCGAGTAATGGGTCACAAGGTCAATCCGGTCGGTCTGCGGGTCGGCATCAATCGCACCTGGGACAGTCGCTGGTTCGCCAGTCGCGGCGAATACGGCAAGTTGCTGCACGAGGACATGCATATTCGCGACCATATTCTGAAGCAGCGCCGCCAGGCCGGCATAGCCCGGGTAGTGATCGAGCGCCCGCACAAGAAATGTCGCGTGACGGTGCATACCGCCCGCCCCGGTGTTCTGATCGGCAAGAAGGGCGCCGACATCGAAAAGCTGCGTGGCGAATTGGCCAAGCTGACCCCGTCCGAGGTGCATCTCAACATCGTCGAGGTGCGCAAGCCCGAGATCGACGCCACCCTGGTGGCCGAGACCATTGCCCAGCAGCTCGAGCGTCGTGTTGCCTTCCGGCGCGCCATGAAGCGCGCCGTGCAATCGGCGCTACGGCTGGGAGCGATGGGGATCCGCATCAATTGCTCCGGTCGGCTTGGAGGCGCGGAAATCGCGCGCGTCGAATGGTATCGCGAGGGTCGCGTGCCGCTGCACACGCTGCGTGCCGACATCGATTTTGGCTATGGAGTGGCGCAAACGGCCTATGGCGTCATTGGCGTCAAGGTGTGGATCTTCAAAGGCGAGATCATGGACCACGATCCGATGGCGGCCGAAAAGCGGGCCATCGAGGCGCAGGAAGCAGGCGGCGGCGGCCGGCGCCGGGGTGGCGGCGATGCTGCCAGCTGGGCCGAGCGGCAGGCCGAGTAGCTCAACGGCTGCCGATAGAGGACCGACGACAATGCTGCAACCCCTTCGCACCAAGTACCGCAAAGCCCATAAGGGCCGCATCCATGGCCATGCCAAGGGTGGGACGACGCTGAATTTCGGTTCCTACGGCCTCAAGGCGGTCGAGCCGGAACGGCTTACGGCACGCCAGATCGAGGCCGCTCGGCGCGCCATCACGCGCGCCATGAAGCGCGCCGGTCGAGTCTGGATCCGCATCTTCCCAGACGTGCCGGTGACGAAGAAGCCGGCGGAAGTGCGCATGGGCTCGGGCAAGGGTGCGCCGGAGCTATGGGTGGCTCGCGTCAAGCCGGGCCGCATCATGTTCGAGCTCGATGGCGTGACAGAGGGGACCGCGCGCGAGGCCCTTGAGCTCGGCGCGGCAAAGCTGCCGATCAAGACGCGCATCGTCAAACGGCAAGCCTGAGAGAAGGCTGAGGAGCGCGCCTGCAATGGGCGCGATGTAGGGTATGAAAGCGGAAGAGTTTAGACACATGACGGTGGACCAGCTCGACGACCAGCTGGGTAAACTGAAGAAGGAACAATTCAACCTGCGTTTCCAGCGCGCCTCCGGGCAGTTGGAAAACACCTCGCGCGTGCGCGAGGTGCGCCGTGACATTGCCCGCATCAAGACGGTGCAGGCGCAGAAGCGCGGCGGCACAGCAAACAAGGCTTGAGGATCAAGGGCATGCCGAAGCGCGTACTGCAAGGTGTGGTGGTGTCCGACAAGAACACCAAGACCGTGGTGGTCGAGGTGGAGCGGCGCTACATGCACCCACTGTTCAAAAAGACCGTGCGCCGGTCCAAGAAGTTCCATGCGCACGACGAGGAGGCCACCTTCAAAGTCGGCGATATCGTCTGGATCGAGGAGAGCAAGCCGATCTCCAAGAACAAGCGCTGGGTGGTGCTGAAGGACCGCAAGGTCTGAGGCGGCGGACCGTATCGCCGACCGCCGGAAGAAACGAGACTACAACTAAAGGACTGGACCGATGATCCAGATGGAGACCAACCTCGACGTGGCCGACAACTCGGGTGCCCGACGCCTGCAGTGTATCAAGGTGCTGGGCGGGTCGAAGCGCAGGTACGCAACGATCGGTGACACCATTGTGGTGACGATCAAGGAGGCGATCCCGCGCGGGCGCGTGAAGAAGGGTCAGGTGATGAAGGCGGTGGTGGTGCGCACGGCCAAGGGCGTGCGCCGTCCCGACGGATCGCTGATCCGCTTCGATCGCAACGCCGCCGTCCTGATCAATCCGCAAGGAGAGCCCGTCGGCACGCGCATTTTCGGACCGGTGACGCGCGAGCTCAGGGCCAAGAACCACATGAAGATCGTCAGCCTCGCGCCGGAGGTGCTGTAAATGGCGGCCGCTAAGATCAAAAAGGGTGATCAGGTGATCGTGCTTGCCGGTCGCGACAAGGGCAAGAAGGGCGAGGTGTACCAGGTGATGCCGCGCGAGGGCCGTGCTCTCGTGCGTGGCGTAAACATGGTGCGCCGCCACCAGCGCCAGTCCCCCTCCCAGGAAGGCGGGATCATTGCCAAGGAGGCTTCGATCCATTTGTCGAACCTGGCTTTGGAAGATCCAAAGGACGGCAAACCGACCAAGGTCGGTTTCAAGGTTCTGAATGATGGCCGCAAGGTGCGCATTGCCAAGCGCTCCGGCGAAGAGATTGCAGAGAAGAGATAGCCATGGCCGAAGACGAAAAGCCCGCAAAGGCGGCAAAAGCCGAGAAGGTCGGCGCTGCGGAGGGCGGCAAGCCGCCGAAGGCGGCCAAAGGCGGCGACAAACCCAGGTCCGAGAAGGCGGCCAAGGGTGAGAAAGGTGCCGCCAAGGGCAAGGGCGATCAGGGCGGCAAGGCCCCGAAGGCCGAAAAGGTCGCCCGCAGCCCGCGCCCGAGGGACTACAAGCCGCGTCTCAAGTCCCACTACGAGAAGGTGGTGCGCGACGAGATGAGCAAGCATTTCGGTTACAAAAATCCGATGCAAATTCCCCGCGTCGAGAAGGTCGTGCTCAACATGGGCGTCGGCGAGGCCGTGAACGACCGCAAGAAGGTGGACGCCGCGGCCAAGGATCTGGCTATGATCTCGGGCCAGCGCCCAGTCATCACGCGCGCCCGCAAGTCAATCGCAACCTACAAGCTGCGCGATGGCATGCCAATCGGCGCCAAGGTAACCCTGCGCGGCGACCGCATGTATGAGTTCCTGGATCGTCTGGTGACCATCGCTTTGCCGCGGGTGAAGGATTTCCGAGGCTTGAACCCCAAGAGCTTCGATGGCCGGGGCAACTTCGCGCTCGGCCTCAGGGAGCACATCGTCTTTCCGGAGATCAACTACGATGATGTCGACGAGATCTGGGGCATGGATGTCATCGTCTGCACGTCGGCGCAATCCGACGAGGAGGCCCGCGTGCTACTGCGCGGTTTCAATTTTCCGTTTCGTACCTAAGGACCTCGGCCGCAGCCCGGTCGCTGGAGGAATGCATGGCTAAGATGAGTTCGGTCAACAAGAACAACCATCGGCGCAAGCTGGTCGCGCAATACGCTGCCAAGCGCAAAAAACTGAAGCAGCTTGCCGCCGACCTTTCGAGGCAGCCGGAGGAGCGCTTTGCGGCGCGCCTCAAGCTCGCCCAGCTGCCGCGCAACTCGTCGGCAACGCGCATCCGCAATCGCTGCGAGCTCACCGGTCGCTCGCGCGGCTACTACCGCAAGCTCAAGGTCTGCCGCAACATGCTGCGCGAGCTTGCCAGCCAGGGCATGATTCCCGGGATGGTAAAGTCGAGCTGGTAGGAGACGAGACCATGAACGATCCGCTCGGCGATATGCTGACCCGAATCCGCAACGCCCAACAGCGCCGCCGCCCGAAGGTGTCGTCGCCGGCCTCCAAGCTGCGCGAACGCGTGCTCGACGTCCTGCAGTCGGAAGGTTACATTCGCGGCTACGCCCGCATCGACCACAAGAACGGTCCGGCAGAATTCGAAATCGAGTTGAAGTACGCCAACGGCCAGCCCGCCATTCGCGAGATCAAGCGTATTTCTAAGCCGGGCCGCCGCGTTTATACGGCCGTGCGCGAACTGACGACCGTCGCCAACGGCTTGGGTGTCGCGATTTTGTCGACGCCCAAGGGCGTGATGTCGGATACCCGCGCTCGCGAAGAAAACGTCGGCGGCGAGATCTTGTGCAACGTTTTCTAATCGGTCGGTCGGATTGGCCGCAAAAGGGAGTTGAGGACAGAGGATGTCGCGCATAGGCAAAAGGCCAGTGCCGGTCCCGTCGGGTGTTTCGGCGACGGTGAGCGGACAGAAAGTCACGGTAAAGGGTCCCAAAGGCGAGCTATCGTTCACCTGCCCCGACCAGATCAGCCTGGAAAAAACGGCGGACGGAATTGCGGTGTCTCTGCGCGAGGACAACAAGCAGGCGCGGGCGCTTTGGGGCATGTCGCGCACGCAGGTCGTCAACCTGATAGAAGGCGTGACCAACGGCTATTCGCAGACGCTCGAGATCCACGGCGTGGGCTTCCGCGCGGCGTTGAAGGGCAAGGATGCCCTGCAGGTGCAAGTTGGCTTCAGCCATGACGTGGTGCATAAGATCCCCGCCGGTGTCGAGGTGAAGGTTGCCGGGGCCAAGCAGGAAATCATCACCGTATCGGGCATCGACAAACAGAAGGTCGGGCAGATGGCGGCCGAAATCCGCGCTGCGCGCCCGCCCGAGCCCTACCAAGGCAAGGGCATTCGCTATCAGGGCGAGTACATCCTTCGCAAGGAAGGCAAGAAGAAGTAGGTCGCGCCATGCTCCGCAAATTGAATCAGTTCGACAAGCGCAAGATGCGAGTCCGTCGTTCTATCGAACGCAGCCCGGACCGGCCGCGCCTGTCGGTATTCCGCTCCTCCAAGCACATCTACGCTCAGGTCATCGACGATGCGCGGGCCGCCACGCTGGCTGCCGCCTCCAGTCTTGAGAAGGACCTGAAAGCCGGCCTCAAGACCGGCGCCGATAAGGCTGCGGCAACGGCGGTCGGCAAGCTGCTCGCGGAGCGCGCCCTGAAGGCCGGCATCAAGAACGTGGTGTTCGATCGCGGCGGCTACAGATATCACGGGCGCATCAAGGCACTGGCGGATGGTGCACGCGACGGCGGCCTGAGCTTCTAGCAGGGAAAGGCAACGAGGTGGCTCGTCCATACAGAGACAGGGACCGCAATCGCGAAGAGCGCGATAGCGAGTTCAAAGACAAGCTTGTGCACATCAATCGTGTGGCCAAGGTGGTGAAGGGCGGCAAGCGCTTTGGCTTTGCGGCGCTGGTGGTGGTCGGCGATCAGAAGGGCCGGGTCGGTTTCGGTCACGGCAAGGCGCGCGAGGTGCCGGAGGCGATTCGCAAGGCGACGGAAGCGGCACGCCGCGGCTTGGTGCGTGTGCCCCTGCGCGAGGGACGCACCTTGCATCACGACTTAGAGGGGCGGCATGGCGCCGGCAAGGTGGTGCTGCGCTCCGCCCCGCCCGGCACGGGAATCATCGCCGGCGGCCCGACCCGTGCCGTGTTCGAAATGCTTGGTGTGCAGGACGTGGTCGCCAAATCCCTGGGCAGCACCAACCCTTACAACATGGTGCGTGCCACCTTCGATGCCTTGAAGGAGCAGGAGAACCCGCGTGCGGTGGCAGCGCGGCGCGGCAAGAAGGTGAGCGAGATCGTCGCACGCCGGCGTGACGGCTCGGCGGGTGAAGCCGATGCCGCCGGCGAGGCGGCGTAGGCATGCGCCGGAGGTAACGCGTGATGGCAGCAGAAAAAAAGGCTAGCGCAAAGCGGCTGACGGTCGAGCAGATCGCCAGCCCCCAGCGTCGGCCCAAAAACCAGCAGCAAACTCTGGTCGGGCTTGGTCTCAACAAGATCGGCCGCCGCCGTACGCTGGAAGACACGCCCGCCGTGCGCGGTATGATCAACAGCATTCCCCACCTCGTTCGCGTGGTCGACGAGAGCACTTAAAAGAGCTGCAGGAGCCAGACGTTCGATGCGTCTCAACGATCTCAAGGACAATCCCGGTTCGCGCAAACTGCGCGTGCGCATTGGCCGGGGCATTGGCTCAGGAATGGGCAAGATGGGCGGCCGCGGCGGCAAAGGCCAGACCGCACGTGCCGGCGTGCGGCTCGGCGGTTTCGAAGGCGGCCAGATGCCGCTGCATCGGCGCCTGCCGAAGCGCGGCTTCAACAAGCTCAACCCGAAGCACTACAACGAGATCAATCTCGGCCGCCTGCAGGAGGCCGTGGACAGCGGCCGCTTGGATGCCGGCAAGCCCATTGATATTGCCGCCCTCGCTGCCGCAGGTCTGGTGCGACGCGCGCTTGACGGGGTCCGCGTGCTGGGCGAGGGGGAACTAACAGCCAAGCTTGCCCTGACCGTCAACCACGTTACGGCAAGCGCCAAGGCAGCGATCGAGAAGGCTGGCGGGTCGATCTCCCTGATCGAGCGCAAGGTGCTTGCCGCCGATGAGGCCAAGCGCAAGAAATCGGCGGCAAAGAAGGCCAAAACGGGCAAGCCGAAGGCGGGCGCCAGCGAGGACTAGCGGTCCCGCCTGCGGGGGTCTGTGCCGCGTTGAGAACAAGCCCCGGGCAGGGGGTTCAGGGCCGAGCGTGCCGCGCTTGCGTTGATCCTCCCCGGCCCCCATGTTTTAAGGTTGCTGGCCCGTGCGCGGCGAACGAGCGTCGCTAGGGCAGGGAGAGATCAGATGGTTTCCGCGGCCGAGCAGCTTGCTTCCAATCTGAATTTCGGGGCGTTCGCGAAGGCTGAAGATCTCAAGAAGCGCATCTGGTTCACGCTGGCCGCGCTGGTGGTGTACCGGCTCGGCACCTATATCCCGATCCCCGGCATCAATCCGGCGGCGTTCGCGGAATCCTTCAAAGCGCAGTCTTCCGGCATCCTGGGCATGTTCAACATGTTTGCCGGTGGTGCCGTCGAGCGCATGGCGATTTTCGCCCTCAATATCATGCCCTACATCTCGGCCTCGATTATCATGCAGTTGATGACGAGTGTCGTTCCCACCCTCGAGCAGTTGAAGAAGGAGGGCGAGCAGGGGCGCAAGCAGATCAACCAGTACACCCGCTACCTGACGGTGGCTCTGGCTGCCTTCCAGGCTTACGGCATTGCTTTCGGTCTGGAGGGCTCGCGAGGTTCTGCGGGCGCGGTTGTGATCGATCCCGGCTGGTTCTTCCGTATTTCGACCGTGGTGACCCTGGTCGGCGGCACCATGTTCCTGATGTGGCTGGGAGAGCAGATCACCGCGCGCGGTGTCGGCAACGGCACCTCGCTGATTATCATGTCGGGCATCGTCGCCGGTCTGCCGAGCGCCCTCGCAGGCCTGCTCGAGCTGTCGCGCCAGGGTGCCATCTCCTGGCCGTTGCTGATCGCCTTGCTGGCGCTCATGTTGGCGGTGGTTGCTGCCATCGTCTTCATTGAGCGAGCGCAGCGCCGGTTGCTCATTCAGTATCCCAAGCGGCAGATGGGCAATCGCATGTTCCAAGGCGATGCTTCGCATCTGCCTTTAAAGCTGAACTCTTCCGGCGTCATTCCCCCCATTTTCGCCTCTTCCTTGCTGCTGCTGCCGATCACCGTTGCGCAATTCAGCCAGGGTGCCGGTCCGGAATGGCTGAATGCGATCGTGGCCTCCCTCGGGCGCGGCCAGCCGCTCTATCTTGCCGTGTACGTCGGCATGATCGTCTTTTTCGCCTTCTTCTACACGGCGATCGTGTTCAACCCGCAGGATACCGCCGACAACCTGCGCAAATACGGGGGCTTTCTGCCGGGCATCCGTCCGGGTGCCAAGACGGCCGAGTACATCGACTACGTGCTGACCCGGATCACCGTGGTGGGGGCTATTTACCTGGCCGCCGTGTGCGTGCTGCCCGAGCTGCTGATCTCGTATGCCGCGGTGCCATTTTATTTCGGCGGCACCTCGCTCCTGATCGCGGTCAGCGTCACGATGGATACGGTGGCGCAGGTGCAGAGCCATCTGCTGGCCCACCAGTACGAGGGGCTCATTAAGAAGGCGAAGTTGAGAGGCGCAACCAGGCGATGATAAACCTGATTTTGCTTGGTCCGCCGGGGGCGGGCAAAGGCACTCAGGCCAAGATCATCGCCGCCAAACATGGCCTGATCCAGCTTTCGACGGGCGATATGCTGCGCGCTGCCGTCGCCGCCGGCAGCGGCATCGGCCGCAAGGCCAAGGCCATCATGGACAGGGGTGAGCTCGTGCCCGACGAGATCGTGGTCGAGATCGTCTCGGCCCGTCTGGGCCAGGCCGATTGCCGGGCCGGCGTCATCTTTGATGGCTTTCCCCGCACCCTCCAGCAAGCGTCCGCTCTGGATGGCGTCCTGAAGCGCAAGCGGCTCAAGCTGGACGCCGTCATCGAGCTGAAAGTGAACGATGATCAGCTGGTCGCGCGGATCGCGGGGCGATTTACCTGCGCCCAGTGTGGTGCGGGCTATCACGATCGCTTCCGGCAGCCCCGGACCGCGGGGATCTGCGATGTTTGCGGCAGCACGGCGTTCTTGCGTCGGCCCGACGATACGGTCGAGACGGTGACACGACGCCTGATGGTCTACTATCGGGAAACATCGCCCCTGGTCGGTTATTACTACTGCAAAGGCAACTTGCGCACGGTCGATGGCATGGGGTCCATCGAGACCGTAGCGGCGGCCATCGAGAGGCACTTGCCGCTGGCATCAGACGGTTGACGATGGCCAGCGGGTCAGCTAGAAGAACGCCAACTTTCGGGACTGAGAACGCAGTGGTCGGATCCGGCGCTCCTTCGCCGGAGCCGATTTGTCTGCGTTTGGCTGGGCATTTTTCAGGTCCGATTTGGCAGCGGCGGTTGCTGCCCGTTGCAGGGTGCGATCCTTCAGGAGACAAGCGTGGCTCGTATCGCAGGCGTTAACATTCCGACGCAGAAACGCGTCGTCATCTCCCTCCAGTATATTCATGGCATTGGCCCGAAGTTCGCCCAGGAGATTTGCCGCAAGGTTGGCATCCCCGGCCAGCGGCGGGTTAACGACCTGACCGACGCTGAGGTCTTGCAAATCCGTGAGGCGATCGACCGCGATTACGTGGTCGAAGGCGACTTGAGGCGCGATGTTGCAATGAACATCAAACGCCTGATGGATTTGGGTTGCTATCGCGGTTTGCGGCATCGCCGCAGCTTGCCCGTGCGAGGGCAGCGCACGCACACCAACGCCCGCACGCGCAAGGGCAAGGCACGGCCGATCGCCGGCAAGAAGAAGACAACGGCCTAGCTATGGGACATCCCTGCTACTCCCGGGCCTCTCTTGCCGGGTGCCCGCAAACACGACCCTGACCCCCTGGAGCCCCTTCGCCAATGGCAAAAGAGACGCAGACCGCCACCCGCGCCAAACCCCGCCGGCGCGAGCGCAAGAATATCAGCTCCGGCATCGCGCATGTGAGCGCGACGTTCAACAACACCATGATCACCATCACGGATGCGCAGGGCAATACCATTGCATGGTCCTCGGCCGGCACCATGGGCTTCAAGGGCTCGCGCAAGTCTACCCCATACGCCGCGCAGATGGCGGCAGAGGATGCCGGCAAGAAAGCCATGGAGCACGGCATGAAGATCCTGGAGGTCGAGGTGATGGGCCCGGGCTCTGGGCGTGAATCGGCCTTGCGTGCTCTGCAGGCGGTTGGCTTCCAGATCACGTCGATCCGCGACGTGACTTCGATTCCCCATAACGGGTGCCGCCCGCGCAAGCGCCGGCGGGTGTAAAAAATGGCCGTCGCGGCAGCGACGTGCCGGAGCCTTGGATTGGAACGATGAGCCTTGAAGCGAGGACGCTCGCGGCTCGTTTAGCAGTATCATTCAGAAAAAAGTGTGAGGCCTCCCCGTGGCAAACGTGTTGCAGAAGAACTGGCAGGATCTGATCAAGCCGACCAAGCTCGAGGTGGCTTCCGGGCGGCAGCGGGACAAGGTGGCGACTATCGTAGCCGAACCGCTCGAGCGTGGCTTTGGCATGACGCTCGGCAATGCGCTGCGGCGCGTGCTGCTCTCATCCCTGCAGGGTGCGGCCATCACCACTGTGCATATCGATGGAGTGCTGCACGAGTTCTCTTCCATCCCGGGTGTGCGCGAGGATGTGACAAACATCATCCTCAACATCAAGGAGATCGCGCTGCGCCAGCATTCCGAGGGCGTCAAGCGCATGGTGCTGAAGAAGGAAGGGCCTGGCCAAATCAAAGCCTCGGATATCGAGGCCAGCTCCGAGATCGAGATCCTGAACCCCGACCACGTGATTTGCACACTGGACCAGGGCGCCGCCATCCGCATGGAGTTCACGGCCAGCATGGGCAAGGGTTACGTTCCCGCCGAACGCAACCGTCCGGACGATGCTCCGATCGGTCTCATTCCGGTCGACAGCCTCTATAGCCCCGTCAAGAAAGTTTCCTATCGCGTCGAGAACACCCGCGAGGGCCAGATCCTCGACTACGACAAGCTGACGATGACGGTCGAGACCGACGGATCGGTCACGGCGGAGGACGCGGTCGCGCTAGCGGCCCGCATTCTGCAGGATCAGCTGGCGGTTTTCATCAACTTCGAGGAGCCCAAAAAGGCCATCGAGGATGCAGCCAAGCATCCCGAACTCGCCTTCAATGCGGCCCTGCTCAAGAAGGTCGACGAACTGGAGCTGTCGGTACGTTCCGCCAACTGCCTGAAGAACGACAACATCGTCTATATCGGCGACCTGATCCAGAAGACCGAGGCCGAGATGCTGCGCACGCCAAACTTCGGGCGCAAGTCGCTCAACGAGATCAAGGAGGTGCTGGCCAGCATGGGCCTGCATCTGGGTATGGAGGTACCGAATTGGCCGCCCGACAATATCGAGGATCTGGCCAAGCGCTTCGAGGATCAGTATTGATTGAGGCAGTAGCAAGGGGCCGTCGGCGGTGAAGGGCATCACAAGCTGCCCGTCTGCCGGGTGCCGAAACAATGCGGGGCCACAGAACCTCGCTGTCAACAACGCGAAGGAAATGACATGCGACACCGCAAGCTGGGGCGGCGGTTCAGCCGCGATAGCGGCCACCGACAAGCCATGTTCTCCAACATGGCCGCCGCACTGATCCGCCATGAGCAAATCGTCACGACCCTGGCCAAGGCCAAGGACCTGAAGCGGGTGATGGACAAGTACATCACCCTGGCCAAACGCGGCGATCTCAACTCCCGCCGGCTCGCGGCTTCGCGCATGCGCGACGAGGCGATGGTCAAGAAGCTGTTTGATACGCTTGCGCCCCGCTACAAGGACCGGGCCGGCGGCTACACGCGGGTGCTGAAGGCCGGTTATCGCTACGGTGATTCCGCCGCCGTTGCCGTCATTGAACTGGTCGACCGCGATGAGTTGGTGAAGGGTAAAGAGGATAAGGAGCGCGCAGAGGCCATGAAGGAGCAGGCCAACGCCTGATCCCGGGCGACAAGGCCCCTCGCAGCGCCTCAAGGCGAAAACTCCGGCCCCTTCTTTGTGGGGGCCGCTCGGGAAATTGGGCGCCAGGTGCTGCTCTGGACTGGGTTGAGCGAATTCGGGGTCGCCACGACGAGGGCGACGGAGCCCACCGGCCCCCCGGCCGCAGCGCGCACATCAGCTCACCCGGTCGAGCCTCGCCGGCTGCCGCCAACGTCCTCACCCTGTCCCACACCGGGCCCGGCCCAACCCCGACCTGGGGCCCCGCCAGGCCGCTCGCCGCACTCGGCGCCCCAAGAATCGCGCTATATCGCGTTATAACTCCGGGCGCATGGCCGGCCTCGGTTGGCGATCTTCAAAGCCTGGCATTGGTGCTCTATATTGCCGGCGCCATGCAAGAAAAGGGCTGCGTTATGAGCGGTTTGGCGAATGCCCATCTGGCGGGCTTGCTGCTCGTTGCCGTGCTGCAGGCGGCCCCGGCGCAGGCGCAGCGCCGCGAGCCGCCGCCATCGCGCGAAGCAGCCCAATATTCCTTTGCCCCTATCGTCAAGAAGGCAGCCCCCGCGGTCGTCAATGTCTACGTGCGCGCGCGGGTGCAGACCTTCGTTTCCCCGTTCGCCCAAGATCCTCTATTCGGCCGGTTGTTCGGCGAACGCTTTGGTCTGCCGCAGGAACGCATTCAAAATTCGCTTGGCTCCGGCGTGATCGTGCACCCTGACGGCATCATCGTCACCAACACGCATGTCGTGAAGGTTGGCGGTACCGCTGAAATCAAAGTCGCCCTTGCAGACCGACGCGAATTCGATGCCAAGATCGTCCTGCAGGACGAAAAGTCGGACCTTGCCGTGCTCAAGATCGAGACCGGCGAGGGGCGCTTTCCCTACCTCGAGTTTGAAGATTCCGACCGCGCCGAAGTCGGAGATCTGGTGCTGGCCATTGGCAATCCCTTCGGCGTCGGCCAGACGGTAACCAGCGGCATCATCTCGGCGCTTGGCCGCACGGAGGTGACGCAGTCGGAAGCCCAGGTGTTCATCCAGACCGATGCGGCGATCAATCCCGGCAATTCCGGCGGCGCGCTGGTAGACATGGCGGGGCGGGTGCTCGGCATCAACACAGCGATTTTCTCCCGTTCGGGGGGATCGCACGGCATCGGCTTTGCCATTCCCTCCAATCTCGTGAAGGTGATCGTCGACAGTGCCATCTCAGGCCGCAAGCTGGAGCGGCCCTGGCTTGGCGCCAAGCTCGATGCGGTGACGCGCGAGCTGGGCGAAGCCCTGGCTCTGGACCGGATCGCCGGCGCGCTGGTCGTGAAGGTTTACGAGCATGGCGCAGCGGCCGCGGCCGGGCTGCAGTCGGGCGACGTGATCGTGGCCGTGGATGGTTACGAGATCGCCGATCCCCGCGCCGTATATTACCGGCTGACCACGCGCGGCATTGGCAACAATTGCAATTTGGATGTGGTCCGCAAAGGTCGCAAAATGACGGTGGCGTTGGCCGTGCGTGGCCCGCCGAAGGCCGGCCGGGATGATGTGCGCAACCTGTCGGGCGCGCATCCTTTCGATGGCGCGCGGGTCGCCAATATCCTGCCCGGCACGGCCGCTGACCTCGGCGTTGACGAGGAGGACGGTGTTGTTATCCTGTCGGTGCAGCCGGCGTCACGATCGGCGCGGCTCGGCTTCCGCACCGGCGACATCATCGTCCAGATTGGTCGCGAGAAGATTGACTCCATCGGCGACTTGGAAACCCAGCTGAAAGAACGCCCGCGTGTGTGGCAGGTCGTGGTGAAACGCGGCAATCAACTCCTGCAACTCCAGCTTTCCGGTTGAAGGGGTGTGGCAAATCTTTTCGAAGCTGCAGGCCTGGAAAAAGGCGCACCGCGGCCGCTGGCCGATCGGCTGCGGCCGAAGCGGTTAAGCGCGGTCGTCGGGCAGGATCACCTGATCGGCCCAGACGGTACGCTGACGCGTATGCTCAACAGCGGCCGTCTGCAGAGCATGATCTTGTGGGGTCCTCCCGGTTCAGGCAAGACCACCGTCGCTCGCCTGCTCGCCGCCGAGACCAACCTGGCCTTCGAACAGCTCTCGGCCATCTTCTCGGGCGTGCAGGACCTTCGCAAGGCATTTGATCGCGCCCGCAGCCGACGCGAGACGGGTCAGGGCACGCTGCTCTTCATCGACGAGATTCACCGTTTCAACCGCGCCCAGCAGGACAGCTTCCTGCCCATCATGGAAGACGGCACCATCACCTTGGTCGGCGCCACCACCGAGAACCCCTCCTTCGAGCTCAACGGCGCGTTGCTTTCACGCTCCCAGGTTATGGTATTTCATCGTTTGGACGATAGTGCGCTCGAAGCGCTTCTGCGTCGTTCCGAAGCCGAGCAAGACCGCGCACTGCCACTTGATGGCGAGGCGCGTGAGACGATGAAGGCGTTGGCCGATGGTGACGGCCGCACCGTATTGAACATGGCAGAGGAGCTGTTCGCCTCTGTGGCACCGCAATCCGCCCGGCTCGATCGCCAGGGTCTGACCAAGATGCTGCAGCGCCGAGCGCCGCTCTATGACAAATCCCGGGACGGCCACTACAACCTGATCAGCGCCCTGCATAAGGCCGTGCGCGGGTCCGATCCCGACGCCTCGCTCTACTGGCTGGCGCGCATGCTTGATGCTGGCGAGGATCGTCTGTTCATTGCCCGGCGGCTTGTGCGCATGGCGATTGAGGATATTGGCCTCGCCGATCCGCAAGCCGTGCTGCAGGCGCTGGCGGCCAAGGACGTTTTCGATTTTTTGGGCACGCCCGAAGGTGAACTGGCCCTCGCCCAGACCGTCATCTATCTGGCAACTGCGCCCAAATCCAATGCCGCCTATATCGCTTTCGGTGCGGCGATGCAGGCGGCCAAAGAGCACGGCAGCTTGGCGCCGCCCAAGCACATCTTGAACGCACCCACGCGTCTCATGCAGCAGGAGGGTTATGGCGTCGGCTACCAATACGACCACGATGCACCGGAGGCGTTCTCCGGCCAAAACTATTTCCCCGACGGCATGGCGCCTCAACGCTTCTATGACCCAGATGGCCGCGGCTTCGAGGCCGACCTCAAGCAACGGTTGGAACGTTGGCAGAGGTTGCGCGCCAAGGGATCGTAAGCCGCTATGCCCGGTGCGGAGCGCGCGGGTTTGGCAGCCGCGGCTTTGATCGCCTATAGTCTGCCGCGCGTTCGTTGCGCGGGCTGCGAGCCCCTGAGGGTCCGGAGATTGAGATGGTGGCGTTCAAGGACTTGTGGTACCGGCACCCAGCCAACAATTCCACCCAGTACCCCTGCGTCGCCCCTCATGGCCTGACCAACTTGGAGGGGCGCTTCGTCCCCCAAGGTTTGCCGGTGTTCGGCAACCAGTGTTCGATACGCATGGGTGTTTGCCTCAAGCTGGCGGGCGTATCCCCTGGGCTCCTGCGCCAGCCCACCTGCAACGTGCACGCCGCCGATGAGATGCACTACATCCGTGCCGCGGATTTGGCGCGCGGGCTCGCCGCTAGCGCCATCCCCGGGGTGGGCAAAGTCGAACGCATCAGCGGCACCGAGGCATCGCACTTTTACCACAAGATCTTTGGCCGCACCGGCATGATCTACATCCAGGACTACTGGAAGCGGCATGGCGAGACGCAGCCCACCGGCGATCACATCGATGTTTGGAACGGGTATCGCTCGTCAACCAAGTGGCTGATGGAATGGTTCTCCTGGCTCGGCTACTACTCCAACTATGCGGAGGCAAAGGAAGTCTGGTTCTGGGAGGTGAAATAAGCTCGCGACTTTGCGGCACCACTTGGAGTACAGAGCATGCGCTACCTGATTGCCATGGTGACCGCGATTGTGATGGCGGCGCTCGCCACCATTTTCGTCAGTCCGGTGCTGGCCCGCATAATGGTGGATCAATTCACCTTCAGCAGTCCCGACGAAGTCGGCAACTTGGAAGACGGTGTGTTCATGGCCGCCAATTTCCTCGCCCTGCTGCTTGGCTGGCTGCTCGGCTGGATTGTCGGCGGCCGTCTGGTCAAGCCAGTTCAAACACCCTCTTGATCGCCAGCGACCTATGAAACTCCTGCTCTGGGCCATGATCGGCGGCGCTTTGGGTTCCGGTGCCCGCCATGCCATCAACGTCGGTTTCGGACGTTGGCTTGGCGGCGGTTTCCCCTGGTGGACCGTGTTCGTCAACGTCGTCGGCTGCTTTTTGATGGGTGCAGCCGTCGAAACGCTGGTCCGGCTGCAAGGCTCGGGCGAACTGCGCACGTTCATCGCCACGGGCGTGCTGGGTGGCTTCACGACTTTTTCGGCATACTCGCTCGATTTTGCGACCCTGCTCGGCCAGCACAATGTGACGGCCGCAGGCGTTTATCTCATCGGCTCGGTCTTGCTGTCGATCACGGCATTCTATGCGGGCCTGTGGCTGACACGGTGGTTGCTGACATGAACGCTCCCCTTGAAACCATCCTGGTCGGGAGCGCTGACGCTGGCTTGCGCCTCGACCGCTGGTTCCGCCTGCATTTCCCCGAGGTCGGCTACAGCTATCTGCAAAAGCTGCTGCGCTCCGGCCAGGTGCGTGTTGACAGCCGGCGCGCGCAGGCCAATTTGCGCCTGCAGGCCGGCCAGCAGGTGCGGGTGCCGCAAGTGGTGCGCAAGCCGGTTGCCAGTCGTCCATCGCTCGTCCCGCCACTCGGACTCTCGAAGGCCGATCATAACTTCATCGAGCGGCTGATCCTGTATGAGGACGACCACGTACTGGTGCTCGATAAGCCATTTGGCATCGCCGTGCAGGGGGGTACGGGGACCAGGCGCCATATCGACGGTCTGCTCGCCGGCATGGCTGAGCGCTTTGGCGATCGGCCTCGGCTGGTGCACCGGCTCGACCGCGATACCACCGGTGTGTTGCTCGTCGCCAAGCACCGCCACGCAGCGGCCAAGCTTGGTCGCGTCTTCCAAACGCGTTCCGCGGCGAAAACCTACTGGGCGCTGGTAAAGGGCGTGCCGCGTCCGCCGCAGGGCAAGATCGAGGCGGCGCTGGTCAAGGCGGCAGGCCCAGGCGGGGATCGCGTGCGCAAGGCCGAGCCAGGCGAGCAGGATCAGGCCATGCATGCCACCACCCACTATTCCGTCATTGATCGTGTTGCGCACAAGGTCGCCTGGGTGTCCCTTAAGCCCGTGACGGGCCGCCAGCACCAGTTGCGCGCGCATATGGCTCTGATCGGGCATGCCATCGTTGGCGACAGCAAGTACGAAGGCGACAAGGTGCTGGCCGACAGCGGTATCGAAACCAAGCTGCATCTGCATGCCCGGCGGCTCATCATTCCCCACCCCGTTGCCGGCGAGCCAAGAATTGACGTGACGGCTCCGCTCCCGCCGCACATGCGCAAAACCTGGGACCTACTGGGCCTCGATGCCGAGCGCTTCCAATCCGATCGGTCAGAATGAGACCCACAGCCGTGCTCGAGAGCCCGGCGCGATACCCCTCCCGGCCCACCGGCGGTGGGGGGCCCCGCAGGCTCGCTTGGCGGCCGTCCTGCAACGCTGCCGAGGTCGCCTGCGGAGTGTCGTCGTCGGGCATCAAGGCAGCGCCCCTGGACGTAAAGGCAGCCTTCGCCGCCAAGGCTCACGCCGGTTTGCTGGGGCAATCGGGTTGAGGGGCGGATCGGCCGCCGGGCGGGGGATTTTCCCTAGCTGCCATCGAGGCCTCCCCCTTGCATTGGCAAACCGGTGCTGTCAGCCTCGAGCGCGTCCAGCGTGCCGCCCGGCGCCGCCCAGACCAGCCCTTCCACGTGTGCCGGCTGCCGACCCGAGCCAAGGAGCATCCCATGGCCACTCCAGTCCATTTCGATTCCAAGATTGGTGAACAATTTCTGCGCTATGCCCGTTTCGTGGCCGGGCGCGGCTACATCCACAACACGCTCGGCAACATGGCGATCCGGGCCGCGCACCCCGATCATCCCCATGGCGTCGCTTACACCAAGCATGCCGAGATCTCGCTGGAAGAAATGGGGATGGAAAATATCGTTATCACCGACATTCCAACCAGCCGCCTGCTGTATGGCTCGCGCATGACCAGCATTGGCCACAACCTCAACCGCGAGGTCTTGCGCCTGCGTCCCGACATTGGAGCCGTCATCCACGTGCATGATGATGCCACCATTGCTTTTTTCAGTTCCGGGGCGTTTCGCGAGGTGAAAGTGCTGTCATTGGATATGCCATTCATATTGGGTAAGCCGCCATACTACGTGCCAGCCAATGTGGATGTGGAGGCCGATGTCGAACCGGTGAAGGATTTCATCGCTGAGACGAACGTGCTGGTCCTGCTGGGCCATGGCATCACGGCATTGGGCCGGACCATTTCGGAGGCCTACCATCGGCTCAATTCGCTGACCGCCGAGATCCGCCGCAACATCGAGGCTGAGCATCTCGCTGCCATTAGGGGCACTCGTCCGCACTACCGCAGCGAATCGGAGATTGCCGTGATGCACAAACATGCTGAGGCGGTGATTTATCCCAATCGCGCCGAGAAGGTCATGCAAGGGGACGCTGCGTGATGGCGAGGACTGCCAAGGCGGGGGGTACGGCGGCGGTTGCCGAGCAGGAGCGCGTCGCCGACACCAGCTGCCTCAAATATTGGCAGCGCTTTGATTTATCGTCTTAAATCAGAACGGTCGTTTGCCGCCGATATCTCTTGCTATAGTGGCATTGGATGCTCGTTCATGGCAAAGATCACAAAGGCGCGCCATCCTGGCGCGCGAGCGTTCCAGTAGCGGTGCGGCCGATCCGGCGATGAATATTTGCTTCGCAACGAGTTCGGCGTGACCATCTCCGACCTACCCCGCCAGCCAAGCGACTCCGAAACCGAGCTCAGGCTCATCCTGGAAGGGATCGGCGAGGGCTTTTATGCGGTCGATCGCGATTGGCGCATCCGCCGCTTCAATAGCGAGGCGGCCCGGCATTTCGGTCGCTCACCGCTGGATGTCCTCGGGCGCAACCTTTGGGGATTGTTCCCAGGTGCCCGTGAAACGGAGCTTGGTCGGCTTTTTCTGGAGGCGATGGCGACGCGCAAAAGTATGCGGTCCGAGACCGCCTCGGTGGTCATCGCCGGGCGCTGGCTATCCTACGGGCTGTTCCCGTTGGGAGATGGCCTGGGGGTCGTGTTCCGTGACATCACAGACCGCAAGAAGGCGGAGGAGCAGCGTGACCTTCTCATCCGTGAGCTGGATCATCGGGTCAAGAATACGCTGGCCAGCGTCCAGGCGATCGCCGGCCAAACCTTCCGAGACGTGGAAGCGAATGCCCGCCAGGTTTTCGAGGGACGCTTGCGCACCTTGAGCAATGCCCACCTGGCTCTCACCGACGAGAATTGGCGCAGCGTGACTTTGCGCGACCTCGTCCTGTCGACCCTGCAGCCCGTATTGGCAGATCAAAGCCTTTATTCTGCTTCGGGCCCCAATTTGCGCGTGCAGCCAAAGAGTGCGGTGGCGTTGTCGATGGCCATCCATGAGTTGTGTACGAATGCGATCAAGTATGGTGCGCTTTCAGTAGAAACCGGACGCGTTGCGATTGCTTGGGAGATCGACGGCAGCCGCTTTCGCCTGTGCTGGCAGGAGCACGGCGGCCCACCCGTGGCTGCGCCCGAGCGCAAAGGCTTCGGCTCGGTCATGATCGAGCGTGCCCTTGCCGCTCAGATCGAAGGCGAGGTGAACATCGATTACGCCAAGGCCGGCCTCATTTGCAGCATCGACGCGCCGCTCGTCGCCGTTGAGGAAGGACAAGCGCGGTAATGCCGTGCGCACGGCCGCTGGCGGCAAGATTGCGTTTTGGCGCGGCCGCGTTGGCGCCGAACCGCTCAGAGGCGACGCTGGCGCGGCGGTGCTGTCGCCGTCGTGGGTGCGGCTTGCCCGACAAGGCGGCAACCGGCCTTCGCTTCCATTTCCTGCCGGCGCGCTCTGCAGCGTCACCTTGCTAGTGCGGTGCGTGAGCGCTCATCGGCCATAGCGCTTCATATCCAGCCGCGCGCCGCGAGTTGGATCTTCAGCTCGTTTTCAGCCTCCGACAGGCGCGCGGGATCGGTGGAACGCAGCACCAGCTGGGTTCCTGGTTTGCCGTCGCGCTGGAATGGATAGGATCCCATTGGCACGTCGGGATAGCGTTTTTGCAGGGCGGCAAAGACATCGGCGATCTCGCCCTCCGGACGATGCAAGTCCATGGCGGCCGACAGCATCTTCTTGCCGGTTTTGAGGAATTTGGTGGCGGCATCCAGCATCACGTGCATGATATTGGGTATGCCGGCCATTACGATCACATTGCCGAGCATGAATCCCGGTGCGATCGATACGCTGTTCTCTACCAACTCGGCACCAAAGGGAATGCGCGCCATGCGCATGCGGGCCGGCGTCAACTCCACGCCGCGACGCTCGAAGTAGGCGCGCATTGGAGCAAGCGCCCTCTCGTCGACGTCGATCGCGACACCGAAAGCCTTGGCTACCGAATCGGCGGTGATGTCATCGTGGGTGGGTCCAATACCGCCGGTGGTAAACACATAGTCAAAGCGCGTGCGCAGCGCATTGACCGCAGCGACGATTTCCTGTTCTTCGTCGGCGATGATCCGCACTTCCTTGAGTTGGATGCCAATGGCAGTGAGGTGGTCGGCGATATGGCCGATATTCTTGTCCTTGGTGCGTCCAGACAGAATCTCATCGCCGATGACGATGAGCGCAGCGCTGACCACGGAGCTGCTCGTGTCTGTCGATTCATGGTTCATGGGTCATTTCCATCGCCGGTCTTTTACTACGCAGCCTGAATGTTATGCAGCCTGAAAATAAGATTGGCGTTGGCCGTTGCTTCTGTTGCGTATCCCGCGCGCTGCAATAGACCCAACAGGTCCTCTTTCCACACGGAGCGATTGTCCTCGATGATCAAAAAGCGCGGCAACAAGGAGCGAGGCGCTTGCGCAAGGAAGGGTACGAGGATGCGGTCTTCGGCACCTTCCACATCTAGCTTGATGGCGTCGATGCGCGATAGTCCCTCTTCGCGAATCAGGCTTGTCAGACTGCGGCAGTCGACCTGAATTGCACGCGTCGCCAAGTCCGGCCTGCGACCCGACAGGAGCGAGGAACTGCCGATGTTTCGCTCGTTGACGAACAGACTGAGGCTTCCGTCATGGCTAGAAAGGGCCGCAGGCACAACCTTTGCCCAATCGATCTCATTGAGAGCGAGATTGCAATGCAGCCGCGCCAGTGCCGTAGGATGCGGCTCGACAGCGATGACCCGGCCGCCGCGGCCAACCCGGTTGGCCACAAATAGCGTGTAGGCGCCGGCGTTGGCGCCGATATCAAGAAAGACAAAGTCCGGTGTGAGCTGCTTCTCGAGCAAGGCGATTTCGACCGCGTCAAAGAACTGCGGCGTTGCCATCAGGCGCTTTTCGCTGGAATTGCTCCTCGGATAGAGCCGCATGCGGCTACCGAGCCGGACGAGGTCAATGGGTCGTCCCGAGTAACGCTTCAGCACGGAGCGGATCAGGGACGCGACGCGCCGCCCGGCCCAGCTGCGCGGCAATCTGCCGCCAATTGCGATGAGACAGGACTGAAGGGCTGATGGTTCGTAGCAGCCGAAGGGCAGACTGTGCTCGGGACTGATCGTCATCCTACCTAACCGCTACGACGCTACCTACCGTTGCAACCCGCGGCACCTCGCGCTTGGCCTGCCCTCGATCCTCTTAGGCTAGGCGTGTCTAGCACCCGCCGTCCCTCATTTCCAAGTGCCGCCCGCTTTGCCGCCCATGAGAAATGTCTCGGTATTCGCGGCAATTGCGGGGCCGACCGGCCCGAGCGGCGTGATGTAGCCTGCCTGCGCCGGGGCAATCGGTCGGCACTCATTGAGGCTCGAGTTGCTGTCCGCCCCTGACGTTCTGCGGATCACCCTGGGGTCCGCGGGGTCGACGATACGCGGTCCCCCCCGCCCGAGCTGCCAGTTCAGGGGAACGGCCGACGCGTTCTTTGGGGGGCCCTCGAACCACCTCAACCGATCCGTGCTTGGGTCTTCCGCGAAAATCGCAAACTTCCGACTGCCTCCTGGCGCACCGGCAGCCGGCAGTCGGTGGCAGATTTGGCCGGTTCACGAATTTAGCCCTTTATTCTTGCAACGTGCTATCAGCGCACGCCATGCGCTTTCCCAACCCCGTCATCCGTGGCACGCTCATCCAGCGCTACAAGCGCTTCCTCGCCGACGTCCGGCTTGATGATGGCCGCACGATCACGGCGACATGCCCCAACACCGGCTCCATGATGGGCTTGAGTATGCCGGGCTCCATCGTCTGGCTCTCCGAGAGCGACAGCCCGACCCGCAAGTATCGCTTTACCTGGGAAATGGTGGAAGCCGATCTCGGTTATGGGTCAACGCTCGTGGGCATCAACACCCAGCATCCCAACAGGCTGGTTGCGGAAGCCGTGGCAGCGCGTCGTATCAGACAGCTTGCCGGTTACCCTGGCTTGCGGCGGGAAGTGCGCTATGGCGAAAGCAGCCGTATCGACATTCTGCTGGAGTGCGCAACCAAGGGCATGTGCTATGTCGAGATCAAGAATGTCCATCTGTCGCGCCGGCACGGTCTTGCCGAATTTCCGGATTCAGTGACGGCGCGAGGCACCAAGCACCTGGCGGAAATGACCAAAATGGTGCGTGCCGGCCATCGCGCCGTGATGGTTTTCCTGATCCAGCGCAACGATGCCAAAAAGCTGGCGCTGGCACGCGATGTGGATGCCAACTACGGTGCCGTTTTCGATGCCGCTATGACTGCTGGCGTCGAGGCCATCGCCTTGCGCTGCCGGCTTAGCACCGAAGAAATTGTCGTCGACAGGCTCGTACCGATCGCCGGCTGACGCAAAGGGTGGCGGCCTCGCGATCGGCCGATATTATCTGATGTTGTCGCTTGCAAGGGGCGACGGCCGCTCGCCGGCTGCATGGCCTCGCATGGGTGCGCCGTAAAGATCGAACATGAGATCAAGCGTATCGAGGAAAGTTGCAACCAGATCGAGCAGCGTGCCGAGACGAATGCGTCCCGCGACCAGGTATTCCTCGCTGACCTTGAGCTCGGAAAGCCCTTGCAGGCCAGCGGCATCGCGAGCGATCAGCCCGCGGCTGCGGAGGAAGGCGCTGGCGACGTCTCCAGTATCAAAGTCATGTTCGGTGCTGTCGCCTAGTTCGGCCGCCGCATCGCAAAGCGCTGTGGTGCCGGCCGCGAACAGTGCGATCAGCGGCCGCAGGCGACTATCGACGCGCTTTAGGTCTTGCGCACGTTTGCGTGCCTGCAGCAGTCGAGCTGTCATGGTGAGCTCTAGGGTACGCACGTTCTTCAAGAACTCGGCGATGTCGCGGTTCTGGCGCGCGAGGCGTGTCACCGTTAGATGTTGCGTTGGTGCGGCGAGCGCGGCTTTCTCGGTCAGCAGGTCCTCGCCCATGGCAAGAGCCGCGTCGAGGTGATCGCTCAACAGATAGATGCCGGCGGTGGGCTCGTGGCCGGTGAGGGACATGCTGTGCTCCGCTGGCGGCTTGCAGGACGCGGACCAACACTCCCCCTGCGATAACAAAACGCGCACGAACCAACACTGATTCGCGCGCGCATCGTAACTCGATCGCCGGCTTTTCAACCGGACAAATCATGACATTGCTATGCAACTCGTGGCAAAGGCGCCGAAGCGTGCACCGAAGGCTCTCCGGTCCCTGCTTGGCCATTGAGCCGCTCCAGCGCACGTTGGGCTTCGGCCTCGCTGCTATAGACGCCGACGACATCACGGAACGAGCTTTTCGCATCACTCCTGGTGATGATGAGTTGACCAGACGGATAGCGCACCAGCTCGTAATTCGGAAGTTCCATGACCGCCCCCTTCAAGAGATCCAAGAACCGCGAATTTGACCCGCACTCGGTCCGTGCCGCGCCCGCCAGCCGGGTCAGTGGCGGTCACATATGTGTCTCTGAGGTGAGAGTCAATGATTCTGTCATCAGACCTTCACAGAATGGCATTGTGGACTGTGCCGGCGAGCAAAATCAAAGGTGCCGAAGGCTTAACAAAGGTTCATCCTCGCGAGATTTTGGCCCTCTCCGGGCTTGCCCGTCCTCCCTGCGGGTGCCAGCCTGGCGCCCTGCATTTTCGGGGACCCCCTGGCGTTCGCGGCTGAGCAGCAAGGCCGGCCAAAGCCTTGCAGGGCGTCGAAAATGAGGCGCCACGCAGCAAATAATGTCGGGTCACCGGTGCCATCGACCGGCCAGGTGCCTTCCCCCGAAAATCGAGGCTCCAGGCGCACCCGCCGTTGCGTCGCACAAGGATCCGTGGCTCCGGTATCAAGGTTTGCCGCAGGCGGGCGATCAAGACTATGCGTTGGCGAGAGGTCACAGGCCTTCCCTCTGCTAGGCTGGCCGAAGGGCACGGGTCTCCTGATCCAAGAGACCCATTTGCCCGATCCGTCCGCCGGCCAGCCGGTTGTCCCAGGCGAACCCAACGGCGGCTGAGGCCGAGGCCCATCCCCGCCAAGCGATCGCCTGGTGGCCGCCGACATCAGAGGGCGAGGACGCGCCGGGCTTTGGTGCGGGCGGGCGACGTTCCAAGGGGAGGATCGGGCTTTTCGCCCCAATGCCTACCTCGTTGTGGCATGCGCTTTCGCCCAGCG
This sequence comes from uncultured Alphaproteobacteria bacterium, assembly GCA_963820375.1. Classification (GTDB taxonomy): domain Bacteria; phylum Pseudomonadota; class Alphaproteobacteria; order Rhizobiales; family Hyphomicrobiaceae; genus AWTP1-13. Next base: position 2,651 of record CAWFZX010000010.1, on the reverse strand, counting down.
ACGGCGGTGCGGCCGGCTCACGCGCGCGGTTGATAGCTAAGCCCCAAAGTGACGAGTTTCTGGAGCAGTTCTTCGTACTTCATGCCCGCATGCTCCGCCGCGTCGGCGAAGTCCTCGTTGCGGGCAATCTGTGGGTTGGGATTGGCCTCCAGCAGATAAAGGCGGCCGCCTTCGCTGAGGCGATAGTCGAGACGCGCATAGCCGCTCAGGTTCAGTAACCGATAGATGCGTTTGGAGGTGCGCTCGATCCGTCTGATCATTTTGTCGTCTAGTTTCGCGGGCCCCGTCTTCAAGCCGACCTTCTTCTGGTACTGCGGGTCCCACTTGGCCTTGTCGGTCGCAATGACAGGAGCATCCCTCTTACTCATCGTCAGTTCCCAAGGGGGGAGTGACGTCAGAAGCTCGTTGCCGAAAACACCAACGTAGATCTCACGTCCTTCAATGAATTCCTCCACCAACGCCGGGGAGTTTGTTTTTTCGTGGATGAAGCCTACCCGCTCGATGAGCTTTTCTGCATCCCGCACCAGAGAGGCTTGGGAAATTCCCTCCGATCCTTCTTCGTTCAGCGACTTCACGAACATCGGAAAGGTTAAACGCGGGGGCACCGCGATCTTTTTGCGCGGGGCGAACACTGCAAAGCGTGGGACGGCGATGCGATGGTAGGCCAGGATCTTCTTGGTCAGTGCCTTGTCGCGCGCCAAGGTCAGTCCACGCGGATTACAGCCGGTATACTTCTGCCTTTTCAGTTCCAAATAGCTTACCACGTGCTGATCGAAGTACGGCAGGTTGTCGAACTGTTCGACGAGGTTGAAGGTGATATGCGGCTTCTTCTCTTCGATGGCCTGCCGAATAACTGAAAGCTCTCCGCCCACACCAACAAAAGCGACCTCATGGCCGAGATTTTCCAGCCCACCCACGACGTCGTATTCCGTTTTTCGCAGCTCGGCGTCGCGCCCGTTAAGCTCCTTGCGCGGCCGATCGGGAACAAGTCCCTCGTCGGCGAGTAACAAAACGCGTAGCGCTCTTGCGGCCACCGTTGTCATAGGGAAACCTTCGGTAGGCCCTCGCGTAGGACACCTGCGGTCTGCAGCGTCAGCATAACGAGCAACTTTTCCATGGTGACATCTGGTGGATCGATAACCCGCAGACCGAGGCTTTGCGCGCGTGCTATCATCTGTCGGAGCAGTTGATCGATGACGTAGGCATGGATGCCCGTGCCTTCGGCAATGCGTGTACGCAACAGGTCGCGGACGCGCCGCAAGTAGCGCGTTGCCAGTGGCGCACCAGCGTCCTTCGGGTCATCGGAGAAGATCCGCCGCATGTCTTGGTCGTAATTGGCCGGCCAGGTCCAGGCGAAGTGCGCACGCTTAGCAGCGTAGTGCTCTTTGAGCGTGTGTCCCAAGCTGGCTAGCGGCTCAACCTCGGCGCGACTCGAGATCGGTGGCACACAATCGGCGATCTCGCGCATGATCTCGTCGACGTATTCTAGCTTCGCCAAGGCAGGCCAAGTCTTGTAGTTTGTGCGCCAGTCGACATAGGGGTTGAGCCAGACCGCGAATGTTTCGGCGAAATCTTCGACGGGGTGGCTCTGCGCATACCAGCCGGAGAGATTGACGACATGGGCCCGGCTATCCACGCGGGGGCTGTAGCTGGAGGGATATGGTTTGCCAGGATTTCCGAACAATTGGCGATAGCGTGGGCGCGCATGCAAGCCATACGCTTCGTCCAACGTGTGCCCTGCCTCGTGCCGCAGGATGCGACGGCACTCCGCCTCGCTGGCACCCTCGCATTCCAGCATTTGGGAGCGTTCCAGGTGCATCAGCCGGCGATGGGCAAGATAGAAGGGGACGGCAAAACCCAGCGTCTTGTCGGGAGTAAAGAACTCCTCGGACAACCAGACGTGCGGCAATGCTATGATATTGCGGGCGGTAAGTTCCCGGTGCAGCCGGGCGATGCGGCGCGACATGAGCGTACCGTCGAGACGCAGCGGCAGGTCGCTCAGCCGCAGGCTGAGTAAGGCTTCGTCGGAGGCCTCTTCTAGGTTAATTGGCGTGTTCTGCCGCGTACGGCGGCCACGAGAACTCATAACGCCTTGATCCATATGCAAGATGGGTGTCTGATCTGGTTGGTGCATGTCGTGTGGCCGATAGGACAAGGAGATAACGCCGCGGCTCAGTTTGAGTTTCAACTTGCAGGCTCGGGGGGCTTTTTGCGGGCACCTGGAGCCTTGCCAGGCCTTTGCTGCCATTGGCCCTAACCGCCATTGGGCCTCTTGTGAGCAAGACCGAGGCGAATACAAACTCGCCTGCCCGCGCCGCTGCTTTTTTGTCATTTGAAAAGCCAAAAAAAGGCGGATCGGCTGCCTGCTGGCCCTGCCCGAGCGGCATGCGCCGTGTTGGACCTGCTCGAGCGACGGTGCCACGTCGGAGAGGGAGGCCGCCCTGGTCGGGCGGCCTTTGCCACCAGGGCGGGGCAGCCTCCGATCTACATCTTCCCAACCGACGCAATGGAACGGGGGCCACTTGCGCTCTCGGCTGCACGCGACTACCAACGTCGTCTGCAGCAGTTTGCCACGCCCAGCGCGGCATGAGGCTTTGCACGCAAGCCGGCTTAGCACAGCGGTAGTGCACCTGATTTGTAATCAGGGGGTC
>CAWFZX010000009.1:0-83359 GCA_963820375.1 uncultured Alphaproteobacteria bacterium | reverse complement strand
TAAATCTCAGGATGCGCTGCGCTCTTCTTAGTCCGCCATTGACCGATCACTGCATAAGGCCGCGGTCGGTCATCCATTTCTGGATGAGCTCGGCCACATGGTCGGAATTTGTGTCCATCATCAGCATGTGGCCGTTACCCTTGATGCCTTTGTCGGGCAGCGAGATCCAGTCGACCTTGCCGCCCATGGCCGCCAGCGCCTTGTGATAGGCCGTCGACGCCCGACTAAGCTTGGTCCACAGCTCGCTCTGGGCGATGAAGTCGCCCCAGACGATGAGCTGCGGCACGTCCTTGACCGCCGCCAGGTTGGCCGTCTCCGGCGGCGCGCCTGAGGGCTCGACGGCGATCAGGGCCTTCACCTTGTCCGGCGCGGCCAACGCGGCGTTGAAGCCGAAGTTGCCGCCCTGGCTGTGCACCACAATCACGCACGGGCAGACCTTGGCGACCAGCGCGTTGTAGGCTGCCTGCGTCTTGGCGTCGTTGGTGACCCAGCGCGGGACGCTCTGCATGGCGAAGACGTCGAAGGCGGCTATGGGAAATCTCTGTCCGGGATGGACTTTCCTCTCCACGGGGTCGGTGGCATAGGAACTATCGGGCCCGATGCGGAACGCCTCCCACGCCTCCTTCTTGGTGCGGAATACCGGCTCGCCGCTGTAGACCTCCGGGTAGCGCGACCAGGAGGCGCGCCCGCGCTCCACGGCGTCCGACACATAGACGTCATGGCCGGCGTTGAGGAAATACATTTGCCATCCGGGTTGGCCGTCTGGCTTGGTTTCCCAGGTCACGCCGGTGAGCCCGCCGCCATGCCACAGCAGCAGCGGGTAGCGCGCCTTGGGGTTGGTCAATTTGATGTACTGGACGTACATCTGCCCGCTGTGGAAATCGCCGTTGGGGTCCATCTTGGTCGGTGGGCCTCCTGCCGTATAGACGAGTTCCTTGATCGGCAGCCCCTTCAGCGTCAGCGCCTGGCCGCCGATGTGGAAACTGCCGATCTCCTTTGCATCGAAGGCAGCGGCTGGGGCAACTGTGCCCAGCAGGCCCAGCGCGCTCAGCGCCAGCGGCGCGATGCTGATGGTTCTCATGGCGTCCTCCGGATTTTGTTGGTGACTGCCCGCAATGCAGACAGAAGACTATCGCATCAGCCGGGTCCCGTGTAACGCGAGACGTGGTTTGCAGCGGGGGTCCAGGCATGGCAGCTCCAGCGACAGGAGGTCTAAGCGTTGCAGTTCAGATAGACTGAGACCATTCGACCAGACCACAATTTGACCGTTCAATTTGCCACGCCTGTTTCGCCCTGATCGTGATGGGGGGCACCTCTACCTTGTGCCGCTGCACGCTTTTCTTGCATGCACTCGCCCGCTGGTAGCCTGATACGTCCGGCCTTGCTGCCGCACCGGTGGCGCCATTGCACAGCGAAGGCGGCGCAAGGGCTCGCAGGCTGAAAAGGTTTGGAGACCCACAGCGCAAGGGAGAACCACATGCGGCGGATCTCCATGATAGTGCTCACGGCCTTAGGCCTCCTCGGCGCCAGCGGCGCTGCCGGAACGCAGGTTTTTCCGACGCGTCCAGTCACACTCGTCGTGCCATTTCCCGCGGGGGGGCCGAGCGACACACTGGCGCGTATCCTGGCAGAGCAGATGCAGGAAGCGCTCGGTCAACCGGTGGTGGTTGAGAACGGCGCGGGAGCCTCAGGCAGCCTTGGGGTCGCCCGGGTCGCTCGCGCAGCCCCACGGCTACTCGCTCGTTCTGGACAGCTGGGTGACGCACGTCGTCAACGGCGCGGTTTATGCCTTAAAGTATGATGTGCTGCCGGAGGCGCTGGGTCGCTACCACAAAGCTGAGATTGACAGGTGATGGCCCATCATCACGGCGGCCGGCATCAAGGCGGAGTGAAGTGGGTCAGTGAGCCGTTGAGCGCCCGTTGCCGCCAGCCGCGGCAATGATCGGGACGGCCGAGCGCGATGCGTTGCTGGCCTTGCTAGCGGTGCCGATTCTGCGCCAGCAGAGTATCGCAAAGGGCATCTTTGCGCGCCGCCCATAGGTGCATGCGCCTGGCTTCGCGCTCGGTGCGTGCCTTCAGCGAAGGCCGGTCGCGGCGCTGCAGCGGTACGGCGTCGTTTCTCGCATCCCACGCCTCGACATAGCGCCGCGCGGCAGCGTGCTCGAAGAGATTGAGCGCGTCCAAGGTCCAGAACATGACAGCATCGTGAGCTGAGTCGGCCGGCGGCAACACGGGGAGCCCGGGAGTTCGCGCACAGATTTGATGGCCGTCAAGGCCGACTGATCGTTGAGCCGCCGCCATGGCATTCTGCTTGGCCAGCAGGCGATGGCAGGCCCGAGGGGTAGGACGCCCTCCCATCCGATGGCGAAACATTGGCAAGGCCTCGTGCGTTGAACCCCGGCATTGTGAGTAGCGCCCCCAAAGTGATGCGTAGATGACGCGGAACGGTGGCGGCCCGGGCAAAGAGAGCAAGCCCGGGCCGTCATCGCTTCAAGCCCATCCGCGTGGATGGCAACAGCGTGTGATTTTCTTTTTTTGGCGCGTTGTTGCGTCTCAGGGGCGAATGAGGTTGGGAGTACCTTTCTGGCCGGCAAAGACGATCAGGAATCGCGCGGGCTTGTCACCCAGATTGCGGCCGTTGTGCCAGGTGTGGGTCACCTCGGCGAAGCCCTGACCAGCCTGGAAAGCGTGCGTCCCATGGCCCTCCATCTCGATGGTGAGCGTACCCTCGAGCATGTAGACGAAAATGGGCACGGGATGCATGTGGCGCCCAACCTGGCCACCAGGCGCCACCTCGGCGATCACGGCGACCAGCTGGTTCTCGCCTTGCGGGAACCGGATGGGTTGCCCGCTAAATGTCGTCGTCGTCTCAAGAACGGGCGTGAGCTTGAGTCCGATGGGACCTTGCTGTTGCGGCTGCGCGGTCAATGCCGTGGTGTCGCTGAGCGCGAACGCGGCGACGAGTAATAAGCGTGTTGCTTTCATGACTGGTCTCCGAACGGCTGACAGTGTTGAGGCTTATCGGCATCACCGAGCCGATGCGTCGGCAGCGTCCTCGAATTCGAGGAAGCCAAATCGGCACCTAACGTCCGAGAGCACGGCCGCCGGCGGGGCAATGCTCGGCGCCATTGCCCCTGGCGCACTTTCGCTGCTCGCCGGCGCAATCGCCTCGACCATGGCTGAGCTGCGGATTTGCCCGAGCAGAGCTGCAGCTCCGCGCCCATGTGATACAACGGTCAGGCCGACCAAGCCTGCGCCAACGATCGCGGCGGGCAAGATCCACGGCTTGGCTGCATGGATGGCTTGACCGAGTTGCCGCTCGGCGGAAGGCAACGCTGTCACTGCAATGTTCCCTCGTGGAGGTCTGTGCATGCGAAGTTTCATTGCGCCGACGCCGAGCTAATGCCGTTGGCCCACGGCAGCAATCATGACGCACGGGCCCATGAATTTGCCATTGCTCTCGAATGCCGCCAGCTTTTCGCCAACCTCTTTCCAGGCCGCAGACTTTGCAGCGTCATCGAGCTTGCCCAGCATTTGATGCAGGGCGCCGAACGATTCTTGCTCGAAACGCAGGCATTCGGCGGCACTCCTTAGGATGACGGGGGCGTCGACTTTGCGCACCTGAATGTCAGTCAGGCCGGCTGCCGCAAACAGCTCCTCGATCCGACCTGGCGTGCCGAGGCTGAATGGTCCGGGCTGCCCGGGGGCCGGCGGAGGCAGAGCCGCGTGGCGCCGGATGACGCCGACCGGGTCCGAGAAGAAGCGACATTCTTCAGGCGTGGCGTAGACGATCGCTCCAACATAGCCACCCACACGCAGTGCCGCAGCCTGCCGTTTAATAGCCCGCAACTGATCGGGAAAATAGATCAGACCAACTCGCGACACGACCGCGTCGAATGGCGCGGTGTTCAGTTCGAAATCCTCGCCATCCATGACGCGCGCTTCGGTATTCGCCAGGCCGGCGGTAGCGAAATTCGATCGAGCCAGAGCGCTAAGGGCCTCCGACAGATCGGTCGCCAGCACGTAACCGTTCGGCCCAACGCGGCGAGCGCTCTGTATCGCCTCCTGGCCCGAGCCGCTGGCAACATGCAGCACGCGTGAGCCTGGCCCAACCTTTGCCATAGTAAGGAGGGTCTCTGTTACCGGTCCGAGCCATCGCTCGAGTAGCGGGCCCCATGCGTTCCATCGATCGGCGACGGCATTCCATTGCGCGTGCGTCGTCTGCTTGAAGGCCTTCGCGTCGAACATCGTCATGGTTTCCACCGTCGCTGAGCCAGGGTTCGTTGCCAGTTTGCCGGGTTGCGATAGAAAAAAGCGCATTTAGGTGGTGTGTGCTTGAGGATTGCCTTACGGGAGCTTTCAGATACGCTTCGTTTTTGCATGAGCGCGGCTCGTGAGCTCAACATGCAGGATGGCCGAAACAGGGTGTTGGAGTTCGACAGGTTCGTCGTGGATCTCGACGCGGCTTTGCTCAGATCGGGGGGCAGGGTGATCGAGACCGAACCGCAGGTATTCGAACTGATTGCCTTCCTATGCACCAACCCGGGCCGCCTCATTGGCTATGACGAGATCATCGCCAAGGTCTGGCACGGCCGGATCGTGTCGGATGCGGCGATAGCCACACGTATCAATGCGGCGCGCAAAGCGCTCGGCGATGACGGCACTGCTCAGCGCGTCATCAAAACCGTGCGGGGTCGCGGGCTGAGGTTCCAACTCGAGCCCGTCAGCCGATCGATCCAAGCCAAGGCGCAGCCGTCAGTCCCGGACGGCCGTCACGACCTCGGCCCCCAGACAAATCTCGACGGGCCATCGATCGCCGTCCTGCCTTTCGACAACATGTCGCTGGACGCCGAGCAAGAATATTTCGCTGACGGCATTGTCGAGGACATCATTACCGGATTGTCCCGCGTTACGCAGTTCTTCGTCATCGCCCGCAACTCGACGTTTGCCTACAAGGGCAGATCCGTCGACGTCCGCCAAGTCGGGCGCGAGCTGGGGGTGCGCTACGTGCTGGAAGGGAGCGTGCGAAAGGCCGGCAACCGGGTACGCATAACGGGCAAGCTCGTCGATGCGAGCACAGGTCATCACATCTGGGTCGACCGCTTCGATGGCGATTTGGTCGATGTCTTCAATCTGCAAGATCAGATCACTAGCAGGGTCATAGGGGCGATACAGCCGCCGATCAGGGCCGCCGAAACGCGCCGGTCACAGCGGAAGCGTCCTGACAACCTTGACGCTTATGATTACTACATGCAGGCACTTCCCCACGTTACAAGTCTGGCGCGCAAAGCGAACGCCATAGGTCTGGGGCTTCTCGAGAAGGCCTTACAGCTAGAGCCCGACTACGCGGCCGCCCTTGCCATGGCAGCATGGTGTCATGCGCAGCGCTGCGTATATGGTTGGACCGACGAACCTGAGCCAGAAGGTCGGTTGGCGCTCCAGCTCGCCAACAAAGCGGTAACGCTTGCAGGCAATGACTCCTTCGCCCTGTCGATGCTTGGCGCGGCCAATACGCTCGTAAGGGAGTTCGACAAGGCCTACGAACTGTTGCAGCGTGCCGTTGAGCTCGACCCGAACTGTGCTTGGGGTTGGAACAGGCTTGGATGGCTGAACGGATATCTCGATCGGCCAAAGGAAAGCATCGAATGCTTCGAGAAGGCCGTCCGGCTGAGCCCGCTCGATCCAACCAACTTCAATTGCTTCGCTGGTATCGGGGCCGCGCGTTTCTTGGAAGGTCGCCATGACGATTCCGTCACCTGGCAGGAGAAGGCCCTGGCTGCCAATCCTGACGCACGCTGGATCTATCGGCAGCTGATACCAGCCTATGTCTGCGCCGGTCGGATGGAGGATGCCAGGCGCGGAGTGCACCGTCTCATCGAAGACTATCCGAGCATCACATGTGAGAAGGTGCGTGTTGCATTGCTCTATTCGGCACCGACAATGGATCGGATCTGTGATGGCCTCGCTCGAGCTGGCCTGCCCGTCCGTCACTGTGACGTCGAGCCCGCGACGGCGACTTAGCTGGAGCGTGGCTTGACAGCCGGGCAAAGGGCGGACCGAAGAGAACCCACCAATCCCGTCATGGCCAAACGGCAACCAAGCCTGGTTCGTGCCACAGGCCTCCGCGCGCTCGATGGGTTGGGCAGCCTCGATCCGGCCCGAACCTTGCGGCTCAACGAGGGTCTCGTCGTTGGCGCTGGCTCAACCATGGAGCAGGCGGCCGATGTTGAAAGGCGGCCGGCTTGGCAAGCGATTTACGGTAGCAGCGCTTTTGCAATCAACAATGTGAGCTTGTCTCTTTCCTGGGCCATATGCGCGACCACCGCATTGCAGCGTGCCAGCGTTTGATTGATCTCCGTCACATCCTGCCCAGCGCGTTCCAGCGTGTTTGCCTTCGAGGCGAGCTCGGCAATACGTTCATTCGCCGCTTTGATGTCCATATTGACCTGCGCCACGCGGCCGAGTTCGTATTGCACGTCCATAAGGCTCTCCAAGCGAGGGCTGGCCTCGGCCGGCCCCCGATACGCACACGCACACGCCCGGCAAATGAGCCGGCCGCCTGGCCGCACCGGCACCGACCTGCCGAGCGGATGACCTATCGTTTCACCCGAGCGTGACCATCTCGCGGCATCGCCGGGCCTCGCGCGCGGCCGGCACGATGATCGCGTTCGGCTGATCCTTCGCTCGCCACCGACACTCCCTTAGCTCGGCAAACGCTGTCGCTCAGATGCGGCTGGGGGGAAAAATACCAGCAAAAACAAGATATTGTTATTTCGCAGGTGATCGATTTTTTGCCTGCAGCGGCTTTCTGTCGGGACCCTCGTCCTTTCCGAAAGCTATCCCTCCTTCGTTGCCCCGATTGGCCCAGGGGATGGCTTCGCACCGGGTCGATCGGCGACGATCGGCCCGGTGGCTTGTTGCCATCAGGGCAAAGTTCCCGACGGGTACTGCGCTTGGATGAGGGGCAGGAGGTCCTTTATTTTTCTTAGGCCCAAACCGGCCCTGCCCGCGTCTTTTTCTTCAGCGGCGTGATGCAGCTCGTCGACCGCCTTGTCGAGCTGCTCGATGGCAGAACTCAGTCTTGTCTTTTTGTCTGCCGATACCATTGTGGAATGTTCTTTGAGCACGTCAACGGCTGCCTCCAGATGCTCGCCAGCTTCATGAACCGGTTCGAGCTCCATGGCGGCAAGATTCTTTTCTGCCTCGCTGACCTTGCTTGTAATCAGCCTCCAAGCAGCTTTGACGTCGGCGGGACGCGTGACGTTGAAATGCGACTCCTTGGCGTGGCTATGGTCTTTCTTCTGGGCGGTGCTGGGGCCGGCATAGGCCACCGCGACAGCCAAGGCGCAGGCGTACGCAAACCGCATGAGCATCATGCTGGGATCTCCTTCTCCTGGTTGGCAGCAACTTCCCGCAGTGTGATTTCGTTGAGGGCAAAGCGTTTGTAGAGCGCCGGCAGAACGACGAGGGTAAGGAGCGTCGCACTGATGAGGCCGCCGATCACAACCGTGGCCAACGGCTTCTGGACCTCTGCGCCGGTTCCGGTGGCAATCGCCATCGGCACAAACCCAAGCGCGGCTACAAGTGCGGTCATCAGCACCGGGCGCAGCCGGGTGAGCGCGCCCTCGATGATCGCCTGTTCGCCGTCCACGCCCTTCAGTCTGAGCTGGTTGATGTAGGTGACCATGACGAGGCCGTTGAGCACGGCGACACCAGACAGCGCGATGAAGCCAACAGCAGCCGAGATCGAAAACGGCATCTCCCTGAAGTAAAGCGCCAGGATGCCACCGGAGACTGCCAGCGGAACGCCACTGAACACCAGCAATGCTTCGCGGGCGCTGCCGAGCGCTGTGAACAGCATCAGGAAGATGACGAAGAAGCAGGCCGGAACGACGATAAGAAGTCGGTTGCGGGCGGCAATGAGATTCTCGAACTGTCCACCCCATGCCAGCCAGCTTCCTGGCGGGATCTGCACCTCCGCATCAATTTTCTGCTGCGCCTCGGCAACAAAAGAGCCGATGTCACGGCCGCGCACATTGGCCTGCACCACCACGCGCCGCTTGCCGTTCTCGCGGCTGATCTGGTTGGGGCCTTCTTCGCTTTCGAAGCGCGCCACCGCCTTGAGCGGAATGAAGGCGGGACGGCTCGCCGCCGCCTCCTCGCCGCTGCCGTCGCGTGGTAGCGGGATTGGCAGGTTCTCTAGGACCGAAATGTCCTCGCGCAAGGCATCGGGGAGGCGGACCACAATATGGAAGCTCCGATCACCCTGGAACACCACGCCGGATTCGCGCCCGCCTACGGCAATAGAAATAATGTCGAGAACGTCGGAGACGTTGAGCCCATGCCGTGCAATCGCGGTCTTGTCGAGCTTGACGTCGAGGAGCGGAAGGCCCGTCGTCTGCTCTACCTTGATATCGGCGCCGCCTTGCACGGTGCGCAAAACAGCGGCGATGCGATTGGCCGTAGCCGTGATCTGATCGAGATCGTCGCCATAGACCTTGACGGCCACATCGCTTCGCACTCCGGCGATGAGCTCGTTGAAGCGCATCTGAATCGGCTGCGTATATTCATAGTTGTTGCCAGGCAACTTGCCGACGGCAGCCGCGATCTTCTGCACTAAATCGTCCTTTGTCAGCGTGGGATCGGGCCATTCCTCCTTCGGCTTTAGGATGATGAACGTATCGGAGACATGCGGCGGCATCGGATCGGTGGCGACATCCGCCGTACCGGTCTTGGAAAAGACGAACGCCACTTCGGGCAGGGCGCGTACGGTATTTTCGACCTGCAGTTGCATGGCGGTAGACTGGGAAAGGGCGGTGCTCGGGATGCGCATAGCGTGCATCGAGACATCCTTTTCGTCGAGCGTCGGGATAAATTCCTGGCCGAGCCGCGTGAAAAGGAAGAGCGAAAACAGGAAGAATGCCAGGGACGACCAGATCACAAATCCCGGATCCCGCAAGGCACCGCGCAGTACCGGCTCATACAACCGCTTGGCGCCGCGGACCGCGAAATTTTCCTGCTCCTGCACTCTGCCCGTGACCAACAGGGCGATCATGGCTGGCACGAGGGTCAGGGAGAGGATGAAAGCGCTAACGAGCGCGATGATGACCGTGAGAGCCATCGGCTCAAACATTTTGCCCTCGATTCCTGTGAAGGTGAGGAGTGGCACGTAGACCGTGATGATGATGATTTGTCCAAATACCGTGGGCTGGATCATCTCCTTGCTCGCAAGCAACGTTTCGTGCAGGCGCTCGGGCTGGGTAAGCAGCCTTCCAAGCTGGTGCTGTCGATCGGCAAGGCGACGCAGGGCGTTCTCGGTGATTATCACCGCCCCGTCGACAATGAGCCCGAAGTCCAACGCGCCAAGGCTCATGAGGTTCGCCGAGATACCGGTTTTCAGCATCCCGGTGGCCGTCAGCAGCATCGTGATCGGGATGACGAGCGCTGCGATCATTGCCGCCCGGAAATTGCCCAGGAGCAGGAACAGCACCGCAATCACAAGTAGAGCGCCTTCGGCCAGATTCGTGGCGACCGTGGTGATGGTCGCATCGACAAGTTTGGTGCGGTTGAGCACGGGTTCGACAGCGATATCCGGCGGCAGGGCTTTCTGGATACTGATCAGCCTCTTATCAACCGCAACAGCGACGATCCTGCTGTTGCCGCCTTTGAGCATCATGGCGGTGCCGACCACGACCTCATTGCCGTTCTGGCTGGCCGACCCCGTCCGCAGCTCGCGGCCAATGCCGATCTCGGCAACGTCCTTGAGATAGACGGGGACGCCGCTCTTGCTGGCGAGAACGATGTTGCCGAGGTCTTCCGCGTTCTCAACGCGCCCGCTAGCCCGCACGACGTAGGATTCACCGCGCCGCTCGATGTAGCCCGCGCCGATTCCGGCATTGTTGCGCTCGACTGCTTTAATGACATCGCCGAACGAGAGCCCGAGAGAGAGCAGCTTGTGCGGATCGGGTCGGACCTGGAATTGCTGCTCGTAACCGCCGATCGCATCGACCTCGGCAACCCCCGCGACGGTCTTCAGCTGCGGACGGATGATCCAGTCCTGCACCGTGCGCAGATACATGGCCAGTTCATAGTCCTTGCGCAGCCGAAGCCCTTCAGGCGTGAGGTAGGCGCCGTCGCTCTGCCAGCCGGGCTGGCCGTCCTTGGCTTCAGCGCCCTCACCGCGTGGGTGGGCGTATTCGACCGTCCACATGTAGATCTCGCCAAGACCCGTCGAAACAGGCCCCATCTTTGGCTCGACACTTTGCGGCAGGGCATCCCGCGCTTGCGCAAGCCGCTGTGCGACCTGTGTCCGCGCGAAATAGATGTCGACCTTGTCGCCGAAGACGACCGTCACCTGCGAGAACGCGTTGCGCGAAATCGAACGCGTGTATTCAAGGCCCGGGACCCCGGCGAGCGCGGTCTCGATGGGAAGCGTGACGCTCTTTTCCACCTCGAACGGCGAGAGCGCCGCGGCGCGCGTGTTGATCTGCACCTGATTATTGGTGATATCGGGCACAGCATCGATCGGAAGGAGCTGAAGCGAGCGGACACCAAAGGCGGCGAGCGCAGCCACCACCAGCACGACGAACAGCCGCTGCGCTATGGAGAACTGGAGAATACGCTCGATCACGGGTTCGTTTTTCCGCTCAGTGCTGATGCTCGGCTTCGGCCTTACCGAGCTCCGCCTTGAGGATGAAGGTGTTCTTGGTTGCGATGGTTTCGCCGAACTCGAGCCCGCTCAGGATTTCGATGCTCGTCGAATCTTCCCGCCCGGTCGTGACCGGCCGCATTTTGAATCCCTTACCCTCGCTCACAAAGACGGCCTTCGACCCCCTAATGGTCAGCAAGGCATCCCGCGGCACGATGAGGTTTGCCTCCTGGCTGCCGCCGAGGAGCTGCACCGCGGCGAAATCGCCGAGCTTCCAGGTGCCCGAGGTGTTGTCGATCTCGGCAATTGCCTTGGCGGAGCGCGTGTCGGGATCGATCACTGGGCTCAGGGCCACGATCTTCCCGATCGCGCGGTGGGGGCCGCTCTGGACGCGGACCTCTTGGCCTTCTTTCGCAAAGCCGAGATCATTGGGCGCGATGGCTATCTCCAGCCACACACTCGAGAGGTCGGCGACGGTAAAGACTTCCTTGTCAGTTCCGACCGCCTGGCCTAGCACGAGATTGCGGCTGGTAACGCGGCCCGCAATAGGTGAGCGAACCTCATAGAACCTGTATTTGTCTTCGTCGGCGACGCGGGGCAGCGCGTCGATTTCGTCTTCGCCAAGGCCGATGGTGTGGAGCCGCTGGTGCGCGAAATCTAGTTTGATCTTGGCGCCCTGGTGCGCATTCCGGGCGTTGAGGTACTCCTGCTCGGCCGTGACTTTTTGCTTCCACAGGCGTTCCTCGCGCACGAACATGGAGCGCGCGAGCTCCTCAGCGCGCCATGCCGCGAGAAACTCCGCCTTGGCGTCCGCCATATCTCGGCTTTCCAGCACCGCGAGGATTTCATTTTCCTTCACGGGCTCGCCCATGCGCTTGTTGATCTTTGAAACGGTCCCTGCAAGACGCGGAACGATCTTGGCCTGCCGGTCCGCATTGATCGCGATGCGACCTGGGACGGCGATCTCCTTGACGAGCGTGCCCGAGGCTACGGGCGCGATTTCAACGCCGGCGGCCTGCATCTGCTCGGGGGTGAACCTGATGAAACCTTCGCCTTGCTCAACGGTGCCGTGATCGTGCCCGGCGTGATCATGGTCGTCCTTGCCTTTCGCTTTGCCTTTCTCTGCAGGAGCATGGGCATGACCATGCGCATCCCTTTTGGCGATCGTGGACCCAGAGCGCAGTTCGCGATAGCCGACGAAGCCGGCCAGTGCCGCAGCGACCAAGCCGATGACTACGTATCGCGAGCGAATCATGGCGGGTTCTCGTACGTAAACTGGCCCGGGGACGACATGCCTGCCTATAATCCCTTGAGGTGGCGCCCGATCAGCGACTCGACCAAAACGCGTGCCTTCTCATACTCAGCCTGTGCAGTGACAAGTTCGAGACGCGCCTCGAATACGGAGCGTTGCGCCTCCAGCAGATTGAGGATGTCGAAGCGGCCTTCGTTGTATCCGATCTGCACACGGTCAAACGCTGTTTGGGCGGCCGGCAGCACTTCCTTCTCGAGCGCCTCGACAAGGGTGGCTGCGACCCGGAGCGCACCAAGCGCTTCGACCAATGAGCCGATCAGCTGAGTCCGCGCAGCCTCGGCTTCTTGTTCGGCTTTGGCGACCCGCCTTTGTGCGGCTGCGATCGCACCGGTGTTGCGGTCGAAAACCTGCAGCGGCACGGATACAGCCGCGACGAGCGCGGTTGAATCATCGTTGTTGTGGTGACGAACACCTGCGCCAAGCTTGACGTCCCGGATCGCCTTGCCGCGCTCAACTTCAAGTAGCGCAACGCGGTGGGATATGCCGTCTGACCACCGCGCCAGCGCGGGGTTTTCTTCAAGAAAGGCTTTGACAGCCGCAAAAGAGGGCACTGTGTCCTTGCGCCCGAGGCGTCCGGTGGCGTGCCCAAAGTCGGGCCGGTCCGAACCCCACAGCGCGGCTAGCCTGCCCTTGGCGGCATCGAGCCTGGCTTCCTCGCCTTTGACGAGTGCGCGCGCCCTGGCGACGGCAACCATGCTTCGGTCCGCGTCGATTGGGCTCGTGCGTCCTTCCTTGACCCTGATATCCACGCTGCTGCGCGTCTGTTCAGCGATCGTGACAAAGTCCCGAAGCACCTTGAGGCGCTCTTGCGCGCCTAGCGTGTCCATATAGGCCTGAGCAGCCTGCAACGCGGTCTGGAGGCGTACGGCCTCGAAATCCCAGCCCGCAAGGGAGGCATCGAGGTGCGCAGCCCTGAGACGTCGCAGACGTTTCTCTCCAAGCTCGAAGGTCTGCGTAAGGGAGAGGGTTTCCTCGGCAAATTCAAATCCGCGCTTGTCTTTGGTGCCGGCGAAATTCTCGATCTCGAGCAACACTTCGGGGTTCGGTTTGACCGAGGCTTGTGCCTCCTCACCGTGCTTGGCCTCGATTTCGAGGTAGGCTGCCTTAATGGCTGGGTTAAAAGCGATGACGCGTGCGACGGCCTGCCCAAGGGTGAGCGAGTGAGCGTAACTTGGTTGGCCGATCGCTCCGGGCACCGGATGAAATTCAGGTACCCAGGGCCGCACTGGTAGTTGGCGATCCGAGGTCAAGCCCTCAGGCACCACCGACCGCGTTGGTGATAGCGTCTCGGGATACGGGTTGCAGGCGCCGAGCGCCGATACAAATGCTAGCACGATGATCTTGCGCCTGAGGCCAGACATTGCTGGCATGTTGTCGTCCCCCGAATCCCGCACGATGCGACCTACCCTTTCGGGCCTTGGGCACCGGCATTACCAGTGATTTGGGTGCTCTAGATCAGCAGGACAACAGAACGGCGCGCTTTCAGACGTACCGCGGACCGGTGCTGGCTCGGGCCTATGTGGCCTTGCCCGGGTGAGAGAGATGACGCGCCGACGAGCAGTTTGAGCGGTGGATAGGCCAACACCACCGTCAGCAGCTTAGGCTCTGCATCAAGACCTTTTGCCTGCGGCGCCCCGGCAGCGCTCAGAAGCTGCCAGTCGGAACAGGGATCATTGTGGGAGGTATCGGCGATTGCTTCGTCGGCGGAGGGCTCGGCAGCTTGTGTGCCATGGTTGTGCAGCATGGTTTCGACGGCGCGATGGCCATCATTGCCGATGCACCAGACCAGGGGCATGGCAGACAAGGTGCTGCTGCCCGCGAAGCTCAGCGCGGTGAGGATTGCGATCAGGCGCATCAGGAGGTGCATAAGTGCGGCCCGCGCAGACTCAATGTCTGTAGATGGTTGATCAGCAAACAATAATCAAGCGCATTTGTGCGGTGAGAACGGGAACAGCCGGCGACGTGGCCAAGCGGCTGCACGAGGGGGCGCGCTTTGGGGGTGGTGCGGCTGCCGCCTATGGCTGGGACTGACGGCGTCGCTGTGAGGATCATCATTGGCATCTGCACGCATTGAACCGGTGCACGCATTGAGCCGGTGCACGCATTGAGCCGGTGGCGCGAGATCCTGGGCTGGACAGGCAGGAGCCCACTGAGCTGTTCATGGTCGGCACGGCCAGCGACATCGCGCCCATAAAAGATGCAAGGAGTGCGTGCTGCACAATTGGCTCCTCGGAACTTCTGCGGCCGGCGCCTTCGCCTTATTGTCAACGCCCTGCCATGAATAGCCCCTGAACGATTGTGTCATCGCCCAGCGTTGGGCCAGCTGCTTGGCCCCTGCCAAAGTCGAGGCGACGGCCGGTGCCGCTACCCCCGAGATCCCTGTCGCAAGGAACAACGCGTGGTCGGGCCCTCATCCGTCGGCCTCGTCTCATTGGCAACGTCTACCTCTTGCCGCGGTGGTCGCGTGCTGCCGCTGTGGCTGGCGAGAAGCTCTGTGCACCAGCTAGCGTTGTCGCCGCTTCTCTTCGGCGCGTCTGGCGCGGCGAGAGCGTTGCGGGCACGCAAGGCCAGCAGAGCGAACGGTGGAAGCGCTGGGCCGAACCCGCCTTGGCTCGGCCGCCTTTCGGCAGGGGCGCGCGAAGTGCGCTCCGCAGCGGCAAAGGACGAGCCTGGGGGCATCATCAGGCGCGCCGTCTCGTAGCCGCGGTGCTGGTGCCCGGTTCTCGCCCATGCCGCTTGTTGCCCAGGTTACGCCACGAACGAAAGCGGTGGCCCTTGCCGCCAGCCTTGGCGGCGGCCGACAAATTGCCTTAGGCTCGGGCCTTGGCTCGGCGTAACGGATTTGCTAGGGCGCGTCGCGCGGCACCTTCAAGAGCGCTGTCGACAACGGAGATCAAAACAATGGCAGTCGAGACGGCGGCCCGGGAGGCGGGGCAGGATTTCATACGCGACATCGTCAAGGCCGACCTCGATGCTGGCCGGCACAACGCAGTTGTGACCCGCTTCCCGCCCGAACCCAACGGCTATCTGCACATCGGCCACGCCAAGTCGATCTGTCTCAACTTCGGCATCGCCGAGGAATTTGGTGGTCGCTGCCATCTGCGCTTTGACGACACCAATCCGACCAAGGAAGAGCAGGAGTACATTGATGCAATTGAGCGCGACGTGCGTTGGCTCGGCTTCGACTGGGGCAGGCATCTCTATCACGCCTCCGACTACTTTCAGCAGCTCTACGACTGGGCCGAGCACCTGATCAGGACAGGCAAGGCCTATGTTGACGATCAGAGCCAGCAGGAGATGCGGGAGAATCGCGGCACGCTGACGGAGCCCGGCAGGGACAGTCCCTATCGGGATCGCGGCCCAGAGGAGAACCTCGATCTTTTTCGCCGCATGCGGGACGGCGAGTTTCAGAACGGTGAACGAGTGCTGCGCGCCAAGATTGATATGCGCTCCGGCAACATCAACCTGCGCGATCCCGCGCTCTATCGCATCCTGCATGCGGCCCACCCGCGCACCGGCACGCAGTGGTGCATCTATCCGAGCTACGATTTTGCACACGGACAGTCCGATGCTATCGAGCACATTACACATTCGATCTGCACGCTTGAATTCGAGGACCATCGTCCGCTGTATGATTGGTTTCTCGAGCATCTGCCGGTGCCGTCGCGACCGCGCCAGTACGAGTTCGCGCGGCTCAATATGAGCCACACGATATTGTCGAAGCGCGTGCTTACCGAATTGGTGCGTGGGGGACATGTAACCGGCTGGGATGATCCACGCATGCCCACGCTGGCCGGCCTGCGCCGCCGCGGGGTGCCGCCTGCGGCAATTCGCGATTTCGTCAAACGCATCGGCGTTGCCAAGGCCAACAGCGTGGTGGATGCGTCGATGTTCGATTTTTCCGTGCGTGAGGTGCTGAACAAGACCGCGCTGCGGCGCATGGCCGTGCTGCGGCCGCTGAAGCTGGTGATCGAGAACTACCCAGAAGGACAGATCGAGGAACTCGACGCGGTCAACAATCCGGAGGCGCCGGCGGCAGGCAGCCGCAAGATCAGGTTTGCTCGGGAGCTCTACGTCGAGCAGGATGACTTCATGGAGAACGCGCCGAAAAAGTTCTATCGGCTGGCCCCGGGCAAAGAAGTGCGGCTGCGGTATGCCTACTTTGTCACCTGCCGCGAGGTCGTGAAGAATGCCGCCGGGCAGGTGGTCGAGCTGCGTTGCAGCTATGATCCTGCAACCCGCGGCGGCAACACGCCTCCCGACGGCCGCAAGGTGCAGGCGACCCTGCATTGGGTCTCACAGGTGGACGCGGTCTCCGCCGAGGTGCGCCTCTACAACCCTTTGTTCCTCAATCCGAACCCCAGCGCCGCCGCGTTTGCCTCGGAACTCAATCCGAACTCCCTGGAGGTGCTGGGCGATTGCAAGCTTGAGTTGGCGGCCGCCGCGGATCAGGCAGCCGGGGCCGTGCAGTTCGAGCGCCTCGGCTATTTTTGCCGGGATGCGGATGTCAAAGCCGGCCGACCCGTTTTCAACCGGACGGTGAGCTTGCGCGATACCTGGGCCAAAATCCAAGCCGGTGGAGCCTAGGCCCTGCCACGCCGCTCAGCGACCCCACCCAAGCCCGCGGGCAACGCCGCCGCACGAGCCCCGCAGGGCATACGCCCCGCACCAGCGATGGTGCCCGCCCGCGCTCGGGGCGCGCAATGGCGGCCGGATCGGCCGCCGCGAGCCGACGTAGCAGGACCGCGCTTGCAGCCCGCTGGGGGTAGCCCTTTTTGGCTGCCTTCTTGCGGCTAAAACCGGCGGATCAACCCCACGAGCCGGCCCTGGATGTCGACTTGGTCAGGGCCGAAGATCCGTGTTTCATAGTTGGGATTGGCGGCCTCGAGGGCAATTGAGGCACCTTTCTTGCGCAAGCGTTTGAGGGTTGCCTCCTCCTTTTCCACCAAGGCCACGACGATGTCGCCGTTGTCGGCCGTGTCGCAACGCTTGACGATGACAATGTCACCCTCGTTGATGCCGGCATCGATCATGGAATCGCCCTTCACTTCGAGAGCGAAATGTTCCCCGCCCGCAACCAAATCGGGCGGCACGCCAATATCCTGCGTATGGTCCTGGATGGCGCTGATGGGCACTCCGGCGGCGATCCGCCCCATCAGCGGAATGGTGGTGCCCGGTTGTGCGTAAGCCATCGGCGGCGGTGCCAGTTGCGGCTGCCGGCGGCCGCTGCCCTCGATGATGCTGGGGCTGAAGCCGCCGCGACGTTGGCCACCGCCATCCGTGATCGCCTCGGGCAGTTTGATGATTTCGATGGCGCGGGCGCGATGCGGCAGCCGACGGATGAAGCCGCGTTCCTCGAGCGCGATGATCAGCCTATGCACGCCCGATTTGGACTGCAGGTCCAACGCGTCCTTCATTTCGTCAAAGGAGGGGGGAACGCCCGTTTCCTGCAGGCGGGCGTTGATAAAGACGAGCAGCTCTTTTTGCTTTTCCGTGAGCATGGGCCTTCCAAGATCCTATGAGCGACCTTTTGACGACTCGCCGATGCAACGTACAAACCAAGAACAGCATAGGTGTTCCTGTGATGTTCTGCAAGCGCAAGTTGGCAGGCCTCAAAAATCAAGCGGTAGGATGGGGACCAGCCCGCCGGCCGGCACGGCGGGGGCGCCTGGCGGACGAATGAGCAAGCAGTCGGCCTCCGCCAGGGGTGAGAGCAGGGAGCTGTCCTGCGAGCGCACCGGAGTGACCAGCGCCAGGCCGTCTTCGCCTCGCTGGGCCGTCGCGCGCATATAGTGTTCACGTGCGCCATTGGCTTCGAGTGCAACGGCGCTGCGGGCGGTGAGCGGCTGTCCATCTGGGGCGGCCATGCCGAGAAGGGCGCGCAGGAGTGGCACCAGGAAAAGACGGGAGCAGACGAGCGATGACACGGGATTGCCCGGCAGGCCGAGAATGCGCGTCTCGCTCAGCCGGCCGAACATCAGCGGCTTGCCCGGCCGCATGGCGATCTTCCAGAACGATAGCGCCATACCCAGCTCGCCGAGCACCGGGGCGACAAGATCGTGATCACCGACCGAAGCGCCGCCGATAGTCACCAGCACGTCGGCTGCGTGCGCCTTGCGCAAATGCGCCGCAAGACTGTCGGGCCGATCGCGGGCGATGCCGAGGAATTCGACCGCGGCACCGGCCGCCTCCGCCATCGCCGCTACGCCCAGATGATTTGACGAGACGATCTGGCCCGCCGCGGGCGTTTCACCAGGCGCGACCAGTTCGTCTCCGGTGGACAGCACCGCGACCCGCGGCCGGCGGCGGACGCTCACCTGGCCATATCCCATGGCGGCGGCCAGCGACAGCTCCCGCGCCCCAAGACGCCGGCCGGCGGCGAGCAATTGGCTACCGGCATCAAAATCAATGCCGCGTTTGCGAATATGGCTGCGGTCAAAGTCACCATTGTGGATCGTCACCCTGCCGGCGTGGCGCTCGGCGTCTTCTTGGATAACGATGGCCTCGCTACCGGGCGGGACGGGTGCGCCGGTAAAGATGCGCACCGCCTGTCCCGGGCTTAGCGAGCCGCCGAAGGGGTGCCCTGCGGCAGCCTCGCCGACAACCTCAAGGGTCGCGGGAAGATCTGTCAGGTCGGCGATCCGCACCGCATAGCCGTCCATTGCCGAGGCATCGAAAGGTGGCTGCGTCAGACGGGCGACAAGGGCTTCGGCGAGGATGCGTCCGTGTGCGGCTTCGACGCCGACGAGCTCAGCCGGCGTCGCTTCGACACCATGGAGAATCCGGCTGAGGGCCTCGGCAACGGATAGCGCCATGGCTCAACGGTTGCTCCTGCGCTCAGCGCGAAAGCTGCCCGAGCGACCGCCAGTCTTCTCGATCAGGCGAATCTCCAAGACCGTCATGGTCTTATCGGCGGCCTTCAGCATGTCGTAGATGGTCAGGCAGGCGATGCTGACCGCAGTCAGGGCCTCCATCTCCACGCCCGTCTGGCCTGCAACCTTGACCTCGGCCGTGACGCGCACGCCGCAGGGCTCGCGGCTCATTTGGACACCCACCTCCGCCCCGGTGATGGCCAGCGGATGGCACAAGGGAATAAGCTCGTGCGTCTTCTTGGCGGCCATGATGCCGGCGAGGCGCGCGGCGGCCAGGACGTCACCTTTTTTGGCCGTGCCGGTTTCCACCAAGGCCAATGTGGCGGGAGCCATGGCCACAAAACCCTCAGCCCGCGCTGTGCGCTGCGTGATGCTCTTGGCCGAGACGTCGACCATGTGTGCCTCGCCCTTGGCGTTGAGATGCGAGAGCCTGGTCATCCGCCGCAGCCTCGCTTGCCCTTCGCCTGCGGGGCACCGCTTCGCGGTGATGGTTTCCGCAGTGTGGCTGCGCTCCTCGACGTGGCGGGGCTAGGCCAGGTCGACAAGGCAGCGCATGGCCGAGCGGCCGCAACTTGCTCCTCACTTGCGATGGCCGGCGTCATGGCGCCCCCAACAAGGTGCGGGTGGCAGCGGCCACGTCCGGTTCACGCATCAGTCTCTCGCCGACCAGGAAGGCGTGCACACCGACTTTGGCCAGTCGGTCGAGATCGGCACGATTGGCAATGCCGCTCTCGGCCACCACGATGCGGTCGTCGGGGACGCTGCGCGCCAGCTTCTCGGTGATCTCGAGCGTCGTCTTGAAGGTCTTCAGGTCGCGGTTATTGATGCCGATCAGCCGGCAATCGAGCTTGAGCGCACGGTCGAGCTCGTGTGCATCGTGGACTTCGGCGATGGCGTCCATATGCCATGCCTTGGCGTAGGCGCACAGGGTGCCGGCGACCAGGTCGTCGACCGCAGCCATGATGATCAAAATGCAGTCGGCGCCCAACGCCCGGGCCTCCGCCACCTGATAGCGGTCAAGCATGAAATCCTTGCGTAGCACAGGCAGATTGCTGGCCGCACGCACGTGCCGCAGATGCTCCGGGGCACCCTGGAAGGACGGACCGTCGGTGAGGACGGAGAGGCAGGTGGCGCCCCCCGCTTCGTAAGCCTGGGCCAGGGCCGGGGGATCGAACTGGGATCGGATGAGGCCCTTGGAGGGGCTCGCCTTCTTGATTTCGGCGATCAGGGCAAAACGCCCGCCGGCCATGGCGGTCTCGAGTGCCTCGGCAAAGCGGCGCACGGGCGGTGCTGCATGCGCGGCGATCTCAAGATCGTGGAACGGCCGCGCGGCCTGGGCGGCGGCGATCTCGTCGCGCTTGTAGCGAACGATGCTGCTGAGGATATCGGTCATCGGCAAACCATACGCTTGGCGCCTGCGGGCGGCTACTGTTTGGCACCTTTCAGCAGCAAAACCCAGTCGGTACCAGCATTGATCCAGCCGTCTTTGCGCATGCGACGGCGAGCGGTTTCCCGGTAGCCGCAGCGTTCGTAGAGCCTGCGCGCGCCCACATTGGCGTCCGCGACGATGATGCTGAGGCTTGGCTTATGCAACTCTGCGGCAATGTCGTCGGCCAAAGCGAGCAGGGCGGTGCCCAGGCCCTTGCCGCGATGCTCGGGGTAGGCGGCCAGAACGTTCACATACCAGCTGCCCGGTGCCAGGTTTTCGAGTTCCTGCAAAGGCACGAACATGGCTGGCGTGTCTGGCGCAATGGCTGCGGGCTGATCGGGCAAGGGATAGCCGATCAGCCCGGCGGCGATGCCCCTTTCCGTCTCCACCACCAGTGCATTACGGTAGGAGAAGCTGCCCGTCTCGCGCCGCGCACGCTCGCGACCCACGGCCCAGGCATCCCCGCCAGGACCGGCGATCCTGCTCCAAACCTGCAGTGCCAGTCCCTCACTGGCAAAGTCGACAAAATCGGCAAGCGCGCCGGCGTCTGCAGGCGTTGCCTGCCGGAACGGAGGGGCGAGGGCAACCATTGTTGATTTTCCCCATTGTTGGTCGCGCTTGACCTACGCCAGCCGATGCCTATCGCGCAACTGATACCGCCAGGGGCTGCGCCGGCCCGGCAAGGATGGACAGGACGGCTAACCTCGCGCGAAGATGAGGCACGTACGGGGCAGCTGGCAGGGCGCAACGGGCCGGGCTGTCGGGCGCCTACATCCGGCGCTCAGCAGGACCAGCCAGCAGCATGATCCCAACCCTCACACCGAAACCCTCGCAGCCGGGCCAGAGGTTGCAAAGATCGGCCGCGCCTCACTACTCAATGGGGGGCGCAGGCTCAGTGCGGGGCTCAAGCCTGGGTAACGTCAACGCTCCGACAGGCGGTCGCTAGCCGATGCTTGCTCCCCACCTGTTGGCTGTGGTGGCGATCGCGGTTGTCGTCACGTCGTTCATTTCCGGCATTTTTGGCATGGCCGGCGGCATGCTCCTGCTTGGGCTGCTGTTGCTTTTCATGGATGTCGCACCGGCGATGGTCCTGTTTGGCGTCATCCAAATGGCGGCTAACGGCTGGCGCGCAATCCTTTGGTATCGCCACGTCGAGTGGCGCATCGTCTGGCGCTTCCTAGTGGGCTCGACGGCGATGTTTTTGGTCATGCGCACGATCGCCATCCTGCCCAGCAAGGCCACGATCTACATCGGCCTCGGCCTGATCCCGTTTGCGGCCTACGCGCTGCCTCGGCAGCTGACCCCGGACATCACCCGGCCTGGCGCGCCCTACCTTTGTGGCGCCTTCATTATCGTCCTGCAGCTGCTGGCCGGTGCCGCTGGGCATATCCTCGACATTTTCTTCCAGAAGAGCCCGCTCGACCGCCGCACCATCGTCGGCACCAAGGCGGTCACGCAAGTCACCGGACACCTCTATCGCATCGCCTACTTCGGTTCCTTTGAGTTCGCGTTCGATGCCCAGGTCCCGCCGTGGGGCTTTGCGGGGGCTATCGTGCTTGCCTTTGCCGGCACATCGCTTGCCGGCCTAGTCCTGGTGCGCATGACAGATGTCAGTTTCCGCTTGTGGAGCCGGCGCATTACGATAACCGTAGCCCTCAGTTATCTGCTGCGCGGGTTGTGGCTCGTCGCTTCGCCATGAGTTTCGCGGCAAGGGCGCCGGCCGGTTCGCCTGGCGCGGCGCTCTTTGCTTGTGGTGCTGGCAAGCCGGCCGAGGGTCTACCTGCCGCTGCCTGAGTTGAGCGACACGAAGTGGTAGCCGACGTCGACGTGGATGTGGCTCATGCCGCGGTAGGTCATGGTGCCGCCGGACTTGTGGTTAGCGATCAGCCAACGGACGACCGCAGCCTTTCGAGCGCCCGCATTGAAGTCGATGGCCTGGCCGCTGGCATGCTTGGAGCGTCGCCCGCTGCCGGCAATCACCGCGCCGGGGCGGCAGGTTGAAATGATTTGCATCTTGCCGAAACTGGCTTCAATGCGCTCGAGCAATGCGCGGGCTGCGGACGTGAGGCAGCTGCGCGAGGTGCCGCCGCCGCTCCCGCCGCGGGCGTGGCGGGCGCCGGTATGTTCGCGCGTCACGCTGCGACGCGGAATAGGTTCTGCCTCCTCGCCGCCCTCGGCCCGATAGGCATAGGCAGCGCGATGGCGGTGAGACGCAGATGACGCTCGGCGATCGCCGTCGTCGGCGCTCCATGTGTTGCGATCGAAATCGTAGGTGCGTGAGCTGGCAGCGGTGGCGAAGAGGGCGAGCGATAGGCCGAACGCTACGCTGAGAAGCCGCTTGTGCATTGGAACTCCTACTTTTGCGATTGTGACTTGAGGTCGCCGATGCGCACGCCAGAAAGGCGTTGCCGCGGCTGTTCGGCTTCGACTGGCGCTATCTGTCCCCGTCTGCCGGGCGCATCTCGTGTGCGTCCAGGCACCGAATCTCTCACCCCGTACTTTGTCTCCCTCCATTGGGCCGCTCGATGCTCGGCGGCCTGAAAGAGAGCGTCGCTCCCTGACGCGGGCAGCATTGGCGGCGGCCTATGGCGACAATGGGGCTGCCTTTTTTACGTGCTGCCAGATTGTTCGCGCATCGCGTGCAGAGTGTTTGCGAACGCGCGCCGACGGCGGTGGTGGGTGGGTAGCGCCTGACGCTTGCCCGATCGGCGTGTACTGTCGTGGCAGCACTCAGCATCGAGGGACGGCAATGCAGCTTGCGTCAATGCGTTACGTGAAGATCGACGGCACGGCGGTCGGGGTGACAGTGGCATCGGCGGCCGAGGCAAGAGCCGCCTTGAAGGAGCTGCGCCACAAGAAGCGGGAGATCAAATTCCTGCGCAGCGCGCTGCTGCGGCGACAAAAGGCCGCGCGTGCTGAGCAAGGCAAGCGCAAGCGGCCAACCTGGTTTCTGATACGGCTTTTTCGTGGCATCCGTGCGCTGGGCGCGGCACTGATCGACGTGGCAACCGTCGCTCAAAGCGAGCGCAAGAGGCGCAGCCCGGCCGAAATCGAGCGGGAGCTTCAGTGGGCAGATGAAGTGCTGCACAACATCGAAGGCTGCATCTTGCAGCTCGAGGGCAAGCTGCTGACGCAAGCTCGATGAGGCAATGCTTGGCAACTTCGCT
This sequence comes from uncultured Alphaproteobacteria bacterium, assembly GCA_963820375.1. Classification (GTDB taxonomy): domain Bacteria; phylum Pseudomonadota; class Alphaproteobacteria; order Rhizobiales; family Hyphomicrobiaceae; genus AWTP1-13. The sequence goes on along the minus strand of CAWFZX010000009.1, from coordinate 59,931 downwards.
GCGCGCATCCGGTCCACACAATCGCCCCGCCGCGCGCGCGTGTTGGCGATTGCGATCGGTCGTTGCGTGGCGGCAACTTGCTGGTGCGGGGACCATGCGATCGCCGATATCACGGCGCAGGTCAGGGTCGAATGCAGCGGCTCGGCGAGGTTGCCCACCGCCGCCGCGCGGCTTGGCATCTTGCGCGGGCTCGCCAAGCCGACCGGCTCGAGCGAACGCCAAGGCCTGATGCCAGGCAAGGGGAAAGCGCATGCAAAAAGCCGACATTCTCAAGCGCGAGATCAAGGTACTTGTCTTCGATCAGTATGGCACCGTTGTCGATATGCAGAAGGGCCTCAGCGCAGCCGTCACGCCGTTCCTGCAAAGCAAAGGTTGGAGCGGCGAGGCAAATAGCTTTGTCACCTGGTGGCGACGCACGCACTTCGAGAACTCGATGATCGATGCGTTATGCGACCGTGGCCACACGCCGTACCGGCAGATCGGTCATCGCGCCGTGTCCTATGTCATGGATCGCTGCGGCATCGCCTACACGCCAGAGGAGGTGCGCTGGCTGGTCAGCCAGATCGAGCTATTGCAACCGTTTCCCGACGTCATTGCCGCTCTAGAAAAGCTGCGCGGCGGCGGCTACAAGCTGGCGATCCTGTCGAACGGCGATCGCGATATGCTCAAAGCTGCCGGTCCCCACATCGGCTTTGCGTTCGACCATGTCATCTCGGTGCAAGAGGCCGGCTATTTCAAACCGCACTGGAAAACCTACGCCAAGGCGGAGGAGATCATCGGCGAGGATCGCTCGAGCACGCTGTTTGTTGCCAACCATGCTTTCGATTGCATCGGTGCCAAATCATTCGGCATGCGCACCGCTTTCATCGATCGTCGCCAACGGCCCTTCGGTGAGACCGCGCATCAGCCTGACCTGATCGTGCGCAATTTTTCCGAATTAGCCGCGGTCCTCGCCTAGCAGATCCCACTCACATCCTGGGCGAAGCTCTTGGGCGAAGCGCTCGGCCTGTTCGCGAGCCTGCCGACAAGCTTGCCGACCCGCGCGGTGAAGCTTGCCGTCCCGGCAGATGCCAAACGCGGCGTGGAGCGCGGTCATCGAAACAGGGGCAAGGCCATGCGCACTCCCAGCAGCGGGGTGGCAAGCTACTCTGCTGGCAAGACAATAAGGTGATTGGCAAAGGCGTGCGGATCGTGGCTGCCAGGCGGAAAGTGACGGGCTAACTGCTGGCCGACGGCGTCAATGGCGCGGACGAAGCCCTCGCCGGCCTGACCTTTGCCGATGTAATCGGTGAGCTCATCGACGATTGTCTGCCAGGTGCCCGCCGCGACCTTCTGGTCGATGCCAGCGTCGGCGATGATCTCGGCAAATCGTTCGGCTACGGAAACAAAAATCAGGACGCCGGTGCGGCTCGGCGTGGTGTGCAGGTTCTGCGCCAAAAATTGCTCGATGGCGCGCCGATGCGCCCGCCGTTGCTTGATGGCAGTGGACACCAGCGCCAACCGCAGCGGACGATACATGAACAGCGCAACCAGAACAGCAAACACGGCGAGTTGCAGGAGGTAGATGTACTGGATCGGCCACCAGGTCCAGAAGATCAAGGGAAAGGGCACCGCCAGGGCGGCAATCGCGGCCCACATGAATGGAGCGTAGGTATAACTTGCGCTCTCGCCCGCGATCACGGCCACGATCTCGCCGGACGTTTTCCGTTCGGCAGTGGTAATGGCGTCGGCGACGCGCTTTCGATCCAGTTCGCTGACGATCGTCATGATGAGATCCTGTGCATCTCTCTCACTACCAACTTCCCGAAGCGCCGCCACCGCCGAACGAACCGCCGCCACCCGAGAAGCCGCCACCGGAGCCGCCGGAGCCGCCCCAGCTGCCCGAGCCGCCACCCCAGGATCCCGGGACGACGATCGGTGGGCCGTAGCGTCGAGCGCGCCGGCCGACGCGCGCGGGATGGGCGGTTTGGCGCGCCTGTGCCTGGATCAGCAAGACCGCCAGCAGAATGAAGAAGATGAGCATGATGAGTGCCGGCGAAATGCTGACCTCACCGTCACGCCTCGCCGATGACCTGGCGCGTAGCTTAACCGCTTCGGCGTCACCGAGCAGGACGTCGCGGATGTCGCGCACGCCGGCCTTCACACCGGCGGGGAAGTCGCCGCGACGAAACGCAGGCAGGATGGCATTTTCGATAATCAGCTTGCTCAGCGCATCGGTGAGCTGCGGCTCAAGACCCCGCCCGACTTCGATGCGCACCTTGCGCTCTTTTGGCGCCACGATCAGGACTACGCCGTTGTCTTTGCCCTGCTGGCCGATCTGCCAGGCACGGCCAAGTTGATAGCCAAAGTCTTCGATCTCGAACCCTTGCAGCGACCGTGCCGTATAAATCACCAGCTGATCGCTGGATCTATCCTCAAGGCTCTTCAACTCGACCTCGAGCAGGCGGCGATCCTCGGCGGAAAAAAGATTGGCTTCATCAACGATGCGGCCGGTGAGGGGCGGGAATTTCGGCTGCGCCACCGCCGGCAGACAGATCATGAACCCGACCAACAGGGCCCGCAGCGCCACCAGCAATCGCCGCCACTGCGCCGCAGCCGCCGGCATCCCCGTCCCCAGCCTTGCCAAGGCGAAGAAACAGGCAGCGCAAGCAAGGGCGGCAGACCGAGCAATTGGCATGCTACTCCCGGCTGACCTCGTCGCTACGATCGGGGCTCCGCGCTTATCCCTCTCCTGCCGCCGCCGCGGGCCGGGGGCAGTGTGCGTCATGCCGAGGCTGCTGTTGTGGGCACACGGGCTTTCACTTTTTGGTGCCAAAGTCGACGCGTGGCGTCTCCTGTTCCCGCGGCGTGACGTCGAAGGCGGCCATCGGTTGGGCTGAGGTGTACATGATCGAGCGCCAGATCCGGCCCGGAAACGTCGTCAGTTCGGTATTGTAGACGCGCACCGCCTCGATGTAGTCGCGCCGGGCGATGGCGATGCGGTTCTCAGTGCCCTCGAGCTGCGACTGCAGAGCAAGGAAGTTCTGCCCAGACTTGATATCGGGGTACCGCTCGACGACGGCAAGCAACCGACCAAGTGCGCCACTCAGCTGGTTCTGGGCATCCTGGAAACGCTGCATCGCTTCCGGATTGCTGACGACGTCGGCTGGCAGTTGCAGCTGTGCCTGCGTTGCCTTGGCGCGCGCCTCCACAACCGAGGTCAGCACCTGCTGCTCCTGGGCCGCGAAGCCCTTTACCGTTTCGACCAGGTTGGGCACGAGGTCGGCGCGGCGCTTGTATTGACTCAAGACCTCCGACCACTTGGCTTTCGCGTTCTGCTCGAATGTCGGGATATTGTTGATGCCGCAGCCCGCGAGCATGGCGGTCACCAGCATGGCGGCAGCGAGCGCAGCGATGCGACTGAGGCGTGGGCGCAGCATGTGCTTCTCCCTCGACGACGGCAGCGAAGGCCCCAAACGGGCCTCGCTTCACCCTAGCGAAAATGGTGAGCGATTACCGCCGCCACCAGGGGGGAGTGAGGCAAGAGACGCCCGATTAATTGTCGGCGAGCCTACCGGCAACGGCTGGGCTGGGCCAAGGCAACTGGTAAACGGTTCGACCACCGACTAGCCGGGCAGCCGGTAGTCGACAAACTTGGCTCGCAGGTCCTTCTTGGAAATCTTGCCGGTGGCCGTCATTGGCAGCGCCTCGACGAAAACGACATCATCTGGCATTTGCCATTTGGCGATCTTGGCGCCCAAGGCATCGAGTATCTCTGCCTTGGTCGGCTCAGCGCCGGGCGCTTTGACCACCACCAGCAGCGGTCGCTCATGCCACTTCGGGTGCGGCACGCCGATCACAGCGCAGTTGGCGATGCCCTGGACCGCGGCAAGGGCGGCGTTCTCCACATCGATCGAGCTGATCCACTCGCCGCCAGACTTCACCAAGTCCTTGGTGCGATCCACAATCAGCAGCCAGGCGTCGGGGGTTATTTTGGCGACGTCGCCGGTCCCGAACCAGCCTTCGGCGTCGATTTGCTTGGCGGAGGCTTCCGGGTTGTTGAAATAGCCGGACACGACCGTGGCGCCGCGCACGAATAGCTCCCCCGACGCCTGTCCATCCGCCGGCGCTCGCATGCCCTCTTCGTCGATCAGCTTCAGATCGACACCGAACATGCGGCGGCCTTGCCTGGCGCTGAGTGCGGCGCGCTGCATCGGCGACTTTGCGCGCTCGTCGGGGCGGAAGACCGTGAGGGTGCCGACCGGGCTCATCTCGGTCATGCCCCAACCGTGTGTCACTTCGATACCCCAGTCGCGGGTGAAGATGTCGATCATGGCCTGCGGGACCGCCGAGCCGCCACTCAGAATTTGCACCAAGTTCTTCGGCTTGCGGCCGCGCTTCTTGAATTCCTCCAGCAGGCCCAGCCAGACGGTAGGCACGCCCCAGCCCGCCTCCACGCCTTCATTTTCCATGAGATCAAAAAGCGTCGGCCCGTCGAGCTTGGCACCCGGCAGAATGAGGGGACAACCGGTCAATGGCGTGACATAGGGCAGGCTCCAGGCATTGGCGTGGAACAGCGGCACGACCGGCAGGATTGTGCGATTGTGCGCGAATAGGTCGGGCCGCGTGGAAATCAGGAAGAAGGTGTGCAACAACATCGACCGGTTGGAATAGAGCACGCCCTTTGGCTCTCCGGTGGTGCCCGACGTGTAGCAGAGCGCGCAAGCGGTATGCTCGTCGAATTCGGGCCAATCGATGCCGCAGCGCGTCGCAGCCAACAGGTCCTCGTAGCACAATAGGCCTGGCATCGACGCCTGCCGCGGCATGTGGTCTTGGTCCGTCATCAGGACAAAGGTCTTGATGGTCGTGCAGCTGGGCGCCAGTTTTTCGACCAACGGCAGGAAGGTAAGATCGAAGCACAGCACGCTGTCGCCCGCGTGATTGGCGATGTAGGCAATCTGCTCGGGGAACAAGCGCGGATTGATGGTGTGGCAGACTGCGCCGAGGCCCGAGATGGCGAAATAGAGCTCGAAGTGGCGGTAGCCGTTCCAGGCCAGGGTGGCAACACGGTCCCCGGGTTTTACGCCTAGTCCGACGAGGGTGTTGGCGAGCCGGCCGATGCGCTCGCGCGCTTGGGCGTAGCCGTAGCGGTGCAGGCCACCCTCGATGGTCTGCGACACGACCTCGACATCGGGGAAGACTTCGGCTGCGTAATCGATCACGCTCGATACCAGCAGCGGCCGGTCCATCATTAATCCGCGCAGCATGGGCGTTCCTCCTGGTATGCTTCGTGTCGGAAGAGTAACCTCGGCACGAGCCCCACGCCAAGCCGGGTCGGTTCGAGCTATTTTGCAAACAGAGGAGACTGCACCGTGGCGATCGTTGAGACCGAGAATGAGGGCGAGATCGCGGTCATTCGCATGCACAACCCGCCCGTCAACGCGCTGGGTCACGCGCTGCGCGTCAGCCTCCAACAGGCCTTTGCCGCTGCCAATGCCGACGCCGCGGTGAAGGCGATCGTCCTGACGGGTAGCGGTAAATTCTTTTCCGCTGGCGCCGACATCAGTGAATTCAAGTCTCAGATGAAGGAGCCGTTTCTGCCGCAGCTGATCGACGCGATCGAGGCCGGCAAGAAGCCCGTGATTGCCGCCCTGAACGGGACCGCGTTGGGTGGCGGTCTGGAGCTGGCGCTGGGCTGTCACTATCGGGTGGCGAGCAAAGATGTGCGCCAGCTTGGCCTCCCCGAAATCAAGCTTGGCATCATTCCGGGTGCTGGCGGCACCCAGCGGCTGCCGCGCGCGATCGGCGTCGAACAGGCCCTGCAACTGATCACCACCGGCAATTTCATCGACGCCGAAAAAGCCGCCGCCATCGGCCTGATCGACAAGCTGGCGGAGGCAGAGCTCTTGGCCGAGGCCATCGCCTTTGCCCGGCAGCAGGCGGGCAAGCCGCCGCGTCGGATCGGCGAAAAGAAGCTCGACAAGGCGACGTTCCCGCCCGAATTGTTCGCCAAGGCGCGCGCCGCCGTCGGCCGGCACCCGAGTGGGCCGCTAGCTGCCACGGCGGCAATCGATGCCGTTGCAGCGGCGACGGAGCTTGCCATTACAGAGGGTAGTGCGCGAGAGCGCGCCCTGTTCCGCGAAGTCGGCGCAAGCCCCTACGCCCGCGCCCTGCAGTATGCCTTTTTTGCCGAACGGCAGGCGGCCAACCTCCCCGGCATCGGCGCCGATACGAAGCTGCGCGACATCCAGGCGGTCGGCATCCTTGGTGCCGGCACCATGGGCACCGGCATCACCCTGGCGTTCCTCAACGCCGGCTTTCCAGTCACGCTCGTGGAGACGACGCGTGAGGCGCTCGACAAGGGCGTTGCCCGCATCCAGGACACCTTATCGGCCAATGCCAAACGTGGGCGCATCACGGCGGCGCAAGCGGCGGACCGGTTCGCCAAGCTGACGCCGTCGCTTGAGATGGCCGATCTCGGCAAAGCTGACCTCATCATCGAGGCCGTGTTCGAGAACATGGAGCTCAAGAAGGAGGTGTTCGCTAAACTTGACAAGATCGCAAAGTCGGGCGCCATCATCGCCACCAACACTTCGACGTTGGATGTGGATGAGATCGCGGCCGAGACGAAGCGGCCGCAAGATGTGGTTGGGCTGCACTTTTTCTCGCCGGCAAATATCATGCGCCTGCTCGAGATCGTGCGCGCCGAAAAAACCGCCAACGATGTCATGGCCACCTCGATGGCGATCGCCAAGCGCATCGGCAAAGTGGGTGTGCAGGCCGGCGTTTGCGATGGCTTTGTGGGCAATCGCATGCTGGCGGCCTACGGCGGCGAAGTGCAGGCCATGAACCTCGAAGGCGCCATGCCACAGGAGATTGATGGCGCGCTCGAGGGCTGGGGCATGGCGATGGGTCCGCTCGCCGTCAGTGATCTGGCCGGTCTCGATGTCGGCTATCGTATCCGCAAGGGGCGCAAATTGACGGGGGAGGCCGCACAGAATGCGCGTATCCCCGACAAGATCGTCGAGATGGGCCGGCATGGGCAGAAGACGGGTGCGGGCTACTATAAGTATGATGAGAACCGCAAGCGCATCGTTGATCCCGAGATCGAGGCGCTGATACGAGCCGAAGCCGAGGCGTTGCAGATCAAGCAGCGGCAGATCCCGGCCGATGAAATCGTCGAACGCAGCCTGCTGCGGCTTGCCAATGAGGGCGCCAAGATCCTCGAGGAGGGCATCGCCCTGCGAGCTAGCGACATCGATACGATGTATCTGAACGGTTACGGCTTTCCCGCCTGGCGTGGCGGCCCGATGTGGCAGGTCGACAACGTGATCGGCATGCAGCGGGCGGCCGAGCGCATCAAGGCTTACGAGGCCAAGTATGGCGGGCGATGGAAGATCGCACCGCTGATCGCAAAGCTGGCGGCAGAAGGCGGCAGCTTTGCGACGCTGGCGGCGAAGCACAAGTAGGCCAGTGCGGGAGCGATCGTGGCGTGATTGACAAGGTCATGGCTTCGGCCGCCGACGCGGTTGCCGACCTGCAGGATGGCGCCACCATCCTGATCGGCGGCTTCGGCACTGCGGGGATGCCGTTTGCGCTGATCGATGCGCTGATCGGCCAGGGTGCCAGCGACCTTACCATCGTCTCCAACAATGCCGGCAACGGCGAGACGGGTCTGGCGGGCCTTCTCAAGGCGGGGAGGGTGCGAAAGGTGGTTTGCTCGTTTCCACGGCAAACCGACTCTTGGGTATTCGATGCTCTGTATCGCGCCGGCAAGATCGAGCTGGAATTGGTGCCGCAGGGCAATCTTGCCGAGCGCATCCGCGCCGCCGGTGCCGGCATCGGTGCCTTCTACTGTCCGACCGGCTACGGCACCTTGTTGGCCGCCGAGCGCGAGACCCGGCGCATCAATGGTCGCGACTATGTGCTGGAGCACCCCATTCATGCCGACGTGGCCCTGATCAAGGCGCACAAGGGAGATCGCTGGGGCAATTTGGTCTACCGCAAGACCGCGCGGAACTTCGGACCCGTCATGGCCATGGCGGCAAAGTTGGCCATCGCCGAGGTCAGCGAGGTGGTCGAGGTCGGCGCACTCGACCCCGAAACGATCGTGACCCCCGGAATTTTCGTGCAGCGGATCGTGCGCGGCGATGCGGCGGGGATGCCGCGCGCATAGGAGGAGCAAGCCATGGCGACGGATCTCGCCAACCTCAAGCGGATGAGCCGTAAGGAGATGGCGGCGCGGGTCGCCAGCGATATTCCGGATGGGACCTACGTCAACCTCGGCATTGGTCTGCCCACCCTGGTTGCCGACTTCCTGCCCAAGGATAAGGACATCTTCCTGCACACCGAGAATGGGCTTATCGGCATGGGGCCGGCGCCGGCGAAAGGCCAGGAGGACCCCGACCTTATCAACGCCGGCAAACAGCCGGTAACGGCGCTGCCGGGCGCCGCCTATTTTCATCACGCCGATTCATTCGCGATGATGCGGGGCGGCCACCTCGACATTTGCGTGTTGGGCGCCTTCCAGGTCTCGGTGGCAGGTGATCTCGCCAACTGGCACACCGGCGAAGCGGACGCGATTCCCGCCGTTGGCGGTGCCATGGACCTTGCCATCGGCGCCAAGCGCACTTTCGTCATGATGGAGCACTTTACCAAGGCGGGTGACAGCAAGATCGTGCCGTCCTGCACCTATCCGCTGACGGCCAAGGCGTGCGTGTCGCGCATCTACACCGATCTTGCGGTGATTGATGTTGCGCGCGACGGGCTGGTGGTGAGGGAGATGGTGCCGGGCCTGTCGCTGAGCGAACTTGCCCTGCTGAGCCGGGTCGCGCTCGCCGATGGCCGCACCGGCACGAGCTGAGGGACCAGCGCTGGACGGCGCGCGCACGCAGTGCGCGCGCGCCCCCCGAGGCCACTGCTGGAGGGCCGCGGGGAGGCCTCACAGTTCGCCGCTGCGACAGCGCACCGTGGGGTCGACACACGCTTTGCAAGCAACGGCGGCGGCCGGACCGGCGCCGAGGCCCAGAGATCGGCGCAGCCTGCCACCATTGGCACTGCCGATATATCGGCAGTGCCGCCAGGATGTTGCGGAGCGCCGCTGGGTGGGGCGCACGCTCCACTAGAGGCGCGGGCGGCCGCTGCGCTGCTGCCAGATGAAGTAGGCCATGGTCACGAGGGCGGTCAGGATCATGGTGCCGAGGATGTCCGGGCGGCCGATGAAGGCATACCACAATTTAATGCCCTGGAAGGTGCCACCTCGGGCCATCAGCGAACTGTTGGCGACGACAATCACAAAAAACACAGCGGCAGTCAGCGCTAGTGCGATGACGACATCGAGAGATTTGCGCATCACTGGTGGCATGAGGCACCCCCTGGTTGTTGGCCTCGCACCTGGAACGAAAATGCCGCAGGCGTTGCGGCATTCTCACACGTTGAGGTCGAAGCATTGTGTCGACGCAACCTAATCTGATTCGCCGGTCCGGGGTTGGACGTACACGTCATACGTCGCCGGAGAATGCCTGCCTCGCGGCCTGCGCTCCGCTTGTGCGTTTGCCAGCGCCCGGCGCCGGCCGTAGTTGGCAAAGCCGTCGCGGCTAGGCTGCGACGAGGGCTTGGGCACGCGCGCGCCCAGCGGTTCAGGTCCGGGCGGGGCCGATGCGCGGCCCGCTGGGCCGATCGCGCTCCAGCGCCGCGCGATCCCAACCGGCCAGATCGGCGGCCGCAGCATAGGTCTCCTCAAGGAAGCCGAGCAACAATCGATCCGGGTCTGGCGCCTCCCGCACGGCATCGTAGGGCAGGATAAATTGGCCCAGGCCTTGGTCATAAAAGGCGCCGGTCGACTTGAGGGCCGTTGCCCCATAAGCGGCGGGTTCGGGATAGGCATACGCATAGAAGGCCGGCCGGCCGTAGCCGCCATTGCCCGGCCAGAAGCCGCAACTCATCACCTCATGCGAGTAGGCCTCTGCCATGACCCAAGCCGCCACGTTCGGTGTCGTCCCCGTTGGCGGCGGTGCCCGACGACCGGAAAACCGTGTCACCGCGAGGTCGAAGCTGCCCCAAAAGAAGTGCACTGGGCTGACCTTGCCGATAAAGCCAGTGCGAAATTCCTTCAGCACCCGGTCGGCTTGCGAGAGCCCCTGCCAGAAGCGCCGCACCCAGACCGGATCGTAGTGCGCGTTGACGTCATCCTGCTCGAAGGGAACAGCGTCGGCAATTTCGCTGGGCATGGTCCAGATCTGCACCTTGATGTTGAGGCGCTCCAGGCAGCCCATCACCTGGGCGTAGAAACGAGCAACCGACATCGGTGCAAGCGCGAGCTCATCGCGGGCGCCGCCGCTGCTGATAATGTACAGTCGGTGGTCGACGAAATCGAAGGCAATCGAGAAGGTGCCCTCGGCATAGGCCAGCGGCGGCGTCGTCAGGCCACGGGCGGTGACGAACAGGGTGACATTCCACCAATGATTGACCAAGGGCGTCAACGCCAGTTGGATTTTGCCGACCACCTGGGTCCATCGGTGCAGGGTTTCGCAGCTCTCGCGCCAGGCGGAAAGAGGAAGCTCGGGCCATGCAGCATGTTCAGCCATCTGCGCCAGCTCTTGCCTAGACCATGGGCGCTGGCCGGGCGGCGCCCCACCGCAGCCCTCGGCCTCAGTACGTCAACGCCGCCTTGATCGCCGCCAATTCGGCCCCAGCATCAGCATAGGCCTCAAACGATTGGCCGGCGCGCCGATACCAGTAGCGTGCATTTGCGCCATCGCCTTCAAGCTTGTGCAATACCGCGTGAATCCAACATGCGGTCGCATCGACCTCGTCCTGTTGCACGATCTGGTGTGAGGCCTGCCAATCGCCGGCAATAGCCAGGTCCACCGCGCGGATCAGGTCTTGGCGGTCTGTTGCCATATCTCCCATCCTTTCGCCCTCAGACGGCATGCCGGACAGCGGTCGCAGCCGTAGCCCCAGGCATGCCGCGTCGAGCGCTCCGCTGTATAGCATGTGTGTGTGTGTTCGATGATAAGTTCCACAAGAGCCGATCCACCCAGTTCTTTGGCCATCTGCCATGTGGCCGCTTTGTCGATCCACATCAGCGGCGTCTCGATGCTGAAGGGCGCATCCATACCGAGCGAGATAGCCCTGGCCAAAGTCTGCAAGGTGTCATGGCGGCAGTCGGGATAGCCCGAGTAGTCCGTCTGCGACATGCCGCCGACCAGCGTGCGGATGCCGCGCCGATAGCCGAGCGCCGCCGCCAGGGTGCAAAACAGCAGGTTGCGTCCCGGCACGAACGTGTTGGGCAGGCCGGCCTGGGTCATGGCAAAGGTGGCGGCCCGCGTCAGTGCCGTGTCGCTGATCTCGCCCAACGTCGACATCCCCAAGAGATGGTCGTCGCCGATGCGCTTGCGCCAGTCGGGAAAACGTTGATCCAGCGCGCGCCGAATAATGCCGCGCTGCGTCAATTCGATGGCGTGACGCTGGCCGTAAGCAAAGCCAACGGTTTCCACCCGCGCGTAGCGTTGCAGTGCCCAGGCCAGGCAGACCGTCGAATCCTGGCCGCCCGAAAACAGCACCAATGCCCTACCCTCAACCATCGCCGGCCTTTATCTGCAACCCGATCTGCCACCCGCCTGGCGAAGCCCGCCGCTGCGCGATCTGCCGCTTGGCGGGCTGCGCCGGACCGGGCTAGAACCTCGCGCATAGCTTCACACAAGCCTACCTTCGGCTGCAAACTATCCTCTAGCTCGAGCTGGAAACACGCCATGACCGCCATCGTCGACATCATCGGCCGCGAGATCTTGGATAGCCGCGGCAATCCGACCGTTGAGGTGGACGTGATTTTGGAGGGCGGCAGCCGCGGCCGCGCCGCGGTGCCGTCGGGTGCCTCGACCGGTGCCCACGAGGCCATTGAGCTGCGCGACGGCGATGCCAAGCGCTATTTGGGCAAAGGCGTGCTGCAGGCGGTCGACGCCGTCAACGGCGAGATCTTCGAGGCGCTCGGCGGCATGGACGCCGAGGACCAGCGTCGCATCGACGCCTGCCTGAAGACGCTGGATGGCACGGCCAGTAAGGGCCGGCTCGGCGCCAATGCCATCCTTGGCGTGTCGCTGGCGGTGGCCAAGGCGGCCGCTGAGGCGCGCACCCTTTCGCTTTATCGCTACCTCGGCGGTGTCAATGCCCATCTGCTGCCGGTACCGATGATGAACATCATCAACGGCGGTGCCCATGCGGACAACCCCATCGACATTCAGGAATTCATGATCATGCCGGTGGGCGCCGCCAACTGCGCCGATGCCATCCGCATGGGTGCTGAGGTGTTCCACACGCTGGCCAAGTCGCTCAAGGATGCGGGCCACAACACCAATGTCGGTGACGAGGGGGGCTTTGCCCCCAACCTCAAATCCGCCGAGGAGGCACTGGGCTTCATCACCAAGTCCATCGCCAAAGCCGGTTATAGGCCAGGCGATGACATCGTTCTCGCACTCGATTGCGCGGCCACCGAATTCTACAAAAAGGGCAAGTACGTGCTGGCCGGCGAGGGCAAGACCCTGGATGGTGCCGGCATGGTGCACTATCTGGCAAGTCTCACCGAGCGGTTCCCCATCGTCTCGATCGAGGACGGCATGGCCGAGGATGACTGGCAGGGCTGGAAGGCGCTCAGCGATGCTATCGGTGGCAAGTGTCAACTGGTCGGCGATGATCTGTTTGTCACCAACACCGCTCGGCTCAGGCAAGGCATCGGCGAGGGCATTGCCAACTCGATCCTCGTCAAGGTCAATCAAATCGGTACCCTGACCGAGACGCTCGATGCCGTCAGCATGGCCCAAGGCGCCGGCTACACGGCGGTGATTTCGCACCGCTCGGGTGAAACCGAGGACGCCACCATCGCCGACATTACGGTCGCCACCAACGCCGGACAGATCAAGACCGGGTCGCTGTCACGATCCGACCGGCTCGCCAAGTACAACCAACTCATCCGCATCGAGCAGGAGTTGGGCGATCAGGCGCGCTATGCCGGCCGCAGCGTGCTGCGCCACTAGCAGGCGCAGGCGCCCGCGACGGCCCCTAAACCGGCCCCTCTCCATAGCATCGCCACGGCGATGGCCTGCTGGTTGGCAGCCGCGCTTTACCGGCATTTAACCAACCCTGGTAGAAACTAGGCCGCGCCCGCATCGGGCGAGTCACCCATAGGTTTCGCGTCGCCTCCATGCATGATCGGCGTAAAGGCCATCCCCGGCAGATCCTGGTGTCGCTTGTCTGCCTTTGTGCCTTGGCCTATTTCGCCCAGCATGTCATCAAAGGTAAACGCGGCCTCGAAGCGCGCAGCCGGTTGATCGAACGCTCCCGAGTACTGGAGCCGCAGATCGCGCGCCTCGAGGCCGCGCGCACGCGCCTCGAGCGGGACGTGCGCCTTCTCAACGCCCGCGATCCCGACATCATCGAAGAACTCGCCATCGAGGTGCTGGGCTTTGCCCGCCCCGGCGACCGGGTCATCGTGCCCGCCGCGCCCCGAGCCATGCCGACGGCCGCCAGCCCGCCGGTCCGGCGCTGAAGCCTGGCCATGGCTGGCCTTGGGCGGCTGTTTCTTGTACGGTTTCGCCTTCCCTTCGCCAGCGAGGCCACTAAAGCGCATGTCCCGTCCCAACGGCCAAGAGACCGTTCCCCCATTCACGCGCGAGCAGGAACTGCATGCCTACCGCGAGATGCTGTTGATCCGCCGCTTCGAGGAGAAGGCGGCGCAGCTCTATGGCATGGGTTTCATTGGCGGCTTCTGCCATTTGTATATCGGCCAGGAGGCGGTCGTGGTCGGCATGAAGATGGCCTCGGCCGACGGTGATCAGATGATCACCACCTACCGCGACCATGGTCACATGCTGGCCTGCGGCATGGAAGCCAAAGGCGTGATGGCGGAACTCACCGGGCGCGGCAACGGCTACTCCAAGGGCAAGGGCGGCTCGATGCACATGTTTTCCAAGGAGAAGCACTTCTACGGTGGCCACGGCATCGTCGGCGCCAACGTTCCGCTCGGTGCCGGCATAGCCTTCGCCAATCGCTATCGGCAAAACGGCAATGTCTGCCAGACCTATTTTGGCGACGGCGCTGCCAACCAAGGCCAGGTGTACGAGAGCTTCAACATGGCCAAGCTATGGAAGCTGCCCGTCGTCTTTGTCATCGAGAACAATAAGTATGCCATGGGCACTTCGGTCGAGCGCTCGGCGGCCACCACGGATTTTTCCCAGCGCGGACGCTCCTTCGACATCCCGGGCGAACAGGTCGACGGCATGGACGTGCGCGCTGTTAAAGCCACCGCCGATCGCGTGCTGAAGTGGGTGCGCGATGGCAACGGTCCTTACATCCTGGAGATGCTGACCTATCGCTATCGCGGCCATTCGATGTCCGATCCGGCCAAATACCGCACGCGCGAAGAGGTGCAGAAGATGCGCGAGGATCACGATCCCATCGAGCAGGTGCGCCGCCGCTTGCTCGAGGGGCGCCTCGTCAGCGAGGAGGACATGAAGAGCATCGACGCCGAGGTGCGCTCGACCGTCAACAGTGCGGCCGAGTTCGCGCAATCCGATCCTGAACCGGACGACAGCGAGCTTTATACCGACGTCTTGTTGTCGGCCTGAGGCGAGTGGTTAGCAAAACGCCGGCGCTTATCATGCACACCGACTTCAGCTCAAATCTGGACAAGGAATTCGCGCAAGTTTCGGCTCTATGGTCGCCTCGCGTCATCGCCATGGCCAATGGCCAATACGTCAAGATTGCCAAGGTCAAGGGCGAGTTCGTCTGGCATAGCCATGCCAACGAGGATGAGTTCTTCCTGGTGCGCAAAGGCACGCTGGTCATCCGCTATCGCCACCGTGCCGATGCCGTTCTTGCCGAGGGCGACTTTCATGTGCTGCCGCGCGGCGTCGAGCACCAGACCGCCGCCCCGGAGGAATGCTGGGTCGTTCTGGTTGAGCCGGCGACGACCCGACATACCGGCGAGACCGTTACTGACCTCACCACCAGCATCGAGCAGCAGCTGGCGCACTTGCGCCCCGCAAACCAACAAACAAGCGAGCAAGAGACCCCAGCAAGATGGCCATCGAGATCCTGATGCCCGCCCTGTCGCCCACCATGGAGGAGGGCAAGCTTGCCAAGTGGCTCGTTGCCGAGGGCCAGCAGGTCAAGCCCGGCGATATCATAGCCGAGATCGAGACCGACAAGGCGACCATGGAGGTGGAGGCGGTCGAGGAGGGCAAGGTGTCGAAGCTGTTGGTTGCCGAGGGCACCGAGGGGGTGAAAGTCAACACGCCGATCGCCGTGCTCGATGGCGAGGGCGGCGTTGGCGCAAAGGCGGCGCCGCCCGCCAAGTCCGCAGCCCCGCCGCCGGCGCCGACGGCAGCCGCCGCTCGCGCGCCTATAGCCCCAGCCGCAGCCGTCAGGATCGACGATCGCCGGCCCGAGGCCGAGGTCGATGCCGGCATCGAGACCAGCAATCAGACCATGCGCGAAGCCCTGCGCGATGCCATGGCCGAAGAGATGCGCCGCGACGAGGCCGTGTTTTTGATGGGCGAGGAGGTGGCCCAGTACCAGGGCGCCTACAAAATCAGTCAGGGTTTGCTCGACGAGTTCGGCGCCAAGCGCGTGATCGACACCCCCATCACCGAGCAGGGCTTTGCGGGCATCGGCGTGGGTGCGGCGATGGCCGGCCTCAAACCCATCGTCGAGTTCATGACCTGGAACTTTGCCATGCAGGCGATCGATCAGATCATCAACTCGGCCGCCAAGACCCTCTACATGTCGGGCGGGCAAATGGGCTGCTCGGTCGTTTTTCGCGGGCCCAACGGGGCGGCGGCCCGCGTCGCTGCCCAGCACAGCCAGTGCTATTCGGCCTGGTATGCACACGTGCCCGGCCTGAAGGTGGTGGCGCCGTCCAATCCTGCCGATGCCAAGGGCCTGCTGAAGTCGGCCATTCGCGATCCCAACCCGGTGCTGGTCCTAGAGAATGAAATGCTCTACGGCGTCTCCGGTCCGGTGCCCAAGGTCGACGACTGGCTCGTGCCGATTGGCAAAGCGCGCATCGCCCGGGCCGGGCGCCACGTCACCATCGTCTCCTTCGCGCGCGGCATGGTGTATGCGCTTGACGCCGCCGAACAGCTCGCCGGGGAGGGGATCGAGGCCGAAGTGATCGACCTGCGTTCACTGCGTCCCCTCGACCTCGAAACCGTCATCGCCTCGGTGCAAAACACCAACCGGCTGGTGACCGTGGAGGAAGCTTGGCCGGTGTGCTCGGTGGGTTCAGAAATCTGTGCCCAGGTGGCCATGCAAGCCTTCGACTATCTGGACGCCCCGCCCGCCAAAGTCTCCGGCGTGGATGTGCCGATGCCCTACGCGGCCAATCTCGAACGCCTTGCCCTGCCCAGCTCGCAACACGTGATCGAGGCCGTGAAAAGCGTGCTCTACCTATGACCCACACGCCCAGCGAGGCTGGCGAGCCGGTTTTCCCGCCGCGGCCTGGCGTTGGCATCGCGGCGCGTCCCAAACCGGGGTCGCGGCCGCACCAGGGCAAGCCAGCAGCCGCCAAGGGGTCAGCGGCGCCGCGGGCGGGGACGGGTCCGGTCGGGCTGCTGCCCTCAGCCGTGCGGGGATTGTGCCGGCAAGCCATTTGCCGTGTGATGCCAGCCGGGCAGCTCATGCCGGCGCCGAACACCCTCGCGGCCAGGTGTGCAGCGGGCTGGGTGACAGCCGCCCAATGGGGCAAGCAGTAGGACGAAAAGCGAGCGCAGCGTGCCGCAGCCACATTTATATCAGGGCAGTTGTCACTGCGGCGCGATCCGCGCCACTTTGCTGGCGACAAAACCCGCCCATGAACTCCAGGTGCGCGCCTGCCAGTGTTCGTTTTGCCTGCGCCAGGGTGCCAAGACGGTGTCTGACCCGGCAGGCCGCGCCATCTTCGAAATCGAGCGCGCCCGGCTCAACAAGTACCAATTTGCTACCCGCACGGGTATCAGCCTCATCTGCGCGCGCTGTGGCGTCTATGCGGGCGTGGTGCTTGAGGATGCTGCCAAGGCGTGGTCGGTTCTGAATGTGCGCGGCCTTTCCATTGCCGCATGGCAAGGCCGCCCGGCGGAGCCGGTGGTATATGACGCCGAATTGCCCGCTGAGCGTATAGCCCGACGCAAAGCCAAATGGACGCCAACCGAGCTCAAATACAGCCAATGATGGGACGAGCATGCCAACCGATATCCTGATGCCCGCGCTGTCGCCCACCATGGAGGAGGGCAAGCTCGCCAAATGGCTGGTGAAAGAGGGCCAGCAGGTCAAGCCGGGCGACATCATCGCCGAGATCGAGACCGACAAGGCGACCATGGAGGTGGAAGCGGTCGATGAAGGCAAGGTGTCGAAGCTCTTGGTTGCGGAGGGCACCGAGGGCGTCAAGGTCAATACACCGATCGCGACCCTGCTGGTCGAAGGGGAAACGAGCGCGCCAACCCCCGTCGGCAAGCCCACGCCTGCCAGGCCGGCCGCCCCGCCGGCACCCTCCGCACCCGCGAAATCGCCCGTTGCCGCACGTGCAGAGGACGAGCAAGGGCGCCGCACGTCGGCCGCCGCGCCTGCCCGCACCGCCGGCGGCGCCGCGGTGGGGGGACAAGCCTCCCGCGCCCGGCCTCCCGCGCCCGACGCTGCGCCCAGCCGGGGCCGGGTCTTTGCCTCGCCGCTGGCCCGCCGGCTGGCCAAGGAAAACGGCATCGAGGTGGCAAACCTTGACGGTTCGGGACCACGCGGGCGCGTGATCCGTCGCGATGTGGAGGCAGCCCTGCAAGGCGCGCCGCGGCCGAAGGCGGGAACCGCAGTGGCGCAGATGCCGCCGGCTGCCGGCGCACCTGCCGTTCAGCCGATGGCTGACGACAAGATCCTCGCTCTCTATGATCAGAGCTCTTATGAGATGGTGCCGCACGACGGCATGCGCCGGATCATTGCCCAGCGCCTCACCCTCTCCAAGCAGACCATTCCGCATTTCTATCTCACCGTTGCATGCCGCCTCGACGAGTTGTTGCGTGCGCGCGAGAGCATGAACCGGGCGGCGCCAAAGGAGGGGCCGCGCGCCTACAAGCTGTCCGTCAACGATTTCGCCATCAAGGCGCTGGCATTGGCGCTGGCACAGGTGCCCGCCGCCAACGTGACGTGGACGGAAAGTGGCATGATGCGTCATAAGTACTCCGATGTCGGCGTTGCCGTCGCCGTCGCCGGTGGCCTGTTCACTCCCGTCATTCGCCATGCCGAGCTGAAATCGCTCTCAGAGATCTCCAACGAGATGCGAGATTTGGCCGAGCGCGCCCGCAAGCGGCGGCTGGCCCCGCACGAGTACCAGGGCGGCACAACCTCCATCTCCAATTTGGGCATGTACGGCATCAAGAGTTTCGAGGCCGTCATCAACCCGCCGCACGCCACGATTCTGGCCGTCGGGGCGGGCGAGAAGTCCCCCATCGTCGTCGCCGACAAGGTGGAGATCGGCACGCTTGTGTCGTGCACTCTGTCGGCGGATCACCGCGCCGTCGACGGTGCGGTCGGCGCGGAGTTGCTTAATGCCTTCAAGACCCTGATCGAGGATCCGGTGCGCATGCTGGTGTAGGCGTCATGGCGCCGGCCCAGCAGCGGCTGTGGCGGGCTGGTCACGATGCCGTCGTATCCACAGGATTGGGTGGCGATCCGTCCGTTGGCAACAGCCGTCTGCTGCCGATCTCTTGCCGCTCCGCAAAAAGGCGCCTAAGAGTCACGAGAATCACAATAAGTGCGCGCCGCGCGTATTGGCGGCAAAGCTAATCGTTTGGGGGTACCCGCCTATGACGTTGCACATCCGCACTTCATCGAAAGCCCTGTTACTAGTTAGCATCATGTTTGCTGGCTGCGCGGGCGATGGCACCGATGGCCTGTTCACCACAGGTTCGCTCAGCGCCCCGCAAGCGACCGCGGCGGCGGCGCCCAAGGCCGATCCCGCGTGCGTAACGTTGGCCGCAAGCATCGATGGGCTTCGCAAAGAGGGCATCGCCGATAAGATCGAAAAGGCAGCGGCCAAGAAGTACAAGATGACCGCCGCCGATCTGCGCAAGGCGGATCAGTTGACAAAGTCCAATGCCGATTTCCAGGCGCGGTGCTCGACGCTTCCCTCGAAGTCGACCACCGCCCAGGCGCCGTCGGCACCCTCAGCCGTGGCGGCTCCGAAGCGATAGGCTCAAAACGCGGGGCCTGTCGCAGGTGCGGGATATGTGGGGCATCAGCCCCCGCGAAGCATGCTGGCCTGACGGCAAAACAGCTGGCGGCCGGCCGCGCCAACAAAAAGTCAGCAAGTGCCATCGGCTTGCCGTGCTGCAAAGTTACCACATGCAGCCGTTAGCCGGTTGAACTTGCTGCGCCACTATGGTTCGTAGCGACGGGCGGAAAGGCACGGTGGGACCGAAGGAGGCTGGCGTGGCCCGAGGCAGGTTTGACGTGGTCAAGGTGTTGGCGCGAGCCGGCGCGCTGGCGGGGGCGCTGGCGACCATTGCAGGCTGTGCCGAAGACGGTGGCAGCAGTTACGGCGGCGATCCGGGGGCGCGGCCCCTGGCCGCCGGACAGAGCTGCGGCTCGATCCGTCAGGAGCTGAACCGGCTCGACAGCCGCGGCACGCAGGCAAAGGTGGAAGCCGCGACCCAGGGCAAAAAGCTGCCTCCCGCCGCCCAAGCCGATGTCGATCGCTACAACGATCTCCTGAACCAGTATTTGGGGGCACGCTGCCACGTCTGAGGTGGCCGCGGCTTGTCCGCCGCATCCCGTCGATTTGGCTTGAATCGGCTGGCCGCAGCCACTAGGCCGGGGCCAGTCGTTGCCGCGCGCCAGTCTCGTACAAAGAGTTCCCTGCCATGGCAGATCCCACCTTCGATATCATCGTCATCGGCTCCGGACCCGGCGGCTATGTCACGGCCATTCGCGCGGCCCAGCTCGGCTTCAAGACCGCCATCGTCGAACGCGCGTATCTCGGCGGCATCTGTCTCAATTGGGGCTGCATTCCAACCAAGGCCTTGCTGCGATCGGCCGAGGTCTACCACTATCTGCAGCACGCCAAGGACTATGGCCTGAGCGCCGCAGGGGTCGGCTACGATGCCAAGGCGGTGGTCGAGCGCTCGCGCAAGGTGTCCAAGCGCCTGAACGACGGCGTGGCGTTTCTGATGAAGAAAAACAAGATTGCCGTCATTTGGGGTGAGGCGAGGCTCGATCGGCCAGGGCGCGTTACGGTCGAGGCCTCCCAGGTCGCGGCCCCCAAGGGCACGCTCGGCGCGGGAAGCTACCAGGCGCCGCATATCGTCATTGCCACGGGCGCGCGTCCGCGCGTCCTGCCGGGCCTCGAGCCCGACCAGCGGCTGATCTGGACCTACTTCGAGGCCATGCTGCCGGCCGCCATTCCAAAATCGCTGCTCGTTGTGGGTTCGGGCGCGATAGGCATGGAGTTTGCCTCGTTTTTTCGTTCGTTCGGCGCGGAGGTCACGGTGGTCGAGATCCTGCCGCAAATCCTGCCGGTGGAAGATGCCGAAATCGCCGCCTTCGCCCGCAAGGCCTTCGAGCGCCAGGGCATGAAAATCCTGACCCAGGCCAAGGTGACAAAGCTTGAGAAGCAAGCCGACGGCGTCACGGCCACCGTCGAGGATGGCAAGGGCGCCCCGCAACAGATCAGGGCCGAGCGCGTGATCAGCGCCGTCGGCGTGGTTGGCAACATCGACAACCTCGGCCTCGAGCAGCTGGGCGTGAAGTTGACCCGCAACAGCATCGACACGGACGGTTATGGTCGCACCAACGTCGCAGGCATCTACGCCATTGGCGACGTCGCCGGGGCGCCCATGCTTGCGCACAAGGCCGAACACGAAGGCGTGGTGTGCGTGGAGGCCATCAAGGGCTTGGCGCCGCATCCTCTCGACAAGACGAGAATTCCCGGCTGCACCTACTGCCAGCCGCAGATCGCCAGCGTCGGGCTCACCGAGGCGGCAGCCAAGGAGCAGGGCCGCAGCATCAAGAGCGGCCGCTTTCCGTTTGCCGGCAACGGCAAGGCCATTGCGCTGGGTGAGGATCAAGGCCTGGTCAAAACCATCTTCGATGCCAACACCGGCCAGCTTCTCGGTGCCCACATGGTCGGAGCAGAAGTGACCGAGTTGATCCAGGGTTTCGTCATCGCCATGCAGCTCGAGACCACGGAGGAAGACCTGATGCACACCGTCTTCCCGCACCCGACGCTTTCGGAGATGATGCACGAGAGCGTGCTCGATGCCTTCGGGCGCGCCATTCATATCTGACGCCCCTCGCCGCCACGGCGTTGAAGGGCGGTGACGTGGGCAAGGCAAGCCAATTGCCTCTCATCGTCTTCTGCGGGCTGCTGCTCACCGCCAGCGCCTTCTCCTGCGACATTACGCTGCCGGCGTTTTGGTCGATGCAGCAGGAGCTCGGCGCGTCGATCGAATGGCTGCAGGCGATGGTGCCGGTGTTTCTGTTGGCGCCCCTGCTCGGCTTCGCATTGGTGGCGCTGGCGGCTGGCGGGCGATCTTTATCGGCATGGCGGTGTTTGCCGGAGTGCTGCTGGCGGCGGCCGTTGTCTGGTTTTCAGAAACCAACCCCGCTCCAGACCGCGATGCGCTGCGCCCGCAGTTGGCTGGATCCTTGTTGTCGTGAGCGGTGACCATGCTCGGCGTGACCGGGGTGGTTCTGCTCCCCAGCAGGCGCGATCGGCCTGCTTACCCAGGCTCGTCATAGCCGGTCATCTCGCGGCTGCGAAGCGAAGGGGGTCGACGCCTGCCCGCGAGTCGGTCAGATTCCGTGGCCAGAGGATCGACTGCCTGCAGCGGGCAAAGCGGCAGACCGGCCCATGGCACGAGGGGAGACCTTGCAAATGAACATGAACGCCCAGCAACTCATCATTATGGCGCTGATTGGTATCGTCGCCGGTTGGTTGGCCAGCATCCTCGTTGGCGGTCCCGGTAGCCTACTCGGTTATCTCATCACCGGCATCATCGGCGCCTTCGTCGGCTCCTTCATCTTCAACTCGGCCGGCTGGAACCTCAACCTGGGCAATGCCTGGGTCGATGCCATTGTCACCGCCCTGATTGGCTCGGTCGTCGTCATCTTCCTGGCACGCCTGGTGCTGGGCTGGTAGCCGCCTCGCCCGCGCTGAACACGCGGGCAAAGATCAGGTCGACGTGCTTGGTGTGGAAGCCGAGGTCGAATAGGGCCTCGAGCTCGGCTGCCGCCAACCACTTCGACACCTCGGGATCGGCCTTGAGCAGGGTGAGGAAGTCGCCCTCGCCCTGCCAGACGCGCAGGGCGGTCCTCTGCACCATGCGGTAGGCGAGTTCGCGGGCCACGCCCTTTTGCGTCAGTGCGATCAGCACGCGTTGCGACTGTACCAGTCCGCCGAGCTGGTCCAAGTTGCGTCGCATGTTGTCGGGATGGACCACCAGTTTGTCGATCACCCCGGCCATGCGATGGAGGGCGAAGTCGAGGGTCACCGTGGCATCCGGTCCGATCATGCGCTCGACCGAGGAGTGCGAGATATCGCGCTCGTGCCAAAGCGCCACATTCTCCATGGCCGGCAGACAGTAGCTGCGCACCATGCGGGCGAGGCCCGTCACGTTTTCGCTCAACACCGGGTTGCGCTTATGGGGCATGGCGGAGGAGCCCTTCTGCGTCGGGGCGAAATATTCTTCCGCTTCCAGCACCTCGCTGCGTTGCAGGTGCCGTATCTCGACCGCCAGCCGCTCCAGCGACGACGCGATCACGGCCAGCGTAGCGAAATACATGGCGTGCCGGTCGCGCGGGATGATCTGGGTCGACACCGGCTCTGGTGTCAGCCCCAGCTTGTCCGCGACATAGGCTTCCACCCGTGGATCCACATTGGCAAAGGTACCGACAGCGCCGGAAATGGCGCAGGTCGCAACCTCCGTCCGTGCCCGCACCATACGCTCCCGGGCGCGGGCAAATTCGGCGTAGGCGTAGGCGAGTTTGACACCGAACGTGGTCGGTTCGGCATGAATGCCGTGGCTGCGGCCGACCGTGACGGTGTGCTTGTGCTCGAAAGCGCGCCGGCGCAATGCTGCCAGCAGGTCGTCGAGATCGGCGAGCAGCAGGTCGGCGGCTTGTACGAGCTGCAGATTAAAGCAGGTATCGAGGACGTCGGAGGACGTCATCCCGGCATGCACAAAGCGCGCCTCCGGTCCAACGTGCTCGGCCAGATGCGTGAGGAAGGCAATGACATCGTGCTTGACCTCGCGCTCGATCTCGTCGATGCGGGCAATGTCGAAGACCGCCTTGCTGCCCTTGTCCCAGACGGCCTTGGCGGCTGCTGGCGGGATCATCCCCAGCTCGGCCATCGCCGCCGCCGCATGTGCTTCAATCTCAAACCAGATGCGAAAACGCGCTTGCGCGGTCCAAATCTGCGCCATCTGCGGGCGTGTGTAGCGGGGAATCATCAGCGTCCTCGCTTGCTAGAGGCCTTGTCGCCTAGCACGCCCCCCCAGCGCCGGCAAACCCTGCGGTTGGGGCGGCCGCTCAGCCCCAAAGTTCGGCTGTGCAGGGGTGCACGAGGGCGCCCTCGTAGGCGAGGCCGGGCGTGCGGTCCTTGGCCAGCAGCAAAGGCCCGTCCAGGTCGACCCAGTCGGCAGCCTGGGCCACCAGCGTGGCGGGAGCCATCGACAGCGATGTGGCAACCATCGAACCTACCATCACCTTGAAGCCGCGCGCCCGGGCCTCGCCGACAAGTCGCAAAGCCTCCGTTAGCCCGCCGGCCTTATCGAGCTTGATATTGACGGCATCGTAGCGGTCACCCAGGCCTTCGAGATCGGCGCTGGTGTGGAGGGATTCATCGGCACACACCGGCACGCTGCGCGCAATGCCCGCGAGCGCCGCATCGGCCCCGGCCGGCAGCGGTTGCTCGATCAACTCGATGCCGGCCTCGGCGGCAGCGGCCATCAGCGGCCCCAGCAACGCCTCGCTCCAACTCTCGTTGGCGTCGGCAATCAGCCGCGTGTGTGGGACGGCAGACCGCACTCGCTGCAGGCGCTCGACATCGCCATGCCCGCCCAGCTTCAGTTTCAGCAGGGGCAGGTGGCGCGCCGTTGCTGCCTTCGCCGCCATCTGCTCGGCATCGTCCAGACTGATGGTATAGGCCGAGGTCAACACACCGGGGGTGCCAAGGCCGGCGAGCTCTGCTGCGCGGCGGCCCGTGCTTTTGGCCTGGTAGTCCCACAAGGCGCAATCGAGCGCGTTGCGGGCCGCTCCGGCGGGCAGACGGTGTGGCAGTGTTGCGCAATCGAGCCCGGCGGCCGCCACGCCCAGAATGGCGGTGTGGACGCTGTCGATTGTCTCGCCGTAGCGGGCATAGGGAACGCACTCCCCGCGACCCGCAACCGTAGCATCGCTCACCCGGGCGACAACGACGTTTGCCGCACGCTTGCTGCCGCGTGAGATGGCGAAAGTACCGGCAATCGGCCAGCTCTCGGCCCAGGCCTCGATCTTGAGAAGGGTCATGTCACGGCGACGCAGAAGTGAGCTGGCCTAGCGCAACCGACCGCTGGCGTGGGCCAGGAAGAGATAGACACGACCGCTATCGGAAACGAGATGGTTCTGCAAGGTGCGGCCGGAGGGGTCCTTCTGCTCGACATTGCGCAGCAGCCATTCAAAGTCGGTCAGATAGCGGTCGACGGTGCGATGGAAATCGACCTCGTTCTTGTAGCGCTCGGTCACCTCATCGAAGGCGGTGCGGCCTTCCGCCGTATAGATGCTGCGCACCATGATACCGCGCTGGCCGGCGCGGAAGCGAGACCAGATAGCCGCCGCGGTGCTGGGATCTAGGGCGCGCGCAATGCTGTCGATGTTGATGATGGCAGCGCGCGTGGTGCCGTCCTCGTCGCGCGAAGCGCGCGCCAGCAGATCGGTTAGTGACCAGCGATCGCCGGTCTCCGGCGGCATGGCGGGAGCCGCCAGGGGTGGGGGCGGGGAGAGGTTCTGCTGGGCGGCGTAGGTTGCCGTCAACGATACCGGCATTGCCGGCGGGATGATATCGCGCCGCTCGCGCGCCGACAGATTGGAAAGCTGCTCGAGCGCTCGCAGTTGATCATTGAGGGCTGCCCGCATGGCGTCGGCATTCTCGCGCGCCGCCGCCGGCAGGTGATCGGCTTCGGAGCGCAAGCGGCCCTGTTCGGTCTGCAGCTCGGCGGCGACGCGTGCGGCCCGTGCCTTGAGGTCGTCGGAGGTCTCGTTGAAGCGGTTGGCGATGCTGCCCAGCTGGGCGTTCAGTTCCTGGGAGGCACCGCTCACTCTTTCGCGCATATCGGCGATGGCGCGCGTGGCGTGGCTCTCGGTGTTGCTGCGCAGGCGCTCGAACTCTGAGAGGACCGCTTTCGAGTGGCTATCGGTCTGTGTCCGCAAGCGTTCCAGTTCACGCACCGCCGCCTGCGCGTGCGCTGTGGTGCCCTCGGCGAGCTGCTGGATCAGCGTGCGGGCACGGTTTTCGGCGTGGGCAATCGAGGTTTCGAGCGTGGCGGAGTAGCCTCGCATGACCTCGTCGATTTCGCTGGTCTTGCCAGACAGACGCTGCAAGGTATCGCTGAGCTCGCCCTGCCGCTTCTGCAGGGTCGCATCCATGCGCATGTTGGCCTTCTCCAACGCGCTGGCTGCGGTCACCATTGACTGGCCCTGCTGATCGAAGCGCGAGGCAGCGGTGGCGATCTGCTGCAATAGGTTTTCCGAGACGTTCTTCAAGAGATCCGCCTGGCCCGACAGCCCTTCGATGGCGTGCAAGGATTGTCGCGTGATGCTGTCGCTCGTGCGCCGGACGGCATCGATGCCGTGCAGCATGGATTCATCGAGCGAATTTGCCTGCCGACCAAGCGTGTCGGAGAGCGCGCGCACGTGGCTCTCCATGGCGACGGTCAGTGCGCGTGACCTGTCGTTCACGGCCGTGTCAATGGCAACGGTTGAGCGCACCATCGCGTCATCGAACAAGGCCAAGCGCTCCGCAAAGGCCGCATCCAGAGCCCGCGTGCGCTCCACCAGGGCCACATCGAGCGCTTCCGCGCGACTGGCCAAGGTCGCATCGAGAGCCACCGTATAGTCGTCGAGCACGGCCTGCAGCTGCTGGGTGCGGTTGGAGAGGGCGTTCTCAAGCCCGCCGCTGGCCGTGGCCAACTGGTTCTCGAGCGCGATCAGGTTCTGGCCAGCGCCCTCGATGATTTTCGCCAGCTTGATCTGTTGCTGCGACAGCTTGTCGATCAGGGCCGGCACATCGCTGCCCATCGACTTCAAGGTCTCGGCCACCTTGTCCGTGGTGCTGACGAGGGCATGGCGCTCGCCGACCAGCTCCTGGATCAGGCCTTTGATCTTGTGCTCGTTCTCGCCATAGGACTTCTCCAGCGCGGCAACTTCGTTGTGCACCAGAGCCTCGAGCTCGCCCGCCCGCCCGAGAGCGCGCGAGATCGCATCGTTCATGAACGAGACCTGCCGGCGGACGGCTTGGCCGAGCGAGGCTGCGGCCTGTTCGGCGGCGCGGTCGGGTTCGGCCAGACGGACCGCCACTTCGGTCATCGCCGACGACATCAGCTTCAGTTCCTGCGCTCGCCAGACGAGCATGGCCAGAAACCAGAACAAGGCAATTGGCAGAAAGATCGTGGTGATGACAACCACCATCGTCGGGCTGGCGAGGCTGGCACCCTCCTGCGATAGCGCTGCCCAGGCGAGGACCGCGCCGATGGCAATCCAGGCCCCGGAGGCGATCGCTGCCAGCTGGAAAGGCCGTCTGGAGGGCCGTTGCTGCAGCGCGAAGATCAGGCCGCCGATCGAGGGTGCGTCGTCGTTGGCAGCGATGCGGGCGCGCGGCGGGCCGGCCGGGCGGCGCTTGGCGGCGCGGCGCGGATTGTCCCCCTCGGCAGCGTCTTGATCGCTCGCAGCGCCGGGCAAGGGCGGTGGCGGTCCGGCCGGCCCGGGAGCCGGTGGCGGCGTCACCAGACGATCAGCCGCAACGCTGGCAGACGGGCGTTGCGGGCCGTCGCGTTGCGTCTTTCCCTCCTGGACCATTCCCCTGTCCATTTTCGGCCGTGCCCGGCCGAACCCCCTCAGCCAGAAGACATAGCGCATTTCCCTGCTGGGGCACAGGCAGCAGACAAGGAAAAACTGGTGATCAGCCAGCCAGCAAAGCTGCCGGCCAACCCTCCAGGTGCCCCCCCGCTGCAAGGCAGAGCTATTGGCGCAATGGGGCAAAACCAAGATTTGGCAGGCGACGGTCCACCGCCACCTGCCTGGAGGCGGAATTTACCAACGGTGGAGGTTTGGCGGAGGTGTTAACGAGCGGTTATGCACGGCGGCGCCATGCTTGCGGGTCAGCAGATCACCCCTCGGCGGCGCTGGCGCACCGTGGAGTGAGCGACGAAGCAGGCGGGCAGGAGAAGCGGCGATGGCGTCAGGGGGGCTGCAGGCGCGGTCCGTTGGGGCAAATGCGCCTGCTGCGGCAGAGGCAGCCATCGATCGGACCTATCTGGCCCGCTTCACCATGGGCAACGACGCGTTGGAACAGGAAATCCTGGAACTGTTCGCCGCCCAGGCGCCGCATTACCTTCACCGTCTGCGCACCGCCGCCACGGATGCGGACTGGCAAGAGGCTGTCCACACCATCAAGGGGTCGGCGGCCGCGGTTGGCGCCAGGCAACTGCAGCGCCGTGCGGAGCTGGCCGAACGGATTGAGACCAGGCTCGCCCCGGCCGACCGAGAGGCGCAGCGGGATCGGGCGCTGCGCAGCATCGCCGAGGCGACGGCTGCGGCCTGCCGGCAGATCGGGCAGATGTTTGGCCATTGAGCGCCTCTTGCCGCCCGTTCGGCCGAGCTTGAATTTGCCAGCCCAGGCCGCTAACACTCCGCCGGCCGGACTCCGGCTCGCGCGCCGGCAACGGCGATTTCCTGGCGATATTCAGCCTGTTTAAGACGAGGCGTCCTTGCGCCGATGGTAAAAATCACCTTCATCCAGCCGGACGGCAGCGAACAGGTCGTCGAGGCGGAACCGGGCATGACGGTGATGGAGACAGCCAAGAAAGCCATGATCGAGGGCATTGAGGCCGAGTGCGGCGGTGCCTGTGCCTGCGCGACCTGCCACGTCTACGTGCAAGAGGCCTGGCGCGAGAAGGTCGGACCGCCGTCGGCGATGGAGGAGGATATGCTCGATTTTGCCTTTGAGGTGAAGGAATCGAGCAGGCTGAGCTGCCAGATCAAAGTGAAACCGGAACTCGACGGGTTGGTTGTACGAGTGCCGGAAAAGCAGTTCTGACCGGCCCGGGCGCTCAGCCGGGGTCGGGCGCGGAGCATTGGTTGGAGCATTGATGGTCCATGCGCACGCTCAAAACAGCCGCCGTCGTTGCGGCAGCAATACTGGGCGCGAGTGCAATCTTTCACGACAGCCCCGCCCAGGAGAAACGTTGGGCTGCGATCGACCCCAACAACGAAACAACTTCGCCGGTCGCCTGGTCGAGCTCGGAGACGAAGGCGCGGCAGGAAGCGGTCGAGGCCTGCAAGCGCGCCTCCAAGACCTGCGCCAACGGGCCTGCCTCCACCAACGAGATGGAGGATGTGTTTGCCGTCATGTGCTGCACAAAGCCGCGGCGGGGTTGCGCTGTGGGCGTGGCAGGCGCTAGGCAGGAGGCGCTAAAAAGCGTGCAGAAGACGTTTGCGGATGCTGGGTACGCGAATTGTACGCTGCGCCACTATCTGTCGGCTGCAACGGGCCGGAAGGACTAACAAGCGCTCCGCGTCCGGCGAACCGGTGCGCATTTCGCGCTTTGCTATCGGGACTTGAAGTTCATGTCAGTTGAAGGCTCTGCCGGCGCTGCACCGATCGTGACCGATGCCTTGATCATCGGCGCCGGGCCGGTCGGTCTGTTCGCGGTGTTCGAACTCGGCCTCGTCGACATCAAGGCGCATGTGGTCGACATCCTCGACAAGATTGGCGGCCAATGCGCCGAGCTCTACCCGGAAAAGCCGATCTACGATATCCCTGGGCTGCCCATTGTCACCGGGCAGGGGCTCACCGATCGGCTGCTCGAACAGATCAAGCCATTTGGCGCCCAGTTCCACCTCAACCGGCGCATCGATACGCTCGAGCGCACGGACGATGGTTGCTTTCGCATCGGCACGGATGCAGACGAAAAGTTCATTGCCAAGGTCGTGGTGGTGGCGGCGGGTGGCGGCTCCTTCACGCCCAAGCGCCCGCCGCTGGCCGGTATCGAAGCCCACGAGGGCAAGTCGGTGTTTTATTCCGTGCGACGCATGGAGGATTTTCGCGACCAGGACGTCTTGATCGTCGGCGGCGGCGATTCAGCGCTCGACTGGACGCTCAATCTTGCGCCGCTGGCCCGCAGCCTGACGTTGCTGCATCGCCGTGACGAATTCCGCGCAGCGCCTCATTCGGTCGAGCAGATGCGGGCCCTCGTCGCCGCCAACAAGGTCAGGCTGCTGATCGGCCAGATGGCCAGGCTGCACGAAGAAGCGGGCGCACTCGCAGCGCTCACCGTCAGGACCAAGGACGGCGAAATCCGCGTGCCCGCAACCCGCCTGATGCCGTTCTTCGGGCTGACCATGAAACTTGGCCCCGTGGCCAATTGGGGTCTCAATCTCAACGAGAATCTCATTCGCGTGGATACCGAGAAATTCGAAACCAGCGAACCGGGCATTTTCGCCGTTGGCGACATCAACTGGTACCCCGGCAAACTCAAGCTGATCCTGTCCGGCTTTCACGAGGCGGCCTTGATGTCGCAGGCGGCCTACAAGCTCGTCTATCCCGGCAAGAAATTGCTGTTCCAGTACACGACGTCCTCATCCTCGCTGCAAAGGAAGCTGGGTGTCAGCTGAGGCTGGCTGCGGCCCTTGCGGCGCCGGCTCCGCGGCAGCGACCGGCGATCGCCAAGCGCGGAGGCGGCCAAGCCTGCGGGTGAAGGCCTCAAGGCCGGCTTTCAGAGCCGAACGCAGCAAGCTCAAGTAAACGACCGTGTAGGCCCGGCCGGCGAAGGTAAGACCCAGCGCATAGTCGTTGACGGCGATGCTGCCGTCGGCCCAGTCGGCCTTGTAGGCATAGGCCGGAGCCAGCAGATCGAACGTGGCGATGCCGTCGGCGCTGGCGCCCCTGATCCACTCCTGCAGCAGGAGCGTGCCCGGGCTCAAGTGATTGAAGGCCGGATCGTGCACGATGATATGGGCCGCCCGGCGACGACCGCAGGTGACATCGATGGCCATGCTGGCAATGCCACCGTTGCACGTCATCGACATCACGGCGCAGCCTGCCGGGCGGTGGCGCGCTTGCGTCACATCGGCGAAGAAGGCGGCGAAACGCGCATCGGCGAGGCTGGGCGCGATGCGTCCGTTCGCCTTGCTCCAGGCGCGCTTTAGGGCAACGGCTGTGCGCGCGGCCGCGCCGGCCTCCTCGCTGCCCGTGTGGCGCGAGGTGTGGATCACGCCCCGCTCCTCAAGTCGGCGCATCAGGCGCCGGCGGTTCTTGCGCGCCTTGTGGCTGTAGCGTCGCTCATAGTGGGCGAAGTCGGGGGCGCTGGCCAGGTCGAGGTAGGGGGCCTGTGCGACCGCCACCTGGCGCATGCCGATGCTGCTGAGCAGGGGAAGGACTGCCGCGTCGGCCCGCACCTTGCGCAGATGCACAGCGTCGGCGCCGAGGCGGCTGGCGATGAACTGCCAGGAGCGCTGCAGCAGCACCTGCCTGTCCGGCACGTTCCCAACCAGCACATCTCCATACTGGCTGACCGGCTCGCCCATCCAGCGCAACAGCCTAAGGCCGCTGCCCGTCTCCAGGACCAGCGGCCACAGCACCATGAGCCGGTCCTGGCGGTGCACGGTCACGATGGCCAGCGACAACTTGGCGGGCCCGGCGCCCGCTGGCAGATAGTGATTGGCCCAGTGCCAATTCCAGTTGAATGTTTGGAACAGCTGGGCATCTCGGCCGGCGCGCTCGAACAAATCGTTCCATTCCGGCTCGAGTGCATCAAACCCGGCCCGGTCGCAGACGATCGCAAAGCGGTCCGGACCGGGGCGGGAGCGGGCCAGGGTTAATGGCGCGTGGGGCGGCCATGACAGGGGATGCGACACGCCTGCCAAGGGAATGTTGAGGAGGGTCACGCTGCTGCTCCTGGGGCACAGGGCCCGACACGGGCGATGCCTAGCGTGGCGATTGCGCAAGGAGCGTGCCAGCGCCGAGACTATGCGGCGAGGGCGATCTCGATCAGGCTGAAGAGGAAAAGACCGGCCAGGACGAGCCACATCAGGAGACGACCGCGCCGTGCCGGCGGTGGCGCCAGGATGACGGCGGCGAGGAGAAACCCGGCTGCCGCAAGGTTAATGGCAACGCTGCCGCCGAGCGCCAAGCCGCGTGCGGTCGCAACGCCGGCCTGCAGCGCGGAGGCGATGCCCTGGCCCACCAGGGTGGCACCGAGAAGGCGCGGCCAGAAGCCCGATCCCGGCCGCGGCAATCCCAGCACGGCTGCCGTGGTGGTCGGAGCGATGAGCAGCACCAGCCCGGCGGCGAGCTTGCAACAGCATCTCGACCCAGAGCAGTTGCTCGACCATGCGCAAGGAGGACCCAGGCTAACGGCGCCGCGCGCTCTGGCCCGCCAAGTTGGCGCAGCCGACGATCAGCGGCCGCCGCCGTAGACCCTGTCGGCATCATTCTTCTGCCAGAACTTTTTACTGTCGAAGGGCTCGTCCGAGACGGACGACGAGCAGCCGAAGACGCCGCAATCGGCGACCACCTTGGGTTTGGGGAAATTCGGCGCGTAGTCGCCGGAGAGGTGCCGGGATAGCTCTTGTTTGATTTCGGCGCCCTTCTTTTCCGAGCAATAGTCGTTGTTGGCCCACACCGTATCGGAGGTGGACTTGAAGGTCTGCTCGTAGGTCCTTTCGATATTGGCAAGATCGCCGGCGCTGGCGCCCTTCTTGCTTTCATAGGCCAGATAAGAGGCCTTGAGCTTGGCCGCATCGAAGAAAAAGCCGCAGCGCTTGGCGCGTGCCGAGGTCCAGGCAACGAAGGTGGGTCGCGCCAGGGGGTCGTCATTGCTGGGGACCTTCGACTCAGCCGCCGTGCTGGCGGTGGTCAGACCTGCGCCATTGCCACCGCAGCCAGCCGCAAGGCCAGCCCCCAGCAGCAGCAATCCTTGCGCCAGAATGCGTGCGAATCGAGCCATCGTTGTTTCCCCGTTCCCGCACCTAGTGTGCCAAGAAACCGAGCCGCGTCAATCGGCACCTTATTTCGGGCGATATGAGGGCTGGCAAGGGGCCACCCAGGGGGTTAGCGCATCAATTCTCGCATCGCTCGGTCGAGCCCGGCGAGCGTGAGGGGATACATGCGCTCGCCGATTAGCTCGCGCACGAGCTTGACCGAGGGGGTCCAGCCCCAGTGGTTTTCCGGCACCGGGTTCAGCCACACGCAGTGCTGATAGATGTCGCTGACGCGCCGCAACCACTGAGCCCCGGGCTCCTCGTTCATGTGTTCCACCGAGCCTCCGGGTACGGAAATCTCGTACGGGCTCATGGAGGCATCGCCGACGAAGATGACCTTGTAGTCCGCGGGATATTTGTGCAGCACCTGCCAGGTCGGGGTACGCTCGGTCCAGCGCCGCGCATTATCCTTCCAGACGAACTCGTAAAGACAGTTGTGGAAGTAGAAGTATTCGAGGTGCTTGAACTCGCTACGCGCCGCCGAGAACAGCTCCTCGGCCTGCTTGATATGCCCGTCCATCGAGCCGCCCACGTCGAAGAACATCAACACCTTGACCGTGTTGCGCCGTTCCGGCCGCATGTGGATATCGAGGTAGCCCTTGTGGGCGGTGCCCTTGATGGTGGTGTCGAGATCGAGTTCGTCCGGCGCGCCCTGCCGGGCGAACTTGCGCAGGCGCCGTAGCGCCACCTTGATGTTGCGGGTGCCCAGCTCCACCTTGTCGTCGAGGTCCCGGTACTCGCGCTTGTCCCACACCTTGATGGCGCGGTTGTTGCGATTGGCTTTTTGGCCGATGCGTACGCCGGCGGGGTTGTAGCCGTCGGCACCGTACGGTGACGTGCCGCCGGTGCCGATCCATTTCTTACCCCCCTGGTGGCGACCCTTCTGCTCCTCGAGGCGCTTCTTCAGCTCCTCCATGATCTTCTCCCAGCCACCCAGGGCCTCGATTTTCGCCTTCTCCTCTTCGCTGAGGTAGAGCTGGGCAAGCGAGCGCAGCCAGGCTTCGGGAATGTGCGCTTCCACCGCCTCCGCCATCAGCTCAAGACCCTTAAAGACGTGGCCAAACACCTGGTCAAAGGTGTCGAGGTGACGCTCGTCCTTCACCAGCACGGCGCGCGCCAGATAGTAGAAGTGCTCGACGTTGCGGCTGGCAAGGTCAAGCTCGAGCGCCTGCATCAAGCTCAGGTACTCTTTCAAGGTCACCGGAACTTTGGCAGCTTTCAGCTCGTGGAAGAACGTGGCAAACATCTCCGGGGAGCCCCCAAGACCGTCACATGGGCCGCGCGGCAAGACCGAGGCATCGGCACAGCCGATACCTCTAGCCGAGCCGGCCGGCAATGGCATTGATCCTGTCAGCCCTGAACCTGTCAACGCGTCTGGCGGACGGCGCGGCCGAGGAGGCCTGTTTGCCGGCGCCAGGCGCGCCCGTCGGGGCCGCTGCAAGCGCTCACGGCTTGCGGGCGAACAGCGGCTTTAGGACTTCACCCAGGATATCGCGCACGCGCAGGGGCTTGGCCGCCAGGTAGGGCAAGGGCCGAATGACCTCGACGGCGGCGACGCCGACGCGCGCCGTTAAGGCGCCATTGAAGGCGCCTTCGCCCAGGCGACGCGACAAGCGCCGCAGCAGGTCCTGACCCAAGAACTGGCCGAGCAAATCGTCCGTCATGGCGATACCGCCGGTGGCAATGATGTGGGTCACCACCATCTGCGTCAGCCGCAGGGCGGCGACGAGCCCAGGGCGCCCGCCATAGAGGGTGGCAAGCGCACGCAGCATGCGCAGGCACTCGATCAGCACAAACGAGACGGCGATCAGCAGTATCGGGCTCAGCGCCGTAACCGTTGCCACGCGCTTGGCCGAGCGCAATACGATGCGCCGCGCCTCGTTATCGAGCGGGGCCATGATCTCGCGCTCGGCCAGCGCGAGCAACTCGCCGGCGTCGCGCACGTCGCGCGCATGTTCGGCAAACCGCCGCACACCCCAAGACAGATCGGCACGAGCCCGGTAGAGATGGACGATGCGCAGGGCCGCTCGGCGCTCCCGCTTGGCGTCAGCGCTGCGCAGGGCAGTGTCCACCTCGCTGCGCAGGCGATTGAGCCTGCTCAGACGGGTGAAACCGACGAGCTCGCGCACGACCAGCATCAGTGCGGCAAAGGCGGCAATCAGCAGGAGGCTGAGCGTGCCCCAGCCGAGCCAGTCATCTCGCGCCAGCGCGGCTGCCAGCAGGCGCATCAGCCAGGCGACCGCGCCCAAGGCCGCGGCGCCAGCGACGGCGGAGAAAAACAAGGCACCCCAGCGCCAGCCGCGCCTGCCAAGATCGGTGAGGGTTGGCCGCACCAGCCCCGCGTCATTGTCTGCGCTGGCGGCGGCCGCCGTCGGTGGGCTGGCGCCGGGCTCGGCCGGCATCGGCTCCTCGATCAGCAGCGGATCGTTGGCGGGGAAGAGCTGAGGCTGGCGGGGCGGCGAAGCGCTGGTCATGCGAGTTGATCCCCAACGAGGAAATCGATGGCTCTGTCCAGCCGGATGTGGGGCCAGGCAACCGCTTCGGCCGAGGTGTCCGCCAGCGCCAGGCGCGGTGGGCGAAAGCTCAGAAAGCTAACGGGGTCGATGTTGGTCAGCCGCACGCTGCCCGGCTCGGCTGTCGCCTGCGGGTTTTCGGGCAGATCGCCGGGGAACAGCGCGGTCTCGCTGCGGCCGTCGAAAACGCGTGCGCCCAGCCGTTCGCCCGGCAACGGCACACCGACAATGCACGGGAGCCGCCCTTGGCCCGACCGGGCTTCCGCCTCACGCGTGGCCCGCAGGGCGGCGAGGGCCAAGACCTTCACCTGCGCCCCCGCCGTGCAGGTGCGGGCAATGGCTTGATCGACCAGGAGGCGCAGGAGGGCTTCCAGCCGGTCATGGTTGGTGTGGTGCAAGTGATCAGCCTTGGTGGCGGCAAACAGCACCCGATCGATGCGGCGAGCGCCCAGTACTCCGGACAGCCACGTGCTCTGACCGGGCCGGAAGCATTTGAGAATGCCGTCGAGCGCCTGCGCCAGGTCTTGCACCGCATTGGCTCCGCCATTGACCGCCGCCAGCGCGTCGATCAGCACGATCTGCCGGTCGAGGCGCGCAAAATGGTCGTGAAAAAAAGGCTTCACCACCAGGGTCTTGTAGCTTTCGAACCGGCGCCCAAGCATGGCCCCGAGCGTGCCGCGCCGGTGGCCGTGCTCGGCCTCGGACGGCAGGGGAAAAAAGGTCAAGAGGGGTGAGCCGGCCAGATCGCCGGGCCACAGGAAACGACCCGGCCCAAGCGCAATGCGCCTGGGATCGGCCGCGCGCGCTTCCTTTAGATAAGCGCTATATAGCTGCGCCCCCCGTTGTGCCACCTCCTCGTCGGCCGGCATCTCTGGCGCCAGTGTGGCGGTGTAGGCGAGCCAGGCGTTGGCCGCCTTGTCAGGCTCTGCCGTCTTGGCCTTGGTCATCGCCTGGGCCATCGCCTGGCGAGACCAGGCTGCAAACGACAGATCGATGAGGGCGAGGTCGATCAACCATTCGCCTGGATAATCGACGATGTCGAGGTGCAGCCGGCCGGTGCCGAGCAGGCGGCGCACGGGGCTGGCTGAGACATACTCGAGGCTGACGCGCAGCTGACTGATCCGCCGTGTACTGACGGGCCACAGCGGGGGGTCCTGGGCAAGCGCGCGCAGGTGCTCTTCGTAGGCAAAACGCGGGATCTCGTCGTTGGGTTGGGGCTCCAGGTAGGCGCGCCGGATCCGTCCTTGCGCCATCGCTGCGAAAAATGGCAGGCGGCCGCCGGCGATCAGGTTGCGTACCAGGGCGGTGATGAAGACGGTCTTGCCGGAACGTGCAAAACCCGTGACACCGAGCCGGATGGTCGGCGTCATCAGGTCGGAGAGGAAGTGGCCGGCGCTCCTGACAGCGTCGGCCGTCGTATCGCTGAGGTCGAAGAGCCGCACGTGCCGTCCTTGCTTTGCCGCCTCCTAGCTAGGGCGGGAGAGCGACCACGGCAAGGCTGCGGTGCGCGGACCGCCGCGCTAAAGCGGCTGGCCCGTGAAGACGGTGGAAAAGCACTTGTTGCGGCTCAAACTCATGGCGCTACAGATCTTCTCGGCCTCCGCCCGGGTGTCGAAGGGGCCGGCCACCAGGCGGTAGGAGCCTCCTTCCGTGCGCGGGACAATCACGCGTGGTTGCAGCGGTGAAAGTGCATCTCCGTGCTGATCGAGCAGCAGGCTCCAAGACAGCTTCAGGGCCTCGACGGAGCGCCCGGCACCCAGCTGCACGGCAAAGTTCGTGCTCGAGCGCGTGACCACCGGTTCGCCGAAGGTGATGGTAGCGGCTCCAATGCTGCCCGTCTCGATGGCCGGCGCGGCCACCGTCGCGGCACCTTTCTCGGGCTGGCCGGGCACCGCCATGGTGGCCGACATGACGCGGGTCGCCGGTAGCGGTTCGGCGGCCTTCGCCGCCGCCACGCTCGGGGGCGGCGGCTTGTCGGAGCCTTTTGCCTTGCCGCCGGCGACGGGGGCTGCGGCCACCACGGCGCCGGGCTGCGCCGCCATGTCGGTCACGCGCTCTTCGAGGGCGGACAGGCGCGTTTGCACGCCTCTGTCTTCGGTGAGGCTGCGATCGAGCGTCTCGCGGAGGTCCCCCAGCGACTTTTGCACGTCACCCACGGAACGGCGCACGTCGCGAACTTCGGCAATGGCCCGGGTTGCCATGCGCAGGGCCGGATCAGGCTCCGCTTCGGCGATCTGCGGCCGACGGGGCGGCGCTGACAGCCAGTCCGGCTGCCAGACAAGTGTGGCAAGGTAGGTGAGCCCGCCAGCGGCCAGCAGGCCCCAAACGAACAGGTAGGCCTTGATAAAGCGCTCGGACCGCGGGGGGTGAGCAACATGTTCTGCCATAGCCAGCAGCGTCCTTAATTCGTGCCAATGGGGGCGCGGCTTGGACGCTGAACAGGGCGCGACCCGAATCGGGTACAACGGTGTCAAACGGCAGGGGGAGTGGTCAACGCACCCAACCCATTTCGGCGGCGCAGGCTGTGGACATGTGGTGAAGGTGCCATAGGGCGCTGTTGCAGATAAGACCCAATGGGACGCGGGCCGCGCGTTGGGGGTATATCTCTTGCGCTCGCCCGAGCGGTCGGCGCAGACGGCCGGTCGCAAAGGATGCCAGCGTTTGAGCTCGCGCGCGCCATACAACTTTAGCCATACAGCTTTTTGAGACCAAGACGCCCACCATGAGTAAACCGCCGCTCCTGATCGTGGTCCTTGCCGCCGGAATGGGCGTGCGCATGCGTTCGCGGCGGCCCAAGGTGCTGCATGGCTTCGCTGGGCGCTCGCTGTTGGGGCATGTGCTGGCCGGCGCGCAGGCGCTGGGCGCCGCCCGCATCGCCGTCGTCGCCGCCCCCGCCCGCAACGACGTGCGTGCCGAGGCCCTTGCGCACGTACACGACGTTGCCCTGTTCGAACAGGCAACGCAGGCCGGCACGGCCGACGCCGTGTTGGCGGCGGCGCCGGCGCTGCAGGGTCACCGCGGCGATGTGCTGGTGCTGTTTGCCGACACGCCCCTGATCGAGACGGCGACGCTGGCAGAGCTTATCGCCGCGCTGGAGCGGGCGAATATTGCCGTGTTGGGCTTTGAGCCGGACGACCCCACCGGCTATGGCCGCCTGCTTCTGGATGCGGGCGGACGCGTTCGAGCCATCCGCGAGCATAAAGAGGCCTCGGCGGCCGAGCGGACCACGCGCCTTTGCAACGCGGGGGCCATGGCCTTCCGCGTGCCATCGCTCTTGGATCTGCTCGGGCGCATCGGCAACGATAACGCCAGCCGAGAATACTACCTGACGGATGCGATCGACCTTGCCAACAGCGACGGTCTGATCGCTCTGCCTGTCGTCTGTACGCCGCAGGAGGCGATCGGCATCAATACGCGCGCCCAATTGGCCATGGCCGAGGCCATCTTCCAGCAACGCGCGCGCGCGCAAGCCATGCGCGAGGGGGTGACGATGGTTGCACCCGAGACGGTTTGGTTCAGTTACGACACGCAGATCGGCTGCGACGTTACCATCGAGCCCAATGTCTACTTTGGACCGGGGGTTGTCATCAACGAGGGCGCTCAGATCCTGGCCAACAGCCATATCGCGGGAGCGCGCATCGCCGAGGGCGCCCGCATCGGACCGTTTGCGCGCCTGCGTCCGGGCGCCGACGTCGGCACCGATGTCCACATCGGCAACTTCGTCGAGGTGAAGAACGCCAGCCTCGAGCCAGGCGCCAAAGCCAACCATCTCGCCTACATCGGCGATGCTCGGGTGGGGGCCGGCGCCAACATCGGTGCTGGAACAATTTTCTGCAACTATGACGGCTTCAGCAAGAACTTTACCGATATCGGCAAGGGAGCCTTTATCGGTTCGAACGCGGCACTCGTCGCACCCCTGAAAATTGGGGACGGCGCCTACGTCGGTTCGGGTAGTGTCATTACGCGCAACGTCGAGGCCGACGCCCTGGCCGTAGAGCGCGCGCCGCAAGAGGTGCGCCCGGGTTGGGCCGCCAAATTCCGAGCCCTGATGCAAAACCGCAAGCCGAAGGCCCAAGCCTAATGGTTCCAGAAAGACCAAGAAACATGGTTTGTATTGAACGCATTGGGGGATCGGACTAGCTACGAGCCGGCGAGGCTTGGCAAGCGCGAGACAAAAACCGATGTGCGGCATTGTTGGAATACTGAGCCAGCGGCCGGTGGCGCACGATTTGGTCGATGCGCTGCGCCGGCTTGAGTACCGCGGCTATGATTTGGCGGGGGTGGCGACCGTGGAAAACGGCCACCTCGAGCGCCGGCGTGCGGAGGGCAAGCTCAAGAATCTGGAACTGCGGCTCTCGCAGCAGCCCCTGAGCGGCCATGCCGGGATCGGGCATACGCGCTGGGCCACACACGGCCGGCCCGTGGAGCGCAACGCCCATCCCCATATGAACGACCGGGTGGCCGTCGTGCACAACGGCATCATCGAGAATTTCCAAGAGCTGCGCGATGAGCTGGCCGCCAAGGGGCACGTCTTCCACACCGAGACGGACACCGAGACGGTGTTGCATCTCGTCTGCGATTATCTTGATCAGGGTCTCGCCCCGGTGGCGGCCGCGCAAGCCTGCCTAAAGCGCCTGCGCGGCGCTTTCGCGCTGGCCCTGATCTTCGCCGGCGACGACAATTTGATGATTGGCGCCCGTCAGGGACCACCATTGGCGATCGGTCATGGCAAAGGCGAGATGTACCTTGGCTCCGATGCCATCGCGCTTGCGCCTTTCACCGACACCATTACCTACCTGGAGGACGGTGATTGCGCCGTGCTCAGTCGGGACCTGGCCGAGATCTTCGATCCAAGCGGGCGCAAGATCGAACGGCCTGCGATCCGGTCGGTGGCAAGCTCGCTGCTGATCGACAAGGGCAATTTTCGCCACTTCATGGCGAAGGAAATTCATGAGCAGCCCGAGGTCATCTCGCACACGCTGGCGCACTACGTGGACTTTGCCACCGGCAGGGTCGTGCTGCCCGAGTTCCAGATCGATCCCGCGACGATCACCAACGTCGTGATCTCCGCCTGCGGAACGGCATATTATGCCGGCTTGATCGGCAAATACTGGCTCGAGCGCTATGCGCGTATTCCCGTTGAGATCGACATTGCCTCCGAGTTTCGCTACCGGGAGCCACCGCTGCGCGAGGGCGGTTTGGCGGTTTTTATCACCCAATCCGGCGAGACGGCGGACACGCTGGCGACGCTGCGCTACTGCAAGGCGCAGGGCCAGCCGATCGCCGCCATCGTCAATGTGCGCACCTCTACCATTGCCCGTGAAGCAGACATCGTCTTGCCGACGCTGGCGGGCCCTGAAATTGGCGTCGCCTCGACCAAGGCGTTCACCTGCCAGCTGAGCACGCTGGCAAGTCTGACGATTGCGATCGGCCGAGCACGCAACACCCTGAGCGTCAGCCAGGAGAAAGAACTGGTGCACGCCCTCTCCCAGGTCCCGCGCCACGTCTCGACCCTGCTGCGGGGTGAGGCGGTGTTCGAACGGCTCGCCCACGAGCTCGCCAAGGCCAAGGATGTCCTCTATCTCGGCCGCGGCGTCAGCTACCCGATCGCGCTCGAAGGCGCCCTGAAGCTGAAGGAGATCTCCTACATCCACGCCGAAGGCTATGCCGCCGGAGAGCTCAAGCACGGTCCGATTGCCCTCATCGACGAGAACGTGCCGGTGATCGTCGTGGCCCCCGACGACGATCTGTTCGAAAAGACCGTGTCCAACATGCAGGAGGTGGCGGCCCGCGGCGGCAAAATCATCCTGCTTTCGGATGCCGCCCCGGCGCGGGCGGGCTGCAAGCTGGAGGCGCACATCCCGGTACCCAGCGCCCACCGGTTTGTCACACCCCTCCTTTATGCCGTGCCCGTGCAGCTCATCGCCTACCATACCGCCACATTCATGGGTACAGATGTCGATCAGCCGCGCAATCTGGCGAAATCGGTGACTGTGGAATAGGCGGATAGCTGGGAATTGCAGGTTTGCTTCGAACCGTCGAATTGACGTAGGTTCGACCGAGGTGCTCCGCGTAGGGGATCGGGGACGGGAAGGGCATAATGGCTCGAGGCTTAACGGCTCGAGGCTTAATGGCTCGAGGCTCAACTACACGCAGTCTCATGGCTCGGGGCCCAATCACTGGCGGCGGGCGCCGGCGTACTCCGGTGCCGGTGGTTGCCCTCTTGAGCGTGACCTACCTCCTCTGCCCGGAGGCGTTGGCGGCCGGCGAGCAGGCCGCGGCAGGTGCGCAGGTTGCCGCGGCGGCCAAGCAAAAGCATGATCCCGCCGAGGCGCAGCGGGCCGTCGCCAACGCCGGCAAACTGCTGGAAGCGGGCAAGCACGAACAAGCCATCGCGACGTTGAGTGCGACCCTGGCGGGCGGCAATCTGGCGCCGGCCACCATGGCAAAGGCGCTGCTCTACAGGGGGATCGCCTATCGGCAGCAGAAGAAGCCGGCGCAGGCGATCTCCGATTTCACGAGTGCGCTGTGGCTCAAGGGCGGTCTTTCCGAGGCCGATCGCGCCGACGGCCTGCGGCAACGCGCTGGCGCCTATCAGGAGGCTGGCCTCAGCCAAGGCGGCGAGGTCCAGCCGGCAGCAACCAAGGACACGCGTGCCAAGGAGCGTGCCGGGAGTCCGGACGATGGCACGACAACCACGGCTCCGCCCGTGCCGGCGACCGCCCTCAACCAGGAGCAAAGCTCGCCGCCGGCTGGTGGCGGCGGCTGGGGGCTGTTTGGCAACCTCTTTGGCGGCGTCGGCAACGCCTTGGCGGGGGCTGGCGGCGCGCCGGCCGCGACAGCGCCCCCCGATGCGGCCGCCATCCTGAACGCCGAGACCACGACGGCCGAGCGGCCCACTGCGGCGCGGCGCGCGTCAGCCAGCGGCTGGTCGCGCCAAACCCAGGTTGAGGGCGAACGCAGCGCGCGCGTTGAGAGCACGCGAGCCGAGAGCGCCCGTGTCGAGAACCCCCGTGTCGAGAACCCTCGTGTCGAGAACCCTCGTGTCGAGAACCCTCGTGTCGAGACTGGCGCCATCGCCGCAAAGAGCGAGCCTGTCAAAAAGGAAGCTGCTTTGCCGGAGCCCGCCAAAACGGGCCGTCACACGCGTATTCAGATCGCTGCGGTGCGCACTCAGGTGGAGGCGAAGGCACTCGCCGCCAAGGTCATGCGCGAACACGCAACCATACTCGCCGCGCACGAGCCGCAGATCGACCAAACGGTGATGGGCAACATGGGATCGTTCTATCGCGTGCTGTTGGGCCCGTTTGCCAGCGCGCAAGAGACGCAAAGCGTCTGCGCCAAGCTGAAGGGCAGCGGCCTCGATTGCCTGGTGATGGCACAATAGCCGCAGCCAGCATTTGAAAAGACCTTTTTATTCCAATACACTAACGCGGATCTTCAAGATCACCTGGCAAGCTCATGGGCGTTTGCCGGCCTTGCCTCGGGGTCGTCTCATGTGACAATGGGCCGGATACCTGAGTTTGGCCGCTTCTGCTCTCGGTGCCAGCTCGATTGTGGGCCGTCACGATGCATGACAATCCGGCCTCGTCCGCGTCGCGTTCGGCGGCGGACGAGACACACGACCTGAAGGCGGAACTCGCCAAGCTGGCGCAGGACGAGACGGCTGAAATCAAGGCCGGCTTGGCCAAACTGGCGCTTGACCCTGCACCCGCAATGCACCAGCGCACCGGCGCGCGCTTGCGCAACTATTTTCTCACCGGCCTGGTCGTCGTCGGTCCGGTCACCATCACTCTCTACATCGCCTGGTACTTCATCAACATCATCGATGCCTGGGTGAAACCTTACATCCCGAAAATCTACAATCCCGAATCCTACGTCCCCTTCCCGATCCCGGGCGTCGGGCTGGTGTTTGCCATCATCGGGCTCACCATGATCGGGGCGCTGACGGCCAACCTGATCGGCCGCTCACTGATCAGCGCCGGCGAGATGATGCTGGGCCGCACGCCGATCGTGCGCAACGTCTACCAAGGCCTCAAACAGATCTTCGAATCCGTTGTGACGGCATCGGCCCCGAACCAAAGCTTCCAGAAGGTCGCTCTTATGGAGTTTCCCTCCAAGGGCATCTGGGCGATCGTGTTCATCACCGGGGATGCCGCCGAACAAATCGCCGCCGAGGTTCCCGGGCAGGACCTGATCAGCGTGTTCATGCCGACCGGCATGTTGCCGCCGTCGGGGTTTGTCTGCTTCGTGCCGCGCAAGGACGTGATGCCCGTCAAGATGACCGTCGAGGACGCGGCCAAGATCATCATCTCCGCCGGCATGGTGAACCCGGAAACACAGGCCAGATTGCAGGACATGGCCACCCGGGCGCGCAACGGCTCCAAGGCCGCATGATTGCCAAGCGGCCGGTATGGCTTACGCGGCGCGGAACAAGCGCACCGCCTCGTCGCACTCGAACAGATAGAGCAGCAGTTTGAGTGCCTGCCCGCGTGCCGAGGCGAGCTCGGGATCCTGACTGAGGACGAGGCGCGCATCGTCACGGGCGGCCGCTAGCAACTCGGGGAAATTGGCCACCTCGGCGATCCGGAACTCCGGCATGCCGCTTTGTCGCGCGCCCATCAGCTCACCGCCGCCCCGCAGCTCCAGGTCCATCTCGGCGATCTGAAACCCGTCCTCGGTTGCCTCCATCATTTCCAGGCGCCGGCGTGCCGTTTCGCCCAGCGGCGCGCCGTGCAAGAGCAGGCAGAAGCTCTCGCGCGTGCCGCGCCCAACACGGCCGCGCAGCTGGTGCAGCTGGGCGAGACCGAAGCGCTCGGCGTGCTCAATCACCATGATGTTGGCGTTGGGCACATCGACGCCGACCTCGATCACGGTGGTGGCGACCAGGATCCGATGCCGGTTGGCGACGAAGGCGGCCATGGTGGCGTCCCGCGCCCGATCCGGCATGGCGCCGTGCAACAGGCCCACCGCCTGTGCGCCGAAGATCTGCGCCAGATGGGCGTGCCGCTGCTCGGCTGCCGCCAGCTGCGACCTGTCGGTGCCTTCGATCAGCGGGCACACCCAATACACTTGCGCACCGTCCATGACCTGCAGACGCAACCGCTCAATCAAGCGCTCCATGGCTTCCACGGGCACCGATTTGGTGACGATGGGCTTGCGGCCGGCCGGCTTTTCCGTGAGCCGCGAGACGTCGAGATCACCATAGTGCGTCATCAGCAAGGTGCGAGGAATGGGCGTCGCCGTCATCACCAGGACGTTGGCGCCGCCCTTGCCGCCTTTGGCCTGCAAAGCCAAGCGCTGA
Organism: uncultured Alphaproteobacteria bacterium; assembly: GCA_963820375.1. Lineage (GTDB taxonomy): Bacteria > Pseudomonadota > Alphaproteobacteria > Rhizobiales > Hyphomicrobiaceae > AWTP1-13. Next base: position 15,882 of record CAWFZX010000009.1, on the reverse strand, counting down.
TGCACCCCGAAACGGTGCTGCTCGTCGATGACGGCGAACGCCAAATCCCTGAACACCACATCGGCCTGGAACAGCGCGTGCGTGCCGACCAGGATATCGATCTCGCCGCGGCGCAAGCGTTGCAGCAGCTCGGCACGGGGGTTTCCCTTTTCGCGGCCCGTCAACAGGCCGATGCGCAGACCCGCAGCCTCAGCCAATGGGGCGATGGTATCGGCATGCTGGCGTGCCAGCACTTCCGTGGGTGCCATCAGGGCAGCCTGCGCTCCGGCCTCCACGGCAATGGCCATCGCCAGGAGCGCCACCACGGTCTTGCCGGAACCGACGTCACCCTGCAACAGCCGCAGCATGCGGAAGGGGGCGCCGCTGTCCTCGGCAATCTCCGCCAGGGCGCCGCGTTGCGAGTTGGTGAGGGCGAAGGGCAGCGCGGCGGCGATCCTGGCGCGGATGCCGCCGTTGCCCGCCACGCTACGGCCGGGCCGGCTTTTCAGGCTCTGGCGCACCAGTGCCAGCGCCAGCTGACCGGCCAACAGTTCGTCATAGGCCAGCCGCTGCCAGGGCGCCGATGCCGGGGAGACGTCGGCCGCCTGCTCGGGCCGATGCAACAGCTGCAGCGCCTTGCGAAAATCCGGCCAGCCACGCTGCTTGCGCCAAGCCGCCTCCTGCCACTCCGGCAGCTCCGCGACGCGATCGAGCGCCTGGCGGCAGGCCTTGAGGAGGATCTTGCCGGACAATCCTGCCGTCAGGGGATAGACCGGCTCGAGCATTGGCAACTCGGCGCGTGCCTCCGGCGCCAGCACGTAGTCCGGATGCACCATCTGCTTGCCGTCGTTGTAACTTTCGATGCGACCACTGACGTAGCGGACGCTGCCCGATGGCAGCTGCCGCTCGATGAATTTGCGTTCGACGTGAAAGAACACGAGGTCGATGCGGCCCGTGTCGTCTTCGCAGGTCACTTTATAGGGCGCCCGCGAGTTGCCGCGGGGTCCGGGCCTGTGCTTCAAAACGCGGAGCTCGAGCGTCGCGATCGTTCCTGCTACTGCGTCCGCTATCGTTGGCGTCGCCCGCCGGTCGATCACCCCGGTCGGGGTGTGCCAGAGAAGATCGATGGCGCGCGGCTCCGTGCCGCCGGGCGGCAGCCGCAGCGCCTTCTTGAGCAACAGTTCGACCCGCGGGCCGACGCCGCTCAGCGTCTTGGCCGAGGCAAATAGGGGAATGAGCTGAAGTGGCCGCATCGGAGCAAGAGCACAGATCCACGAGGAGTTCGGGCGGCTATTGCCACCCGCCGCGGAGGCGCCGATTTTGCAGGCTGGCGCCGTCCGCAATGCGGCACTATATGACAGCGCCGAAGCGGCCTAGAAGGTGGCCGTGCCTCAGGGCCGGCGTCAAGCGCCGAGCAGGGGTTATCCGAGCCGAACTTGGGGCCAAATGGGGGCCAATGAACGAGGATGTCGAAACCCGCCGCCGCCGCGCCGCCTATCGGGCCTGGCATCGCGGCACCAAGGAGATGGACTGGGTGCTCGGTCGGTTTGCCGACAGTGCGCTGCCGGCGATGCCGGCTGAGACACTGGGGTGGTTCGAGCGGCTGCTGGCCATGCCGGATCCGGACCTGCAGCAGATGATCCTCAAAGCCGAACCGGTGCCTGAGCAGGAGGCGGTGGCGGAACTGATTCGCCGCCTGCGGGCGTTCCACGGATTGGGTTGAGCGTTGAGTAGGACGAGCCAGCATTCACCAGCGGACGGGGCAGGATTGGCACCCAGCAACGAGCGCGCCGCTGCCCAGAGGGGACGCGAAATCCTGTCCGGCGTGCCGGATGGGCTGACAGCGCTGGTGTTGGCGCAGCTGACGCAGGAAGCAAATGCCGGCACGCCAGCCAGGGTTCTCCACATTGCCCGCGACGATCGCCGCCTGGAGGCGTTGGCCGAGGGCATCGCGTTTTTCGCGCCCCAGCTGCGTGTGATCAAGCTGCCGGCGTGGGACACCGTGCCCTATGACCGCATCGGCCCCAACGCTGAGATTGTGGCCACGCGCATGGCCGCCCTTGCGCGCCTCAGTGCGGCCGCGCACAAGGGGTCGACGGTCTTGCTCACGACGGTCAACGCCATCCTGCAACGCCTGCCGCCGCGCGAATTCATCCGCCGCTCGCTGAAGAATATCGCGCCCGGCCAGCGCCTCGACATGAAGGAACTCCTCGAGCGACTCAATCTCGCCGGCTTCCAACGCACCGGCACGGTGATGGAACCTGGCGAGTATGCGGTGCGCGGCGGCATCATCGACCTCTATCCGCCCGGGCGCTCCAGCCCCGTACGGCTCGACTTTTTCGGCGACACGCTCGAGCACATCAAGGCCTTCGATCCCGAAACCCAGCGCACCGGCCGGATCGTGCAAAGGCTCACCTTGATGCCGGTGAGCGAAGTGGCTTTCGGCGCAACGGCCGAGAAGCTGTTTCGCCGCGGCTATGTTGCCCTGTTCGGCGCCGCAATTTCGGGAGATCAGCTCTATGAAGCGGTCAGCGCCGGCCAGCGCTATCCGGGCGTGGAGCACTGGCTGCCGCTGTTTCACGAGCGGCTCGAGACGCTGTTTGACTATGCGCCGGAGGCGCCGCTGAGCTTCGACCATCTGGCCGAGGAAGCGGTGGCCGAGCGGCTGGCGCTGATCGAGGATCACTACAAGGCCCGCGTCGAAGGGCTCGAGGCCCTGAAATTCGGTGCCCCGCCTTACAAGCCGGTACCGCCGTCGCGCTTGTTTTTCACGCCGCAGGAATGGGCCGATACCTTGCAAGGCCGCCTGGTGCGGCAGCTATCGCCGTTCGAACAGGCGGCGCCGGTGGGCGCTGCCGCGGCGCGATCAATCGGCGGGCGCACCGGCCGCAACTTCGCCGCCGAACGCTCGGCCGAGAACCTCAATCTGTTCGAGGTCGCCGCCCGCCATGTGCACACTCTGCAGGGCCAAGGCAAGCACGTGATCGTGGCCGCTTTTACTCCCGGCGCGCGCGAAAGGCTGGCCGCACTGCTGGGCGACAACAAGCTCGGTACGGCGCGCAAGGTCGACAGCTATGCCGAGGCTGTGACGATGCCGCGTGAGGTGACCGCGTTGGCCGTTCTCGGCGTCGAGCAAGGCTTTGAGACGCCGCACCTTGCCGTGATCGGCGAGCAGGACATCCTCGGTGATCGGCTGGTGCGGCCGCGGCGCAAGGCGCGGCGGGCGGCGGACGTCATCACCGAAGCCACGAGCCTTGCCATCGGCGATTTCGTCGTGCACGCGGACCACGGCATCGGCCGCTTTGACGGGCTTACCACCATCACGGCGCTGGCGGCGCCGCACGACTGCCTCGAAATCAGCTATGCGGGGGGCGACAAGCTCTATCTGCCGGTCGAGAACATCGAGCTTTTGTCGCGCTATGGTGCCGCCGATGGCCTTGTGCAGCTCGATCGACTGGGTGGCGCTGGCTGGCAGACCCGCAAAGCGCGCCTGAAACAGCGCCTGCGTGAGATCGCCGGAGAGCTCATCAAGATCGCCGCCTTGCGCCAACTTCGGCAGGCGCCGGCGATCGAGCCGCCGCAGCGTGAGCTCGAGGAGTTCGTGGCCCGCTTTCCCTATGATGAAACCGAAGATCAGGCGGCCAGCATCCACAACGTGCTCGACGATCTGGCCTCCGGCAAACCGATGGACCGGCTGGTGTGCGGCGATGTCGGGTTCGGCAAGACGGAAGTGGCGCTGCGGGCAGCCTTCACCGTCGCCCTCGCCGGTTTGCAAGTGGCCGTGGTGGTACCCACCACCCTGCTGGCGCGACAGCACTTTGCCACTTTCGCGCACCGCTTCAAAGGACTGCCGGTGCGGGTGGCGCAGGCCTCGCGCCTGGTGGTGGGCAAGGAGCTGAATGCGGTGAAAGCGGGCCTGCGCGACGGCAGCATTGACATCGTCGTTGGCACGCATGCCCTACTCGGCAAGAGCATTGAGTTCAACCGTCTGGGACTGGTGATCGTCGATGAGGAACAGCACTTCGGCGTTGCCCACAAGGAGCGTCTGAAGCAAATGCGCGAGGACGTGCACGTGCTGACCTTGACCGCCACGCCTATTCCGCGGACCCTGCAACTGGCGCTGACCGGGGTACGCGAGCTGTCGCTCATTACCACCCCGCCGATCGACCGGCTGGCGGTGCGTACCTACATCTCGCCCTTCGATCCAGTGATCGTGCGTGAGGCGCTGAGGCGCGAACGCTATCGCGGCGGACAAAGTTTCTACGTCGTGCCGCGTATTGCCGATATCGAGGAGGTCGCGGAATTTCTTGCCGAGCACACGCCTGAACTGAAAATCGCCAGAGCGCACGGACAGCTGGCAGCGAGCGAACTCGAGGATGTCATGACCGCGTTCTACGACGGCAATTTCGACGTCCTGCTGTCGACGGCCATCGTCGAGTCGGGGCTCGACATTCCCAATGCCAACACCTTGATCGTGCACCGCTCAGATAAGTTCGGTCTGGCGCAGCTCTATCAGCTGCGCGGACGGGTCGGCCGTTCCAAAACCCGAGCCTACGCCTATTTCACGATGCCCAACGGCGAGAAGCTGACGGCGGGTGCGGAAAAGCGGCTCAAGGTTCTGCAGTCGCTCGACACCCTGGGTGCCGGCTTCTCGCTCGCCTCGCACGATCTCGATATCCGCGGGGCCGGGAACCTGTTGGGCGAGGAGCAGTCCGGCCATATTCGCGAGGTCGGCTTTGAACTGTATCAGTCGATGCTGGAAGAGGCCGTTGCCAGCCTGCGCGAGGGCGGGGTCGGCGATGCCCAGGAGCAGTGGAGCCCGCAGATCTCCCTTGGCACCGCGGTGCTGATCCCCGACAGTTACGTCGCCGATCTGCAACTCAGGCTCGGTCTTTATCGACGCCTGTCGGTTCTGGAGCTGCGCAGCGACATCGATGCCTTCGCCGCTGAGCTGGTGGACCGCTTCGGCGAATTGCCCGAGGAGGTAAAACACCTCCTCGATGTGGTCGAGATCAAGGGTCTGGCGCGGCAGGCGGGCGTGGCAGGCATCGACGCGGGACCAAAGGGTGCTCTGATCTCCTTCCGCAAGAACCAGTTTGCCAATCCGGAGGGGTTGGTGGCCTTCATGCAGAAGGCACGCGGCCGCATCAAGCTGCAGCCCGACCACAGGATCGTCTTCAAGGCCGATTGGGACCTGCCGGAAATACGTCTCAAGGGCGTGCGCGCGCTGGCCGTCGAATTGGCAAAGATTGCCGCTGCCGCGCGCAAAGCGGCCTAGCCGACGCAAGCCATCGCCCCAGGCCCAAGCAGGGGATCGATTTGTTGCTGGACGACCCTAAAGGCAGCGCCGCACGAGCGACCTGGCGCCAGGAACCTGTCGAGGGACGGCTGGGCTTGTCGCTCAAGGCCGTCCACCCGGCGCGGGCGGATCGGGCATGATCCCCGCGCTCCGCCTCCTGCGCCGGATCTGGGAGACGGAGACGGCCTACACTTTAGCCTGCCTCGACCTCTTGCAGCGCCTGCCCGGCAATCCGCTGGGCATCGTTCGTCGCCAGCTCGATGATGCGTTGATGGCCTCGATGGCCCGCCATCGGCCACAGTCATCCTACAATTGCGTCTTCGGGTTGCGGGCCGGCCTCGACCACCATATCGCGCCGTTGCGGGACTGGTTTGCCGCGGCCGGTGTCAAGGGCCAGTTTGAGATCATTCCCGGCTACGACGACCCGGCCTTGGCGCGGGAGCTGGCGCGCCTTGGCTATTATCAATCCAGCTTTCAGGTATCGCTGGCCTCCCTGCCGCCGCTACGCCTGGCCGCCGCCGAGGCGGTAAACATCGAGCGGGTCGAGAGCGCAGGCAAACTGGAGGCGTGGCTCGATCGTTATGGGGCGGCTCATGGCACCGCGGTGGCGGATCCCTGCAAGGCCGTGCTACGCGCGGGTTTTTATGAAGCGGGCTGGTCGCTCTATTTCGGCGCCGTCGAAGGCGGAGCCATGGCGGCAGCGATCCTCTTTATCAAGGATAAGGTCGGATACTGTCCGCAGCTCGCGGCGGATGCCGTCGATCCCGACCGTGCGTTGCTCTACAGGGCGCTGATGGCCCGACGCCTTGCCGATGCCAGGGATGCCGGGGTTGAGTTCGTGTGCAGCACAGCCGACCTGTGGTCCCAGCGCCATTACGAGCTGGTGCGCCTGGGCATGCAAGTCAAGTTCGTGCGTTCGCTGTGGTCCCCCCTTCGACCCCGGTCATGGCCAGCTGCGGTTGACTAGAACCAAACTCCGGGAAAGCGAAGGCGGGGACGCATCGTGCCCGGTCCGAGACCGGCGAGCGACACCATTGGCTCCTCGGGCACTTCGATCGGCGGCGGCAAGTGCGTGTGCTCGAGCACACGCAGGCGTCGAATTCGCGCCTCGGTGGGTGGATGGGTGCGCAGCACGGAGGGAACCGGAATGCGCCGGCCCGGCACGGGCAGCATCATGTCCTCCCAGAGCGTGCCTTGCAGGCGTTCGGTACGTTGCAGCGCCGAGGCCAGGCCGGCCGGGTCGCCGGTGAGTGACGCGCCGAAGAGATCGGCATCGAATTCTCGCGCCCGCGCAAGGCTAAGCTGCAGCAGGCTGCTGAGGGTCGGTGCCAGATATAACAGCAGCAGGGCTGACAGCGACACATCCGAGTCGCCGAGTAGCAGGCCAGGCAGGTGAAACACAGCAAGAAAAACCGCGAGATAGGATAACGCTTGGCTGCAGCGCGTCATCACGTCGGCCAGGCCCATGACGGGCAAATCGTTGTTGACGATGTGGCTCAACTCGTGACCGAGCACGCCGGTCAGCTCGCGCAGACTGAGTCGGCGCAGCAGACCCTCGGTGACGGCGATCACAGCTTTCTGTGGCGTGCCGGCTGCAAACGCGTTGGCTGTCATACTGGCAATAACGTAGACGGTCGGCGCCCGAGCAAGTCCCGCGCGCTCGCTCAAAACATTGACCACGTGGATGATCTGGCCACCGTGCCCGGGATCGATCGGTCTCGCGCGATAGAGGCGCATGATCGCTGCGGGCGGCAGCCGCGGGGCGCCATAAAAAATGAGGGCAACGCTGGCGAGCGCGGCGAAAACCCCGGTCCAGGACCACAGCAGCCAGCCGGAGATGGCCGTAATGAGGGCGAGCCCCGCCGTCAGGACGAGGGCATGGAGGTCGTTGCGGGAAATCCGCTCGAGGATCCGGTCGAGGCGAAGATTGGCCGCAAAAAGAGCGGGCATGTCAGATCCCCCTGGCCCCCCTTGCCTCCTGAGCCGCTGGCCCCCTGAGCCCGCTGGCCCCCTGGGTCGGCTGGCCACCCGGGCCTTGTGTGGCCGCCTGAGCCGTTGGCTCGATCGTGCGCTGTGCCGAACGCTCCGGCACGCATAGCCAGCATAATCCGGGCCGGGCAAAGCGCAATGCTTGGCGGCGAAGGAGGCAGGCTGTCGCAAGCCCTTGCGTGGCCGCCGGGGCCAACAGGCCGACCCCGTGTCTTCTGCTTGATCGGCTTGAGGGGATTGGCCCCATCTTCTTTGGTTCGTGCCCGCGGCAGCGCCGGCAATCGTGCTTGGCCTTTTTGGGCAACCCGATTGCATCCTTTAGCGAACGGTTCACAGGGTGTCGACCATGGTCGCGTGTGAACCAAGGCCAGTCGTACCGCAAGTCGGCTGGCGCGCCCACCACGGACCGGCGAGTGTACGTCGAGTGGCGTCGAGCGTTTGGTGCCAGGGCGTTGAGGCGATGGCTCCCTGTGGGAGAGCCGACACAAGCCGGGACGCCTGCAAACAGAGCCGGCGTCAGAAACGATCCGACAGCGAGTTCTGCAACACATTCCCGATAGCAGCGGACAGCGCCGCGCTGCCGTGGCTGCCGACGGGTCTTCCCCCATCGCGCCGCTTGCGCTAGTGACGGAGCATGTGCTGGCCATTCAGTGACGCCTTGCGACGGCAGGTCGCGGACCGTTGTGCGGCGTTCAGGCGGATCGCCCAGCCCCAGGGCAGCGCCGGCCTCAAGCCGGCGGCCGTCGCCATCACGCTGCTGCCGGCCGAGGTGGGGGCCGGCTCTGCCGGTTTCCTGTTGACGCGGCGTGCCGAGGGCTTGCGCGGTCACGGCGGCCAATGGGCGCTGCCCGGCGGCCGCTGTGAGGCAGCAGAGAGCGCCCCCGAGGCGGCGCTGCGTGAGCTTGCCGAGGAAGTCGGGCTGACCTTGAGCGCCGCCGACGTGCTCGGCGTGCTCGACGACTATCCGACGCGCTCGGGCTATCTGATCACACCGGTCGTGCTATGGGCGGCGGCGGCGGCGGCGCGCCCCGAACAAAGCCTGCGGCCCGATCCACGCGAAGTCGCCTCCATTCACCGCATTGCGCTGAGCCAACTTACGCGCAGCGGTGCCGTTGATTTCGTCAGCATTCCCGAAAGCGATCGGCGCCTAATCCAACTTCGCCTTAACGGCAGCGTGCTGCATGCACCGACGGCGGCATTGCTCTACCAGTTCGGCGAGCTGCTGCAAGGTCGAACCACGCGCGTCGTCGAACTAGAGCAGCCAGTATTTGCCTGGCGCTAATTCGGCAAACTCCTCAGGGGACGATCACACCCTTGCCGGTACTTTGCCTATCGAACAGGCGATAGGCTTCATCGGCCTGCTGCAGCTGCCAGCGATGCGTGAACAGCCTCTCGACCGGAATGTTGTGGTCGGCCACGAACTCGGCGCAGTCGGCCTGGCCTTGCCGCGAGAACGTCCACGATCCAACCAGCGTGATCTGCCGGCGCAACAAATCCGGGCTCACGTCCAGTGTCACCTGGCCGCGCTCGCCCACATAGCAGGCTGTGCCCCACGAGCGCGTGGCGCGTACCGCAGCGGCGCGCGCTTCGGCGGCGCCCGAGGTGTCGAGGGTTTTGTGCGCACCCTCGCCGTGGGTCAGCTCGCGAATGGCCGCGACCGGATCGTTCGAGCGCGCGTCGACGACCTCGTGGGCGCCGAACTCGCGGGCCAGCTGGCGGCGCTCCGGTGAGACGTCGAGGGCGATGACGCGGGCGCCCATGGCGAGGGCCAGCTGCGTCGCCGACAGTCCCACTGGCCCTTGCCCAAAGATGGCGATGGTCTCCCCGCCCTGCAGCTTGATGCGTTTCAGTGCTCCATAGGCGGTGCCCGTGCCGCACGATATCGCTGCACCGGTTTCGAACGACAGGGCATCGGGTAGCGGCACCAATGTCGACACCGGCGCCAGCATATACTTGGCGTGCCCGCCGTTGCCGCTGGCACCAAACACCACCGCTCCCTCCAAGCACATCTGCGTCCAACCAGTCAGGCAGTGCTTGCAGCAACCGCAGCCTTGATAGTGATGGTCCATCACCCGTTGCCCGATGCTGGCCTCCCGCGCCGCAACGCCGGTGCCGACCGCCACCACTACGCCGCAGGGTTCGTGGCCGGCGATGACCGGTTCGGTGCCGCGCTTGAAGCCGGATTGAGTGTCGCCCGGCTTGTAAGTCGCTCGATAGACGTGCAGATCGCTGCCGCACATGCCGGACGCCTTGATTTCAATGACGACATCGCGCGGGCCGGGTGTCGGATCAGGAAATTCCCGCAATTCGAGCTTTCGATCGCCGAGAAATACCACCCCTTGCATGCGAGCCTCCTCGTCTCGAGTGCTAACAGCCTTCACTGACTCATGTACCAGCCACCATTTGGCGAGATCACCTGGCCGGTCATGAACTTGGCCTCCTCGCTGGCGAGGTAGACCGCCGCCCAGGCGATGTCGTCGGGGTCACCCAGCCGCTGCAGAGGCGTCTGCGCGGCGATCCTGTCGCGTAGCGCACCAAGCGGTGCCGTCATGTCCGTGTGAATCCAACCGGGCGCAATGGAGTTGACGCGGATGTTGCGCACGGCCACCTCGTGCGCCAGCGCGCGCGTGAAGCCCAGGATGGCCGCCTTGGCGGTCGAATAGGGTACGCTGCCAGGTCGGCCGAAGGTGCCCATTACGCTTGCCATATTGATGATGCAGCCGGACATTTGCGTGTTCATGATCTTCAGCGCTTCTCGCGTGCAATAAAACGTGCCATCGACGTGTACGCTCAGCATGCGACGCCAGCCCGCGTCGGTGGTGCTGACGGTACCATCGAGAAAGGTTGCGACCGGACCACCGCGGGCGATCTCGTCGGCCTGCTGCAGGCGTAACGCGATAATCTGCTCGGCATCGTTGCGGCCTTCGAGACCGCTGATGCCAGCATTGTTGACGAGAATGTCGAGCCGCGGCGCAATCTTGCTCACCTCGCCGAACATCGCCGCCACCGACGCCGAGTTGGCGACGTCGGCTGCCACGGCGTGGCCGCCTAGCCGATCGGCCGTGGCGCGCGCGGTGTCGAGGTTTTGATCATTGATGATGACGCGTGCGCCCTCCTCGGCAAAGCGCTGCGCAATTGCAGCCCCCAGTCCGCGGGCGGCGCCGGTGATCAGCGCCACCTTGTCTTGCAACCTATGCATGCGCCAAGCCTTTCTTGCACACCATGCGCCTACCCGGGTCGCTGCCTTAGACGCGGCCCTCGACAACAACGTCCAATAGCTTGGGCCCTGGTGTCGCGAAGGCGTGCTGCAGCGCCGCTGGGACGGCCTCAGGCTCGGCGATCGTTTCGGCCGGCAGGCCCATCGCTCTTGCCAGCGCCGCAAAGTCGATGGCCGGATTGGCGAAATCCATGCCGATGAAGTGGTTGTTGCCGTGGAAGGAGAGGAGGCGCTGCTTGATGATGCGATAGCCGCCGTTGTTGGCGATCACGAAGGTGATCGGCAGCTTGTGATGGGCGGCGGTCCACAGCGCCTGAATCGAATACATGGCGCTGCCATCGCCGGCATAGCAGCACACCGGTCGCGGCGCCTGCGCCAGCGCCACCCCGACAGCAGCTGGCAGACCCCAGCCGATGCCGCCCGAGGCCAGTGCGTGGAAGCCGTAGCGGTCGCGATAGGGCACCAGATCCGTCAGGTGACGCGCCGAGGTCAGGCCTTCGTTGACGACCACCGCATCCGCCGGCAGGGCTTTGGCGATCTCTAGCGTGAGCCAGTCGTAGTCGATCGGCTTGGTCTTGGCGCGCAGCTCCAGACGTCGACTGAGGTCTTTGCGCTTGGCGCTCCAGTTCTGTTGCGAGAGTGCGGCCAGCCCCGCTTTGGCGCGCCTTGTGAGTTTGTCGCCGCCGTTCTTGCGCAGGAGCGGCGTCAGGGCCTCGAGGGTCTCGCGCAAATCGGCGCGCACGGCGAGCTCGGCTGCAAAATTCTTACCCATGTCCCAGTCCAGCAGGCCGATGTGGACAACCGGGAGGTTCGGTGGCAGGGGCTCGGTTTCGCTCCACACCGACATGCGCAGCGGATCGGCGCCGAGCACGATCATGAGATCGAATTTCTCCAGCAATGCACGGACCTGACGCTGATCGCGCGAAAGCGAGCCGGCGTAGCAGGCATGTTCCGAAAGAAAGTGCGCTCCATAGGGTGCGCTCTGCTGGTAGGCGGGGCAGCCCAGCGTCTCGGCAAAGGCAGCCGCCGCGCTCAGCGCATCGCTCTTGACGACCTCGTCACCGGCGATGATCACCGGCCGTTCGGCGCGCAGCAGCCGCTGCACCAAACGATCGAGCACCCCATCGACCGGGCGCGTTCGGGTTTCGATGCGCGTTGCCGCCCCGAGGTCGATCCCGGCCTCGGCGTTGAGGATATCGCCAGGCAGCGAGATGAACACCGGCCCTGTCGGTGGCGTCATGGCCACCTTGGCAGCGCGCCGCACGACCCGCGGCACGTCCTCGAGCCGCGTCACTTCCACCGCCCATTTAACCAGTGGTTCGGCGATCGGCACCAGCGGATCGTAGAGCAGTGGCTCGGTAAGCCCATGCCCCTGCTCCTGCTGGCCGGCGGTGAGGATCATCGGTGTGCCGGTGAATTTGGCGTTGAACAGCGACCCCATGGCGTTGCCGAGCCCCGGGGCAACGTGCACGTTGCAGGCCACCAGCCGCCCGCTCGCGCGCGAGAAGCCGTCGGCCATCGCCACCACCAGCGCCTCCTGTAGGCCCAGCACATATGTCAGGTCAGGATAGTCTTTGAGGGCATGCATGATCGGCAGCTCGGTGGTGCCTGGATTGCCGAACAGATGCGTGACGCCCTCATCGGCCAATAGGGCGAGAAAAGCGGAGCGGCCGGTGATCAGGTTCATGTGATCGGGTTCATGTGCTGAGGTTCATGTTCAGGGAATGGGTGGCGAGGCCGGTGTTTGCTGCGGTTCAGGCCCCTCGACCAGCGACCCTAGCCTGGGCTCACCCTGATCGACAAGGTTGCCTCGGGAGGCGATGGGCGGCGGCGCCGGCAATTCGTGCATTTGGCGGTTGCACATTTCGAGCGGGCATCCTTGTATGCCTCATGCTGGTTCGCACGCGAGCCGAAACGTTCGAGGGACTGCCATGTCTGTTCGGTTCAGCTTCGCCCTGCTGCTTAGTGTGCTGCATGGCCTCCCGGCCGCAGCGGGCGATCCCACGGCTTTGGTGTGCAATTTTTCCGTTGGCACGGCCCACGCTTATGAGAAGGGCCAGTTCGCGCCGGAGAAGGCGGCGCCGCTTACGTTCGGCATCAGCGCCGTCAACGCCACGGCGCAAAGCGCACAGGTGCTGACGGAGCGCGGCACGGGAGCGTTGCGGCTGGTGCAGGCGGTGAACGCGACGCACTACCTCGAGGTGGTCACGGAGGGCTATTTGAACGTCACCACCGTCTACGACAAGGACGAAGCAAGCGGCAAGTATCCAGCCGTGCATTCGCGGCACATGGGCATCCTGGGCCAACCGGTCATCACGCACTATCAGGGTTTCTGCGAGGCCAAGGACTAGGCCTAGTGCCGGGGCAATAGAGCAATTGCCGTCGGCCGCGTCGAGATGCCATAAGCTTGCCGTCCATGCTGAAGACCATCCTGATCGCCAATCGTGGCGAAATCGCCCTCCGCATCATGCGCACGGCGCGTCGCTTGGGGGTGCGCACGGTCGCCGTCGTCTCCGAGGCCGATCGCGGCGCCCCGTTCGCGGCGCAAGCCGACGAGGTCGTCGAGATCGGTCCTGGCCCAGCCGTCCAGAGCTATCTGCGGATCGACAAGATCATCGCCGCGGCAACGGCGAGCGGGGCCGACGGCATCCATCCGGGCTACGGCTTTCTGGCCGAGAACGCCGAGTTCGCCGAGGCCGTGGCGGCGGCCGGCATCCGCTTCATCGGCCCCTCGCCCCGGGCCATGCGCCGGATGGGCGGCAAGGCCGAAGCCAAGACCATCGCCATCGAGGCCGGCGTGCCGGTGGTGCCCGGCTATCAGGGCGACAGTCAATCGGCTTCCGTGCTGGCCAAGGAGGCCAAGCGTCTCGGCTATCCGGTGATGATCAAGGCGGTCGCCGGCGGCGGCGGTCGGGGCATGCGGCTGGTGCCCCACGAGGGCGACTTTGCCGCCGCGCTCGACGGCGCTCGCCGCGAGGCCCAGGCTGCCTTCGCCGACGATCGGATCCTGATCGAAAAAGTGATCGGCAGACCGCGCCATATCGAGGTGCAGGTGTTCGGCGACAGCTACGGTGAGGTCGTACACTTGTTCGAGCGCGACTGCTCGCTGCAGCGCCGCCATCAGAAGGTGATCGAAGAAGCCCCGGCGCCAGGAATGTCGCCGCAGCTGCGCAAGGCGATCACCGAGGCGGCCGTCGCCTGCGCCAGGAGCGTTGCCTACGAAGGTGCTGGCACCGTCGAGTTCCTGGTCGAGGGGGGGACGCTGTCGGCGAGCGCACCCTGGTACTTCATCGAGATGAACACGCGGCTGCAAGTCGAGCATCCCGTCACCGAGGCGATCACCGGCCTCGATCTGGTGGAATGGCAGTTGCGCGTCGCCGCGGGCGAACGGCTGCCGTTGCGGCAGGAGCAGATTGGCATGTCGGGTCACGCCCTCGAAGCAAGACTTTGCAGCGAGGATCCGGCCAACGGCTTCCTGCCATCGACCGGACCGATCGCCGCCTTCCAGACGCCGCACATCGAGGGCTTGCGCGTCGATGCCGGAGTTGAAACCGGGTCCGTCATTACGCCCTTCTACGATTCGCTGATCGCCAAGCTGATTGCCTCCGGACCGGATCGCGAGACCGCCATTGCGCGACTGGCAGAGGCGCTCGAGCACACGGTGGTGGCGGGCCCGAAGACCAACGCCCAGTTCCTGCACCGCCTCATATCCCATGCCGACTTCCAAAATGCGCTCCTCGACACGTCGTTGATCGGCCGCGAACTCGGCCGCCTGACGTCGAGTAGCCCCATTCCTGCAGCCGCCATCGGTCTTGGCGTGACGCACCTGCTGCTCAATGCCCACGATGAGGCGCAGGAATTGCGGCGCGCCGCCTCAAGCGAAAGCTACTCGCCCTGGAGTGCTCAAGATGGCTTCCAGCTCGGAGCCGCGCGGCGTCAGACGGTGACTGTTGCAGTCGATGGCGAGCCAACGCGGTTCGCGGTTGAGTGGGGCGCGACTGGACCGCGCGTTGTTGGGGCCGGCGCGGCCGACGACCCGGCAGCAATCGCCCGCACCCTGGTGGTCGGCGACGGCGATCCAATCTATTTGCTGTATGGCATGCGGCAGGTGATCCTGGGCTGGCCGACGTTCGACCCGGGGATTGCAGAGGAGGCGGGCGATGGGGGCAGTATCCGTGCGCCGATCATCGGCCGCGTCGCAAAGCTGTTCGTGCGCGAGGGTGATGCCGTTGCCAAGGGCGATCGCATCGCCGTGGTAGAGGCCATGAAGATGGAGCACGTGCTCCATGCTGAACGTGCCGGTCGCGTGGCCAAGCTTGCCGTCAAGGAGGGACAACAAGTCACGCTCGCGGCCCTGATCGCCACCCTAGCGCCGGCCACCGAGAACGATTAGTTTGCGACCCCAACCGGTTTATTCCCCCCCTTTTACGGATTGCACGCCTGGCAATGCCGAAAATCACTTTCATTGAGCACGACGGCACCGAACACACGGTGCATGCCACGGTCGGCGACACGCTCATGGAAACCGCGCTGGGCAAAAGCGTACCTGGCATCGTTGCCGAATGCGGCGGCTCGTGCACCTGCGCGACCTGCATGGTCTACGTGGACGAGGCCTGGAAGGAACGCGTCGGAGAGCGCACGCCGGAGGAAGAAGATCAGCTCGACTTTGCTTTCGACGTCAAGCCGACCTCCCGCCTGTCCTGCCAAATCAAGGTGACCGACGAACTCGACGGTCTGGTGGTGCGTACGCCGGCCTATCAGGGACGCTAGCAGGCCAATCAGCCCGGCAGCGTCAGGTCGGTCGACTGGATGCGCTTGACGCCAACCTGCTCCATGCCCTTCCAGGCGGCGGCAAGCGAGCCCTGGGTGTCGATTCCTCGGCAGGCATCCTCTATGACGAAGGCCGCCAGCCCAAGCTTGCGCGCATCCATGGCTGTCCAGGCAACACAAAAGTCGGTGGCAAGACCCACGACGTAGACCGTCTTGATGCCGCGTTCATTGAAATAGCCATCGAGACCGGTCTTCGATCGGCCATCCGCCTCCACGAACGCTGAATAGCTATCAACGTGGCGATTGAAACCCTTGCGGATGATGAGCTGTGCGTGCGGAATATTGACGTCCTTGTGGATGGCGGCGCCGTCGGTTCCCTGCACGCAATGATCGGGCCATAAAATCTGATTGCCGTAGGGGAGCTGCACGCTGTCGAACGGCTTCTTGTTGGAGTGGGAGGAGGCAAACGAGATATGTCCGGGCGTATGCCAGTCCTGGGTCAGCACCACGTTCTGGAAGGCTTTAGACAATCTGTTGATAAGGGGAATGATTTCGTCGCCTTTGTTGACCGCCAGGCTGCCGCCGGGTGTGAAGCAGTTCTGCACGTCGACGACGATCAAGGCCGCGT
>CAWFZX010000008.1:0-112259 GCA_963820375.1 uncultured Alphaproteobacteria bacterium | reverse complement strand
CCAATGGATCACTTACACGATACGGGCACGGCTGGGTAGATAGTACCATCAGGCGCGCGCTCATTGCCGGCCGGAACGACGGCTTGCCGCCACTCGCCCGCCGCTTCCGCAGAACGAGGGCCGGCCATGAGCAAAGCAGGCAAACCCGCAATTCGCATCGTCGAAAACGGCAACAGCGAACGCAATCGATCTACACCTCACAGCTTGGTCGGCATCCGGCGGCTTCCTGACGGCAGTCTGGAATATCGAGCTGATGCGAACGATGGCGCAGCCCGGTGGTTCCCCCTCTCGTCCCCGATCCGGGTCCTGGCTCTTACACGGGATGGAGACAACCGCAATTGGGGACGACTGGTTGAAGTCATGGATGCGGACGGCCGGTGTCATCGCTGGTCTATGCCGGCTGCCCTTCTTGCAAGCCTGCGTGGTGAGGATTACAGGCAAGCGCTCTTAAGCTTGGGGCGCAGTTTGCCCACGGCGCGACCGCGGCCAATGCGCTCCACCGCTATCTCAGCGCCATTGCCGACCTCGAGGGCCGTGATCTGCCACGCGCCAGAGCCGTAACACGACTTGGCTGGCACGGCGACTGTTTCGTGCTGCCAGACCATCCGCTTGGCGGCACCGATCTGGTCGTCTACCAGACCAGCTCCGAAATCCGGGCCGCCGTCCGCCGAAGGGCTCCCTTGAGGAATGGCAGGGACGTGTTGCTAAACCGGCCAAGGAAACGCTCGCGTCGTACTCGTCCGTTTCAGCGGCTTGCGCCGCAACGCTCTTGGGTCCGCTCCAGCTCGAAGGCGCAGGCGTTCACTTTATAGGCCCGTCATCCATCGGCAAGACCACGGCCTTGATCGTTGCAGGTAGCGTATGGGGCGGTCCGCGCGACGATGACGAACTCAACAGCTACAAACAGAGCTGGCAAGCTACCGCCAACGCCATCGAAGGCCTGGCCCAGGCCCATTGCGACCTTCCACTTTGTCTCGACGAATTCAGCCTGGTCCGAGGCGAGGATGCAGCGCGGGTAGGCTACCAGCTGGCGAGTGGCATCGGTCGGGGGCGAGCCTTTACGACAGGTCTCGCTGCGGCACGGCTTGAATGGCGGGTGTTTCTGATCAGTACGGGCGAAATCAGCCTCGCCGACAAGATTGCTGATGCCCGCATTCCCCAGCGTCATATGCCGGGCCAGGCGGTCCGATTTATTGACTAGCAGCCGATGCTGGCACCGGCTTCGGACTTTTTGATCATGCCCCGGAGATACCCGGAAAGCCCGATGGTGGCACGACGAAGGACCGGGGTGACGCGTTGGCGCGTAATCTCCTGATGCCGCGCAGTCCTGCTTTGGCACTGCCGGTCCCGCCTTTGTCGAGGCATTTATCGCAAACCGCGAGGCCAGCCTTGCCGAGACGAGGCGCCTTGTCGACGCTTTTGCCGAACAGCATGCGGCCGGCGCGGACGGCCAAGTACAGCGGGTCGCACGCACGTTTGGGCTCCTGGCGGCGGCGGGCGAACTGGGTATTGCGTGCGGTGTTCTGCCTTGGCCTGCCGGCGAGGCAGTGCGAGCGGCGAGCAGTGCTTCATCGATTGGCTCGCCGAACGGGGAGGCACGAGTGCCGCCGAAATCGACGGGGCGATTTCCCACCTTCGAGCGATCATCGAGCGCGACGGCGCATCGCGGTTCCAACCTCCGTCAAATGAGGTGGTCCATCAACGTCTCGGATTCATCAGACAACCGAAGAGCGACACGAATACATGATCCAGCCCGAAACCTGGAAGGCCCTGATGGTCGGCCGCGATGCCAGGCGTTATAGCCCGGAGCTTGCAGCTCTCGGATACCTGAAGCGCGATTCTGAAGGCCGTCCGGATCCCAAAGAGCGCCTGCCTGGCCATAAGATTTCCCAACGCGTCTATGTCGTGCGTCATTCCGCATTGTTCGCAGGCGGAATCGATGATGCTTGATCTCAGCAAGCTCCGGCGATCGGATCTGAATTGCGCAGTGGTCCCCGGAGGTCTGCGGTTTGGGGACACGTTCGGGATACAGAAATACCTTTGCTGGCAGGTGTGTCCCCCTTGTCCCCGATGTTCCCGCGCAAAATGCGACCAGCAAGGCGTTGCGTGCGCTGAGCGGCGCCATACAGCTGGATCTCCTCTAC
This sequence comes from uncultured Alphaproteobacteria bacterium, assembly GCA_963820375.1. Lineage (GTDB taxonomy): Bacteria > Pseudomonadota > Alphaproteobacteria > Rhizobiales > Hyphomicrobiaceae > AWTP1-13. The sequence continues at coordinate 110,115 of CAWFZX010000008.1, read as the reverse complement.
CCGCCTACCCCGGCGGCACGTTCGCTGGCGGAAACCTAATGAGCCGATATCCCCCAAATCCCGGTTCTTGGCCACGCCTAATGCGGGCGGAGACGGCGGCGGCCTATGTCGATGAGCGATCAGTTGATGCGTTTCGGAGATCGGTGGGTAAACTATGGCCAGTGCCTCTCAGATTGTTGGGAAAGGGTGAGCGATGGCTCAAGGAGGATCTCGACGCTGCAATCGATCGAGCATCCACGCGCCCATTGAACGTCCGGGACGCTGCAGACGTCTTGTGAAACCAGTTGGCTGGCCGCGCTACATGATCGCAAAGAGGCTCAAATCCGGGCAGGCAGCGTACTATTGGAACGCCAAGAAAAGCGACATTAAGAGTGGCTTCAGCCTCCACCGTGAGGCGTTGGGCGTGGACTATGCCTCCGCGAAATTGAGGGCAGATCAATTGAACGCCCATCTGGATGCGTGGCGTGTAGGAAAGGGTGCGGACCGATCATTGGAAACGTCCAATCGGTTCGGCACAGTCGATTGGTGGGTCGAAATTTACTGTCGGTCGCCGGCCTTCGAAAAGCTCAAAGAGCGCACCAAGCCGAGCTACCGCTACCAGCTCAGTCTATTGACCGAATTGCCGACGCGAAGGGGGGATCGATTAGGCACGCTTCCGGCAAGATCCATCACGCCTGCTGCGGTGGACAAGATCTACGAGGCACTCCGTGGCGGCAAGGAAGGGAAAAAGCTAAGACGAGCCAACCACACGATCGACATCGCTAAGAAAGCATGGACGATCGTCCAGAGAACCCACCCACAACAGTTTGTGCCAACGAATCCTTTCGTCGGATTGACCAAATTCCGGAGCACATCGACAATCGAGCATGCGACCCGAACAGAGGCATTTGCCTTAAGCGACGCTATCCGTGCGTACGGTCACCCACACTTAGCTATCGTCCCACTAGTCTGCTTTGAATGGCTGCAACGGCCGGAGAACGTGTTGGCAGGGCATTTACGTTGGACAGACTACCGTCCGAGTGAACGACCGGGACAAGTTCGGATTGTCCACCACAAGACCGGCGCCGTGGTCTGGCATCCACTGGAGGCAACAGGCGATCGGTTCTACCCGGAGCTTGAGCTGCGACTGAAGGAACTCGATAGGCTCGGCATTTCGATCGTAGTCACGCCTGGGAGCAAAGGCGTGGCACGGCCTTACTCGTTCTCTTACGCGAAGCGTATCGTGCGTGAGGCAAGGCGCGCCGCAGGACTGCCCGAACACGTTACGATGACGGCTTGTCGGCACGGTGGTATGACCGAGCTAGGAGATGCCGAATTGAGCGAGCAGGGCGTAATGAGCTTGTCAGGGCACCGCACGCCGGATGCCGCTCGCGGTTACATCAAGAAGACCGATGCTCAGCGCCTCGCGGCTACTCGCAAACGTCGGGCATGGGTCACCGAATTAGAACACGCGCAGTACGAAAGTCAGAATGAGCCACTGATTTCCGAGTCAGAACGGCGCCGTTGAGACTTTTTGTCCCCGCGCCAATATCCTGAGATCGTTAGCTTGATTTTATGGCGCACCGGAGAGGATTCGAACCCCTGACCCCCAGATTCGTAGTCTGGTGCTCTATCCAGCTGAGCTACCGGTGCCTTGCCAGTCGAACGTGGCGAGCTTGGCAGTCGAGGAAAACAGTGGCCGTCCTCCTCGGTAGGAGACACCTAATGGCTCGGAACACGGAAATCAAGCGCGTGGCCCCGCTTGGAACATGCGAGAATCTGGAGCCGTCCGACCTGGGATCGCGGCATGCGCCACCCAAGCCGGTGGCGGCGACCGTCAAAGGCAGGTGAGAATTGGCATGGATACGGACCATCGCAAGATCTCCGCGCCATGGAGGCAACGGCTCGACGGCGCTCTGCTAGCGCCAATCCGTGCCATGCGGGTGCGATATCTCCCACTGTTGATGATCTACTTCGCCTATGGAGCGCTGGGGCTTACCGGCATCGCCGAAGCCTTCTGGATCAAGCAAGCGCTTAGCATGACGCCCGCGGAGCTGGCCGCACTCGGCGTCTGGCTCACATTGCCCTGGACCATAAAAATGGTCTTCGGTGAACTTGTGGATACGGTCCCGCTACTGGGCTCGCAGCGCCGCAGCTACATATTTGTCGGCGCGGGTTTGATCGCTACCGGCTTCATTCTGCTGGCGGGAGCCGCGGGCGGCTGGATCCCGGGAGTGGCTATCGAGACGCTTTATGTGCTGGCCCAGCTTCTCACCGTCACAGGCGTCGTAATCCAAGACGTGGTCGCCGATGCCATGAGCACCGAGGTCGTTCCGCGGCTAAGCGAGGATGGCAGTCCCCGCGCCAAGGCGGAAATCGATCACGACCTTGGCATGGTACAGGTGTTGGGTCGGCTGGCGTTGTCTTTCGGCATTTTCGCAGTGGCCGGCGTTTCGGGCTTTTTGGCGCAGTATGTTTCCTATGAGACCGTGTTTTTGCTGGGCCTGGTGGTGCCGTTGATCTCCGTTTCCGGTGCCTTGCTCGCAGATACGGATACCAGCGAACGCCGCCCCACCGACTGGCGCATTCTTGGCGGTGGCGTCCTCTTCGGTGCGGTGGTTCTCGCGCTCGGCCTTTCCTCAATTCCATTCAATCAGGAGATCGTCTTCGCCATCTCAATGACCGTGATCATCGCCATGTTGCGCCGTGTCACGAGTGCGGTCGACCATCAGACCGCGAGCCGAATCTTTTTCGCCTCGGTCATTATCTTCGCCTTTCGGGCCGCGCCGAGCGTAGGGGAGGGCTATCGCTGGTTCGCAATCGATGTGCTGGGCTTCGATGAGGCCTTTTACGGCATTCTGCAGCAAACCGGCGCCGCCATCGCCGTCATCGGCGCCTGGTTGCTTTCCGACCTGATCACGCGCCATCCAGTGGCGCGGGTGTTGCTGTGGCTGACCGTGCTCGGCGGCATCCTGTCGCTGCCGACCCTTGCCTTGGTGTTCCAATTGCATCACACCACCGAGCGTCTGTTCGGGATTGGCGCTCGCAGCATTGCCTTGATCGACGAGGCGGCTACGTCTCCGCTGGCGCAACTCGGCCTGATCCCCCTCCTGACGCTGATTGCGATCTATGCTCCTGCGGGGCATCGCGCCACTTGGTTTGCACTGATGGCATCACTCATGAACATGGCCTTGGTCGCCGGTAATCTCGGCACCAAGTATCTGAACCTCATCTTCCCTGTCGATCGGGGCGACTACGCCAACCTGCCGGCCCTGGTGGTGGCCGCAATCCTGGTCAGTTTGGCGTTGCCGCTCAGCACCATTTTGATCTTTGGCCGCCGCATCCGCTGATGCCGCGGGACAATGTCGCATCCGTGCCACAGACCGGCTGCAGCCGTTCTTCATCAATCGATGGTGATGATGGCTTACCTTGACGTCGCCAAAATCCTGGGGGCATTGATCGGTGCAGCGGGGGGCCGCCCCAGGCGGTAGATGAGGGGAGATCCAGAAATTGTCGTCAGCTTCAGCCAAAGGCTCGGAAAAAGGGCCAGTCCCCCAAATTGCGACTCTGGGATGGGCGCTACGGCGGGCGGCCTGGGGTCTCCTGGTGCTCGCCGTGGCGGTCATGCTGGGAGCCTGGTTGCTGTACGCGAGTATCGATCCCGACGAGGCCGCAGCCGGCGGCACCCCCGAATTGATCGAGGCTGAGACCTCAAGAAATTAGCCACCACATTCGGCCAAGTCGCTGTTGCTGCACCCCTAAGGCGTCCTTTGCCCTGGCGCCGGATATGCTCTATCACGGAGCGATGCAGAGCCTTTTTGCTGGGATGCAGCGCAGCATAGGGTGCGGGCACGACCCATGAAGCTCGTCATGCTCGCCCGCAATCCGGGCCTTTATTCGCATCGGCGTATCATCGAGGCAGCGCGCCAGCGGGGCCATGAGATCGATGTCGTCAACACGCTGCATGTGCACATGAATATCACCTCGAGCAAGCCGACCCTGATGTATGGCGGGCGTGTGCTGCCTTGCTACGATGCCGTCATTCCGCGGATCGGCGCTTCGGTCACGCACTATGGCCTGGCGGTCTTGCGACAATTCGAAATGCAAGGGGTGTTCCCCTTGAACGAGAGCGTGGCCATCGGCCGCTCACGCGATAAGCTGCGCGCCCTGCAGCTGCTCGCCCGGGAGGGTATCGGCTTGCCGGTGACGGCATTTGCACACGATCCACGCCGCGCCGAGGACGTGGTGAAGGAAGTCGGCGGCACGCCATGCGTGATCAAGCTGCTCGAGGGGACCCAGGGCCGTGGTGTTATCCTCGCCGAGACCGCGGCGTCCGCCAAATCGATCATCGAGGCCTTCAGTGCCGCCAACATGAACATCCTGGTTCAGGAATACATCAAGGAGGCGGGGGGAAGCGATATTCGCGCGCTCGTCGTGGGTCGCGCCGTGGTGGCCAGCATGAAGCGTTCGGGCAAGACTGGCGATTTTCGCGCCAACTTGCATCGTGGCGGACGCGCGGAGGCAGCCGCGCTGAGCGAGGAGGAGCGCAAGACGGCACTGCGCTCGGCCGAGGCGCTGGGTCTCAATGTCTGCGGCGTCGACCTGCTGCGCTCCAGCCGGGGGCCGCTCGTCCTCGAGGTGAATTCTTCGCCGGGCATCGAGGGCATGGAGGCGGCGAACCGCATCGATGTCGCCGGCGCCATCATTGAGTTCCTGGAGGAGACGGCCAGGCCTGGCGAGACCAGGACACGGGGCGTCAAGGGGTGAAGAGGCTTTATGGCAACGAGGCGGGATACTCTGATCGCACCCTCCATCCTGTCGGCGGATTTTGCGCGCCTCGGCGAGGAAGTGCGTGCCATTGACCGGGCCGGGTGCGATTGGGTCCATGTCGATGTGATGGATGGTCACTTCGTGCCCAACATCACCATTGGTCCGGCGGTGGTTAAGGCGATCCGTCCGCATACGCAAAAGGTGCTGGACGTTCACTTGATGATCGCCCCAGCCGACCCCTTTATCGCCGCGTTTGCGGAGGCCGGCTCGGACATCATCACGGTGCACGCTGAGGCCGGCCCGCACCTGGACCGTTCGCTACAGCTCATCCGCGGTTGCGGCAAGAAAGCCGGCGTTTCGCTCACGCCGCAGACGCCTGAGAGTGCCATTGCCTACGTCCTCGATCGCCTCGATTTGATCTTGGTGATGACCGTCAATCCGGGTTTCGGTGGTCAGGCTTTTGTTCCGGCGATGCTCGAAAAGATTGCGCGCGTGCGATCCATGATCGGCTCGCTGCCGATCCAACTCGAGGTTGACGGCGGCATCACGCCCGACACGGCCGCGGCCTGCGCGAAAGCCGGAGCCAATGTGCTTGTCGCCGGCTCGGCCGTGTTCAAGGACAGCAAGTACGCGGACAACATTGCGGCCATCCGCGCGGCGGCCGCACACGCTTGAGAACACACGCCAACGCCCGCGCCGTTGCCGGCTGGCGCGGCTGGACGGTCTCGCGGCCCCTCTTACGTCGGCGCTCAGCCAGGTTAGGCCGGCTCGCCCTCCGGCCCATTGCCAGCCGTGCCGATGATGCGGTCGATTTCGAACGACAGATCGCTTTTTGCCTTCAGCACGGCACGGATGAGCTTGTTGCGTTGATCCCAGACGCGCCGGTGCGCCTCCTGTTCCTTGGCATCGAGCTCGAGCATCTTGCCGCCCTGCGCCTCCACTTGCTCGACGAGCTGCTTGAATGGCTCCGAAGTGATGAAGGCGTAAAGCTCGACCGTCTTGCTGCCGCGCTCCTCATTGCTGACCCGCAGCTCATGCATGCGGACCAGTTGATCGCGCAGGATTTCGACGATCGCCAGCACGCGCGCGGGATTGGCGACGATCACGCCGTCCTGGCAGTGGATCTGGCTCTTGTCCTTCGGAAACTTGTTGCTCGAGAGGATGGCGTGATCTGCCCCTTGCGCCAACTTGTCCGCCTTCAGTTTACTGGCGAACGCGTTCTGCCAGGCGTCGCGGTTCTTGGCATCGTAGATGATCTTGCCGCACACCTTGCCGTTGTGCACGACCTCGTGGATCACGTCGGCCCCATTGACGCCCTTCGGCACGCGTTGGATGCGGTCCAACTCGAAGGCTGCGCGCAGCTCATCGTAAAGATCGAGTTCGGAACCCTCGCCTAGTTCATGCGCCGACTTGCCTTCGAGCTTGCGCTGCATGTCCTGCAGTTCCGCCTGTAGCTTCAGGACCTTGGCCTTCTCGGCGAGCACGGCATTCTCTTTCTCCCGTTGCAAATCCTCTTTCTGGCGCTGCAGGCCCTCCCGGATCTCGGCCACGCCGGCATCGATGGCGGCGCGCTGCTCGGACTTGAGGGCCACCAGCTGTTCCTCGACGCTGACGCGCACCTCCTGCTCCTGGGCCAGCTTCGCCTGGAACTCGGCAAGCCTTGTCGTCAACGCGACCGCCGCCTGCCTGGCCTCGATGCGCGTGGCCGCTACCTCCTGTTCGACGGCCACGGCCGCCTCGGCGCGGGCCAACCGCAGCGCTGCCTCGTGCTGCTCGCGTTGCCTGGCCTCGATGCGACGCACCACATCCTGCCCGATGGGCTGCTCGCACATGGGACAGCGGTGCCCAGCGGCGTACGCATGGGGGTGGATTGGTTGGTGACTGGATGGCTGACGAAGGCCCATCGATACCCCTTTCTTCACGATCCTTTGGCGGCGCGATCGACCAGCAGCTAGCTGAGTCGCCCCGGTCCCGCTTGGGCTGAACCCAAATGTGCTTGTTTTGTTCTAGCATTGTTCTGGGAGCAGTCCAATTGGCTATGCAACCGGGCGCCGGATAGCGACCATCGGCGTGGCAGACCGTCTGTGCCCACGACCGGCCACCGGGCGCCCTCGTCGGACGATTGCGCCCGCGTCCTGCGTGCGACAAAGGGTGCGGGCCAGCCGATCAGGCAAACGGCGCCCGCGCTCGTCCATGCGCGCGGGCTCGCAACCGCAACACCTCAGATCATCGCTGCATGACCCTGAAATGCCGCCCGATCGCACGCACACCATCGCCACGGCGATGCTCCTTTGCGAGGGATACGCCCGGCGGGCTTGATGTTCCTGCCGGGTTTGGGCAACGTGGTCGTTGCCTTGACCATGAGTGTCCAGGACCATGAGTTTTCAGGTGTGGACTTGGGTTGTGACGTTGGTCGCCGACGGGGTGAAAGTTATCGCTTCTTTGCTGCCATTCTGGGTCCTCGGATCGATCGCCGACCGTGAGTGGGGTGCCGAACTGCCGGCCACATCACGCAAGACGCAATGACCGCAGATGTGGAAACCATTGTCGTCGGCGCGGGCGTCGTCGGCCTTGCCGTCGCGCGTGCCCTGGCCGGGGCCGGTCGCGAGGTCATCGTCCTGGAGCAACACGAACTCATCGGCTCGGAGACGTCATCGCGCAACAGTGAGGTGATCCACGCCGGGATCTATTATCCGCCGGGTAGCCTACGCGCGATGTTGTGCGTACGCGGCAAGCAACTCCTCTACCAATTCTGCGCCGAGAACAGCGTGCCGCATGCGCGCTGCGGCAAATTATTGGTGGCGACACACGAGAACCAATTAGCCAAGCTTGCCGCGATCCGTGAGGTGGCCGGCAAGAATGGAGTCAGTGATCTGGAATTCCTGTCGGGTCAGGCAGCCAAGACGCTTGAACCCGAGCTCGCCTGCGTTGCGGCGCTCCTCTCGCCCTCAACCGGCATTATCGACAGTCATGCGTTCATGTTGGCGCTCTCGGGTCATATCGAGGCTAGCGGGGGCTCCATCATCCTGCGTTGTCCGGTCGAGCGCATTGCGCGTGCCCAGGGCACATTCCGCCTCGCTACAGGCGGCGCGGCCCCAGGCGAAATTTCTTGCTATGAGCTCGTGCTCTCGGCCGGCTTGCACGTCTCGCGCTTGGCCCGCTCGCTCGACTTCGGCGACGGCTATCGGCCGCCGGAAACCTACTATGCCAAGGGGCAGTACTACGCGCTGTCCGGACGCTCCCCATTCAAGCGCCACATTTATCCCATGCCGGAAGCAGCCTGGCTCGGCCTGCACGCCACCGTCGATATCGGCGGCCGCTGCAAATTCGGTCCAGACATCGAATGGACGCCGGGCATCGATTACAGTTTCCAGCCGGAGAAGCTCGAGCAGTTCTTGGATTTTATCCGTAGCTACTATCCCGGCCTCGACGTCGAACGCCTGCACCCGGATTACACCGGCGTGCGGCCGAAGCTCTACCGCGAGGGCGAACCGGTGCCCGACTTCGCCGTTCACGGACCCGAAACGCACGGACTGAAGGGATTGGTGGGACTATTCGGAATCGAAAGTCCCGGGCTGACCGCGGCGCTGGCGATCGGCGAGCGGGTCGTCGAGCAGTTATCGGTGTGCTGACGTCTCGCCTCCTGCCGACGCTTCAAATGCTGGGATCCTCGGCGTCGTGTGCATGTCGGATGGCGTCGCGCAGGCGCTTGTCGAGCTTTGCCGGGTCCAGCATGACCTTTTGCGCACGCACCGCCGCCACGGCCTCGCTCGAGACGGTGAAATCGCCGGCATTCTCGACATAGATGACGAGTTCACCGCCGCCGTGCCGCGCAATCCGCCGGACGGCGCCGAACGGCTTGTCGTTGCCGCTAACGAATACCTCAAATCCTTCCTCGATCGCGTCCATCCTCGGTACTCCCGAGCCAATGAGCTTGCGCCGCCTTGTTTGTGGCCGCGCCTCATAGTCGAAAGGCGCGGCCGTTTAGCTGCCTTAGCGCCGGTCGCCGGCCGCCAGCCGCCGCTCGATCATTTGCGAGTAGCGCGACATGCCGAAACAGAAGATCCAAAAGACGAAGCCGGCGAATACATAGCCGGTCATGGCAGTCGTGGGCGAGAACCACTTGGAATTGGCGTTGTTGAGCTGCACGATGCCGAGCAGGTCGAACAGGCCGATGATCAGCACCAGGCTCGTGTCCTTGAACAAGCCGATGAAGGTATTGACGATGCCTGGGATGACGAGCTTCAAAGCCTGCGGCAGGATGATCAGCCCCATCTTCTTTCCATACGAGAGGCCAAGCGCCTCCGCGGCTTCGAACTGCCCGCGTGGGATCGCCTGCAGGCCGCCGCGAATGACCTCGGCAAGGTAGGCGGCCGCGAACAAGGCCACGCCGATTAGCGCCCGCAACAGCTTGTCGAACGTCACTCCAGGAGGGAGGAACAGCGGCAGCATCACGGAGGCCATGAACAGCACCGTGATCAGCGGCACGCCACGGACGAACTCGATGAAGCCGACAGAGACCCAGCGCACGATCGGCATCTTCGAGCGTCGGCCCAAGGCCAGCAGGATGCCGAGTGGGAACGAGCCGGCGATGCCGACGGTGGCAACGACCAGCGTGACCAGCAGGCCGCCCCACAGCGCCGTGTCGACGTGCAGCAGGCCGAAAACACCACCCACCAGCAGGAAGAAAGCGATGATCGGGAAAATCACGAATACGTAAATGGCGTTCCAGAACTTGCCGGGTACGCGCGGGATCATGAGCGGGATTAGCCCCGCGAGGGCGAGCAAGTAGACGAGGTCCACGCGCCAACGCTCGGCCTCCGGGTAGCGTCCGTACATGAACTGGGCAAACTTGGCGCTGATGAAAGGCCAGCACGCGCCAGCCCCCTCGCGGGTGCAGACGCTACCGTCGGCGCCCGTGAAGGTGGCCGAGATCAGCCCCCAGTGAATGAGCGCGCTTGCGACCTGATAGGTAAGATAGAGGCCTATTACGGTCAGCAGCGCGTTCGACCAGGAAGACAGAAGATTGCTGCGGATCCACGCAATCGGACCAACCGTGTTGCGGGGCGGTGCTTCGATATTGGCGGCGACGTCGGTATCCGCAACCATGGCCAGACCCTATCGCTCGACCAGCGCCATGCGCCTGTTGAACCAATTCATGAAGGCCGAGGTAATGAGACTGATGGCGAGGAACACGCACATCGTCACCAGGATGACTTCGACGGCCTGTCCGGTCTGGTTCAGCACCGTTCCAGACCACACCGAGACCAGATCGGGGTAGCCGATGGCGACCGCCAGCGAAGAATTCTTGGTCAGATTGAGGAATTGACTGGTGAGCGGCGGGATGATGATGCGCATGGCTTGTGGGATCACCACCAGCCGCAGCGACTGGCCGTGCGTGAGGCCAATGGCGAGCGCTGCTTCTTTTTGCCCTTTGCTGACGCCCTGGATCCCGGCGCGTACGATCTCGGCGATGAAGCTTGCCGTGTAAATCGATAGCCCGAGCAGCAAAGCCAGGAATTCCGGCTGCAGGACCATCCCACCCTGGAAATTGAAGCCCTTGAGCTCGGGGTATTCGAAGCTCATCGGGCTGCCGAGCAAGACATGGACCAGCAAGGGCAGACCCACGATCAATCCCATTGACGTCCAAAACACCGGGAACTGCTGGCCAGTCAAGCGCTGCCGCCGGCCCGCCCAGACATACAGCGCGATGCTGGTGGCAATGCCGATCAGCATGATCAAGGCAACGAGGTCGAAGCCAGCTTCAGGGACGGGGGAGGGCAGATAGAGGCCGCGTACGTTGAGGAAACCCCCTCCCGGAACGGAGAGGCTCTGTCGCGGCGGCGGCAGCGCCTTCAGCACCGCGAAGTACCAGAAGAACAACTGCAGCAGCAGCGGAATGTTGCGCACCACTTCGACGTAGACCGCCGCGAGGCGGGCGATCAGCCAGTTGGTGGAAAGACGCGCGATGCCGATCACGAACCCCAAAATGGTGGCGACGACGATGCCAAGTCCGGCGACCAGCAGGGTATTGAGAAGCCCGACCAGGAAAGCCCGGCCGTAGGTCATCGAGCTATTGAAGTCGATCAGCGACTGGGAAACATCAAAACCAGCGGTGCGGTCGACGAAAGCAAATCCGGAGGCGATGTTCTGCTTGCGCAGGTTGCTGGCGGTATTGTGTATGAGCATGTAGAAGAGCGCCACGAGGAGAACGACGAGCACCACCTGGTAGATGGCTTGGCGCACCTCTGGCCGGTAGAGAAAGGCCGCTTGCGCGTGGTGAGATCGCGCGCGCCCCTGGTCGCCCGTGACGACAGCCATCTCGATCTCCCAGCGCTACAGGCGGACCCATAAACGACAAGAGCGCCGGCTCGTTGTCGGCCGGCGCTCTGTCGTCTTGTGCTATCTAAGCGGCGGCGCGTATTGGATTCCGCCCTTATTCCAGAGCTTGTTTAGCCCGCGATCGATCTTCAGGCGCGAGCCCGAGCCCACGTTCCGTTCAAAGACCTCGCCGTAGTTGCCGACCGCTTTGACGATATTGGCGACAAAATCGTTGCTGACGCCGATACCCTTCCCGAGCTCGCCGTCCTTGCCAAGCAACCGCTTGATATCGGGGTTGGTCGAATTCAGCATCTCGCCGAGATTGGCCTGGGTAACGCCAGCTTCCTCCGCATTGAGCATAGCATTGTGCACCCACTTGACGATGGTGAGCCACTGATCATCGCCCTGGCGCACGGACGGTCCCAACGGCTCCTTGGAGATGATCTCCGGCAGCACCACGTGGTCGTCCGGCTTTGGCTGCTGGACGCGGATCGAGTACAGACCCGACTGGTCGGTGGTGTACACATCGCAGCGGCCTGCCAGGTAGGCCTGCACCGTTTCGTCGAGCTTCTCGAATACCACCGGCTTGTAAGTCATGTTGTTCGCCTTGAAGTAGTCGGCGAGGTTGAGTTCGGTCGTGGTTCCGGTCTGCACGCACACGGTGGCGCCGTTGAGCTCCTTTGCCGATTTGACGCCGATCGACTTTTTCACCATGAAGCCTTGGCCGTCATAATAGTTGACGCCCGCGAAGATCAGGCCCAGCGAGCTGTCACGCGCGACGGTCCAGGTGGTGTTGCGGATCAGCACATCGATCTCGCCGGACTGCAAGGCGGTGAAGCGCTCCTTGGCGGTGGTTGGTACGTACTTGACCTTGTTGGGGTCGCCAAGTACGGCCGCCGCGATCGCCTTGCAGTAGTCAACGTCGAGCCCGGTCCAATTGCCCTTGTCGTCGGGCTGGCTGAAGCCGGCGAGGCCAATGTTCACGCCACAGCTCAAACTGCCGCGCTGCTTCACCGTATCGAGTGTCTTGGTTTGTGCGCTGGCGGCGCCGGCGGCTCCGATGACGCCGACGGCGGCGGCGGCAACCAGCTTGGTTAGGTACGTCATGGTCTGAACTCTCCTCGCTACAGCTCTTTTCAGTTGGTGCAGTCGCATTAGTGATTGAGAATCTGGGAAAGGAATAGCTTCGTGCGCTCGGATTTCGGGTTGGCGAAGAATTCCTTGGGCGTCCCCTGTTCGACGATCTCTCCCCGATCCATGAAAATGACGCGATCGGCAACCGAGCGCGCGAACCCCATCTCGTGCGTGACGCATAGCATCGTCATGCCGCCCCTCGCGAGTTCAATCATGGTATCGAGCACCTCCTTTACCATCTCCGGATCCAGCGCAGAGGTGGGCTCGTCGAACAGCATAATATGGGGATTCATGCACAGCGCGCGAGCGATCGCCACACGCTGCTGTTGTCCGCCCGATAGTTGGCCGGGATACTTGTTGGCCTGTTCGGGGATCTTCACACGCTGCAAGTACTTGGTTGCGACCTGTTCGGCCTCGCGCCGCGGCATCTTCTTCACCCACACGGGCGCGAGGCAGAGGTTGTCGAGCACGGTCAGGTGCGGGAACAGGTTGAAGCTCTGAAACACCATACCGACTTCGGAGCGGATTTTGTCGATTTGTCGCACGTCGTTGGTCAGCTCGATACCTTCGACGATAATCTGACCTTTCTGGTGCTCCTCCAACCGATTGATGCAGCGGATCAAGGTGGACTTGCCCGAGCCGGAAGGGCCGCAGATGACGATCTTTTCGCCCTGGTGGACGGTCAGGTCGATATTCCGCAACACGTGAAACTCGCCGAACCATTTGTTCACGCCGATCATCTGCACGGCGGGTAGTTCGTTTGCTGCCGATTGAGCACTCGCGGCCTGAGCCATATACTCTCCCAAACTTGATTGCGGCGGCGGCGCGGGAGCTTGATGATCCCGGCATTGGCCAGCGCCGAACGGACGCTCACAATATGCCTGAGGCTGGTGGGTCGCGCAAACCCAGTCTCCTGCGGCGCAATAAGGCAAATTGGCTAACGTTCGGGCGCCCGCACCCCGCGGGCTGGCCGCTATCCCTGCCGGCGATGCTGGGCTAGCCTCTCATCATCCGGGTTCGGCGCAGCCGGCCCGGCCGGACAAGCCTGCCATAAAGAGGAAACGCCAGTATGACCGCAAGCGAGCTCTACAAGAAAGGTGAAGCCGTGCGCAGGAGGTTGCGGGGCGATGCCGATTTCGAGCGCAACAAGCGCGAATACGACCGCGATCCCATCATGAAAAAGTTCATCGAAGTGGCCACCGAGACCGTATTCGGCGCGCTTTGGACGAGGCCGGGTTTGGACATTAAGACGCGGACCCTGATCTGCGTGATTTCGGATGCCGCGACGGGACGGCATCCGGAGCTCGACATCCACCTGCGCTTTGCCCTCAAGGAGGGTTGGACGGAAGACGAGCTGACCGAAGCCTTGCTCCACCTGTCTGGCTATGTCGGCGTGCCCATCATCCGTGAAGCCATGCTGGTCGCTTCCAAGGTGTTCGGCGAAGTCAGAGCCGACCGCGCCGGCAAAGGCTAGGGCCGCCGGGTCGCCTTGGCCGGTCCACGGGTTCGACGGGGGCCACCTCGGGGAGGGGCAAGATGAAATTCGGACTGAGCACGCTGACGCGAGGCCTGTGCACGACCCGCGAGGCCTACCAGGCCGTTGCCAAAGCCGCCGAGGCCGCCGGCTTCGATTTCCTGGCTGTCAGCGACCACGTCGTTGTACCCGCACATCTGAAGTCGGCCTACCCTTACACTGCAGGTGGGGTGTTCGGCGCGGCTGAGCACGGGCACTGCTTCGATCAGCTCGCCACCATAGCCTTCCTTGCCGGCTGCACCGAGCGCCTGCGTTTGCTGACCTCGGTGCTGGTCGTGCCGCATCGCCCGCCCATACTTGCAGCCAAGCTGTTGGCGACCATCGACGTCTTGTCCAACGGACGATTGATCGTTGGCGCTGGTGCGGGCTGGATGCAGGAGGAGTTCGCCTTGCTGGGCTTGCCCTTCGAGGCCCGGGGCAGCGCGACCGACGAGTACCTAGAGGCGTTTCGCGAACTTTGGACAAAAGACAGACCTGCCTACAGCGGCAAGCATGTCCGTTTCTCCGACATCTTATTTTATCCCAAACCTTTGCAGAAACCGCATCCACCGATTTGGATCGGTGGCGAAAGCCCTGCCGCAACGCGTCGCGCCATCAGGCTCGCCGATGCCTGGTATCCCGGCAGCAACAGCCAGCAGCGGCCGCTCGATACGCCGGAGCGCCTTGCTGTCGCCATCGCCGAGATCCGGGCCGCGTGCGAAGGGGCGGGCCGTGACCCCGCGTTGCTCGGCATTTCGCTGCTTGTGCAAAACCCCTTCGAATGGAGCGCGCACAAGACCCAAGACGGGAACCAACGCCGGCTGTTCACCGGCTCTTCCGCTGAGATGCAGGCCGACGCCCGCGCGCTATCGCTGCTCGGCGTGGGACACGTGGCAGTTCGGCTCGGGGGCGACACGGTGCAAGACGCGGTCGCGCGCATCCAACGGTTCGGCGCGGAGGTCGTCACCCCGTCGCTGTGAGTCAATGGCAGGCCGCCAGCAGGCGGCCCAGAAACCCATCGACGGCCGCCTTGTCGATCCAACGCAGGATGGCGACCACATCACGCTCCGGATCAATCCAGATCATGTTGGTGCCAGCACCGAGTGCGAACACGCTGGTCGCCGGCGCGCTCGGGTAGCGCGAGGAGCCGCGGTTCAGCCACCACAGATAGCCGTAGCTTTCGTTCATGGGTGAAGGCGAGAGCATGGCCTCGACCCAAGGGGAGGGAACGAGCTGCCGCCCGTTCCAATCTCCGCCGCGGGCGATGAGCAATCCGAAGCGGGCGTGATCGTGCGCGCTGATGAACATGCCGCCGCCCCAGTGCGAACCGCCCGACACCGACTGGACACGGCGGCCGTCAAGTTCGGTCCAGGATGTGCTGTAGCCATGCCATTGCCAGGCTGCCGAGGCGCCGATCGGATCCATGATGCGTTCACGCAGGACGTCCGGGAGGGCCCGGCCGAAGCGCTGCAGCAGGCAAAACGCCAACAAATTGACGCGGACGTCGTTGTATTCAAAGTAGCTGCCCGGAGTGGCGAGTTCGCGACGCTGACCCTTGCGGCGGTTGTCGGCGCCGGCACCGACCCGGCGATTGTGATCGACCTGATCGGATTTGCCCCACAGGTGGCCCTGCCATTCGCTCGATTGCTGCAGGAGGTGGCGCCAAGTGACGCCGGCATTGTGTGGGCTCTTGAACCAGGGGCCCTGGACACTGGCGCCCACCGGTTCATCCACGGTGGCAATCAGGCCGTCCGCAACCGCAAGACCCGCAAGCACCGCCAGGTAGCTTTTGGCGATGCTGAATGTCATATCCGCACGCGCCGTGTCCCCCCATTGCGCGACGATGCGGCCGGCCTTCAGGACCAGGCCGGCGGGCCCGCCGCGCGGCAACACCGGGCCGGCAACGTCGCTCCAGGGCCCGGTTTCGTTCCATTCGACGATGCCGACGTAGCGTCCGTCCGGGTAATAGAAGCTTCGCGGCCAGGGGCTGTCGCTGGCCAAGGCGAAATCGACCGCCGCTTGCAATTTGGCTGGTTCGAAGCCTGCCGCGGACGCCGCCACGCCCTCCCAGGCGCCAGGATCAGGCGGGGGGACATAGGACGCAAGGGCCCTCACAGCTGGCGGCATCCGCTGCCTGCCCCCTTTGCTCGCGTTCGCCGTGCCGGCTTATCACGGCTATCTGGCGCCATCAAAGGGCTTATGCTGGTCCCAAGGCGGAAAGCGACGGCAACGCCAACCGCCTCGGGCAGTGCATGGGCAGGGGATGACGAACAAATGGCGACCCGCATCAATCGTGCCGTGGAGCTTCTGGCGCAGGACCAGGCCATCTACTACGTCGGCCAGCACACGGGTCACGTGCTGAGCTTTGCGCAGGGCCGCAAGGACGCCCATACCTGGGCCGACTACATCAACATCGGCATGGAGCATGGTGCCTTTGATATGGCGGGCCTGGCCGAATATCTGCGCGGTCTCCTGGAGGCTGGGCCAACCAACTCGGGCCATCGTACGCCAGCCGTCATTGTCGAGGCGCCCGTGCGCGGGACCGACGCGGCCGGCGTCAGCAGCAACACCTGGCAATTCCGTCAAATCCTGGCTCGGGGCGTTCATGGCCTTCTGTTGTGCCAAGCCGAGTTGGCGGAGGCGGTGGGCGTGTTTGTCGCGGCAGCGCGCTACCCCCATCACAGTCTCGGCGTCGATCCCCATCTGCCCCCGCCGCTCGAGCGGATGCGCGGTGCCAGGCTGGCCGACCGCAATCCTTGCGGCGTGTCGCCCGCGGCACTCGGGGTCGGGAGCCGCGGCCGCGGCTCTGAAGCCAGCGCCGCGGCTATTTGGGGCCTATCTGCGGCAGAATACATGGAACGCTGCGACCCCTGGCCGCTCAATGCGGCCGGCGAATTGCTGCTCGGCGTGAAGATCGAAAGCCCGGAAGGCGTAGCCAATTGCGAATTGATCTTGCAAGTTCCGGGTCTTGGCTTTGCCGAAATGGGTCCCGGCGACCTCGGGCTGGCCCTGGGCTACGCCAGCGTCCAGCGCGACCCATATCCGCCCGAGATGCAGGAAGCCCGTATGCGGGTTTTTGCCGCCTGCAAGCGCAATGGCGTGGCATTTCTCGAGGTGTGCTCGCCTGCCAACATCATGCAAAAACTGGACGAGGGAGTGCGCGTCGTCGCCGGACAGCAGGAGGAGACCGCAGCCATTGGGCGCGCGCACCAGAAGCGCTCGATGCCGGTGTAGGCGTCGCCAGGTCGAACGTTCGCGCCTCGGCCGTACCAGGAAGCGTCTTGATGGCGTCGCCTGCTCGAAGGCCTTGAGATCGGATGAAGCAGGCAGGCAGAAAGGGGCGACTCGGCAGCAGGCAAGAACGGACTAGGCTGCCAGCTGAGCGTGCCGTCATTGACCGGCTGTGCCACCTGGCCAGCGGCAAAGGTCAGCTGGCATCTACCGAGCGTTGCGGTCCGACTTGGTGAACGTGGTGGGCGCCGGCAAACCGGTCGATGTGATAAGGCGTCTTGGCGAGACCCGGACAGAACGCGTTGACGAGCCCTTGCAAGCGCGTGAACAATTGCCTGTTGCTGGCGTTCGCGGCGGCCAATCGCTCGCGTGCTGCCTCGCCCTTCCTCGCCAAGGCGGCGAAGTCGACGCCGACGGGACGTCGGTTCTCGACCACCATCCGCCCTCCCACCATGACGGAATGAACGGCACTTCCGTCCTCGGTGTGCACGAGCTGGTTAGTCGGATCGTTCAAAGGTATCCAGTTGACGTGATTGAGGTCGATAAAAACCAGATCGGCCTTGTAGCCTTTGGCGACCTTGCCGAGCCGGTCGCCGAGCCCGAGCGCGCGGGCGCTGCCGGTGGTTGCGGCCTCGAGGATTTCCTCCGTTGCGAGCCAGCGCTCGGTGTCGGGCCCCTGCACTTTCGAGCCGTAGGAGGCGACGCGCATCGACTCATACATGTTCTGATTGTCGCAGCAGGAGGCTCCATCGGTGCCGATGCCGACGTTGAGCCGACGCTCCAGCATGGCCTTGACAGCCGGGATGCCGTTGCCGAGCAGCATGTTGCTGCCGGGATTGTGCGCCACGGATGCGCCGTGATCGGCGAGCCGCCTGATGTCGTCATCGTCGAGCCAGACGCCGTGTGCGGCGACGAAGTCGGGGCCCAGCAACCCCAAGTCCTGGAGATGCGCCGTCTGGGTCTTGCCATAGGTCTTGAGGCCGACGATGACTTGCGTTTTCGACTCCTGGATGTGGCTGTGCAGGCCAACGCCGAATTCACGCGCCAGCTGTGCGCAGGCGCGCATAAAAGCGTCGCTGCAGTGATGCGGGATGGTTGGCGCCACAGCGGGACGAACCTGCGCGCGCTCGAAGCGCCAATCCTTGAGCGTTTGGCGCATGGCGGCCAGGCTCGCCTCGTAGGGTGCCAGGCGCAGCCTCGTCACCTCCTGTTGCAGGGATGGCGGCAGAACCTCTAGCAGGCCTGGGATCGCTTCGTAGAGCGTGAGGCTCGCGACCATCGGTGCCACGACGGCGCGCATGCCGGCATCGGCATAGGCTTGGGCGCAGGCGGCAAGGCCTTCCGGCGTCGGTTGCGGGAACTCGACCGTCAGGTCGTAGCAGGCAGTGCACCCCTTCATCAGCATCTCAAGGGCGCCGATGTAGGTGCTCAGGTATTTATCCTCGACGGTTCGGTTGCCGCTGATCCAGGGTCCGGCCGTAAGCAGCAATTCGAGCGTCCAACGGTCGCCCATGCCCTTGCTCAGATTGCCGTGGCCGTGGGTGTGGGCATTGATCAGGCCCGGATGAATTAGCCGGTCGCTAGCGTCGACGAACGCCGCATCGGCGGGCGCGGCAAGGCCGGGCGGCCCGATCTCGGCAATGCTATCACCGTCGATCAGAATATCGGTAGCTGGGGCGCGGTGACCTGCGATATCGATTAGACGCCCGTTGCGAACCACCGTCATACGCTTGTTCGTCACGCGAGGATCCTCTCAAAGCGCCGGCTTATCGCTGCCGGGAGATCAGGGGCAAGCAGATACGTTCTATCACCAGCACGATCTGGAAACTGCACGATGCCCATGATCGATGACATCAGCAAGGCCCCTACGCGCGAGCTGCACCTTGCCGAAGGCCGTCGAGATCTGGATCAGGTACCGAGACCGGCGTCTGCGTTGCCGAACTCGGCTACCACGACAAGGGATGGCGGCCTTGCGACCGCGGAAGATGCAAGGCACGGCGATGGGAAGCCGGATCCGCTTCAGCTCGCTCCAGCGGCTGGCACCATAGCGCCTCCGAGTTCGATCCGCTCCGGTGGGAGGGAGGATGGCGAGCCACACCCCTAATGGCGTCTTGCGATCGGCTTCGCGACTTCGTGAAGGCAATCGATGAAGAGGCGTGCAATTGGGCTCAGGGTGCGGTCTTTGAGCGTTATGGCGCAAGCAGGGACGTGCCAGCGCGGTAGCTTTATTGGCAACACCCTTACTGCCGCGCGTTTGGAGCTGTAGTAGAGCGCTGAGTCAGGAATCATGGTGATGAACCGCCCCGACTCCAATAAGCCATAACGTACGTTCAGCGATGCGCTGGTCACCACCACCCTCGGACCGGACAGGCCCACTGCACGAAACGCCTCCAAAGTGGGGCTGCCAGTCTCCAGCTCAACGGGGGCCTGCACCCATGCCTCATCGGCCAGGTCTGCGAGCCGTACCCGACGAGCGCGCGCCCATTTGCTAGCTGCTCCAACGACGACGTAGAGTTGCTCGAAGTGAATGGGTTCAAAGATCAGATCTGGCGCTGCCGAGTTTTGCCGGCCGACCGCCACCTCGCATCGTCGATTGCGCAGAAAGTCGAGAACGGTAGTGATCTGGCCCTGCTCTGTTTGCACGGTCATTCGAGGATGGCGACGCACGAGCTGAGCTATTGCTGCGGGAACCAGGCCTGCCGCTGCCACCTCGCCAAAGCCAACGCGCAATTCGCCCGCTGCCCGGATCGGCGAGGAATTCGATCTCTTTCACGCTCTGCCTGAGTTCATCGAACACGCTGAGGCTGCGTTTGAGTAGCGCCTTGCCATAAATGGTCGGCTCGACCCCATGTGGCGTCCGATCTAACAGACGGACACCAAGCGTGTGCTCTAGGTCAGCGATCGTCTTTGAAACCACGGGGCGCGAGATCGCAAGTTGCTCCGCTGCTTTCGCCATGTTGCCCCTCTCGGCGACAGCCAGGAAGACGTGCAGGTCTCGCGCCTTGAGCCGCCTCCCGATGCGATCAGACCATCTCATTTCACCACCTCGTATCTGAATGGCTAATCGGGTGTCGAAGATTAGAACTTGCGACTACGGCTGCACCAGTCGAATTTGCCTGGCAACGACGAACACCAAAGGAGCATCGCCATGCTGACCCGCCGGTGTTTTCTGACAGCTTCGACGGGCAGCTTGCTCGCCAACGCACTTACAGGTATTGCGCAGGCCGAAATTCTGGCCAAAAGCGCGCGCCTGGTTGTGGGCTTCCCGCCCGGTGGGTCGCTTGACGTCGTTGCTAGGCTGCTCGCTGAGCACGTGAAGGGATATGCACCGTCGGTGATCGTTGACAACCGAGCCGGCGCGGGCGGTCGCATCGCCTTGGAAGGTGTGAAGAACGCTGAACCTGACGGCTCTGTTTTGGTGCTTACGCCAGGCGATCAATTGACTCTCTTTCCCCACGTGTATCAGCGGCTCAGCTACGACCCGCTCAAGGACTTCGCTGCCGTAACGACCGTGTGCAGCTTCCCATACGTGCTGGCCATTGGGCCGATGGTCCCGGCCAACGTGACGACGCTTGCGCAATTCGTTGCCTGGTGTCGCGCCCACCCAAAACTCGCGACCTATGGGTCTCCCGGCACAGGAACTCGACCACATTTCCTGGGCGTCATGCTAGCGCGGGCAGCCGGATTTGAGTTCGTTCACTTGCCCTACAAAGGCGGAGCGTCCGCGATGCAGGACCTCCTGGGCGGCCAAATACCCGCAAGCATTAGTGTGCTGTCGAATGCATTGCCGCATGTCCAATCGGGAAGCCTCCGAGCCCTTGTAACAACGGCCTCGCAACGAAGTCCTCTGTTGCCTGACGTTCCCACCGCAAAGGAAGTCGCCTACCCCGGGCTGGAGGCGGTTGAATGGTTTGGCATATTCCTTCCTGCCAAGACGCCCGCCAGCATCGTCAGTGCGCTTCACAAAGCAGTGCAGGCCGCCTTGGAATCAGACGCGCTCAAGGCCGGACTGAGGAAGCAAGCCTTTGACGTCGCCGGACTACCTCCGGCCGACCTTGTGAGCCTCATGAAGGCTGACACGGAGCGATGGGGCGGGATCGTCAAGGCATCCGGGTTCAAACCCATCGAATAGTGAGCCCAGCCGTCTCTTGCTCGGCAGTACGGCAATGGACACGCCGAAACTGACCCTCGCGATCTTCTACGTCTTCAATGCGGCTCCGCATTGGGGATACCTGCCAAAAATCCTTCGGGTGGCAAATGACGACTATGGTGCGCCGACGATCTCCGATACGACCTGATCGGTGTCGATCGGCGCAATGCAGCAACCATCGCCGAGACCCTAGTCATGGCCCCGACTTGGACACTCCTTGTGGTCAACGCATCAAGGCGATCGGATGCGCCGTGGTCGTAGCATTGATGGCCCGGAAACGACAGCAGTTTGCCACACAAAGTTAGGGGGTACCGAGCGCGCATGAGCAAATACACGACCATCGATGACCAGCTGTACGCCTATCTCCTCGCTCACCAGCCACCAGAGCATGATCAATTGCGAGCCCTGCGCGCGCGTACGAATGTCTTGCCTGATGCGCGCATGCAGATAACGCCCGAGCAAGGCCACTTTCTTGCCTTGCTCGTTCGTCTGGTTGCCGCTCGGCAGGTGCTCGAAATCGGCACCTTCACGGGATACAGCGCCCTGGCGATGGCGCTGGCGCTGCCACCGGGAGGTCGGCTCACGGCGTGCGATGTGGACGCGGAATCGACGTCCATTGCCCGCCAATACTGGAAGCAGGCTGGCGTCGCCGACAAGATCGATCTGCGCCTCGCATCGGCAATCGACACCTTGGCACACTTGGAGAAGGCGGCTGGAAAGGGCCAGTTTGATCTGGCTTTCATCGACGCCGACAAGACCAGCTATGACGCCTACTACGAGGCCGCACTGAGGCTAACCCGGCCGGGCGGCCTCGTCGTGCTCGACAACACGCTGCGTCGCGGCAGGGTTGCCGATGCCAATGACCTCGATGCGGATACCCTCGCTCTTCGAACACTCAACACGAAGATTGCGATGGACGAGCGGGTGGATCGCGTGCTTCTACCAATCGCTAGCGGTATGACCTTGGCACGCCAGCGGTAGCGGGTTTCAGGACGCCAGAGGTGAGAATTTGCGCGTGCTCACGGCCCGCGTTGCATCATCAGGTGCCTCATCTCCCCGCACCCGCTCATGTGCCACGGCGAAGCCGGGCCGTTCGACGCCAAGCGCCTTGCCGCCGTTCGGCGAGCGCCGTGCTATGGAGTTTGTCGCCCTCTGGCGTGTCATGACCGGTCGGGTCGGACATGCTCGATTGTGTACCAAGGGTCGCTATCGGCCTCCGCGTGCTATCCACGCGGTCTGTGCTAGAGCACGGTCATTGTGGGGCTCGGGCGACAGGGGGAGCGTGGGCGCCCGTCGGCTCGGGCGCCGGCTTGGGCGCAATCGCGCAGTGTTCGCCCCTCCTTCGTTGCCTACCTTGAAACCCTGCGATCTTCCGCGTAGAAGGCAGCTTCCCAGTTGGGGCGTAGCCAAGCGGTAAGGCAGCGGATTTTGGTTCCGCCATGCGGAGGTTCGAATCCTCCCGCCCCAGCCAACGGTTTCAAGTGGTTAGCCATTCTTCACCGGATCATTTCAACTCTTTTCCATTAGCGCATTCCGATTCTTGTGCTGTGTCTGTTCAGGTGCTGCGCTCGACAAACTGTCGTCGCTTGCGTGGGGCGGTCACACGCTGGAGCGCCGTCCGCTTGACGTACACACGCGCCGCGGCGGGCGTCTCATACGCAGACAACGACATGATCTGAGGCTCGCTCAGTCCAGCATCGCCTGGTTCTGTCATGCCGCCGTGACAACAGGCCGCCAACGTCACGTGCTTGGGCAACCCAGCTTTAGCGCGGGCCTGCTGGACGAGATGGCGAGCATGCTCAAGGCTATATCGACGGGGCGTCCGCCTACCGGTCGCGGGGCTCTTGGGTCCACGCGCCGGTTCAAACAAAGCCTTCGGAATTCCAAGCCGGGGCACGCGAGCGACAAACGCCTCGATCTCCGGATAGAGCTGCCCGTGCTCATCCTCAAGCGGTTGCCAAATCTTCTTCCGGGTTTTGTCGTGATCAATTCGGACGGCAAATGGATGATGTGCGGGTCTGTAGTCGGTCCATGAGATCTTGCCCGCCAGCACATTCTCGGGCCGCTGAAGCCACTCGTCGCAGATCAGAGCCGCTAACCCCAAAGCTGGATCGCCCATGGCGGCGAGCGTTTCAGCGAGGTCGCAGCAACAGTCGTGATGTTGAGGTTCTGGAGCAAGCCGCACTGCAGCGAATGGCGCTCGACTACAAACGTCGCAGCTGAGCAGCGGGCTCGCGCGCATATTGTGGCCCGAGCTGGGGCGCCTTCTTTTGCCACCCAGTTCTCGTTGATCTGCCCAATGATAGGGGGCACTCGGCCCCGCAGCCGAAGCCCCTCCAGGGTCTCGGGAATGCCAAGACGCCACCCCGCTGGGCGCGCTTGAATGTCCCAAGCAGCTTGTCGCATAGACGCAATCGAGACGCGTTCCTTCCCAGCCACCGAGGAAATTGCAAAAGCTGTGGCAGAGGTGCACGATGCCGGACGTGCGATTGCTGGTTATGGTATGGAATGCTACCTTTCGATCGGGGAACAGCGGTAGGAACGAGGCCACCGCGAGGGGTTCACCGCGCCGGTGATCTCCCATTCGGAGGCGGGCCTTCGCTGTTCTCTCTGCTCTCGTGTTGGCGATGGCTGACGGCCGTCAACGACGCACACGCCTTAGTGTGCCAGCCTTGCGACAGCAGCTCGCGCCAGACCCCCTCTGGGGCTTTTCTTTTGATGTTCCCGGTAGTGAGGGCGGTTACACGGCCCGCGCAAATTGCAAGGTGGCCTCTTGGAAATGCCCCTTGCCGTGACCGCCCTCGGCACTCGCCTAGCAATTCATGCGCAATGTTTCTGTGACAGGCGGGAATTCGGCCGTCACCAATCGTCTAGCCGAGTGAGGCGCGCTGAAGCAGCCGCGTGCTTTTTTGAAGCAGACCTTTCGTGAGGCCTGATCGGTCCGCAACTTCGTTGCGTTCAAATCACACCATTCCCGCGATCCGTCCGAATGGAGACCGTTCTACGTTGACGCTGCGCCTGCCGGTGCCATGCTCCACGGCGCGGGCCGATCTCTACGAAGATCGGTTAGATCAAGGGTGCGGGAAAATGGTGCGGGACGCTTGTTGCGAGCAAGCGTCCCGTTTTCTTTGTAACAGACGCAGCCCGACATTGGCGTTTTCTAGAGCTGGGCCTACGCTGTTCCTCCAGCCATTAGCTCCTTAGCCCTTAGCCCCGCGCTCTAATGTCGGAACGGCGTGCTGCCATTGTAGGCACTCGCGGGCTTCAGCCACGGTCTCGAATGGCCCGTCTGTCCACGCACTGACGACCTCGCCGTCCATGGTGGTGGTTGCGTCGACGTAATACTTGCCATCCTCGGCGAGGATGATGTCGACGGCGATCTTGCCCTCGAAAACTATCCTGCCGGCGGTCGCCATACATGCCCCAAGGAAGCTGTGCTTTCAGCCGTCATTAATGTCCTCGAATGGCAATTCCAGGATCGTCCGCCATTCATCCTCGATGATGATCATTCCGGCGCCCGGAGGCGCCCCCTTTTGAGCGTCGTAAGCCGCAATCTCCCGTCCGCGTCGTGCAGCTTCCCTTGCCGCTTCTCCGACATCGGCTAATTCAACGCCTACTCGGTCCAATATGGTCAGTCGACCGCGCCTGACGTGAAAAAAGTAACGAGGCATCTCCATAAAGCCCCTTGACGCACGCCATGGTTCGGTTCTCCCGAAGGGGCGGCGCCAACCGAAAACTATCAAGGCCAATGCCGCCGATCGATCGCGCGCAGGTTTTGCGGAGGTGTCGGAATGGATACGCACACCTATCCTAAGGTTTAGGACAGGCTCATCAGAGTAGGCCTCGGAGGCCGTTGCGGGAGCTGCCGCCGAGGCCCGTAGGTGCACGAACATGCTGGCGCCGGCTCAAACTGACGGACCAGCGGCACTGAACGTAGAACCCGCAGCCGCCGCCGTCACCCCGGAGAAGCCCTTAGTTGGTGCGGTCTTCTACCCCTCTGTTCTCAGTCTCGTGATTCGGGCGCGGGCCCGTGGTTACTCCGAAGAACTCCGTGGGACGGATCAGCAATGCCCGCCTGCCTATGAACGCCAGCGTTGGCCGGAAGGTCGCATACCAGGAGGCAAAGGTTAGAGATGGGGTTAGCGATCGCGCCTCGCCACATCAGGCGCGCCATCGCTGAGCAGAAATTGGCCCCGCCCCTAGGGCTTACTGGTGATGCGTCTGCGCCAACGGTGCCCTGCTACCACTGCTCAAATCGCTTCGACCAAGCCGAACGGCCACGCGCCCTGGAGGAAGCCTTAGACGGACGCCAGCACACCGCGCCAGCGAAGGCCAGCACGAACCATGGGCTGCGGTCCGCGAAGGCATAAAACAACATCGCCGTAACGGCCGCCAAACCAAAGAGGATGAGGCCATCCATCACTTCTTATGCCTTGCCAAAGATTTCCAGCGCGCAAGGGTGGGGCTTGACGGCCCGCACCATCTGCCAGGACAGAACCCGCAATATGCTCCAGCCTTCGCGCTGGACACCCGCGCAGCATATTCTATGGCGCCCTAAGCCATGAGCGAGGGCCTTTAGTCTGAGGCGAGGGAAATGTTCTTGAGCCTGGTCGAGAGTCCTGAATTTTCTCACGCTCTACCGCGGAGCGCGCCGGCTCCGCGGCCGGACTATGCCCTTTTCGGCGGCGATATGCTGTTAAAATCCTCGACGCAAAGTATCGCGACATTGGGAAGGAGCCCCTCCCGGCGATGCCCGCCCCCGCGAGGTCGGTAATTGTGGACGGCAACCTGCCCGTCGAGGATCTGCATGAGGACCACGAAACCGTTGAGAATATCCTCATGAAGAAGCGCAAACCTGCACAGAGCGGTCACCGCTTCCCACAGCAGCTGAAAGGGCCGGACCTATCTTCCAGATGCAGTCGGTTCGTTGGTGTTCATGCAGCGCGCATTGCTGCGACGCATGACCTTTTCCCCTTCGAACCTACGTGAGACGGCCGAAGCACTCCGAAAGCCGGCGAAGGAGACAATGGCGAAATTGACCCCAGACGCCCAAATCTAAGGCCAAGGTGTCGGCTTGGCGCCGAGACGTACAGGCTGTGGCGGCCGGCCGAGAACGATGTCCGCTTCTGGAACGGCACCTGATTCGCGAATAATCACGCCGCCGATCTTCCACCGAGTTCTCGCGCCAGAGCTATGAACGCCTTGAGGGCGGCCGAGGGGTTGCGCCGTCCGGGATAGTAGAGACAGAGCCCGCCAAAGGGCGGTGTCCAGTCCTCCAGCACGCGAACGAGGCGGCCCGCCTCGATATCGGCGAGCACGTTCTGTTCCATGAAGAAACCGAGCCCGATGCCTTCCAGCACAGCGGTGCGTGCGAGGCCGGCCTCGTCCAAGGTGATCCGTCCGCTCACGTCGATCTGCGCCGTCTGTCCATGTTTCTTGAATTGCCACCGATAAAGGGCGCCGTTCGGCAGGCGGATACGGATGCACTCGTGATGGAGGAGGTCAGGCGGGACACGCGGACTGCCATGCTTCTCGACATACACCGGCGAGCCGACGACGGCATATCGCTGTGGACGCCCAAGTGAAACCGCGATCATGTCGCTGGGCACAAGATCGGCGACGCGCACGCCCAAATCGAACCCCTCCGCAACGACATCGACCAGCCGTCCTTCCGTGACGAGGTCGATTTGCACCTGCGGGTACCGGCGCAGGAACTCCAGCACTAGCGGCGAGAGGATCTCGCGCGCTGCGGTCGCGAAGGCGTTGATGCGGAGCATCCCTGACGGCGTTGCCTGCTGCGACCGCACCGTCTGCATGGCGCCGTGAATGTCCTGCAACGCCGGGCCAACCTGCTCGACGAAAACGCGACCCCCATCGGTGAGTGAGACGCTGCGCGTCGTGCGATTGAACAGGCGGACGCCGAGGCTCGCCTCGAGCTTTCCGACGGCGTTGCTGAGCGCGGTCGTCGACATGCCGAGATCGAGTGCCGCAGCGCGAAACGAACCCCGGCGCGCAATGGCGATGACCGCGTCGAGATCGTTCAGCCCAGGCCGATACATTGTCCCGCTTTCCGCAATTCTTTATCCAGGTTTATCCCGCTTATCAAAATATTTGTCCACGCTAGATAGTGGGAACCGAAAACGATCCCGAACAAAGGAGCATCGATGAACCTTCCTTCTCCGATCCGGGCCTATTTCGACGCGGACAAGAGCAACGCAGGCGTGGCGCTGGTCCACGCCTTCGCGCCCGATGCCGTCGTCAACGACGAGGGACGGTCCTACGCCGGTCGCCAGGCCATCGGCGCGTGGTGGCGCGAAGCGAAAGCCAAGTACCAGCACGTCATCGAGCCGTTCGAGATGCATGAGGTGGACGATGTCACCAAAGTCCGCGCCAGGGTGACCGGCCAATTCCAGGGCAGTCCTGCCACGATCACCTTCATGTTCCGGCTCAAGGAAGATCAGATCACGGGTCTGGACATAACCGCATGACCAACGAGCTAGCGGGCAACGTCGCCCTAGTGACGGGCGCATCAAAAGGGATCGGCGCAGGCATCGCGACGGCGTTTGGTGCTGCCGGCGCGAACGTCGCTGTCGGTTACGTTCGCGATCAGGAAGGCGCAGAACGCGTTGCGGCCGAGATTAGAGCAGCCGGTGGGCAGGCGATCACCGTTCAGTCAGACCTGGCCAGAACCGCGGATATCGAAGCCATGGTCGCCAGGGCCGTGGCGACCTTCGGCCCGATCGACATCCTGGTCAACAACGCCGCCGTGTTCGACTTCAAAGCGTTGCCGGACATCGACGAGGTACACTTTCACCACATCTTCAAAACCAATGTGCTTGGCCTGCTGGCGACGACCAGGGCCGCCGTCGCGAATTTCAATTCCGCCGGCGGAAGCGTGATCAACATCAGCTCCCTGTCTGCTCTGGGGAATGCACCGGCCAGCGCAGTCTACTCCGCATCCAAGGCCGCAGTGAATGCAATCACCAAGGTGCTGGCGCTCGAACTCGCTGAACAGAAGATCCGGGTGAACGGCATCATGCCCGGCTATTTCGATACGGAAGGTGCGCGCGCGATCGGCGTGAAGGGCGGTGAGCAGGAAGCCCACCTCCTCGCCACGACGCCGTTGGAAAAGCGGCCCGGCCATCCTTCCGATTTGAGTCCCGTCGCGGTTTTTCTGGCCTCCCGCGCGTCGGCGTGGATGACAGGAGAAATCCTCACGGTTTCAGGAGGAAAACGTTGAACGACCTTCGAACTGAAGGTTCACCTATGGTCGGACTTTTCAGGTTGAAAGGAAACCCTCCGGCACACGCGACGGGCGCTGCGACAGTCGAGCTCTTCCGCGAGCGACCGGAACCGGCAGCAAAACAGGAAGGTGGCGCGCCTTCCCGCTCCACCTACCTGTTCCGCCATGGCGTTGCATGTGCTCGCCTACAATCTCACGGGTGTGCTGAACATCGTGGGCGTCAAGCCGTTGATCGCGGCGATGAGGGCTTAAGACGCCTCGACTCAGGCGGCTGCGCGGTCTTCGAGCTCTTCATGCAACCCGGGGACGCGCCATGCTTGCCTCAACATCAAAATCCCGAAAAATATGCTCGAAACGGTCGCACCACAGAGCACCCGCCCCGATCAAGACTGGCCGATACTCCTCCAGCGCGTTATCACGCGGCCAAGACCCCATTGCCGACCAAATCGGCTGTCAGGACTGATGTTCCAGCAGACCCCCCCTCACGCCAAACCAGCTATGGAATTTGAGGATCTTTCAGTCGGCCTTGTGGTTCAGACGGACTGGGACGCTCGGCCCTTCCGCATCCTGGCGTTTGATCGAGCGGAGTTCTTATATGATTGCTGGTGGCCACATGTAGGTGGTTGGGGCCTACAAAATCTGCGAGGCAAGGCCTATTACTACCGTACCTCAACGCAGTTCCTGCTCACGCGTGCGAAAGTACTGCGAGTTGATCCTCTCACCGATGCTGAGCGGCTAGTCCATAGACCAGACCTACCGCTTCGCATGCTGCGGTTCGCTGAGCTAGAATGGGGAGATGCTGTCGCTTCAAGCCTTGATGAATTTTCGTCATGGCTTTCGGCATCTGCTCCAGCCGTCTCAATATCTAAGGACGATCTAGCACTCGATATCCCTGTCGTGGCCCTGGCACCATTTGGACCAAAAGGAGGCTTAAAGAAGCCCATCTCGGTCGCAGCTAGCAACGGTGCGAACTTCTCTTCGCTCGAGTTGCTATGGCAGGCCGCCAGCATTCAAGGACCCATAGCTAGCAAGCTTCGGCATGGCGTGGGCATATATCGGTTGGGATACGCCACGGGGCGTCCGTTGTTCTATCTTTGGGGATGTCACGATCGAGCGGGCATTGTCTGATTCTGGCAGTGCGCCCTGACGGCGCAAATCATCAGTGGAGGAGGGGTCCACCCGGAGAATTGTCGATAAGTCCGGAAGCTTAGGCGCTGAGAAAATGCCGAGCCCAACACTCAAGGTCGACCCTGCCGGCCAGATCGTCACTTGGTGCGAAGGTGCCGAACAGTTGCCGGGCTATTGGAATTGGAGGCCGTCGGAAAGTCCGTCGAAACGATCATCCCCCCGCATCTGCGGGGCCGGACATATTGCCGGTTTGCAAAGGTTTGTGAAGACGGGGGTCACGTGATTGCCGGAAATCGTAACGACGCCGGCACTTCGCAAGAGCGGCGCGGTCGTCAGGCTACAAATCTCAGTAATGGCCGTCCATGGAACCCATGCAGATCATCGCCGTCGAAACGGCGATGAAGCCGTGAGACGGTCTCGGGTTCCCCTCGTTACCCATCATCGGATTGCCGGCAGCGAAACCTATATGGCTCGACAGAGCATCGCCAACTGGTCGACCACCCGTTACCAGCCTGAATAGTTGCCATCGGCAAATATCGGGTGAGCGCCGGAGTGCGCTTGCCGCACTAGGGGGTACATTGCCGGAGCAACAGCCAAGCAACATGAGGCAGGTCATGAGGAACGTCACGCTGTGTCTGATCGCCACGTGGATCGCAATCTCCTTCCTTACGTCCAGCGTCCAAGCGGCTGCCTTTGGATCGTCGGAGTGGTGGCAGCAGATGGATAGTGATGGGCGTGGCGGCCGTGGCGGCTGAGCCGCATCCGGCAGCGCGCTGCTGCCAGCCAATCCATCGTCCTCAGTGACTGGCAATCATTCTCCCGGCCGCCTTCCTGATTGAGTTCGGCTGCACACAGTCGCGGCAATGGTGTTCTCAGCGGAACTCACACGCTGCTACGACGCGCTGCCTAAATCTGGCTAGATCGGATGGCAGCTGACGTCATGGCATTACTGTCCGGGTTCTGTCGATTGCGGACAGTGTTCCGAGTCCAGGTGACGCCCTTGGCGATTAAGGAACCTACGGCCCAACCATCTCGCGACACCGCGCTCTGCTGCGAGAGCAGGCTCCGTGATCGCTTGCAACCATTGCAAGGTTGGCGGGATAGGTTTGGAAGCTCGCGCGTGGGCGCGTAGCGGTGCAGCCTCTGTCGCCCGTACAAGCGCACGGTCAGATGTCGCGGCAGATGCGTGACGAAATCCTGGGATGTTGATTTTGGCCCGCGAGCGGACCGACGACGCGTCCGGCGACCCCCGTGGGTCATTCGCGCGGCGCCGTACAGAAAGAAGGTTACGATTGTGGCTGGACTGGTCACACAATGGCCAGACTTGACGACCTAGCTGAAGCCGTGCGGGGTTTTTCAGATGAGCAACTCAGGAGGAAAGCATGCTCATTCCTAGGACCCTCCTTCTGATGGCGAGTAGCCTCGCACTGACGACGCCGACATTTGCGCAGGACCAGGCCACCGCTTTTGAATATTCGCCAGTTGTGAGGCTCACGCGTAGCGGTCAATTCCAAGCAGAGGTCTGGCGGCGTGAAGTTCGCACGGACCACAGCGGCTCGGCCTGGAGCAACGGTGAGAACTACCCAACGGCAGCAGCAGCCATGATCGAGGCGTGCGCCTCGCTTCGCAAAAACTTTGATGCAACTTTCTCCTGTTCGCGCGCGGCGCCCCAGGGGACCGCTGGAGCGGCCGCGACCCTTAGCGACATGGCGGGGGTAATGAAGAGCGCGGTTCCCGCGGTCGAGCGCAACGGAACGCTGGTGAAGAGGCCGGTCGGTCCGGAGCGAGTTACTTCGGACGCGAGCGGCGCCTGGCTCAAGGACTTCTGGAAGAATCAGGAGAGGCAGTCGGGTGGGGGTAGCGGGGGAGGCGGCGAAGGTGGCGGTGGGGGCGGGGGTGGGGGTGGGGGTGGGGGTGGGTACTGAGGTCGTGCGGGCGCGTCACGGGCTTCGTACGCGCCCCGGACTTGCGCTACCAGAAGGTGTCTGGGCGACCGCTTCCAAGCTTTCATTTAGGTGCTGGGAAGGGAGACCGCTCGCGCACATGGCGAAGGTCTGCGCCCAGGCGGAGCAATCATCATTCTCAGCCACCTGGCACCTGCGTAGCCCAAGGGCCAAAGCCTGGTGCTGCCGACCATCTATGACGAAGGACAGGCCTCTACAGAGGCCGAGTATCGAGCCTGGTTGTCGGCATCGCGCTTCTGCCATATTCGGATTGAGTCCGGCGTCGCACCCGGCGGTGCTAGCATGATCTCGGCGGGCAATGCCTGACCCTACTTAGCCTCATCACGTTTTGCCGCCGATAGGCTTCTGGCACCCTGCGGTGGGATGCACCCAACGTCAGCGCGGATTGAGGCGTGCCGCCTCCGCCATCACCTCGATGGCCTCGGGGCTTTTTGATCTGACCGTTAATCCCGTAAGGCCCGACTCCTCCCAGGCCCGATAGCGCTGCCTGATACGGGCCTTGGGACCGACCAGTGACTTGGCATCGACCCACTCGTCCGGCACCGCCGCCGCGGCCTCGTCCTTGCGCTGCGCCAGATAGAGTTCCTGGATCCGCTCCGCCGCCTCCTTGAAGCCGCGTCGAACCATGATGTCCTTGTGGAAGTTTTTGTCGCGATGACCCATGCCCCCGACGTACAGCGCCACCTCCGGCTTAAGTTTGGCGAGGGCCTCCGTCACATTGTCGCTGACCTCGACGTGAACCGAGCCCTGGATCTCGAAATTTTTGAAACTACGGTGGCCGTTGCTGCGGCGGAAGCCCTCTTCCAGCCAGGGCCGGTACTCCGGCATCGAACCGGGCACGAAGCCGAGCGGCAGCCAGCCGTCGGCGATTTCGGCTGTCAGCTTCACCGTCGCCTCATTGCCGGTGCCCAAGTAGATGGGGATATCCGGCCGCATGTGCAGGATCGATTTCAGCGGCTTGCCGATGCCCAGCGCTCCCGGTCCCTGGTAGGGAAGACTGATCTCGCTTCCCGCGTGCACGACGGGGCCCTCGCGCGCGAAGATTTTGCGCATGATGGCCACGTAGTCCTTGATGCGCCAGTAGGGTCTGCCCCAGGGCTGGCCATACCAACCTTCGACGATCTGCGGACCTGAGACACCGATGCCGGCAATAAAGCGACCACCGCCCGCCAAGGCGTCCACCGTTGCAGCCGACATCGCTGCGTTGGCGGGGGTGCGTCCGGCCAACTGCATGATGGCTGTCCCCAGTTTGATGCGCTCGGTTTTGCCGGCAAGAAAGGCGAGCGGAGTGACCGCATCCGATCCGTAAGCTTCAGCCGTCCACACCGAATCGTAGCCCAACGCCTCGGCGCGCTGCACCATTTCAACTGGGACACTGAGCTCGGCGCCCGAGTATCCGATCGACAATCCAAGCTTCATGGCTCCTCCCCATCCGCTTGACGGCAAACCGCCTGGTTTGGCCGCGTCACCTGGGCACTTCCGCGCCAATAATCCGCTGCCGCCGCAGTGCCTCGATCGTCTCGCTGGCGATACCGAGCTCAGACAGAATTTCCTGATTGTGCTCGCCAAGGTGCGGCGCCCCGTGGCGGATGACCGTTGGTGCTTCGAACCGCGCGGCGGTTCGGGTCTGACGCAACCGCCCGGCCGTCGGATGCTCGCTTTCCAGGAGGATGCCGCTGGCAATGATTTGCGGATGCGCAATCACCTGCTCGCGAGTGAGGACGGGGGCGCAGGGCACGCCAGCCGCTTCCAACCGCGCCAGCCACGCCTCGGTCGTCCGCGTCTTGAGCACTTCCTGCGTCATCTCGAGCCGCGCATCGATGTTCTGGTCACGTAGCGCGGGCGTGACGAAGCGCGAATCTTCGAGCCACTGCGGGCACTCGAGGGCGCGTGTCAGTGCCGCCCACTCCTTGTTGGTCATCACCGCAACCGTCATGAAACCATTGGCAGTCTCGTAGATCAGGTCAATGAAGCTGGCGGCCG
Source organism: uncultured Alphaproteobacteria bacterium (assembly GCA_963820375.1). GTDB lineage: Bacteria > Pseudomonadota > Alphaproteobacteria > Rhizobiales > Hyphomicrobiaceae > AWTP1-13. Next base: position 76,699 of record CAWFZX010000008.1, on the reverse strand, counting down.
TGCGCTGCGAAACCTGCTCGCCAACGTAGGTCTGAGCTCCCATGTCGGAGGCCCATAGGAACGCCAGCACGGCATCCAGCATGGCCAGTCGGACGTGCTGGCCCTTGCCGCTGCGCAGGCGGCCGACGAGTGCTGCCGCGATCGCCTGCGCCGCCGTCACCGCCGTCAGCTTATCGGGTAGGACCGTGCGTATGAGGCGAGGGCGGCGGTCGTCTGCGCCGGCCTGCACCGTGGTCAGGCCGGAGAATGCCTGCACGATGGGGTCATAGACGGGTTTTTGCGCATACGGCCCGTTTTCGCCGAAGCCGCTGATCGACACGTAGACAATGTCGGGGGCGACTTTGCGGATGTTGTCTTCGTCAATGCCTAGTCGCTCGACCACGCCGGGGCGAAAATTCTGCACCAGCACATCGGCGGTTTGGCATAGGCGCTTGACGATCTCGACACCCTGCGGCGTCTTCAAATCGATGGCGAGCGACCGCTTGTTGCGGTTGAGGTTGAGGAAGGACGCAGAAAAACCATTGCGGCGATTGCCGTAAGAACGGGTATGGTCGCCCTGGCGCGGCTCCTCGACCTTGATCACGTCTGCACCCTGGTCGGCGAGGATCATGGTCGCCCACGGCCCCGATAGCATCGACGTCAGATCGATGATGCGGATGCCGTCGAGCGGTCCGCCGGGCGTTGTCATGCTGATCCTCCTTGGGCCGCGTGCCGGCCGAGAACGCCTGTCGCAATCAGTCTGCCGATCTCGGCCTCACCGAAACCCGCCTCACGCAAGACCTCGCCGCCGTGCTCGCCGATCCGGGGCGGCTGTCGCGCAAGCTCAAGCCGTGCGCGCGCATTGCCAAATTCCAGGGGCAGCGCCGGCAAGCCGACGAGCGGCCCGCCTCCCAGAGACGACAGGGCCGTTGCCAGCAGCGCGCCCCCGGCAAGCAAATGCGGATCGCTGCCCAAATCATCCGGGCGGTTGACGCGCGCGCAAGGCACATTTGCGGCCTCGCAATCCTGCATGAGAGTTAGCATGGGAAACCGCGCCAGCCTGCTTTCGAGTTCTGGGATTAGCCACTCCCGCTCTAGGGAACGCGAGGCGTTGCTCGCCAGCCGTTTGTCGGCGGCCAGATCGCTGAAGCCAAACTTGTCGCAGAAACGCTGCCAATGGCCGTCGGATGTCACGGCGACAAAAACCTGCTGGCGGTCGGCGGTGTTGAAAACATCATACACGCCCCACGCGCCTTTGCGCGCCGGCATGGGCGGCATCGGCTGACCGGTCACAGCGCTGCCTGCGATATGCGTGCCAACCAGGAATGTCGCGCTTTCAAACAAGGCACTCGACACGCGCTGCCCGCGTCCGGTTCGCTCGCGATCGCGTAGCGCCGCAAGCACCGCCACGACGCCAAACACGGCACCGAGGATATCGATGATCGGTGCACCCATGCGCAAGGGTTTGCCTGGCGGTCCGGTCATATAGGCAAGTCCAGTCTGCATTTGCACGACCTCGTCAAGGGCGCCGCGGTTTTCATAGGGGCCCGCGAGATAGCCTTTGAGTGAGAGATAGATCAGGCGTGGATTGATCTTTTCCAGCTGGTGCCAGCCGCATCCCAGTCGGTCGATGGTGCCGGGCGCGAAATTCTCGAGCAGCACGTCGGCGTTGGCCGCCAGGCGATGCAACGCGGCCTGCCCCTCGGGACGCTTCAGGTCGAGGGCAATGCTGCGTTTATTGCGATTGTAGGTGGCAAAGAACCCGGCGGCGAACCCCGGCAGGCGTCGTGTCGCATCGCCGTCCGTTGGCTCGACCTTGACGACGTCGGCGCCGAGGTCAGCGAGCAGCAACCCGGCGCACGGGCCCATAATGGTGTGGCCGAAGTCCAAGACCTTGATTCCCGACAGGGGCCCAGATGGGGGAGCTGGAGGCGTCGCGCTCATGCAGCCTTCCTCCGCAAGGCTGCGAGCGTGCCCGAACGCAGTGCCGTGCTTGGCAGGGGATGGCCAACGATGCGCTCCGCGAGCCGCCCTGCTTCAATAAGAGCCTCCAAATCCACGCCCGTAGCGATGCCCATCTCTTCGCAGAGCAGGACCAGTTCCTCGGTTGCGATATTGCCCGGTGCTCCCGGTTGGCCAGCAAACGGGCAGCCACCGAGCCCGCCGACCGTCGAATCGAAGCGGCGGACGCCGAGCCGTATGCCCTCAAAAGCGTTGGCAATGCCCAGACCGCGCGTGTCATGTAGATGTAACGACAACTCCATTTCCGGCCAGCGGTCGCGCACCTCGCCGACCAGCCGGCTCACCCGGACTGGGGTTGCCCACCCCATCGTATCGGCCAGCGACAGGCGCTCGATGCCGACGCCGGCTTCTCGGGCAATGGCGAGCCCGTCGGCGATACAGGCGGTCACCTGTGCGGGTGAGACGTCGCCGCCATAGTTGCAGCCGAATGCCGCCATGATGCCGATCCGGGTTACCGGCACGTGGGCCTGCAAATGCACCTGCGTCTGTCGGCGCATGGCCTCGGCCTGGCCGGCGCTGTCGCGGTTGAGGTTCTTGCGCGAGAAAGCCTCGGAGGCGCTGAGCGTGATGGAGCCGACGATCGTTAGCTTGCCGCGATAGGCAAGTGCGCGCTCGAGGCCAGCTGCATTGAACCACAACGCCGTGTATTCGATGCCGTTGACCGGCTTGAAGCCGTCACATACGGCCTCCGCATCGGCCCAACCCGGAACCAGCCTCGGACTGACGAACGACGCAACCTGAATGTGCTTCAGGCCGGTCGCCGACAACGCATCGACGAGGGCGATTTTGTCGGCGGTGCTGATTGGGCCCTTTTCTATCTGAAAGCCTTCGCGCGGCCCCTCCTCGCCGATCTGGATGCTTTGCGGCAGATCGCCCATGCTCGTTCTCTCCTCGTGTTCGCTAGCAACCCTATCGAACGAGGCTGCATCATGATATCCGAGCCTGGCGTTGACAATCGGCGCGATGAAAAGAGGTCGGCGTGCGCAGTAACACAGGGCAGGGCCAGCCGCGAGAGATGACGGGCGGTATGGCTATCGTCGAAGCGCTGATCGCCAACGGCGTCGACACGGTGTTTGGCCTGCCCGGTGCCCAGCTTTACGCCCTGTTCGATGCCTTGCAGCAGCGCCGCGACGCGCTGCGCACGGTGGGGGCGCGACACGAGCAAGCCTGCGGTTATATGGCCTTCGGCTATGCCCGTTCGAGCGGCCGTCCTGGTGTGTATGCCGTCGTGCCCGGGCCCGGTCTGCTCAACACCACAGCCGCGCTCGCCACGGCGCTGGGTTGCAACACCCCGGTTCTGTGCATCACTGGCCAAGTGCCATCTGCCTTCATCGATCGTGGGCGTGGCCATCTGCACGAGCTTCCCGATCAGCTTGCGGCACTACGATCGCTCGTCAAATGGGCGGCCAGGATCGAGCGCCCTGACGATGCGCCGACTGTCATCGATGAAGCCTTCCGGCAGATGCTGTCTGGCCGGCCTGGGCCAGTGGCGGTGGAGATGGCCTGGGACGCCATGGGCAGCCAGGCATTCGTCACACCGCTTGCCGCCGCGGCAATCTCCCCAGCGCCGGCGCCCTCACCCAGCGAGGTTGCGGCGGCGGCCGAGCTGCTCGTGGCCGCCCAGCGACCCATGATCATGACCGGCAGTGGCGCTCAGCATGCGAGCGCTGCCGTGCGGGCGCTTGCCGAGCAGCTCGCGGCCCCTGTTGCCGCGTTTCGTGGTGGCCGCGGCGTTCTCGCCGAGGATCATGAGCTTGGACTCTCCTCCTATGCCGCCTTTCGGTTGTGGCCGGAAACGGATGCGCTGATCGGCATCGGTACGCGCCTGGAAATGCCTTACATGCGCTGGACCGGCATGATGACCCTGGTCGATCGGCCGTCGCCGCCGCCGCATTTGCTCCGCATCGACATCGATCCGGCCGAAATGCGCCGGCTGGTCCCGCACGCGGGCATCGTTGCCGATGCGGATGCCGGCACACGCGCGCTACTGGCGGCCGTTGGGCGTGCGCAACGGCGAACATCGGCCGGCGCCATGGCAGCCTGGCGGGGACGGATTGCCTTGGCCAAAGCGGCGGCGCGAACGGAGATCGAACAAGTACAGCCGCAGCTGGCCTACCTCGACGTGATTCGCGAACTGCTGCCGCGCAACGGCTTCTTTGTCGGCGAACTATCGCAGGTCGGCTTCACTGCGTATTTCGGCTACCCCGTCTATGCTCCGCGCACCTATGTATCGGAGGGCTATCAGGGTACGCTCGGCTTCGGCTTTCCGAGCGCCCTCGGCGTAAAGATCGCCCATCCAGACCGTGTGGTGATCTCCGTCACTGGCGACGGCGGGTTCATGTTTGGTGTGCAGGAATTGGCTACGGCCGTGCAAGAGCGGATCGGGCTGGTGACGCTCTTGTTCAATAACAGCTCGTACGGAAATGTGCTGCGCGACCAGCGCACGAACTTCGCCAACCGCATCCATGGTGCCCTACTCGACAATCCCGATTTCATGTTGCTGGCAAGGGCGTTCGGAGTCGAGGGGCATCGCGTCGCCTCACCGGATGAGTTGCGCCCCGTCTTGCGACAGGCGATTGCCGCCAACGCCCCGGTGCTGATTGAAGTCATGGTGCCGCAGGACAGCGAAGTATCGCCCTGGGCATTTATTCACCCGAGGCGGTAAGGCCGGGGAACAGGCGCTGGCGGGCTTCGGCAGCGGCTTCTGCCATGGTCATGAACACCGCGCCAGCGTCAATCAGCTTCGCCACCAGGTCTTCAAAGGCCAGCATGCGGTAACCTCGGCCAATGACGTAGGGATGCATCGTGTAAGTCAGAACTCCCCAGTCGACCGTCTTGGCCATGTACAGGAATTCGTCGTGCCAATTTTGCATGACCGTGCGGGCCGATTGCAGTCCCGGCACCACCGTCTCACGCGTGCGCATGAATTCGAAATGCGGATGATCATCAAGCGACCAACTGATCGGCAACTCGATGAGATTGGTCGCATCGCCGAAGTGGTAAGGTTTGCCGAGCTCGGCGCGATCACCGCGGCGGGCAAGATAGGGTGTATAATCAGCCCCCATCATGCTGCTGTCGTATAAAAAGCCGTGCTCGATCAGCAGATCGATGGTGGCGCTGCTAAGGTCCCAGGACGGTGAACGGTACCCCACCGCCTTCTTGCCGGTCAAACGCACGATCGCCTCGCCGGCGCGGACCAGATCGGCCTCCTCCTCCTCGCGGCTCATGCTCGCATTGGGAATGTGCGCCCAGCTGTGGTGGCCAATTTCATGGCCGCCCTGCACGACGGCTTCGCACTCTTTCGGGTAGCTTTCGATCGTAAAGCCGGGCACGAACCAGGTGCTGCGGATGCCCTCAGATTGCAGGAAGTGCAGGATTCGCCGGGAGGCAAGCGCTCCAAATTCGCCACGTGACAGAGGCGTCGGCGTGGTCATGCCGCGGGCGATGAAGCCAGACTGCGTGTCGAAGTCGTAGCTCAGGCAGACGATGTGGCGCGGCATGATGGTGCTCCGGGTCGGCGAGCTGGGGATGCGGGCGAGCCTCGATTTTCACGGTTTGTGCTGCGCGGCTCGGTGCTCATGCACCCACGCGTGCAGCTGCTCATAGGCGAGATAGGCGTTGCGCAGAGCAAGCGCGCAGGCCGGGATCAGGGCGAGCCCGGCGATCTTTTGCCATTCAAGACCGCCCGCCAAGCTGAAGTACAGCACACCCTGGTGCCAAATGTCTTCCAACACCCGCATCTCCCACAGCTTGCCGGCTTGTAGGCCGGCCTGCGCAACGGAGCCAACCACGTGCACCAGCATCCAGATCCAAGCAAAGAACGCGGCCAGGTGATGCATCAGGTGCAGGAAGAATGCGCCGATCCGCACGGGCCAACGCAAAAGATGCACGAATGGACGCAACATCAAACGCATCGATTTTCCCCCTCTTTCACCGCCGCGGGCAAGTGGCATGGGCCGGCGGCAGGACCGGCAAACATTCCGGTCAACAAGAATGTCGGCGCCAACCCCCTGCTTGCTGCCCGCGTGTCAACCCGGCAGGCGCAACGCCGTCTTGAAGCGCACGCGGCAGCGCGCCGGATCGAGGTCGCGCTTGAACTTTGGCGGCTCGCTCGGCTTCACCCGCAGCAGGACAAACGCTGTGCCGTTGCCCTCCCGCAGCAACCGGGCGCCAACCATGAGATCCGCCTCGTTCGCGACGGCGGCGGTGCGCTTGATGCCAGCGCCGGCGGCGATCCTTTCTAGATCGACACCCAGACTGGTATGGCTTTTTTGATAACCGGTCTCACCGTAATGGCCGTTGTCGACCACCAGGATCGACAGATTGGGCGGGTTGAGAACGGCAATCGTTGCCAGCGCTCCGAGGTTCATCAACAGCTCGCCGTCACCGGTCAGCACCATGACGCGCCGGTCGCGACGCGCCAGTGCAAGGCCCAGACCCATCATGCAGGCGCCGCCCATGGCCCCGGCCATGCTATAGATGTGGGCGCCATCCGCGGTCAGAGCCGCAATATCCCGCGACGTGCCGGCAAGCCCGGCAACGAACAGGAAGTCCTCATGGCGGCCGATCAAGGCGGGTACCGCCTCGAGGCGATCGAGCAGGAAGGAGGCAGCAAGTCCGCTCGCGACGCCCGTCGGGGGGGAAGAATTTGGCATGTCGTCAGCCTCAGAATTTCTTGGCGCCAAGCAGTTTCTGCGTGAACAGGACGGCGACCGCATGGCCCGCCTGGTAAACCATGGTGAGAGCGGCACCGACTGTCGCCACAGCTTCCGTGGGATTGTCGGCTCTGAGACAGATGACGCCCATCGCCTCAAGCACCGGCTGGGTCGCTCGCCCCATCGGATACTGCCACGGGTTGCCTTCACCAAAATCACCGCGCATGCTGACGAGCGCAAGCAGCGGAAATCGCCCGCCGCTGGTGAGCGACAGCATATTGATGCAATTGCCAACGCCGCTGCTTTGCATCAGTAGAACCCCGCGCGCACCGCCGAGGTCGGCGCCGGCCAGGAGGGCGACGCCCTCCTCCTCCGTCGTCAAGGCCACGGAATGAACCTCCGGGTCGGCGAGCGATCGGTCGATCAGAATGCGATGCCCCGCATCGGGCACGTAGGCAAATTGCGTAATGTTGTTCCGGCGCAGCAGATCGTAGACCTCGTCCTGCCAGCCCACCGTGCTTTCGGTTTTGGCCGCGACGTTCATGGTTGCTCCTTTTTCTGTTTTGTCCTTCATGTCCGTCGAGCCCGATCGCCACGCGTTAGCTTAGATGTGCAAAGTGCCCGAGGGCGTCAGGCAGTGGCGACATAGCCGTCCCGCCGGGGATCACAGCCGCCGGTCATCAGGCCGGAAGCGGGATCGATGGAAATTGCCTGCATGCCGCCGACGCGCATGGTCCAATCGCCAGCCGGCCGGATCTTGTGGCCACGACGGGCAAGGGTCTCAAGCACCGCCGGCTCGAAGCGCGCCTCCGGTTCGACCAAGCCTCCGTCCCACAGTCGCGCTCGCGGTTGCTCGATGGCATCCTGCAGTCCCAAGCCGTAGTCCAGATACTGCACCATCACCTGAACCTGGGTTTGGAGAATGCCGTAACTGCCGGGCGTACCGAGGGCGAGCACCGGCCGGCCGTCGCGCAGCGACACCGATGGTGCCATACAAACGGGCAGCGCAGCCCCAGGCCGGGTGCGGTTGGGGCTGCGCGGATTGACGTCGGTCCAATACAGGAAGTTGTTGAGGCAAACACCGGTCCCCGGCACGACCACGCCGGAACCGAATGGACTACCGAGACTCTGCGTGATGGCGACCACATTGCCCTCGCGATCGCTAATCGAGAACGACGTGGTGTGGTGCTCGTTGCCGCTTGCACCGACACCCGGCAGCCATTGTTCGGTCGGTCCTTCGATCGGCACGCCATCCTTGACCCGGTCCCGCAGGCGGGCGGCATTGGCATCCGACAGCATCTGCATGAGCCTGCCGGCGGCGGGATTGTTGTTGGCGATGCGCTCGCCTGCCGCCAGCCTGGTGGCACGCCAAATCGTGTCCAGATGCTCGACGCCGTTGCGTTCGAGCTTGGAGAAATCGAAGCCTTCGAGGATGCGCAGCGTAAGCAGGAATTGAAATGCTTCCGAGGGCGGGGGCAGGGTGTTGACGGTAAGGTCTCGATAGTCGACAGCAAGCGGCTCCTGCCAGGCGGGCCGCACGGCCTCGAGATCATCGAGCGTAAGGCAACCGCCGAGTTTTTGCAGGTGGGCGATGATGGTTTCCCCCAAGCCGCCGCCATAAAGATAACGGCACCCCTGGGCGGCAAGGGCCTCGAGCGTGCGCGCGAGCTCGGGTTGGCGAATGATGCGTCCCAACGCCACACCAGCCGCGCCGCCGGTGTAATTCCGCGCCCAGTCGTCATAGAGAGCCGACCAGCCGCGCAACAGCGGGATTTGCTCGTTGAACTCCGCCACGCCAAATTCGGCGAGCGCAAAGCCGTCCCTCGCCAACGCGATCGCCGGTTGCAGGGCCTCGCCCAGGGGCTTCCTGCCGTAGGCGCGCACCAGCTCTGCCCAGCCGGCTAGATTGCCGGGTGTCCCCACCGAGAGTGCACCGCGCTGTAAATCCTCGCGCTTGCTGAAGCGCTCGACCGGTAGGCGCGAAGGCACCGGTGGCACGAAGTCGAGTACACGTACCCGCTTTTCAGCGGCAATAAAACACGTGGCGTAGCCGAGGCCGGCAAGTCCGGACATGAACGGCTCGACAACGTTGAGCGCGGCCGCGGTGGCGGCGGCCGCATCAAAGGCATTGCCGCCATTGCCCAGCAGTTTGGCACCAGCTTGGGCGGCCAGGGGGTGGGCGGCCGCAACCAGGCCGTTGAGCGACGTGATGGTAGGTCGTTTGCCGTGCATGCTGCTGCTTGCCAATTCTCAAAGGGCTGAAAGTATGGGCGGATGGGTGACGATCGACTTCAAAGCGGTGGTCGTCGTGCCGCGCAGTTTTGTGACATCCGGCCGGGGTCGCTGCAGCTCGGCAATGGCGGCAAACGCCTGCTCCATCGCCGCGGCGGCGTTGAGGAGCTCGATGTCGCCGCGGAACCGGCCGATGACCTGCAGTCCGAACGGCATGCCATGATCGTCGACTCCACAGGGCAACGACAGCGCCGGGTTGCTGACAAGGCTGATGTAATACGTCAGTGCAAGCCAGTGGTAGTAGTTTCTGAGCGGCTCGCCTTCGAGCTCGGCGAGGTAGGGCTTGCTCCAGGCAAAGGCTGAAACCGGCGTCGTCGGCGCCAACACCAGATCGTAATCACGAAAATGCGCCTGGAAGCGGTGGAAAATGCGCGTTTGTTCGGCGTGCGCCCAGACCGTGTCGGCGAGGGTCATGTTGGCGCCCAGTTCGTAGTTGGCGCGCACGTTGGGTCCAAGGGAGGCGGGATCGAGTTCGTAGGCGGCTTGATGTCGGGCCATAAAACTCTGGGCACGGACGATATCGAAGCAGCGATCGGCAGCACCGAAGTCGAAGCACACCTCATCGCACGACCGGAACAAATGCCGCATGGCATGCATGCGTTTTCGCATCAATTTGCGGATTTCTCTCGCCACGGGGCATTGGCCGAAATCCTCCGTCCAGGCAACACGGAGCCGGCCGAGATCGACCGGTCGGGCGTGCGCCGCAGCCTCGGGATCGAGCGGAAACGCCAACGGCTCGCGCGCCTGCACGGCCACCTGTGCTGCCAACAGCAGCCGCAGATCTGGCACCGTTCGACCCATTGGTCCCAAAACCCCGATGGGTGCCCAGCCCAGCTGTCGCGCTTCGAAGGGCACGACGCCCGGCGAGGGCCGCAGCCCGACCACACCGCACATCGCCGCCGGAATGCGCAGCGAGCCGCCCATGTCCGAGCCTGTACAGAGGGGAAGCATGTCACACGCCAGCGCCACCGCCGAGCCCCCCGATGAGCCGCCGGCATTGAGCATGGGATTGAACGGATTGCCGGTCGCGCCCCAAACCGGATTGCGCGTGTTGGCACCGGCGCCGAACTCTGGGGTATTGGTCTTGGCCACGACTACGGCGCCTGCCTTGCGCAGCAGGGCGACCATGGCCGCGTCGGTCTTGGGTACGTGATCGCGGTAGAGCGGCGAGCCGTGCGTGGTCAAAAGCCCGGCGGTGTCGCTCAGATCCTTGATGCCGATTGGCAGGCCGTGCAGAAGACCCAGCCCCTCGCCGCGCAACGCCGCAGCTTCCGCCGCCTGGGCTTGCCGGCGCGCTGAGGGATAGTCGGTAGCGGCGATGGCGTTCACAGCCGGATCGATGGCAGCGATGCGATCGATGCACGCCGCCAAGAGCTCGACGGGTGAAATCTGTTTGCGGCCGATGCGCTGCCGCAGCTCGACCGCGCTCAAGGAGGCAAGGTCCTCGTGCTGGTGCATGTCGCCTCCTCGGGCCGGCCGCGCCTTTTGATCCTGTGCGCGCCCCCACAAGTCTCACCGCCGCCGTGCGAAAAGGCAATCGCCCGGACCCCGAGCCGCCGCAAATTCAGTTCGCCCCCTCGCCCAGTATTGCAGAAGCAAGTGTTGCAGAAGAAAGACAAACCGGCCGGCGCGGGTTGGCCAATTGTGCGCTGCGGCCGCGGGCCGGCTTCCGCCGCACCCGCTCAGCCAACATGCTCGCGCCAGGTGTTGGCGCAGCAGGTCTGTGCGCTGCGGCGCGGAACCAGGTCGTTGCCGCACCGTTGATCTGCAGCCACAAGAGGTCGAGGTTGTGCCATGACCAGCTCCCTGCGCATGCTTGCTCTCTCCGGCGGCGGGCTCCTGATCGCCACCGGTGTCGCCATTGCCCAACAGTTGAGTGTGGATATCAACCGAATCTCCGAAAGCGGCGTCGGCGAGAAAGTTGGCACCGTGGTTGTCAGCGAAGGCAAAGGCGGAGTGTCCTTTAAGGTGTCGGTTAAGGGCGTGCCCAAGGGACAGCGCGGTTTTCATGTGCATGAGAAAGGTGACTGCGGAGCCGCCAGCAAGGACGGCAAGATGACGGCCGGTTTTGCCGCAGGCCCGCATTTCGATCCAGCGGGCAGCAAAACCCACAAAGGCCCCAAGGGCGGCGGACACAAAGGCGACCTGCCAGTTTTGAAGGCAACTGACAAGGGCATCAAGCAGACGGTGACGGCGCCGCAGCTGACGCTTGCCGACGTGCGTGGCCGGGCCTTGATGATCCACGAAGGCGGCGACAACTACACCGACACCCCCGAGAACGGCGGTGGCGCCGGCCGGATCGCCTGCGGCGTGGTGCCGAAAGGCTAAACTACCCCCCGGCGATCTGCGGCAGGATGTGTACGTCGCTCTCCGGGCCGATCTCCTGGAACAGGTCGTCCTGGTAGATTTGCCCATCAATGGCGACCGCAGAGCCCGTCTGCAGATGCGGCAACAAGGCGGGATATCGCTCACCCAGCCGAGTGAACAGCTGATGCACGTTGCCGGCATCAATCTCGATTTCGCTCACGCCTCCCGTGAATTGGCGTAGGTTCCCGATCAGCGTGACGTGGGCCATGGTGAGCGAATTGCCTGGCCTTTGAACCTGCTCGTCGGAGGGCGGAGGCATCCGCAAGCGGTTCGCGGCTGCCTCCGGTCCGAGCTGTCGATCAAAGCTTTGCCGTGCCCTTGGCGCGCGCCTCGTCCAGGGCCTTCAGCACCCGGGGCGGCGACATTGGCAGGTCGGTGAAGCGCACGCCGGTGGCATGGGCGACCGCGTTGGCGATGGCCGCCATCGGTGGAACGATCGGCGTTTCACCGACGCCGCGCACGCCATAGGGATGGCGAGGGTTCGGCACCTCGACGATCACCGTATCGATCATCGGCAGGTCGGAGGCCACAGGCACCCGGTAGTCGAGGAAGCCGGCATTCTGCAGCTTGCCATCGTCCCCGTAGATGTACTCCTCGTTGAGGGCCCAGCCGATACCTTGTGCCACACCACCCTGATACTGGCCTTCGACGTAGCTTGGATGGATGGCCCGGCCAGCATCCTGAATGGCCGTGTAACGGATCACCGACACCTTGCCGGTCTCGGGATCGACCTCGACGTCGGCGATATGCGTGGCAAGGCTCGGGGCTGCACCGGCGGCGTTGATGCGGGCATAGCCCACGATCGGGCCGCCGGTCTTGCCGGCGATGCCCGCGATCTCCTTCAACGTCATCGGCGCATGCTTGCCGGCATTGGGACCGGCGGGACGCACGCCACCACCGTTGTACTCCACCGCGTCCTCGGGCAACTCCCACAGCTTCGCTGCCCGTTTGCAAGCCTCCTTCATGACGTCGCGAGCGGCTTCCACCGTCGCCATGCCGCTGGAGAAGGTCGAGCGGCTGCCGCCGGTGAGGAAGTTGTAGCCGAGCTGGCCGGTATCGCCGATCTGAACCCGGATCTTGTCCAGCGGCACGCCCAGCTCTTCCGCCGCCATCATGCACAGCGACGCGCGCAGTCCGCCGATGTCCGGCGTGCCGGCGGTGAGTGACAGGGTGCCGTCCTCGTTGAGCGACAGCGACACGGAGGTTTCGCCGCCGATATTGAACCAAAAGCCGCTGGCCACGCCGCGACCCTGGTGTTTGCCGAGCGGCGTGCGCCAATGGGCGTGCGATTTGGCGGCCTCCAGCGTTTCGACCATGCCGATCGGACCGAATTTTGGACCATAGGCCGCCTTGGTACCCTGCTTGGCGGCGTTCTTGAGCCGCAGCTCGATCGCATCCATGCCGAGCTTGTCAGCGATTTCGTCGATCACGCTCTCGACGGCGAACTCGGAAATGGGCCCGCCCGGGGCGCGATAGGCCGCCACCTTCGGCCGGTTTGTGACCACGTCGTAGCCGACCACCCGTACGTTTTCGATGTCGTAGGGCGCGTAGGCGCACATGGCGCCCGGTTGCACCGGCGAGCCGGCGAAGGCGCCTGCCTGATACTTGAGCTCGGCCTCGGCGGCCACAATGCGTCCGTCCTTCTTGGCGCCGATCTTTACGCGCACGTGCGCGCCCGAGGTCGGTCCGGAGGCTTTGAAAACCTCCTCCCGCGTCATCACCATCTTGACGGGGCGGCGCGCCTTCTTGGACAGCGCCAGCGCGATTGGCTCCAGGTAGACGACGGTTTTGCCACCGAAGCCGCCGCCGATCTCGGCGGCCGTTACCCGCACCTTGCCAATATCCCAGCCGAGCAATCGCGCGCAATGCGCGCGCACGACCCAGTGGCCCTGGGTAGACACCCACACGTCGGCTTGCCCGTCCTCCGACACACTCGCCACACAGGCGTGCGGTTCGATGTATCCCTGGTGCACAGGCTTGGTGGTGAATTCGCGCTCGATCACAAGCTCGGCCTGTTTGAAGCCGGCGGCGATATCGCCATGGCCGATTTCGAGGCGCTTGGCGACATTGGACGGCGTTTTCGGCGCGGGTTCGACGCCGGCCGTGAACATCTCTTCGTGCAGCAGGGGTGCGCCTGGCTGCATCGCCTCGACCACATCGATCACGTGCGGCAGCACTTCGTAGTCGACCTTGATCAGCCGCAGCGCCTCTTTGGCGATGCCCGCACTCGTGGCTGCCACCGCCGCCACCGGGTGGCCCTCATAAAGAGCCTTCTCGCGAGCCATCACGTTGCGCACGACATCGCGATAGTTGATCATCATCTCGCCGGCGGGGATGAACTCCGAGGACTGCTCGAGGAAGTCATCGCGGCTGACCACGGCCTTTACGCCAGGCAGTTTCAACGCCGCGGAGGCGTCAATCGACTTGATACGGGCGTGCGGATAGGGACTGCGCAGGACCTTGCCGACCAGCTGTCCCGGCAGAGCCAGATCTGCCCCGAACTTGGCGCGACCGGTTACCTTGTCGGCGCCGTCCGGACGCACCGGACGCGTGCCAACCACTTGAAACTCGGAACTGGGACCGTCCTTGACTTTCTCTTGCATCGGTCAGGCTCCTCTCATCTCTGCGGCGGCGTCGAGCACCGCGCGCACGATCTTGTCATAGCCTGTACAGCGGCACAGGTTACCGGCCAGCCAGTAGCGTACTTCTGTTTCGGACGGATCGGGCTTCTTGTCGAGCAGGGCCTTGGCCGCGACCAGGAAGCCCGGCGTGCAAATGCCGCACTGCAGGGCCGCGTGCTCCAGAAACTTTTGCTGCAGCGGATGCAGTTCGTCCCCCTGAGCCATGCCCTCGATGGTGGAGATCGATTTGCCGGCGGCCTCGACGCCCAGCATCAGGCATGAGCAGACCAGCCGGTCGTCGACCATGACGCTGCAGGCGCCACAATCGCCGGTGGAGCAGCCTTCCTTGGTGCCGGTGAGGTTTAACTGATCGCGGAGGGCGTCGAGCAGGGTTTCCTGCGGCTCACACAGGAATTCGACGGGGTCTCCATTCACCGTTGCGGTAATGTGATGCTTCGCCATCAGGCCTTCCTCGCGCGTTCGAATGCAATTTGGGCAGCTCGGCGGGCGAGCACGCCCGCGACTTTGATGCGGTATTCCTTGGTGCCACGCTTGTCGTCGATCGGCTTGCATGCCGCGCCGGCTGCCGCATCGAGCTTGCGCAACGCGGCATCGTCGACCTTGCTGCCAAGCAGCGCCTTGGCAGCCTCCTCCACGAGCAGCGGACGCGCTGCCACGGCGCCGAGCGCGACCCGGGCGCGGGAGACGACACCTTTGTCATCGACGGTCAAGCAAACCCCGCAGCCCACTACGGCGATATCCATCTCGGTGCGCGGTATAAAGCGCAGATAGGCGTCGGCGCTGCCCTTTGCCTGTGGTGGCAAAATGAAGGAGGCGATGATCTCTCCCTTGGTCAGGGCTAGCTGGCGCGGGGCAAGCATCACGTCCTCGACGGCAATCTCGCGCCGTCCCTTCGGGCCGACCACCGAGGCTTTGGCCGCGGCCGCGATCAGCGCCGGCACACTGTCGGCCGCGGGCGAGCCGTTGCAGAGGTTGCCCCCCATCGTAGCGCGACCCTGGATTTGCGTCGATCCGATCAGATTGGCGGCCTCGACCACGCCGGGCCAAACGTCCTTGAGCCGCGGATGCTCCTTCAGCTCGGCACCGGTTACGGCTGCGCCGATGCGAAAGCCAGCGCTGTCTTCTTTGATTTGTCGCAACTCGGGAATGTGCTTGATGTCGACCACCAGCTCAGGGTTCAGAACATCGGTTCGCATCTGGACCAGCAGATCCGTGCCGCCGGCCAGAACTCGTGCATCGCCCGATGCCGCCGCCAGCAGGCCAACCGCCTGTTCCAGCGATGAGGGCGCCTCGTATCGCATCGCATTCCTCTTGGTTCGATTGTCAAACATCAAGCATGGCATACCGCATCGCCTCCCGCCAACCTATTCGAGGGGCGGCGGAGGGCATGTTTGGCGCAATGCTGCCCCAACACTTGAGAATATTGGGCGCCAGCAGCAATGATAAGCCAAGATGATTTGCCGATCCCCCGGGGGCTTGCGCCCGCGCCGGCGGGATCTGCTGAACTGCACTCGAAGTGGAGGAAAATAATGACCAACAAGGGCTATTGGATAGCGCACGTCAACATTACCGATCCCGAACGCTACAAAGACTATGTTGCCGCCAATGCCGTTGCGTTCCGCAAATACAATGCACGCTTCCTTGTGCGTGCGGGCGCCTGCGTGGTTCCCAAAGGGGACCTCGGCGGGCGCAGGCACGTCGTCATCGAGTTCGACAGTTTTGCCATCGCCAAGGCCTGCTACGAGTTCCCGGAATATCAAGCAGCTGCGCAAATCCGCGACGAGGCGAGTGACGCGCACCTCGTCATCATCGAAGGTTACCAAGGTTAGGCGGTGCCGAACGGCTTAGGGCCGTTGCGGCCTCCAGCGTGTTCTTGAGCAAGCAGGCGACGGTCATCGGGCCGACGCCGCCTGGAACGGGCGTGATTGCGCCCGCTACCACTGCGACTTCGGCGAACTCCACGTCGCCGACGAGCCGCGTCTTGCCGTTGGCATCTGCTAGGCGCTGGATGCCGACGTCGATGACGATGGCGCCGGGCTTGATCCAGTCGGCCTTGACCAATTCGGGCCGCCCCACGGCCGCCACCACCAGGTCGGCGCGACGCACGACGGCGGCCAGGTTGCGAGTGTGCGAGTGCGCCACCGTCGGCGTGCAGTTCTCCTTGAGCAGAAGCTGTGCCATCGGCTTGCCGACGATGCTGGAGCGTCCGATCACCACTGCTTCCAGTCCGGCCAGGTCGGGGCGCACCGATTTGGCCAGCATCAAGCACCCGGTCGGCGTGCAAGGCGCCATCGCCTTGGCCCCGGTCGCCAGCCGCCCAACGTTGATCGGGTGGAAGCCATCGACATCTTTGGCCGGCGCAATGGCCTCGATCACTTTCGCAGTCTCGATATGCGCGGGGAGCGGCAGCTGCACAAGGATCCCGTGCACGTCCGTGCGCTGGTTCAGTTCGGCGATCAGGCGCAACAGCGTATCTAGCGAAGTCTCTGTGGCAAGTCGGTGCTCGATCGAGATCATGCCCGCGTCGCGGGCGTGCTTGGCCTTGGTGCGCACGTAGACCTGGCTCGCCGGATCCTCCCCGACCAGGACGACGGCGAGACCGGGCGTGACCCCGTGCGTTTGGCACAAGCGTGCAACCTCAGCGGTCACCTGCTGGCGCAAGCGTTCGGCGATGGCCCTGCCGTCAATGATTTGCGCCGCCATCTCACCTTGCCCTGCGGGCTATGCCCGCTTGCTCGTTTGCAAGCCTGGCCGATGCGAGGTTGGCAAGATGCTGCCGGTCGCCCGCGACGCTCAATATCTTGACCTTGGATTTGGCGCCTTGGATCACTGCAACGGTGGTTTTGGGCACCCCCAGCCAGCCAGCCAGCACCTTGGTCAGCGCCGCGTTGGCGGCGCCGTGCTCGGGTGCCGCCCGCACCCGCACCCTCAGCACAGGTCCGGCGGCGGCTTCCTCGACCCCATCCACCCGATCGTGGGCGGATCTTGGCGTTAGCCGGACGCTGATACGCAGGCCGTCGGCCATGGCCGTCCACGGCGTGGAGGGCCGCTGCCGCGGCGAGCTCAACTGAACAGCGGCATCAGCCAGCCGCGAATGATGACAACGCGAATGAACACCAGGATAAGAATGAGCACCACCGGGGAGACGTCGATGCCCCCCATGTCCGGCAGCAGGCGGCGGATCGGCCGCAGGAAGGGCTCCGTGATGCGATTGAACAGATCCCACAAGGAACGTACGAATTGATTGTAGGGATTGACGACATTGAAGGCGATCAGCCAGCTCAGGATAGCGCTGCCGATAATGATCCATATGAAAAGATCAATCAGATACTGGTCGATAAAATAGAGGATCGGCAGCATCTCGTGGCCTCTCTCGTCCGTGATTCGCTCGCAGATGTAGACGAGAGCGCCGCCCGGCGGCAAGGGAGCGCTGGCGGGCCGCTGCAATCGAGGGGACGGAGGCCCCATCCTTGACATTGCAAAGGCCGGCCACCTAAATGACCCAGCCTTCTGGGGCCGTAGCTCAGATGGGAGAGCGCTGCAATCGCACTGCAGAGGTCAGGGGTTCGATTCCCCTCGGCTCCACCAGGCTTCCCCATAAAAATGACATTGAATCAATAGTTTAGGGTGCAGCTGGCGGCCAGCACAAAGACCCGCACTGTGGCAGCGACCGGCCCAGCGCCGGCCCAGGCCGGCAAGCGCCTGAGCCAAAAGGCCCCCCGCCGGGCGCCGGTAACCGCCGGCCCCCGAGCGACCGCTGAGCGGCCGGGGATGGGCGTGGCGTGCGCCCGCATGGTTTAAGCAGCGAGGAGCTCGTGCACGCTGAACAGGGTGTCGGCGTCCGTCCAGACGCGCCGCGGCAGCCAGTCGGCGGCCCGGCCCAGCTCGCGGAACTGTGCGATCGAGTATTTGTATGAGTTCTCGGTGTGAATGGTCTCGCCCGGCTGGAAGCAAAAGCGCTGACCCTGGATATTGACGTTCTGCCCGGTCCGACTGACCAAGTGCATTTCGATGCGGCCATGCCGGGGATTGTAGATGGCTTCGTGCCGGAAGGCGTCGAGATCGAAATCGCCTCCCAGTTCGCGGTTGATACGCGCGAGCAGGTTGAGGTTGAAGGCAGCCGTGACACCGGCGGGATCGTTGTAGGCGAGGACAAGCCGGCGAGCGTCCTTCTGCAAGTCGGCGCCGATAATAAGGCGTCCCTGCGGAGCCAAGGCTGCGCGGAAGACGCGCAACAGGCGCACGGCCTCGTCGGGGGTCAAATTGCCGATGGTTGAGCCTGGAAAGAAACCCGTTTTTGCCCGGCCGCGCAAATCCTCCGGGAGTGCCACGGGAAAAGAAAAATCACCGACAATCGGCCGCACGTCGAGCTTCGGAAAACGCCGGGCCAATCGCGCTTTGGCACCATCAAGCGCAGTTTGCGAGACGTCGATCATAACGTAGGCCGCCAGCTGTGGCAGCCGACCCAGCAGAATCTCCGTCTTCAGGCTCGACCCCGAGCCGAATTCCACCAACACGCCGCCAGCGGGCAGGTCTTTGACCATTTCGCCCCCATGGGTCTGGAGAATGCCGGTCTCCGTGCGCGTCGGGTAGTATTCCGGCAAGCGCGTGATCTCCTCGAACAGCTCGCTGCCGCGTGCATCATAAAAAAAGCGGCACGGCAGGGTTTTCTGCGGCCGCGATAGTCCGCCGATCACGGCGCTCGCGAAGTCATCGTCGAGCGCAAAGCGCTCCGCCAGCAGTTCACGCAGATTGGGATGCAGCATCAGGCGATCTCCGAGGCAAGGCGCAGGCCCATGAACTGCCAGCGCTGATGGGGGTAGAAGAAGTTGCGATAGGTGGCGCGCGTGTGTGCCTCCGGCGTGGCGCACGAACCTCCGCGCAACACCTGCTGGCTGACCATGAACTTGCCGTTGTACTCGCCCAGCGCCCCCGCCGGCGGCCGGTAGCCGGGGTAGGGCAGATAGGCGCTCTGCGTCCACTCCCAAACATCACCAAACATCTGGCGCGGCTTGCCGTCAGGCGAGCGTCCGTCTGCAGGCATTGGCCGCAAGGTCTTGCTCGCGAGCGTGTTGCCGACCACAGACAACCCCTGTGCCGCCAGCTCCCACTCGAATTCGGTGGGGAGGCGCTTGCCCGCCCAGCGGGCGTAGGCATCCGCCTCGTAGTAGCTGACGTGCGCCACGGGAGCGGCGGGCTCGACGGGCTGGAGGCCATTGAGCGACATGGTGAGCCATTGTCCCTCCCGCTGCTGCCAATAGAGCGGGGCCTCCCAGCGTTCGCGATTGATCATGCCCCAGCCGTCGGCGAGCCAGAGAGACGCCGTGCGATAGCCGCCATCGGTCATGAATTGCAGCCATTCGGCGTTTGTGACGAGGCGATCTGCCAAGCTGAAGGGGTGGATCAGGGCATCGTGGCGCGGCAGCTCGTTGTCCCAGGCAAAGCTGCGACCGTCGTGTCCAATCTTGCTGACGCCGCCCGGAAATTCGATCCACCGCGTCGGTTCGGCCCCGGCTGCCCCCGCCGGCGCCGACAAGGGTCGATAGGCCGGGCACAAAGGATTGGCCGCGAACAGCGCCAGGATATCGGTCAATATCAGCTCTTGGTGCTGTTGCTCGTGGTTGATCCCGACCTCCACCAGCCGGGCGATCTGTGAGCCCGCTGAAATGCCTCTGGCAAAGAGCTTGGCCAAGGCAGCATCGACATGTGCGCGATAGGCCAGCACGCGTTCGCTCGACGGGCGAGTAAGCACCCCGCGCTTGGGGCGCGGCTGCCGCGGCCCCTGACTTTCGTAGTAGGAGTTGAAGCAGTAATTGAAGGCATCATCGAAGGGCTGGTATCCCGGCAGGTGCCTAATGAGGATGAAAGTCTCAAAAAACCATGTGACGTGCGCGAGGTGCCACTTCGTTGGGCTCGCGTCATCCATGGCCTGCACCGTCATGTCCTCCGCACTCAACGGTTCGGCGAGTTCGAGCGACAAGCGCCGGGTCTCGAACAAGCGGGCCTCAATTGAACTGCCCACCTGACGGCCGGCGGAAAAGCTCTCAAGCGTCATGCGTACCCCTTTTCTCGGCCGCGACCCGGCTTCAGCCGTGTCGGCGGCGCGCTGTTGGCCGGCGCAAAAAGGAGCCAAATCACCCCCACCCTGCGTCGCCCTGAAGCCCAGGCGCTCAGGCCAGGAGGCGCTTGGCATGGATTGGCGCAAGCCATCGAGCCTGAAGTCGCGGGCAGCGATCTTGGTTCCGATCCTCATCTCACTTTCGTGCTGGCCGGTCCGCTGCCGGTCCGTGCTGGCCCCTAGGGACAGTCCAGTCCCTGCTGGCGAGGTGATGGCCTTTGGCCCGTCGTGACGCGCCAAACGGCGTCCCGCCGCGCGCAACGCGCCTCAAGCCGCCGCTGATGCCAATCTAACGGTCCTGTGGGTAACAGGTGCTCACAAGCCGGCGAGCACCTCAACAATGCTGACGACTGCTGACGTACCTAACCTCGTCCGCTGACGCGGCCTGTCTCCCAGCCGATCAGAGCCCGCTTGCGTGTGAGGCCCCAGTGGTAGCCGCCGAGGCTGCCGTCGCCGCGCAGGACGCGATGGCAGGGCACCACAAACGAGATCGGGTTGCGGCCGACCGCCGAACCGACCGCGCGCGAGGCCGTGGGCTGACCCAAATGGCGAGCGATGTCCATGTAGCTGACAGCCCGACCCATGGGAATTTTCAGGAGGGTCTGCCAGACCCTGACCTCGAAGTCGGTTCCGATCATGACAAGCCTGACTGGTCGCTGCGCGCCCCATCGTGAGGTCTCAAAGATCTGTTCGGCGAACGGGGCGGTCCTCTCTGGAGCAGCGATGAACTTTGCCTTCGGCCAGCGCTGTATCATGTCGATGAGCGCCTCGGACTGGGTCTGGCCCTTGTCTTCGTTGACAAAGGCGAGGCCGGCCACGCCGCGTTCGGTGGCAAGCAACAGGGCTTCGCCGAACGGCGATGGGTGGAAGCCATAGGCCATCTCAATGCCCTCGCCGCGGCGCTTGTAGTCGCCGGGGGTCATGGCTTCATGCGAGACAAATAGGTCGTGCAGGCGTCCGGAACCGGAGAGGCCGACCTCGTAGGCCGTCTCCAGCAGGCTGGCCGACCCGTCGAGCAAATTGCGCGCCCGATCGATGGTGATGGCCTGCACGAACTCTTTGGGGCTCAGACCACACCAGCGCTTGAACAGTTTCTGGCAGTGCGCCGGGCTCAGACCCAGATGTTGCGCTAGACGCTCCAACGAGGGCTGTTCGGTCCAGGTCTCAGATAGAAAGGCGATGGCACGGCGGATCAATGGATAATCCGGCGTGTGGTCGGCTTTCGGCGGGCTGTTGGTGGGTGTTGCGGCGGCTGGTTGCAGCATGGTCATTCTCGCGGTTACGAGCGGCGATGACCCGTGATGTAGGTGCCAAGCGCGCGCCAATCGACCCGATTCCTGTCGCCTTCCTCAAATTCGCGCGCCGCCCCGCGCTTGCAAGAGTTCGCCTTTGAGCACGCTGGCGAAGTCGCGCCGCTCGGCTTCGGTCAGAAAGCGGCCGAAGGCAAGTTCTCTGCCCTGGCACCTGACACGCAGGTCCGTGCGGCCGTGGCGCCCTGGCTGCAAATTCACCCGCGCCCAATAGGGGTTGAGGTCAAATCGCTCGCGGCGGCCAGACGGATAGATGCGGGTCACACTGAACGTTGCCGGCGTCAGTTCTACGATTTCACACAGGCGGCCGGAGCGATAGCTCAACTTAAAGGCGGCATATACCAGCAGCACGTCGAGGCCGAAAAACCCCGTGACCGGCCAGGCGCCCATGGTCAAAAACAGCATTCCGGCAACAAAGCTAATGCCGCCCAGAGCCGTCATGAGGATGACAAAACCGGCCGGCGTGAGAGAACGGTGCGGCGTCAGAATGGCGCGAAACTGCGGCTCGACTTGCGCTTGATTGCGGTTTTCGTCCATGCCTGCGATCCTATCAAACGGCCACATTAGCGCGAACCATCATGTCTCCCAAACCCGTAGCATTGTCAAAAACGCGTGCGCGGCGGGCGCCCAAGGCCGCGGATGTGGAGCGCGTTGCCCAGATTTTCGAGCGGCTTGCGGTCGCCAACCCCGAGCCCAAGGGCGAACTGGAGCACGTCAACCCCTATACCTTGCTGGTCGCCGTGGTGCTGTCGGCGCAGGCGACCGACGCCGGCGTCAACAAAGCGACGCGCGGCCTGTTCAAGCTGGCCGCCACGCCGCAGCAAATGCTCAGCCTAGGGCTCGACGACCTGCAAAGGCAGATCAAAACGATTGGCCTTTACCGCAACAAGGCCAAGAACGTCATGGCGCTGTCGCGCCAGCTGATCGCCGAGCATGGCGGCGAGGTCCCGCGCCAGCGCGAAGCGCTGGAGGCACTGCCCGGCGTCGGCCGCAAGACGGCCAACGTCGTGCTCAACATTGCCTTCGGCGAAAGCACCCTGGCCGTGGATACCCACGTTTTTCGGGTGGCGCATCGGCTTGGACTGGCGAAAGGCAAGACACCGCTCGATGTTGAGCTTGCCCTCCTGGGCCTGATCCCGGCGAAGTACCTGCGGCACGCGCATCACTGGCTGATTTTGCATGGCCGCTATATTTGTCGGGCGCGCAAGCCCAGGTGCGATGCCTGCGTCGTCTGCGATTTGTGCTTTTCTCAAGACAAGTGGTTCGATTGCGGCCAGCCGGGATCGAACACAGCCAAAGGGGCAGCCCGAACATGAGCGTCAGCAAAGGCCGAGAGTTCCTGAGCATTCCGGGGCCGACCAACGTACCTGACGAGGTGCTCGCGGCCATGCACCGCCCGGCCATCGACATTTATTCCGGTGAGATGATCGGCATCACCGATAGCTGCCTTGCCGATTTGCAGACGATCTTCCGCACCAGAGGTCGGACCTACATCTATGCCGCCAACGGTCATGGGGGCTGGGAGGCGGCGCTGACCAATGTGCTGAGCCGCGGCGAACTCGTGCTAGCGCTCGAAAGCGGTCGCTTCGCTACCGGCTGGGGCGAGATGGCTTCCATGCTGGGCGTCGAAGTGGAGGTCTTGAAGGGCGATTGGCGCCGCGCCGTCGACCCCGCGGCAGTCGAGGCACGGCTGCGAAGAGATAAGGCGCATGTGATCAAGGCCATCCTCGTGGTGCAAATCGATACGGCCTCCGGTGTGGTCAACGACATCGCCGCGATTCGCAAGGCGTTGGATGCCGCCGACCATCCGGCTTTGCTCATGGTGGATGCAGTTGCCTCGCTCGGCTGCATGCCGTTCGACATGGATGGCTGGGGAGTGGACGTAACCATGGCCGGCTCGCAGAAGGGCCTGATGACGCCGCCGGGCCTCGCCTTCGTGGCCGCCAACGCCAAGGCGCGCGCCGCGCACAAGACGGCCGGCTTGCGCACCCTTTATTGGGATTGGACGTTCCGCGAGGGCGAAATTCACTACCAGAAGTATTGCGGTACGCCGCCCGAACATTTGCTGTTTGCATTTCGCAAGGCGCTCGACATGCTGCTGGCGGAAGGTCTCGAGATGGCTTTCCGGCGGCATGCGCTGCTTGCCGAGGCCACCCGCGTGGCCGTCGAGCGCTGGGCGGAAGGGCAGGTGCTGGCCTTCAACATCATCAATGCGGCTGAGCGTTCGAACTCGATCACCAATATTCTCGTGCAGGGCCGCGATCCTCGGCCGCTGCTTGATTATTGCCGGGACAAATGCGGCGTCATCCTCGGCGTCGGGCTCGGCGCTTTGGA
Organism: uncultured Alphaproteobacteria bacterium; assembly: GCA_963820375.1. Classification (GTDB taxonomy): domain Bacteria; phylum Pseudomonadota; class Alphaproteobacteria; order Rhizobiales; family Hyphomicrobiaceae; genus AWTP1-13. The sequence goes on along the minus strand of CAWFZX010000008.1, from coordinate 52,980 downwards.
GGGCAAGGCATTCCGCATCGCCCATATGGGCCATAGCAACGCTCCGATGGTGCTGGGCACGCTCGGAGCGGTTGAAATGGGCCTCAAGGCGCTGGGCATCCCGCATGGTGCCGGCGGCATACAAGGAGCGGTGGAATACTTAGGGGGCGCAGTCCCGGCCTGAGGCGGTGACCTCTTTGCCATAGCACGCCAGCCACCGGACCGGCAAGGCGGCGACACCCGCCGCCTTACCGATAACCGTATTGGCCCCTCAGCCCAGGTGGCTGACGAACTTTGACTGCATGTAGACCTGCAGGCCCTCAGTGCCGCCTTCGTGGCCGAAGCCGGAGTCCTTGACGCCGCCAAACGGCGTCTCGGGAAGCGCGATGCCGAAGTGATTGATCGTCACCATGCCGCTCTCGAGAGCGTCGGCCACCTTGGTTGCCACCTTGGCGTCTTTGGTGAAGGCGTAGCTGGCGAGGCCGAACGGTAGCTTATTGGCGCGATCGAGCACGTCGTCCGTTTCTTTGAAGCGCAGCATCACGGCGATCGGGCCGAACGGCTCCTCGGTCATGATGCGGGCATTCTCCGGCACGTCGGTGAGCACCGTGGGTTCGAAGAAATTGCCCTGGTTGCCGATGCGCTTGCCCCCGGCCTCAACCTTGGCACCTTTATCTTGCGCGTCGGCCACGAACGCCTCGATGGCGTTGATGCGGCGCGGGTTGGCAAGCGGGCCCATGCGGGTGTCAGGAGCAAGGCCATCACCGACCTTGGTCTTCTTGGCGATGTCGATGAACTTGCCGACGAAATTGTCGTAGACCTTGTCATGCACGAAAAAGCGGGTGGGTGATACGCAGACCTGGCCGGCGTTGCGGTACTTGAAGGCGCCCATCAGCTTGGCCGCGCCTTCGACATCCGCATCGTCGAACACCAGCACGGGGGCGTGACCGCCCAACTCCATCGTCGCGCGCTTCATGTGGGAAGCCGCCAATGCGTTGAGATGCTTGCCAACCGGCACTGAGCCGGTAAATGACACCTTGCGGATCGTCGGGTGGGGGATCAGGTATTCGGAGATCTCCGCCGGTACTCCATAGACGAGGTTCAGCACGCCCGGCGGCACGCCGGCGTCGTGCAGCGCCTTGACGAGCCCGATCGGCGAACCTGGTGTTTCCTCCGGACACTTGATGATGATCGAGCAGCCAGCGGCCAAGGCGGCAGCAATCTTGCGGACCGCCTGCGTGACCGGGAAATTCCACGGCGTGAAAGCGGCGACCGGCCCGATCGGCTCCATGATCACCATGTTGCGCACGCCATCGGCCCGGGCGGGAATGATGCGGCCATAGGCGCGCTGCCCTTCGGCCGCATACCAATCGAGGATGTCGCCGGCGCTCTGGACCTCGAGCTTGGCCTCCATGAAGACCTTGCCCTGTTCCTGGGTCAGCACCTTGGCGATTTCGTCGGCGCGGGAGCGAATGAGATCGCCAGCCTTGCGCAAAATCTTGCCGCGCTCGTAGGCTGATACCTTGCGCCAGGTTTTGAAGCCCTTGTCGGCGGCGGCTAGTGCTTTGTCGAGGTCGCCCTTGGAGGCATGACCCAGCTCGCCGATCGGCTTGCTGGTCGCGGGGTTGACGACCTCCTGGGTCTTGGCGCCGGACGCCTTCACCCAGTTGCCGTCGATGTAGTGCTCAAGGGACGTGTACATGTGCTTTACCTCTAGGCTGGTGAACGGGATGGCTGGCCGAATAACGACAGATAGGGGCGCGTGCGCAAGGGGATTTTCCGCCTTGGCGGCGAGAAATGTCTGCCGGCAGAACCGGCGCCAAGGCGATCTGTCGAGGCCAACCAAAGCAGGTCATCGACAGCCGACCGTTGCGCTCTTTTCGAAATATCAAATAGGATATAGCGGACGACGATCCGGACGGCAATTGCCAGCGCCGGCCGGCGGCGATTGGGGATGCCGCGCAAGGCGAGCGCGCCGGGCCGTGAGGACTGGCATGGCGTATGCCAGCCACGGCAGCCGGCCCTCAAATCTGGTCATGGCTGCCAACTTCCGAGGTGCCGACTGGTGGCCCGGCAGGCGCACCCGTGGATGCGATCGTCCAGTCAAACTTTGCTGGCTTGTGGACAGAGCCGGCGAGCACGGCTAAAAGCACGCGCCAATTGCGCGATTCCAGGCTGTTAACTGAGCAGGTACCTATGGGCTACAACGTCGCCGTCGTCGGTGCCACAGGCAATGTGGGCCGTGAAATTCTTTCCATCCTGAGCGAGCGCCAGTTCCCGGTGAACGAGCTGCACGCATTGGCCTCGCGCCGGTCGCAGGGTGTGGAGGTCTCATTCGGCGAAACGACGCTTAAATGCAAGGACCTCGCCAGCTTCGATTTCGCCGGCGTCGATTTTTGTCTGATGTCCGCCGGTGGCAGCGTGTCCAAGGAGTGGTCGCCGAAGATCGCCGCCAAGGGCTGCATCGTTATCGATAACTCGTCGGCCTGGCGCTATGACCAGGACGTGCCGCTGATCGTGCCCGAGGTAAATGCGGACGCGGTGGTGGGCTATGTGAAGAAGAACATCATTGCCAATCCCAACTGCTCCACCGCGCAATTGGTGGTGGCCCTGAAGCCGTTGCACGAGCGCGCGACGATTAAGCGCGTGGTGGTGGCGACCTATCAATCCGTGTCCGGCGCGGGCAAGGACGCTATGGACGAGTTATGGAGCCAGACCAAGGGCAAGTACGTGCCGGGCCAGGAGCACGCGCCCAAGAAGTTCCCCAAGGAGATCGCTTTCAATTGCATACCGCACGTCGATGTCTTCATGGAAGACGGCTACACGCGCGAGGAATGGAAGCTGATGGCGGAGACCAAAAAGATCCTCGATGCCAGGATCAAGGTGACTGCCACCTGCGTCCGGGTGCCGGTGTTCGTCGGCCACTGCGAGGCGGTCAATGTCGAGTTCGAGCAGCCAATCACGGCTGAGGAGGCCCGCGACATTCTGCGCGAGGCCCCCGGCTGCCTGGTCATCGATAAGCACGAACCCGGCGGTTACATCACGCCGATGGAGGCCGCTGGCGAGGATGCGACGTACATCAGTCGCATTCGCGAAGATGCAACCGTGGACAACGGGCTGGTGCTGTGGATTGTCTCCGACAACCTCCGCAAAGGCGCCGCACTCAATGCCGTGCAAATTGCCGAAGTGATCGTCAACCGGAAGCTGTTGAAAAAAGCCGCCTAGCGACGGCACGGGAAGCGGCGAGGCAAGCCAAGATAGGACCCGCTGTCGGCAACTGGGTGCCGCCGACAACGGGTCGGCCTCGGCGGGATGAGATATGCTTTCCTCGCCACGCGGCTGTGATCAGCGCACCGGCGAAAGCCGCTGCAGGGTGTCGACGATCGACTGCAGCTCATTCATGAACTGCTCCCGTTGCTTGCCGGGCAGCCCCTCGAGAATGCGCTCGTCAACTCGTTTGGCGGCCGGATCGGCTGCGCGCAGCACCCGCCGTCCTTCCTCGGTCAGCTTCACCGCGTAGGCGCGCGCATCTTGTTTGGTGCGCCGCCGCTGCAGCAGGCCCTTTTTCTGCATGCGCCGCACGATATCCGCAAGTGTCGAGCGGTCGATGCCCGTGCGATCGACGAGGCCGGTCTGGCTCAGTCCCTCGTTGTTTGCCACCGTATAGAGAACGGCAAACTGTCGCGGTGTCAGCTCGCCGTTCAGCATCTCGGCGTGAAAGATGTCTCCTGCGCATTGGCCGGCGCGATGCAGGAGATGAATGGGCGACCGTTGCAGTCGGTCGCAGTTGGAGTCTCGTTTCATCGTACCTTCTAGTTGCTGTGCTCACGCGCCAAAAGCAGCCCGTTGCACGCCCGCACCCTGGCGCACGCAGTGACCTCCTTGACGCCGAGCGGTTGGGGTGGAGGAACGGCTTGGCGCGCACCGTAGCCTCAGCTTGGGCCGGCTTCTTTGCGCAAATTGTCGCGTTCCTTGCCGGTGGCGCCGGCAGTCTCACGACTTCGGCTCGTAGCGTTTGATGAGCCCGATCTGTGCCATCGCGAAGATGATCGTGATGGGCACGATGCCGAACACTTTGAAATTGACCCAGGCGCTCTCAGAGAAATTGCGCCACACGATCTCATTGAGGATGGCGAGTGCAAAAAAGAAGGCAGCCCAGCGCACGCTGAGCTTGCGCCATCCCTCTTCCGTTAGTCGGAAGGCTTCGCCGAGCAAGAGTTTGAGAAGCGGCCGACCGGTGGCAAGGCCAGCGACAAGCACGCCGGAAAAAAGCAGATTGATGATGGTGGGTTTCAACTTGATGAAACTCGGATCATCCAAATAAAACGTGAGACCGCCGAACACCACCACCAGAACGGCGGTTACCATTGGCACGGGAGTGATCCGGCCGAGCAATTTCCAGGACGCGGCCAAGGCAGCCACCGTCGCCAGCATCAGCACTCCCGTCGCCCAATAGATGCCGGCGCGGCCATAGGCGATGAAGAAGGCGATCAGCGGCCCCAGATCGATCAATAGTTTGACGAAGGGGGACTGCGCCTTCTCGGTTTTGTCTGAGGTCGCCGGTTCTTGCATGATCGTTCCAGAAACCTGGCGGAACATCCGCTCAGGCCAAGTGGTCGCTTCTCACTGCCAGACTGGCGACAGGCACAGGCAGGCGATAGCGCTGCAGCACGCGCACCTGCCACCAAAAAAAGACGGCTGTCAGCGGCATGACGACGAAGATCTTAAACAGGATCCAGATATCGACGCCGGTGAACACGTGATTGAGGGCGATAATGTGCGCGTCGGCGAAGCCGAGCCGCACGGCCTCATTGACCACGGCGGTCAACAAGAAAAACAGCGCGACGTTGCGCGTCAGCTTGTACCAACCCTCCTCGGTGTAGTGGAAGGTGTTGCCGAAGACGAAACGAAAGAAGCTCTTGCCGGTGCGCAGTCCCCACCACAGCAAAAGCGCCACCAACGCATTGAACAAAGTGACTTTGATCTGCACCCAGACGGCGTCGCCGGTAACGAAGGTCAGCGTGGCGAACACAATGCTGACCGTGCCGGCGATGAACGGCATGATCGGTGGGCGCCCGAGTACGGCAAGGCAGGCAACGAGCGCGGCGATCGTGCAAACGATCAATGCCCCGGCGCCGGCGGTAATACCGTAGAGGCCGTTCACGACGAACATCGCGAACAGCGGACCAATCTCGCCTAAAATGTTGACGGTTTGCGCCGCATTGAATGGAAAATGCCGCCCCCGCCAGTTCACTGTCTCCACTGCCACTGCTCGTTCTCAGGCGGCTCTCTGCGAGCTCCGGCCCCTCCCTGGTGTTGTTTTAGCTCAGAGCGATTGCCCGCGCAAATTCCGCCGCATCGAAGGGAGCAAGATCGTCGATCGCTTCCCCGACGCCAATGGCGTGCACGGGAAGCGCGAACTTTGCCGAAATCGCGACCAGGATGCCCCCCCGCGCTGTGCCGTCGAGCTTGGTCATGACGAGGCCCGTAACTCCCGCCTTATCCTTGAAAACTTCCACTTGGTTAAGCGCATTTTGACCCGTGGTTGCATCGAGCACCAGGAGGACCTGATGCGGTGCGGTCGGATCAATCTTGCGCAGGGCGCGTATCATCTTTTCCAGTTCGTCCATCAGCGCGCGCTTGTTTTGCAGGCGCCCGGCGGTATCGATCAAGAGCACGTCGCTGGCATTCTCCCGGGCTTTGGTCAGGGCATCGAACGCCAGGCCGGCGGCATCCGCTCCCAGTTTGTGAGCCACCACCTGAGCCGGTGCCCGCTCAGCCCAGATCTTGAGCTGATCAATGGCGGCGGCGCGGAAGGTATCGCCCGCCGCCAACGTGACCGTGCGCCCCTGTTGCACCAGCCGGCTGGCAAGCTTGCCGATGGTGGTGGTCTTGCCGGTGCCGTTGACACCCACGACCAAAATGACATGCGGGCGGTGATCGCCCTGCAGCGACAGTGGCCTGGCCACGGGTGCCAGCGTGCGCTCGACCTCGGCTGCCAACACGGCGCGCACCTCGTCGGCGGAAATTTCCTTATTGAACCGCCCCTTCGCAAGGGCCTCGGCAATGCGCATGGCCGTTTCAACGCCAAGGTCTGCCTCAATCAAGGTGTCCTCAAGTTCCTCCAGGGTATCAGCGTCGAGCTTCCGCTTGGTAAAAATGCCCGAGATGTTCTGCGACAGGCGGCTTGAGCTTTTGGTTAAGCCCGCCTTGAGACGTTGGAACCAGCTGCCTTGCCCCCCGGCCCCCGACTTTGGTGCCGCGACCGACGGCGCCTCCTGCTCCGGCGCAGCCTCGGCGGTTGCCTCTTGCTGGGGCCCCACCTCAAGGGGCTTGGGCGGTTCCGCCGAGCGACGGAACAGGCCAAGCAAACCGTGTTTCTTAGGAGCCTCGGTCACGGCGCATAGGTGTGTTGGATGGCCTCGCCTTGCAACCGTCTGCCGTCGGACGCAGTGACGCGGGCCCTGACGAGGGCGCCGGGGCCGGCGTCTGTGGCCAATTCGAGCTGGGCAAAGCCCGGCGTCCGTCCAAGCCCCGGGCGCTCAATGACGATGTCGCACTCCCGGCCCGGCTGGTCGGCGAGATAGAGGGCAAGGGCGGCTGCCCCGCGTTGGCGCAGCCTTGCGGCGCGCTCTTTCACCACCCGCGCTGCCAGCCGGGGCATGCGCGCGGCCGGCGTGCCCGGCCGTGCAGAGAAGGGAAAGACATGGAGATAGGTGAGACCGCACTCCTCCACCAACTCCAGGGAGTTTGTGAACATGGCCGCGGACTTGGTTGGAAAACCGGCGATCAAGTCTGCGCCGAAGGCCACGTCGGGTCGCAACCGCCGCACGGTCTGGCAAAAGCGGATCGCATCGCTGCGCCGATGCCGGCGCTTCATGCGCTTCAGAATGATGTCATCACCCGCCTGCAGGGAAAGGTGCAGATGCGGCATCAGACGCGGCTCCTCGGCAATGGCGTCCAGCAAATGCGTGTCGACCTCTATCTGATCAATCGAGGAGAGCCGCAGCCGCCTCAGTTCGGGGACCAGGCGCAGGACCTGACGCACGAGACGTCCCAGGGACATTTCGCCCGGTAGATCGGTGCCATAGGCCGTGAGGTCGACGCCGGTCAGCACCAGCTCGGCATAGCCCGCCTCTGCCAGGCGCTGGCATTGCGCCACCACCTCGCCGGCCGGAACCGAACGTGAGGGTCCGCGGCCAAAAGGAATGATGCAGAAGGTACAGCGGTGATCGCAGCCGTTCTGGACCTGCACGTAGGCCCGCGCCTTGGAGCCGAAGCCGTCGATCATGGCATGCGCTGTCTCGCGCACCGACATGATGTCGTTGACTTGGACCCGCTCGCTCTCAGCCGTGCCCAAGCCCTGGAAGGTGGCGGGCTGCAGTTTCTCCACGTTGCCGATCACGGCATCGACCTCGGCCATGGAGCTGAAGCGAGCAGGTTCGATTTGTGCGGCGCAGCCGGTGACGATAATGCGCGCGGCCGGATCGGCGCGGCGCAGTTTGCGGATCGTTTGCGTCGCCTGACGCACGGCTTCGCTGGTCACCGCGCAAGTGTTGATGATTGTCGCGTTCGCAAGCCCGGCAGCGTTCGCATGTTGCCGTATCACCTCCGATTCGAAGGCGTTGAGGCGACAGCCGAGCGTGACGACACGCGCCGAGGCTGGCGGCGGCGTGCCCGCAAGGCGCGCGGCTGGAGGCGTTGCCCGAGCCGGGCACTTCTGGGCGCGGCTTGCCGCAACCTCACGGGGGTCCGTGCCGGCCGCAGGGCGCATTTCGTGCTGATGGGCCCGCTGGGCCCCCGGTATGCCGTGCTGTGTCATGCGGTCGCGAGCACGCCGTCGTATTCGAACGCGATCGGCCCCGTCATGCGGATGCGATCGTCGGCGCCCCATTCGATATCGATGCGGCCCCCCGGGAGCGTCACGGCGACGCGGCGGCTGGTCAGTCCCTTGCGCACGGCGCACACCGTGGCCGCACAAGCGGCACTGCCGCAGGCCCGGGTGAGCCCGGCGCCGCGCTCCCACGTGCGCAGCGTGATGGCGCCCGGGCCCGTCACGCAGGCGAGGGAAATGTTGGCGCGTTCCGGGAATAGCGGGTGATTCTCGAGCATCGGCCCGAGCCGACCGAGATCATAGGCGGCGACGTTGTCGACCCAGAACACGGCATGCGGATTGCCAACGTTGGCCACCGAAGGCGAGTGCAGGATCGGCTTGTCGATAGGTCCGACCTGCAGCTCGATGGCGCGCGTGTCGGCAAATGCCTCGGCAAGCGGGATGTCGCGCCAGCCGAATTTCGGCACGCCCATGTCGACACTGACGCGATCACGGTCGGCCACCTCGACTGTTAGGCGGCCGACTTTGGTCTCAAATTCGAGCGCACTGCGCCCGGTTCGCTCGGCTTCGAGCCAGCCAATACAGCGCATGCCGTTGCCGCAGGCCTCGGCTTCTGAACCATCGGCGTTGTAGATGCGCACGTAGGCTTGCGTGCCCAAACTGCGCGCCTCGTGCAGCACCATCATCTGGTCGAAGCGCGACCGCGGTTCCTTGGCGATCGCCTCGATGGCAGACGGGCTAAACTCGTGGCGCTTGCCGTCGCGTAAATCGACGACCAGGATCTCGTTGCCAAGACCGCTCATCTTGCGGAATGGAAGGCCAGATGACATGCGCCCTTATATGGGGAGCGGCCAGCCAAGACAACAAATGTGCTGGCAGGGCCGCAACAAAGTCGGCACGACATGGAGCGGCAGCGCGCTCTCGGGCGTTGTCAAGGCGTGCTCATTGCCGCCAACTGCCGTGGACGCAAGCTCATTGCGGAGTGACAGCCATGCACAGCATTTTTGTCGGTGCCGCTTCGCTGCTGGCGGTATTGGGGGGCCACGCTGCGGTCGCGGCGGCACAAATCAGCAAGGCGCCCGCCCAGACCAGTCAGCGGCCGGTTAGGGCCGAAACCTTCGCCACCGGGCTGGCGCACCCCTGGGGGCTCGCCTTTTTACCCGAGGGACGCTTGCTGGTGACCGAGCGACCGGGTCGATTGCGCATCGTCGGCCGGGATGGTGCGCTATCGGCCGCGGTGAGCGGCCTGCCTGCCGTCTACGCCAGCGGTCAGGGCGGCCTGCTTGACGTGGTCTTGGCACCCGACTTCGCCAGCTCGCAAATGATCTATTTTTCCTTTGCCGAGCCGCGCGGCGGAGGCAAAAACGGAACCAGTGTGGCGCGCGGCCGGCTCGTTGCCGTCGCTGACGGTGGACGGCTCGACAACACCGAGGTGATTTTCCGCCAACAGCCAGCCTATGCCTCCAGCCATCACTTTGGCTCGCGCCTCGTGTTCATGCCGGACGGGTCGCTGTTTGTAACGCTGGGAGAACGTTTCTCGCAGCGTGATGAGGCGCAGAACCCGAGCAATCACATCGGCAAGCTCATCCGTCTGAGGCCCGACGGGACGCCACACGCAGACAACCCGAAACGCCAGGGTTGGCAGCCACAGGTTTGGTCGATCGGCCATCGCAACGTACAGGCCGCGGCCCTCAACCCCACGAGCGAGCGGCTCTGGACCATCGAGCACGGGGCGCGCGGCGGTGATGAGATCAACATCCCGGAAGCGGGCAAAAACTACGGGTGGCCGGTGATCAGCTACGGCCGCAATTACGACGGCAGCAAGATCGGCATTGGCACGGACAAGGCCGGCATGGAGCAGCCGATCTACTATTGGGATCCCTCCATCGCCCCCTCGGGGGCCGTGTTTTATACCGGCACGCTGTTTCCGGATTGGAAAGGCAACTTGCTGGTCGGCGCCCTGGCCGGACAGGCGTTGCACCGGTTGGTGCTGGACGGCAACAAGGTGGTCGGCGAGGAAATCCTCCTGTCGGACCTCGGCGCCCGCATCCGGGACGTGCGCCAAGGGGCGGACGGCGCGCTCTGGCTCCTGACGGACGAGGCCCAGGGGCGCGTGCTTCGGATCGTGCCACGCTAGCCCGCCCGCCATCTCCTGGTGGGCCAACGAAGCAGGGGAGGACCCCGCGAGCATGACCGGCTTAAGCGCGCCGCCGTACGGCTAGGCGCAACGGCAAACCGCTGTAGGTTAGCGCCAAAGACCAAGCTAGCTCACGGTTGGGACACCCTGCCGCCGGTGGCTTGAACAGGCGCTTTTTCCCTTCCGCTTCGCTTGCGGAAACGAACAGGGCTCCTTGTCGGGGGCCGCCGCGCGTGTGGCAGACGGCGACGGTTGCGGTTCACGCCCCCTTCGGGCGTGCACCCTCGACCGGCTCGGCGGCCAAGTTGCCAAACAGGCCCGCGCGCAGATCACAGGCAATGGTGCGACATTGCTTGGCGCTTGTGGCGAGCAGATGCACGTGGACTTCGTTGGCTCCCAGCGTGGCCGCGCGGTGCCGGATCCGGGCTAGATTGAGGGTCGGCGCATCGCTCAACGCAGAGGCAATGTGCAACACTTTACAGACGCCATCGTCCTGGCGATGCACGAGCAGATAAACGGCCGGCGGCAATGGGGGGCAGTCGATCAAGGCGTAGACGTTGTGCACATAGCGCCGAGCCGATGCGCCACTCCAGAAATGAACCCGCAGCGGTGTTCCCGGCGCTTGGCGCAACGCCATTGTGCGGGACGGCGCATGCCCCCGAGATGGTGCGAGCCGGACAATGTGCGAAGCCATGGAAAAACGTGCCGCTTGGTCTTGTCGCTTGCGAGGGTGCTGGTAGCGCCGATTCGAAGCCGAAATATGGCTCCTGACGTGTTATTTCAAGGCATTGCCGGGTTTGGCGCCCATGCCTTGTTGTCCCAGGGGCCGTTAACCAAGTCCGTTCGCGACGCCTATCCGCACTTTGAATAGCTGCAGTTGTCGCAGATCCAGCAGCCTTCCCGGTGATGCAAGGCGGGATGATTGCAGCGTGGACAGATCCTGGCGCGTGGGACAGCAGGACCAGCATCGGCGGTGCCTGCGCCCTTTTCCTGGCTTGCCGCAAGGGCAAACGGTTCCGCAACGGCATCCTCGGGGCTCGTTCTTGGGACCAGAAAGCCAATGCGGAGCATATGGCTTTCGACAACGCCGCCAATGGCCGCCAAGAGGCTCGGCACATACCGCCCGTTGATCCATTGGCCACCTTGGGGATCGAAAACGGCTTTGAGTTCCTCCACCACGAATGTGACATCGCCGCCGCGCCGAAAGATGGCGCTGATCATGCGGGTCAGGGCGACCGTCCAGGCGTAGTGCTCGAGATTCTTGGAGTTGATAAAGATTTCGAAGGGACGCCGTCGGCCACCCTGGTTGATGTCGTTGATGGTGATGTACATGGCGTGATCGCTGCTCGGCCAGCGGAGCTTATAGGTGAGGCCTTCCAACACCGGTTCGCGCTGCAGAGGCTGAGCCATATAAACGATTTCACCGGCCCGCTCGGCGTTGCGAGAGGGGCTGCTCGGCGGCGCCAAGCGAACCTCTGGCCCGGATTGACCATGAGCAGCAGCTGGCGCCGGTTCGCGGCCCTGTGCGGCCGGCGTGGGGCCGGCAGAGGCCGTCGTCGATCGGCTCAACACGGCCCCGGTCACCGCGTTCGGCCGATAGGTCGTGCAGCCCTTCAGTCCCAAGTCATAGGCTTCCAGGTAGACATCCTTGAACGCTTCGAAGCCGATATCGGGCGGACAATTGATGGTCTTGGAGATGGAGCTATCGACATGGCGCTGCAAAGCCGCTTGCATCTCCAGATGGGTGCGAGGCGTCAGTTCTTCGGCCGTTACGAAGGCCTCGCTGAGCGGCGCCTGAGGCCCGAACTGGGCACGGTAGAGTGCATGCGCATAGTCTTCCACGGTTTCGCTGCGAGTGGAGCCGTCGCGTTGTAACACGCGCCGTTCGTGGTGGAAGTCGAACACGGGTTCGACCCCGCTCGACACATTACCCGCCAGCAACGAGATCGTCCCGGTGGGTGCGATCGACGTCAGAAGTCCGTTGCGGACACCGGATTGGGCAATCTTGTTGCGCACGCCCTGAGGCAGCTTCTGCACATTCGGCGCGGCCAGGAAGGGCTGGGCGTCGTAAAGCGGAAAGGAGCCTTTTTCGCGCGCCAGTTCGGTCGATGCCTCGTAGGCTGCGGCCTGGAGCCTCGCCATCCACTGCTCGGCGAGCGCGATCGAGGCCGGCGTTCCGTAGCGTTGACCGCACATGATGAGCGCGTCGGCCAACCCCGTGACACCGAGACCGAGACGGCGCTTGGCCATGGCCTGCTTCTTTTGCGCCAGCAGCGGATAGTTGGAGACATCGATGACATCGTCGAGAAAACGCACAGCCAGCGTCACCAGGGATTCGAGGCGAGCAACGTCGAGCTGCGCCCTGTCTGTAAACGGTGCGTCGATCAGACGTGCAAGATTGACCGAACCCAAGAGGCAAGCGCCATAAGGAGGAAGGGGCTGTTCGCCACAGGGATTGGTGGCCGAAATCTGTTCGCAATAGCCAAGGTTATTCTCGGCGTTGATGCGATCGATGAAGACCACACCCGGCTCGGCGTACGCGTAGGTCGCACGCATCATGCGATCCCACAGCGCGCGGGCCTCAACGGTGCGGTAGACCTTGCCGTCGAAGACCAGGTCCCAGGGCTTGTCCTTCCTGACGGCCTCGATGAAGGCGTCGGTGACGAGAACCGACAGATTGAAATTGCGGAGCCGGATCGGATCGGCTTTGGCGTCGATGAAGTCTTCAATATCGGGATGATCGCAGCGCAAGGTGGCCATCATGGCCCCGCGACGAGCCCCGGCGGACATGATGGTGCGGCACATGGCATCCCAGACTTCCATGAAGCTGACTGGCCCCGATGCATCGGCGCCGATGCTCTTCACCAGCGCACCACGCGGCCGCAGCGTGGAAAAGTCATGGCCGATGCCGCCTCCCTGCTGCATCGTCAGTGCCGCTTCCTTGACGTTCTCGAAGATGGCGCTGAGGTCGTCATCGATGCGGCCCAAAACGAAACAGTTGAAGAGTGTCACCTTGCGCTTGGTGCCCGCCCCGGCCAGGATGCGGCCAGCCGGCAGGAAGGCGAAATCAGCCATCGCCTGGGCAAAGCGCTCGGCCCACACCCCTCGCGTCGCAGACGGCTCGGCCTTGGCGGCACCGCGCGCGACGCGCGCCCAGGTGTCTTCCAGCGTGCGCTCGCGCACCGTGCCATCGGCCGCCCGCAGCCGATATTTCATGTCCCAGATTTGCTGGGAAATGGCCGGCAGGAGGGAGGCGTTGGGGGGCATTGTGTTCATGATCTGTTCTAGACGATTTTGAGGGTTGGTGCAACAATGCTAAAAACGGCCTGCGGTTCACGCCGAGGGCAGGCCGGGAAGCGGGCTGGGCGCTTGAGGCTAGGGGAAACCGCAGACGGTACAAACTCGTGGCGGGGACCGATGCACGGCCTTGCACGTTGGGGGGTCAAGGCTTGGGATGCAATTTGTCAATTCAGTTGCGCGCCTCTTCACCGTCAGCCTCATCATTGCGCTACTTGGGTTTGCCGGCCTGCGCATCGCCTTCGGTCACCAGAGCGAAATGGTCGCCTCCGATGATCTGCCCGGGTCCGATCTCACGCTCGAGCGCGACCGCCGCTTGGCTGAGAAAGGCCTGACGGCCGGCAGCCCAATGTTCATTCGCATCTTCAAGGCGGAGTTCGAGTTGGAGCTTTGGCTGCGCAAGGGTGATCGCTTCGAGCTGTTTGCCACCTATCCGATCTGCTACTGGTCCGGAACGCTCGGACCCAAGCTGCACGAGGGCGATAAGCAGGCCCCCGAGGGTTTTTATGCGGTCGGCCCCAATCAAATCCATCGGCGTGGGCGTTGGCCGCGCTCTCTCAATATTGGCTATCCCAACGCGTTGGACCGCGCCCACGCCCGCACGGGCTCACTCATCCTCGTGCATGGCGGTTGCACATCCACGGGCTGCTTTGCCATGACCAATCCGGTGATGGCGGAAATTTACACCTTGGCCGAGCAAGCGCTCCAGCACGGACAAGACCGCATCCCCATCCATGTCTTTCCCTTCCGCATGACCGAAGCCAACCTCGCCACCCGCACCCCAGCGCACGGGGAATGGCGCGACTTCTGGCTCAGTCTCAAGGCCGGCTATGACCTGTTTGAGAGCACGCGTGTGCCCCCGAAAGTGGGGATCTGCAACAAGCAATATGCCGTAAGGGCCGGGGACCTGACCGGTGGTTCCGGTCCGCCTACCGAGCTCGGCGTTCCCTGCGCCGAAAGCGACGGCGGCGGCCCCCTGCCGATCGTAACCGCACAGACGGAGACGGCAGCGGAGCAAACAACCTCGGCCGCCAAACCGCGCAAGGCAGCCTCCAAGCCCCGCCACCGGTCTGCCGCACGGCAACTGCGCAAGGCCTATGCGGCCGCACGCCGAGCCCGCATTCCCGCACAGATCGAGACCTCATCGATTTCAAGGGCCGAGCCGGTTCACTAAAGCCACGGTCATTCGTCGTTTGTCACTTTGCGCCGGCCGCGGACCTTGGCCTTCTGAACGCGAAGGGCGGCGGCGGCGCGGCTGACTCGGCCACTGCCGTATCCGTAAAGGCGGTGTGGTAGCTCGACCTGTCGCAGGCCGGATCGGCGTTGGCCGCAGATCCCGTGAAGGCAAGGGCTTGGCAGCGACAGCCGCCCCAATCCAGCTCGCGAAATTCGCAGGATCGGCAGGGTTCGCGCATCCAGGCCGTGCCACGGAAAGCCTGGAAAGCCGTCGACTCCAGCCAGATATTGCGGAGACTGCGGTCCCGCACATTGTCGAAGACAAGGCCATCGATCGTCTGCGCGGCGTGGCAGGGCAGGACCTTGCCCGACGGCGTGATAGTCATGATGCCGCGGCCCCAACCGCCCATGCAGGGTTTGGGCCGCCGAGCATAATAGTCCGGCACGACGAAATCGATCACCAGCACGCCCTTTGAGCGTTCTTGCGCCTTTTCAACCAGCTCGACACTGTTAAGCACCTGCGCACGCGTCGGCATCAGCGCCTGGCGATTTTGCAGCGCCCAGCCGTAGTATTGCACATGCGCGACCTCGAGCCGCTGCGCACCCAGCTCGAGGGCGAGATCGATGATGGCGGGCAGGCTGTCAATATTCTGGCGGTGGATCGGTGCATTGAGCGTCAGTGGCAGGCCGAGCACTTTGGTCCAGCGAGCGACTTCGAGCTTTTTGGCATGTCCGCCCTGGTAGTGGGCAATGCGGTCGGCATTGGCAGCAGCACTATCCTGGATGGAAATCTGCACATGATCGAGGCCGCGGGCCGCCAGGCCCTCCAGCCGCTGTTTTGTCAGCAGCACACCGGCGGTGATCAGATTGCTGTAGAGGCCGACAGTGGCGGCCTGTTCAATGATCTGCTCAAGATCGCGCCGCACCGTCGGCTCACCGCCCGACAGATGCAGCTGCAAAACGCCCATGTCCGCGGCCTGGGCCAGCACATCGCACCAGACCTCGGTCGGCAGCTCGCCATTAACCCGTTCGAGCGCCAGCGGGTTCGAGCAATAGGGGCATTGCAGCGGGCAACGATGCGTAAGCTCGACAAGGAGTCCGATCGGCGCCTTCAGACCCGTTGCTCGTCTCCTGTCTGTCACAGCATCAACACTCACGCCTTGACCACCCCCTTGTCGGCGAGGTCTTGCAGCAGGCTCGTGACGTCAATCAAAATGCGCTCCTTGGGAGCCGCGTAGCGAGCCGCCAACGCATCAGCGACAGCCGCGACGCTGCGCTGTCCATCGCATAACTGCAGGATTTCCAGCGCGATAGGATCGGGCGTGAACACGCGTTCAGGGGCAAGGATCAGCCAACAATCGCGCGCCGCATCGTGGCGCAATTTAATATGGCGCGGCAGGCTCGGCACCGAGCCAGCGGCGATCACAACACGCTTTTGCTGGGTGCTCATACCGTGTCCGGACAAAAGGCCCCGGGCGGGATCCAGCCGGGGGTCACGTAGGCGTGGTGCAGGGCATCTAGCTGCGCCCAGAGCACGTCGCACTTGAAGCGCACCGCGGCGATACACGCGGCTTGTTGCGCCGGTGTGGTGGCATGGCGCTTGACGTAGTCGAGCGCGAAGTCGGCATCCCGAGTGGCCTGATCGAGCCGGCGTCGGAAATACTGCATGGCTCGCTCGCCGATGAAGTCGTAGTTTTCCAGCATGCCGGAAATGCGCTCCTGGTGAATTTGCGGCGCGAACAGTTCGGTCAACGATGAGGCGACCGCGTCGACAATGGGCTCTTGCAGCACGAAACGCACGTAGGCCTCGGTGGCAAAGCGCGTCGCCGGCAAGGCGCCGCGCATCGATGTCACATACTCTCGATCAAGACCCAGCGCATCGGTCAGGACCAGCCAGCGTTCGATGCCACCCTCCTCCCCGCCGTAGCCGTCGTGATCGAGCAGTCGGTGCACCCACTGGCGCCGTAGCTCGCGGTCGAGCGCCCGGCTCATCAAAGCGGCGTCCTTGCGTGGTACGGCCGCCTGGTAGCAGTAGCGATTGAGAGCCCAGGCTTGCACTTGCCCCCTGGTCAACTTGCCGCCGTGGAGCAGGCGGTGAAAGGGGTGCTGGTTGTGGTAGCGCTCGGCTCCGACCTGGCGGATCGCCGCCTCAAGCTGAGCGGGCGTCATGGGAGCCTTCATAGCTGGATCTCCATGCCGTCCCAGGCGATCTCCCAGCCGGCGCGCTCGACCTCAGCCCGTTCCGGACTGCCCTCTCGCAAGGCTGGGTTCGAATTGTTGATGTGCACAAAGATGCGTCGTCTCACGTCCAACGCCTTGAACGCTGCCATCGATCCTTGCGGTCCGGCCATCGCCATATGGCCCATGCGTTGACCGGTCTTTGACGACAGCCCTTGCAGCAGCATTTCGTCATCAGTGTAGAGGGTCCCATCGAACAGAACCAGAGGCGAGCCGCGCAAGCGGGCCGCCAATGGCGCATCGACGGCAGCGCAACCCGGGATATAGTGAAATTCGGCGCCATTGCGGCGATCGAAAATCCTGAGCCCGATCGTGTCACCTGCCCTGGTGCCGAAGCCGGCTTGCGAATTTTCTAGGTAAAGGGCCACTTTGCCGGGCACGGCAAAGGCCTCGACACTCAACCCACCGGCGATCGTCAGCTCGCTGCCAAGCGGCAAGGCGACGTGAACAACATGCGCGGGGTTGAGGACCGCGTAAATTGGATTGGCCTGCAAGGCCTGTAGCACCGTGGCAGAGCCATAGAGCCTGAAGTCGACGCCTTCCCGCAGGCTGAGCAGGCCGGCCACATGATCGACGTCGGCACTGGTGAGAACAATCGCCGTGATCGGGCTTGCGCGCACGCCGGCGTCTCGTCTGGGCCACAGCTCCTCTGTCGCGGCGATTTGCTGGCGCAGGTCCGGCGAAGCGTTGAGAAGCGCCCAGGCGCGGCCGTCGCCGCTCACCGCCACCGAGGACTGCGTGCGCGCCCGCACAGCCGGATTGCCATTTCGGGCATCCGCACAGTTGCGACAGTTGCAATTGATCTGCGGCAAGCCGCCGCCGGCGGAGGAGCCTAGGACTTTGATAAGCATGGAGGTGTCCCCAGAGCTTATCGTCAATGCTCAGTCCAGGCCTGCGATCGCTGCGCCAGCAGCGCCCAAACACAAAACGGCGGTCGAAGCCTCGACCGCCGCGCAAACTCGACCTAACCTGGACGGCCTTCTCAGGTATCTAGCTCGGCCGGCAGATAGCTCGTGACTTCCATGCCGACGTCCTGCTCGACCACTTCGGGCTTGTGCCATTCCTTCATGCCATCCTCCACATCGTTTATGCGCTTAAAACAACCACCAATCCTGCCCTTGTGTTCCGCGCCACAACGCTCAAGGGTTCACTGCCGCGCTTCGCTCAAGCTAGGCAGGACAGAGCCAAGACAGCCGAAATTAGGAACGACTGTGCCGCAGCCCGACCTTTGCGTCAAGGGAGCACAGCCCTTTAAACATCGACGGGCGGGCGGAAGGCCGCTAGGAAAATGGCATAGAAAACTGCCAAAGGTTGCGGATCGCTATGCCTGCTGCACCGCACCAGGGGGGTCAATAATGGCTTTTGCAGCCGCTGGAACGGCGAGCGCGGACGGCAGGGGCGGTCTATTCACTGCGCCGCAAATCGAACATGAGCGGTGCGCGGATGGTACCCTCGTGCTGCGCTCGCGACGTCGGCTTGGAAACGTCGCGCGGGCGGTCGGCGTCTGGCTTGAGAGGTGGGCCGCCGAGGAACCCGACCGCACGTTTCTGGCCGCGCGCGAGGGGACCGGTGGGTGGCGCGAAGTGACCTATCGCCAAGCCGAAAGGGCTGCCCGCTCGATTGGCCAGGCCCTCCTCGAGCGAGACGTTGTGTGCGCCTCCGGGCGGCCGATCCTGATCCTGGCTGACAATGGCCTTGACCATGCCTTGCTGGTGCTGGGGGCCATGCATGTCGGCGTGCCGGTAGCGCCCGTCTCCACCGCCTATGCGCGTCTAAGCCGGGACTTTGCAAAGCTTCGATACATTTATGACTTGGTCGATCCCAGCCTGATCTACGTCGATGACGTCGAGCGTTTCGCGACGGCGTTAAAGGCCATTGGTGCCACCCGCAGTGAGATCGTCGCCAGCCGAGGGCATCTGGCTGGCGTCTCGCTCACCCCGTTTCAGAGCCTCACTGCCTGCGCGCCAACAGACCGCGTCGCCGAGGCCTTCGCCCGCGTGGGGCCCGATACGGTTGCGAAAATCCTGTTCACGTCTGGATCGACCGGCCAGCCCAAGGGCGTCATTAACACGCAGCGCATGATGTGCACGAACCAGGAGAGCGCGGCTGCGACCTGGCCGTTCCTGGAACAGCATCCGCCGGTCATCGTCGACTGGTTGCCGTGGAACCACACCTTCGGTGCGAACCACAACTTCAATATGATGTTGCGCAACGGCGGCACGCTTTATATCGACGAGGGCAAACCGATGCCCGGTTTGATCGCGCAGACCATCGCCAACCTGCGCGAAATCTCCCCCACCGTGGTCTTTAATGTGCCAAGAGGCTATGCGGCGCTGCTCGACTATCTCGAAGCCGATGCGGGGCTCAGCAACACATTTTTCCGTCGTCTGGATATGCTGCTCTACGCCGCCGCGGCCTTGCCACAAAGCCTATGGGATCGGTTAGAGAGACTGGGCTGCCAGGTCAGGGGCCAAAAGGTGCCGTTCGTGTCGTCGTGGGGTCTGACCGAGACGGCGCCCATCGCCACTTCGGTGCATTGGTCACTGGATCGCCCCGGCAACATCGGCGTGCCCGTGCCTGGGGTTGAGGTGCGGCTCGTGCCGGTTGGTGAAAAGCTCGAGGTGCGCGTTAAAGGGGACAATGTCACCCCGGGCTATTTCAAGCGCCCTGAACAATCGCGCGAGGCCTTTGACGAGCAAGGCTGGTTCAAGACGGGCGATGCCGTGCGCCTTGCCGATCCTGCCAATCCTGCCGCCGGGTTGCTGTTCGATGGGCGCACGGCCGAGAATTTCAAGCTGTCGTCTGGCACCTGGGTCAATGTCGGGACGCTGCGCACAGCGGTGATTGCTGCCGGGGCACCCGTGATCGAAGATGCCGTCATCACCGGGCACGACCGCGACGAAATCGGCCTGCTGATCTTTCCTAGCCTGGCGGGGCTCAAAGCTCTCACGCCCCATCTCGGCCCCGAAGCGACGGTTGCGCAGATGCTTGCGGATCGGCAAGTGCGGCAGGCCGTCGCCGACGGACTGGCGCGGCATAACGCGCTCCTCAAGGGCAGTTCCATGCGGATCACGCGTTGCCTCTTGCTGACCGAGCCGGCCAGCATCGATGCCAGCGAAATTACCGACAAAGGCTATCTCAATCAGCGGGCGGTGCTGCGCCAGCGTTCTCATTTGGTCGCGCAGATGTACGCCGAGCCAATCCCTCCCGAGGTGATCGTCATTGCCCCCTAGCGGCCAGCACCGCTGGCCGGCGCCGCTACCCCTTGGGAGCATCCCTTCGGCGCCGAGCGGGCAGCGGCCCGGCCCATCGCCCGAAGGACATCTGATGCTTAGCAACGTTCGGACCATCCGCGTGCAATGGGGCGACTGCGACCCTGCCGGGATCGTCTTTTATCCCCGCTATTTCGAATGGTTTGACGCCTGCACGATCCTGCTGTTTGAGAAGGCAACGGGTTTGAAAAAGATCGAAATGCTGGAGAAGCATGGCGGCGCCGGGCTGGCTTTGCTGGAGGCGCGCGCGGTCTTCAAGGTGGCATCGCATTATGGCGAAGACCTCGAGGTTGAAACGCGGGTGACCGAATTCCGCCGCTCCAGTTTTTTCGTTGAGCACAAGGTGGCAAAGCGCGGGACGCTGGCGCTCGAGGGTTTCGAGACGCGTCTGTGGACCATCCGCGACCCGGCCGACGCGTCCCGGTTGAAATCGGCCCCGCTGCCGGCTGGCATCCTGGCGGGCTTCAAGGTGCCTTGACCGACGATGGCAGATAGTTGGAAAGCCCATCGATTGCGTGCAATATGCGATCAAGCTGGGCCGTCGAGGCAAGTCCGGAACTGAGCGCGTCTTTGGCACGACCAGAAAGATCAGCCGGATCAAGCGATGAAGAGGAGGAGAGCCATGGACCGACGATCAATTCTGACGGGCATTGCCGCATTGGCGCTGCTGACGGCGCCGGGGGCAAGCTGGGCGCAGGACGCGGTGAAGATCGGCGTCATTCTGCCGCTCTCGGGCCAGTTCGCCGACCTCGCCACGCAAATGGACAACGGCATCAAGCTCTACATGAAGCAGAAGGGTGATACCGTTGCCGGCAAGAAGATCGAGATTATCCGCAAGGATTCCGGCGGTGTAGCGCCGGACGTTGCCACCCGGCTCGCGCAGGAGCTGATTACGCGCGACAACGTCGACATCCTGGCCGGCCTGCTGCTGTCGCCCAATGCCATCGCTGTCTCCAAGGTCGCGGCCGAGGCCAAGAAGTTCACGGTGATCATGAACGCGGCAACGACGGTGATCATCACCATGTCGCCCTATTCGGTGCGCACCTCCATGACCCTGCCCTCGGTGGCCTCGACGGCCGGCGCCTGGGCCCACAAGAGCGGTTTGCGCAAGGCCTACACGATGGTGTCGGATTTCGCGCCGGGCAAGGATGCCGAAGCCGCCTTCCAGGAGGCCTTCAAGGCCGCCGGCGGCGAGATCATCGGTTCCGTGCGCATGCCGGTTGCCAATCCGGACTTCTCCGCCTTCGTGCAACGCGCCAAGGACCTTAATCCGGAGTTGATCTTCATCTTCGTGCCGGGCGGTGCCCAGCCGGCGGCGCTCGGCAAAGCATTTGCCGAGCGCGGCGTCGATGCTGCCAAGATCAAGATCATCGGCACCGGCGAAGTGGTCGATGAGAGCTCGGTGAAGAACATGGGTGACGCCGCTCTCGGCATCATGTCCGTGTGGCACTACGACTACAACGATGCCTCGGCCATGAACAAAGAGTTTGTCGCAGCCTACAACGCCGAGTTCAAACGCAATCCCGACTTCGGCTCGGTCGGTGGCTACGACGGCATGCAGGTCATCTACGAGGCGCTGAAGAAGGCCGGCGGCAAGACCGATGGCGACAGCCTGATCGCGGCGGCCAAGGGCATCGGCTTCGAGAGCCCGCGCGGCCCCATCCAGATCGACCCCGAGACCCGCGACATCGTGCAGAACCTCTACATACGCCAAGTGCGCAAGGTCGGCGACGGGCTGCGCAACGTCGTGGTCGACAAGGTCGAGAAGGTCAAGGACCCGGGGTCGGCGGGTAAGAAGTGACGCCCACCAGATCGGCGATCGACGGCAGGGGCACGCGTGGCGCTCGGACCCATACTCGGCGTCCTGTTTGACGGGTTCGCGTACGGGATGTTGCTGTTCTTGTTGTCGGTCGGCCTGTCGGTAACGCTGGGAATGATGAATTTCGTCAACCTGGCGCACTGCGCCTTCGCCATGCTCGGCGGCTATGTCACCGTCACGCTGACGAGGGTGTTCGGCTGGCCCTTCCTCGCCACTCTGCCGATGGCCTTCCTCGCTGCGGCGGTGGCCAGCGTCGCCTTCGAGCGCACGCTCTACCGCAGGCTTTACCGCGCCACCGAGCTCGATCAGGTCCTGCTGACGATCGGGCTCACTTTCATGTCAGTAGCCGTCGCAGCGTATTTCTTCGGCACCGTGGTGCAGCCCGTGGAGACGCCGGCCTACCTGCGCGGCTCCATCGACATCATGGGAATGGCGGTCGGCCGCTATCGCCTCTTCCTGGTATGCACGGGGCTGATGGTCGCGCTGCTCCTGCTGTTGATGCTGGAGTACACACGGTTCGGCGCGACCGTGCGGGCGGCCGTCGACAACCAGCGCATGGCACGCGGCCTCGGCATCAACGTCGAGAGCTGGTTTGCCGTCACCTTCGCCTTGGGCAGCGGGCTGGCCGGTCTCGGTGGCGCGCTTGCCATCGAGATCGTCGGGCTCGACCCCCATTTTGCCTTCACCTACCTCGTCTATGTGCTGATTGTCGTGGCCGTTGGCGGGCTCGGCTCGATCGGCGGCTCGTTCGCTGCCGCGGTGCTGATCGGCATCGGCGACATGGCTGGCAAATACTACTTCCCAGCGCTCGGCTCCTTCGTCATCTACCTGGTGATGGTTGCCGTCCTGATGTGGCGCCCGGCGGGGCTGTTCGGGAGGCGCTAATGGCGGTCGCTACGGGCGCGGCCTTCGAGCCAAACGTCCATCTCAAAGCGCAGGCGCGGTGGCATCCCTTCGAAATCGCGTTCTGGCTGTCGACCCTTCTGCCTTTCGTGCTGTTTCCCAATCACCTCGTGCTGGCAAGTCAAATCGCCATCACCGCCCTGTTTGCGTTGTCGCTCGACCTGATCCTCGGCTACGCGGGCATCGTCTCGCTCGGCCATGCTGCTTTCTTCGGACTCGGCGCCTACACGGCCGGCATCATCACCAAGTACGGCTGGACCGAGCCGTTGCTCGGGCTGTTGGTCGGGGCGGCGGTGGCGGGCCTTGCCGGCTACGCCTCGAGCTTCATCATCGCCCGCTTCCGCCACTTGACCCTGATCATGATCACGATGGGGCTCGGCTTCCTGCTGCACGAGGCCGCCAACAGTGCGGAATGGCTGACTGGCGGCTCCGACGGCCTGCAAGGCGTGCGCATGGGTCGCTTGCTCGGCATCTTCCGCTTCGATCTTTACGGTTATACGGCCTACGCCTACTCGCTTGCGGTCCTGTTCCTTGTCTTCCTGGTGACGCGGCGGCTTATCAACTCGCCCTTTGGCCTTGCCCTGCGCGGCATCCGCGAGAACCCTACGCGCATGCCGGCGATCGGCGCCCCGAGCCGAGCCCATATTCGCAAGATCTACACCGTCTCAGCCGTGATCGCCGGCATCGCCGGCGCAGTGCTGGCGCAAACCACCAGCACGGTGTCGCTCGGCGTACTCGATTTTCAGCGCTCGGCCGAGGTGCTGATCATTCTGGTGCTCGGCGGCGCCGGCCGGCTCTATGGCGGCCTTGTCGGCGCCATCATATTCATGGTGGCGCGCGACCAATTCTCCGGCATTGCGCCCCAGTACTGGTATTTCTGGATCGGCGCGCTGCTCGTCACCGTGGTGATGCTGCTGCCCAACGGCATCCTCGGCGGCCTGGCCAAGCTCACGCGGCGCTGGCGAGGCTTCTCGTCGTGACCGCGCCAGCCCTCTCCACGCTCGGGCTTGAGAAGCGCTTCGGCTCCCTCGTCGTGGCGAGCGACATCAACCTGACGATCCCGCATGGCGTGCGCTACGCTCTGATCGGGCCGAACGGTGCCGGCAAGACCACATTGATCAATCTCATTACCGGCATGCTGCAGCCCGATGCCGGCCGCATCCTGCTTGGCGCTGCCGACATCACACGGTTCAAGCCCGATGCCCGCGTCAAGCAGGGACTGGTGCGCACCTTCCAGATCAACGCCCTGTTTCCGCACCTCAATGCGCTGGAGGCGGTGACCTTGGCGGTGTGCGAGCGGCGCGGGGTGACGGGCACCTGGTGGAAACCGCTCACTGCGTACGCCGAGGCTGTGGCGGAGGCCTATGCCATTCTCGAGAGGCTTGCCCTGGCGGCCGATTGCTACCGCCTGACGCGAGAGTTAGCCTACGGCCAGCAGCGGCTGCTCGAGATCGCGCTGGCGCTGGCGACGCAGCCCAAAATGCTGCTGCTCGACGAGCCGGGAGCGGGCGTGCCGCGTGAAGAAAGCGCCGAGCTATTCGCGGCCATTGCCGGTCTGTCGAAGGATATCACGGTCCTTTTCATCGAGCACGACATGGACCTTGTGTTCCGCTTTGCGAGCCGCATCATCGTCATGGTTGCCGGCCGCATTCTGGTGGAGGGCACGCCGCAGGAGATCGCTGCCGACGCTCGCGTACGCGAGGTCTATCTCGGTGGGGACGCGCTATGAGCAGGGGATTGCTCAGCGTCGAGGGCCTGCGCGCCGGTTACGGCGATGCCGTGGTGCTCGACGATATCTCCCTCGACGTGCCCGAGCACGGCAGCCTCGCCGTGCTGGGCCGCAACGGCGTCGGCAAGTCGACCTTGCTGCTCAGCATCATGGGTTACACGCAGGTGAGCCGCGGCCGTGTGCTATGGCGTGGTACCGACGTTACCCGGATGCAGCCGCACCGGCGCGCCCGCGCCGGGCTGGGCTGGGTGGCCCAGGAGCGCGAGATCTTTTCCTCGCTCACGGTCGAGGAAAACCTGACCGTGGCATCGCGGGCGGGACACTGGGACCTCGGCAGCGTGTACGGCCTGTTCCCTCGCCTGGCCGAGCGCCGTTCTAACATGGGCAACCAGCTCTCGGGAGGCGAGCAGCAGATGCTGGCGATCGGCCGCACGCTGATGACCAACCCGGGGCTGCTGCTGCTCGATGAACCCCTTGAAGGGCTGGCGCCGATCATCGTCGACGAGCTTCTTGAAGCCCTGCGTACGGTCGTTCGCAGCGAGAGACTGTCGGCGATCGTGGTCGAGCAGAAGGCACGCAAGATCCTGGGTTTCACGGAGCGGGCGATTATTCTAGAACGTGGGCGCGTCGTGTTCGCAGGCGACAGCGCCGAGCTTGCAAACAGCCCCGATAAGCTCGCAGCCCATCTCGGCGTGTCGGAACAAGGGGCTGGCAGCAGCCGCCAGATGCAGTAATGCTTGGCGATAGATGCAAACTAGGAGTTAGCGCCCATGTCGGACAGCCATCCTCCGTTTCGCGCCGATGCGGTCGGCAGCCTATTGCGCAGCGCCCCCCTCAAGCAAGCACGTGTCAGGCAGGCACAAGGCGAGATCACCGAGGATCAGCTCGCCGCAGTCGAAGACGCAGAAATCAAGAAGATCATCCAAAAGCAGGCGGACGTGGGCCTTGAGCTCGCCACCGACGGCGAATTCCGCCGCTCGTGGTGGCATTTCGATTTCCTGTGGAAGCTCGAGGGCTGCGAACGGGTCGTCCTCGACCATGGCATCCAATTCCAAGGCACGCAAACCAAGCCGGAAAGCATCCGCGTGACCGGCAAGATCGATTTTCCTGCTGACCACCCGATGCTTGGGCATTTCAAATTTCTGAAATCGCACACGCAGCTCGTGCCGAAGATGACAATTCCCTCGCCCTCGGTGCTGCACTTCCGCGGCGGACGCGACGCAATTAGCAAGCATGCCTATCCAGACCTGGACGGCTATTTCGAAGACCTTGGCAAGACCTGGGGTAAGGCGGTTAAGGCCTTTTACGATGCTGGTTGCCGGTATCTCCAGTTCGATGACACGGTCTGGGCCTACCTGTGTTCAAAGGAGCAGATGGAGATGGTGCGCAGCCGCGGCGAGGATCCCGAGCAGTTGCCAGCGATCTACGCCCGCACGATCAACGCGGCGCTCAAGCAGAAGCCGGCTGACATGACCATCACCACCCATGTTTGTCGCGGCAATTTCCGCTCCACCTGGATATCCGAGGGCGGCTATGAGCCCGTCGCTGAACTGCTTCTGGGCGGCGTTGCCTACGATGGGTATTTCCTCGAGTATGACACCGACCGCGCCGGCGGCTTGGAGCCGCTGCGCTTTTTGCCGAAGGGCAAGCGCGTGGTGGTGGGCCTCGTCACCTCCAAGAGCGGCAGCCTGGAGAAGAAAGACGAAATCAAGCGTCGGCTCGATGAAGCGGCCAGGTATGCGCCGATCGAGCAACTTTGCCTCAGCCCGCAATGCGGCTTCGCCAGCACCGAGGAGGGCAATATTCTCACTGAGGATCAGCAATGGGCAAAGCTCGGCATGATCGTCGAGATCGCCCGCGAAGTTTGGAAGTAGCGTTCAAGGCGAAAGGCAAGGTCGATGCAACCGTCAAGCCCGAGTTGGCTCGGCGGTCCCTCGCCAGGCTGCCGCCGCCGGCTTAGCAAGCAAAGACTTGGCAAAATGCAAACGCCCGGTCGAAACCGGGCGCGCAATCGTTCGCTGCCGGAGCGCCAAGCCTCAGTGCACGCTGGCGATCTCCAGTTCATCACCCAATGCGTGTCCGACGGCTGCCTGATGGCTGTCGGTTAAAGCCAGCGGCGTGCCATCCGCGGCATGCAGGGCAAATAGATTGATGCCGGCCGGCAGACCTTCGATGGCGGGAAACATCTCCTTGGCCTCATCGGAGGTCATCATCTTGATGTAGGCGACCTTTCCCCCGCCCAGCTTGGCCAGTTCGCTCATGCTCATAATCGGCAACATCGAAACCCGCTCGCCCCTGCGTTTTGCAGACTTGTTGCTCTTGGTTTGCACGACGCTTACTCCTTCCCTGTCGGGGGATCCTCAGTATCCCCTTCCTCTTGGGCTGGTTCCAACTGAACCCGCGCCAAGTCGCTCTGTTCCCCATCTTCCCGCGATTCGCCGGTAGGAACTGTTGCCCGGAAGACTCAGGGCGAAGCCTGCCCGATGGCTATTTTGCGCACGCGTCGGTCCGGTTCGCGGCGAACGAGGTCGATGCTCAGAAGGCCGTCCCGCAAATCCGCCGATTTCACCTCGATGCCATCTGCCAACACAAAAGTGCGGCTAAATTGCCGCGCCGCAATTCCGCGGTGGATGAATTCGCGCGATTTGTCGTCCTCTTGGCGGCCGCGGATCACAAGTTGATTGTCTTCCAGCGTGATCTCGAGCTGCTCGCGCCGGAAACCCGCCAGCGCCAGCGTGATGCGCAGCGCCTCAACAACTGCAGCGCTGCCATTTGCGGCAGTTCCGACGATGCGTTCGATATTATAGGGGGGATAGCCGTCGCTGCCCTTGCCGACCCGGTCAATCAGCCGTTCCATCTCCTCAAAGCCCAGCAGGAGCGGGCTCGATAACAAGGAAACGCGCGA
Source organism: uncultured Alphaproteobacteria bacterium (assembly GCA_963820375.1). Taxonomy (GTDB): domain Bacteria; phylum Pseudomonadota; class Alphaproteobacteria; order Rhizobiales; family Hyphomicrobiaceae; genus AWTP1-13. Next base: position 25,691 of record CAWFZX010000008.1, on the reverse strand, counting down.
CATTGCCGTAGGCCCTCCTTAAAGCGGCCACCACCTCTCGAACACGTCCTGCGGACCAAGTCAGTCCCGCGGCACCGGCCCCGGTCGGGCGCCAGCAGTGTTCACGGGCAAAATATGGTGTGTCAGCCCGCAGAATCAAGGAACGGGTCAGGAACATCGCGCGGCCGACGGGCCAAACACGGGGCTCAGGCGGCCGGCCACGAAAAATCGGCCGCTGCGCACCAAAGTGCTGCCAGACCCACGGTCCGCGTCACCATTGACGGGTGCGCCGCAACGCCATTTCAGAGGGCGGCCAGGACCTTCACCGTGGCGGCGCAGGCCTCCGCGCACCGTTTGCACTCCACATGATGAAATTCGTGTTTGCGGCATTCCGCCTCGCACTCCCGGCAGACGTCAGCGCACACCTTGGCGAGCGCGGCCAGGGCCTTGGCGTCCTGGGCGGCGAGCTTGTTGGTGGCCACGCAGATGGGCAGCATCGCCGACACCGAGCGCATGCATTCGGCCAAGGATTTGTCTCCCAGCCGAGTGAGGCGCACACAGTGCCTTAAGCAGACGTTGCCCACGGTCTCGCAGCGCTTGGTCGCATCGATGATGGCTTGATGCGGCGACTTGACCGGCGATGTTTTGGGCGCAGTCCCTTGCCCCCAGGCCGATCCTGCCAACCCAACGCCTGCCGCCAGGGCGCCGGCTCCAGCAATCAGCCAACGTCGGCTGGCGTCCTGTGGTGGTGTTGGTTGGCGCTCGTGCGGTAAGCGTCTCGACATCCGATTGCCCCTTCCCTGCGGCGCTCGCCCAAAGGCTGACTGGAACACCAGATTGCCTGCCGTGATTGCCGCGCAGTGTAGCATGACCGGGGCCTTGGACCAACGGTTCGGGGGCGCACCTTGCCGTGCGCAGCGACTTTGCCCCAAGGCCCGTTGCGGCGCGCGAGCAGACCTCTCAGCCAAATCCCCGCACATCGACGAAGTGGCCCGCGATCGCCGCCGCCGCCGCCATCTGCGGTGATACCAGGTGCGTGCGCCCGCGGTAGCCTTGACGGCCCTCAAAATTGCGGTTGGAGGTGGACGCGCAGCGCTGTCCCGGCTTGAGCTGATCGGGATTCATGCCAAGGCACATCGAGCAGCCCGCCTCGCGCCACTCGAAGCCCGCCTCAAGAAAAATTTGGTGGAGGCCCTCTTGCTCGGCCTGTTGCTTCACCAGGCCTGAGCCCGGCACGATCATGGCGTAGTCCAGGCGGCTCGAAACCCTCTTGCCTTGGACGATCTTGGCCACGCTGCGAAGATCTTCGATTCGCCCGTTCGTGCATGATCCAATCCAGATCACATCAAGGGGGATTTCGGTGATTTTCGTGCCCGGTGTCAGACCCATGTACTCCAGGGCACGGGCCATTTTGGCGCGCTTGGACTCGTCGGCAACCTTGGCTGGATCGGGCACCGCCCCTTCGATGGTTGCCACCTCCTCTGGCGACGTGCCCCAGGTCACGATCGGCGGCAGCTTGGCGGCGTCAAGCCTGACCTCGCGGTCAAAGTGGGCATCCACATCGGAATTGAGGAGCTGCCAATAGTCGACCGCCGAATCCCAAGCCGGCCCTTTGGGCGATTTTGGCCTGCCTTTGAGGTAGGCAAACGTCTTCTCGTCGGGCGCGACCAGACCTGCGCGCGCACCGGCCTCGATCGACATGTTGCACACAGTCATGCGGCCTTCCATCGACAGCGCTCGGATGGCTTCGCCGCCATACTCAATAACGTGCCCGGTGCCTCCAGCGGTGCCGACCTCACCGATGATGGCGAGGATGATGTCCTTGGCGGTCACCCCTGCTGGCAACGTGCCAGCGACGGTGACGCGCATGTTCTTGGCCTTTTTCTGCGTCAGGGTCTGGGTGGCAAGGACGTGCTCGACCTCGCTGGTGCCGATGCCGTGCGCCAACGCTCCGAAGGCGCCGTGGGTCGAGGTGTGGCTGTCGCCACAAACGATGGTGGTGCCTGGTAGGGTAAAGCCCTGCTCGGGACCGATCACGTGCACGATGCCTTGGCGGATGTCGCGTTCGTCGAAGTACTCGATGCCGAAATCCTTGGCGTTCCTGGCCATGGTCTCGACCTGGATGCGGCTCTCCTCGTCCTTGATCCCGTCAGCGCGATCGGCTGTGGTCGCGATATTGTGATCGACCACGGCCAGCGTCTTGTCCGGTGCGCGCACCTTGCGGCCGGCCAGGCGCAAGCCCTCGAAGGCCTGCGGGCTGGTCACTTCGTGCACCAGGTGACGATCGATATAGAGGATGCAGGTGCCATCCGGCTGGCGTGACACGACGTGCGCGTCGAAAATCTTATCGTAAAGGGTCTTAGCTGCGGCTTGGGCCATGGCAAAAACAGGGCTCGCATTGCTGGAGGGCCCTTGATAGCGCGCCCGCGCGTCCTTCGTAAACCACCGCAAAAGAAAAGACCGGGCGCAAGGCCCGGTCAAAGTGATTCCGACCACCCCTGACGGGATGGCTGAAGGCGTCGAAGGGAGGGTAAGTAGCCTTCAATAGCTGTCCGTCACAGCTGTGCGATCTGAGCCGGTTGCGGCCGGTTTGGAAAGAGGGGCAGCCGCATGCTTGCCATGCGCATCTGCATGGCTGCATCGCAGAGCTCCTCAGTATTGCCACTGGCGGGCCTTGGCGACCAGGAAGTCGCGGAAAACCTGAACCTTTTTGGCGGTCTTCAGCTCCTCGGGATAAACGAAGTAGATCGGCAAGGTCGGCAGCTGGGTTTCCCGCAGCACAGGCACGAGATCGGTTTCCTCTTCGGTCAGATAGTCGGGAATGAGACCGATGCCGATGCCGGCGCGAATGGCATATTTCAGGGCGATGATGTTGTTGGCGACGAACACGGGCTTGCGCGGCGGCCGACCATCGAGCCCGGCCGTTTCCAGCCAATGGATCGTCGACAGATGCGCGGCCGGTGTGCCGCTCATGGAAATGATGGGATGGCCGTCGAGCGCGGCGATCGACTGGGGCGTGCCATGGCGGCGCACGTACTGGGTGGACGCAAAAGCGTGCAGTTTCATGTTGAACAGCGGTCGTCGGATGAGTTCGCTCTGCTGCGGTTCACTCACCCAAATCGCCACGTCGGCGGCACGCATGGCGATGGCCAGCTGTTCGTCGGTGAGCACCAGCTCGATGCGAATGTCGGGGTATAGTTCCAGAAACTCCCGCAGGCGCTGCGTGACCCACACCGAGCCCAGTCCCACAGGCGCCGTGATCTTCAGATCCCCGGTCGGCTTGGTGGTCGTGTCGCTCAGCAAGGTCTCGGCCGTCGAGAGCTTGTTCATGATCTCGCTGGCGGTGCCGAACAGCATCTCGCCCTGCTCGGTCAGTACCAGACCGCGTGCGTGGCGATGAAACAGCGCCACGTTGAGCTCCTTCTCGAGCGCTGACACTTGCCGGCTTACCGCCGATTGGCTCATGCGCAAGGCTTCGCCGGCATGGGTGAAACTGCCAGCCTCAGCGGCCGCGTGAAAGATTCGGAGCTTGTCCCAATCCATGGGGGCTTAGTTCCGGTGGGAGAGGCCAGGCTTGTCGGACGATGACTATTCGGCGGCGTTGGCCAGGGCCTCCACCTTAGCCAAATAGCGCTCGGCCTCAAGTGCTGCCATGCAACCCATCCCGGCTGCCGTGACCGCCTGGCGAAAGATTTCATCCTTAACATCGCCGGCCGCAAACACGCCCGGGATAGAGGTTCGCGTGGAATCAGGGTTGGTGAGGAGATAGCCCGAGGCGCTCATGTCGAGCTTGCCTTTGAAAAGGTCGGTGGCCGGAACGTGACCGATGGCGATAAAAACGCCATTGGTGTCCACTTGCGATATGGTTGCCGATTGCACATTGCGCAGGCGCACGGCGGTCACCCCCTTGGGATCGTCCGTTCCCAGGACTTCCTCAAGCATCGAGTTCCAGATGATCGTGATCTTTGGATTCTTGAACAGGCGCTCCTGCAGGATGCGCTCTGCTCGGAAGCTGTCGCGCCGATGTACGATCGTGACGCGCTTGGCAAAGTTGGTGAGAAACAGCGCCTCTTCGACGGCCGTGTTGCCGCCGCCGATTACCACGACATCCTTGCCCTTATAGAAAAACCCGTCGCAGGTCGCGCAAGCCGAGACACCATAGCCCTTAAATTTCTCCTCGGTCGGCAGACCCAGCCAGCGCGCCTGAGCCCCGGTGGCGATGATAAGGGCCTCACAGGTATAGGTGTCGCCGGAATCTCCCTGCAGCCGGAACGGGCGCCGATTGAGGTCGACCGTAACGATCTGGTCCAGGATCATCTCGGTACCGACGTGCTCCGCTTGCGCCCGCATCTGTTCCATGAGCCAAGGCCCCTGCACGACGTCGGCAAAGCCTGGGTAGTTCTCCACGTCGGTCGTGACGGTCATTTGCCCGCCGGGCTGCGGACCCTGCACAAGCACCGGCTTAAGCATGGCTCGGGCCGCATAGATCGCTGCGGTGTAGCCGGCCGGGCCTGACCCTAAAATCAGGACTTTGGCGTGCTTGTTGGTCATGACTCGCTGCCGCGCAGGGGTGGAACGAAGGTCGAACTTATATGGTGGCTTATAAAGCGCGCGCAATGGCGTTGGTCAATGCATGGCCATCGTTTGCCGGGCCTGCGATCGACGTAATCCACTGGCACAATCCACTGCGGAGCGGCTGGGGGGCGGCTAAATTTCCTGGCCTGCGACAGGCGGGACGGCCACCCCTTTCGCTGCCATTGCCACCCACCCGGTTGCCAGCTCAGACCAGCCGATAGGGGGGACGATGGTAGCCCATCGGGGAAATGGTGAAGACCTGGCAGCCTGTCTCCGTGACGCCGACGGTGTGCTCGAATTGCGCGGAGAGCTCCCGGTCGCGGGTGACCGCCGTCCAACCATCGGGGAGGATTTTGACGTGGGGCTTGCCCAGATTGATCATCGGTTCGATCGTGAACAGCATACCGGGTTCCAGCACCACCCCATCACCCGGCTCGCCGTAGTGAAGAATGTTGGGGCGGTCGTGAAACACGCGCCCGAGGCCGTGACCGCAGAAATCACGGACCACCCCACAGCGCTCACGCTCCGCGTAGCTCTGGATGGCCGCGCCGATATGCCCCGTGGTGTGGCCCGGCTTGACCACCGCCACACCCCGCATCAATGCCTCGTAGGTGACATCGATGAGCCGCTCGGCGCGCCGAGAGATATGGCCAACGGCGTACATGCGGCTGGTATCGCCGTGCCAGCCGTTGAGGATCAGCGTCACGTCAATGTTGACGATATCGCCTTCCTTCAAGGGTTTGGCATTGGGAATTCCGTGGCAAACCACGTGATTGATCGAGGTGCACGTTGCTTTGGGGAAGCCGCGATAATGCAAGGGGGCGGGAATGGCACCGTGCGCCAAAGCGAACTCGACCACGAGTTCGTCGAGCTGATCTGTGGCAACCCCCGGCTGCACATGGGGCACGAGCATGTCGAGGGCCCGGGCCGCAAGCTGACCCGCCTTTCGCATTCCCTCGAAGGCCTCGGACCCATGCAGCTTGATCCGTGATTCGCGCAGCTGCGAACGCGACAGGTCGAGATTGTTCATGGATGAAACAGGTGCTCACCGCCTCGGCATGTGTGGCTCAAATGTAGTGAAAAAGTCGCCGGGCGCAACCTCAGGCTCACCCGTGGCGCGGGGCTGCGAGCGGCGCATTTCGCCCCGCCAACGGCGTCTCGCAACGGGGGGCCAGGCAACCAGGGCCAGGCAACCAGGGCCAGGCAACCAGGGCCAGTCAACCGGGGCCAGGCAACCGGGGCCAGTGTCGGCCCTGCTCGGCTTGTTCTCCCCGCCCTTCGCTCAGCCAAGCCGGCTGAGGAGCGCCCCATGATTGGGTGCATTGTCGGCAAGTCAAGACACGTTAATACGCAGTTAATGATTGGCATTCATTGCTTATGACCTAGTAGTAGCGATTCGAAATTGGGCAGACATTACAGCGACGTGAGAAAGAGAGAGAAGGTCACATGGCGAAGATTAGCAAGAGCAGACGCAAGGCCAAACCGGCACGCAAAGCGAAGTTGAAGCGAACGGCCACCAAGCGGGCCGGCAGCGCCCGGCGCAAGCGCGCAACGGCACGCTCGGCCCGGCGAAAGGCGCCAGCGCGGCGTAAAGCAGCCTAAATAGAGAGCCAGCGCAAAGCATTTTATTTTTCGACCGGGTCGCCCGACGGCGACCCGGTCGAAAATGTTTTCAGGCTCCGCGATCAGTCTTTCGCAAGGTCAGTAGCAAACAAACATTTCGGCAGCTGAAGCATTATCTTCCGGCATTCCGCCGATGCCGCAGGTGATATTCGTCAATGGAGACCTTCAGCAATGCGGTAGAAAATCCCGAAAATGTGGACTTACTGCAACAGAAAGACGGCAAAAGCCGGTAAAGCAAGGGCTAAAATCCTATTTTCCATCAACAAATTATCTGAATTTGCTCATCATGATGATGTTCGAACTGATTCGAACGCAATAAAGAGAGGGACTTTGCAATGGCTAAGGCAGCAGTGAAGGCGAAGGCAAAAGCGAAGAAAAAGACCGCCAAGAAGCCGGCGGCGAAGAAGCGCAAGGTGCGCCGGTAAATGGTTCTGGGGGGATTTAATAACCCACGCGGCCTTGGCCGGGCAGCCGGGGCAAAGCGGCGGGTCTGATCCTTCCTGAGCAAGATTCGACAAATTCGAGGCCGGAGGCATCCTCCGGCCTCCGATTTTTTGGACCTGCTATCGCCTCACTCGGGCAGGTGACAGACCGCCTCGATATTGTGGCCATCCGGATCGAGGACAAATGCGCCATAGTAGTTGTTATGATAGTGCGGTCGCAGCCCCGGTGCACCGTTGTCCTTGCCGCCGGCTTCCAGTGCGGCTCGATGGAAGGCCCGCACGGCGCCCCGGTCCTTTGCGGTGAAGGCAAAATGCACCTGACCCCGCGCCGGTTTGCCGGTGCCGATCCAGAATTGCGGCTTGGCTCCCGCCCCGAACCCGGCGTGGCTATGGCCGCCCGTCTCTTCGGAGGCGACTTCGAGCACGAGGTCATATCCCAGCGCTGTAAGAACCTTCAAGTAGAAGCCCTTGGAGCGCATGAAGTCGGAAACGGGAATACCAACGTGATCTAGCATCTAAGTTCACCGTGACTGTTGATTATCAGACCCGACGCTCCACCATCAGCTTTTTCAGCTCAGCTATGGCCTTTGCCGGATTAAGGTTCTTGGGGCAGGCTTTGGTACAATTCATGATCGTGTGACACCGGTAAAGTCGGAAGGGATCTTCTAAATGGTCCAGCCGCTCCCCGGTTGCCTCGTCACGGCTGTCGACGACCCACCGATAGGCCTGCAGCAGGGCCGCCGGGCCAAGGTAGCGTTCCTGGTTCCACCAGTAACTGGGGCAGGAGGTGGAGCAACAAGCGCACAGGATGCACTCGTAGAGGCCATCGAGCTTCTCGCGGTCCTCGCGTCCCTGCCGCCACTCCTTTGGTGGGGTCGGTGTCGCGGTCTTCAGCCACGGCTCGATGGATTGCAGCTGCGCATAAAAATTGGTCATGTCGGGGACGAGATCCTTCACCACACTCATGTGTGGCAGTGGGTAGATTTTCACCGCCCCGCGCACGTCGTCGATCGCCTTGAGGCAGGCCAACGTATTGGTGCCGGCAATGTTCATTGAGCACGACCCGCAGATGCCTTCGCGGCAGGAGCGCCGGAAAGTCAGGGTCGGGTCGATCTCGTTTTTGATCTTGATCAGAGCATCGAGCACCATCGGCCCGCAGTTTTTGCAGTCGATCCAATAGGTATCCAATTGCGGATTGAGTCCGTCGTCCGGATTCCAGCGGTAGATGCGAAATTCCTTCCACGCACCCTCGCTTTGCGGCTGGTTCCAGGTCTTACCAGTTCTGATCTTGGAGTTGCGGGGCAGCGTCAGTTGGACCATTGCACGCGGGCTTTCCATGGCTTGAGCGATGCTGGGTGCCGAACTTTGCTCGTCCGCCGGTCGCTCTGTCAACGGCCGCCAGTGCCGCGGCGACGCCGGCGCCCAACTTAAGCCCGCGAGGCGGGTGCGGTCACAGTTGCGGCTGCCGATTGGGGCGCTGCCGCTTCCACCCTATAGCTCTCGCCGCCGGTGCGTTTGCGATCGGTCGTATAAAAATCATTAAGCACCAGCACGTCGATGCCACTCAGCATGTAACAGGCGATGGCGTCCTTCGGCGAGGCGACGATCGGTTCCTTGCGATTGAAGCTGGTATTGAGCAACACCGGCACGCCGGTGAGACGCGCGAATTCCTCGATCAAGCCATAATAGCGTGGGTTGGCCGTGCGATCGATGGTTTGGATGCGGCCAGTACCGTCGATGTGAACGGCGGCAGGAATGACGCTTTGCTTGTCGGCGCGTACACGCGGCGCCAGGGTCATGAACGGGTCGGCCTGGCCGACCTCGAAGTATTCCGCGGCCCTTTCGGCCAGGACCACAGGCGCAAATGGCCTAAATGGCTCGCGCTTCTTGACGCGGTCATTGAGTTCATCGCGCATTTCCGCGCGGCGCGGATCGGCCAGAATGGAGCGATTGCCGAGCGCACGTGGGCCCATCTCGAAGCGACCTTGGAACCATCCCACGATCTTGCCATCCGAAAGATCCTGGGCAACGCGCCGCAGCAGTTGCGCCTGGGACAGTCGGTGATAGTGCAGGCCTTCCGCCTCGAGCGCCCGGGCAATATCGTCATTGTCGTAGGCGCGGCCGTAGTAAGGATGCGTCAGCTCGAAACGGCGCGGAAGCCCAAGTGTCTGGTGCGTATGCCACAACGCGCTGCCGAACGGAGCTCCGGTGTCGGAGGCGCACGGCGGCACCCAGACGCGGCGGACATCGGTTTCCTCCAAGACTTTGGCATTGGCGACGCAATTGAGTGCGACGCCACCGGTCATGCACAGATCGCGTACTGGAAACTGTTTCAGCAAAGTGCGCACGCGATGCAGGACCACCTCCTCGGTGATGGTCTGTAGGGCAAAGGCAAGATCGCGGTGCTGGTCGGTGAGCGGTTCGTCCGCGCTGCGGGCTTGCCCAAATGTCTCAATGAATTTGCGGCTGAAAGGCCGTAGCTGGCCAAACTTGTCGTAGCTGAAATAGCTCATATCGACGGCATAGCCACCGTCGGGCGTCGGCCGAATCACGTCACGAAATCTTTGCACATAAGTGTCGGAGCCGAATGCGGCCAGCGCCATCACCTTGCCTTCATCGCCGAAGCCCGCAAAGCCCAGGTGTTGGGTGACGAAAGTGTAGACCAGGCCGACCGAATTCATAATTCCGGTCGACCACGTGCGCTCCAGCCGATTGCCATGGCCAAGATAAGCACTGCTCGAACTGTCGTCCCCGTAGCCGTCCATGACGAGCACGAGCGCTTTCTCAAAAGGGGACACGAAAAACACCGCGGCGTGGGAGTCATGGTGGCCGACGTTGACGATCGGCGGCAGCGTGGCCACGGCGAAACTCTTTCGCAGCTCGCGCCGCAAGTAGAAATTGAGGACCATGATCTGGTTCTGCTGCGAGGCATGCGTGCTCGGCAGCAGCAGGCTGAGACTTAGCGGAAAACGGCGCGCCAGCAGCTCGACGGCCGTTTTGCGTAGCTGACGCACATCCCACGGCGTCGTGATGACATCGACATCGGCGATGTTGAGCGCGAAGTCAGCGCGTGCGGCGGCGAGGCTGTGCTTGGGAAATTTCTTGGTCTTCTTGGTCCGATTGAAGCGCTCTTCCTCAAAGATCAGCTCCGGCACGCCGTCTCGCAATAGGGCGATGCCGCTGTCATGGGTTTTCGCGACGACTCCCAGAACCTTCACGGCATCAACACCACAGCATCCCGCAAGAACACCACAGCATTCCGCAAGAGCCCCCGTAGCAGCCCCGGCCAAATCGAAAATCAATGCACTATTACATGCCCGCCAGCGGTTTTGTCGAGTTGGCGCCGCCCGAGCGATGTCGTGCACCTTGCATCATGATGCTTTTGCGCACCCAAATGTGGCAATACGCACGCTCTCAGTCGTGCTTTCCGTGACAATGCTTATATTTTTTGCCCGAACCGCAGGGACAAGGCGCGTTGCGAGCCACCTTGCCCCAGGTGGCGGGATTCTTGGGATTGAGCTCGCTTCCCTTCTTGCGTGTGTGAAGGGGCGTTCGCCGCTCGTCGCGAATGCCAGGATGGACCTCGGCGGCCAGCGCCGCCTCGGCCATTGCCAGTTCGTCCTCGCCGGTAAAAGGATCGATATGCTGAGCTCGCATCGGCGGCAGTTCCACCGGTTCCAGCACGGCGGGCTCTTCTTCCGGCACCCCCTGGATATGCATGAGTTGGCCGGTAACGGCCTCGCGTAGGTTCGTAAGCATGGTTTCAAAGAGGTGGAAACCTTCCGACTTATACTCGTTAAGGGGGTCGCGTTGGCCGTAACTGCGAAAGCCGATGACCTGGCGCAGGTGCTCCAGCGTTATGAGGTGTTCGCGCCACAGGTGGTCGAGGGTTTGCAGCAGCACCATCTTCTCGATCTGTCGCATGGTCTCTGCGCCGAACTCGGCCTCTTTGGTCCGCGCCTTATCGTCGACCTCCTTGAGCAACCGCTCGCTGATCTCCTCATCGGCAATGCCTTCCTCGGCCGCCCACTGCTCGACTGCAAGTTCGAGGCCGAAAATGCGCTTCATTTCCGCTTTGATCTCTTCGGTATTCCACTGCTCGGCATAGGCATTCTGCGGAATGTTCTTGGTGACCATCTCGCGCACCACCTGATGCCGCAAATCGACGATCGTCTCGCTAACATCGTCGTGCCCCATAATATCGATGCGCTGATCAAAAATGACCTTACGTTGATCATTCATGACGTCGTCGTACTTGAGCACATACTTGCGTGCATCGAAGTTGCGCGCTTCGACCTTCTGCTGCGCCTTCTCCAGGGCCTTGTTGATCCATGGGTGCGTAATCGCCTCGCCTTCCTGCAGCCCGAGCTTCTGCAGCATGCCGTCCATGCGATCAGACCCGAAGATACGCATGAGGTCGTCTTCGAGGGAAAGATAGAACTTAGAGCGGCCGGGGTCGCCCTGCCGACCCGAGCGACCGCGCAGCTGATTGTCGATGCGGCGGCTCTCGTGCCGCTCCGTACCGATCACATACAGACCACCGGCAGCGAGCGCCTGGCGTTTCTTCTCGGCGACATCGGCCTGGATCTTCTCGCGCTCCCGACTGGTCTCTTCGGGCGTCGGCTCCTGGCCATTGGTGCTCGTCTCGTTGATCCAGTCCCGCAGGCGGTAATCTGGATTGCCGCCGAGCTGGATATCGGTGCCGCGGCCAGCCATGTTGGTGGCAATGGTCACCGTACCGGGCACGCCGGCCTGGGCAATAATGTGGGCTTCCTGCTCGTGATAGCGCGCGTTCAGCACCTGGTGCGGGATGGGATCGCCGACACTGTTCTTGCTGCCTAGGCCTGCCAGATAGGCCCCGACCTCATTGAGTTCGGCCTTGAGCTCGTCCTCCTTGCCCTCTTTCAAGCCATCGGCCTGTTTCTTGAGATACTGACCGAGCTCGCGCACGTACTTATGATCCTTCAAGAGCGCGGACAATTGTTCGGACTTTTCGATCGAGGTCGTGCCAACCAGCACGGGCTGTCCGCGGCGCCGGCAATCGGCGATCTCCGCTACGATTGCGCGCGATTTCTCCTTGACCGTCCGATACACCTCGTCGTGCTCGTCGGCGCGCGCGATCGGCATATTGGTCGGCACCTCGATGACATCCAGGCCGTAGATGTCCATGAATTCATTGGCCTCGGTGACCGCCGTACCGGTCATGCCGGCGAGCTTCTGGTAGAGACGGAAATAGTTTTGAAAGGTGATCGAAGCGAGCGTCTGGTTTTCCGGCTGAATCTCGACGTGTTCCTTCGCCTCGAGTGCCTGATGCAGGCCCTCCGAAAACCGGCGGCCTTGCATCATGCGACCAGTAAATTCGTCGATCAGAATCACTTGCCCAGCCTTGACGATATAATCGCGATCGCGTTGGAACAGCGAATTGGCCTTGAGCGCCTGGTTGGCGTGATGCACGACGGTCACGTTCTCGATGTCGTAGAGCGACTCGCCCTTGAGCAGGTCCTCCTCCCTGAGCATTTGCTCGATGCGTTCGTTGCCGGTTTCGGTGAACGCCACTTGACGCTGTTTCTCATCGAGTTCGAAATAGCCCTGCGTCTTCAGCAACTCCTTGAGTTGCTCCTTGCCGTTGCTGTTGGTGAGATCTTTGACAATCTTGCTGTGGTCCACAACCAGCCGTTTCACCAGCACGTCGAGCGCATTGTACAGTTCGGCCCGGTCTTCGACCGGACCAGAGATGATCAATGGGGTGCGCGCTTCGTCGATCAGGATTGAATCAACCTCGTCGACGATCGAAAAATAGTGCCCGCGTTGCACCATTTCCTGCGCCTGCATCTTCATGTTGTCGCGCAGGTAATCGAAGCCCAGCTCGTTGTTGGTGCCGTAGGTTACATCGCAGGCGTACTCCGCGCGTCTTTGCTCGTCGTCAAGTTCGTGCACGATGCAGCCGACGCTGAGACCGAGAAACCGGTAGATGGCACCCATCCACTCGGCGTCGCGTTTGGCAAGGTAGTCGTTGACCGTGACGACATGGACGCCGCGGCCGGTGAGCGCATTGAGATAGACGGGCAGCGTAGCGACCAGGGTCTTGCCTTCACCGGTCTTCATCTCGGAAATCTTGCCCTGATGCAGCACCATGCCGCCGATCAGCTGCACATCAAAGTGACGCTGCCCCAAGGTCCGCTTGGCAGCTTCGCGCACGGTCGCAAACGCCGGCACCAGCAGGTCATCGAGCGCAGTGCCTTCGGCCAACTGTTTGCGCAACAGCTCGGTTCGAGCCCTGAGCTCGGTATCGGATAGTCGCAGCATATCCGGCTCGAGTGCGTTAATGGCCGCGACCCGGGGTCGGTAGGACTTGACTTTGCGGTCGTTGGAGCTGCCGAACACCTTGGCAGCAAAAGTGCCGATAGACAGCATGCAAAAGGTTCCTCACATCAAGCGCCGAGCCTCAGCAGGCGGCCGAGCCGGACCGAGCCAACACGATACGCTGGCCGCGCTGCAAAAGCCGGACCTGCGCCGGGTCTTGCTAGCGTTATCTCACTGCAGGGGGAGCATGAACCCGCGCGAAAAAGCGCCTGCCAAGAGCCGGTCCCGCCGGGCCTCTTCCAGATAAGGAGCCCTCTACCCCTTGTCAACGAACTGATGCCTTGAGCGGCCGCCAGATTGGTCGTTGGAACAAACGGCCCCGGCCACACTTTGTCCATGACGCAAACGTAATTTGCTATCGGCGCCAGCTCGGCTATGCATCGACATGGCTTCGGCCAAGAAAAATCCCTTCACAATTCGAGGACCATCACGTGACTGTGACACATCGCTTGGCAACGGCTGGCGTCGTCGCGCTAATCGTTTGCGGTGGATTGGCGGTTCGGGCACAAGATGGGGTTGTTGCCAGGGTCGACGGCAAGACCATAACCGAGGCAGACATGCGGCTTGCCGAGACCGAGATCGGCAGTGACCTTGGCAGTTTGCCGGATGGCACCAAGCGCCGCGTTCTGCTGGAATTTCTGATCGAGAACCAGCTCTTTGCCGATGCCGCCGAGAAGCAGAGGCTGAGCACCGGTACCGGCTTCGATGAACGCATGCAGTACTGGCGCAGGCGGGCGTTGCGCGACGTCTATTTCGACAAGAGCGTCAAGGATACGGTCAACGATGCGGAAACCAAAAGGTTTTACGACCAGCAAGTTGGCGCCTTGAAGCCGGAGGACGAAGTGCGCGCGCGCCACATTTTGGTTGAGGGCAAGGACAAAGCGCGCGAACTGTTCCAGAAAATTCTGCATGGCGCGGATTTTGCCGCCCTGGCCAGGGAGCACTCCAAGGACCCCGGCTCGAAGGATCAGGGCGGCGAACTTGGATTCTTCTCACGCGGGCAGATGGTGCCGCAATTTGAGGAGGCTGCCTTTAGGCTCAAGACCGGTGAAGTTGGTGAGCCCTTCGAGACTCAGTTCGGCTGGCACATCGTCAAGGTCGATGAGCGGCGTCAGCGAAGCGCACCCTCATTTGAGGATGTCAAGGATCGCGTGCGGGCATCCATGATCCATCAAAAAGCGCAGCAGATCGCCGGTGAATTGCGCGGTAAGGCCAAGATCGAGTACATCGACCCGGAGATTAAGAAGTCGGTCGAAAGCGATCGCATGCCGTCCCTGCCAAAACAGTAGCGGCTGGTCGCGCCTCTGGCCGGGCACTGTTGGAGATGGGTGATGGCAAAGATCGCAGCCAAGGCGTCACCGTTTGCGCCGAGCCGGCTGCCGGTCCTTCCTGTTGTGGAAGGCGTCCGGCTGGCGGCCTGTGAGGCCGGGATCCGCTATAAGGACCGTACCGATTTGATGGTTGCGGTGCTGGATCCGGGCACGTCTGCAGCCGGGGTGCTCACCCGCTCCAAGACCTGCTCGGCTCCGGTACTTTGGTGCCGCGACAATCTTCAACACGGCCGCGCGCGCGCACTCGTCGTCAATTCCGGCAATGCCAACGCCTTTACCGGCAAGAAAGGCGCCGAGGCCGTCCGCATCACCGCAGAGGCTACCGGCCAGGCGGTCGGGTGCGCAGCCAATGAGGTCTATCTGGCGTCCACCGGAGTGATCGGTGAGCCGCTCGATGTGCATAAGTTCGCGCACCTTTTGGCGGGTCTCGTTCGGTCGGCGTCGGCCGATGCGTTCGAAATCGGCGCGCGCGCGATCATGACCACCGATACCTATCCCAAGCTTGCCACGCGATCGACCGAAATTGCGGGAGTGCCGATCAGCATCAATGGGTTCTGCAAGGGCGCCGGCATGATCGCTCCCGATATGGCGACCATGCTGTGCTTCATCTTCACCGATGCAGCAATCCCGCAGGCGATCCTGCAAAGCCTGTTGGCAACGCACGTGCGCACAACATTTAATTGCATGACGATTGATGGAGACACCTCGACCAGCGACACCTGCCTGCTGTTCGCGACGGGGGCAGCGGCAAAGCGCGGTCAGCCAGCCGTGGCGGATGCGGGCGACCGACACCTGGCCGCATTCGAGGCCGCCCTGCATGACCTGTTGCGTGATCTTGCCATTCAGGTCGCCCGCGACGGGGAAGGCCTGTCCAAATTCGTCACCATCGAAATCGGCGGGGCAGAGACCTGGGAAGCCGCGCGTCGGATCGCGTTGGCGTGTGCCAACTCACCAATCTTGAAGGCTGCCATTTTTGGCGAAGATCCCAATTGGGGCCGCGTCGTCATGGCCATCGGCAAGTCCGGCGAGGCCGCGGATCGCGATAAGCTCTCGATTTGGTTTGGTCCGCACGAGGTTGCCCGCAACGGGCAGCGCACGCCGGAGTACGACGAGCAGGCGGTGGCCGACTACATGAAGGGGCGCGAGATTTTTATCGGCGCGGACGTCGGTGTCGGCAGCTCACGGGCCACGGTCTGGACCTGTGACCTGACGCACGACTATATCGCCATCAACGCCGACTATCGCAGCTAGCGCGTTTGCGGGCGCAAGGCGCCGTCGCTTGTCGGCTGTGGTTGCGCCGGCGCTGCTCGCACCTGACCGAACTCGATTTGGCGGTTGCATTCGCCAATCCTTAACCTGTCGGTCTGGCGAAGTGTTAATGTCTCCCCCTTAGGCTGGAGCATAAGCATGGGCTTGGACATTCTGCTTGTCGTTGCCTGCGCGCTGATCGACGCCGATGGGCGTGTGCTACTGGCCAAGCGTCCCTTGGGACGGCCGCTTGCGGGACTCTGGGAGTTCCCGGGCGGCAAGGTTGAGCCGGGTGAGACACCCGATGCGGCCCTCATCCGGGAGCTCGAGGAGGAGCTCGGGATCAGGGTAGCACCGAAGTGCCTCGCACCCTTCACCTTTGCCAGTCACAGCTACGAGGCGTTTCACCTCTTGATGCCTCTTTACTTGTGTCGCAAGTGGGAGGGGGTGGTGAAAGCGCAGCAAGGACAAGAACTTGCCTGGGTTCGCGCGAGGCGACTTGGTGATTATGCAATGCCGCCGGCGGATGAGCCGTTGCGGGCAATGCTTCGGGATCTGCTGTGAGCATTGGCAGCACCGAGGCGTGGGATGTGGAGAGCTTGGCCATGACGGTCGTTGAGGGTTGGCGGCGCAAGGACGGTGCCTTGGCCCGTTTCGCACGCGACCGGCGTGGCGCGACATCCGTCGAGTACGGCTTGATCGCCGTGCTGGTGGCGGTGGGTATGCTCGCCGGACTAAAGGCGCTCGGTGCGGGCAACAGCAGCAGCTGGAGCAGCACCAGCAACAAGATCACAGATGCGATGAAAGAGCGTTCGCCCTAAGTCAAGCTGCCGTCTCATCCGGGCCTGGGCGGCCGGTCGGTGCTGCCGCCGGCGCAAGAACTTCGGCCAGGCGCGCTGTCGCTGATCCTGGCCGCAACGGCTGCTGTTGCGTGTGGTGCGGTGCCCAGCCCGTCAACGTGACGATCTCGAACGTGGCGGGCACGCGTCCGCCGGGCAAGCCAAAGCGGTCGGCGTAGTGCTGCAGGGCACGGGCGAGCGTTTCGCGACGGAGCGGCTTGCGCCGGCGTGCTCGCAGGCTGTTGGCCACGCCCGTGGCTCGCAGCTCGCGCATGAGCGCCAGTGCGTTGGGATAGGTGACGGTCAAGGTCTGGGTATCCGCCACCGGCAGCGTGAAACCGGCTCGTACCAGAAGAGAGCCCAGCTGTCTTATATCCGCGAACGGAGCAACACGGGGACTGGCACCGCCTTCGACTTCCTCCTCAGCAAGGTAGAGCGCCGTTCGCAACTCGTGCAGCGTGTTGCCAGCCAACATCGCCGCCAGCAGCAGTCCATCCGGCCGCAGGGCCTGCCGGACCTGCGCTAGCGTGCCGGGCAAGTCGTTGACGAGCTGCAGCGCCAGAGCTGACACCACGAGGTCGAGCGACTGGCTGCGAAACGGCAGGGCTTCCGCATCGGCTTGTACCCGCAAGCCGCGACACTGCCGGATGAGGCCTTCGACCGGTTCCACCGCGATGACCATCTCGACGCCTGCAAGTGAGCGCAGCTGCGCACCGAGGAGGCCATGGTGGGCGCCCAAATCCACAACCACCGGGAAGCGGCGCCGCACGATGGTCAGGCGTTCGAGGAGGTCCTTGGCCACGCCGGCAATCAGGAAGTCGTGCTGGTTAAGCCCGGCAGCGGTTCGGTTGCGCCGCCGCCGCAAAAGCGCGCGATCAAAAATGTCGGGATCCTCGCCCACTTCGCAAGGCTAGTCGGGAACGCCGACCGGTTCAATGCACGGGCTGGCTTGCGCCTGAGATCCTGGGGAGTACAGCCTGAGCGTCGGTTCGCGCCGGGCGCGCATGGACTTGGCGCTTTTCAGGTGGCCCCCGGTCCAACGCGTCGCTCCGGGCCAAGGGTGCCCGGGCGACCGGCGCGCCGGGCCGGTGAACCCGGCAAAAGCCATAATGCCTCTGGTCGAGCCCGCGCGCGGCGGCGCGGGAAGAAAATGGGTTGCAGGCTCGGCGGCCCGCAGGTCCTTCGCGGTGCTCTGGGGGGACGCCGAGGCACCCTCGCCAAGCTCAAGCTGATGGGGCGCTGGCCTGTGCCAGCACGGTGGCGTTGGCCCCTGCAACCTTTAGCCGCGCAACCCGCAGCCGAAATTCCCCCGGCCTGGAAGCCAGCGCCAGATCAGACATCCTCCAGGGACCCGGGGCCGCGAGCGGCCTGTGCACACCCCTTGCCCACCCCATCCGTGGCCTTAACCGGTTGCCCAAGCTCAATCGGTGGACTTTGCGGCCAGCGGCCCAAGCCTTACACTGGGCTCGGGTGACTGGGAGATCGGCGGCTCGATGTCGACGCTGGCAACACATAAATTCCGCGCGGGCCTGGTGCAGATGTGCACGGGGCGCGATGTGGAAAGGAATCTGCGCGACGCGGGGACGCAGATCCGCGAGGCCGTTGCACAGGGCGCCCACTATGTCCAAACACCCGAGATCACTAGCCTGATGGAGATGGAGCGTGCGCGCCTGTTTGCCTCGGTGCATGCCGAGCACGGCAACCGCGCTGTCAACTTCTTCGCCGAGCTGGCACTCGAGCTCAAGATCTGGCTGCACATCGGCTCGCTGCCGATCCTGCTTGATAACAGCAAGATTGCCAATCGCTCCTTCCTGTTCGCGCCGAACGGAGACGTCGTCGCTCGTTTCGACAAAATACACATGTTCGACGTGGCGCTGCCCAACGGTGAGACCTATCGCGAGTCGAAGAACTATGAAGCCGGCAGCCAGGCCGTCCTCGCAAAATTGCCGTGGGGCATGCTGGGGCTGACGGTCTGCTATGACCTGCGTTTTCCGCAACTTTACCGCGCGCTAGCCAAGGCGGGCGCCGACTTTTTGGCGATTCCGTCGGCCTTCACCAGACCCACCGGTGAGGCCCATTGGCATGTGCTGATCCGCGCGCGTGCCATCGAAACTGGCTGCTTCGTCCTCGCCGCCGCGCAGGCGGGCAAGCACGAGAGCGGTCGGGAGACGTTCGGGCACAGCCTGATTGTTTCGCCGTGGGGCGAGATCCTGGCTGAAGGCGGCGTTCATACTTCTGTCATTGTTGCCGATCTTAACTGTGCCGAGGTATTGGAAGCACGCCAGCGCATTCCCTCGCTGCAGCATGATCGACCGTTCCAGCTGGCTTCTTTACCGGTGGCGGAGACGAAGTAAAGCTCATGATCCGCTATCGCCTCAAATGCAAAAAGGGCCACGAATTCGACGCTTGGTTCGCCAACAGCGCCGCTTACGACAGGCAGGCTAAGAGCAAGCAGCTCTCTTGCGCAAAGTGCGGCAGCACCCAGGTTTCCAAGGCGTTGATGACACCCAAGGTGGGCACGCGCTCCGCTGCCAAAGGGAGCCAAGCAAAGGAAGCGGGCAGGGCCCGGGAAGCGGCCAAGCCCGAAACACACCGGCTAGCCGCGCATGGCGAACTGATGGCCGCGATGCGCAAGCTCAGGGCCGAGATCGAGGCCAAGTCGGAGTACGTCGGGCCTCGCTTCTCCGACGAAGCGCGTAAGATCCACTACGAAGAAGCGCCGGCGCGGGGCATCCACGGCGAGGCCACTGCCGATGAAGCCAAGGCCTTGAGCGAGGAGGGCATCGAATTTTTTCCGCTGCCGATCCTGCCAGAGGATCACAATTGAGGCTGAACCAATCACCGCTCCTGCTGCAGGTTTTTGGCGTGGTCTTGTGCGTGGCCGCGGCGTTGCTGGGCAGCGTCGGCGACGCTCAGGGTCAAGCCGACCCTTGGGTCACGCTTAAAGAGCCGGGGCATGCCGTGTTCATGCGTCACGCGGATGCGCCCGGCGGTTTCGGTGACCCGGCGGGATTTCGTCTCGATGATTGCGCGACCCAGCGCAATCTGAGCGAGGCGGGACGCGCCCAGGCCCGCCGCACTGGCGCTGCGCTTGCGCACCACGACGTGGTGTTCGATGAGGTGCTGACCAGCCCTTGGTGTCGTTGTCGCGAGACCGCCGAGCTTGTTACCGGCAAACCGGGCGAAGACTGGCAGGCCCTGAGCAATCTTGTCGGACGGCAGGAGCACAGGGCGCCGCAGGTCGCCGCTCTCAAAGCTTATCTCAGCAAACTAAACCCTAGTTCGCGGGTGCTGTTCGTCACGCACGGAATCGTTATTGCGGCGTTGATCGGCATCAACCCAGCTCAGGGGGAGATGGTGATCGTGCGCCCAAGCAAGGACGGCGAGTTGACCATCGCCGGGCGTTTACTGGTGGACTAGAATTGCCAAATGGGAGCCGTGCATGTGTCGCAGCATCAAGACCTTGCATAACTTCAAGCCGCCTGCCTCTGACGACGAGATCAGAGCCGCATCGCTTCAGTTCGTGCGCAAGCTCTCTGGTTTCGCGCGGCCATCCAAGACCAACGCACCGGCCTTCAATCTTGCCGTCGAGCAAGTGACGGAGGTCGCCCACCGACTGCTTCATTCGCTGGTTACGCACGCGCCACCGCGCGATCGCGAGGCGGAAGCGGCCAAAGCTCGGGCGAGGACGGCGCAACGCTTTGCGGCAAGGACGGCACCGCCGAGCGACTAGCAAAAAAAAGCCCCACGCGCGGTGGGGCCGAGACGTATTCCCGCGTCGGTGCGTCAGATCGCTTGCTTTAGATCCTTAGCCGCGCGGAAAGCGATCTTTTTGCTGGCCTTGATTTTGATCGCCTCGCCGGTGGCGGGGTTGCGCCCCATGCGCGCGGGGCGCTTGCGGACCTGCAGGATGCCGAGGCCGTTCAAGCGAATTCGCTTGCCCTTTTTCAAGTGCTTGGTGATGTCTTCCACCATCTGCACGAGCAAGGCGTTGACCTCGGCTTTTTTCACGGCGTGTGCCTCTGAGAGTGCCGTAGCAAGGTGCCGGAGTGTGACCGTTTCCACTTTGGCCTTTGCCTTGGCTGGAGCAACCCGGGGGATGCTCAATTCGATGCGCTTCATGTGCTGCCCTCTGCTTTTCGCTGGTATCCAATAACCACAAAAATGTTGTGATTCCCGAGCGATATGTGTATTCGCGCAGTTTGGGTATCAAATCCTTGACCGTCCTTCAAGCAAACGCACCTTGCGTTGTCGATTTGCCACGGCCTCTGCAAGTCACACTGGCTCGCGGCGATGGCGGCCATGCCAGTGGCTTATCGTTCGGAACGGGACCTCGAGAATGACACGAAAACGGCATTGACCAGGAAGGAAGCCAGCATGCTGCACAACGCCATAATCACGTAATGATGCCCGGAAAAGCCTTGCCGAGCGGCATTGGTGAGCTTTCGCGCTCCCGGCAGGTTGTCTCCGGAAGCGCTCAGCGCATTGAGCGAGGCCTGCCAGACCCAATCGGCAAAGCGCAGCAGCTCCGCATAGACCGCTGGCATCAACGCGTTGAACGTGAACAAGACGACGGCGAGCACAACCGTGGCGGGAATGCTGACCAAGGCGATGGTGATCCGCTGCAGGGCTGTGCGCGTTCCGCCGAGCAGCCGGTTGAACGGGATGCCGACAATGATCGTTGCAATGACGATCGCCGGGATCGAAAGCACGACATGCGTCATGTTTACGCGTTCGCGCAGATGGTTGATGGCAACTTGTCCCCAGTGGCTGCCTGACACCAGCCAATCGAATGCCGCAACGATGCTGCGGCCGAGGTCGAAGGCGTAGGTAATCACCGGCTCCAGCTCGCGGTCGTAAACTACGGACAACACCATGATGCCGAGCATCAAGGCGTAGCTGGTGGTACCGATCCCAATGGAGACAATGAGACGGCGAATCCATGCAAACGCGGCCATAAGCACCCCCTGGCAACTCAACACGACAGCCCGCGGCATTACTGGTAACCATTAATCGAGGCATCAATCCATCCCGCAAGGGAGTTGCGGTGTGTCCGTGATAGAGAAAGTGCCGCCGTGGTTTGGAACGCACCGATGCTTGGAATGCCTCTAAGGGCTTTGCCGCTATGCTGACTGTGCTGATCACCGGCGGCGCCGGCTACATCGGCAGTCATGCCGTCTACAGTTTCCTCGAGGCGGGCTACAAGGTCGTGGTCGTGGATGACCTCTCGACGGGCGTACGGGAAAACCTGGCCCCTGCAGCGCAGCTATACAAAGGCGACATTGCCGACCGGGACTTACTCGACGCGGTGATCCGACACCATCGGATCGATGGGGTGCTGCACTTTGCCGGCTCGGTGATAGTGTCGGAATCCGTAGGAGATCCCGCAAAATACTACCGCAACAACGCTTATCGCAGCCTTGAACTGATCGATTTCCTGATCACACGGGGCGTCAAGCGCTTCCTATTCTCCTCCTCTGCGGCGGTCTACGGCATTCCGGCCAACGGCACGCTGGTTTCGGAAGCGTCGCTGCTCAACCCAATCAACCCTTACGGCTGGTCGAAGCTGTTCGTGGAGCGCATGGTCCGGGACTTTTCCGCCGCTTCAGGCCTGAATTACGGAATTTTGCGCTACTTCAATGTGGCAGGGTCCGACCCTAACGGGCGAACAGGGCAGAGCACGCCGAACGCCACGCACCTTGTCAAGGTCGCCTGCGAGGTCGCCACGGGCAAGCGCGACAGCTTGCGCATTTACGGGACCGACTACGACACCCCCGACGGCACCTGCGTGCGCGATTTTATCCACGTGTCGGATCTGGCCCTCGCGCACGTTGCGACCTACGAATTCTTACGCCGATCCGGCCGCAACGCTTGCTTCAATTGTGGCAACGGCAAGGGTTATTCGGTTCTGGAGGTAATAGCCGCTGTCGAGCGGGCCCATGGACGAAAACTGGACGTCGAAGCCGTTGCTCGTCGACCGGGCGACCCTGCGGCTCTGGTCGCCGATGCGTCAGCAATCCGCAAGACGCTCGGCTGGCATGCCCTGTACGACCTCGCCGACATGATTGAGACAGCGCTCGCCTGGGAGCGTCGCGAACAGCGCGATCTGATCCGGGTCTCGTAAAGCAGGAGGCATGGGTGCTCCGGTGGCCGGATCGAGGCTGCCGTGTGCGTGCCGCGGACCGGCTTCGTTATTGGCTGGCCAACGCCTGCAGCATCTCGCGTACCTGTGGTGGAAGCCGGTCCGCATTCGGGCCGTTCAGGGTCTGCTCAATCCTCGCCTTCACTTCTGCCGGCACGGGCTCCGGTGAAGTGGTCACGCTGGTCGGTGCCGCGGAAATCGATGGATCCGAGAAAACGGACAGCCAGTCCCAGGAGATCGATGGGCGTTCCCAGCTCCCACCGACCCGCAGCGGCACAGCCAGATGCTGCGGCGGGGGAAAAGCCTTTAGGCGCACCTTTTGATCGAGGGTTTGCGAGGGCAAGGTCACTGTCCCGCTCGAAGTGATCTCTATTTCTGGGCCGATCAGGGACAGATCTTTGATGGTGCGCACGACACCGTCCCTGATGCCGTAGTTGCCCGTGATCTTATCGAAACTTGTTCGTTGCGCAGGATCATAGGACCAACTTCGCCACCACTCGAGCAGCGCCCGGCGGAGATTAAAGCCGATGAGACGGCCCTTCTCGATGGTCATGTCGACCTTGCCATCGAGGGTTTTGAGGACCTCTTGCGCATTGCGCCCCTGGCCCGCCACCACAAGATCGAGCTTCGCGGCGCCAGTGAGGACCGCGTTGTTGACCAGCTGGGCGAGAACTTTCTCGGTCGGCACGTCACTTGCGCTGAGACTGAGGGCGACCTTAGCCGGCTTGCTGGTCGCATCGACGTCTACCCGGCCGGTCGCGCGACCCTTGTCGATGCCGATCTGCTTAAGGGTATAGGTGAGGCGGCCGTCGTGAAGGAGGATGTCCGCTCGTGCATCTTGCATCTGCACTGACCCATGCGTGACGAGGTCCGCCGCCGTTGTCAGGTTCAGGTTCACCGTGGTCAGGGCATCAAGGTCGAGCGTCTCCACGCTCCACGAGCTGCGATCGGTCGGCGCTGAAGATGGCGCCGCCAGTGCGCTCAGGGCCACGCCCGGCGCGGCATTGAGCGCGTCAAGTTGCGCACCCAGTGCCTGCCATGCCGACGGTAGCGTCGTGCCCACATCGACGGAGCGGGCTTGTAGGGCGAGTGCTGGGACCTTCGGCGTTTCCCCCAGCAGTTTCTGCAGGTCGAGCTGCCGCCAGGCGATGTTGCCGGTCACCTGAGGTCGTAGCTCACCAAAGCGGATTTGGGTGTCCCAAATGCTGTCGCCGGCGTCCATCTTGAGCGCTGCCTTCGCTAGCGCGATCTGATCGGCGCTTGCGAGCATGGCTCCTGTGAAACTCGCAGGACCCTTCAACGCATACGCACCGGGATCGACATCGAGCCAGCGCGCGAGGTCGCGCATCGAATGGGTGCTGGCGAGCAAAGTGCCCTTAACCTGGGGGCCGTCCTTAGGGGAGAGTTCGCCTTGCAATTCGAGCACCAGGTTCTTCATGTCGAATTTGACGCTAAGCGGCGATGTTTCCCCGCGAGCATAGGCACGCGCATCGGCGAGCACCGAACTAAACGTCACCTTGTCGTCGCGCCATCTGAAGCTGCCGCTACCTTTGGTCTCGCCGTTGCCAGCGGTATCCGCGAACGTTGCGGAGGCCTGATCGATGCGCCAGCTTGGATTAGGTTGCCTGACGAGATAATTGACCGACCCGTCGGTAATCGTGATCTGACGGAAAACGAGCTCATCCGCCTTTAGCCCGATGCCACCGGACTGGCTTTGCGACACGCGGTCGAGAAGCGAGCGATCCTCAGGACGAAGGGTCAGGGTCGGACGAACGATCTCCAGCCTGGAAATCTCCGTCCTGCCGCTGAGGAGGGCAAGAGGATTGACCTCGCCGGCAATGCGCTCCGCGCGCACAAGCTCGGGGCCAGCGGCGTCTGGCGGGCCGGCAAGTGTGACATCCTCCAGAATGAGGCTGGGTTTAGGGTAGAAGGCAAGTTTGACTGCACCCGCCACCTTGAACTCTCGGCCAGTTGCGTCCTCCACCACGCGCACCAGCTGCTCGCGCACCAAAGCGATCGGAGGGGCCACAACGAGGGCCACGAGCCCGAGCGCCAGCGCCAGGATCAGGCCGACCGGAATGAGGATCAGTGGACGCCGCCAGAGGCTACGGCGTGGCTTGTCTGGTGCTACCGGCATTGACAATCTCCCCCAATGTGCGCAACGGCATCGTTTGGCACCAAGGCGCTATGGGCAGTATAGTCCGACCGCCATGGTCTTGCCGCCCAATTGTGACAGCAGTGGCACAGGCGTGAATGCGCAAGAGTGAAGCGCCGCACTCGCCAACGGAGTTGAAGAATGACACGTTTTGCGCAGCAGACCTGGAGCTGCCTGTTGGCGCTGGCCGGCCTGGCCGTGCTCTGGCCAAGCCCCTTGTTCGCGCAGGAAAAAAGCATCCCGGTAGATTGGCAGAACCCTGAAATTGCCGCGTTTGTCCGGGACCGAACAGCCAATCCTCCGGTGTCGCTTGGACCAGGCTCACCCGATGAGGCCAAACTGGCGCGTTTGAAACTGCCGGTCCTGGCCTTCGATACGCCGCCAGCAACTGCCAGTAATGCCTTCGCCACTGGCGCGCGCCCGCAGCTGGCACGCAGCATTATCACGGATGAGGCGGACCCGGTCTGGTACCAGATCATCGATCGCTACGGCGACATGACCATCACCGTCGAGGCGGACTTAAGGGTACAGCATCAATTCCCTTCCAATTATCCCATCTACGGCCCAAGCAGCCAAGGCGTGGGCGTCGAGCCGCAGGTTTCCGTGTTTGACGAGCGCACCGAAGAGGGCATGGAGGGCGCCATTGCCGAATACACGGTCTACAAGTTCGGCCAAGTCCCCTATAAGGTCACAATCGAATGCACCCAGCGCAACAAGGCGCAGTGCAGGGACGTTGCTGTGATCAGCCGGGATAAGGACCTATTGAAGCTGATCTCGGCGCGGCCGCCGCAGTAGCCGCGGCGCACACGTCAGAGGTTGCCGGGGTTGCCAGAGTTCCCGATGCGGCACGCGCTGGACACGATTACTCCAAGCCCCTATAACAGCGCCGCTTTGCAAGGCGCGCGGTCTTCGCGGCCGCCCAGGTAGCTCAGTTGGTAGAGCACGTGACTGAAAATCACGGTGTCGGTGGTTCGATTCCGCCCCTGGGCACCA
>CAWFZX010000007.1:0-140399 GCA_963820375.1 uncultured Alphaproteobacteria bacterium | reverse complement strand
GGCGCAACGATCCCAAGCATGCCAATCTCGGCGCTGCGGCAGCAAAGCTGTTCTCATCCTCCGAGGTTCGACCTATAAACTGATCCGTCACCTTCCTCTTTGCCGCCAACCAGCGAAGGACTGAACCCCCGTGGTCGTGGACGGAGCCATCAATGTTGAGGATTTGCGCAAGCTGGCGAAGCGCCGCCTGCCCAAAATTGCCTACGATTTCATAGAAGGCGGCCTCGAGGACGAGGTCGGGGTCGCACGCAACGAGCAAGCTTTCGGCCAGTTCAAATTAGTGCCTCGCTATATGGTCGATGTGCGGACGCGCGATCAGTCGACGACGATTTTTGGCCGTACCTACGCCGGTCCCATTGGCATCGCTCCCACCGGATTGGCCGGCTTGTTCCGCCCGGGCGCAGATCTCATGCTTGCGGAGGCGGCTCGCGCCGCCAATGTCCCCTTTATCATGTCAGGCACAGGAACAGGTTCGATCGAGGATCTTGCACAAATTGCTCCGCAGCATGGCTGGTACCAGCTCTACGTCGCCAAGGATCGCAAGATTTCGGAGGACCAGATCCGGCGGGCGCGCGAGGCAGGCCTCAGCACGCTCGTCATAACCGTTGACGTGCCAATCAATTCCAAGCGTGAGCGCAATCTGCGCAATGGTTTTACGCGCCCCCTTAAGATGTCGCTGAGGACCAAATTGGAAGCCTGCCTGCATCCAGGCTGGATGCGCGAATATTTCAAGGTTGGTCTGCCGCTGTTCTCAAACTGGCAGCAATACGCACCGCTCGGCTCGAGCAGGGACGAGGTTGCCGATTTCGTCGCCAGCCAGACACCCTCACCGCTGCTTTGGTCGGACGTCGAGGCTTTTCGCCGCATCTGGCCCGGCAACCTGGTGCTCAAAGGAATTATGCACCCCGACGATGCGGCGCGCGCAGCTGCACTGGGAGTCAACGGCATCATGGTTTCCAATCACGGCGCGCGTCAGCTTGATTGCGCGCCCGCTCCGATCGAGGTGCTGCCGGCAATCCACGCCGCCGTCGGCGATCGCATGACAGTAATGTTCGACAGTGGTATCCGGCGCGGTTCGGATGCGATCATCGCCCTATGCTTGGGCGCCAAGTTTGTGTTCGTCGGCCGACCGACCCTGTATGGTGTCGCTGCCGGCGGTACGCCAGGCGCTACGCGCGCTCTGCAAATCTTCAGGGATGAGGTTGATCGCACCATGGCGCAAATGGGCGCTCCCGATATTCGAAGCCTCGGGCCGCAGTTCCTGATGTGGAAGGACGAGGACGATCTACGACGCAATGCCCGCAGTTGATGCGGTGAGCAGCTATTGTGCGCGCGCTACCTGCAGGGCGCGTCCGTCCATGCCAGTTGCCGGCTGGTCGAGGTGCGCTAGGATTGTTGGAGCGAGATCGATCGGCGATGTCGGCACATCCGTCACAGTCCCGGCCGTGAAGCCCCGGCCTTCGATCATTAGAAACGGCATCTGCTCGTAGCGTGCAAGCCCACCATGTTGCCCGCAGCCGAGATGATCCGCCTTGCCGGCCGCCGGGCGCGCTTCCACGCTGCGGCCGCGGATACCGAATTTGTTCGGCTGATCGTCCGATTTGAGGGAAATAGCAAACTCCAGACCATGTCGGGCAGCTTGACCGACAGCGGCTAGCTCATCGGGCCCGATCACACGATCAACCCAGTCCCGACTGCGCAGAAATGCACCGATGCCGGCGATGCGATCGGCGCGATCGGGATGCACATAGATCAGCGTGGCCGTCCCGCTCGTGGGCGTGACGACATCTGCTGACTCACGACTGTCCTTTAGGCCCGCAGCGATCAGTTCGGCCTCGATATCGACGACGCGCGAAACGGTCTGATGCCCGTGATCCGAACAGGTGATGAGGAGTACATCGTCGCCCCGATTGCGCAGCACGTCGACCGCTGCAATAACGCGCTCGGCATTGGCGTCAGCTTGGCCGAGGGAAGCCAGCTGCCTGGCTGAGCCTAACGGCTGCAAATGCTGCGTGGCGTCCGGCTCCCCCAGCCAGAGGATGGCAAGCGGCGGCGAGCGCTCAATCAGTGCTTCGCCGATGAAGCGCGCAGTCATCAGCTGCTCCCCCTCCGCATCCTGGCCGATCGTCAAGGCGCGAGCGCCCTCAAGCCGCTTGCGGCCGGGCGCATACGAGCCCGCCCGATGGTAGACATGGCCAAAGCCATCGGGGTCGTGCGCATAGGCAGCACCGGGCGAGACGTTGGAGAACAGGATCATGCCGCCGATCGCTGCCAGGCGCTCGGCCAGCGTGGGCATTGCTAAGGCGCGTCCCGTAAGCCGCCTCTTGTGTTGAAGAAAATCGGGGTGGCCGGCATCGTGATGTACGAGCCGCCCGCCTTCCAGCAAGGCCAGTGAGTTGCCCTGCAGTTCGTGTCGGCCGGGCAGACAGCCGGTAGCGAAGGAGGCCGATACGACACGGGTCGCCGAGGGAAACATCGAACGATGCTCACCGAAGGTCTGGGCGCGCGCGGCAAAGCGCACCAGGCCAGGGGTATTGGCGCCGACGATCTGATCCCGGCGCATGCCATCGAGCACGACCACAACAACGCGACGCACGAAAGCCCCCTGCAAACCCCGTCAGGGATCACTATTGCCTTTGCCTATCCCAGGCGCAACCTAGATCACGCCCCCTGCAGCGGCCAGGGATAGTTGCGCGCGCACATGGTCGCGCCCGCGAAATTGGTCGTTGGTGGGTCCGACAGAAGCCTATAGGTTTCGCGCTTCATGCCTACCGCCCGGGTTCCTCTCAGCACCGCCTCCATCGTCGGCCTCGCCATCATCGCCGAAGGCCTGCTCACGCTGATGGATGCGATGATCAAATCACTCGCGCCGCGTTATAGCGCGATCGAGATCGCTTTCCTGCGCTATGCCTTTGGCATGATCGGCGCGATCATCTACGCCTTCTCGACGCGGCCGGGTTGGCCGACATATGAAGCGGCGGCTTACAACGGCCTGCGAGCCGTGCTGATCGTCTTCACGGCCACTACCTTTTTCTTTGCACTCGGCAAGTTGCCGCTCGCCGATGCCATTGCCATGAGCTTCATCTCTCCGGTGCTCACAGCCGTGCTTGGCGCGATGATACTGAGCGAGCGCCTCGACTGGCGCATCCTGGTCGCACTTGTCGGCGGATTTCTCGGCATGCTGCTGATCATCGGCGGCAAGCTCGGCGGCGCCGGCCTCGACGATGGCGTGCTGCTGGGCGCGGTTGCCGTATTCGTCTCAGCGGTCGGCTACTCTTTAAATGTCATCATGCTCCGGCACCGGGCCACGCGGGATCCGTTGGCGCAAATCATCCTTTTCCAGAATGTAGGGCCGGCTTTGCTGCTGGCCCTGCCGGCGCTCTGGACGTGGGCCACGCCCACCTTCGATGATCTTGTGCAGTTTGCGGTGATCGGCACTATCGGCGTGATTGCCCATACCATGCTTGCGCATGCGTTCGCGCGCATCGAAGCCGCCCGCCTCGCCCCGGTCGGCTATGTCACTCTCGTCTGGGGCGTAGTGTTTGGCTTCCTGTTTTTTGCTGAAGTGCCTGGCTTGGCAACACTGGCGGGCGCCACCCTCATTGTCGTTGGCACGCTGTTTGCGCAACGGCGCTAGTCGACGGCATCAGGCGAGGGGCGCTCAGGCCCGTGAAAAGGCTGCAGCAACATGCGGTCGAGCCGCAGCTCCCGCGTATCGCGGAAGCCCTCGATGCCGATGATCATGGCGTCGTGGCCGGCTTCCGGCTGGGCTCGGTAGGTGCCGAACAGCCTGTCCCACCAAGGAAAATTGAAACCAAAATTGCTATCGGTCTCCAGACGCGAGATCGAGTGATGCACGCGGTGCATGTCCGGTGTCACGACCAATAGGCGAGCAATGCGATCGAGCCGTGGCGCTAGGCGAATGTTGGCATGATTGAACATGGAGCTGAGGTTGAGTAAAACTTCGAAAATGAGGACGGCGAGCGCCGGTGCGCCGAGCGCGGTGACGACTGCAAACTTGATTAAGAGTGACAGCAGGATCTCCAGCGGGTGGAAGCGGACGCCGGTTGTCACGTCGACGTCGAGGTCGGCGTGGTGCATGCGATGCAAGCGCCAGAGGATGGGCAGCCAGTGGAACAGCGCGTGCTGCGCCCAGATGGCTAGATCGAGCAACAGCACCGAGGCGATGACGGACACGGCGGCTGGCAGGGAAAGCAGATTGAACAATCCCCAGCCCCGCGCCTCTGCCATCAACGCGACACCAACGGTTGCGGTGGGAAACAAGACGCGCACCAACAGCGTGTCGAGCACTACAACGCCAACGTTGCCGGGCCAGCGCGACAAGCGGTCGAGCGAGAGGGCACGCCGCGGCGCCATCATTTCCCATAAGGCAATGACAAGAAATCCGCTGGCAAATGCACCAAGGCGTACAATCAGCTCGTAATCGAGCGGCAGTCGCATGGCGCGAGCTTAACCATATGTTGCCGTGCGCGCCAGCCGACGAGGAGCCAGATCACAAGGATGAGATCGGTCATCGATTTGCCTTCTGGGCCAACCCAGGATGGGTCTAACATCGCACTGGTTCGTTCGTCCTCTTTTGCACCCCTGCATTGTACTCGGGCACCCCTGCATTGTATCGGGTTTATGCATGACGCACGTTAAGACACCGTGGCTGGGACGGCGGACTGTCATCACCGGCATGTCGATTTCGGCGACCGCACTGCTGTTACCGGCGGCGGCAAGCCTCGCCCAGGTCAAGCTGGTCGCAACTCCGCGCCAGACCGAGGGACCGTTCTATCCCGTCGAGTGGAACGGTGACGTGGATGCGGATCTCGTACAAGTCAGGGGCGAGGCGGCGCAGGCGATGGGTCAGATCGCGCACGTCGGCGGCCGGATTATCGATGTCTCCTCCCAGCCGATCGCCGGTGCCATCGTCGAGATCTGGCAATGCGACGCCCATGGCATCTATCGGCATCCGCATGATGGCGGCGGCGCGCGCAGCAGGGACAGGCAATTCCAAGGCCGCGGTCGTGCCATCAGCGATGCCTCTGGCCGATATTCATTCCGCACCATACGGCCCGTCGCCTATCCCGGCCGCGCGCCCCACATTCACTTCAAGGTTGTGCTGCCTGATAGGCGTGTCCTGATCACGCAGATGTACATCTTCGGTGAAGCCCAAAATGAGCGGGACGGCGTCTTGAACAGCATACGCGATCAGCGGCAACGGGACCGTGTCGTTGTCCGGCTCGTTGCCGCCGATGGGATCGAAGCCCGTGCCTTGACCGGCACGTTCGATATTGTTGTAGGCTAGATGCAAAGGGATTCCGAGACGTTTCGCTTGCGGACGTTGGCGGCGGCCGCGATCTTGTTCGCAGGCCTCACTGTGGGCTTCCTGTTGGGGAGGATGTCGGCATGGCTGGTAGCGTTTGAGGCGCCCAATCGTGCCACGGTCTCCCGAGGCAGTAGCGAGCTCGGCCCGAGCGAAACCGTTCGCGAGAAATCCCCAACGCCCGCGCCCGCTTCCGTGCCGACTCGCAGCACAACCACAGCGCCAGCTGGGATCCAACCCAAGGCCGCTTTGAAATTGCTCCCCCCGGCAACGTCCGCCCCGCCCGGCGCTGCCTCGCATATCGGCGAAGCAGCTCCCGACGCCGCTACGCCTGCAAGCCAAGAGCCGCCGAAGCCGGTCGTGGCCCCCAACTGGCGAGCCGCCGCCGGCGATCCCGCAAGCCCTGCCAACGCCAACGATGAGGCTAATTCCCGCGTCCCCAACGTCACGCTTATCAATCCCAGTCACGAAGATGCGCGGGCCGCGGCAGCCGAGCCCGCAACTAGGTCGGAGGCTGGCACGGCCGAGATCGAAGAAGCGGACCGCCACGGCATCGCCGCCTGTGAGCGGCGCTATTCCTCCTTCCGCCGCAATGACGGAACCTATCAGCCCTTTGGCGGCGGACAGCGTCAACGCTGTCCATTGCTTCGCTGATTGCCGCCCGCGCCCATTGTGGCATAGCCTGGGGCAAGGGCGCGTCCCAAATCTTGAGCAAAAGCGCGAGGACCGAAAGATGCCCTCGGTGGCCCGAACCTACCGGCTTGCCGTATTCACCAAGAACCGGACCAATCCGGCATACGAGGGCGCCCGGCTTGGTGCCGATCGGCTCGCAGATCGTCTGGGCTGCAGCCTGACACACTATGTGCCCAGTAATCCCGATGACGTCGAACAGCAACGGGCCCTGCTGGAGAGGGCAGTGGGCGAACAATGCGATGCCATCGTCTTGGCGCCCACGCATGCCACCGCTCTCAACGATGTGCTATCCAGCATTCAGCTCCGGGGCATACCTTTGCTTTGTTTCGTCAGCCGTCCGCAAGACATCGAACCCGCGTGCTTTGTCGGCTCCGACGACCGCGCGCTGGCGCGCGGTATCGCCGACTATCTGTTCGATCATGTCGGTGCCAGTGCCAATGTCGTGACGATCGAGGGTCATGCCAACGCCATGACAACGGCGCCGCGCGCCGCCGGCTTTCGCGATGCCGCGGCGGCACGCGTTGGCGCTCGTATTGTCAATTCGCGAAACGGTGATTTTCAGTTCGAGGGCGGCAAGGCAGCGATGGCCGCCCTGTTGCAAGCGGAGGCGCGTATCGATGGCGTCCTTGCCGCCAACGATGTTATGGCGCTCGGCGCACTCGATGTCATGCGCCAGCGCCGAAGATTGAGCGCCATCGTCGGCGTGAATGCCACGCCGGATGGCATCAAAGCCATCAAGAACGGCGCGTTGCTCGCCTCGGCGGCCTTCGATGCCATGAAGATGGTCTGCCTTGCGGTGGAAGCGGCAGCCCGGCTGCTGAGCGGTAAATCGGTACCGGCTCAACTCCTGCTGCCGGTGGAAATCGTCGATCGATCGAACTGCCAGATCTGGGATCGACCCTATGAGGCGCGGCCGCTACCGGAGTGGCAACGCTACGCGAAGCCCTGAGATGCGCCGCGAGCCGAGCGCAAGAGTGCGCTTAGCCGCCGAGCGCGCCCTGCGTATTGACGTATAAGGCGTAGACCGACTGGCTCGATGCCATAAACAGACGGTTGCGTTTGAGCCCGCCGAAACACAGGTTGGCGCTGCGTTCGGGTAGGGCAATTCGGCCGATCGGTGCGCCGGCGGGCGAGAAGACCATGACGCCGTCGAGTGCTGCCGAGCCCATGCCCCAGCCGCACCAAAGGTTGCCGTCAATGTCGCATCGCATCCCATCCGGCGTTCCAGCACCGGCATCAATCAGCACACGCTTATTGGCAAGCTTGCGGCCCCCATCGCTCAGGTCATAGGCCAGAATTTTGCGGTTCGGGACGCCGCGACTCTCGACGATGTAGAGTATATTCTCGTCTGGCGAGAAGCACAGACCATTCGGCCCAAGCACGCCTTCGGCCACGATCGTGGCCTGCAGGGTCTCGGGGTCCAACCGATAGACGTTGGGTTCGATCTCGGGTTCCGACTTGTAGCCCTCATAGTTGCCGAGAATGCCGAAGCTGGGGTCCGTGAACCAGATGGAGCCGTCGGATTTCACCACCACATCGTTGGGTGAATTCAAGCGTTTGCCATCGAAGCTATCCATCAACACCGTGACCGAGCCGTCGTACTCGGTGCGGGTCAGACGCCGTTCACCGTGCTCGCAGGTGATGAGGCGGCCGTGCCGGTCGCGCGTGTTGCCATTGGCGAAGTTCGCCGGCTTGCGGTAAATGCTGACGGCGCCGCTCTCCTCCTCCCACTTGAGGATGCGGTTGTTGGGAATATCGCTCCACAACAGAAAGCGCCCGTCGCCGAAATAGACGGGACCTTCCGCCCAGCGGCAGCCGGTGGCAAGGCGTTCAACACAGGACAGTTTCAGCCAATACTTTTCGAAGCTCGGATCGAGCGCGACAATGGCGGGATCTGGGTAGCGCGTGGCCTGCTGCCAGCCGTTTGCCGGAGACGGGGCGGGTGAAATCGGATTCGACATAGACAGGCTCCGGACAATGACGAGAGGAAGTCCCGTTATCGCCGGAACGCCGCCGCCATGCCAGCACAACCTGCAGAACGGCTACGATTTGCGCAGTGTCTTGGGCCGGATCGATCGTGTTTCGGTGTGCCCGGCTTCGCCTGCCGCTTCTTGCAGATCATGGCGGAACTCATCGCGCAGCGCATGGATCGAGGCGATCACCGGTCCCGCTTGTAGTCCGAGGTTGATTAGCGCGGCCTCCGAGAGCTGCAGGCTCGCCTCGATTGTCTCAGGCACGGCATCCGTCACGCCAATCTTGTAAAGATGGCGGGCATGGGTTGCATCGCGGGCGCGTGATACAATGGGAATATCGGGCCTAATCCTGCGCACGATCCGCACGATCTCGTCGATCGCCGCCTGCCCGTGGATCGTGACGATCACCGCCGTGGCCTGCATTAGCCCGCAACTTTGCAAGAACGCGGCATTGACCGCATCGCCGTAGTAGACCTCCCGTCCCCGCCGACGATACTGAGCAACGGCGGCCGGGTTGCTGTCAGCAGCGAGAAACGCCACCCGGTGACGCTCCAGCAGATCGCAAACAATTTGCCCCACGCGGCCATGGCCA
Organism: uncultured Alphaproteobacteria bacterium; assembly: GCA_963820375.1. Classification (GTDB taxonomy): domain Bacteria; phylum Pseudomonadota; class Alphaproteobacteria; order Rhizobiales; family Hyphomicrobiaceae; genus AWTP1-13. The sequence goes on along the minus strand of CAWFZX010000007.1, from coordinate 131,812 downwards.
ACGACGATGGCGCGTTTTCGCGCGTCGCTTGGTGGGGCGACGGTCAGAATGGGATCGACCGCCTTGCGCGCTTCGATGCCGGCTGTGATGCGACGCGCCAGCTGCGCCAGTAAGGGTATCGCCGCCATGCTCAGCGAGGTCACTGCCAGCGTAAAGCTCGCGGTCGTCGGCGTCAGGAGTTGCAAGGCCGTTGCCAGAGCAACGATCACGAACGCGAACTCACCGCCGGGGCCGAGCAGCAGTGCGGTTTCGATTGCTGCCGGCCTTGGCACGCGAAACAGGCGGGCCAAGCCGGCAATCAGCACGCCCTTGAGGCTGACAAGACCGAGGACGCAGGTGAATAGCCACAATGGTTCGCGCGCGAGTTCGCGGAAATCGATGCCCATGCCCACCGTAAAGAAGAAAACGCCCAACAGCAGTCCCTTGAAGGGTTCGATCGTCGTCTCGATGGCCTTGCGGAATTCGGTTTCGGCGAGCAGGAGGCCGGCCAGGAAGGCGCCGAGGGCCATGGAAAGACCAACCAGGCTGGAAACCACCGCCGTGCCGACGATCACAAACAGCGTTGCCGCGACGAACAACTCGTTCGTGCCCGCTGAGGCAACCAGCCGGAACAGCGGCCGCAGAAGGAGGCGGCCAACGGCGATGATCATGGCGGTTGCCAGCGCCGCCTGAGCCAGGGCCAGCAAAAGGCTGGAGCCAATGGCGCCGCCGTTGCTGGCACCAAGTATCGAGACGAACAACAAGATCGGCACTACGGCCAGGTCCTGGGCCAGCAGGATGGAAAAGCTGGCGCGACCAGCCGCGGTAGAGATGCGCCGCTGATTGGAGAGGACCTCGATGACGATGGCAGTCGAGGACAGGGACAGACAGGCGCCGATGATGGCCGCTGCCGCGGGTTTGTAGCCGGCCGCGAGGATAATGGCGCCGAGCACGGCGGTGCAAAGCGTGACCTGCAGAAATCCCAGCCCGAATACCAACCGGCGCATGGTCAAAAGCCGCTCAAAGGACAGCTCCAGGCCGATCAGGAATAGCAGGAACACCACGCCCAGCTCGGCAATGCTCGACACGTTCTTGGCGTCGACCACCGTCAGCCAATAGAGGACCGGTATCTGCTCGATGAACGAGCCGAGGCCGAGCGGGCCCAGAATGGCGCCAGCGCCCAGATAGCCGAGTACCGGGCTCAGTCCGAACCTGCGTACCAGGGGCACCACCACACCGGCCGTGCCAAGCACGACCAAGGCGTCGCTATAGGCGTTGAGATTGATGAAGGTCGCGGCCATCTCCGCCTCTGCCCGGCCATCCCAGCTGCCACCAGGGTTTCAACTTGCAGCCTTGGATAAGCGGCCAACCATTGCAAGGGGGAATTGGTCTTCAAGTCATGACGGCAGGCGCAAGGCCCCCAACTATGAGGACCTTAAGCGGATAGGCGGACGCTAGGCAGCAAAAGCGAAGGCCATACAAAGCAACGAGGCACGACACTGGGGAGGCAATGGTCTCTTGGCCGTCAGTACGATTTTGGCAGTCCGAGCGCCTTCTCGGCCACGTTGCACAAGATGAGCTCGCGGCTGACCGGCGCGATGCGGGCAATGAAGCTCTCGCGCAAGAGACGCTCGACATGGAATTCTTTCGCGTAGCCCATGCCGCCATGCGTCAACACCGCCGTCTCGCAGGCCTCATACCCGGCCTCGGCACCCAAGTATTTGGCGGCATTGGCCTCAATTCCGCACGCTTCGCCCGCGTCATAAAGCCGGGCAGCCTTCAAAACCATGAGGTTGGCCGCTTCCAGCGCCATCCAGCACTTGGCAAGCGGATGTTGGATGGCCTGGTTTTGCCCGATCGGCCGGCCGAATACGCTGCGCTCCTTGGCATAGCGGGCGGCGCGTGCCAGCGCCGCACGACCAATGCCGACCGCCTCGGCCGCCACCAAAATGCGTTCCGGGTTCATGCCATGCAGGATGTATTCGAACCCTCTGCCCTCTTCGCCGATCAAATCCTCCGCCGGCACCGGCATGCCGTCGAAGAACAGCTGGTTGGAGTCCACCGCCTTGCGACCCATCTTGTCGATCACACGGGCTTCCACGTAGTTGCGGTCGAGCTTGGTGTAAAACAAAGACAGGCCACGGGTTCGCTTTTTCACCTCCTCGAGCGGCGTCGTACGGGCCAGCAGCAGCACCCGTTCAGCCACCTGCGCGGTCGATATCCAGATCTTCTGCCCGTGTACGACGTAGCCTTCATTGCTGCGCACCGCCCGCGTGGTCAGCCTCGTCGTGTCGAGGCCGACGTTGGGTTCGGTCACGGCGAAACAGGCCTTCTCCTCGCCCCTGACGAGCGGCGGCAGAAAACGCTGCTTCTGCTCCTCCGTGCCGAACACCACCACCGGGTTGAGGCCGAAGATGTTCATGTGCACAGCCGAGGCCCCGGAAAAGGCCGCGCCTGACTCGGCGATGGCCTGCATCATCACGGCGGCCTCGGTGATGCCGAGCGCCGACCCCCCGTAGGCTTCGGGGATGGCGATGCCGAGCCAGCCGGCATCGGCCAGCGCGCGGTGAAAGTCATGCGGGAAGCTGCCGTCGCGGTCTTTCGCCAACCAGTAGTCATCGCCGAACTTGGCGCAGATCTTGCCGATGGAGGCACGGATCTCCTGCTGAGCTGGCGTCAGGTCCATCACCGTCATCGCTCCTCCTCTTGCGCCCCCACCACGCCCGCCTTGCGCAATTCGCCAATCTCCTCGCCACTGAAACCCCAGTCGCCAAGCACGGCATCGGTGTCGGCCCCAAGCGGCCGTGGCGGCATGCCAAACTCGGCCTTGCTGCGGCTAAAACGAGGGGCGGGGGCGGGCTGCAGTACGTCGTCGCGGCGACGGAAGGTCTTGCGCGCCTTGTTGTGCGGATGGTGCTCTACCTCGGCGAGCGAAAGCACCGGTGCGACGCAGGCATCGCCGCCGGCAAACACGCCCTCCCATTCCTCGCGCGTGCGCGTGGCAATGACCTGCGCAAAACGCGCAGCGAGTAGCGGCCAGCCCTTGCGATCATGCTGCGCGGGAAGCCCAGCCGGATCGAGACCCAGCTTGTGCACGAACTCGGCGTAGAACCGTTGCTCGATGGCGCCGACGGAGAGCCATTTGCCGTCTTTGGTGCGGTAGACATTGTACCAGGGCGCCCCGCTATCGAGCACATTGACGCCGCGCTCATCGCGCCACGATCCCTGTGCAAACAGTCCGTACATCGGCGACATCAAATAGGCGGCGCCGTCAACCATGGCGGCATCGACAATCTGGCCCTGTCCGGACTTCTGCGCCTCGAGCAACGCACACACCACGCCAAAGGCCAAGAACATGCCGCCACCGCCAAAGTCGCCTACCAGATTGAGCGGAGGCACGGGCGCCTCATCCTTGCGCCCGATGGCGTGCAGCACGCCGGCAAGCGAGATATAATTGATATCGTGGCCGGCGCTCTGCGCCATCGGTCCCTGTTGGCCGTAGCCCGTCATGCGGCCAAAGACGAGCCTCGGGTTGAGGGCGAGCAGCACGTCCGGCCCAAGCCCAAGGCGTTCCATCACCCCTGGCCTGAAGCCTTCGAGCAGGCCATCGGCTTTGGCCGCCAGGCGTTTCACCACCATCTGCCCTTGCTCGGTCTTGACGTCGACGGCAAGCGAGCGTCGACCGCGATGCAGCACATTGAACTTGGCCTCTCGCCCGGGCAGCCCGAGATCGGTGGCCTCGCGGCGATCAATACGGATCAGTTCGGCGCCCATATCGGCGAGCAACGTCGCCGCGAACGGTGCTGGGCCGATCCCGGCCATCTCGACGATGCGCAAACCAGCGAGTGGACCCATTACGGTTACCTCTTGGTTGGCCGCCGTGCCGAGATGCGCCGCGAGTGGCAAGGAATGCGGATGGCAGCGGCGAGAATGCTCAATGCCGGTAAACTTTTCTCAATCTAGCTGTGGTTCTCATGCACGACAAAGCCGTCAACGATAAATGATCGGGCGTCAAGGGTGTCTCAGCTGCACGACCTGTCGGGCCGGCTGCCGGCTTTACTGCAAGCGCTGCAAAGGGGGCTCCTGCGCGCCAGCCGTCTGCGCCTCGCCCTGCGTCGGCGCAGCCAGCGCTCGGCGCCCTTGACGCACGACCTTCCCAAGGCCTTCGACCGTTTTATGCGCATTGGTGAGCGCCTCGAACGCGGCTTGGAGGAGCTCAAGGATCTGCAGTGGCAAATCCGGGAAAACGAAGCCCGCTACCGGGATCTGCTCGACAATCAGGCCGACGTGATCCTGCGCCGCGACGCCCAGGGACGGCTGAGTTTTGTCAATCAGGCGTTCTGTAGGGTCTTTGGTTTCGAGCGGGATGAGGTGCTCGGCCGCGCCTTCGCCCACCGGGTCTTGGCCGGCGACGCGACGGTGCCGCTGGCACCCGGAGGCGCATTGCGGCAGCAGCGCTACGTACAGGAGATCGACACCGCCGCCGGTCCACGCTGGTTTGAGTGGGAAGAGCACGCCGTGCCGGTGAGCGAAACGGCCCTACCGGAAGTGCAGTGCCTCGGCCGCGATATCACGGAGGAGCGGCGCGCCGAGGCGGAGCTCAAGGAGGCGCGCAAGCAGGCCGTGGCTGCCAATCGCGCCAAGTCGCGCTTTCTTGCCGCCATGAGCCATGAGATCCGCACGCCGATGAACGGCATCTTGGGAATGACCCAGCTGTTGTGTGAGACCGAGCTTTCGCCCGAACAACAGACCTACGCGCGCGCGATCGACCAATCGGCGCGCACGCTGCTGATCCTGATCGACGAGATCCTCGATTTCTCCAAAATCGAAGCCGACAAGTTGCACCTCAATTTGACTGGCCTGGCAATCGACGATTGCGTGCAAGGTGTTGTCGAGTTGCTGGCGCCGAAGGCCTACGAAAAGGCTATCGACATCGCTTGGGCGGTTGACCCAAAGCTGCCGCGGTATCTGCTGGGTGACGAAATTCGGCTACGCCAGATTGTCACCAATTTGGTCGGCAATGCCATCAAGTTCACGGACGCAGGCGGTGTGCTGATCACCGTGGCATCAGCAGCCAATACCGCCACGCCGGCCGAGGAGGAAATCCTGCTGACGATCACCGTCGAGGATACCGGTATCGGCATTTCTCCCGCCGCTCTCGCCACCTTGTTCGGCGAGTTCGAGCAGGCCGAGGCGGCGCTGCAGCGTCGCCAGGGTGGAACGGGACTTGGCCTTGCCATCTCCCGGCGCCTGGCGCGCGCCATGGCCGGCGACATTCAGGTCAGCAGCATGCCGGGCTGCGGCTCAACCTTCATCGCCAGCGCGCGGCTGAAGCGTGCCGAACCGCCCGTCGGCCCAAGGCCGGTGCCCGCCAGCGCTGGAGCGATGCAGCATGTGCTGCTGGCGCTGGATCGACCTATCGAGCGGCGCGCCCTGCGGTTGTCCCTCGAAGGTGCCGGCGTCCCCCTCGAGGAAGGGTCGGTCTTGGCCGCCGCGGACCTGCTGGCGGCTGCGGCGCGCCTCGGCGAGCCCTTCACAACCGTGCTGGTTGATAGTCACTGCGGCAGCGCAAAGGCGGCGGGCATATTGTCTTGCGCGCGCCAGGTCGCCGGTGACCGGTCCGTCCAGGGCATCGTCGTGCTCGATACCGCCGCCAAGGCCAGCTTCGCCGAGTTTCGCGCGGCTGGTTTCGCTGCCTACCTGGTGCGCCCGGTCCGGCCGCGGTCTGTGCTGACGCACGTCGGCGCCGGTGCAACTGAGCGCAGCGAATCAGCCGGCGGTGCGAAAGCTCAGGCAGGGCCGCGCTGGCTCGCTGCCGCGCCTCGGGTCTTGCTGGTCGAGGACAATGCCATCAATGCCTTGCTGGCGCGGCGCATGTTGGAAAAGGTCGGCTGCGAGGCCAAGCTCTGCGGCAACGGCCGCGAAGCCGTGGAGACCATGCGGCGTGTGCTTGCCGGCGGCGATGCGCCCTACGATCTCATTTTGATGGATGTGCATATGCCGGTGCTGGACGGACTGGAGGCCACCCGTCTCATCAGATCGCTATTCGCTGCCGCTGCCGACCGGACACTGCAGTCACCACCCATCGTGGCATTGACGGCCAACGCCTTTGATGATGACCGTCGCCGCTGCCTCGCTGCGGGGATGGATGACTATCTCGCCAAACCCTTCGATCGCGGGGACCTCTACCGCCTGCTGGAACGCTGGTGCACGGTCGACCGCACAGACGTCGCCTGAGCGGCCACCTTCAGCAGTTCACGTCGTAAGCCGCCAGCGCCGCCATGTTCACGACATCGCTGTCCTTGGCGTTCAGCGGACAGATTTGCACCGAGTGCGTGAGCCCTACCAGCACCGGCCCGATCAGGGTGGCGCCTCCCAGTTCCTTCAGCATCTTGGTTGAGATTGAAGCGGAGTGAAAGGCGGGCATGACGAGCACGTTGGCGGTATCCGAAAGGCGGCAGAAGGGATATTGCTTCAGGGCCTCGCGATTGAGCGCAACATCGGCCGCCATATCGCCATCGTACTCGAAATCGACCTGGCGCTTGTCGAGGATACCGACCGCCTCGCGCACGCGATCGGAGCGCTCTCCGCGTGGGTGCCCGAAGGTCGAGTAGGCCAGCAGTGCCACGCGCGGCTCGATCGCCAGACGGCGGGCAACGCGCACGGCTTCCTCGGTGATATCGGCCAACTGATTGCCGTCCGGCATATCGTGCACGCTGACGTCGGCGACCAGCACCACGCGCCCGCGAATGAGCGCGACCGAGACGCCGATCACGCGCCGCCTTGGCCTGGCGTCGAGCACCTTGCGCACATCCTCGTAGGCCGTATACCAGTTGCGCGTCACGCCGGTGACCATCCCGTCGGCATGGCCCATTGCCACCATGCAGGCGGCAAAGACATTGCGGTCATTGTTCACAAGGCGTTGGCAGTCGCGCAGCAAATAACCCTTGCGCTGCAGGCGGCCGTACAGGAACTCGGCATACTCTTGCCGACGTTCGTCGAGGCTCGTGTCGTGCATTTCAATCACGTCCGTCAGCCCGATGCCGGCGAGGTTGAACGCCTCGCGGATCGGCGCGCCGCGCCCAATCAGGATCGGACGGCCGAGACCGGCGTTGTGGAACGAGTTTGCCGCGCGGGCGATCTGTGGCTGCTCCCCTTCAGCAAAGACAATGCGCTTGGGCCCGGCCCGCACCTGAGCGAAAATGCTGTTGAGCCAGCCTGCCACCGGGTCCAGGCGAGCGGACAGCCGGTCGACGTAGGCTTCCATATCGACGATCGGCCGCCGGGCCACGCCCGTATCCATGGCAGCCTTCGCCACCGCCGGGGGCACGTGCGTAATCAGCCTGGGGTCGAACGGTGCCGGAATGATGTAGTCGGGACCGTATTTGACCTGCCGGCCCAGGAAGGCGGCGGCCACCTGATCGGGTACGTCCTCCTGGGCAAGCTCTGCCAGCGCCTTTGCCGCCGCGATCTTCATGGCCTCGTTGATGGTCGAGGCCTGCACATCCAGCGCACCTCGGAAGATGAACGGGAACCCCAAAACATTGTTGATCTGGTTGGGGTAGTCCGAGCGCCCGGTAGCGACGATGGCATCGGGTCGTACTTCCATCACGTCTTCCGGCGTAATTTCCGGGTCGGGATTGGCCATGGCAAAGATGATCGGCTTGTCCGCCATCGATTTCACCATCGCCTGGGTGACGGCGCCAGCAGCCGAAAGCCCGAAGAACACGTCGGCACCTTCGAGCGCCTCGGCCAATGTGCGCGCCTTGGTCTTGGCAGCGTAGCCGGACTTCCACTGGTTCATGCCTTCCTTGCGGCCTTGGTAGATCACCCCCTTGGTGTCGCAGAAGATCACGTTCCGACGCGGCATGCCCATGGCGGTTAGCAGTTCCAGGCAGGCAATTCCGGCGGCGCCGGCGCCGTTGACGACCAGTTTGAAGGTTTCGATGTTGCGGTTCGTCAGCTCGAGGGCATTGAGGAGCCCGGCCGCGGCAATGATCGCGGTGCCGTGCTGATCGTCGTGGAACACCGGTATGTTCAGGAACTCCTTTAGCTTCTCCTCGATGATGAAGCAGTCGGGTGCCTTGATGTCCTCCAAATTGATGCCGCCGAAACTTGGGCCAAGGTAGCGTACGCAATTAATGACTGCTTCAGAGTCTGGCGTGTCGACGAGCAGATCGATCGCATCAATATCGGCGAAGCGTTTGAAGAGGGCACCCTTGCCTTCCATCACCGGCTTTGCCGCCTGCGCTCCAAGATTGCCAAGCCCGAGAATAGCCGTGCCGTTGGAGACCACCGCGACAAGGTTGGCCTTGTTGGTGTAGTCGTAGGCGAGGTTGGGGTCCTGCGCGATCGCCTGTACCGGCACGGCAACCCCGGGGGAATAGGCCAACGAAAGATCGCGCTGCGTTGTCAGAGGCTTGGTGGGCGTGATCTCGAGCTTGCCGGGCTTTCCCTGGCTGTGGAATTGGAGTGCCTCCTGCGCCGTGAAGTGCGCGGCGGCAAACTTTCTCGACATGGGCTACTCCCACAGATCGTTTTGCGCAGTGACGATAGAGCGCGGTCCGCAGCGGCACAATGGCGCTGAACAAGATAGGCACGCTGTTTCCTAGCCGGGATGGAACGGTTATGCCTTGCCCGGAAGCGTTTCTGGCGGAGCAATGGTCGATAGCCGCAAAAAATCGAAAGCGGGTGCATGCGCAGAGGGTCCCTCGCCGCCCCCCGCGCCGACGGTCGGGTCGCCGGCGCTGCCTGCAGACGCTCACGCTGAGCGGCCGCCAGCGGGCGTCACGCCCTCGATGGCCCAATTTCTTGCTATCAAAGCCGCCAACCCCGATTGCCTGCTGTTTTACCGGATGGGCGACTTCTATGAGCTGTTTTTCCAAGATGCCGTGGCCGCCGCCGAGGCGCTCGGCATCGTACTCACCAAGCGCGGCAAGCATTTTGGTGCCGACATCCCGATGTGTGGCGTGCCGATCCACCGTGCCGACGAATATCTGCATCGCTTGATCAAGCAGGGGTTTCGCGTGGCTGTGTGCGAGCAGCTCGAGGACCCGGCCGACGCCAGGCGGCGCGGCTCCAAAGCCGTGGTGCGACGCGATGTGGTGCGGCTGGTAACGCCCGGCACGCTGACGGAAGACAACCTGCTGGATGCCCGCACGCGCAATTATCTTACCGCGATCTTTTTCGTCCCCGCCGGTACCGGCGCGCAGAGCCGCGTGGCGCTCGCCTCGTTGGACATATCCACAGGCGAGTGTGAAATCGGGGAAGTGCCCACGGCCGACTTTGCCGGTGACATCATGCGCCTGTCGCCCAGCGAAGTGATCGTCAGCGACCAGACGCTGATGAACACGGAGTTGCGCAAATACCTGGACCACACCGGAGCAGCCGTGACGCCAGTGGCTGGTGCCACCTTCGATAGTTTGGCTGGGGACCGGCTTCTGAAGGAGCAGCTTGGGGTCGCGGAGCTGGCCGCATTCGGTGCCTTCACGCGCGCGGAATTGGCGGCCGCGGGTGCACTCTTGAAGTACGTCGAGCTGACGCAGCTTGGCCAAAAGGTGCCCTTGCGCCCGCCGCGCCGCACTGCCCCCGACGATCGACTGGTCATAGACGCCGCCACCCGAACGAGCATCGAGCTGCTGCGCTCGCTTTGGGGCGCCAAACAAGGCAGCCTGTTGGGCGCCATCGATCGGACCCTGACGGGTGCGGGGGCGCGCGAGCTGGCTAGTCGCCTGGCCGGGCCGCTGCGCGATGTCGCAGCGATTGCCGCCCGTCTCGATGCCGTCGCTTTCTTGCATGAGCGCGATGGCTTACGCGACGATCTGCGTCGCGCGCTCCGCGCCGCACCGGACATCGCCCGCGCCCTTGCCCGCTTGGCCCTGCAACGAGGTGGGCCGCGCGATTTGGGGGCCGTGCGCGACGGTCTAAAGACGGCGGCCGGCTGTGCCAGCCTGCTGCAAGCCGGATCGGGGGCCGTCGGTCTGCCCGCCAATCTTGCGGCACTTGCCGGGTCCCTGTCGGCTTGCTCTGCCAGCGTCGCCGAGCGGCTTGCTGCGGCGCTCGAAGATGACCTTCCGCACCTGCGCAGCGATGGCGGCTTTGTGCGCCAAGGATTTCGCCCAGAGCTCGATGAAGTGCGCAGCCTGCGCGATGGCAACCGGCAAACGCTGGCTGCACTGGAAGCCAAATATGTGGCCGAGACCGGCGTCAAATCGCTGCGCATTAGGCACAACAACATCCTGGGCTTTTACCTCGAGGCGCCCGCCGTTGCGGCCAAGCCGCTGCTGTCCGAGCCGCTAGCACAGCGCTTTAAGCACCGTCAGACCATGGCGGGCGCCGTGCGTTTCGTCACCGAGGAGCTGATCGCCACTGAAACACTCATCGTCTCTGCTGCCGAGCGCGCGCTCGCCCTGGAGCAGGAGATTTTCGGCGAACTCGCCACGGCGATTTTTCAAGAGCACGCGGCTCTCACCCGTCTCGCCGCGGCGCTTGCCGAACTCGACTGCGAGGCTGGCCTTGCCGAGGTCGCCGCCGAACAGGGCTACACGCGCCCCGTGCTCGACGACAGCATGACGTTCGACATTCGGGGCGGCCGGCATCCGGTCGTCGAGCAGGCCCTAAAGGCGGCAACCGCTGGCGGTTTCATCGCCAACGATTGTGTACTTGCTGCGGCGCTAGGGGCGACACCAGATGGCTTTGCCGCCCCCTCCGAGGCGCGGCTGTGGCTCGTCACCGGCCCGAATATGGCGGGCAAGTCCACCTTCCTGCGCCAAAATGCCCTGATCACGGTGATGGCGCAGATGGGTTCATTCGTGCCGGCGCAATCGGCCAATATCGGCATCGTCGATCGGCTATTCTCGCGTGTCGGCGCCGCCGATGACCTCGCCCGCGGCCGCTCGACCTTCATGGTCGAGATGGTCGAGACGGCGGCCATTCTCAACCAGGCCACCGAGCGTTCCCTCGTCATTCTCGATGAAATCGGCCGCGGCACGGCCACTTTCGATGGCCTGTCGATCGCTTGGGCGGTGGTCGAGCATTTGCACGAGAGCAACCAATGCCGGGCGCTTTTTGCCACCCACTATCACGAGCTTACCGTGCTGGCCGGACGTCTTGGCAGCGTTGCCAGCGTCACCATGGATGTGAAGGAATGGCGCGACCAGGTCGTCTTCCTGCACAAGGTCAGGCCGGGTGCCGCCGACCGCTCCTACGGTATCCAGGTGGCGACGTTGGCGGGTTTACCCAAGCCCGTGACCCAGCGGGCGGCTCAGGTGCTTGAACTGCTCGAGAATGGCAAAGCCAAGGTAGCCAACGCCGAGGCCCTGCTGAACGATTTGCCGCTGTTTGCGGCGGTTCGACCGAAGGCTGCGGTGCCCGATCGGCTTTACGCGTTGGAGCGAGCCCTTGCCGAGGTCAATCCGGACGAGCTTACACCCAAGTTGGCGCTTGATACGCTGTACAAACTCAAGGCCTTGATGGAGAAGGGTCGGCCGTGAGGCATCGCCTAGTCTTGCGGACCGCCTGACAGCAATGGACAACACTATCACCCCCGCACCTTATTTCGATGCGCGCCAGGTCGGCCGCGACCTCGAAAGCGCAATCGACCGGCATGGCTCGGTGGCGGCGGCACGGCCGGCGGTCGTCGAGCGATTGAAGGAGCTATTGCGCACGGCCCGCGCAGCGGCCGCACGGCAGCTTGAAAGCGATGGCAACGGACGCCGCTGTGCCGAAGGCTTGGCGCTGTTCCACGACGCACTCATTGGGCTGGTGTTCGACTATACGATCAAGCACGTTTATCGGGCGACCAATCCATCGGACGCGGAGCGTATGGCGATCGTCGCTACCGGAGGCTTCGGCCGGGGTCTGCTCGCACCCTCCTCCGATCTCGATTTGCTGTTTGTCTTGCCCTACAAGCAGACGCCGTGGGGCGAGAGCGTGGTGGAGTACCTGCTCTATCTGCTGTGGGACCTGGGCCTGAAGGTGGGGCATGCCACCCGGTCGGTGGAACAGTCGCTAAAGCTTTCACGCAGCGACATTACCATCCGCACCGCCCTCATCGATGCCCGTTACATGTTGGGCGACCAATCGCTGTTCGTCACGCTCACTCGCCGCTTTCAAGCCGAAGTGGTGCACGGAACCGGCCGCGAGTTTGTCGATGCCAAGCTCGCCGAGCGCGACGAGCGACACCAGCGTGCCGGTGCCTCGCGTTATCGGGTGGAACCCAATATCAAAGACGGCAAAGGCGGCCTGCGCGACCTGCATACCCTGCATTGGCTCGCCAAATACCTTTATGGCAACGGCTTGAGCGAGGCCAATGCCGAGACGTCCGTGTTTTCCGCCGAGGAGTATTCAACCTTTCGCCGCTGCGAAGATTTTCTCTGGACCATCCGTTGTCACTTGCACTTTCTCGCCGGACGAGCCGAGGAACGGCTGACCTTCGACCTACAACCGGCCATGGCGGAGCGCCTCGGCTACGCCGAGCGGGCAGGACTGCGCGCGGTCGAGCGCTTCATGAAGCACTACTTCCTCGTCGCCAAGGACGTCGGCGACCTGACGACCATTCTTTGCTCGGTGTTGGAAATGGAACAGCACAAAGCCTCGCCGGGCCTGGCGCAACTGTTCAATCCACTGAGCTGGCGCACGCGCCGGAGGATCCGCATCACCAGCGATTTCCGCATCGACAACGGTCGGCTGAATGTCGCCGATGCAGACGTGTTCAAGCGTGATACCGTCAACCTCATTCGCTTTTTTGCGACTGCAGAGCGTACCGGCGCCTTCTTCCATCCCGCCGCAGTGCGGCTGTTGCGCCAATCATTGCGCCTGATCGATGACAAGCTGCGCAACGATCCTGAGGCCAACCGCATTTTTCTCGATATGCTCTGCTCTGACGCCAACAATCCGGAGCCGGCGCTGCGGCGCATGAACGAAGCCGGCGTGCTCGGCCGGTTTGTCCCGGAATTCGGGCGTGTGGTTTCGATGATGCAGTTTAACATGTACCACCACTTCACCGTCGACGAGCATCTGATCCGCACGCTCGGCGTGCTGTCCGACATCGAGCGCGGCATTGCGGCGGAGCCCCACCCGCTGTCGACGGTTATCATTAAGACCGTGCAGTACCGGCGCGCGCTGTATGTCGCCGCCTTCCTGCACGATATTGCCAAGGGGCGCGAGGAAGACCACTCGCTCGCGGGCGCGCGGATCGCGCGGCAGTTGTGCCCGCGCTTCGGTCTGAGTGGGGCGGAAACGGAGACCGTCGTCTGGCTAGTCGAGCAGCACCTCGCCATGAGCTCCTTCGCCTTCAGCCGGGATATCGGCGATCCGAAGACGATCCGCGATTTCGCCGACATCGTGCAGAGTCCCGAGCGCCTCAAGCTACTCTTGGTTCTGACCGTCGCCGACATCCGCGCCGTTGGCCCTGCCGTGTGGAATGGTTGGAAGGGACAGCTCTTGCGCGCGCTCTACTACGAGACCGAGCCGGTGGTGGCCGGGGGGCACACGCAGCTGGCCTCACGCGATCGCATTGCGGCAGCGCAGACGGCGTTTCGTACAGCGACCTCCGGCTGGCCCCAGGCGGTTGTTGATCGCTTCGTCGAGCGCCACTATCCCGATTACTGGCTCAAGACCGATACACGCAAAGTGCTGGAGCATGCCAACCTGATCCGCTCGATCGAGGGCTCAGAGCAAAAGTTCGGGAGCAGCGTCACGACCGATGCCTTCACGGCCATCACCGAGCTTTCGCTATTTGCACCCAATCATCCGAGGCTGCTGGCCCTGTTCGCCGGTGCTTGTGCCGCGACAGGGGCTAACATCTCCGGCGCCCACATTTCGACGACGCGCGATGGCTTTGCACTCGACACCTTCCTGCTGGCGCGTGAATTCGATCAGGACGAGGACGAACTGCGGCGGGCACGCCGCATTTCTGAGAGCATCGAGAAGCTGCTGAAGGGCGAACAACGGCTCGCGGCGTTAATGGCCAAGCGGCGCGAACGCCGCGGCAGGATCGGCGCCTTCAAGGTCGCTCCGGAGGTCTTGATCGACAACGCCGTCTCGCAGCAATTCACCGTCATCGAGGTCGCCGGCCTCGATCGCCCGGGGCTGCTGTTCGAGCTCACCAATACGCTGTCAGACCTCAACCTCGACATTACCTCGGCGCATATCACCACCTTCGGCGAGAAAGCGGTTGATGTGTTTTATGTCACCGATCTCACCAACAAGAAAATCACCAGCCCGCAGCGTCAAAAGACCATTCGCCAACGCCTACTGGAGGTGCTGGGCGAAACTCCGCCCGCCGAGACCGCGGCAGCCCGGCAATCGGGCTAGGGCCTGCCGCTGCCGCACGCGCCAGGCCTTGATCTCGGCATAATGTCGCGTCACCTGTGAGCCGCATGCCCATGCTTCGTATCGCCCTTGCCATCTTCGTGTTCGCCTTCCTGGCGCCGCTGGCTCTGCACGCGGCTTGGTGGCTGTCGCATGATCCGGCCGGCGCCTGGAACCAGGCCGATTGGTCGAGCGCCAATCTCTTGCCCGCGGCGCGCGCAAAGCCCGCGGCGCTCGTGCATGTCTATGTGGCGCGCACCGGGCGTTGGAAGGGCATTTTTGCCCATCACAGCTGGATCGTCATCAAGGAGCGCAATGCCACGAGCTACACGCGCTACGACAAGGTCGCCTGGGGCCGCCCGGTGAAAATCGACGGGTGGGCCCCCGACGGGCGCTGGTATGGGCACCGGCCGGTTCAGGTGGGGTCGGTAGAAGGTCCGGCAGCGGAGGCGTTGATTCCCAAGATTAGAGGTGCAGTGGCAGCCTATCCGCACAACACCTCCGGCGGCTACCGCGTCTGGCCCGGTCCGAACTCCAATTCGTTCGTGGCACATGTGCTGCGCGCCATTCCCGAGGCGGGAATCGCGCTGCCGCCGACCGCTATCGGCAAGGACTTTCGCGACGGCGCCGGTGTTTTCGGCCTGACACCGAGCCGAACCGGCCTGCAGCTGTCGTTCGCTGGCCTCCTCGGCATCACCCTCGCATGGGTGGAGGGTGTGGAGATCAACATCCTGGGCCTGGTGGCGGGCTTCGATGTCCGCCGGCCCGCCATCAAGATCCCCGGTTTCGGACGCATTGGTATGGGCACGGTGATAGCCTGAAGCAATCGGTTCAGCCTTTGCTCGCCTTGCTCTTGTGCGCGCGCTCCGCTACGCCTCGGGCCCCATGAGACTCTACCGCGCCTTCGCCACGGTCGGCGGGCTGACCATGCTCAGCCGCGTGTTTGGCTTCATACGCGACATCCTGATTGCCGCGACCCTGGGGACCAGCGCGGTGGCCGATGCATTTTTCGTGGCTTTCCGCTTTCCAAACCTGTTTCGACGCCTGTTTGGCGAGGGTGCCTTCAACGCCGCCTTTGTGCCCCTGTTCGCCAAGACGCTGGAGGGCGAAGGCCAGGCGGCGGCGCGCCGCTTCGCGGAAGAGGCGCTGGCAGGCCTCGTAGGGATCTTGCTGCTGCTGACCATCATCGCCGAGATCGCCATGCCGTTTCTAATGTTGGGGCTGGCGCCTGGCTTCAGGAGCGATCCGGCCAAATACGACCTCGCCGTGCTGTTGACGCGCATCACCATGCCCTATCTGCTGTGCATGTCAGTGGTGGCGCTGCTGTCAGGCGTGCTGAACTCGGTGGGCAAGTTCGTCGAGAGTTCCTCGGTCTCGATCGTGCTCAACGTCACCATGATGGCGGCGACCCTGATGGCGCTAGGGATGGGCCTGCGCAACGATCCGCTTGCTGGCATTATTCAGGCCTGGGGGGTATTTGTTGCCGGTCTTCTGCAGCTGTGGTTGCTGCTCGATGGCGCTCGCCGCAACGGTTTGTCGCTCAGGCTGCGATGGCCGCGCATGAGCCAGGGCGTGCGCCGACTGATCCGGCTGGGTATCCCGGGCGTGATCGCGGGGGGCGTGACGCAGCTCAACATCATGATCGGTACGATTGTCGCCTCGCTGCAGGACGGTGCGGTCTCCCACCTCTACTATGCCGATCGAGTCTATGAGTTACCGCTGGCAATCGTTGGTATTGCCATCGGCATCGTGTTGCTCCCGGACGTGGCGCGCCATCTGCGCGCGGGCAACCACGCGGCGGTCATGGACAGCCAAAACCGCTCCGTTGAATTCGCCATGCTGTTGACCATCCCGGCAGCCGCAGCGCTTGTCGTGGTGCCGGCGCCGATCGTGCAGGGCCTGTTCGAGCGCGGAGCATTCAGCTCCGCCGATACGCCGGCGACGGCCTATGCGTTGGCGATTTTCGCGCTCGGCCTGCCGTCGTTCGTTCTCATCAAGGTGTTCTCGCCGGCCTACTTTGCCCGTGAGGACACGGCGACACCGATGCGCTACGCGACCCTAAGCCTGACGCTCAATACGCTTGGCTCGATTGCGCTGTTCTTCGCCTTTCGAGCCTGGGGCCTGATGCCCCACCTCGGCATCGCGGTTGCCACCACGCTCGGCGGCTGGCTCAACGCTGGCCTGCTCTATGCAACGCTAGTGCGCAAGGGACACTTCACAAGTGACGCACGGCTTCGCCGCACCTTGCCGCTCATCGCCCTGGCGAGCCTTGCCATGAGCGTCGTGCTGTGGATCATGGCGGCGCTGCTGGCACCCTTGTTTGCCGCTGGCGCAACGCTGGAGCGCAGCTTGGCGCTGCTCACGCTGATCGGCGCCGGCGTTACGGTCTATGCGGTGGCCGTCATCGGGCTTGGCGCGATCCAGGTCCGGCAGCTGCTCGGGTTATTGCGCGGCCGGCGGCCGGCAGCGGACGATTCCTAGCCACATCGCCTCCGCTCGGCTGCGCTTGCGTTCGTCGCCGGCGGACGTCATAACCCGCCCGCCTACTGCAAAGGGATATCGCATGGCCTTCGCTCCGCGCGTCTTCTCCGGCATGCAGCCGACCGGCAACCTCCACCTCGGCAACTACCTGGGTGCGCTGACGCGCTGGGTAGAAATGCAGAACACGCATGATTGCCTGTACTGTATCGTCGACATGCATGCGATCACGCTGTGGCAGGATCCCGTCGAGCTCAAGACCGCGATCCGCTCGGTGGCCGCCGCCTATCTGGCTGCCGGTCTCGATCCGGGCCGTAGCATCATCTTCAACCAAAGTCAGGTCGCCGAGCACGCCGAACTCGCCTGGGTGCTCAGTTGCGTGGCCAGGCTCGGCTGGCTCAATCGCATGACCCAGTTCAAGGAGAAGGCCGGCAAGGACCGCGAGCAGGCCTCGGTCGGACTTTATGCCTATCCTGTGCTGATGGCCGCCGACATCCTTGTCTACAAGGCGACGCACGTCCCCGTCGGCGACGATCAAAAACAGCATCTGGAACTGACGCGCGACATCGCTCAGAAATTCAATAACGACTACGTTGCGGCAATTCGCGCGGCGGGCTGCGACGATGGTGCGTTCTTTCCGTTGTGCGAACCGGTCATCATGGGGCCGGCGACCCGTGTCATGAGCCTGCGCGACGGCACCAAGAAGATGTCCAAGTCGGACCCTTCCGAACTGTCGCGCATCAACATGACGGACGATGCCGACACCATCGCGCGCAAGATCCAAAAGGCCAAGACCGATCCCGAGCCGCTTCCGAGCGAAGAACCCGGCCTCGCGACGCGCCCGGAAGCCGACAATCTGGTCGGCATTTTCGCCGCCCTCGCAAACAAGAGCAAAGCGCAGGTGTTGCAGGATTTCGGCGGGGCGCAATTTTCCAAGTTCAAGACAGCCTTGGCCGAGCTGGCGGTGGCGCGCGTTGGCCCGGTCAATGCCGAAATGTCGCGGCTCCTCGCCGACCCCAAGGAGATCGACCGCGTTCTCGCCGACGGCGCGGCGCGCGCCCGTGTGCTTGCGGCGCCGATCATGCGCCAGGTCAAGGATATCGTTGGCTTTCTGCGGCACTAACTGGGACGTCGCGGCTGCCTTGGCGTCGCCCGTCCGACTGCTATTGTTGGCGAAGGCAAGCCGTGGCAGCATGCGGTATGGCCAAGAAGCGCAGAGTCTTCGAGCAGGGCCACCGCCGCAAGCTGATGGTGGTCGTGGACGAGTTGCCCGAGGTGGAGGGTGCCTTGTTTTACGCCGCCTGCCGGGCCTCCCATACCGGCGCCCAAGTCTTGCTGCTTTACGTGATCGAACCCGACACCCAGGTCTGGGATGCGGTACGGCAGGCCCAGCTCGAAGAACAGACCACCAAGGCCAAAGCCCTATTTCGCCTGTTCCGGCGCAAGCTCAGCAATGACGGCCTCGACATGGTGCCAATCGAGGAGGTGATTCGCGAAGGCAAGAAGGTCGACGCCATCCTGCAGCAGATCGACGAGGACGAAGACATTGCCATCCTGGTGCTCGGCGCCTCCAAGGAGGCGACCGGACCTGGTCCCTTGGTATCCTCGCTGGGTGCCGGCTCGGCCGCCGGCAAGTTCCCGATCCCCATCACCGTGGTTCCGGGCGAGTTGGCGATCGAGGACATTCAGGCGTTGGCCTGAGCGTGCCGCCGCCGCCAGCCTCGTATTTTGACCCTGCGTCTCCCATCTACTAGAATGATTTAAAAGAGAACGCGTTGAGGCACCCCCTATGTTCATCCAGACCGAACCGACCCCCAATCCGGCCACCCTCAAGTTTATTCCCGGCAGGACAGTGCTTGGCGACGGCAGCGTCGACTATCGCGACAAGGTCGAGGCCGGCGGGTCGCCGCTCGCCTTGCGTCTGTTTGATGTGGAAGGTGTCACCGGCGTTTTCCTGGGATCCGACTTCATTTCGGTGACTAAGAGCGAAAACGAAGAGTGGCAGCACATCAAGCCGGCCGTGCTGGGCGCAATCATGGACCATTACATCTCCGGCGCGCCGGCGCTGGCCGCCGGTCAACTGGACGACAGCGCCGGCAGCGAGGACTATGAACCAGAAGACGAAGACACCGTCAAAACCATCAAGGAGCTGCTCGATACCCGCGTGCGACCCGCGGTTGCCAATGACGGTGGCGACATCGTCTTCCATGGCTACAAGGATGGCGTGGTGTTTTTGCATATGCGCGGTGCCTGCGCGGGGTGTCCAAGTTCGACCGCAACTCTACGGCACGGCATCGAAAACCTGCTGCGTCACTTCTGTCCGGACGTACGGGAGGTCCGGCCAGTCTAATTGGCCGTCGCGCCGGCCAGATTGCGTGACCCCGCTCGTGCACGAGCGGGGTTTTTGTTATGAAGTGATGGTGCACTTGGGGAGGCAAGCATGGCAGAGCGTTTGGACGACAGTGCGCTGAGGCAACTGTTTCTGGAGGCGCGCACGCACCGAGCCTGGCGGCCAATCGAGGTGCCCGATAGCGTGCTGTTGGAGCTCGTCAACTTGATGAAGTGGGGGCCCACGGCTTCCAACAGTTTGCCCGCCCGCATCGTGTTCGTGCGGTCAAAGGCCGCCAAGGAACGCTTGAGGCCACATGTGAGCGAAGGCAATCGCGAGAGGACCATGCTGGCCCCGGCCTGTGCCATCATCGGTTACGACGCCAAATTCTATGAGCATCCGCCGAAGGGACAGGATCCATTGCAGGGCTTTGCGGCTAACCCGAGCGGCGCACAGACCGCCGCTTTGCGCAACAGCTCGCTGCAGGGCGGCTACTTCGTTCTCGCCGCCCGTGCGCTGGGCTTGGACGTCGGTCCCATGTCGGGCTTCGACAACGCCGGCGTTGACAAGGAATTCTTCGCCAGCACGGACGTGAAATCCAACTTCTTGTGCAATCTTGGCTACGGCGATCCACCGAAGCTGCGGCCGCGTGGTCCACGGTTTGCGTTCGAGGAGATGGCGAGCATCATCTAGCAATGCATATCCTTGCCTTCGATACCTGTCTTGGCGCCGTGTCTGTGGCCGTGGCCCGCATGCATCCTGGGGGTGGCGAGCTCATCAACGAGGCGTGCGAACGGCGCCGCTCCGGCCATGCCGAACGGCTGATGCCGATGATCATCGAGGCCATCAACAACGTCGGTATCGGCTTTGCGGACATTGAGCGCATCGCCGTCACCGTCGGCCCGGGCAGCTTCACGGGCGTGCGCACCGGGGTCGCCGCGGCCCGCGCCCTGGCGCTGGCAATCGGACGCCCGGCGGTCGGCGTTGGCTCACTGGCGGCAATCGCCTTTGCCGCCAAGCAGGAATTCGGCGCTGAGCTGCGCGAGCGTCGCTTGGCGGTTGCGCTCGATGCCCGCCTTGGGATGGTGTATTTTCAGCGCTTCAACGCCGCCGCAGAAGCGCTGAGCGCTCCTAGCCTCATGACGCCGCAAGACTGCGCCGAGCAGCTCGCGAGCTCGCCAGTCATCGTCATCGGTTCGGCTGCGGTGCCGGTCATGACGGCCGGTCGCGCGTCTGGCGCAGAGATTGAGACGCGGTTGCTGGATGCTGAGCCACACGCAGCCGCGGTTGCCTTGATGGCAGCCAAGCTTGCGCCGGATCAACCCTTGCAACCGCTCTATCTGCGCGCGCCCGACGCCAAGGCTCAGGCCGACGGCGCGCTGCCGCGAGCCTTACCCTCATGACAGAGCCAGATTATCGCCACCTCAGCGTGCTGTGGGCCACCCCTGAGGCGGCCGCCACCTGCGCCAAGTTGCACGCTGACTTGTTTGCGCCGGCCTGGGATGAAAAAAGCTTCCAGGCCTTGCTCGACCATCCCGCCTCGGTGGCGTTTTTGGCACGGCTTGGGGCGCCGCCGGAGACCGTCGGCTTCATTCTCGGCCAGCTGGCGGCCGATGAGGCCGAGATTCTCACGCTCGGGGTCCGTGTCGACCGGCAGCGCCATGGCATCGCCAGCCGCCTGATCGAGGCATTGGCACGGGCTGCCAAACAGGCCGAGGCGCGGATGCTCTTCCTCGAGGTCGAGGCCGGCAATACGCGCTGCCCTTGCGCTTTATCGCAAGCTCGGGTTCGAAGAAAGGGGGCGACGCAAGGGCTACTACGCCAAGGCCAACGCCGCACCGGCAGACGCCGTTACATTTGCGCGCGCGTTATAGTAGACTGCAGCCGCCGAGGATTGCCGCGACCGCCAGGCTCTCCTATAAGCACAAAAAGCGAGGATTCTGTCGTTATCGACGGCATGTCTGTCTTGATCGAAACATTCCCGAGCCGCATCGAGCGGCTGTGCGCAGAAAAGCAGCTTCGCCTGACCGGGCAAAGGCGTATCATCGCGCGCGTGCTCTCAAGCTCAAAGGACCACCCGCACGTTGAGGAGGTGTATCGGCGTGCCAACGCGGTGGATTCGCGCATTTCGCTGTCGACCGTCTACCGCACGCTCAAGTTGTTCGCCGCCAAGGGTATCCTGGAACGCCATGACTTTGGCGCCGGGAGAGGGCGCTACGAGGAGGCCGCCGGCAAGCACCACGATCATTTGATCGATATCGAGACCGGCAAGGTCATAGAGTTCCGCAATGAGGAGATCGAGCGCCTGCAGGAACGCGTGGCGCGCGAGCTGGGCTTCACCCTGGTCGGGCACCGACTTGAGCTGTTCGGCGTGCCTCTCAAACGAGGGCGCAAATAATTGTCGGTACGGATCGTTCCGCCGCATTTGCCGGCCGACGCCTGGTGTTCCGGCGGCGCCTCTGCCTCCTCGGCGGGCTGCCAACAGCAAGCTTCCCAACAGCAAGCTTCAATGGCTGCAGCCAAAAAGGTGTTCGTCAAGACGTTCGGATGCCAAATGAACGTCTATGATTCGCAACGCATCGGCGAGGCGCTGGCGGTTGAGGGCTACGCGCCGACGGCTGCCATCGAGGAGGCCGACATGGTCATCCTCAATACCTGCCATATTCGTGAGAAGGCGGCCGAGAAGGTCTATTCGGATCTCGGTCGCATCCGCCAGGTCAAAGAACGGCGTCTCCAGCAAGGCAAGGACACGATCGTGGCCGTGGCGGGATGCGTTGCCCAAGCCGAAGGCAGAGAAATCGTGCGTCGAGCTCCGCTGGTCGATATCGTCGTCGGGCCGCAGAGCTATCATCGCTTGGGCGATTTGGTGGCGCGCACCAGATCGCAGCGGGGGCCTGTCGTGGAGACCGGCTTTCCGGTGGTGAGCAAGTTTGCCGCCCTGCCGCCGCGGGCCGATGCCAGCCGGCCGGCCGCATACCTGACGGTGCAGGAAGGTTGCGACAAATTCTGCACATTCTGTGTTGTGCCCTACACGCGCGGCGCGGAGGCCTCCCGGCCCGTGGCCGACCTCGAGGTGGAGGCCCGGCAGCTCGCCGGCAACGGCACGACTGAGCTCACGCTGCTGGGTCAAAACGTCAATGCCTATCGCGGCCTCGGGCCGGACGGACAGCACTGGACGCTGGCACAATTGATCCGGCACCTGGCAAGGATCGACGGCCTCGAGCGCCTGCGCTACACCACGAGCCACCCCGGCGACATGAGCAAAGAGCTGATCAGCGCCCATGGCGAGGTGGCAAAATTGATGCCGCAGCTGCATCTGCCGTTCCAGGCAGGCTCAGACCGCATCCTGGCAGCGATGCAGCGCAAGCACACGGCTCAGGACTATCTGGTCCTGATCGACCGCCTGCGGGCGGCGCGCCCGGATCTGGCGTTATCCACCGACATTATTGTTGGCTTTCCCGGCGAGACCGACGCGGACTTCGCCGCCACCCTAGCCCTCACCGAGCAGGTTGGCTTCGCGCAGGCCTACTGCTTCAAGTACAGCCCGCGGCCCGGGACTCCGGCAAGTGCGCTGCGCGGTCAAGTTCCCGAAGCCGAAAAGACGCAGCGCCTCCGCCAGCTACAAGCGCTGGTGGGACGTCAACAAACATCGTTCAATTCGGCCTTTGTCGGCACGGTCATGTCCGTGCTGTTCGAACGTGCCGGGCAACGTCCGGGCCAAATTATTGGGCGCTCCCCCTACCTGCAAGCGGTCCATGCCCAGGGCCCGGCAGATTGGGTCGGGCGCAGCCTCGACGTTGAAATTCTGGCCGCGGGACCCAATAGTCTCAGCGGTCTAATCCGGGACCCTGCGCGTGCGGCATGACACCCTAAGCGGCGCTCTGTGCTAAGTTGGAGGCAACAGATTCTTTGCTCTCTTACTTTCTCGAGGAGGCCAGTTCTTTGACTGGCATGCGTGGGCCAGGGGCAGCCGGGCTGGGCAAGCAGCTCAAGAATGAGCGGGCCCGCCTAGTGGTGCCGTTCGAAGACAACCGGCATCTCAATCGCCTGCTCGGCGAATATGACGGCCATCTGGCGTTGTTGGAGGAGCGGCTTGGGATCGAAGCTCATGCCCACGGCAATGTCGTCACCTTGAGCGGGCCAGCCAGCGCCTGCGAGACCGCACGTGAGGTTTTGGAAAAGCTTTATTCCCGCATCCGGCAGGGCGAGGATATCGGCCCCGGCGACGTCGACGGCCTGCTGCGTCATTCGAGCGCGGATGCCACGCCGGCCAGCGGACTGGCCCAGATCCGCACGCGGCGCAAGGTGGTCACGGCGCGCTCGCCAAACCAGGGCGCCTATATCGAGGCGCTCAACCGGGTGGATCTGGTGTTCGGGTTGGGCCCGGCCGGCACCGGCAAGACCTACCTTGCCGTCGCCTATGCCGCGCAATGCCTGGAGCGCGGCCAGGTGGAGCGGCTGGTGTTGTCGCGACCGGCGGTGGAGGCCGGCGAGCGGCTTGGCTTCCTGCCCGGCGATATGCGCGAGAAAGTCGATCCTTACCTGCGCCCCCTCTATGATGCTCTCTATGATGTGCTGCCGGCCGCCAAGGTTGAGCGCGACCTGACCACTGGCGTGATCGAGATTGCGCCGCTGGCATTCATGCGCGGGCGTACGCTGGCGCATTCCTTCGTCATCCTCGACGAAGCGCAAAACACCACGAGCATGCAAATGAAGATGTTTCTCACGCGGCTCGGCGAGGGGTCAAAGATGGTGGTCACCGGCGATCCGAGCCAGATCGACCTGCCGCACGGGCAGAAGTCCGGTCTGGAGGAGGCCGTCGGACTGCTCAAGGGTATCAACGGGATCGAGGCCGTGCGTTTCACGTCGGGCGACGTCGTGCGTCGCGACCTGGTGGCGCGCATCGTCGATGCCTACGAGCGGCTGCGCTAGTTAATGCCATGAGCCCCCCCGATCAGCCCGTGCAGCCGGTCGAAGGCGAGGCGCCTGCGGAGACCGAACCGGCGGATTTATGCCTGACCATCAGCGCACAGGATGGCGAATGGCCCGACGTCGCCACTCTTGAGACGGCGATCCGAGAAGCCGCTGCCGTCCTCGCCCGCCATCCCGCCGCCCAGGCCGCTCGCTGCGCAGAGGCCACCATCGTACTCGGCAGCGATGCCTTGCTGCGGCGGCTGAATGGTGCCTTTCGGGGCAAGGACATGCCAACCAACGTCCTTGCCTTTCCCTTCCGGCCGCGCGCCGCCGCGGATCGGCAAGGCCACCCCTACCTGGGCGATGTCGTCCTGGCTGCCGAGACGATCGCCCGCGAGGCCGCGCAGCGCCGCCTAGAGCCGACCCACCATGTCCAGCACCTTGTGGTGCACGGTCTTTTGCACCTGCTTGGCTACGACCACGAAACGGACCCACAGGCCGACGAAATGGAAGGGCTGGAGACGGAGATTCTCACAGCTCTTGGGCTCAAAGATCCCCACGCCGTGTTTGCGCCGAGCGATTAGTCCTCCAATTGTCAGGCATTGCGCACGCCATGAGCGTCAAATCCCCAAGCGAAAAGTCGGAAAGCGTCCCGAGCGCTGCTGCAGACGCGGGTGAACAGGCGCACGGTTGGCTCTCGGCGTTGCGCGCGCGGCTCGGCATCCCAGGTGCGCCGACGCTGCGCGCGACGCTCGAGGCGGAGCTGAAAGGCGCAGGTGATGGCCACGCCTTCTCGACCGAGGAGCGCGAGATGTTGCTGCGCATCCTCCGCTTCGGCGCCTTGCGCGTCGATGACGTCATGGTGCCGCGCGCCGACATCATTGCCGTCGATGAGAACGAACCAATCCGCGAGCTGTTGCGCACATTCGACGTGGCGGGCGTTTCACGCGTACCGCTTTTTCGCGAGTCCCTCGATGACCCGCGCGGGATGGTGCACGTCAAAGATCTCCTGCGCTGGCTCTATGGCGATGCGACGGGGCGCGCGGCCGACAGCAACGGCGGCCCGGCAACCGAGGCGTCTGAGGCTGGCGTTGAACGGCTCGGCTCGATGCCGGCCGAAGCTGCGCTCGATCTGGCGCGAACCGACCTGTCGAAGCCGATCGCCTCGACCAAATTGCGCCGTCCAACAATCTATGTACCGCCATCGATGCCGGCTGCGAACCTGCTCATTCGCATGCAGTCGACCCATATCCACATGGCCCTGGTCGTTGACGAATATGGCGGCACCGACGGCCTTGTCACGATCGAAGACTTGGTCGAGCAGATCGTCGGCGAAATCGAGGATGAGCACGACGAGGCGGAAGCCGCCAACATCATCAAAGATTCCAAGCTTGGTCTTCTCACCGCCGCCCGCACCCCCGTGCGCGAACTGGAACAACACCTCGGCATTCAGTTGCTCAAGCAGGATGAAGAGGCCGACATCGATACCCTCGGCGGCCTGGTGTTTGCACTGGTCGGACGCGTACCCGCGCGTGGGGAGCTGATCCGGCATCCCTCCGGCGTCGAGTTCGAGGTGCTGGATGCGGATCCGCGGCGGGTGAAAAAGCTACGCGTGCACGTCACCCGTCAGGTCGCCGCAGCGGAAACCCGCATTGCCAAATCGTGAGCCGACTAGCAGCGACGCCGCGCCGTCAGCAACGCAGCCGGTCTGGGGCGTGCAGGGGCTTGGCTGCGCAATGGCGAACTGGGCCAGGCGGATCGCCGGCCTGGCCGGCTGGCGGCGCTATGTCAGCGCCTTTGCCGCAGGCCTGGTATCGGTCCTGGCCATGGCACCTTTGCACGTTTGGCCCGTGCTCTTTATCACCTTGCCGATCTGGATCTGGCTGATCGATGGCGCCATCGGCCACACTGCTGCGCCTAAGCTTGCGCGCGCCGCGCTGACGGCCCGTCCGTCGTGGAGGCCGTCGTGGAGGGAGAGCAAGGCAGCGGCCGTGGTCGGTTGGTGGTTCGGGTTCGGCTATTTTGTCGCGGGGCTCTATTGGGTCGGCGAGGCCTTCCTGGTCGAGGCCGAGACGTTTGCGTTTTTGCTTCCCCTGGCCGTCACTTTGTTGCCCGCGGGCCTTGCGCTCTTTTATGGCCTGGCAGCCCTGCTGGCGAGCCCTTTCTGGAGCACCGGGCCCTTTCGAGTGCTGGCGTTGGCGCTTGCCCTCTCGGCCATGGAATACGCCCGTGGCCACGTGCTGAGCGGCTTTCCCTGGAACGTCTTGGGCTATGCGCTCACCTATCCCGTGTCGCTCCTGCAAAGCGCGGCTGTGTTCGGCGTCTATGGGCTGACCCTGATCGCCGCCCTGGTGTTGGCTGCCCCCCTGGTGCTCTTTGCTGCGGCTGCGCCCGGTGCGGCCGGGCGCAAGAATAGGCGCCTGGCGTTGGCCATCGCTGTGCTGCCTTTGCTGGCCGCAACCGTCTGGGGCCACCTGCGTCTGGCGCGCGCGCTGCCGTCGGCCTTGCCGGGCGTCAAGCTGCGCATCGTCCAGCCGAGCGTCCCCCAACGAGAGAAGTGGCGGCCCGAGAACCAGGAGCGCATTTTCCTCGACCATCTCGGCCTGTCGGCCAGCAATGCGGCAGGCATCGCCGATGGCCTTGCCGGCATTACGCATGTGATCTGGCCGGAGGCGGCAATGCCGTTCCTGCCGGTCGACCATCCCGCCGCTCGCGCGGCGATCGGGCGCCTGCTACCGCCGGGAACGCTTTTGATCGCCGGAGGATTGCGCGCCGAGACCGCGCCGGCGGGCTCGCCACAGGCGCGCCGCATTTTTAACAGCCTGCTGGTGTTCGGGGAGGGGGGGCGCTTGCTGGCGGCCTATGACAAGGTCCACCTTGTTCCTTTTGGCGAGTATCTGCCTTTTCAATCGGCGCTCGAGGCGCTCGGCCTGCAGCAGCTCGCGCGTCTGCGTGGCGGCTTTGCCACCGGCGTCACACCCCGTCCCCTCTTGCACCTGCCGGGCTTGCCGGCGTTGGCACCCCTGATCTGCTACGAGGTCATTTTCCCCGGCGCCATCGTTGCCGGCAGCGAACGGCCGTCGCTGTTGCTCAACCTCACCAATGATGGTTGGTTCGGCAACACCAGCGGACCGCGCCAACACCTGCAGCAGGCGCGCGTCCGAGCGGTGGAAGAGGGCCTGCCCCTGGTGCGCGCAGCCAACAACGGGATTTCCGCCATGGTCGATGCGCACGGCCGTGTTCTGGTGGAACTGGGGCTCGATCAGCGGGGCTCGGCCGATGCCCTGCTGACGGCACCGCTACCGCCAACGCCCTATGTCCGCTTCGGGGATGGCATTTTTGCCAGTCTCTGGGTTTGCGGAGCAGCGTTGCTGGCCTTCGCGGCCGCCCGCCGTCGAGCCGCCTGAGGGCACCCGCGTTCAGCCTCTGGCGGACCGCTGCAGTGCACCTGAGGTTGACGCATTGCCCATCTGCACCTACCAATTGCAGACGACGTGGCAGGATGGACGGGGCTGAGTGAGAATGTCGAGACCGACGGAGTTGGCCGCGGCAGCCGACGGCGAGGAAAAAGGCTCGCGGCGACCCAATCCCATCGACGTGCACGTGGGGAGCCGGGTCCGCTTCCGCCGCATGCTGCTTGGCATGAGCCAAGAAAAGCTGGGTGAGAAGCTTGGACTGACCTTTCAGCAGATCCAAAAATACGAAAAGGGCATCAATCGGATCGGTGCCAGTCGATTGTTCGACTTGGCGCAGGTCTTGGGGGTGTCCGTGCAGTTTTTCTATGAAGAGGCCCCCACTGGCGAGGTGCCGCGCTTTGTGGCCGATGGCTTTGCGGAAAGGCCGGCGGAGAGCTCGATCGTCGAATTCTTGCGGAGCCGCGATGGTCTCGAGCTCAACAAGGCGTTTGTGCGCATATCGGACGTAAGGGCCCGGCGCGCGATCGTGGAGCTGGTGCGCAGTTTGGCCGATGACGATCTTGTGGAATGAGCCGATAAAAACCGCCTCGCGCCCCAAATACCGGCCTGCTGCCGCCGCCGCGTGCTGTCCGCGGTCATCTTGACCCCTGCCATAAACACTGTAACAAGACGCGCAATTGGCGCCTAGCCATGGGGAACACTGTGTCGCGAAAGTCCTATCTCTTTACCAGTGAATCCGTGTCGGAGGGGCATCCCGACAAGGTTTGCGATCGCATTTCCGACGAGGTCGTCGATCTGTTTTTCCGCGAAGGGCCGAAGGCCGGCATCGATCCCTGGCAGCTCAGGGTCGCATGCGAGACGCTGGCAACCACCAATCAAGTGATTATTGCCGGCGAAACCCGGGGCCCTAAGAGCATCACCCGGGATTTGGTCGCGCACGTGGCGCGCATGGCAATCAAGGATATCGGCTACGAGCAGGACGGCTTTCATTGGGACCGGGCCGATATTCGGGTGCTGTTGCACCCGCAGTCCGCCGACATCGCCCAAGGCGTCGATAGTGGCGGCAATCGCGATGAGGGCGCTGGCGATCAGGGCATCATGTTCGGTTTTGCTTGCAAGGATACGCCCGAACTCATGCCGGCCCCGATCTACTACAGTCACAAGATCCTGCGCCTGATTTCCGAGGCGCGGCATGCAGGCAAGGAGGCGGTACTCGGTCCGGACTCCAAAAGCCAGGTGACCGTGCGTTACGAGAACGGCAAGCCGGTCGCCGCAACCCAGATCGTCGTCTCGCATCAGCACCTGGTGGAATCGATCACCTCGGCTCAGGTGCGCGAACTCGTCGAGCCCTATGTCAGGAAGGCCTTGCCAAACGGCTGGATCAGCAAGGATACGGTTTGGCACGTCAATCCCACCGGCAAGTTCCACATCGGCGGCCCGGACGGCGATACAGGCCTGACCGGCCGCAAAATCATCGTCGATACCTATGGCGGGGCGGCACCGCACGGCGGCGGCGCCTTCTCGGGCAAGGACCCCACCAAGGTTGATCGCTCGGCGGCATACGCGGCCCGCTACCTTGCCAAGAACGTGGTGGCGGCCGGTCTGGCCGATCAGTGCACGATCCAGCTTTCCTACGCCATTGGCGTCGCCAAGCCGCTGTCGATCTACGTCGACGTGGGGGACAACCCCAACGGCATCGATACGCCCAAGCTGGAGCAGGTGCTGGGCGAGTTGGTTGATTTGTCGCCGCGAGGCATCCGCAAGCATCTCGACCTCAACAAGCCGATCTATGCTCGCACGGCGGCCTACGGACACTTTGGCCGCGCGCCGGACAACGAGGGTGGCTTCTCTTGGGAGAAGACCGACCTGGGAGCCCGGATCAAGGCAGCCATGACCTAAGGGCTGGCGTGCCACCCGAGGCGACACCCGTGTGCCCGCCGGTGCCGGTGTCTTTGGGCCGTCCATGAAGCCGTCCATGCACGAGACGGGTTGCGCGCGCGACTTGCGCAGTTTCGGTCGCCGACGAGGCCGGGCGCTGAGCGCGCGCCAGGCCAGCCTCTGGCGTGATCTGCTGCCGCAGGTTGCCCTCACAGGCAACGCCGCGGACCTTGCAAGACCCCACCGCCTGTTCGCGGCGACCGTGCGCGAGGTGTGGCTCGACATTGGCTTTGGCGGCGGCGAGCACCTGCTGTGGCAGGCCGAGCAGCACCCCGATGCCGGTATTGTGGGTTGCGAACCGTTCCAAGACGGCGTGGTCAAGGTTTTGGCGGCCCTGTCCGCGCGTCCCGCCGGCAATATTCGCTTGCACACCGAGGATGCGCGCAGCCTGTTGCGGCAACTGCCGCCGGCGTGCATCGCCCGGGTCTTTCTGTTGTTTCCCGATCCATGGCCCAAGCGGCGCCATTGGAAGCGCCGATTGGTGTCCGAGGCCACGCTCGCCGAACTGGCGCGCGTGATGCAGCCGGGCGCCGAGTTGCGAATTGCCACCGATAGTGCGGAATATGCCGAATGGATCCTGCTGGCCGTGCGCCGCCAGGGTAGTTTCCGCTGGACGGCCCAGGCCGCCTCCGATTGGCGGCAGCGCGGCAGCGACTGGCCGCAGACCCGTTACGAAGCCAAGGCCCTGCAGGCGGGCCGGCGCTGCAGCTATTTTCGCTTCCAGCGGGCCTAGTCAGCGGGGGGCCGGCAGGCCTTTCGCAGCTGCGACAAAATTCACACTTCCCGCTTGCAAGTTGGGCAATTCCCGCTTACCATTCGAACGCTCATGATCATCTCAACTCTGAGAGTGGGCCCTCCGGGTCCGCTCTTTTTGTTTTGAGTGGTCGGCGAGCCCCCCACACGGGAGTTTCGGCAGGCGGAGACGAGGGTGGTCGGTAGCACACCCGAGGCGCGCTTTATTCATGAGACCGGGTTGGCGGCACAGTTTGCTGCGCTGGCCGAGCCGGTGCTCAACGACTTGGGATTTCGCTTGGTGCGGGTTGCCATCTCCGGCCACAACGGCACGACGGTACAGATCATGGCCGAACGACCGGACGGGACCATGACCGTCGAGGAGTGCGCGCAGATTTCGCGCAATCTTTCCCCGCTGCTCGATGCGCATGACCCGCTGCCTGGCCACTATGCCCTGGAGGTGTCGTCGCCCGGCATCGACAGGCCACTGGCGCGCTTGTCGGATTTTGAGACCTGGGCGGGCTATCTGGCCAAGGTCGAGCTGAAGGAGGCCGTGTCCGGCCGCAAGCGTTTCCGGGGTGTGCTTGAAGGTGTCGAGAACGGAGAGGTCCGCATAAAGCTCGAGCGCGATCAACTCGAGCCGCAGGTTGTCGGGCTGCCAGTCGGGCTCATTGCCGAAGCGCGCCTGTTGCTGACCGACGACCTTATTCGCGAATTGCTGCGCCGCTCGAAGCGAGAAGGTCAAGAGGTAGACAAAGCGGCAGATGATGCTGCGCAGTAGTTGAATTGGAGGGTGCCTTAGATGGCCCAAACTGGAATTAGCGCCAACCGTCTGGAGCTCATGCAAATCGCCGACGCGGTCGCGCGCGAGAAGTCGATCGATCGCAAGATCGTCATCGAGGCCATGGAGGATGCAATCCAAAAGGCGGCCAAGGCCCGCTACGGGGCCGAGAACGACATCCGCTGTGTGATCGATCCCAAAACCGGCGAGACCAAGCTGACGCGCGTGCTGCAGGTGGTCGAGACGGTGGAGAATGACTCGACGCAAATCGTGCTGGCGACCGCCAAGCGGCGCAACCCTGAGGCCAAGATCGGCGATTTGATCGCCGAGCCACTACCGCCGCCAGACTTCGGCCGGGTATCGGCCCAGAACGCCAAACAAGTGATCGTGCAGAAGGTGCGCGATGCGGAACGCGAGCGCCAGCACGGCGAGTTCAAGGATCGCGTCGGCGAAATCGTCAGCGGCACGGTCAAGCGGGTCGAGTACGGCAACGTGATCGTCGATCTGCAAAAAGCGGAGGGGATTATCCGCCGCGACGAGATGATCCCGCGCGAAAACGTGCGGCTGGGTGACCGCATCCGTTCCTACATCTATGATGTGCGGCGGGAGCAGCGCGGACCCCAGATCTTTCTGTCCCGCGCCCGTCCCGAGTTCATGTCGCTGCTGTTTAGAGCCGAGGTCCCGGAGATCTACGACGGTATTGTGCAGATCAAATCGGTGGCACGCGACCCCGGATCCAGAGCCAAAATTGCCGTTATTTCCAAGGATTCCTCGATCGACCCGGTAGGTGCCTGTGTCGGCATGCGCGGTCAGCGTGTGCAGGCGGTGGTGGGTGAGTTGCAGGGCGAGAAGGTCGACATCATCCAATGGAACCAGGACGCCGCAACCTTCATCGTCAATGCGCTGGCGCCGGCCGAGGTGACCAAGGTGGTGCTAGATGAGGATTCGAACCGTATCGAGGTCGTGGTGCCGGAGAGCCAGCTGTCGCTGGCGATCGGTCGGCGCGGCCAGAACGTACGGCTCGCCTCCCAACTCACCGGCTGGGATATCGATATTTTGACCGAGCAGGAGGAGTTGGAGCGGCGGCAGAAAGAATTCACCGAGCGCTCGCAGCTCTTCATGGAA
This sequence comes from uncultured Alphaproteobacteria bacterium, assembly GCA_963820375.1. Lineage (GTDB taxonomy): Bacteria > Pseudomonadota > Alphaproteobacteria > Rhizobiales > Hyphomicrobiaceae > AWTP1-13. The sequence goes on along the minus strand of CAWFZX010000007.1, from coordinate 99,807 downwards.
GCGCTCGATGTCGACGAGGTGATTGCCCAGCTGCTGGCAACGGAAGGTTTCGAGACGGTAGCCGAGGTGGCCTACGTCGATGCCGGCGAGATCGCCCACATCGAGGGCTTCGACGAGGACACTGCCAAGGAGATTCAAACGCGCGCGCGCGAATACCTGGAGCGGCAGGAGGCCGAGCGGGACGCCAAGCGCAAGGCGCTGGGCGTTTCCGACGAGCTTGCCAAGATCCCCGGCATCAATACCGCCATGCTGGTGGCCTTCGGCGAGCATGACATCAAAACCGTCGAGGACTTGGCCGGCTCCGTGACCGACGAACTCGTCGGCTGGACCGAGCGCAAGCGTGAGAAGGATGCCGAACCGGTTCGCCACAAGGGCGTGTTTGAGGGTATGGAAATCGGGCGCAAGGAGGCAGAAGACATTATCATGGCGGCGCGCATTGCCGCGGGCTGGGTGACGGCTGAGGATCTCGAGAAGCTGCGCCTCGAACAGGAAGCTGCGGCGGCAGCGCAAGCCGCGGCTGCCGCGCAGGGTCCTGCGACCGTTGCGGCGAGTGCCAAGGCTTGAGCAGCCATGGACAGCAAGGACCAACACGCACGTGGCGAGCGCCGAACACAGGCAGGACACTCAGGAGCCGACGCATCAAGAGCCGCTGCGTCTGTGCGCACTCTCGCGCACGCGCAAGGCGCCTGATGACCTCATCAGGTTCGTACTCGGTCCGGACGGCACGATCGTGCCGGACCTGGCTCGCCGGCTGCCGGGCCGCGGGGTGTGGATTAGTGCGACCCGACGAGAGCTGGCGGCCGCCGTGCGGCAGAACGCGTTTGCCCGCAGCCTGAAGCAAGCCGTTTTGCTGCCAGACGATCTGGTCGACCGGGTCGAAAGCCTGATGCGACGGCGTCTCGCCGACGCCGTCAGCATCGCCAAAAAAGCTGGCCTGCTGGTTGCCGGCTTTGTCAAAGTCGAGCAAATGATCGACCAGGGCCTAGCCGTTGTGCTTCTGCACGCGGCCGATGCCGCCGGCGACGGTGTCGCCAAGCTCGACCGTAAATTCAGGGCCTTAGGGGGGCTGGGCGCCGATGCCGAGCCAATTGTGCGGCAGTTGACGAGTGCCGAATTGAGCTTGGCCATTGGGCGGGCAAATGTGGTACATGCTGCAGCGTCCGGAGGTGGCGCCAGCCGGCGAATTGCCTATGAGGCCAACCGGCTTAGACACTACCGAGAGAGCGACGGCAAGGCACCTGCGGATATTGATTCGAATACAGGACGTAGATGAGCGAGATCAAAGAAACCACTGACAAGACGCTGCGCGGTGACGTGCGCAAGCCGCTGAGCTTGAAGCGCACGGTCGAATCCGGTCATGTGCGGCAAAGCTTCAGCCATGGCCGATCGAAATCGGTGGTGGTCGAGAAGAAGAAGAAGCGCACGATCTCGGCGCCTGGCGCCGAGGCGGAAGAAGCTACCGCCCCCGAGGCCGTCGAAGCGTTGGTCGCGGAGCTGGCGCAGCAGCAGCGTCAAGGCGGATTGTCCACCGACGAGGTGGACGCGCGTCGGCGGGCGCTGGAGGCCGCGCGAGAACGTTCCGAAAGCGAGGAGCGCGAACGGGCGCGGCTCGAGGCGCTGAAGCTGCCGCCGCCAGCGGTGGAGGAACCGCCGCAGTCCGGGAGCATGGAAGCCGCCACACCGGCAGCGGCCGAGCCGCAGGCCGCCACGGACGCCGTCGGCCAGCCGGCGCAGGAAGCCACGCCGCCGGCACGCACCGCTGAGAAGGTGACCAAGGTCGGGGATGCCATCAGGCGTCCGGAGATTGTCAACAAGCGCCCGACGCGCAGCCTCGAAGTGGAACCGGATACTGAAGAGGACACGCGAACCAAGAAAAAGGGCGCCAAGCCGGCCAAGAGCCCGATCAAGGGCGCCGAAGAACGCCGCGAACGCATCAAGCTCACGATCAACAACGCCTTCGACGAGGCGCAGCGCGAGCGCTCGCTTGCCTCCCTGCGCCGGCGGCGAGAGCGGGAAAAATTGCGCCAGGCCGGTGTCGTGCAGCAGCGCGACAAAGTCATGCGCGAGGTGATCATCCCAGAGGTCATCACCATTCAGGAGCTTGCCAATCGTATGACCGAGCGCGCGGTCGACGTCATCAAGCTGCTGATGGCGCAGGGGGCCATGCACAAGATCAATGACGTGATCGATGCAGACACGGCCGAGCTGATTGTGCAGGAATTTGGCCACACGCCAAAGCGGGTATCGGAGGCGGATGTCGAAGAAGGCTTCATCGGCAAGACCGACGCCGACGAACAGCAGGTCTCCAGGGCACCCGTCGTCACCATCATGGGCCACGTCGACCACGGCAAGACGTCGCTGCTGGATGCGATTCGCCAGACCGATGTGGCGGCCGGCGAAGCAGGTGGCATCACCCAGCACATCGGCGCCTATCAAGTCACCACGCCCGATGGCCAGCGCATCACCTTCATCGATACGCCGGGCCACGAGGCCTTTACGGCCATGCGTGCGCGGGGCGCCAAGGTCACCGATATCGTCGTGCTGGTGGTGGCTGCCGATGACGGTGTGATGCCGCAGACGGTCGAGGCAATCAACCATGCCAAGGCCGCCCGCGTGCCTTTGATCGTCGCCATCAACAAGATGGATAAGCCGGGTGCCGATCCCAATCGCGTGCGCACGGATCTCTTGCAGCATGAGGTGGTCGTCGAAAGCATGTCGGGCGAAACGCTCGAAGTGCCGGTCTCGGCCCTGCAGAAGACGGGCCTCGACAAGTTGCTGGAAGCAATCCAGTTGCAAGCCGAGCTGCTCGATTTGAAGGCCAATCCGGACCGATCGGCCGAGGGTGTGGTGATCGAGGCGAAACTTGAGCGCGGTCGCGGCCCTGTCGGCACCGTGCTGGTGCAGCGCGGCACGCTGCGCGTCGGCGATATCATCGTGGCTGGATCCGCCTGGGGGCGCGTTCGCGCGCTGATCGATGATCGCGCCGAACCCGTCACGGCAGCGGGGCCCTCGGTACCGGTGGAAATCCTGGGCTTCGACTCCGCACCCGAGGCCGGCGATCCGTTTGCCGTCGTCGAAAGCGAGGCCCGCGCCCGCGAAATCACCGACTATCGGATGCGCAAGCGGCGCCAGACGCTGGGCTCGGCAGGCACCGCGCGCACCCTTGAGCAAATGATGCAGCAGCTCAAGGAAGCAGGGCGCAAGGAATTTCCATTGCTGGTCAAGGGCGACGTGCAGGGGTCGGTGGAAGCCATTGCCGGCGCCCTGCGCAAAATCGGCAACGATGAGGTCGAGGCGCGCATCATCCACTCCGGTGTCGGCGGCGTCACGGAATCCGACATCGCTCTCGCCAACGCCTCCAAGGCGGTGGTGATCGGCTTCAATGTGCGCGCCAACGCCCAAGCGAAAATGCTCGCCGACCAGTCGGGTGTGGAAATTCGCTACTACAACATCATCTACGACCTGGTTGACGATGTGAAAGGGGCGATGTCGGGTCTGTTGGCGCCGACGCTACGTGAGATTTTCCTCGGCAATGCTCAGATCCTGGAGGTGTTCAACATTTCCAAGGTCGGCAAGGTCGCGGGATGCCGAGTGACCGAGGGCAAGGTGGAGCGTGGCGCCAAGGTCAGGCTGATCCGGGACAACGTCGTCATCCACGAGGGTACGCTATCGACGCTCAAGCGGTTCAAGGACGAGGTGCGCGAGGTGCCGGCCGGCCAGGAGTGTGGCATGGCCTTTGCCAACTACCAGGATGTCCGCGCCGGCGATGTCATCGAATGCTTCAACGTCGAGAGCATCGCCCGGACCCTATAAGCCGTCTGTCCTCGTCACGGGTCGGCCAGCGCGCCGAACCGATCAGTATTGCAATGCGAGTTTCCCAGCATGCCCAAGCGCCAATCCGGCAAAAGCACGGGTCCATCGCAGCGGCAATTGCGCGTTGGCGAACTGATCCGCCACGCGCTCGCCGAGTTGCTGGCGCGTGGCGAAATCCATGATCAGGTGCTCGCTTCCCACCTGCTGACGATCCCAGAGGTGCGCATGTCACCGGATCTGCGACTGGCTACCATCTTTGTGATGCCCCTGGGGGGCAAGGACGTCGGCCCGGTTCTGCTGGCGCTCGAAAGCCACAAGCGCTTCATCCGCGGTGAGGTTGCCCGCGCAATCAACCTCAAGTTCGCGCCCGACGTGCGCTTTCTGGCCGATGAGAGTTTCGATCAGGCGCTGCGCATCGATCGGTTGCTGGCGAGCGACAAGGTGCGGCAGGATCTCGACAAACGATGAGGAGCGAGCGCCGCAGGAAAGGGAGGGCGGTTAACGGCTGGCTGGTGCTGGACAAGCCAGCTGGCGTGACTTCCACCTATGCGGTGGGGGCCGTGCGCCGCGCTTTCGACGCTCGCAAGGCGGGACATGCCGGTACGCTCGATCCCGCGGCCACCGGCGTTCTGCCGATCGCCTTTGGCGAGGCCACCAAGACGGTGCCCTACGCCGTTGACGGTGAGAAGTACTACCGGTTTACCGTGCGCTGGGGCGCGGAGACCGAAACGGATGATGCCCAAGGACGCATCGTGCGCACGAGCGAGCTGCGCAGCGAGCCGGCCGTGATATTGGCGCTGCTGGGGCAATTCACGGGCGAGATCATGCAAACGCCGCCTGCCTATTCGGCCGTGAAGATTGCCGGCAAGCGCGCCTACGATCTGGCGCGCGACGGCGAGGTGGTCGAACTTGAGCCGCGGCCGGTACGGGTACATGCCCTGCAGCTCATTGAGATCAGCGATGCCGATACCGCCGTGTTCGAGGCGCGCTGCGGTAAGGGTACCTACGTTCGCGCGCTTGCCCGCGACATGGGCCGGACGCTCGGATGCCTGGGCCACCTCGTCGCCCTGCGCCGGACCCGGGTTGCAGGCTTTGACGAAACGCTGGCGATCAGTCTGGCGCGTCTTGAGGATGCCGTTGCGGAGGGCGAGGCGGCGCTGGCGCGACTGTTGTTGCCGATCGAGGCCGCGCTGCACGATTTCGCCGTGCTCAATGTCGGTCAAGCCGATGCCGCCCGTTTGCTCAAAGGCCAGCCCGTCCTTATGCGCGGGCGCGATGCGCCCTACCAGCCCGGGCCGACCTATGCCTTGTGCAGGGGCCATCTGGTTGCACTCGGGGAAATCGAGCAAGGCGAACTGCATCCAATCCGCGTATTCAATTTGAGTGACGCCGGATAACTCAGGCAAATCAATTGCTTGTTGCCGGCGTTTTTCCTCGCAATCGGCGTCAGTTCGTGTATAACGCCGTGCATCCGCGGCCAGCGCCGCGGCAATGCGACCAGGCTGGACGACATCCCGGCCCCGGCCGCCTCGCCAATTTTGGCCCTGACGACTTCAGCACTTAGGAAAGGGTAGGCCGATGTCGCTGAGCTCACAGCGCAAGCTGCAACTTGTCAAGGATTACGCCACCAAGAAGAATGACACCGGTTCGCCCGAGGTGCAGATCGCGCTGCTCACGGAGCGCATTAATGGACTGACCGAGCACTTCAAGCTGCACAAGAACGACAATCATTCGCGGCGTGGTTTGCTCAAGATGGTGAGTTTGCGCCGCCGGCTCCTCGACCACGTGAAGTCACGTGACGAGGGGCGTTATCAGAAGATCATCGAGCGTTTGGGGATCCGCCGCTAGCGGACCAATTTCGGTAGCCGAGCCGCCCACGTCGCCGCAAAGGCGGAACTTGTGGCCGGCGTCCAGGAGCGGAAAGCGGCGGCTGCTCGGCGCTTTGCACAATGAGAAACGAGATACGAGACACAAGATGTTTGACACACAACGCGTAGAAATTGAATGGGCCGGACGCAAGCTGGTGCTCGAAACGGGCAGGATGGCGCGGCAAGCCGATGCCACTGTGCTTGCGCAGTATGGCGAGACGACCGTGCTGGCCACCGTGGTTGCGGAGAAGAGCGCTCGGTCGGGAATTGATTTTTTTCCTTTGACCGTCAACTACCAGGAGAAGACCTTTGCCGCCGGCAAAATTCCCGGCGGCTATTTCAAGCGCGAAGGCCGGCCCACCGAGAAGGAAACGCTCACCTCGCGCCTGATCGACCGGCCAATCCGGCCGCTGTTCGTGGAGGGCTTCAAGCACGAGACGCAGGTGGTTGCCACCGTGCTCTCACACGATATGGAGAACGATCCCGATATCGTCGCCTTGGTGGCCGCGTCGGCGGCGCTGACCTTGTCGGGCGTGCCCTTCTTGGGTCCGATCGGTGCCGCCCGCGTCGGTATGATCGACGGCAAGCTGGTGCTCAATCCCATGATCGATGAGATGGCCAATAGCGACCTCGATCTGGTGGTGGCCGGGACCGCCGATGCCGTCATGATGGTGGAGTCGGAGGCCAAAGAACTGCCGGAGATGCAGATGCTGGAGGCTGTCATGCACGGCCACGGTGGTTTCCAACCGGTCATCAAGGCGATCATTCGCTTGGCGGAGAAGGCCGCCAAGGAGCCATGGGATTTCAAGCCCGCCGACAAGTCCAAGTACAAGGCCAGGGCCACGGCACTCTTGGAGGCGGATCTGCGCAAAGCGTTTGCGACGCCGGAAAAACAAAAGCGGCATGAACTGGTCGAGGCCGCAAATGCCAAGTTGAAGGCGGAGTTGCTCGGACCCGAGCCCGACGCCAACGAGGAGGTGCTGCTGGCGTCGGTGTTCAAGGAGCTCGAGCAGGAGGTCGTGCGCGGCGACATTATCCGTACACAGCGTCGCATCGATGGGCGCGACCTGAAAACCGTGCGGCCGATCCGCTCGGAGGTGCATGTATTGCCGCGCACGCACGGTTCTGCGCTGTTCACGCGCGGCGAGACGCAGGCGCTGGTCGTTGCCACGCTCGGTACCGGTGAAGATGAGCAATACGTCGATGCGCTGGAAGGCACGCGCAAGGAGCGCTTTCTGCTGCATTACAATTTCCCGCCCTATTCGGTCGGTGAGACAGGCCGCATGGGTTCGCCCGGCCGGCGCGAGATCGGCCACGGCAAGCTTGCTTGGCGCGCCGTCCATCCGCTGATGCCGAGCCAGGAGGAGTTTCCCTACGTCGTCCGCATCGTTTCGGAAATTACCGAATCGAACGGCTCCTCCTCGATGGCGACGGTCTGCGGCTCGTCCTTGGCGCTGATGGATGCTGGCGTGCCGCTGAAGCGCCCGGTGGCCGGCATTGCCATGGGTCTCATCAAGGAGGGCAACGACTACGCCGTGCTGTCAGACATTCTGGGTGACGAGGACCATCTGGGCGATATGGACTTCAAGGTGGCGGGTACCGAGAAGGGTGTCACCTCGCTGCAGATGGACATCAAGATCGCCGGCATTACCGAGGAAATCATGCGGGTGGCGCTGGAACAGGCACACCAGGGCCGCATGCACATCCTGGACGAGATGTCGAAGGCGCTGGGTTCGGCACGCAGCGAGCTGGGCGAACATGCCCCGCGCATCGAGACCATCAAAATCCCGGTCGACAAGATTCGCGAGGTGATCGGTTCGGGCGGATCGGTGATCCGCGAGATCGTGGCCGAGAGCGGCGCCAAGATCGACATCGAGGACGACGGTACCATTAAGATTGCCGCCGCCAAGCGGGAAGCCATCGAGGCGGCGCTGGCGCGCATCCGCGGCATCACGTCCGAACCAGAGGTGGGACAGATCTACAAGGGCAAGGTCGTCAAGATCATGGAATTCGGCGCCTTTGTGAACTTTTTCGGTGCCAAGGACGGCCTCGTGCACATCTCGCAGCTCACCCAAGGTCGGCCCGAGACCGTCGCAGAGGTGGTGAAAGAGGGGCAGGAAGTCTATGTCAAGCTGTTGGGCTTCGATGACCGCGGCAAGGTGCGCCTCTCCATGAAAATTGTCGATCAGACGACGGGCGCGGAAATCCCGCGCCCGGAAGGCGAGCCGGAAGAACGCTTCGAGGGCGGTGGGCGTCCACCGCGGCGCGATCGCGGTGATCGCGATCGGGGAGAGCGTCGCCGGGAGCGCGGATGAAAAGAGCGCCGCCGTGCCGGCGACTGCGTCAGGCCGCCGTTTTCGGCGGCCTTTTGCATGGCTAGTGCTTCTCGATGGTGATCGACGGAAGTTTGATTTCAACGGTGTTGCGCTGACGTTCCCAGAATAGGTAGCCAAGGACGATCACGGCCACCAGCAGGCCGCCAAGTAAAAAAGATCTGATGTCGGTTCGCATGCGGGCTCCGGATTGTGGCCATGTGTCCGCCGGCGACGGCAGACCTTCCGGCCAGCTGCCAGTTACAACGTCTCGTTTTCCGCTCCGTTCCAGCTTTGCCCACAATCAACGGGTGACGCCTTGCAACCGCCTTGCCCTTGCCGCACCGGCACGGGCCGAAGCCTTGCAGAAAGCTTGCGAAAAAAAGCGTGTTTACGCGGCGTCGATCGGGCAGCTGCCAACTGTGGCGCTAAAGGCGCCGCTGCCAGCAAAACATCAAACCCTTGCGACGGAGAAGCCTCGCATCTGCGTTAACCGTCCGGCTTCGTGTGCAGGCGGTTGCCGGCAAGGCGCGCCACGCGCGAATCTCAACGCACAAAGGAGATTATGCATGCGCCTAGCAACTGTTGCGATCATTGCCGGGGCAATTGTCGTTCTCGCCGGAGCACCGACGGGAGCACAGGCACGGTGGGAAAGACTGGGCTGTCAGAAGGTCGGCTTCCTCGCCGACAAGGATGTTATTCGGGTTGGACGCGACGAAGGCCGCTTTAAATCCATCCGGCTGCAGGTCTCCGGCAACAAGGTCTATATGAACGATCTGAAGGTGGTCTACAGCAACGGTGAACCCGACGATATTCCCGTGCGGTCGGAGATTCGTGCGGGCGGACAAACGCGAGCTCTCGATCTCAGGGGCGAGCGCAGAGCCATCAAGGCAATCGAAATGAAGTACCGCTCGCAGCCGAGCTTCAAGGGTCAGGCCACCGTTTGTGTGGATGCACGGTCCTGACTTTTGCCGCGCGGAGCAGGATGGTTGCTACAGCCATCCTGCCAGCTCGTGCAGCACAAGCCGCGCGCCGAATAGCACGAACAGGGCGCCGATACCCACTTCCAGCATGGGCCGGTAGCGAGCGTAGAAGCGGCGTGCCGCCGGCTTCTGCATGAGCCAGGCGAGTAGGCTGAGATAGCAGCCGTTGCCAATGATGATGATGGCCACACCGACGAGACCGGTCGCAAGGTTAGCCTGCAGAAGCCCGACGCTGGCAAAGATGCTGGCGAGAAAGAATAGCGCCTGCACATTCGACAGCGCAGTGAGAATGCCTTGCGCGAAGGTGCCAGCCGGCGACGCGGCACCCGCGGCAGCTGCCGCAGCCTCCAATGCCTGCGGCCGGTGCAATCCGCCGCGCAGCAGCCGTGTCCCGACCCACAACAGATAGAGGCCTCCCAGCAGGTAAACTAACAGCCGCACGGACGGTGCGGCTGCCAGCAGCAAGGCCAAGCCCAGGAGGGTCGCCAACGCATAGGCGGCGATGCCGAGCAGATTTCCGGCAAGGGCGGTGGCCACCTCTCGCCAACCCCTGGTCAAGGCCAAGTGAACGATCAGCAACGAGTTGGCCCCGGGGGTGGGAACGATGGCGAGCCACAAGAGGGCGAACGCCCACAGCACCTGATAGTCGAGCGACAAGACCTCTCCTTGCCCTATCCGGCCGCGTTCTCAACCCCAGACCGCAGCCGGCGCCACCTTCGCAGCTGGCGAGAGACAGCTGGGCGGCATTGAAGGGTGCTCGCAAGGGCTCGTCGGCGCAGGGTGTTTTCTGATACAATTGCCGATCCCAACAAGGACGGTCTGTGATGCTGCGTCAATCCCTTGTCGAATATGCCAAACCTCTTGCGAGCACCGAGGTGCCGACACCGAAGCCTACGGGCGGCGAGGTGCTGTTGCGGGTGAGCCATTGTGGTGTGTGCCACTCCGATCTCCATCTGCAGGACGGCTACTTTGACCTTGGCGGCGGCCAAAAGCTCGATGTGCGCGGCAACAGACCCATGCCATTCACGCTGGGCCATGAGATCGCCGGCGTCGTCGAGGGCATTGGGCCCGATGCTGACGGAGTTGCCAAGGGTGAGCGTTATGCGGCCTATCCCTGGATTGGCTGCGGCCACTGCGAGCTTTGCAGCCGTGGCGATGAGCACATGTGCAATCGGCCGCGCGCGCTTGGCATCACCGTTGATGGCGGCTATGCCACGCACGTGATCGTGCCGCATCCCCGCTACCTACTGGATGTTGCCGGCATTGCCCCGGAGATTGCCGGCGCCCTGATGTGCTCGGGCCTGACCGGCTACAGTGCAATCAAGAAGGCGGTCGCCTATCTGCGGGCCGGTCCGTTGCTGATTGTGGGGCTGGGTGGCGTCGGCATGATGGGTCTGCAGTTCGCACGCGCAGCAACGGATAAGCCCGTCTTCGTTGCCGACATCGACGCCGGCAAGCGCGCAGCGGCGCTAAAGCAAGGCGCGGCGGAAGCCTTCGATCCGGCCGATGTCGGCGCACGCAAGGCCATCATCAAGGCCTCGGGCGGCGGCATCGGTGCGGCGGTCGACTTTGCCGGTTCCGACAAATCACTCAACTTTGCCCAGACGGCGGTGGCCAAGGGCGGTGCCGTGGTCATCGTCGGGCTGATCGGCGGCAGTTTCTCCATCCCGGTGCCCATGTTCCCGCTGCGGGCGCTGACCATCATGGGCAGCTACGTCGGCTCAATCGCCGAAGCGGGCGAGATGATCGAACTGGTGAAAGCGGGCAAGGTGGCACCGATTCCGGTCGAGCTGCGCCCGCTCGATAGGACAAGCCGCTCGCTCGATGACCTGCGCGAAGGCAGGGTCGTGGGCCGCATCGTGATAACGCCATGAGGCAGCGGGAGCTGGCGATGAAAATAACGGTGATGGGTCCAGGCGGCGTTGGTGGTTATTTTGGTGCCCGGCTGGCAGCAGCAGACAATGATGTAACATTCGTGGCGCGCGGCGCACATCTGGCGGCAATGCGCCAAAACGGCCTCAGGCTCGACAGTGAGATTGGCGACCTCAGTTTGCGCCCGGTCAAGCTTGCTGCCAATGCGTCCGAAATTTCCACCGCCGATGTCGTCATTTTCGCCGTTAAGCTGGCTGACACCGAAAGCGCGGCAGAGCAGCTGCGGGGCCTTGTCGGCAAGGGGGCGACAGTCTTCACCTTTCAAAACGGGGTCGAAAGCGCCGAGCGCATCGGCAAGGTGCTTGGCCCGCGCAACGTCGTCGCCGGGGCGGCGCGCATCAATGCGCAGATCGCCGAACCGGGCGTAATTAGGCAGGCGGGCAAGTTTGCAATTCTCGAGTTCGGCGAGGCCGACGACAAACCGAGCCTGCGGACGAGCGCGTTTTTGCGGACTTGCCAGCAGGCGGGCATCGCCGCCACGCTGTCCGATAGCGTCTCGCGCACCCTCTGGATGAAGTTTGCCATGCTGGCGCCGGTTGCCGGCGTGACGGCGCTGACCCGAGGGCCGATCGGCCCGGTCATGGCAAATGCGGCAAGCCGGCAGTTGCTCGAGGCGGCGGTTAGGGAAACGGTTGCTGTCGGCATCGCCCAGGGCGCGCGCCTCGAGCCAGCCGATGCCGACAATGTGATCAAGGCGATCGACGGCCTGCCTCCCGCCATGATGGCCTCGATGTGCCACGATTTGCTGGCCGGGAAACCGCTCGAGATTGCCGGCCTGTCTGGCGCCGTCGTACGGCTTGGCGCAGGCAAAGAGGTGCCGGTCCCAACGCATACCTTTATCACGCAGGCGTTGTCGCTATTTGCCGATGGCAAGCCGAGGCTCTGACCGGCAATGATACTCACTCAGGAAGAAATCGAGCGCTACAAGCGGCACCTGGTATTGCACGACGTTGGCGGGCAGGGGCAGCAGAGGATCAAGGCTGCCAAGGTGTTGGTGGTGGGTGCCGGCGGGCTCGGCTCGCCCGCTCTCATGTATCTGGCCGCAGCCGGCGTCGGCACGCTCGGTGTCATCGACGATGACTGCGTATCCCTCGATAACCTGCAGCGCCAGATTGTGCACGATACACCCCATGTCGGCGCGCCCAAGGTGGCAAGCGCCAAGGAGACGATCGCCAGGCTCAATCCTCATGTCGTCGTCGAGCCATACGCGGAGCGCCTCACGGCCAAGAACGCCCTTGATATCATCTCGCGCTACGACATCGTTGCCGACGGCTCGGATAATTTCGCCACCCGCTATCTCGTCAGCGACGCCTGCTACCTGGCGAACAGGACGCTGGTGTTTGCTGCTGTCGGCCCGTTTGATGGCTACCTCACCACCCTGAAACCGCACCAAAAGGCGGCCGATCACAGGCCTTTCCCCAGCTATCGCTGCATCTTTCCAGACCCCCCTCCGCCGGGCACGGTGGCCAATTGCGCCGAGGTCGGTGTGCTTGGGGCCGTGGTGGGCGTCATCGGCGCGTTGCAGGCAACCGAGGTCTTGAAAGAAATCGTCGGGCTCGGTGAAACCTTGGCAGGACGCCTGCTGATCTACGATGCCCGTCAAGCGCGTTTTACGGAAATCAAAGTGGCGTGGGACGAGACCAATCCATTGTCGGGAAAGACGCCGACCATTCGCGACCTCTCCTTGCACGAACGCGCAGCGACGGATCCGGCCTGCGCGGCCTGATGCAGCGGCCGGTGGAGGCAACGTGGCGATCAGCGCACTTCTGTTCGACAAGGACGGCACCATTATCGACTATTGGCTGACCTGGGTGCCGATCAACCGAGAGGTTGCGCTGTTCGCCGCCGGCGGTGACGATGAACTGGCCGTCGAACTGTTGCGCGCTGGCGGCTACGATCCGGCGACGATGCGTATTCTGCCGGGTTCGGTGCTGGCGGCCGGCAGTGTTGATGACATCGCCGGTGCGTTCGCCGCCCATCTCGGATCACGCACGCCCGACCAGCTCGCGGTAGGCATCGAGGCGATCTTTCGCCAAGCGGGCGCGCAGCATGCCCGGCTCGTGGATGGTGCCGGACAGACGATCGCCGAACTGAAACGACGCGGATACCGTCTCGGTCTGGCGACCAACGATTCAATGGGCGGCCTAAACGCCTCGCTGGCGCAGCACGACATCCTCGACCTGTTCGATTTCAAGGTTGGCTGCGATTCCGGTTTCGGCAGCAAGCCCGATCCGCGCATGGTGTTTGCCTTCTGCGCTGCCGTTGGCGTCTTGCCGAGCGCCGTTGCCGTGGTTGGCGATGCGCCGCAAGACCTTCGCATGGGTCGTTCCGCCGGCGTCGGTCTCACGGTTGGCGTCCTGGGTGGCACCAGCGCCCGCGAAGACCTGGAACCGTATGCGGATCTGATCATCGAAAGTATCAATGATCTCTTGCTGCTTGCCGACTTTTCTAGCCGGTGAAGGCGTCGGGGGTCGAGGTGGTGGGGCTTGGGCTGGCCCTCGGCTTTTGCCGCCGGCCGATTGTGCGCTACGCTGGCGCGGGGCTTTCGCGATCAAACCGTTGGCGGGGGACTGTTGATGCGCGCTATTGTTGCCATCGCTTCGAGCATTGGCGTTGCATTCATGGTTGCGCCGCCGGCGGTTGCCTCCGACGTGGCCAAGAGTTGGGAGAAGGCGGTCGTCTACGTGGCTGGCGGTCCGGTCCCTGGCGGCGTCGCCGGCATCAAGACGGCCAAGCCGGCGGGCGCGCTGCTATTCATGCACGGCTGCAGCGGCATCGGTACCCCGCAGCAAGATGCACACCGCTGGGCTGCCCTTGTCTCCAAACAAGGCTACATCGTCGTCATGCCCGATAGCATGGCGCGGGCCGATCGCAAACCCAGTTGCGATCCCGTTGCCAAGAAGGCTGGCCTGTTCCCGCCGGTGCACGGCATGCGCCTGGAAGAAATCAACTACGCAGCCGGGCAAATACGCAAGCAAGCGTGGTTCGATGGCAAGACGCTTTTTCTCATGGGCTACAGCGAAGGCGCGGTTGCCGCCGTGCGCAGCAAGCTTGCCGGCTTGCGTGGGGTGATCGCCACGTCGTGGACGTGCACCAATAGTCTGGCGGCCGATTTCGATGGCGTTTTCACACCGCCCGAGACGCCGCTATTGACGCTGATGCACGTCGACGATCCTTGGTTCAGGGTGCCGTTTCTCAAGGGCTCGTGCGCCAATAAGATCGCCGGCAGAAAGAATGCCAGGCACGTCGTGGTGCCGGGAAAGGGCCATGGCACCTACGACAGCGCCGCCGCCCGAAACGCGGTGGTGGCATTTCTCGCGACCCAGGCGGCGGCACCTTGAGCTCGAGCGAGGCTGACAAGCGTTTGCGGCCCTAGCCCCGCCGCCGGATACGCCAGACGAAGGCTTCGTCGCCCCAATCGAGCCGCGCCAGCACCTCCAACACCAGCTGCCGGTCATGTACCGCCAGCGCACCCTCCAAGAGGCCATTCCAGCCTTCGAAAACGGCAGCTGACAGCGGTTCGAGGCCGCGCATCAGGCGCCAGCCCGCCCGGCGCACCAAGGTTGCACCATCCTGCTGGGTCGCCAGCGCCGCCGCATCCCCTTCACCCGCGGCCAGACGCAGCATGTAGCGTCCAAACGCGTCCGCGCCGCCGGCCTCGATCCCCAACAGCGCCGCCGTCTCGCAATATTGCTGCGCGCCAATTAGCCGGCCGGTGACACGGCCGAGGTGGGCGGCCTCCGCCGGTCCGAAGATTTCAGCCAGTCGCGGCAGACCGGAGCGGATGTATTCCATGGCATAGTTGCGCTCGGCTTTGGCCAACCGTTCGGGCGGCCAATTCGCCGCCGGCAGCTGCGGTGCGGCACTGGGATCGAAGGGCGGCGCCAGTTCGCCGGGCTGGAAGGCCAGGCGCTCATCGGCTGCAAGTTGCCGGTCGTGCTCGAGGAAGTAGCCGGACAGCCCATGTTGGCCGTCCGTGGTCTGGGCCGTGCAGACGAAGCCGAGCCGTGGGTTGCCGAGGGAGACACCGTTCTGTGCGTACCAGCCGCGCAGAAAGGCGCGGGAGACCTCGCTTGGCACGGCGCAGATGCTGGCACCCGGATAAATCCAGCGCGGCGGCACGAAATTGACCCAGGCCTTGCGGTCGCTCTCGCGCATGAATTCGACCCTGACGCCACCGATGCGGTTGGAAAGGTAGTGAAAGGCAGCGCAAGCGACGGCGTCGGGCATTCCCGTGAGGCCGAGCTTGTCAAAGCTCGACAAGAATTTTTCGCGGTGCTGATGGCGAAACAGGCGAAAAACCCACTCGGCCGCGTCGGCGGCGCCGCGGCGTGTGACGAGCGTGAGGATCAGGCCGGTGAAATAGCTGTGATAGAGGCCAGCGGCGGCCTTCATGGCGCTGGTGTCGGTCTGTTGCATCGTCAAACTGCGAACGGTCTAGCGTATCGAGGGCCAGCCAGGAGCTAGAACATGGCCGAGTGCACACGATCGGGCGGATTGTGCCCGTCGAGAAAGGTCTTGATGTTGATGACGACCTTTTCACCCATGTCGATGCGACCCTCGATCGTTGCCGAGCCCATGTGCGGCAAGGCGACGACATTGCGGCTTGCCAGTAGCTTGGGATTGATCGCCGGCTCATGCTCGAACACGTCCAGGCCGGCGCCGGCGATTTGGCCGGTCTCGATCAGCCGCGCCAGCTCGTTTTCGTCGATCACCTCGCCGCGCGCGGTGTTGACGATGTAGGCGGTGGGCTTCAGGAGTTTGAGACGCCGCGCCGAGAGCAAATGGTAGGTGGCCGGCGTATGTGGGCAGTTTACGGAGACGATGTCCATGCGTGCCAACATCTGGTCGAGACTATCCCAATAGGTGGCCTCAAGCTCCTGCTCCACCTCCTCGGCAACCCGGCGCCGGTTGTGATAGTGGATCTGCAGCCCGAAGGCCTTGGCACGGCGCGCCACCGCCTGGCCGATGCGGCCCATGCCGATGATACCGAGCCGCTTGCCCCAAATGCGGTGGCCGAGCATCCAGGTGGGTGACCAGCCGCCCCAGTGCTTGGCCGAGTCCTTGAGCAAAGCCGTGCCTTCGGCTAACCGCCGCGGCACCGCCAGAATCAGCGCCATGGTCATGTCGGCGGTATCCTCGGTCAACACACCGGGCGTGTTGGTGACGATAATGCCGCGCACGCGTGCAGTATCCAGATCCACGTTATCCACGCCGGTGCCGAAATTGGCGATCAGTTTAAGTTGCGGGCCGGCCTGGGAGATCAAGGACCGGTCGATCCGATCAGTTACCGTGGGGACCAGAACATGCGCCGCCTTTACCGCATCGGCGAGCTCGGCTTGCGTCATCGCCCTGTCGTCGATGTTGAGCCGCGCATCGAACAGCTCACGCATCCGCGTCTCGACGACTTCGGGCAGTTTGCG
Organism: uncultured Alphaproteobacteria bacterium; assembly: GCA_963820375.1. GTDB lineage: Bacteria > Pseudomonadota > Alphaproteobacteria > Rhizobiales > Hyphomicrobiaceae > AWTP1-13. The sequence continues at coordinate 83,476 of CAWFZX010000007.1, read as the reverse complement.
GGTAACGATCACCAGTGGCTTTTTGATCGGATTGGGCATGCGCTGCTCACGCTGCTATGGGTTGGTGCTCCGACCTCGCGGCGAACACTTTGCCCTGTAGTATCAGATACCATGCTCGGGACAAGGTGGGCGAATGCGGATGCCGACGGCTTCCAGTTCCCGCGAAGGGCTTGATCGGCGCTATCAAATCATGCATTGCGCGGGGGTAGCCAAGTCTCGGCTCACGGATTGGAGAATGGCTAGAAAGCAATTGCAAGCGACGGCCGCTTTCGCAGGGGCGATGCTGGTTGTGGCGATGGGGCTTGCCGCACAGCCGGCTGCCGAGCCGCACAGCCTAGGCGCGAGCGGCCTGGCGCTGCCGCGCTTTGCAAGCCTGAAATCCGATCGGGTCAACCTGCGTCAGGGGCCGGGCACCGACTATCCCACGGCTTGGGTGTTCCGGCGGGCCGGGCTGCCGGTCGAGATCGTCAAGGAATTCGAAAGCTGGCGCCAGGTACGCGATGCGGAGGGCACCACCGGCTGGGTGCTGGGCTCGATGCTGAGCGGCAGGCGGACGGCCGTCGTGTTGCCCTGGGAGTTGAAAGCGGGCCAACCCCAGCCGGCATCTGCGGCCCTGCGCGATGATGACAGCGCCTCAGCTCGCCCATTGGCCTTCGTCGAGGCCGGCGTTCTCGCCAGCATCATCAGCTGCGATGGAAACTGGTGCAGGATCTCGGTCGGCGGATTTCGGGGCTATATCGAGCAGATCAAATTGTGGGGTGCCTACCAGGGCGAAGTGATCAAATAAGATCCGCCTGGGCTGCCGAGCAACGCCCGACGCCGCCAAGCCATGGGACGGGCGGGGCTGGCGATGCCGGTCGGTCTAGCGGCGTGGCACCAGGCGTACGACCACGTCGATATGCGAAATTTTCAAGTCCGCGGGCGGCTCCGGCAGGCCATCGACCCTGATGCTGTCGCCGGGAATATCCACCAGCCGACCATGCTCCTCGACAAAAAAATGATTGTGGTTCGATGTGTTAGTGTCGAAATAGGCACGTTGGCCGCCAATGGCGATCTCGCGCAACAATCCCGCACCCTTGAATTGATGCAGCGTGTTGTAGACGGTGGCGAGCGAGACCCGTTCCCCCGCGCGCACGGCCTCCTCGTGCAGGAGTTCGGCCGTCACATGCCGGTCGCCGTTGCCAAACAGCAGCGTCGCCAGCGCGATGCGTTGACGCGTGGGCCGCAAGCCAGCCCGTCGCAACAGCTGAGAAACAGAATTGCCCATAGCACAGGTTCTGCCGGGCGGAAGGCCCCTACGCTCGCCGGAAGGGGTCCCGCAACTTTGAATTTCCGTACTTTGCAAGTATATGTCGCCCTCCGCGGCGGGGCAACGGTCCCCGTAACAATAGGCCCTGGGCCGGCCGGAGCCCGGGCTTTTGGGCGGTGGGCGAGTGTGATAGGACATGCCTGGCGTGGGTCATCCGAGGCAAGTGCCTCCGCGCACCGACATTTTCGTAGAGGGAGGGCGATGGCCGAGCGCGTTGCAACCTACGAATACGCAGATCTCCTGACCTGTGGCCGTGGCGAACTCTTCGGGCCGGGCAACGCACAGTTGCCCTTGCCACCCATGTTGATGTTCGATCGGATTTCCTCCATCTCCGATGTTGGCGGTGCCCATGGCAAGGGGCAGGTGGTGGCCGAGCTCAAGGTCTGCGGGAACCCGGCGCTTGATTGGTTCTTCGCCTGTCATTTTAAGGATGATCCGGTGATGCCGGGCTGCCTCGGGCTCGACGCCCTTTGGCAGCTCACCGGCTTTTTCCTGGGATGGCTGGGCGCGCCGGGCAAGGGGCGGGCGCTGGGCGTGGGCGAGGTGAAGTTTACCGGGATGGTCATGCCGACAACCAAGACCGTGCAGTACGTCGTCGACCTGAAAAGGGTGATCTTGCGCCGCTTGAAGCTCGCCATTGCCGACGGCATTGTGAAGGCCGATGGCCAGGTGATTTTCGCCGCAACCGATCTTCGTGTCGGGCTGTTCGCAGCGGGCGAGCAGTCAGCAGCCTTGTGAAGGGTGCGTCATCCTCCGTGAGCGGGTTTGGCAGAGTGAAAGGCGGCACGGCGATGCCAAGAAAGGTCTTGCGATGAGACGCGTGGTCGTCACGGGGATGGGTATCGTCTCCTCGATCGGCAACAATACCCAGGAAGTGCTGGCCGCTCTGCGCGAGGCCAAGTCCGGTGTCGTTTATGCGCAAAGGTATGCCGAACTCGGCTTCCGCTGTCAGGTGCACGGAGCGCCGAACCTCGAGTGGGAAGCGATGGTGCCACGCAAGGCGCGGCGCTTCATGGAGGCCGGCATTGGCTGGGGCTTCGTTTCGATGGAGCAGGCGATCCGCGATGCGGGCCTGGAGGCCAGGGACGTCGTCAACGAACGCACCGGCATCATTGTGGGTTCTGGCGGGCCATCGACGCGCGCCATTGTTCGTGCCGCGGATGTGACGCGGCAAAAGGACCCCAAGAAGATCGGCCCGTTTGAGGTTCCCAAGGGAATGTGCTCCGGCCCGTCCGCTGCCCTGGCTACCGCCATGCAGATCAAGGGCACCAACTACTCGATCTCATCGGCTTGCGCGACCTCGGCGCATTGTATCGGTAATGCCGCCGAGCTCATTCAATGGGGCAAGCAGGACGTGATGTTCGCGGGAGGTTGTGAGGAGCTCGACTGGACGCTCTCGGCGCTGTTTGATGCCATGGGAGCGATGTCGACGAAATTCAACGCTTCGCCCAACAGGGCGAGCCGAGCCTACGACAAAGATCGCGACGGCTTTGTGATCGCCGGCGGCGCCGGGGTGGTGGTTTTGGAAGAACTGGAGCGCGCCAAAGCCAGGGGTGCCAAGATCTACGCAGAGCTCGTCGGATACGGTGCCAACTCCGACGGCTTCGATATGGTGGCGCCTTCGGGCGAAGGCGCCGCGCGCTGTATGCGCATGGCCATGCAGGGTGTGGACGGCAAGGGCGTGGGCAAAATCGACTACATCAACCCGCACGGCACCGCCACGCCGGTCGGGGATGAAAGGGAAATTGACGCCATCCGCCAGGTGTTCGGGAGAAACTTGCCGCCGATTTCATCCACCAAATCGCTGACCGGCCACTCGCTCGGCGCCGCGGGGGTGCAGGAGGCGATTTATGCCCTGCTGATGATGAACAATCGCTTCATCTGCGAAAGCGCCAACATCGATGAACTTGACCCAGCCTTTGCCGATGTGCCGATCTCGCGCAAGCGACAGGACGATGTAAATCTCGGCTGCGTCATGTCGAACAGTTTCGGGTTCGGCGGCACCAACGCCACGCTTATTCTCAGGCGTTACGATGCATGATCGAGGATGCCGCCTCGGCGCGGGTTGCCGGCGTTTTCGGAGGGCAGGGCGGAGGCTTGTCATCGGGCGCACATTGGCCGCTGAGATCGCGAGAGGAAAGAGGTCATGACGAACAGGGATATGGCACAGGCTGCACCACTGATGGCAGGCAAGCGCGGTCTCGTCATGGGTGTGGCCAATGACCGCTCGATTGCCTGGGGCATTGCCCGAATGCTGGCAGGTCATGGTGCGCAGCTGGCCTTTACCTATCAAGGAGATGCGTTCGGGCGGCGCGCCGTGCCGCTCGCCAAGTCGGTCGGTTCCGAGATCATTGTTAGTTGCGATGTTCTCGACCTGCAGAGCGTTGATAATGTCTTTGCCGAGATCAAGAGCAAATGGGGCAGTCTCGACTTCGTGGTGCATGCGCTGGCCTTCTCGGATCGGCGCGAGCTGTCCGGTCGTTACGCCGATACCACACGCGAGAACTTCACGAATACGATGGTGATCTCCTGCTTCAGCTTCACCGAGGTGGCGAAACGCGCGGCCGCCTTGATGCCGGCGGGTGGTTCGCTCCTGACGTTGACTTTCAGCGGCGCCACACGCTGGGTACCCTCCTACAATGTGATGGGCGTGGCCAAGGCAGCACTGGAGGCCTCGGTTCGTTATTTGGCGGCCGATCTTGGCGTGCAGGCGGTCCGCGTCAATGCGCTGTCTGCCGGTCCCATGCGCACCCTGGCCGGCGCCGGTGTTGCCGATGCGCGCGTGATCTTCAACTATCAGCGCGATCACGCCCCGCTGCGGCGGACGCCGACGCTCGACGAAGTCGGTGGTTCGGCGCTGTATCTGCTGTCGGATCTGTCGGGCGCCGTGACTGGCGAGGTGCATTTCGTGGATTGTGGCTACAATACCGTAGCCATGCCGAGCCTGGATTTTCTGAAGGAGCAGGAGCAAGAGGCGGCGCAAGCTGGCCGCTCTCCGTCCGAGGCGGCGGAGTAGTAGGGCCGTCAATTTATGGCTGCGCCGGGGTCGGCATGGCAGCGTGACACATGATCGGCGTCTTCGATTCAGGCCATGGCGGGCTCACCATCGTGCGTGAGCTGGTGCGGCGTTTTCCCGGGCTTGCCTATGTGTACCTGGGGGACCATGCCAACGTGCCCTATGGGGAGAAAGCCTCCGATGAGATTGTCGCCCTGACGCGCCAGGGCGTCGATCGACTGTTCCGGCAGGGCTGCCGGCTCGTTCTGCTTGGGTGCAACACCGCCACCTGCGTAGCGGCGCGCACGCTGCAGCGCGGCTGGCTGCCCGTCAGCGGCTGGACGGCCCACAATGTCCTCGGTATCGTTGCCCCCACGGTTGAAGCCGCAACCCAAACGCCCTGGGCCGTCGCAACCCCCCAGTACCCGCAGAAGTACAACACCGACGTGGTCGCCGTGTTCGGCACGACGCGGACGGTTGCCTCACATGCCTACCCCGAGGAGATCCGCAAGCGCTGCCCGAAGGCCACCGTGGTGCAGCAGGCTTGCGCGGGTCTCGTGGCCGCTATCGAGGCCGGGGCGCCGGAGAGCACCATGGAGGCGCTGGTCGAGGCTGCCGTGGCGGGGCTGTTGGCGCAGACAGCGGGCCAGCCGCCACATCGCGCCATCCTGGGGTGCACGCACTATCCGCTGGTCGAGCACCTGTTTCGGCGCCATCTACCGCCGTTCACGCGCATCCTGTCGCAGCCGCGCGTGGTCGCCGATAGTTTGGATGACTATCTCAATCGGCATCCTGAGTATGCCGAGCCTGCCGCTGGCGTCGCCTCGACGGCGCTGCTGACAACGGGTGACGTGGACAGGGTCAATACAACAGCGCGTCTGTTCTGGCCCGACGCCCCGACCTTCACGTGGGTGCACATGTAGGCGCAACGCGGACTTGAGTGCAGCCTGCGGTCAGATGCCGAGCGCAGCGCGCCTCCATTTGCACGACGCAGGCGCGCTGCTTTGCATGGTCCGCCCCCTCCCTATTTGGCGAGGTAGCTGCGGTGCACCCATTTGCCGTCGCCGGTGCGCGTTTCGTTGTAGAGCGCCTTGTCGCTGTCGCGGCTCTCCTGGCGCGTGCCAACCGCGCTCGCCTGCTCGGAGCGCCTGCCCTGCTCGGCTTCGACCAAGAACGCGCTGGCCGTGGCAGCGGACGGCGGCGGGCCGGCCGGGGCCGCCCCGGTCTTTTCACCGATCGCCTCGGTGGCCACCGCGGCCAATTGCTTACTCCACATTTTGCGGAACAGCGCGTTCGATGGGTAGAGATTGGCGCTGCTCAATTGGCCGTTGATCGCCGCCGCATAACCGAGGATATCGGCGTCGGCTTCGCCCTTGGCTTGCAGGGCAGCCAAGTAGTCCTTGCGCGCTTGTTTCAGCTTCTCGTTCTCGAGCGAGAGCTGCAGGCTGGTGCCCGACATCGGCGAAGCAACGCTGCTGTTGAGGCCGCCCGCCAGCTTGTTTTGCGTGGTCGCGACCGAATCCCAGACCTGTTTTTGCTTGGCGGCCACCTCGGCGTTGCCAGGGACCTCGCCGGCCGGCCGATAGCCGCCGGCCTTGGCCGCGGGCGGTGCCGCCATGGCCAGCAACGCCGCCCGGGACGGCATGGCTTCGGCCGCGCTCGAAAACTTGCTTGCATCTTCTTTGCCGCGCACCGTCCAGCGCCCTTGCTCCACGCAAAATGAGGCCATCGGCAAGCGACCCGATTTTGCCGGCAACAAGAAACTGACGGTCAGCACGCGATCTTGCTTGCCGCCCTTGACGATGTCTCCGGCCTGCACGAAGACCTGCTCGGTCCCGGTATTCTCGATTTGCAGCTCATTGACGCGTCCCGTTTCGATCACCTGCACCGTACCTTTGGCGACGGCCTCCTCAAGAGTGAGGGGAACGGCGCCCACCGCACTGGTGCCGTGGACAAAGTAGACGGCCAAATTCTCGAAAGTGTGGGGCCCTGATACGCGAATGCCTTGATCGGCGAGCGCTCCGCTCGCCGCGAAGGCCGCCGTCGCAACGGCAGCAACAGACCACAAGCGCATGTCTCAACCCTTTCTCCAGACTGCACTGCCTTGCTTCGTAACTGGATTTTTTGGCTGCGTCGGGTTGCTGCGCGGGCGAAAGCACGGTCGCTCTGCGGCCGGATAATGGTATAACGCTCCGCATGAGGATTAACGCGTCGTAATGTGGGACCTGTCAGCGGCGTGATTTCGTCGTGCGCTTGCGCGCGCGCTGACCTGGCTTGGTGGTCGCGTTCGCGCTTTTGCTTCCGGTCGAACCGAAGCCACCGGTGCCGCGCCGGGTCGGCGAAGCGCTCGCAATTTCCACGAGCCCGATGCGCTCGACGCGCTGGAATACCAATTGGGCGATACGTTCGCCGCGCTCGATGGTGAAAGGCGCCGCGCCGAGGTTGGCGAGCAGCACCTGCACCTCGCCGCGGTAATCGCAATCGATCGTGCCAGGGCTATTGAGCACCGTGATGCCGTGCCTCAGCGCCAGTCCCGAGCGCGGCCGCACCTGGCCCTCCAAGCCCGCAGGCAGCTCTAGGATCAGGCCGGTAGGTATGAGGGCGCGCGCGCCAGGCGCCAGCCGGACCGGGTGGCCCTCGGCGATAGCGGCGCAGAGATCCATGCCGGCCGCGCCGTCGCTTTGGTAGGCGGGCAGATCGAGGCCGCGGCCATGTGGCAGCCGCACAATGCCGACACAGAGAGGGTCCAATTGACGTCGCGGCGGCTTGGCTGTCATGTCACGGCGGTATTTTCGGCGAGCCACTGCGCCGCCCGTGCGAGGAGCCGCCGAGCAACCTCGGCCTTGGGCAGATCGGGCCAATCCTCGACGTTCTCCGCCGTCACCAGGTGCACCGAGTTGTGATCACCACCCATGATACCTGTCCTCGGCGAGACATCGTTGGCGACAATCCAGTCGGCACCCTTAGCTTTGCGCTTGCGTTTGGCGTATTCGACAACCTGCGCCGTCTCGGCGGCAAAGCCGATCACCAGCGGCGGACGTTGCCCCGGAGCGGCGCCGGCAACGGTTTTCAGGATATCGGGGTTCTCGACGAGCTCCAGCCTCGGTGCCCCGGAACTCGCCGCTTTTTTGATCTTCTGCGAGGACCTGGATGCCACGCGCCAGTCGGCGACGGCTGCGGCGAAAACTGCGATGTCGCAGGGCAGCGCCTTCAGTACGGCGTCAAGCATCTCTTGCGCCGTTTCCACGGCCACCAGATCGACGCCGGCAGGCGCCGCCTGTTGGCTCGGACCCGACACCAGCGTCACACGGGCACCCAGCGCGCGTGCCGCGGCAGCGATGGCCGCGCCTTGCTTGCCGGAGGAGCGGTTGGCGATATAGCGCACCGGGTCGATCGGCTCGTGTGTCGGACCACTGGTGACGACCACGTGTCGTCCCGCCAGCGGGCCGGTTGGCGGGGCTGGCGCGGCAGGACGGCCGCGGCCGCCGCGGGGAGGTTCGGGCGACGCATCAGGCCACAGCGGGGAAGGCGACGCTGGCCAATCGCGGCCCAGCATGTCTGTGATTGCCGCCAGCATTTCCGGCACCTCGGCCAGCCGCCCCGGGCCTGCCTCGCCGACCTCGGCCATTTCACCTACCCCCGGCCCGACAAATGAGACCCCGTCGGCCGCGAGCAGCGCCACGTTGCGGCGCGTCGCGGCATGCAGCCACATGCGTGGGTTCATGGCCGGGGCCACCAACACCGGCTTGTCGGTGGCCAGCAGCACGCACGATGCCAGGTCGTCGGCGTGGCCACCGGCCATCTTGGCGAGCAGGTCGGCGGTGGCCGGCGCGACGACGATGAGATCCGCCTCGCGGGAGAGGCGGATGTGGCCGATCTCGCGCTCGTCGTTGAGGTCGAACAATTCGCTGAAAACACGCTCGCCGGTCAGAGCCCCGACCGACAGCGGCGTGACGAAGGCGTGGGCAGCCCTGGTCATAACGGCCCGCACGCCCACTCGCTGCTCGCGCAAGCGCCGGATCAACTCTAGGCATTTGTAGGCGGCAATGCCGCCGCCGATGATCAAGACAATGCGCTTGTCGGTTGCGGATTGACGGGAAAAGCCCGTCGCTCCGGCGACCGGCTGCATGTCGCTGTCATCAACGGTTGCCGCCTTGCCCTTTGCCATTGTCCCCCTCCCGCCTCTGGCTGCGCCCGCGCGCTCACGCATGAAGGCGCGCACTCTATCGGCGGTTTTCAGCGTAACGCTGCTGCCGCGCCGCAGGTTGGCGACGAGGTGGCCATCATTGACCGCGGCCAGGCCGAATTTGGTCGCCGTCAGACCGCTATCGGCGAGAAAGGCCTCAATCTCCGCGAGCAAGGCAGGTGTCAGTGGGCGCATGGGGCACTGTCGTGGGAAATTCCCCATTAGTCAATGGGTGCAACGCGCGCCTGGTTGCCTATATTTGGCGGCCGCAGCGTCGCCTCTCGGACCGCAGCTTGCGGGCTAATGGGTCTTGAAAAGGCCGGTGCTGCAGCAAACAAGCGGCAAGCCAGCGCAACTCACCGAGGCCCCAGCCTGCGCAGGCGGGCTTCGGCCTCGGGCGCTCCCAGCTCGTGGGCCCTTTCATACCATTTCCTGGCTTCGCCCGGCTCCGGCTTGAGGCCCATGACCCTGAGGCGCGCCAGCTCCACGGGGTCAAAGGTGGAGGCCAGGGCCAGGGCGCTTTCCGCCAGGCCAACCTCGGCGGCACGCTCGAAGAACTGGCGTGCGGCATAGATGTTGCCGCGTCCCAGTTGCTCCTCGCCCCTGGCGTGCAAAGCCAGCGCCCGTTGCCGATCGGCGGCAGCCAGCTGGGGTGCCGAAAGCGCTCGGCTTGTGCTGTTGGGAGGCGCGGCCGCCTGCGCTGGGGGGGCCGTCGGCGTGACGCGGGCGACCGTCAGTGTCGTGGTTGCTTCGGCCAGGATCGATCCCTCGACGTTCACGAGCGTGATGATGACCTCCGACTTTCCTTCCAGTCCCACCGGCACAAGGACCAGCAGGTTGGGCAAAGCGTTGAGCGGTACGGCCCAAGCACCGGGCGCAATCGCATACCCCTCCGAAAGCGCTGCCGCCGCCGGCAGGCCGCGAATGCGAATGAACGCGTTCTTGGCTAGCCCGTCGCGTTGACGGACCTGGATCGACAGGCGCACACGCGAGGCTGGTGCCGCGTTCGTCACCGGCGGCACCTCGAGCGTGATTGGCTCGCTCTGCTGGGCCGCCGCAAACCGATGCCACCGCGACCCATCCGGTGCAAGCACCAGCACGGCGCCGGCAAGCAGCGCCAAACTCGCAATTTTCAAGAGCACGCGAACTTGCAAAACACACCGACTGCATCTGCGGACCGCAACAGACAGGTCGCCTTGACGATGGGGGCGATCCCGGGATGACGCGTGCGCAGGCGCTTCCTCCTCTGGTTATCCAAAGCAGGCTTGCCTTGAATAATGCCCCTACTCGCTCGCTGCGCCCGCCCGACCGGCGCCAGAACCGCTTCCAGATATGAGCTCGCCTCTGGCATGGACAAGGCGTTTGCTGGCGGGTGCTGCGTTCACTACCGCTTCTGCTGCTTGCTCCAATCCAGGAACTGCTTGAACAGGCGCTCCTGCTCTGCCTTGTTGTCGGCAGTCGTGCGCGCGCCTCCCTGGCTGCGCGCGAGGTTGGCCTCGGCGGTGGCCTGTGCAGCTGCCTTGGCGACCAGCGCCTGGGCGGGCGGGAAGCGGGTCCAGCCCGGGATGGTACCAGCCAGGTTCATGTCCTTCCAGCCTGGCTGGTAGGGCTTTTCGCGCAGCTTGTCGAAGCGGTCGAACAGATATTCGACGAAGCGCACACAGCGCCGGTAGCGGTCCGTGTCCTTGTTCCAATTGTAGACGGCGAGCAGAGCCGGCACCGAGATGGTCTGCACGCTCTCGCCCTGCGCGATCAAGTTGGGATAGTCGGCGGCCGTGAGCTCAGCGGGTACGTAGTAGTCCTCGAACTTCGAGCCGAATTCGACCGGCAGGAAATGAAAGCCGGGCTCGGGCTTGAACTTTGCGAACAGGTCATTGGGTTTGCCCACCACGTGCACGATACCGGCGATCTCGCCCTTGCGCATCTGCTCGAGCGCGACGGCATTGTTCTGAAAGAGCCGCTCGACTTTGATCCCCAACCGATCGAAGACGATGCCGCCGGTATAGTTGGCAGCGCTGCCGACGGTATTGAAATTCACCTTCTTGCCGACCAGGTCCTGGAAGCTTTTGATCTCTTCGCGTACGTAGACGTGCACCTCGCCTTGGAACATCGGAATGATGTAATTGACACGCCGCTCGATGCCCGGAATGCGCTCGATGTTCTTGAAATGATCGAGCACGTCGGAATAGGTGATGGCGATATCGACGCCCTTGAGGTAGATGAGGTCGCTGACGTTGCCAACGGCGCCATAGCTGACGATCGGCAGCACGCGCAGGTTTTCACCATCGTCGAGCGCCTTGCCCAAATCGGCCGCGTAGCGAACGAAGGTTCCTTCCAAGAGCCCGCCGGCTACGCCCACCGTCCAATTGTTGATGCGCGCGGCCTTGGCCGCCTCCTCTTCGCTGATCGGCTTGTTGGGGATGGGCTGAGCGCGGCGCGGTGCGGTGGCCTGCGCGACTTCGGCCGTGCCCGGCCAGAGCAGCTGCGCTGCTGCCGGCATGCCCGTCAGCGCCAGGCAGGCAAGGCAACCGAGCGTGGTAGCAATGCGATACACGTTTTTAAGCCTCCTCGAGCCCATCAATTGCCGTGTTGCTCGGCACGCGTCGCGAGCTTCGCACGGCCTCTGCCAGATTGCGAGTTCCCAACACTTCGGAGTGGCGCCTGGATTGCCGATCGCCTGGGATCAGGGGTAACGGTTCGGACGAGATGAGCTGCCCGAAGCGTTGATCCTGCCTAGCCCTGCAGTTGGAGCATTGCCGCGAGGGCAACCCCCCAATCAAGTTCCTCCGGCGCCATCCCCGATGCCATCGGACAATAAACCAGGCTGGCGCCAGATCACGTTCATTTCATGGCAGGCATTGCCCGCCGGCGCGCAGCGGTGCTGCGCGCCCGGACACTGTAATATTTTGAGACAGTCTGTGACCTGCAGATCAGGATTTGCACGAGATTTCCAGCCACGCCTGCCCCGTGCAGAACGGCCGTGTCAGGGGTGTCGACCTCGGCGGGGCCAAATTGGGGGCCCGGCCGGCCCTGTGCGTTGGCGCATGCTCGCCACACGGGTGCGGTCCGGGGCGGCCGGCAGCTTGCCCCCCGCACAGGCAGCATTGTGGACCCGTCAATGTTGGCGCCAGGACGCACCAAAGAAGCGTCGCGGTTGGCCCCCAGCCTCTTTGGTGCTGCTAAGAGCGCAGGCGATGCCCGATGGCGAGGACAAAGCTGGCGGCGGGGCCGAGCCGCCAAAGCCAACGAGCCTGCCGCCGAGGCCAAACCGAGGACGAGCGAGCATGCTACCGGCAGAACAAGCCGAGGATGCGCAATTTGAGCGCCGCCGAACGCAGGTTTCGGTGCCCCACACCTTAAGGCGCTACCAGCGGCTCGAGGACACATCCCGTGCAACGGATCCTCGCCCGACGTTGCGGCCATGGCTGCGTTCCCCACGTCTGAGCGCCGCAAATCAACTGCGTGCCTTTGCACCAGCTGGGCATTTTGCATCAGCTGCTGACTTTGCAAAAACCCCGCCGTGTCCTAGGCTCCGGCAGCGCGGCCGGCGTCGCTCGGCCAGCTCATCAACAGGAGGACGTCAGCCGTGCCCGTCGCCATTCGCCAGATCCACCCCGTGTTCGTCGGCGAGGTCTCCGGGGTTGATATCACCCAGGCCGTGTCGCCTGAGGCTGTCGCCGCCATCGAGGCCGGCATGGATAAGTACGCCGTGCTCGTGTTCCGCGACCAGGCCGTGAGCGACGAACAGCAGATGGAATTCACCCGCAACTTCGGGTCCATCGAGAACGCACGCGGCGGCAACGTCACCAAGGATGAAGACAAGCGGCTCGCCAACGGCATGAACGATGTCTCTAATCTCGGCAAGGATGGGCGGCCGCTGGGTCGTGACAGCCGCCAGCGACTGTTCAACCTGGGCAACCTGCTGTGGCATTCCGACAGTTCCTTCCGGGCCATTCCCGCCAAGTATTCACTGCTTTCGGCGCGCGTGGTGAACCCGAAGGGTGGCGACACCGAATTCGCCGACATGCGGGCGGCCTATGACGAGCTCGACCAGGACACCAAGGCCGAGATCGAGCCTCTGGTGTGCGAGCATTCGCTGATGTACTCGCGCGGCTCGCTCGGGTTTGTCGACTACACCGACGAGGAAAAACAGCTGTTTAAGCCCGTGCGCCAGCGCCTAGTGCGCACCCACCCTGTGACCGGCCGCAAGTCGCTTTATCTTTCCTCCCATGCCGGCACCATCATCGGCAAACCAACGCCTGAGGCACGAATTCTGCTGAATGATCTCAAGGAGCATGCCACCCAGCCGCGCTTCGTCTACGTGCATAAGTGGAAGGTCAACGATCTCGTGATTTGGGACAACCGCCAGACCATGCACCGCGGCCGGCGCTATGACGAAACCCAGGCGCGCGATGTGCGCCGTACGACCGTTGCCGGCGATGCACCAACCATTGCGCAGGCCGCTGCCGAATAGGCAAAACGCCGTGGATCGCCCCGCGTCTTGAGCCCTTACTCCTCGCCTCCGGCGGCTTGCCCCTTGCCCGTTTCCCCAGGGCATGGCGCCCGTGGCCAGCCTGTGGTGTGGGGCTTGCTTGGCGGCCGCGGCCCGGCGTCGGCTCGCACGCCTCACTGCGGCCTGGGCAGAGCGCGCCGATGTCGGCTCCGTTTGCCGCGCGCCGCGGCGTGTAAGAGGCGGCGTGGCATCCTCACAGCCGTCGCGCCGCCGCTGCCGGCAGAGGTCCATCGCCACCGCGCCCAGCCGATACCCCCAGCCCAAGCTCTTCAGCGCCCGGCAGTGGCGCCAGGTAGCGCTGCACCAGCGCGTCGGACACATCGGCCAGACCCGGCGGCGACCAGGCAGGCTTGCGGTCCTTGTCGACAATCAGTGCACGCACGCCTTCCGGAAACTCCCCATCCTCGAACAACCGCACGGCCAGCCGGAACTCCACGTCAAGTGCCGCCTCAAGACAAGGCAAGCTGCGGGCCTGACGGATTGCCGCATAGGTCAGCTTGAGGGCTTTCGGCGACTTCTGCGCCAGAGCCGCGCGCGTGTGAGCGCTCCACTCGAGCTGGCTCCGCTCGAGGGCTGCGACAATCGCCTCGACGCTGCCGTTCGCAAACATTCGATCGATCTCGGCGCTCCGTTCCGCCAGGCGCGATCGCCCTGCACTCTGCGCGAACGCCTCGAGGACGTCGGCCACTGGTCCGCCCTTTGGATCGATGAGGCGCGCCCTGAGCTCACCGAGCCGGTGCGCGGGCACGAACGTATCGGAGAAGCGCGCGTGCAGCGCGTCCGCCGCATCCATTTCTGCGCCCGTCAGCCCGAGATAGAGCCCGACCTCTCCAGGTGCACGTGCCAGTAGCCAGGTGCCGCCCACATCCGGGATCAGGCCGATGCCGGTCTCCGGCATGGCAAGCCGCGAACGTTCCGTTACGACGCGGTGGCGCGCATGCCCCGACAAGCCGATACCGCCGCCCATGACGATGCCGTCCTGGATCGCCACATAAGGTTTGGCATAGCGACCGATCAGCGCATTGATCCGGTATTCGTCCCGCCAGAATGCCTGCGCTGCCCCAGAGCCTTGGCTGCGGCTGTGGTAGAGGGCACGCACATCACCGCCTGCGCACAGCGCCCGCTCGCCGCTGCCATCGAGGACCACCAGCTCGATGCTGCTATCGTCCTGCCAATCCAGCAGCGCATGCCAAATCGGGCCCAGCATCGCCTGCGTGAGCGCGTTCAGCGCCTGGGGGCGGTTCATGGTAATACACCCAGCCCTGCCCTGGCGACGGACCAGCACCTCATTGGCAACCGATGTGCTCATGCCAGATCCTTGACAAGTCGTTCTATACTGGGGGATTAGCCGTCCCGGTGGGCGGCGGCAATCGATTTTGCGAACGCCACCCACCCCCGAGGGTTAGCATGACGGTCTGGCAGAAAATTTCGGGTTTTGCGACGGTGCTCGGCGGTGCCAGCGGCAGCCTTTTGCAGGAGGTGGCAAACGCCTTCGGGCTCGAGCGCGGCAACAGGCCGGAGAGGAGCGTCGCCTTCACCATCGGTGTCATTGCCCTCAGCGCCAAGATGGCCAAAGCCGACGGCGTAGTTTCGCCGCGCGAGGTCAACGCGTTCCGGCAGGTGTTTGAGTTCTCGGCCGAGGAGGCCGCCAACGTGGTCCGCGTCTTCGATCTTGCCAAGCAGGATACCGCTGGCTACGAGGCCTATGCCGATCAAATTGCCGCTTTGCTCGGTGATGACCGCAGGCTGTTGCAGCATGTGCTGGAAGGTCTTCTGTACGTGGCTGCAGCTGACGGCGCCCTGCATCCAAAGGAGGACGCTTTTCTCAAGTCGGTAGCGCGCCGTTTCGGCTTTGGCGACAATGAGTATCGCTTCTTCCGAGCCCGTTTCGTGCGTGATGTGGACAATCCCTACGACGTGCTAAAGCTTCCCCCTTCGGCGACCAATGCACAGATCCGCGCCCAGTACCGCAAGCTCGTGACCGACAACCATCCCGACAAGTTGATCGGTCGTGGCGTGCCGCGGGAATTCGTCGATCTCGCCACCCGCAAGCTCGCTGCCATCAATGCCGCCTATGACAGCATCGCCAAGGAGCGCGGCTTTTGATTGCCAAGGCAGACTCCGGCCTCGTGCACGAGCTGTGCCCGGCGTGTAATTTCGGGCCGAGGCGGGCTGGCATGTGCCCCAGCATCCTGCTTTTGCACTACACCGGTGTTGCCAGTGCGGCAAAGGCCATCGATTGGCTGTCGCGTCCTGATAGCCGCGTATCCTGCCACTATGTGATCGATGAGACGGGGCGCATCACCCAGATGGTGGCGGAAGAGGCGCGCGCCTGGCACGCTGGCGAGGCGAGTTGGGCTGGTGAAAGCGACATCAACTCGGCCTCCATTGGTGTCGAGATCCAAAACCCAGGCCACGAAATGGGCTATCCAGATTTTCCCGAGCCGCAGCTGTGCGCCGTCGAAGCGTTGGCACGGGACATTCTCAGCCGGCATTCCATCCGGCCCGAGTGCGTGCTAGCCCACTCCGACGTGGCGCCCAAGCGCAAGATCGATCCGGGCGAAAAGTTCCCCTGGGCGCGGCTTGCCGCTGCGGGTGTGGGCCACTGGGTGGAGCCGGCTCCGCTCGTCGACGCCGAACCCGGCATCGGCGTCGGCGCCGCCGGCCCGCTGTTTGCCGAGGTGCAGACCCTGCTGCGCGGCTATGGCTACGCGATCGAGCCGACGGGCCTCGTCGACAGTACCACCGAGTTCGTGGTCAAGGCGTTCCAGCGCCACTTCCGTCCGGCTCGCGTCGACGGCCGCATCGACAGCTCGACCATCGCCACGCTCGAGCGCCTCGCTGCCGCCCTGTCCGCCGGGGCGTGAGGAGCCAACCAGCGAGCGAGGACAAGTTCCCGGCCGGCCGCGGCCGCAGTTGCCTCAGGCCAACCAGCCAGAAGTGTGCGGGAGACCTCCCAAATTTAGCGCGTTTTGCCGCAACAGCGCGTCCCTCGCATCTGCAACCATTCCCCTCGGGCCGTCGCGAGGGCCTGGCAGATCGAGCCCGCGCGCGCGCGCCCCCGCGTCTTTCCATGCCGATTCCCACGCCGGCTACCACGGTGATCTCCATGTCCTGGCGCTAGCCTCGCGCACGCTTACAGCGTGTCCGACGCTGTCGTGCAGCTGAAGGAAATCTGCCATGCAACAATCAATCGCTGCGGCCTTCTTGTTCTCTTTGTCGCTTGGGTGCACCCAGATCGCCGGCACGACCTGTGCGTTGGCGGCTGATGCCCACCACACGGTGGTGCCGGGCGATGCCGTGAAATGGGGTCCGGCGCCGGCATCACTGCCGAGCGGCGCTCAAGCGGCGATCCTGCTCGGCAATCCGGCACAAGAGGGGCCGTTCGTCTTGCGCCTCAAGTTTCCTGATGGCTTTGCGGTCCCGCCCCATCGCCATTCCAAGGATGAGTTCGTCACGGTGATTTCCGGCAAATTCGCCGTCGCCGCCGGCGAGAAGTTGGATCGCACGGCGGCAAAGCCGCTGCCCCCCGCGAGCTTCGTGCATCTGCCGGCCGGCATGGCGCACTATGCCTGGGCGGATGGCGAAGCTGTCGTTCAGATCAACGGCATCGGCCCGTTCGACGTGAAGTACGTCGATCCCAAGGATGATCCACGCAGCAAGTAGGCAAACACCGCTCGGCTGCCGGCGCAGTCGGCGATGACATCGAGGTGGTTTCCCCATGCTCTGCCGTCCACCCCCGGCAACGGCCTCGAAGGCCTGCGTTCAGCGTGCAAACGGCGCACAAAAACTCAGGTCCGCGGCGGTCGGTGGGCGGTCGTTACGCCATCGCACGAGCTCTGGGCGTGACAGCCAAGGCGCCCGAGCCTAGACAAGAAACACAGCTACGATCGGCAGCACATGTCATCCAGTCCGGCGAAACATGACATTTGAGGATCCGCGCGGGCGTATCGACTACGAGGAGTGCGGGCATGGCCCAACCGTTGTGCTCGCGCCGGGCTCCTGTAGTACCGGGGCGGCGTGGCGCCCGATCATCTCCCATTGCGGCAACCGGTTCCGCTGCGTCACCACCAGCCTGCTGGGCTATGGCGACACGGCGGAACGCCGTACTGCCGAGGATCCCTCGATTGCGCACGAGGCGGAAATGCTGGAGGCGGTCATCTGCCGGACCGGTGGCCCTGCGCATGTGGTTGGACATTCCTTCGGCGGCTTAGTGGCGCTCGCGGTCGCGCTCAGACACTACGTGCCCGTGGCCAGCCTGACGATTGTAGAGGCTCCGGCCGCGGAACTGCTGCGCGAAGCCGGCGAGCACGAGCACTATTGTGCCTTCCGACGCATGACGGATGCCTACTTCGCCGCCTTCTGCCACGGCGAGCCTGATGCGATCGCGACCATGATCGACTTTTACGGTGGCGCCGGCACGTTCGCCTCCTGGCCGCAACGCGTGCGCGCCTATGCCGTTGAGACGACCGCGGTGAACATCCGCGATTGGGCGAGTGCCTACAGTTTTCATCTCTCGCCCTCGTTGCTCGCCGCCCTCGACATGCCGGTGCTGGTGCTCCGCGGTGGGGCAAGCCATGCTGCCGTGCAACGCGCCAACGAATTGCTCAGTCAGTGCTTGCCGCGGGCAGCGCTGGCAACCATTGCCGGAGCCGCGCATTTCATGATTGCTACCCACGCTGCCGAGGTCGCCGGGCTAATCGCCGAGCACATCGGCCGGGCGGCAGCCCGCTAGCATCGCGCTAGGAGGGTGGCTCTAGCCTGGCGGCCAGCTCGCGCAACTTGAATTTCTGGATCTTGCCGGACGGCGTGCGAGGCATCTCCGACACGAGCTCGAGCCGCTCCGGCCAGTACTGCTTGGCCATACCTTGCCGATCGAGAAACCGCCTCAGATCATCCAACGCGAGGCGCGCATTGGGCTTGGCAATGACGAACACGCAGGCCCGCTCCCCCAGCCGCTGATCCGGCATGGCAACGATGGCGCATTCGGCCACGTCCGGGTGCCGATAGATCAGGTTCTCGACCTCGGCGACAGGAATGTTCTCGCCGCCGCGGATGATGACGTCCTTGCTGCGCCCGACAATGCGAATGTAGCCCTCGCCATCCATGCGCGCGAGGTCGCCGGTGTCGAACCAGCCGTGCTGGTCGATCGAATTGAGATGCGGCTTCTTCAAATATCCTACGAAGTGGGTAATTCCGCGGGCTTGCAGATGCCCCACCGTGTCGACCGGCAGCGGCCGTTTGCTGCTGTCGACGATCCTGACCTCGCAGCCCGGCAGCGCGCGACCGTCGGTGTCGATCACCTTTTCTTGCGGATCGCGCTTGCGGGTAATGGTGAGGCCGGCGTTTTCCGTCATGCCCCAGCAGGAGAGTACGTCGAGCTCGAGTTCCGTCCTGGCCCGCTGCACCAGCAGGCGCGGTATCGGCGCACCGGCGCAGACCCATGTGCGCAGCGTGGCCCTGACCTGGCCGCGTGCCGCCTCCGGCAGGTTGACGAGATCTGAAAGGAAGGGCGTCGATCCCATGCTGAAGCTGGCGCCCTCAGCCTTGATCAGCGGCGCCGCAGCGTCGGCCGACCACAGGTCGAGCGCCACCGACTTGGTGGCCAGCATGATCGGCATCAAGATGCCGTAGAGGAAGCCGGTCTGATGCGCGTAGGGCGAGCCCATGAACACCACATCGGCAGCGCTGACCGGGATGTCTGCAACGAAGGCTTCGGCAGCGGCCAGCACGGTGTTGGCCGTATGCATCACGGCCTTGGGCTCACCGGAAGTGCCCGAGGTGTAGATCAGCTCGAGCACATCGTTTGGCGCCGGATGCCGAGCCGCGAGCTTGGCTTTCTCGGCCGCCGTCACGGCAGGCCGATCGAGGAAAGCGCTCTCGAAGGAATGCTCTCCGCTGCCGCCAACGGCGAACACATGTTGCAGGTTCGGCAGCTCTGGACGGATTTGGCGCAACATCTCCAGATGATCAAAGCCGCGCCAAGATTGGGGCACGACGACGATCCTGGCATCGCCGAAGCTCAACATGAAGCGCAACTCGCGCTGCCGGAAAATCGGCATGAGCGGATTGGCGACGGCACCGATGCGATTACAGGCGTAGAGTAGTGCGATGAATTCCCACCAGTTCGGGAGTTGAAAGGCAACGACCTCAGCCGGGCGGATGCCGCGCTCGATCAGCCCCTGGGCAATCTTGTCGACGCGCTGGCCGAGTTCCTCGTAGCTGAGGCGGATCTGCTGCCGCAGCACGCTGTTCCAGCCAACGAAGGCCGTACGCGCGGCGCTCGTACGCACCGCCGCGTCGAGGTCGTCGATGGGCAGGCGGCCCGGCCACAGCTTCGCCGAAGCTGCGATCCGGCTTTGCGGCAGCCAAATATCGAATGCCATCGCCGCCTCCTCTGTCCCCGTTTCCGCGCCATGGTCCACCGCGCCGGGGTCCGCCGCCTCAGCCTGCCATCGTCAGGCCGCCGCTCACGCTCAGGATCTGGCCCGTCACGTAGTCGCTGGTGGGCCCAGCGAAATAAAGGATTGCCCCGGCAATGTCGTCGGGGGTCGCAAGCCGACGGAAGGGGATGGCCCTGAGCAGGGCATCGCGCATGCGTTCCGGATTGGCATGGAACAGGGGTGTGTCGGTCGGACCGGGGCACACGCAGTTGACCGTGATCTTGTGCCGGGCACCCTCGCGTGCCAGCGACTTGGTGAAGCCGATAATGCCACCCTTAGCTGCTGCGTAAGGCGTCTCGCCGAGACTGCCGACGCGGCCCGCGTCACTGGCGACGAACACGATCTTGCCGCCGCCGCCCTGGATCATGGCGGGGAACAGGGCGCGCGTCAGGCGCAGCGGGCCGAGCAGGTTGATTGCCAACACCTTGTCGATGAATGCCTGGTCGGCTTCAATGAACGGCTGCGTCCGGTCCCAGCCCGCCGCATTCACCAATATGTCGATCTTGGCGGCAGCGCGCTGCAACACCTGCCTGGCGCAATCATCGACACTGGCGCCGTCCGTCAGGTCCAGTTTGACGAAGTCGACGGTGCCCCCGCTCATCTTGATCGTCTCTTCGGCACCGGCCTCATTGATATCGCCCAACAGGACGCGGGCGCCTTCTTTGGCGAGCATCAACACCGTGGCCCGGCCGATACCGGAGGCGCCGCCGGTCATCACTACCGTCTTGTCTTGGAGCAGCATGTCCATTCCTCGCAGGGGTTGCTGGTCTACTCACCTTTGCAGAAACGAGGCAGCGGTTGTTCGGCTCGGGCAAGGCATGGAGTTGTCGTGCGCGCTGCCTGCCTTTTGCCTCGATCCTAGCGCCTGACGCCGGCCAGGAAATCGCTGATGCGCCGCTGCGTTTCCTCCGTCGCCAGCAACCGCCCGGTCCACTCGGTTTCGGCGGCAAAGCCGTTGCGTTCCGGATCGGACGCCAGCCGCATGCAGACCTTGCAGGCAGCCAGCGCCAACGGCGGTAGTGTGGCCAGGCGCGCAGCGATCTGCTTGGCTTCCGCCGCAAGATCCTGCTGCGGCACCGCCCATTGTAGCATGCCGAGCTCGCGCGCCGCCTTGCCGTCGACGCTGTCGACGGCAAGTATGATGCGGGCGGCGACGGCCGGTCCGGCGATCCAGGTCAAGCGTTGCGTGCCCCCACCGCCGGGCAGCAGACCGAGGCCCACCTCGGGCAACCCGAGCTTGGCCTCGTTGGCGGCGATGCGCAGATCACAGCCGAGCGCCAATTCAAGGCCGCCACCCATGGCGGCGCCGCCGATTTCGGCAAGGCTGACCTGCGGCAGGTCGCAGATGCGCTGGAACAAGTCCTGGAACGGCCCCGTAATGCGGGCGGCGGCCTGCATCTTGTCTGCGCTGGCAAAGTGCGTTGAGATCTCGCCCAGGTCGGCGCCGCCCGAGAACACCTTGATGGCGCTGCGGATATGCAGGACGCTCCAGTCGGCGCGGGTTGCCAACCTGTCCAGGATGCCATTGAAGGCCCTGAACATGTCGGCATTGAAGGCATTGACCGGCGGGCGGTTGAGCGTGACGGTGGCGATGCGGTCGGCGACGCTCACACTGATGCTGTCAGCCATAGGTTGCGAACTCACTTGGCGGCCTGTGTGCAGTTGGCAGCATCAGCCGCGGAGGCTGCGGCTGATCACCAGGCGTTGGATGTCGTTGGTGCCCTCGTAGATCTTAGCGCCGCGCACGCCGCGATAGATCCGCTCGACGGCGAAGTCCTGCATGTAGCCGGCGCCGCCTAGCGTCTGGATCGCATCCGAGCAGATCCTTTCCGCCGTCTCGGATGCGACCAGTTTCGCCATGGAGGCTTCGACGAGACATGGCTGTCCGGCATCCTTCAGGGCGGCGGCGTGCAGCGTGAGCTGGCGGGCAGCTTCGAGGCTCGCAGCCATGTCCGCCAGGCGGAACGACACGGCCTGGTGCTCGAAGATCGTCTTGCCGAACGCGTGCCGCTCGTGCGCGTAGCGGACGGCAATATCGAGGGCTGCGCGGGCCATGCCGACGCTTTGCGAGGCAATGCCGATGCGCCCACCCTCCAGGTTTGCCAGTGCGATGCGATAGCCCAGGCCCTCCTCGCCCAGCCGGTCCTCGGCCGGGACGAGCACGTCGTCGAAGCGGATCTCGCAGGTATCTGAGGCATTCTGGCCCATCTTGCGCTCGATGCGGGTCACCGTGTAACCGGCCGTCTTGGTGTCGACGATGAAGGCTGAGATTCCGCGCTTGCCCGCGTCGGGGTTGGTGACGGCGATCACCAGTGCGATGTCGGCGGTGGCGCCGCTGGTGATGAACTGCTTGGTCCCCGACAGCAGGTAGTGATCGCCCTGGCGTCTGGCCTGCATGCGGATGGCGGCCGCATCCGATCCACCCTGCGGTTCCGTCAAGCAGAAGGCGGTAAGCTTGCGACCGCTGGCCAAATCGCGCACGTAACGTTGTTTTTGTGCCTCGGTGCCGTAACTGAGGATCGGCATCACGCCGACCGAGTTGTGGCCGCTCACCACGGTGGCGAGTGCGCCGTCGCCGGCGGCGATCTCCTGCAGCGCCAGCGCGTAGGAGACATTGTCTGCGCCGGCGCCGCCCCACTCGGGGGGCACCGTCATGCCCATCAATCCGAGCGCGCCCAACTCCTGAAACAGGCCCGGCCGGAATGCGCCCTGGCGCTCCCATTCTGCCGCGTGCGGTGCCACCTGCTCCTGGGCGAACCTGCGGGCCGTCTGCTGGATCAGAAGCTGCTCTGGCGTGAGTATCATGCAACCTCGGCATAGGACCGGAGCTTGACTTTCAAACTACGGTTGATTGAATGGTCAGTCAATTACATGAGGCAGGCGCACAATGAGCGCAATGCAGGTCACCAGCATTGTCGAGGACCCCGAGCTTGTACAGCGCCGTCGCAAAGAGATCGTTGCCGCGGCGACCGAACTGTTTTCCAAGCAAGGCTTTGATCGTACCACCATTAAAGAGATCGCCAGCCTGGCCGGCATCTCTTCGGGCCTCGTCTATCAGTACGTGCGCGAGAAGGATGACGTCCTGCTGCTGGTGATCCTCGACGTCGTCGATGCTTACGCCCGCGAAATCCCAAGAGCGCTGGAGGGTCTCGATGATCCGGTCGACCGGCTGGTGGCCACGGTCGGGGCCTATTGCCGCGTCGTCGACAAGCGTCGCGCGGCGACGGTCCTGGCCTACCGGTCGACGAAGTCCCTGTCGCGCGACCGCAGGCGCCTGATCCAGGAGCGGGAACTCGAAACCAACGCGATGATCTCCGCGGCGATCGCCGACTGCATTAGAAGCAGGCTGCTGCGAAAGATCAACGTGGACGTGCTCACCTATCAGATCGTGTTGATCGCCCACGGCTGGGCGCTCAAGAGCTGGTACCTGAAATCCAGGCTTTCGATCGATCAGTACATCCGCGACAGCCTTGACATCCTGCTGGGCGCCATCCTCACAACCGCCGGTCAGAAACGCTATGCCGCCCGCAGGGGCCGGCGCAAGTGACGCATTGTGTGCAGCAGCAGCAAAGAAAGGCAGCCATGAGCCACGATTTTAGCGATCTCCTCTACCGGGAAGAAAAGGGCGTTGCCACCATCACCATCAATCGCCCGAAGGTGCTGAACGCCTTCAGTGCCCACACCGTCGAGGAGCTGATCCAGGCCTTCCTGCGGGCCGGCTGGAACAAGCAGATTGGTGTGATCGTGCTGACCGGCGTCGGCGACCGCGCCTTTTCGACCGGCGGGGATCAATCCGCGCACGTTGGCAGCTATGACGGCCGCGGCACCAACGGCATGCCGATCGAGGAACTGCAGTCGCTAATCCGCGATGTGCCGAAGCCGGTGATTGCTCGGGTAGCCGGCTACGCCATCGGCGGCGGCAACGTGCTTGCCACCATCTGTGATCTTACCATTGCCTCCGACAAGGCCATCTTCGGCCAGGTCGGCCCGAGAATGGGTTCCGTCGACCCGGGGTTCGGTACCGCCTACCTTGCGCGTGTGGTCGGTGAGAAGAAGGCGCGCGAGATTTGGTACCTGTGCCGGCGCTATAGCGCGCAAGAGGCCTTGGCGATGGGTCTGTGTAACGTCGTGGTGCCGCACGATCAGCTCGACGCGGAGGTCGCCAAGTGGTGCGAGGAGCTGATGGAAAAAAGTCCGACCGCGCTGGCAATTGCCAAGCGTTCATTCAATGCCGACAGCGAAAACATCCGCGGCATCGGCGCCTTGGGGATGCAGGCGCTTGCACTTTATTACCAGACCGAAGAGTCAAAGGAGGGCGCTGCGGCCTTCCGCGAAAAACGCAAGGCGGACTTCCGCTCCAAAATCAAATAAGGTGGATGCAGACGATCGCGGGGCTGCCTAACTAGACGATTGACGCCTGCTGAGGGTCAATCCACAGTAGGCGGCAATAACACAACAAACGCCGAAGGAGGAATTTGATGAAGCGTGTCATGCTTGCGCTGCTGGGCTTGGCAACCCTGCTGGCCCCAGGCCGCAGTATCGCCCAACAGCCGATCAAAGTCGGCTATCCGATGATCCTGTCAGGGCCGGGAGCGCTCTTCGGCGAGCCCGCGCTCAAGGGGGCGCAGATGTTCGTCGACGAGATCAACGGCAAGGGCGGAGTATTGGGGCGAAAGATCGAGCTCATCGCGCGCGACACCAAAGGCAATGCCGACGAGGCCGTGCGCGTCTCGCGCGAGCTTATCCTCAAGGACAACGTCGACTTCCTGGTCGGTACACTGACGTCGGCGGAAGGGCCGGCGGTCTCCACCATCGCCAAGGAGAACAAGATCGTCTTCATTGCGCCGATCCCGAAGACGGATCAGTTGACCGCGCCGGCGAACCTGCATCCGTATGTGTTTCGCACGGCCTCGAACACCACCATCGAAGGACGTACCGCGGCGGAAATCGTCGCCAAGTGGCCGGTCAAGAAGATTGCCACGATCGCACCCGACTATGCCTACGGTCAGGACGTCGCCAAGGCTTTTGTCGAGCACATCAAGAAGCTCAAGCCCGACGTCGAGATCGTCGACCAGCAATGGCCCAAGCTGGGCGAGGCCGACTACACGCCCTTCATCAACGCCCAGATGGGCAAGAAGCCCGAAGCCGTCTTCTCGGCGCTCTGGGGTGGGCACTTCCTGACATTCGCCAAACAGGCCAAGCCGCTCAAGTATTTCGACAGCATCAACTACAACTTCATTGCCGGCGGCGAGGGTGCATCGATCGAATCAACACGCACCATGGGTGCCGACTATCCCGTCGGCATCTGGGGCAATGCCTACGACGCCTTCAATTGGGAAGGAGCCCCGCCCGCACATAAGGATTACATCGCCCGTGTCGCTGCCTACACCAAGCAGGATCCGCCGTCGTCTTGGCCGGTTACCGGCTATGTCGCCATGCAGATGCTGACCGAGGCCATCAAGAAGGCCAACAGCGTCGACTCGGATAAGGTTGCCAAGGCGCTGTTGGATCTCACCATCGACACGCCGATCGGCAAGCAGACCATGAGCGGCAAGGATCATCAGGCCAATCGTGGCCAGGTTTGGGGCAAGACGGTGTCCGATCCGAAGTACCCATTCGCGGTCATGAAGGACATCCTTTACATCGATCCCACGCCTTTCATGAACTGATGCTGGCGTCGCCGCGCGACGCCGATTGGCTCCGTGGTCGAGGCGACAATCGCCTCGACGCCTCGACTGCCTCTGCCGCCGGCAAGCGGCGTTCTCGGTGCCATGATGCTAGAGTTCTCCTTTCTGTTCGGCCAGTTTCTCGGCGGCCTCACGGCGGCGATGTTTCTATTTCTGATCGCTTCGGGTTTGTCGCTGATCTTTGGCGTCTTGCGCGTCCTGAACTTCGCACACGGCTCCTTCTACATGGTGGGCGCCTATCTGGCTTGGCAGTTTGTGCGCTGGATGCAGCCCGCCCCCGAGGGTTTCTGGTTTGCCGCCCTTGCTGCCTCGCTCAGCATCGCGCTCCTCGGCGGGCTCGTGGAGCGCGTGCTGCTGCGTCATCTTTATAGCCGCGAGGAACTCTACCAGCTGTTGTTCACGTACGCGCTGGTGCTGATCCTTGGTGATTTGGCCAAGATCGTGTGGGGCACGCAGCAGCTCTCGGTGTCGCGCCCGCCGAGCCTGGCCGGCAGCTCGGAAGTGTTTGGCGTTACCATCCCCCACTACAACCTGTTCATTATGGTTTTGGGGCCGGCCATCGCCCTTGGCTTCTGGTACATCCTGCAGCGCACCGCATTGGGCCGCATCGTGCGCGCTGCCGCACTCGATCGCGAAACGCTCGGTGCGCTCGGCGCCAACGTCGGCTGGGTCTATACCGGCATGTTCATGGCGGGCTCGTTTCTTGCCGGCCTGGGCGGCGCGCTGGTGACGCCCATCAAGAGCATTGTCCCGGGTATGGACGTGGAGATTATCGTCGAGGCCTTCATCGTCGTCGTCATCGGCGGTCTTGGTTCTTTCTGGGGGACCTTCCTCGGCGCCTTGATCTACGGCCAGGTCCTGTCCTTCGGCATTTTGATCTTTCCGCGCTTTTCCATCTTTGCCGTATCGGTCCTAATGGCGGCCATACTTATCGTCCGGCCGTGGGGTCTGCTGGGACGACCCCTCAAATGAGACGTGTGCCCTGGACCCTGCTGGTCTTCTTCGCCGCCCTGGTGGTGCCGTTTCTCGGTTCGCGTTTTTATACCTTCGTGGCCACCGATATCGTCATCTTGTCGCTGTTCGCCATGAGCCTCAATCTGCTGCTCGGCTACACCGGTCTTGTTTCCTTCGGCCATGCCGCCTACTTCGGCATCGGCGCCTACACCTGCGCCCTGCTCATGAAAAGCGCCAACGCTCCCTTCTTGCCGAGCCTACTCGCGGCCGGCGTGATGGCGGGCGCCTTCGCGCTGCTGTTTGGCTTCTTCTGCGTGCGTCTCACCAAGATCTACTTTGCGATGCTGACCTTGGCCTTCGCGCAAATCGTCTGGGCAATCTGCTTCAAGTGGAACGACGTCACGGGTGGTGAACAGGGCCTCCCCAATGTGCCCTACCCGAGTATGGACTGGATGGGCGCGCTGCCAATTGTCGACAATTTCAGGGTAGGCGACCGCTTTTACCTCCTCGTCCTCGTCATTGTTGCCCTCTGCTTTGCCGTCCTCCGGCGCATCGTCGATTCGCCGTTCGGCCGGGTGCTGACCGTGATCCGAGACAATCCCGAGCGGGCGCAGTTCATCGGCGTCAACGTGCGCGCCTATCAGCTCGCCGCGTTCGTGGTCGCCGGGCTATTTGCCGGTATTTCCGGTGGCCTGTTCGGCATCTTCAATCGCGGCGTGTTCCCGGATTTCGCCTTCTGGACCAAGTCGGCTGAGCCGTTGATCATGACGATCCTAGGCGGCATGGGCAGCTTCTGGGGACCGGCGGTGGGCGCGGCGGCCTTCATCTTGCTCAACCAGCAAATCACGTCCTTTACCGAGTATTGGCCGCTGACCATGGGGACGGTGCTTATTGTTTTGCTGTTCGTGTTTCCGGGGGGAATTGCCGGCACCCTAACCGGTGTGGTCGAGCGCATGCGTGCGCGCACCAGGACGACGACAGAGCCCACCGAGCAGCCCGAAATGGTGAAGCGCAATGCTTGAGGTGCACGGCATCAGCAAAACCTTCGACGGCTTCACCGCCGTCGATGGTGTCAATTTCTCGATTACGCGCGGAGAAATAGCGGCCGTGATCGGCCCGAACGGCGCCGGTAAATCGACCTTCTTCAATCTGATAACCGGTCATTTGCGACCCGACCAAGGCCGGGTGATGCTCAAAGAGCGTGACATCACCGGTGCGGCGCCGCATCGCATCTGCCTGATGGGCATGGGCCGCTCGTTCCAGCGCACCAATATTTTCCCGAAGCTGACGGTGTTTGAGAACGTGCAGGCCGCATTTATCACCCACCGCAGGCGCGGGGCGAATTTCTGGAAGCTGTCGGACAATCTTTATCGCGCTGAAACCGATGCGCTGCTCGCCTCCCTTGGGCTGGCCGACAAGGCTGATGCCGTGAGTGGGGCGCTGTCGCATGGCAATCAGAAGCAGGTCGAGCTCGGCATCGCGCTGGCCTGCGATCCAGAGATCCTGTTGCTCGACGAGCCAACCGCCGGCATGTCGGCGGCCGAAACGCGTGCGACCATCCGGTTGCTCGAGCGGATTGCCAAGGAGCGCTCGCTCACCCTCCTGTTCACTGAGCACGACATGGAGGTCGTCTTCTCGATCGCGCAGAAGATCGCCGTGCTACACCAGGGCCGCCTGATCGCCGAAGGCAAGCCCGAGGCCGTGCAGCGCAATCAGGACGTCCGCCGGGTCTACCTGGGAGAGCGACATTGAGCGCGCTTCTCGAAGTGCGTGACCTGCACACTGCCTACGGTGAGGCGCGTGTCCTGTTTGGCGTGTCGCTGGAGGTGGCGGCCGGCGAGTGCGTGTGTCTGCTCGGTCGCAATGGAGTTGGCAAGACCACCACCATGCGCTCGATCATGGGGCTCACGCCGCCGAGTCGGGGTTCCGTCCTCTGGCGGGGCAAGCCCATTACCGGCTGGTCGCCGCACCGTGTGGCGCGGCTCGGCATTGGCTTCGTGCCCGAGGATCGGCGGATCTTCGCGGAGCTCACCACCTGGGAGAACCTGGACGTGGCCCGGCGTGTCTCTGGGCGCACTGGCCCATGGACCATTGCGGCGGTATGCGAGCTGTTCCCCAAGCTCAATGAATTGCGCGATCGGCAGGGCGGCTTCCTGTCGGGCGGTGAGCAGCAGATGCTGACGATCGCCCGCACGCTGATGCTCAATCCTGAGCTGCTGCTGCTCGACGAGCCGTCCGAAGGCCTGGCGCCGCTGGTGGTCGAACAGCTGCTCGAGCGCGTCCGGGAACTGAAGCGGCAGGGCTTGACGATAATGCTCGCCGAGCAGGGGGTCGACTTCTCGCTTTCCTTGGCCGACCGGGTATATGTCCTCGAGAAGGGCGCGGTACGCTTCTCAGGTCCCGCCGCCCAATTGCGCGACGACGCGGCTTTGCGCCACAAACTGTTGGCATTGTAAGGAGCTAGTCATGCCGTTCGTGAACATCCGCATTCTCGAAGGCCGTCCGCAGGAGCGCAAGGACAAGATCGCGCGCCGCGTGACGGAGACTATCAGCGAGGTTGCCAAGCTGCCCAAGGAAGCGGTGTGGGTCGTCTTCGAGGACGTCAGCGGCGATGACTGGTACGTCGGCCAGTCGCGGGTAAGCGAGCTGCAAAGAAAGGCCGCCAAATCATGAGCGGTGTCGAGATCCGCGACAAGCGCTTTGAGACGGTCGTCGGGCGCTCGCTCACGTTCGAGAAGCTCGCCAGCGGCTGCATCTTCACGGAAGGTCCGTTGTGGCATCGGCGCGAGAGCTATCTGCTGTTCAGCGATATGCCGGGAGACCATCTGCGTCGCTGGAGCCAACGGGACGGCGTCAGTACTTTCCGCAAGCCTTGCAATAAGTCGAACGGCCTCGCCTGGGACAACCAGGGTCGCCTGCTCGCATGCGAGCATGCCTCCAGTTGTCTGACGCGCACTGAGACGGACGGCACCATCACCGTGCTTGCCAGTCACAACGGCGGCAAGGAGTTGAACAGCCCGAACGATGTGGTGGTGAAGCGTGACGGCGCCATCTATTTTTCTGACCCCAGCTATGGACGCAAGGAGCACTTCGGCGTGCCGCGGCCACCGCAGCTCGACTTCCGCGGTGTTTATCGGCTTGCGCCGGACGGCAAGGTGCTGACCTTGCTTGCCGACGATTTTGGTCAGCCGAACGGTCTGTGTTTCTCGCTCGACGAGAAAATCTTGTTCGTCAATGACACCGACAACCAGCACATTCGCGCCTTTGATGTGCAACCGGAAGGCACGCTTGCCAACAGTCGCATCTGGGCCCGGACGGTCGGCCAGGGCGCGGGTGCGCCGGACGGCATGAAGCTCGACGAGGACGGCAATCTTTACTGCTGCGGTCCGGGCGGCATCCACGTGTTTGCCCCCGATGCCACCGCGCTCGGCGTGATCGAGGTGCCGGAGTACACGGCAAATTTCTGCTGGGGCGACGACGATTTGAAAAGCCTGTTCGTCACGGCTTCGACCTCGGTTTATCGGATTCGCGTCAACACGCCGGGAACCCCGCAAATGCGCTGAGGCGCCTCGACCGCGTCCGCCAGCGCTCGCACCGCGGCCCTCACCCCCTTGACCCGCGGCCGGTTTCACCCCTTATTCCCCGTTGTCAGCCGGCCGGACGGCCGCTGCCGCGCGAACCGGCTTTGCGGCCATAAGCGCGCGGTGGAGGAAAGTCCGGGCTCCAGGGATTGGCGGTGGCGGCTAACGGCCGCCGGGGGTGACCCCAGGGAAAGTGCCACAGAGATGAGACCGCCCGCGCGGGGCAACCCGCAACGGCAAGGGTGAAACGGTGCGGTAAGAGCGCACCGCGCCTCCGGCAACGGAGGCGGCACGGCAAACCCCACCGGGAGCAAGACCGAATAGGGGCGGCGCGGGACGTTCGGGGCTCGCTCCGAGCGTTCCAGGCTCGATCCCGGCCGCCGCCCGGGTTGGTTGCTCGAGGCGCCGCGCAAGCGGCGCCCCAGATGAATGGCCGTCGCGGAGGTAACCTCCAGACAGAACCCGGCTTATAGGCCGGCTGACGCCAACCTTTATTTCGCCCTCCGAGCGGGCGGTCGCCGTCTCCGCTGGTGCATGGGTCTGCGCCCCACCAGACACTGAAAATGGGCCTGGCGGCCTCGCCAGGCCTCGGCTGCGCCTTAGGCGCGGGGCCGGGCAAGCGCCGTCCTGCGGTTTGCCGCGCCCGGTCGGGCGGCGGGGCCGACGGCTCGTCGTCCCGCGCCGGTGGGCTGCTCGCGTGGGCTTGCCGGCCCGGCCATCGGCGATCACGCGGCCGGCCGGCCCCTGGCTCGCGCCCCGGAACTTCGCCCCGCGGGGCCGGTTGTCTTGGGGCAAAGGAGGGCTGGTCATGCCCAACGATCTCACCGACAAGATCCCCCAATGGCTGAAGTCGCTTCACCACATGGAAACTGAGCTTCGCAACGCCGCGCGCAGCGGCCTTGTGCTCAACCGACAGAAGGCTTCCGAGCATCTGGCCGAGGCGCGTCGGCACCTTCAAGAAACGCTGAAGGCTGCCCAGGGTGTTGAACCCGCCAATGGTCCGCAAACCCCTGTGCGCAAAGAAGGGGAATTCTAGTCCTCGGTCTCAGGCCCCGCACGGCACCGAAGCGACGGGGTCAATTGGCAGTCATGCCGCCGTCAATCACCAGTTCGCTGCCCGTGACCCAGGACGCCTCGTCGGAGGCGAGATAAAGACACCCGGCAGCGATATCGGCTGGCGTACCAAACCGACCGAGCGGTGTTGCCGCCAGGCGACCGCTCGCCACCTCGGGATTGGCGTGGCCGGGCTTCGTCATCGGCGTGTCGACGAAGCCTGGATGCACCGAATTGACGCGGATCTTGTCGACAGCGTACTGGATGGCGGCGGCCTTGGAAAAGATCCGCACGGCGCCCTTGGAGGCGTGATAGGCGGCATTGGCGTGTGAGCCAATGATGCCGCAGATAGACGAGATGTTGACGATGGAGCCGCCGCCGGCCCGCTGCATGGCCGGAATGGCAGCCTTGGTGCCGAGGAACACGCCTGTGGCGTTAATTTCCATCACCCAGTGCCACTGCTCGAGCGACTGGTCGGCGAGCCGCGGCCCTGCGGTCGGGCTGGTTTGGATGTTCAGCTTTGGGTCACGGCCGGAGATGCCGGCGATATTGCACAGGATGTCGAGCCGGCCATAGGCCTTCTCGGCCTGCGCCACGATCGCCGTCCAACGCGCCTCGTCACGCACGTCCTGGACGGCAAAGGCCGCCGTCCCGCCGCTCGCTGCGACCTCCCTTGCCACCTCCTCGCCCAAGGCGGTGTTGCTGTCGGTCAACAGCACCTTGGCGCCGTGCCGCGCAAACACGCGTGCCGTCTCCGCACCGATCCCCGATGCCCCGCCCGTCACGATTGCAACTTTGCCGACCAACCGTTGTCCAGGCTGCATGGTCTTGCCTCGTCTTGTTTCACCGGCGCTAGCCGCTTAGCCTAAAACCCTCATAGCCCTTGCGGGCGACATCGTCACAAATCTTGCGGTAGTAGGCCATGCCGCCTGCGTAGGGCATGAACACGCGCGGCTTGCCCGGTACATTGGCACCCAGATACCAGGAATGCTGCGCTTGTGGCAGCAGCGTGGCATTGGCGGCGGCGTTGACCTCGTCCACCCAGCGCTCCATCGCCTCGGGCAGCGCCTCGATTCGCTGAAAGCCATGCGCGCGCATATGCGCGATGCAAGCGCTGATCCACTCGACGTGCTGTTCGATCGCCACCGGCATATTGCACAATACCGACGGGCTGCCGGGCCCCGTCACCATAAACAGGTTCGGGAAGCCAGTCACTTGCAGGCCGAGGTAGTTGCGCGGGCCGGCCTGCCAGGCTTCGGCCAGCGAGAGGCCATTGCGCCCGCGGATATTCATGCTGAGCAGCGGACCTGTCATGGCATCGAAGCCAGTTGCGAAGACGATGATGTCGAGTGCGTATTCGCCATCCCGCGTGCGGATGCCTGCCGGCGTGATGGCCTCGATTGGTGCCTCGCGCACATCGACGAGGGAGACATTGGTACGATTGAACGTCTCAAAATAGTTGCTGTCGATTGGCGGCCGCTTGGCCGCATAAGGGTGGTCGATAGCGGCCAGCTTCTCGGCCGTCGCCGGATCCTTCACGATTTGACGGATCTTGTCGCAGATGAAGTTGGCAGCCGTATCATTGGCCGCCTTGTCAACGAGAAGATCGCGAAAGCAGGCGCGAAATTGCAAGCCGCCCTTGTCCCAGGCCGCCTCGTAGATGGCCTGGCGCTCTTGCGCCGTGACATCGAACACCGAGCGATCCTCGATGGCGAAGGCATGCCCATTGGGCGTGCTGTGCATGAGCTGGCGGAGCTTGGCGTGGTTCTGCCTGACATAGGCAAGGAAGTCGCGCGTCAAGGGGACATTGCGGGCGGGCACACTGTAGTTCGCCGTCCGCTGGAACACGGTCAGATGTTGGGCGGTCTCGGCAATGACCGGCGTCGCCTGGATGCCGGTCGAGCCGGTCCCGATCAGACCAACCCGTTTGCCGGCGAAATCCACGCCCTCTTGTGGCCATTGCCCGGTGTGCACCCAGCGCCCGGCGAAGGTCTCCAGTCCCGGGATGTTCGGTACGTTGGCGGTGGAAAGGCAGCCGACGGCGGTGATCAGATACTTCGCCACGCAGTTGCCGCCGTTGGCAGTCGTCAGGGACCAGTGGTTTGCCGTGTCGTCGTAGTGCGCGCCAATCACGCGACTGCCGAACTGGATGTCGCGCTTCAGATCGAAGCGGTCGGCGACGTGGTTCAGATAACGTCTGATCTCCGGGTGGGCAGGATAGCGCTCAGTCCATTCCCATTCCCGCAGCAGCTCCTCGCAAAAGGTGTAGCAGTAGGAATGGCTCTCGGAATCGCAACGGGCACCGGGGTATCGATTCCAGTACCAGGTCCCTCCCACTCCCTCGCCTGCTTCCAGGATCTGGGCCGAAAGGCCGACCCGTTCGCGCAATGAGAACAGCTGGTAGAGGCCGGAGAACCCGGCGCCGACGATCAAGGCATCGAAGCATCGAGGCTTTCGCTCGCTGACCGTTGGATCTGGCGTCACGGGTGTTATCGCCGTTCTGTTTGGCGCGGAAAGCCGCATGGCTGCCCCCTGCGCCGGCCTGCCGCAAACCCTATCCTTGCCGCGCTAGGCTACTTTGCAAGCCCACCTTTGTGGAGCTTCGGTTTTGCAACGGAGCTTTGCAGCGCGCCGTTGCGCCTCCCATCTCCTTTGCCGGCCGCCGCACCCGGGCGCCGTTGCCGGCCTTGGCCTGCCTACCAGCCTGCTGCCGGCCGCGACCCGATGCGCGGCCATTTGCGCTCGCTGGGGCGCTACCGGCCGGCCAGCGTCGGCGGCGGCCGGTACGATGCCGCTGCCGGCAAAGCAGGGGGCCCAAGTCGGGCCGCAGATCCGGCAGAGGCACTCGGTTCAGCGGCCGTCAGGGGAGGGCTTGTCGCCGCGCGAGGTCGGCATGAACAAGGCGACGGGGAAATCGGCGGCCCAGCGCCGGCCCTTTTCTTTCGGGTGATACGTGGGCCGTGGGCTTGCATCGGGCTCGATGACCGCGCGGTAGAGATGCCAGGTCGAGTGGCCGAGCACCGGCACGACGATGGCCAAGCCGAGGAAGAAGGGCAGGGAGCCGAGCACGAGCAGGCCAGCAACAAAAATCCCCCACACGATCATCGCGACGGGGTTGCGCAGGATGGTTCGGATGGAGGTGATAATGGCAGCCACCACTCCGACGTTGCGGTCGAGCAGCAGCGGAAACGACACCACGCTCAGCGCGAACGCCAAGGCGGCAAACAGGAAGCCAACGGCATTGCCGACAACGATGAGCTCCTGGCCTTGCGGCGTAAACAGCACCCTGCGCGCGAACTCGGTGAGCGTGGTCGGCTCATAGTCGCCGAAGCGTGCCTCATAGATAGCGTGGGCCGTCGCCAGCCAGACCGTGAAGATCACCAGCAGCAGCCCACCCAGCAGACAGATCGGCCGGAAAGACGGCGAGTGGATGATGTCGAAGGCATGTTGCCACGAGGTGTCGAGGCCAAGTTCGCGCCGTCGGCTCAGCTCGTAAAGGCCGATCGCGGCAAAGGGCCCGATCAACGGGAAGCCGGCGGCGATCGGGTAGAGTAGCGGGATGAGGTCGTAGCCGAACACGGCGCGGAACAGCAAGAGGCCGATCACGGGATAGATGAGACTAAGGAAAATGACGTGCGTCGGCATGGCCCGGAAATCATCGAGCCCCTTTGCCAAGGCGCCCCTGAGCTCAGCAAGCCCGATCGAGCGGACCCTGGGCAGCCCGCGCGCGGGCTCGCTAGGAAGAATGATGTCCGTCCGTGCCATGACCGAACCCTCCTGAACGGTAAAGTTATCAGGGGCCACGCCACGGGTGGCCGGCAGACCGGTTTGCGACCGCGGCGGCGACGGGCTGCGACCCGACGGATCGCGCCTCCCCTACCGCAGGGCAAAGGCCGAGTCCTGTCAATGCCACGGCTGCACACATCTCGGTGAGCCGCAGCGGCGCCGCAGCCTTACCGAAGCATTATGATGCGCTGCAATGCGCTGGCGGGACGCGCTTGGGCCGGCCGCAGCCGGCCGCGTCGGCGCCCGCAGCGGCTGGCCTCCCACGCGCAAGGGCTCGCGCATCAGCAGGGCTGGTCTCGGCCAACCGGCCGGCTCACGCAACGGTGGCGATGCTGGCTGCCCAGCCATCGAGCTTCGGCAAAATCACGTCGGCTGCCGCTGAGTCGATGCTGAGAACGATGCGCTCGATGCCTGCGTCCCGATAGGCCAGCCACATGGCTGGATCGTGCTCCGCGCCGAAGGCGGTGATCGGCAGGGTGCGGCCGGCCGCCTTTTCCATCTCGTGAAACTCCGGCAGCTTGTCGAGCAGGTGATAGGTCGGTCGGCGTGCGTGAGGCATCCATCCCTCGCCATACGCCAGCGCCCGGCGAGCGCCGTGGGGCATGCCGCCGCCCATCAAGACCGGCGGATGCGGCTTTTGCACGGGCTTGGGCCACGTCATCATCGGCCCGAACTTCACAAATTCCCCGTGGTAGCTGGGCTTGCTTTGCGTCCATATGGCACGCATGGCCTCGATCCGTTCACGCAGGACCTCGTTGCGGCGCCTGAAGTCGGTGCCGTGGTCGGCCATCTCGTCGGCATTCCAGCCCGCACCGACGCCAAACAGGAACCTGCCTTGTGACAGTTGGTCGATAGTGGCCACCGATTTGGCGGTCTGGATCGGATCGCGTTGCGGCACCAGGCAGATACCGGTCGCCAATTGCAACCGGGTGGTGACGGCAGCCGCCGCGCCAAGCACCACAAAGGGATCCATCACGTCATAGTATTTCTTCGGCAGCTCTCCGCCCGCGGGATAAGGGGAGAGGCGCGACAGGGGGATGTGGCTGTGCTCCGGCAGCCAGAGTGATTTAAATCCACGCTGCTCCAGCGCCGCCGCCAGTTCGGTTGGGGCGATCGCATAGTCCGTGCAGAACATCGCAACGCCGACGTGCATCAAGGCCTCCCTACAGGCAAAAGCTAGAGATTTGCGGGCTCGACCCTACCACGCCGGCGGCTTGTCGAGGCGAAGCACCTTGCCTTCCAAACCGGCTGCCGCAGCCGGGTAGGCTTTTGTCACACGATGGTCGTGCCCGGGAATGACCAGGTCACGCGAGCCGGCGAGCCGGTTGATGCGCCGATAGCCCTCGAGCATGCCTGGCAAGTCATAGAAGATGGCGAACGGGCGCTCCTGATCGATCTCCTCGAACACATGCGCGGCGTCGGAGGCCAGGATCACCCAGCCACGTGCCGTATTGACCCGCAGGATCGCCTGGCCGCGCGCATGCCCGCCGAGCAGCAGATAGTCGATGCCCGGTGCCAGGCTAACGTCACCCTTGTGAAACACCATGCGGCCTTCGAAGACGAGATCGATCAAAGGCTTGATGTCTTCGGCATGGTAGGCGGCGCGGAACGGGGCGTGCGTCATGTCGCGGCCAGTGACGTGGATCATCTCCTCGTCCTGGATGTGGAAGCGGGCTTTGGCATAGTCTTCCAAGGTGCCGACGTGATCGAAGTGCGCGTGCGTCAGGATCACGTCGGGCTCGGCTCCGGCTTCGACACCGAGCCTCGCCAGCGCCTCGCTCGGCCGGCAGAGGAAAGCGTAATTGCGCCCCATGCGCTTGGCTTGGCGCTCGGTCATGCCGGTATCGACGATCCAGGTGCGGCCGCCGCCGCGCAGCAGGTAGGTGAAAAAGTCGAGACCTTGAATGAGCTTGCCCTGGTCGCCGCCGAGGAACATGTGCGCCTCGGAGCGTTGATCCTGGCGGGCATAGCAAATGGCGTAGATCTCGTATTCAGGTACCTTGGGCAATGGCGTTTCTCCCACCTTGGTGGCCGGCGCCAGCATTGCCTGGCAGGCCAATGCCGCAAGCTTGCGCCAAGTGAGCCGCCGCCGCCAGTCCCGGTGCCGTTGGCTTGCCCTGCGGCGTGCCCTCGGGCGCCGCCGCCGGTAGCGGCCGGTGCGCTCTTGACCGGGCATCGACCAGCGCGCGATGGTTGGTCGGTGGCTGGCGGCTGGAAGCGGCGGCGTTGGCGCAATCGCTACGCCGGGGCATCGATTTGGAGCAGCTCGATGAAGTTTCTGTGGTTCCACCTGATGCCCTACAAAGAGCTGCCTGAGGATTTCAAGGAGCGGCACCCCTCTGTTTGGGTCGACATCCACTCTTCGCTATTCGACCCCAGGCGTGCCCACCACATGTACAACGAGTTCTTGGACGAGCTTGAATTCGCCGCCGAATGCGGGTTTGACGCCATTTGCTGCAACGAACATCACTCCAACGGCTACGGCCTGATGCCGTCGCCAAACCTCATTGCCGCGGCGCTCGCCCGCCGCACGACCGAAACCGCCATCTGTGTGCTCGGTAACAGCCTCGCGCTTTACAATCCGCCGACGCGCGTCGCCGAGGAATTCGCCATGATCGACTGCATCTCCGGCGGCCGCCTGATCGCCGGATTTCCAGTTGGTACGCCGATGGATACGACCTATGCCTACGGCAGCAATCCAAGTCATCTGCGCGACCGCTACTACGAGGCGCACGATCTCGTCTTGCGTGCCTGGAGAGAGAAGGAAACCTTTGCTTTCAACGGCCGCTACAACCAACAGCGTTATGTCAACATTTGGCCGCGGCCGATCCAACAACCGCACCCGCCGATCTGGATCCCGGGCGCCGGTTCGGTCGAGACCTGGCGCTGGGCCGCGGAAATGGACTACGTGTTCTGCTATCTCTCCTACTACGGCTACAAGATGGCCCAGAACGTCATGCACGGCTTTTGGGAGGAAATGGCCAGACTGGGCAAGGATCGCAATCCCTATCGTGCTGGCTTCGCGCAAGTGGTCGGCGTGGCGGAAAGCCGGCAGCAGGCGCTCGATCTTTACACCGGTGCCGCGGAATACTTCTACGGTCGCTGCCTGCATGTCGACCCGCGCTTTGCGGGGCCGCCCGGCTACGTCACGGAAGCCACCCAGCGCGCCGGCATCGAGAGCCAGGTGAAGATGGCGGCCGAAGGCAAGGTGGGCAGCGGGCCGTCCACCAACGCCTCCTCGGCAACGAAGATGCAATCGCTTGCCCGCGACATGCAGAACATCGTCGCGAACGGCTATGTTATCGTCGGTTCGCCGGCAGACGTCGTCGACCAGCTCTACGAGCTCGCCACGACGCTCAATATCGGGCAGCTCATGCTGCTGATGCAGTTCGGCAATTTGTCGAGCGAGGTGACCAAGTACAACACCCGCCTGTTCGCCGAGCAGGTGATGCCGAAGCTCAAGCCGTTGTTCGCCGATTGGGAGAACCGCTGGTGGCCGCAGCCGATGCAGCGGGAGCAGCGTGCCCCGCTGCCGGCGTTCAGGTCGCAGGCCGCGGCGGAGTGAAGCTTGGGAAAATTTGCCACCTGTAGTGAGCCGGAGCAGGCAGCGTGCACGAGCCTGAGACCTCGACGATCGACATCAACGGTTTTCCGACGCGCGTCTGGCGCAAGGGTTCGGGCCCAAAAATCGGCTTCCTTGCGGGCTACGGCGGTTTGCCGCGATGGATCCCGTTCCTTGATTGCTTGGCCGAACGGCGCACGGTGATTGTGCCGTCGTTGCCGGGCTTCCCGGGTGGAGATCGCGGGCATGTCGTGCTCGACACGCACCTCGATTGGCTGCTGGCAGTGCGCGACCTGATCGACAAGGCCGATCTCCTCGGCGGCGATCTCATCGGCAGCTCGATCGGTGGCTCGTTTGCCGCCGAGATGGCGGCGCTCTGGCCGGAAAAGGTGAAGCGGTTGGCGCTGATCGCCCCGTTCGGCCTGTTCGATGAGCACGACCCCGCCACCGACCCCTGGGCACAGAAGCAGGACGACATTCCTGGGCTTATGACCAGGCAGCCCGAGAAATACCGGGCCCTGAAGGAGATGCCCGCGGGCGCCAACTCGATCGAATGGCCGATCGAGCAGACGCGTGCTGCCGAAGCCGCCGCCCGCATCTTTTGGCCGCTCGGCAACACTCGGCTCGAACGACGGCTGCCGCTCATCAAGGCGCCGACGCTCATTGTCTGGGGTGCAGAGGATCGGCTGCTGCCGAAGAGCTATGCCGCTACTATCGCCAGGGCGATTGGTGCCAAGACCGAGAGCAAGATAATCGCCGGCGCCGGGCACCTCGCCGAGCTCGATAAGCCCGACGAGATCGCCGCTGCGATCCTCAGGTTCATGGCCTGACCTCAGGTGCGGAAAGGAGATGCGCATGGATCTAGGGCTTGACGGCAAGCAGGTTTTGATCACTGGCGGCTCGAAGGGCATCGGGCTGGCGCTGGCCCATGCCTTCGCCGCCGAAGGTGCCAATGTCGTTATCGTCTCGCGCGACCAGGCTGTGCTGGACAAAGCCGCGGGTGAGGTGGCCCGCAGACACAATGCCAGGGTGACCGCGCACGCCTCGGACCTGTCAGACGCAGTCCAGCGCCGACGCCTGCACGCAGCATTCCCCGACGTCGACATTCTTATCAATAATGCCGGTGCCATTCCCGGCGGCAGCATCGCCGACATCAGCCTGGAGCGTTGGCAGGAGGCCTGGGCGCTGAAGGTGTTTGGCTATATCCATCTCTGCCAACTCTACGTTGCCATCATGAAGGCCCGCCGGTCAGGCACCATCATCAATATCATTGGCATGGGGGGGCGGGCCGTGCGGCCCGACTACATTTGCGGCGCGGCCGGCAATGGGGGGCTGATCGCCTTCACCAATGCGCTTGGCGCCGAGACCCCGAGCTACAATGTGCGCGTGTTCGGCATCAATCCCGCTGCCACCATGACCGATCGCATCGTCCAGCTCTCCAAGCAACGCGCCAAGACGCGCTTCGGGGATGAGAACCGCTGGCAGGAGGCGCTGGGCGCCGACAAGTTGCCTTTTGGGCGCATCAAGACCGCCGAGGAAGTTGCTGCCCTGGCGACCATGTTGTCCGCGCCCCGGGTGCACTATTTGTCCGGCACCGTCATCGACATGGATGGCGGCGGCCAGTGGCGCAATAACTGATGCGGGCCGCGGTTTATCGGCGGGCCAGCATAGTGCTGAGGGTGGCACCGGTGCGTCGTCCCGGCGCCTCCGCGCCTCACTCGGCCTTGGCCGGCACCTTGAGGTAGTCAGCATCGCTCACGGGCTCAAGCCACGTCGTGGCCTCGCCCGTGTCGCTGGTCTCCGAGATGGCGAGATGGGCCATCATGTGGTCGGGTGCGCCGCCGTGCCAGTGACGCGCCTGCGGCGGAATGATGACCGTGTCTCCAGGCAGGAGCAGCTGCACGGCCTCACCCTCCATCTGGTAGCGCCCGACGCCGGAAAGCACGTAGAGGACCTGGCCGACCGCATGGGTGTGCCAGTTGGTGCGCGCGCCGGGTGTGAACGTGACCCGCGTTGCGCGCAAGCGCGAGGGCTGCTCGGGGGCGAATACCTCGTCCTGCCAGACGACGCCTGTGAAGCTGGCAGCGGGGGCTTTCTTTGTCGGTCTCGACGCAGCCCGTAGGATTCTCGAACGCATCTGTCCCACCCTTGCTCAACCCTTTGTGCTGCCCCAGACCCTTGAGTTGGCGGAGCTGTCACGCGCCGACGCAGAGCGACCCGCCGCGTGTCCGTCCGCTTGCGCAATCGAAGAGGATAGCCGCAGTCAAGGTCGCGAGGCGCCTTTAGCCAGCATGCTAGCGGAGCGCTGCAGCCTTGGCGAAGGAAAAGCAAAGCTGCCGGCGCCGAGAAGTGACAATGCGCCACTGCATCGGCCCTTCTTGCGCAAAGCGCCTGCACGGGGTGCGAGCGCGAACGGAGCAGCCGACGCCCCTCTTCACAAAACTTTACATTGGCGAGAAGCGCCAGCAATCGAGCGGGCCTACATCTGGCTTGGGCAAAAAACGCCCGCCAACCTGCCAGGAGCCACACATGAGCGACCAATCCCAGCCTCAACTTAACAGCACTGAGCCGCCGTCCCTCCCTCCCCGACGCCGGGGCAGAAGCTGGCTGTTGATTGCGACTTTGACGCTAGCTGCCGCGCTGACGGGCGCTGCAGCCTCGCGTGCCGTCAGCCAACACTATCGGCACGGGCCGACCTTCATGGGCGCCGCCTTCGACCCCATCCGTGCGGCAGAGCGTGCCGACCGCGCCATCAGGCACCTCG
The DNA here is from genome assembly GCA_963820375.1 of uncultured Alphaproteobacteria bacterium. Lineage (GTDB taxonomy): Bacteria > Pseudomonadota > Alphaproteobacteria > Rhizobiales > Hyphomicrobiaceae > AWTP1-13. The sequence continues at coordinate 42,643 of CAWFZX010000007.1, read as the reverse complement.
CCGTCGAAGTTGATGCAACCAATGAACAGCAAGAGAAGCTGCGCGCCATCGTCAAAGATCTGGTGAGGGATTTGCTGCCGATGCGGGAGATGGCCTGGGCGGCCCGCCAGCGCGGGCGCACCCTGCTGACCCAGCCAAGCATCGATCGAGGTGCCATCGAGACGCTTCGGACCGAGCAGCTGGCGCTCGCCGACGGCGCCAGCAGGCGCTTGGCGCAAGCCCTCGGCGACGCCGCGGACGTGTTGACGCCGGAGCAGCGGCGCAAGCTCGATGACCGCCTGACGGAGCTCAGGGAGCGACGGGGCTTCTGGCAGGGCTGGCATCGCGGTTAGAATGCCTCGGTGACCGACCGTATACTCATCATCGAAGACGATACCCGCCTCGCCGAAATGCTGCGCGACTACCTCGGCGCGGCGGGTTTCCGCGTCGACCGGGCCGCGAATGGTCACGGCGGCTTGGCCCTGCAAGCGCGCGACAACTTCGACGCCATCATCTTGGATCTGATGCTGCCGGACATGGACGGCCTCGATGTCTGCCGCATGATCCGAGCGCGAGGCACAGTTCCCATCCTGATGCTCACGGCCCGAGGCGATGCCATGGACCGCGTCATCGGCCTCGAGATCGGCGCCGACGACTATCTGCCGAAGCCGTTCGAGCCGCGCGAACTGCTTGCGCGCCTGCGCGCCATCCTGCGCCGAGGCAGGGTCGGCGGCAAGCCGGATGTGCTCCGTTTCGGTCGCTTGGAGATCGATCGGGGCGCGCGCGAGGTACGCCTGGACGGCACGGTCAAACTGCTCACCGGCCATCAGTTCGCGCTGCTATTGGCGCTGGCTGAGCATGCCGGCCGAGTGATGTCGCGGGAGGCTCTGATGGACAACGTCAAGGCGGAACCCCTGGACGCCTTCGACCGCTCGATTGATGTCCACATCTCGCGCATCCGTGCGGCGATCGAGGATCAGCCGAAGCGGCCGCGCCGCGTCGTCACCGTACGTGGAGCAGGCTACGTGTTCGCTAGGCAGCAGGATTGAGCCGGCGTATGAGGCGCATCTACCACCAGTTCTATTTGACCATCATTGCTAGCCTCCTCGGCGTAGTGGTCATGGCTGGCGCGCTCTGGCGCTTTGCGCCCAACGAGACGCCGAGCGACCAAGCATTCGACATGGCGGGTGTGCTGGTCGCAGCGCACCTGGCGGCGCCGGACGACCTTGTACCCGCACAGCAGCAGGCCCTGTTGCAATTGCACGCGCGTCTCGGCGTGGACTTGGGCCTGTTCGACAAGGATCGCCGGCCCGTGGCGGCGGCGGGCGATCCGGTACCGGCCCCACCAGCCCGCCAGAGCGGCGGCTGGGTCTATGGTCGTGGCGGGCCGGCCTGGGCGATCCGCATCCCCGATGGCCGCTGGGTGGTGGCCCGCCCGCCGCCGCGCCAGCGCCGTCCCGTGTTGGGCATTGTCGTCTTCCTCGCCGCCATTGCGCTGTTGGTTGCGATCTGTGCCTATCCGCTCGTTCGCCGCCTGACGCGCCGGCTGGAGCGTTTGCAGGCGGGCGTGGAATTGCTGGGGGCGGGCAACCTTGGCGCGCGCGTCAAGGTCGAAGGCAAGGACGAGGTGGCGCGTCTGGCGGCGAGTTTCAATCGGGCTGCCGCGCGCATTGAGGAGCTGGTGGTGGCCCATCGGATGCTGCTCGCCAACACCTCGCACGAATTGCGCACGCCGTTGGCGCGCATCCGGCTCGGCATCGAACTGCTGCAGGCAGCGCCGGACGCCAAGCGCAAGGCGGACCTGGAAAAGGACATCGCCGAGCTCGATGCCTTGATCGAGCAAATCCTGCTCTCTAGCCGTCTTGCGGCCGTGCGCTGCCTCGACAGCAACGAGGAAGTCGATCTGCTCGCCGTTGCCGCCGAGGAGGCTGCCCGCTACGAGCAGTGCTCCGTCAACGGCACGTCCGTACTGGTGCGCGGCGACCGCGGTCTGCTGCAGCGGATGGTGCGCAATCTGCTCGACAACGCGCAGCAGCACGGCGTTGCGCCAATCACCGTGGACGTCAGCGGCGATGATGCCCAGGCGGCACTGCTGGTCTCAGACCATGGTGAGGGGATTGCGGCGGCCGACCGCGAGCGAATTTTTTCGCCCTTCTATCGCGCTTCCGGTGCTGCAGCTGCGGGCACCGGCCTAGGGCTCACCCTGGTACGCCAAATCGCCCGCCAACATGGCGGCGATGCCGCCTGGACCTTGACGCCAACGGGCCTCAATGCCATTCGCGTGGTGGTCCCCCGCGCACCCGGCGCGGGCGTGAGAGGAGGCGATGCCGTTTTTGGCTACCACCCGCCCGGCTAAATATCTGTCAGCGCTGCTACCGCGGCTGCCGCAAGCAACCAAGCGACAGGCGGGATTACTGCGCGGCCAGATGACCCTGCGCCGCTCCATCTACGTCAAGCAACGTGCTATGGTCGTATCGGAGAGGCGAGATGAGCAGCTACCTACCCGTCGACATCAGGGAAAAGCGGATACTGGTCACGGGGGCGGCCGGCTTTATCGGTTTTCACACCTGCCGGAGGCTGCTGGCTTGCGGCGCGCATGTGTTGGGCATCGACGACCTCAACACCTACTATGATGTCGGCCTGAAGCAGGCACGGCTGGCGCGGCTCGAAGGACTTGCGGGCTTTGTCTTTGAGCGTTGTGACGTTGCCGATAAGCAGTGCCTGCTTGCGCTGGTGGCGGCATTCAGGCCGGACTATGTGGTGCACTTGGCTGCGCAGGCGGGTGTGCGTTTTTCGCTGCAGGACCCGTCCGCCTACGTGCATTGCAACATTGAGGGTTTCTTGGCCATCTTGGAGGCTTGCCGAGCACACCCGGTACGTCACCTGATCTATGCGTCATCCAGCTCGGTTTATGGCGGCAACAGCAAGGTGCCGTTTTGTGAAACCGATCCCGTCGACAACCCCCGTTCACTCTATGCCGTGACCAAGCGGGCCAATGAGCTGATGGCGCACACCTACGCGCACCTGTTTGGCATTCCCGCATCGGGGTTGCGGTTTTTTACGGTGTACGGACCCTGGGGGCGGCCGGACATGGCTTACTTCACCTTTACCAAGGCGATCCTGGAAGGCCGGCCGATCGATGTCTTCAATAACGGCCAGATGCAGCGAGACTTCACCTACATCGACGATGTCGTGGCAGCGATAGAGCGGTTGATCCCGCTCCCCCCGGCCTAGCGGCCACGAGCGACCCTGATCCCGATCAGGCCGGCGAAAGGGTTGCGCATAGGCTTTACAACGTCGGCAGCCATACGCCCGTTGCTCTGGATCAATTCATCGCCGTGATCGAGGCCGCACTCGGACGCAAGGCCGAGCGGCGTTTGCTGCCCATGCAACCTGGAGATGTGCCGCTGACATACGCCAACGTTGCGAGGCTTGCTGGCGCGGTCGATTTCGCCCCGCGCACACCCCTGGCAGAGGGGATCGGCCGTTTCGTTGCCTGGTACCGCCAGTTCTATGGCGTGCAAGCTTGATCTGGGGCGGCCACCGGCCCGGCTGAAAGTGCCGTTGGGTCAGCTTTGGTTCGTCGCTGCCGAATAAATTGCTCAGTCATCTGTGGTTCATTTGCGTCCGCCTAGCCTGGTGGGGTTTAACGTCTGCAACGAGGCCCCCCATGAGATATCTCGCAGTTCTTGGCATTGTCGTTTTGGCTGCGACGACGGCGGGCGCACAAGCGCCGGTGACCTGCAAGGCCCAGGCCGATCAAAAGAAGCTTGCCGGTGCCGCGCTCAAGTCCTTCATGACGAAGTGTGAAAAGGAGGCGTCGACCGCCTGCAGCAAGTCGGCCTCCGACAAGAAGCTCGCCGGTGCTGCAAAGACCAGCCACGTCAAAAAGTGTGTCAGTGACGCCGTCGGCAGCTGATGGCGTGACCTCTCGACGTCGCAGCTCTCTCGGGAAAGCGCGTTGCCGCCAACGGCTCTGGCTGCGCCGCTGGCCGCAGGCGCGCAACCTGCGAGCCGCCGAGGACAGTTTCGCTCCCCGCTTGTCGGGGCGTAGCGCAGCGGCATTGGCCCAGCAGCAACCGCCTGCCAGCCGGTCGAGCCAGGCCCCGGCGAGCGATGTTCGCAGGTCGGCGCGCCGACCATCGGCTGGCAACCGCGCGGCTGGCGCTGAATTTTTGCCGACGCTCGAAGCCACCGCGGCGTGCCATCGGGCCGGCATTGCCGTGCTTACGGGCGCGCCCAAGGTCGTGAGCCGGCTCGCCTTCCGGCAGCGTGGCCGCCGAGGCGTTGGCCCGATATCCATCTTTTGACGACCTGTCGGCTCGTCTCCCGAGGGGCGTTCGAACTGGCGCGCCGCCGCGAAGCATTGGCTTGCCAGCCGCGCTGCGGGCGGTCACGCTGCATCTTGCGCGGGCCACCGGCTTGACCGATCGGGACAGATCGCGGATCTAGCGCGCGCTCAGGTTGCGTGACCTTCCCGGTATTCGTGAGGATTATCTTGGCGGACGAACCGTCATTTGACGACAGTGGCATTGCCGGCCTTGAGCCAGGTGGCGTGGTTTTGCTTGTGGGTCCGAGCGGTGCTGGCAAGGACGCCGTCCTCCTGGAAGTCCGCCGCCGCTTGGCCAGTTGCGCGCGGTTCAAGTTTCCAAGGCGCGTTGTGACGCGGCAGCCGAGCGCCGCCGAGGACCATGACTGCGTCAGCGCCCCCGAATTCCTCGCGCAGCTGAAGCAAGGCCGGTTTGCGCTGCATTGGCAAGCGCATGGCCTCAGCTATGGTATCCCTGTTGAGATTGACGCTTGGGTCTGCGGCGGCGGAAGCGTCGTTTGCAACGCTTCCAGAAGCGTCATTGCGCGCGCACGCACACGCTATCGGCACGCCGCGGTCGTGCTGATCGATGCGCCGGCCGAGCTGCGGGCCCGGAGGCTTGCCAATCGCGGCCGCGAACGCGCCAACGACCTGGCGGCGCGCCTGGCGCGCGCGAGCGACTTCCAGCCAGCGGATGCGGAGCTGGTCATCGAAAACACGGGCCCCTTGACGGCGGCGGTCGGCACCCTCGTCGATTGGCTTTTGGCTTGGGGGTATGGCACGCCGAGCGCAAGTCGCAGCCGACGAACGCAGGCGGTGTGCCGAGACTAGCGTTAGCGCCACGGGCGCTTGGTCGACCCTGGATGGCCAAAGTCGCGCGGCGCCAAGCCCGCATGGAACCAAAGCATGAAACTGTAGATGCTGTAGACCGGAATGCCCAAGCGATCGCGCAGTGCGCGCGCATACGGCACCATGTTGGTACATTCGAGGAGCACCGCGCCAATAGCGCCGTTGTTGCGCACCAGGGCATCACCGGCATCGAGAATATCCTGCTCGGCTGCAGCTGCGTCTAGCGTCAGCTCGTTGCCGATTAGCACTCTGGTAAATTCGCGACCCGCGTCCGTGCCAACGACCGGCAAGGCGGGGTCCAGTCCAATGGCCAGAAGATGCTCGCGTGTCAGGCTGGCGGCGCTGACCGTAATGACACCGACCCTTTTGCCGGCGGGCAGCGTACTCTCAATCATCGGCACCTGCATCAGGCTCGACGTTGCCACCGGCACCGTCACCGCCGCCGCAAGCTCTTTCTGGTAGAGCGAGAGGAAGCCACAATTCGTGGTGATGCCGTCGGCACCTAGCGCTTCCAACTCCTGGGCGGCCGCGATGAAGTTGGGCAGCAGCCCGGTCGCCTGCTCAGCCACTACGCGCTGCGGGGAGGCCCCCTTCACCACCTTGTACAGCACCGGAAATGGCCAGGTGCCGGCGTGTCCCATGTCGCCCGGAATGCGCGGAAAGCGCGCTTCCAGCATCAGGATACCGAGCCGCGCACCGTAGACAGCCTTGCCGCCGTGGGCGAGCCGGTGGCCCGGGCTATCGTTGCGCATCAGCTTGCTCCCGCAAAGGTCCTCTGAAGCTGTCAAATCGTGCCAGGAAGGCCTGCGTCCTGGGGTTCTGGGGCTGGCCCAATACCTGCCGCGGTGCCCCGATTTCGACGATTGCGCCAACGCTCATGAAAGCTACCGTCTTGGCGACGTCGTGTGCCCATGCCATCTCGTGGGTCACCAGCCATCTCATGCCTGCCTGCGCCCGCGTGCGGATCACGTCCAGGACTTGGCCGACGAGTGGCGGGTCGAGGGTCGACGTCACCGCGTCGAACAGCGCCCGCGCCGTGCCGGCGCTTTATTTTGAGCGGGCCCGCGCACCACGTCCACCCTCACGCCGGTGATCCGCAGCTTGCTCATGACGACCTCGAAAGCCACAATGCGTTGCAATTTTATCTCCTCAATGGCAATCCGCAAAATCCGACCTGACGGATGCAAGACGGTCGCGGGGGCAGCGAACATGGCGGTTGCGGGCGCAAACAAGAGGGTTGCCGTGATCGGTGCTGGCATCGTCGGTGTCATCACGGCCAGTTTTTTACTGCGCAAGGGCCACGAGGTCGTACTGCTCGACCCGGGCAGGCCTGGTGAGGGCACCTCGTTCGGCAATGCTGGCTGCTTCAACGGCTCATCGGTGGTGCCGATGGCGATGCCGGGGACGCTGCGCAACGTCCCCCACTGGCTGATCGATCCGCTTGGTCCGCTCTCGGTGCGGCTTTCCTACCTGCCGAGCGTGGCACCCTGGCTGGTTCGCTTCATTCGTGCCGGCACGCCGGCAAGGGTCGCAGGCCAAGCCCGCGCCTTGCGAACTTTGCTGCTGCAAGGGATGGAGACGCTTGCTCCCTTGGCGCAGCATGCCGGGGCGGCCGACCTGATACAGCGTGTCGGGCACCTGTTCGTCTACCGCACGCTCGCGAGCTGGCAGAAAGAGCAGGCGGCGTGGAAACTGCGCGCCGACAACGGCATCAATTGGGACGAATTCGATACCGACGAGCTCAGGCAACTCGATCCCAATCTGTCACGCGAGTATGTGAAGGGTGTGCTGGTGCGCGAGAATGGCCACACCACAAACCCACATCGGCTGGTCAACAGCTTGGCCGCGGCTTTCCAGCGTGATGGCGGCCGGCTTTTGCACCAGCGGGTTGTTGGCTTCGACGTGGTCGATGGCCGCCTGCAGGCTGTTCGCTGTGAAGAAGCGGCCATTACCGTCGATGCCGCGGTCGTTGCTGCCGGGATCTGGTCGAAGCCATTGGCGGCGCAACTCGGCGACCGCCTGCCGCTTGAGACCGAGCGCGGCTACCACATTATGATCCGGGATCCGGAGGTCTCGCCTCGCATTCCGGTTGCCGATGCCGACGGTAAGTTTGTGGCGACACCGATGGAACTCGGTTTGCGGCTGGCCGGCACGGTCGAGCTTGCCGGGCTGAAGGCACCGCCCAATTGGCAGCGTGCCTATGCGCTGCTCAGGCATGCGCGCCGCATGTATCCCGCCTTGGCCCCCGACTATGCCGAGAACCGCCTCAGCACCTGGATGGGGCATCGGCCGAGCCTGCCGGATTCGCTTCCTGTCATTGGTCTCGCGCGGAAAACCAGGGATGTCGTCTATGCCTTCGGGCACGGCCATGTCGGCATGGCCTGCGCGGCCAAGACCGGCAGGACGGTCGCCGAGATCGTTGCCGGCGAAACGCCGCAGATCGATGTTGCCGCCTTCAGTCCTCGCCGCTTCGATTGACGAGCGCGTCACTCACTTTTGACCACCATGCTGCCGCCGCGGCGAGCTGCAGGAAGGCGGCCAAAACATAGCGCCTCGCAAGGGGTAAACGGACGCGAAAATGCTTTTTTTCCGTTTGCGGGTTTTGCGCGGGGCATGGCCGCCATCGCCTGCCGATGACCTCTGTCGGACGCCGGCAATGCCGGGTCGCTGGCTGGCGGAGCGGCAACCGGGATGCCGCGCGCCAAGCCTCACGTCGATAACGCCCCTGCTACCTGCTAGATTGCCCGCAATGGCCCAGCAACCACCGCTTCTTCGGCTTAGTGATATCGCCCTCAGCTTTGGCGGCACAGCGCTGCTTGAAGGCGCCGAGCTGTCCGTTTCTGCCGGCGATCGCGTCGGCCTGGTGGGCCGTAACGGCTCGGGCAAGTCGACGCTGCTGCGGATTGCGGCGGGCTTGGTCGAGCCGGATGCCGGGCAGCGTTTTGTGCAGCCGGGCGTGGTGGTCCGCTATTTGCCGCAGGAGCCCGACGCTCGCCAATTTGCCACCACGCTTGCCTACGCCGAGGCCGGCCTTGGGGTAACCGATGATCCCCATCAGGCCCGCTATTTGCTCGAGCAGCTCGGTCTCGACGGCTCCGAGAATCCCCTGCAACTGTCCGGCGGTGAGCTGCGCCGGGCGGCGCTGGCGCGCGTGCTGGCGCCAGCCCCCGACATTCTCCTGCTCGACGAACCGACCAATCATCTCGATCTGCCGACCATCGAATGGCTGGAGGCTCAGCTGATGGAACGGCGTGCGGCGCTCGTGCTGGTGAGCCACGACCGGCGCTTGCTCGCCAACCTTTCGCACCTCACGGTCTGGCTCGATCGCGGCAGTACGCGGTGTATCGACGTCGGCTTCGCCCAATTCGAAGCCTGGCGCGACGAGCAATTGGCGCTCGAGGAAATCGCCCAGCACAAGCTCGACCGCCGGATCACCCGCGAGGAAGCCTGGATGCGCTATGGCGTCACGGCTCGACGCAAGCGCAACGTTCGTCGGATGGCGGAATTGCAGCGCCTGCGCCAGGCCCGTCGCGAATACCGCCGATCGATCGGCAAGGCGGCGATCGGCGCGCCGGAAACGCCGGCCGCCGGCGCGCTCGTGATCGAAGCGAACCATATCGGTAAGGCATACGCGGGTCAGTGTGTTGTCGAGCAGTATTCGACGCGCATCCGACGTGGCGATCGCATTGGCTTCGTTGGGGCCAACGGCAGCGGTAAAACGACCCTAGTCAACCTGCTAACGGGGGTGCTCGCACCCGATAGCGGAGCGGTCCGCCTCGGCAGCAACATCGAGATGGCCAGGCTCGATCAGCAGCGTGAAAGCCTCGATCCCGATTGGACGCTGAGCGAAGCGCTGACGCGAGGCGGCGGGGATAGCGTCACGGTAAATGGCCGTCCGCGTCATGTCATTGGCTACATGAAGGATTTCTTATTTACGGCAGAGCAGGCCCGCACACCGTTGCGTGCCCTCTCGGGCGGCGAGCGCGGCCGGCTGATGCTGGCGCGAGCGCTGTCAAAACCGTCCAACCTGCTGGTGCTCGACGAGCCGACCAACGACCTCGATATCGAGATGCTGGATGTGCTGGAAGAGATGCTGGGCAGCTACGTCGGTACGCTTCTCCTGATCAGCCATGATCGAGATTTTCTCGATCGCGTGGTCAATGCCGTGGTCGTCCCGGAAGGCAACGGCCGTTGGGTGGAATATGCCGGCGGCTTTAGCGACATGTTGGCCCAACGCGGCCGCGAGCCGGCGAGCAGGCGCTCCAGAGCCAAGGTTGAGCCTGCTGCGGAGCCAACGACGGCGCCCATGGCCCGGCCGAAGGTGCCAAGACGCAGGCTCAGCTTCCATGAGCAGCACGCGCTGCAGAGCCTGCCTGACAAAATTGCGTCGTTGCAGGCCGAGGTCGGCGATTTGTTACGCCGGCTGGATGATCGCGGACTGTATGCTCGGGACCCCACCGGCTTCGCTCAGGCCTCCACGGCGCTTGCCGGCAAACAATCGGAACTGGAGGCCGCTGAAGAGCAATGGCTGGAACTGGAAATACGCCGCGAGGCGCTTGAGCGCGATTGAGCCTTCTCGACCGCCCGCGATGGCTGCGCCTGGACTGCTCAAGCTGGCGCGTCGAGTGGGAAGCCTTCCTGGCCCGCGGTATGGAAGGCACCGTTGTGCCTGGCGGTGCCCGTCTCCCGCCCATCGTACTCGGCGATCAGCGCCACCAGCGCGTTTCGCTCGGCTCTCAACTTGGCCATGCGCGCAAAACGGCCCTCGCCGAACCGGTCCCGCAACAGGGCGCTGTATTCGAGGTTCAAGTCCCTCAGCTTGCGGCGGATGGCGTTCAGTTCGATGCGAGTCATCGTTGGCCCTTCCGTTGGTTGTGCCCGCGCCAGCTGGCGATTCTTGCCATAGGAAAGCGGCGCTCTGACGGCGGACTTATGCTCATCGTGATGATCTCAGCCGTTGGCGACGGCGCTGGCCACCCCTTGGCCCGGGTGCGACCTTGTTTGTACAAACCAACCGCGCTCTTGCGGGCTAGACCCAGCGAAAGATGGCGATGGCAAGCAGGCTCGCCACGGCAATTGCACCCCAAAGCGGTGTGCCGAAGGCTGCCAGCCAACCGAGGTGGACAAAGGCCGCGGTGAGCAGGGAAATAAACAGCCGGTCACCGCGGGTGGTGCGGATGACGAGGATGCCGCGTCGCGGTGCGCCGCCGGGCGAACGCAATTCCCAAATCGTCATGGCAATCAGCATGCCGGCGATACATAGAAAGAACGCCGCCGTTTCCCAGGTCCAGGCCATCCATGTTAGATGCACGATCGGCCCTCCATCGGCAAACGAGCCTCCCTCAAACGCGGCCGAGCGCGAACCCTTTGGCGATGTAGTTGCGCACGAAGTAGATGACGAACGCACCGGGAATGATCGTCAGTGTACCGGCGGCCGCCAGCAAGCCCAATTCGTATCCAGAGCTGCTCGCCGTCCGGGTCATCGTCGCCGCGATTGGCTTGGCGGCAACCGAGGTAAGCGTTTTGGCCAGCAACAGCTCGACCCACGAGAACATGAAGCAGAAGAAGGCTGCAACGCCGATGCCGGCGGCAATCGTTGGCAGAAAAATCTTGATGAAAAACCGCCAAAAGCCGTAACCGTCGAGATACGCCGTCTCATCGAGCTGTCTGGGCACGCTCGACATGAAGCCCTCGAGGATCCATACCGCCAGCGGGATATTGAAGAGGCAGTGCGCCAAGGCCACGGCGATGTGCGTGTCGAACAGTCCGATTGCCGAATAGAGCTGGAAAAACGGCAGCGCGAACACGGCGGCAGGCGCCATGCGGTTCGTCAATAGCCAGAAAAACAAATGCTTGTCGCCGAGGAAGCGATAGCGCGAGAAGGCGTAAGCTGCTGGTAAGGCCACCACCACCGAGATGACGGTGTTGATAACGACATAGATCAGGGAATTGATATAGCCGTTGTACCAGGTCGGGTCCGTGAAGATTTTCTGGTAGTTCTCCAGGGTGAATTTTCTCGGCCACAGCGTGAACGCGCCCAGGATTTCATTGGTCGTCTTGAATGACATGCTCACCAGCCAGTAGATCGGCAGCAGCAGGAAGACGATATAGAGGGCCGGCACAAGCCAGCTGAGCTTGCGCATCACTGTTCCTCGCCTCGGGTCATCACCGCATAAAAGATCCACGACAGCAGCAGGATGATCAAAAAGTAGATAATGGACATGGCCGCGGCCGGGCCGAGATCGAATTGGCCGAGAGCAATCTTGACGAGGTCGATCGACAACAAGGTCGTAGCATTGCCGGGCCCGCCACCCGTCAGCACGAACGGCTCGGTATGGATGTTGAAGCTATCCATGAAGCGCAACAGGACGGCAATGGTTAGAACACGCCTCATTTTAGGCAGCTGAATGTAGCGAAAGACGGCCCAGGGCGAGGCGCCATCGATTTTGGCGGCCTGGTAGTAGGCGTCGGGGATGGCGCCCAACCCGGCATAGGCAAGCAGGACAACCAATGACGTCCAATGCCAGACGTCCATGGCGATCAGCGTGGCCCACGCCGAAAGCGGTTGCTGCGTAAAGTTGTAGTTGAAGCCCAAATCGTTGAGCAGCCTGCCCAGCATGCCTATGTCGGGCAGGGCGAAGATGTTCCACATTGCACCGACGACGTTCCAGGGAATCAAAAGTGGCAGCGCCATCAACACCAGGCAGACCGACACCCAAGGTCCGCGGCGCGGCATGGCAAGCGCGATGGCAACGCCAAGTGGCACCTCGATGACCAGAATAATGCCGCTGAAGATGAGTTGCCGGCCAAGCGCGGCGTGAAAGCGGTCGGAATGCAGAACCTGTTCGAACCACTTCACGCCCTCAAAAAAGAACATGTTGTTGCCGAAGGTTTCCTGCACCGAATAGTTGACCACGGCCATCAGGGGAATAATGGCATTAAAGGCCACCAGCACGACGACCGGCAGCACGAACAGCCAACCCATCTGGTTGTGCGTCTTGCTCTCCATGCCGGGCTCACTCCAACAAACGACCATCGGCATAGAGCCGGGTATGGGCTGTGTCGAACTGCACGCAGGCGCGGCCCGCCGGCAACGAAACGCCCTCCTCGAGCAGCAGCTTGATGCGGCTATCACCGTGCCGCGCTTCAACGATGCGGTAGCGGCCGGCATCGCTGACTTTGACGATTTGCACCGGAATACCCTCCGCAGCCAGCACGACAAACTCCGGCCGCACGCCGATTTCCGCACGCCGGCCAAGGAGCGGGCGCGTCGGCGGATTGCCGACCTGCACCTGGTGGCCGGCGAAAAGCACGGCGCCGTTGTCGACCTCGCAGGGCAAGATGTTCATGCCGGGAGAGCCGATGAAATGACCCACGAAGGTGTGGCGCGGGCACTCGAATAGCTCGATCGGCGAGCCGATCTGGACGACACTGCCTTCGTGCATCACCACGACTTTCTCGGCGAACGTCAACGCCTCGGTCTGGTCGTGCGTTACGTAGATCATGGTTCGCCGCGTGCGCTGGTGCAGCTCCTTCAACTTGGATCGGAGCTGCCACTTGAGGTGCGGATCGATGACGGTGAGCGGCTCATCGAACATGATGACATTGACGTCCGAGCGCACCAGCCCGCGCCCGAGGGAAATTTTCTGCTTGCCGTCGGCGGTCAGTCCGGCTGCGCGCTTTTGCAGCATCTCGTCCAGATCCAGCATGTGCGCGATCGCCCGTACCTTTTGTTCGATCTCGGATGTCGGCAAACCACGGTTGCGGAGGGGAAAGGCGAGGTTTTCCCAGACTGTCATGGTGTCGTACACGACCGGGAACTGAAAGACCTGGGCGATGTGGCGCCGATCGGTTGGCCGGTCCGTCAGATCGATGCCGTCAAAGAGCACCTTTCCTTCGCTTGGGCGCACCAGCCCGGAGATGATGTTGAGCAACGTGGTCTTGCCGCAGCCCGATGGTCCGAGCAGTGCGTAGGCGCCGCCATCGGACCACTCCAGGTCGAGCTTTTTCAGGGCCCAGTCCTCGGCTGCGCGCGGTTTTGGCAGGTAGCTATGCTTGATGCTTTGCAGGCTGATCTTGGCCATCGCCTCAAAGGCCCTTGTCGCGCCCGGCAGGCAGCAGCTCGCTTGCCGACGCCGCTGTGCAATTTCTCGTCATGCCGCAACAAGCCTGCCCTCGACACTAAAATACATGCAGCGATCGATGTCGATGTAGAGTTGCATGGTTGCGCCAACCTCGACGGCATGAATGCCGTGCGACTGCGAAACCCAATTGAGCGCAGCATGTACGAAATGGATCGTGCTCTCCGAGCCACTGAGTTCGGTGATCTGTACTTTGCCATCGATGCGAGTGGCGGCAGGGCCGTTGGCAACGGGGCTGATGTGATGCGGGCGAATACCCACCACGTACTGTCCATCCGGCAGCTGACGCATGCCGGCCTTTGCCGACCAGCGAACCGTCTCGCTGAGTACAACCTGTTCGCCTTGCTTGGTCACCGGCGCGGTATTGATGGGCGGATTGGAAAACACGCGCGCAGTCACCAGGTCGGCGGGCCTGTGATAGATCTCCGTGGTCGGTCCAAATTGCGTGACGCGCCCTTGCCGGACCGTCGCCGTGTGACCGCCAAGCAGTAAGGCATCCATGGGGTCCGTGGTTGCGAACACGACGATGCTGTGACGATTGACGAACAGCTTCGGCAGTTCGTCGCGCAACTCCTCTCTGAGCTTGAAGTCGAGATTGGCGAGTGGCTCATCGAGCAGGACCAGATCGGCATCCTTGACGAGAGCTCGCGCCAGTGCGGTCCGCTGCTGCTGGCCGCCCGATAGCTCGCCGGGGCGCCGACGCAACATGGGCGCGATCTGCACGAGCTCGGCTATGCGATGTACGCGGTCCTTGATCTCCGATTGCTTCATGCGCGCAACCCTCAGCGGAGAGGCGATGTTCTCAAAAACGCTCAAATTTGGATAGTTGATGAACTGCTGATAGACCATTGAGACATTGCGTTTCTGCACGGGAACACCGGTCACGTTCTTGCCAGCGAACCAAACTTCGCCGCTGGTAGGCTGTTCGAGCCCTGCCATCAGCTGCATCAGGGTGGTCTTACCGGCAAGCGTGGTGCCAAGAAGGATGTTAAATCCTGTCTTGGCGAGTTGCAGGCTGGTTTCATAAATATGGGTTTGCGCGCCGACGCTCTTGACTACGTTTCTCAATTCGAGCGTCACGTAAGCGTCCGATGATGCGATAGCGCCCCTGGCTGGGGCCGCAGTATCGATCGAGAACAGCGAGGAGGGAAGCGGCAAGCCTCAAGCTTGCGCGCTTCCCCCATTGTTTTATCCTGGCAAAGCAGCCGCCTCGTGGGGCGTGATCAGCTCTTCCAGCGCTTTACCAGTTCATCGTAGTCGATGGTCTCGCCCTTTGGCTTCTCGTCGGCAAGCTTCGCCTTTGGACCGTTTGGTTTGCCGAGCCAGTCCTTGGGATCCTTGGCGGCATTGAGCCGCGGACCGCAGCCGCCGTAGACCTTGGCCTTTTTGTCGACTTCTTCCATGCGTGCCATGACGTCGTCCATCTCCTTGGCGAGCCGGTCCATGGCCTGCTGCGGCGTAAAGGCGCCGGAGTTCACGTCACCGATGTTCTGCCACCAGAGCTGTGCGAGCTTGGGGTAGTCGGGCACGTTGACGCCGGTGGGCGTCCACTGCACGCGATCCGGCGAACGATAGAACTCGACCAGACCACCCAGCTTTGGTGCCCGTTCGGTGAAGGACTGATGGCGGATGTCGCTGTCGCGGATGATGGTGAGGCCCACGTGACTCTTCTTCAGCGACACGGTCTTGGAGACGGTAAACTGCGCGTAAAGCCAAGCCGCCTTTCTGCGCTCCAGGGGGGTCGATTTGAAGATCGTCCAGGAGCCGGCATCCTGATAACCGAGCTTCATGCCCTCCTCCCAGTAGGGCCCGTGCGGCGAGGGAGCCATGCGCCACAGCACCTCGCCCTTGTCGTTCACCGTGTTGTTGCCTTCGCTCTTCGCCTTGACCATCTCCGCCGTGAATGCCGTGTACCAGAAGATTTGCTGAGCAACGTTGCCCTGCGACAGGGCTGGAAGGGATTGGTAGAAATCATAGTCGGCAGCACCAGGCGGGGCATACTTGCGTAGCCATTCGTCCCACTTGCGAATGGCATAGACCGCGGCCGGTCCGTTGGTCTCACCGCCACGCGAGATCGAGGCGCCCGAGGGATTGCAGGATCCCTCTTCCATGCGGATGCCCCACTCGTCGATCGGACGCCCATTGGGTAATCCCTTCGAGCTCGCCCCGGCCATCGACAGCCATGCATCGGTCATGCGCCAGCCAAGATCCGGTGCGCGCTTGCCGTAGTCCATGTGACCGTAGATGCGAACGCCGTCGATTTCCTTCACATGCACGCTGAAGAATTCGGCGATGTCCTCGTACGCAGACCAATTTACTGGCACGCCGAGCTCGTAGCCGTATCGGTCCTTGAACTGCTTCTTGATGTCCGCTCGTTTGAACCAGTCGTAGCGGAACCAGTAGAGGTTGGCGAACTGCTGGTCGGGCAGTTGCCAGAGCTTGCCATCCGGCCCCGTGGTGAAGGATTTGCCGATGAAATCGTTGACGTCGAGGGTTGGCAAGGTGACATCCTTGCCTTCGCCTGCCATCCAGTCGGTCAGGTTGACGGCCAGCTGCAGACGCGAGTGCGTCCCGATCAGGTCGGAATCATTGATGTAGGCGTCATACAGATTGCGGTTGGTCTGCATCTGCGTCTGGACGGCCTGCACGACCTCACCCTCGCCCAGAACCTGATGGTTGACCTTAATGCCGGTGATTTCTTCGAACGCCTTGGTCAAGGTCTTCGATTCGTATTCGTGCGTCGGGATCGTTTCCGACAGCACGTTGATTTCCATCCCCTTGAAGGGCGCGGCTGCGTTGACGAACCATTGCATTTCCTGCAGCTGCTGATCCTTGCTCAGCGTTGATGGCTGAAATTCCCGATCCAGCCACCGTCTTGCCTCGTCCATGCCGGCCAAAGCGCTACTGCTTGCCAAAATCACCGCCAAAGCCGCCGTGATCGTTAGTCGTCTCTTCATTGGATGATCTCCTCCCAAAGTTGTACGAGACGTCCATTAACGCTATGATCGAACGAAAACGAATGTCAATCGAAAACATTTTCGCGTGTCGTGCTGCCGATCCGGGCCTCAAATCGAGGGAAAGCGAAAATTGGCGGCGAGGGCAGGGGCTTGTTCGCGACTGGACAGCGCCGAAGGTTGCGCAGAGGGCGCAAACGAAATAAGTCCGAGGGTGGACCGGAGGCGATGCCATGTACCTGCTGAGCCCGCGCCAGACGGACATCGTCGCGCTCGCCAAGTCAGAGGGGCGGGTCAGCGTCGAAGGCCTGGCCGACCGCTTCAACGTCACCCCGCAGACCATTCGCAAGGACCTCAACGATCTGTGCGAGCGTGGCGTCCTGCAGCGCTATCATGGCGGTGCCATCCTGGCCTCGGGCACCGCCAACCTGGGCTATGAGGCACGGCGCAAGCTAGCCACGGAGGCGAAGCGTCGCATCGGCCTCAAGGCTGCCTCCTTGATCCCCGACAGCTCCTCGCTGCTGATCAATATCGGCACCACGACCGAGCAGGTGGCGGCCGCCCTGCGGGGCAAGCATGGCTTACTTGTCATCACCAATAATATGAATGTCGCCAATATCTTACAAGGTTACGAGCAAATCGAAATCATCGTCGCTGGCGGCGTTGTGCGGCATTTGGATGGTGGCGTCGTGGGGGAGGCGGCGGTTGACTTCATCCGCCAGTTCAAAGTCGATTACGCCGTCATCGGCACCTCGGCCATCGACGAGGATGGAACGCTGCTCGACTTCGACTATCGCGAGGTCAAAGTGGCGCAGGCGATCATCAATTGCGCGCGCAGATCCATTCTGGTCGCCGACAGCATGAAATTCGAGCGCACGGCGCCGGTGCGTATTGGCCATATTTCCCAGCTCGACTATTTCGTGACCGACACGCAGCCCCCCGCGCGCTTGCGCGAGCTGTGCCGCGACAGCGAGGTGGCCATCGAGATCGCCGGCGTGGCTTGATATTTCGAAAAAGTGCGATAACCTTCGTTTTGGCTTTCAAGCGAAGACTGTATGAACCGGACGGCCGGGACGACGCGGCTCGGCCTCGGCAAATCCATGGAACGCGGACGGCGGCATGCGGGACATCGCAATCATCGGCGGCGGCATCAACGGCTGTGGTGTCGCGCGCGATGCCGCCGGCCGGGGGCTATCGGTTTTGCTGGCGGAAAAGGGCGATCTGGCAAGCGGGACGTCGTCGGCTTCGACCAAGCTGATCCATGGCGGCCTGCGTTATCTCGAGCAATATGAATTTGGCCTCGTGCGCAGTTCCCTCCAGGAGCGTGAGGTTCTCCTCGACATGGCGCCGCATATTGTCCGGCCGTTGCGCTTCGTGCTTCCGCATCATCGCGGTTTGCGCCCGGCCTTCCTGATCCGCCTCGGGCTCTTTCTCTACGATCACCTGGGAGGACGGCGCCTTCTCGAGCCGTCCCGAACCGTCGACCTTGCACGCTCCGCCGCCGGCAGGCCACTAAAGCCGAGCTTTACCCGTGCCTTCGAGTATTCGGACTGCTGGGTCGACGATGCCCGCCTGGTCGTGCTCAATGCCATGGATGCTGCGGCACGCGGCGCCGAGATTCGCGTGCGCACGCAGGTAATGTCGGCGCAACGCAAGCAAGCCCACTGGCAGATTGAGCTGCGAAACCTGCTTTCCGGTCAACATGAAACGGTGGCGGCGCGCGTCCTTGTCAACGCCGCCGGAGCCTGGGCGGCAAACGTCCCGGCCGATGCTATCGCCTCGCGGCGACGTCCTGGCATCAGGCTCGTCAAGGGCAGCCATATCGTGGTGCGCCGGCTGTTCGAGCACGACAGCGCCTACATCTTTCAGAACGCGGACCGGCGCATCATCTTTGCCATTCCCTACGAAGGCGACTACACGCTCATCGGCACCACCGACGTCGATTTTACCGGTGACCCTTCCGGCGTCGAGATCTCGACGGAAGAGGCTCTCTATTTGTGCCGAGCTGTCAGCGAGTATTTTACCGTTCCCGTTAGTCCCAGCGACGTTGTCTGGAGCTATGCCGGTGTGCGCTCGTTGTATGACGACGGAGAGCTTTCGGCACAGGACGCAACGCGCGATTTTGTGCTCGATCTCGACGGTGTCGAGGGCGAGCCACCGTTGCTGACCATCATCGGCGGCAAGATCACCACCTACCGGCACTTGGCCGAGGAGGTCTTGCGCAGGTTCGCACCGCTGTTTCCACAGGCTCGCTCTGCCTGGACACGTGGTGTCCCCTTACCCGGCGGCAAATTTGCTCGCGACGAGCTGGCACGGCTGGCAACGGAGCTGGCGGCAGCCAACCCGGCGCTGGGAGAGGCGACCTCGCAGCGCCTGGCGCGCAGCTACGGCACCATGGCGCGCGAAATATTTGCCCGCCATAATGATACCGCCGACCTCGGTCTGCATTTCGGCGCTGGCTTATACGAGCGCGAAACTCGGCATCTCGTCAAAAACGAATGGGCCATCACGGCAGACGACGTGTTGTGGCGACGCACGAAACTCGGATTGCGCATAGGGGAATCCGGTCGCCGGCAGCTTGCCGAATGGCTTGCCGCGCAGCTGCCTAGCCCGCAGCGCGTCCAGGCGTGCGGCGGACAAAGCCCGAGCAGCGAACGCCGCCGCAGCTGACGTAATGCGCCGAACGGCAAAGCAAGGCCGCACCACGCGAGCCGCCGCCGTTCCGCAACATCAGGCAGCCGACCGGGGAACTCGCCGGCGCGCGCGGCGTTTCAACAACAGCTCCGTGCAATGACATGTTTGCAAACGCCCATGCGCACTCTTGCGGTACTTTCTGTTTTCGGGTTTGGACTGGCAACCGTCGCCGTTGCAGAGCCGGATACAGACTGTGGTCGAGCCTACAAGGGCATGCTGACCACGATTGAACGCAAAAAGCCCACACTATCCGCCGAGGCCCAGGTTGCCTTGCAGCGCACGGCCTTGCGCATCTACGACGCCTGTCTGACCGGGCACCTGGAACGCCCTGGCCAACTGTTCGACAAATTGGACCGCACCCGATACTGAGGGGCACGGAGCGGCGGCGGCCCTCCCTGGGCGCCCGCCCGAGCCTAGCTTTAGCTCGGCCGCAACCGCAGCGTTTGCAATCCTTTTTGCGAAGGTCCTCGCCCACCGCACTGGTCCTGCGCGCGAAACAAAGGGTCACCCGCGCCCAATAAGCCTCGCGGACCGGGTTAGCACCCCCTCGACAATGGCCAAATGGCCATTGACGCGCGCCGTTCAGATGTATTCCGATGTACGCGGCTCTTCTCTCCTACACTGAAGAAGGCCAGGATTGGGCGCCGCGCTGTCCCCCGATAGCTGCTGGCGCCCTTTCTTTTTCGCGCTCTTGCTCCGAGCCCGGCGAGGGCCTGGCGAGGTATTGAGATCTCGGCGCCCCCGTTATTCGACGAGCCACGAGCCTGGTCGCTACAGCTTGCCCTCCCGAGGCTGGACAGGGCGGGATTTGGCAGCGTCGTTGGCTGCAGATGTGCCCGATGCTTTGCCAGGTTGTGGCAATGGCTGTTTGCTGGCGTCGAAGATTTGCGAAAGGCGCCGCGAGCCAGGCGCGGAGCGAGGCATGTTGCTAGCCCGCGACACCGACCGATCGCCCTTGCCGATTGAGGCTGCGCTCGCAAGCAAGCTTTGCGCACGACCGGGCGGCAAAGTTGATTGTTGGCCGCCAAAGGACTGCCACACAGGAGAGGCAATGCGCTTGGGCGTGTCTGAACCCGGCTTGCGCCTAGGCCCCGTCGAGGTGCACAAATATGCCGGGTAGGTGGAGGGGTAGGACAATGCTGTTGAAGACGCTCGCGGCGCTTTTTGCGCTGGCTATCGGCGGGGTGGCGACGGCGGCTGTGGCCATCAGCAAGGAGCGCAGCCGCAACCAAGCACACGTGCTCGATGCCAATTGGGTGCTGCTTGGAACGCGCTCGGTGGATCTCAAGAAGGACGGGGATCGTTTCGATGTTGGGGCCAGCAAGGGTCGCTTCAAGTCCCTCATGATCGTCGGTGTGGACCGGCGCATCGACATCCATCGCCTGACCATCACCACCGATGGTGAGCCCTACGTCGAAACGCAGCGCCTGAAGCTTGAGCAGGGACAGCGCTCGCACCCGATCAGGTTCAATCACGACGGCGGGGTGGTGCAGCGTGTCGACGTGGCTTACCGGTCGCATCTGGGAGCGGGGGGGCCGGCCAAGCTCGAGTTATGGGGATTGCGTGCCTCTCCCGAAGTTCCAAGCGCCCGCTCGGCATCGCCGCACTGGGTTTGGATCGGAACGCGCTCGGTGGATCTCGGGAAGGAGGAAGACCACATCGACGTTGGGGCAAGCAAGGGCCGTTTCAAATCCCTTATGATCGTCGGCGTCGACCGTGTGATCGATATCAGGCGGGTGACGGTCGTGACCGACGGCGCACCACACGTCGAAAAGACGCGCTTGAAACTGCAGCACGGGCAACGCTCGCGCCCCATTACGATCAGCCGCGAGGGGCTGATCGTGCGGCGCGTCGATCTCTCCTACCGGCTGCATCTTGGAGCGGCTGGACCTGCCAATGTCGAGCTATGGGGAATGCGGGCTTCTCCGACACCGGCGGTCGCTGTCTCGCCACCGCCGTCGAGCGGCCCACCATCGGCGGCGACAACGCCGACAGCGGCCACGGCTGTCGCCCCGGCGGTGGAGGAGACGGACGGTGCCGGCGCGGTCCTATTTGGCGTTCAGGAGCTCGGGACGGGCGCCGATCAGGATGTCTTCAAATTGGGCCGGCAATACGGAAAGTTTGCAAGACTACGGCTGCGCGCGCTTGGCGCAGGCGTGCAGATCAAAGAATTGCGCGTCATCTATGCGGGAGGCGAGCCCGATATCCTCACCTTCGACGCCGAACTCGCCGCCGACGAAAGGACGGCGTGGCTGGACTTGAAGGGCGACCGTTTCATCTCGCAGTTGCACTTCGTTTATCCCAGCCAATCACGCCGCAGCAAGGGTCGGCTGGAGGTTTACGGCCAGTATGCGGAGAGCTGGTTTAAGCCTGAGTCGGGGACCGGTGCGTTTTCGGCGGCCAACGATGGCTGGCTTTACCTTGGCGGCCAGTCGCCCTTATTCCTGAGCATCCGACGTGGTTTGGGCTTTGAAACCGACGTCGTGTCAGTCGCTCGCAACCGGGGTTTCAGGAGCCTGCGTCTCGATGTGAAGAACCGCGCCATCACGCTGAACCGGATCAAGGTCATCTTCGCCGACGACTCAAGCGAAGTGTTCGCGGAGCGGCAAAGGGTAGCTGGGGGCAGTTCGTTTGGGCCGGTTGAGCTGCAGTCTGGCCGCCCGGTCAAGCAGATCGAGATCAGCCACCGCTCGCGCATCTTCGATTCAGCCGCTGAGGGCAGCGGCTATGCCTTCGTCGAGTTTTGGGCGAAATAGCCTCTCGGCGGCGCCGGCTCGCCCGATCGATCGCGCCGGCCTCTCGTGCGCGTAGCGCAGGGTCGCTCTTGCCCGCGTGCGCGGCTTTGCCCTGCAGATGCCATCAGCACCGGCCCGGCGATGCTGCGTGAGCCCAACTGCAAGCAACTAGGTCACGACCTCGGCGAGCTGACGCGCCCAGGCGCACATCAGCAGGTCGCTCCCGGGGCGCGAGGCTAGGATGCAGCCAATCGGCAGGCCGTTTGCGGCGAAGCCGGCCGGCACCGACACAATCGGGCCGGCCAGGGCCGTCCACGGGGAAATGTATTTGGGATCGCCGGTCCAGCTCAATCCCGCGGGCGCGCTGGCCGGGATTGCAGGCCACAGGAAAACGTCGGCCTTGAGCTTTGTAAACAACGTTGCGCGCATGCGAGCGATCTCGTTGCGCTCATCCATATATCGAGCGGGAGCAAGCGCGAGGCCTTCGCGAATGAGCGTGGTGATCTTCTCGCCCACAGATCCCGGCGGTTCTTTGAGCAAATGTTTCAGCGCCCGGCTGGCCTCATAGGCCATTGTCGAACGCTGGATGCTGCACAGCCGCTCGAAGGCAATAGGCGAGGGCGGCCGTTCTACGGCATGACCGGCCACGGCAAATGCATCGGCAAAGCGTGCCAGCGCGGCCTTCATTTCGGGTATCGCGTCGGAAATGTGCGGATCTTCGGGAATGCACACGGCCAACCTTGTCCGCCTGCGCAAGCTCGGCTCCGCGCTCACAAAAGCGGGGGCCATCGATTCGTAAGCGTACACTGCATCCGCCACGCTCCAGCCGTAGAAGCCTGGCGTATCGTAGGAGGGCGCAAGCGGCGTGATGCCGTAGGTCGACAGGCTACGGGTGCTCGGTTTGAATGCAGAAATGCCGCAATAGGCCGCCGGCCGGTTTAGGGACGCAACGGTCTGCGTCCCCACCGCAAGCGGCACCATGCCAGCCGCTAGCGAGGCGGCGGCACCCGAACTCGATCCCCCCGGAGTGTGCCTGATGTCATGCGGATTGCGCGCCGGGGACGGGTCGAAGAATGCAAACTCGGTGGTGTGCACCTTACCGAGCACGATGGCGCCCGCCGTCTTTAAAGACAGCACGATCTCTGCATCGCTGTCGGCCGGCGGCGCGGCCGCACGCGAGCTGCTGTTGGCCCGTGTCGGCAGGCCCTCGACGTCGATGATGTCCTTGATCGCCACCGGCACACCGTGCAGCGCCCCGCGGATATTGCCCCTCGCCGCCTCGCACTCGCGTTCTTGCGCCGTCGCCAGCGCGCGTTCTGCGTCGATTTGGCACCAGCCGCTCACGTGCTGCTCGGCGACCGCGATGCGGTCGAGATAGCGCTGCACCAGCGCAATCGGCGATAGTTTTTTGTCGGCGATATCTCTGGCAAGGTCCCGCAACCGGCCCGGATCAGCGGCAAGATTGCTCGAATTCGTGCCTTGCATGGTGCCTTCCTTTGCTTGCAGGCTAGGCCAGACAATGCCTTGCCCTGTCCAAGCCTTAAGCAATGTGCGCGGAATTTGCGTCTGGTGCCCACCGCAAAGCCCTTCTAACATAAGTTTGCCCTGCCGGCGGGCGCGGACGGCCCGCATCAGCGGTCGGGGTGGCATCCAAGGGAGACGGTAAGATGTCCGCGAAGAGGCGAAGCGTGCTGGCAGCGCTGTGGTTGGCTTCGGCGCTGGCTGGCGGTGGTTTCATCACCGCGCCTGCAGCCGCGCAGCAAAAGACGCTGAAGTTCGTGCCGGAGGCAGACCTGCGCAGCCTCGATCCAATCTGGACGACGGCCTACATCACGCGCAACTACGGCTACATGGTCTACGACACCCTATTTGCGGTGAACGAAAAGTTTGAAGTACAGCCGCAAATGGTCGAGAGTTGGACCTTGAGCGACGACAAGCTTGCCTACACCTTCGTCCTGCGCGATGGCCTCAAGTGGCACGACGGCCAGCCCGTCAAAGCGATCGATTGCATCGCTTCGATCGAGCGCTGGGCCAAGCGCGACGCGCTCGGCCAAAAGCTGGCAGACTTGACGGACTCCTGGACGCCCGTTGACGAGAAAACCTTCACCCTGAAGCTCAAAAAGCCGTTCCCGCTGACCATCGATGCACTGGCGAAGCCCTCTTCCAACGTGCCTTTCATCATGCCGGAACGCGTCGCCAAGACGGACGCGTTCACGCAAATCACCGAGTTGGTTGGCTCTGGCCCCTTCAAGATGCTGAAAGACGAGTGGGTGCCGGGCAACAAAGTCGTGTTTGTGAAGAACACCGACTACCGGCCGCGCAAGGAGGCCCCGTCCTGGGCGTCGGGCGGCAAGATTGTAAAGGTCGATCGCGTCGAGTGGATCTACATCCCCGATTCGGCCACGGCTGCTGCCGCGCTCAATGCCGGCGAGGTCGATTGGTGGCAGATGGTGCCGCCTGACCTGGTGCCGTTGCTTGCCAAGAACAAGGACATCAAAGTCGAGAATACCGATCCGCTGGGATCGATTGGGTTGCTCCGCTTCAACCAGCTGCATGCGCCATTCAACAATGCGAAGATGCGCCAAGCGGTACTCTATCTCGTCAACCAGCAGGACTATGCGTTGGCGATCGCCGGCGACCCCAAGCAGGGCAAGCCCTGCCCATCCTTCTTCACCTGTGGTTCGCCGGCTGAAAGCACGGTCGGCTCACAGGTTTTGACCGGCAAACGCGATTTGGCCAAGGCCAAGCAGCTCATTGGCGAAGCCGGCTACAAGGGCGAAAAGATTGTCGTGCTGTCGGCAACGGACCAGCCGATCGTGCATAGTCAGGGTTTGGTGACGATGGAGATCCTCAAATCCGCGGGCCTCAACGTGGAGTTGGCGGCCAACGATTGGGGCACCCTGATCAATCGTCGCGCCGTCAAGGAGCCAATCGAAAAAGGCGGCTGGAATATATTTCACACCTGGCTCGTCGGGCCGGATATGACCAATCCGGCGATCAACTACCCCATGCGCGGCGTCGGCGAGAAGTCGTGGTTTGGCTGGCCGACCGACCCGAAAATGGAGGAGCTGCGCAATGCCTGGTTCGATGCCACCAATCCAGGGCAACAGAAGCAGTTGATCGACGACATGCAAAAGCATGCCTGGGACACGGTACCTTTCATTCCGACTGCGCAGTTTGTCATTCCGACTGCTTATCGCTCCAACGTTTCAGGCCTCTTGATCTCGCCGATCGCCTTCTTATGGAATGTGGAGAAGAAATAGGCTTAGGCTGACGGAGCGTCATGCTCGGCTATATCATCCGTCGACTGCTCGCGACCATTCCGGTGATCGGAATGGTCGCGCTTTTCGTATTCTCTTTGCTTTACTTGACGCCGGGTGATCCCGCGGCGGTGATTGCCGGCGACATCGCCACGGTCGAGGACATCGAGCGAATCCGAGAGAAGCTGGGGCTGGACCGGCCGTTCCTCACGCGTTTTTGGGTATGGGCATCGGCCGTGCTGCAAGGCGACCTCGGCATTTCGATTTTCACCAATCTTCCCGTGACACAGCTGATCGGGCAACGTGTCGGCCCGACGCTCTCGCTTGCCTTATGCACCTTGATCGTCGCCGTACTTGTTGCCGTACCAATGGGCGTCATTGGCGCCTGGAAGGCCGGCAAATTCGTCGATCGGCTGGTGATGCTGTTCTCCGTTGCCGGCTTCTCGATGCCTGTCTTTGTGCTGGCCTACGTCTTGATCTACATTTTTGCTATCGGCCTCGATTGGCTGCCGGTGCAAGGCTACACGCCATTGCGAGAAGGCTTTTGGCCCTGGCTTAGTCATTTGATTCTGCCCTCCATCGCCCTCGGCACCATCTACATTGCGCTGATCGCCCGCATCACGCGCGCCACCATGCTCGATGTCCTTGCTCAGGATTACGTTCGCACCGCGCACGCCAAAGGACTAGCACCCAGTGCGGTGCTGCTCGGGCATGCTCTGAAGAACGCGGCAGTGCCGATTGTGACAATAATCGGCATTGGCATCGCGCTGTTGATCTCCGGCGTGGTTGTCACGGAGAGCGTGTTTGCCATTCCCGGCATCGGCCGTCTCACCGTGGATGCCATCCTGCGCCGAGACTACCCGATTATCCAGGGCGTGATCCTGCTGTTCTCCACCGTCTATGTCTTGGTCAATTTGGCAGTCGACCTCTCCTATCGGTGCTTCGATCCGCGGATTCAATACTGATGACCGCGATCGCACGCAGTCCCGCCAAGCTGGTGGGGACTAGTCGTTCTCCGACCTGGCTGCGTATCAAAGAGGCCATGCGCCGCCACCCGACCGCCATCATCGGCGCCGTCGTGCTCGTGTTGCTGATCCTGATGGCTGTGTTGGCTCCCTTTCTCGGCACCGTCGACCCACAGGCCATCTCACCGGTGCGCCGTTTGCGCAAACCGTCGGAGGCGCACTGGTTCGGAACCGACATGCTGGGACGGGACGTCTACAGCCGTGTCCTATTCGGGGCTCGCATCTCGCTGGCGGTTGGCTTGTCGGTCGCCATTCTGGCAACGGCGATCGGGCTTGCGATCGGTCTTGTTACCGGCTTCAGCCGCTGGCTCGACGGGGTGGTGATGCGCGTGATGGACGGCTTGATGTCCATTCCAGGAGTGCTGCTGGCTATTGCCTTGATGGCACTGACCAAGGCCAGTCTGGAGAACGTCATTATCGCTATCACCGTCACCGAGGTGCCGCGCGTGGTGCGCCTGATACGGGGGCTCGTCCTGAGCCTACGCGAGCAAGCCTACGTCGATGCAGCCATTGCCTGCGGCACACGCACGCCGCGCATCCTGCTGCGCCACATTCTGCCCAATACGATCGCACCGTTGCTGGTGCAGGGCACGTACATTTGTGCGTCCGCCATGCTAACTGAGGCTATCTTGTCTTTTCTCGGCGCCGGTACGCCACTCAACATCCCGAGCTGGGGCAACATCATGGCTGAGGGCCGTTCGCTCTTCCAGCTCGCCAACTACCTGATCTTCTTTCCCGGCATCTTTCTCTCGCTCGCCGTCTTGTCGGTCAATCTATTGGGCGACGGATTGCGCGATGCGCTCGACCCACGCCTTGCTCGCAACATGTAAGACCATGGCCGCGCCCGCTCCGCTGCTCGAGATCGAGGATCTGAAAACGCACTTTTTCACGCGCGATGGCATCGTGCGTGCGGTGGATGGTGTTTCGTTTTCTGTGTTGCCGGGTGAGACGCTGGCGGTGGTCGGCGAGTCCGGTTGCGGCAAGAGCGTAACCTCGCTTTCGGTGTTGCGGTTGATCGCTTCGCCGCCCGGTCGCATCGTCGCCGGTCGTATTCGCTTTCAGGGTCAGGATCTTCTGCAGCTGTCGGAGCGCCAGATGCGCGCCATCCGTGGCAACGAGATATCGATGATTTTCCAGGAGCCGATGACGTCGCTCAATCCTGTGCTCAGCATCGGTCGGCAAATCAGCGAGACACTCGTGCTGCATCGTGGCCTGAGCCAAACCGCCGCGCAAGCGCGGGCGGTGGAAATGCTGCGCTTGGTGGGCATTCCGGAGGCCGCCCAACGCATTCAACAGTACCCGCACGAATTTTCTGGCGGCATGCGTCAGCGTGTCATGATCGCCATGGCGCTGGCTTGCGATCCCAAGCTGCTTATTGCCGACGAGCCCACCACCGCCCTAGATGTCACCGTACAGGCGCAGATCCTTGATCTGATGCGCCAGCTCAAGGCCAAGACCGGGACCGCGATTGTCCTGATCACGCACAGCCTTGGCCTAGTCGCTGAAATGGCGCAACGGGTGGTCGTCATGTACGGCGGCCGCAAGGTCGAAGAAGCTCCCGTCGAGGCATTGTTCAGGCGCCCGCGCCATCCCTACACGCGCGCGCTGCTGCGCTCGGTGCCGCGCTTGCGCTCCTCTCTGGTCAGCCACGGGCAAGTCCGTCTGGCCGAAATTCCAGGCGTTGTCCCATCGCTGCGAGAGGCAATTCCGGGTTGCATATTCGCCGCGCGCTGCGCGCACGCTGCTGAGCCTTGTCGGCAGGGCTATCCGCCACTCGAACAGAAAGCGGCGGGCCATTGGGTTGCCTGTTGGGAAGCAGACCGACTGCCGGACCGGCTCGCGTGACCATCATGCCGACAACAACGGTGCTGGAGGTGCGCGATCTGAAAAAGCACTTCCCTGTACGGCGCGGCTTCTTCGGCCGCCAAATCGGGACCGTGCGTGCCGTCGATGGCATTACATTTGCGTTGCGCTCTGGCGAAACGCTCGGCTTGGTTGGCGAGTTGGGTTGCGGAAAATCTACCACCGGCAAAATGATCTCAAAGCTGATCGAGCCGACGGCTGGCCAAATCTACCTAAATGGTGAGCGCATAGAAGGTCTGAGCCGCCGCGCCATGCGTCGGCGACGCCGTCGTCTGCAGGTGGTATTCCAGGACCCTTACTCCTCGCTTAACCCGCGCATGCGCGCCAAGGACATCGTGGCCGAACCATTGCGCAATTTCGAGCGGCTCGCGCGCACTGAGGTCGATCGCCGCGTCGCCGAACTGTTCGAGCAGGTCGGCCTGAGGCTTGACCAGATGGTGCGCTTTCCGCACGAATTCTCGGGTGGACAACGCCAACGTCTGGTGATTGCGCGTGCGCTGGCTTTGAAGCCCGAGGTGATCGTGTGCGACGAGCCGGTTTCCGCCCTCGATGTATCGGTGCAAGCACAGGTGATCAATCTACTGGCCGACCTGCAGAGGAATTTCGGCGTTGCCTACGTTTTCATTGCGCATGATCTGGCAGTGGTGGAACACATCTCACACCGAGTTGCCGTCATGTACCTTGGCCGCATTGTCGAACTGGGAGACAAGCGCTCCGTCTTCGCCAACCCCCAGCACCCCTATACTGAAGCCCTCCTTTCCGCGGTTCCGGTGCCGGAGCCCGCCGCTATTTCCCAGCGCATCGTCTTGCAAGGTGACGTGCCCAGTCCGATCAATCCGCCCGCCGGTTGCCACTTCCACACGCGTTGCCCCTATGCGATGGCTCGCTGCCGCCAGGAGGCGCCGCTGATGCGCCAATTGCAGCCTGGCCACTTCGCTGCCTGTCACTTGCGTTCTGGCGACGTCGCATGACCGGGGCAGGACGCCTCGCTGGTCAAATCGAAGCGTCGACCTGGCGTGGAAAGACACTGGTGCGCCAGCAGCCATTTGCGCGTGCGCCGCATCGCCCCGTTGTGGGCCAGTTCACCATGGTTGACGCCCGCATGGGTGGACCCTAGCCTCGCAGCCGAAGCGCCGGCCTCGAGTTTCGGATAAGAGCGGCCAGCAAGGTCGCCGCGGCGCTTCGCAGAACGCTGGAGGAGCCCATGCCGCTGAAGAAACCCCTGACGCTGATCACCATCGCAGCTTTGGCTGCGTGTTTTGCAGGAGCTGGCCAGGCGCAGCAGGTTAAAGAATTGACGTTTTGGAGCCATTGGGCGGCGGAGGTGCCCAAGCGCACATTCGTAGAAGAGGCGATCAAACAGTTCGAGGTCAAAAACCCCGGTATTAGGCTCAAGCAGACGTGGTACGAGAAGACTGCGCTCTATGCCGGTCTCAAAACTGCCCTGCGTGCCGGTCAGGCACCGGACATTTTCTATGCCGAGCCAGACCAGGTCGAATACATGGAGAACGGGTTCCTGCTCGATCTCTCCGAACTCAGTTGGTCCGCCGTCGAGCCGTGGGCCAAAGAGGCCTGGAGCTACAAGGGCAAGCCCTATGGGCTACCGCTTGAGGCTTGGACGGTGGAACTTTATTACAACAAGAAAATTATGGCTGAGCTTGGAGTTGAGGTGCCCAACGACCTCCAGCTCTCTGCCGATGCCTTCCTTGCAATGATCAAGAAGGCCAAGGCGAAGGGCATTACGCCGATGGCGCTCGGTGTCGGCGATCGTCCCTATCCCGGCGCGCACCTCGTACATGAGGCCCTGCTCAAGAAGCTCGGCGTCGAGGACTATAACCGGCTGCTCAACGGCAAGCTCGCTTGGAGTGAGCCGCGCGTGGTGGAGACGCTGAAGTGGCTGCGCAGCCTGACGGAGGCAGGCCTTTTGCCAACGACATTTACCACCCTGAAGCTCGCCGAATCGCACATCTATTTTCACACCAATCCAGGTGCGCTGACGTTCCTGAATGGCAGTTGGTACACGTCGCGTGCTTTCAATCCTCCAGACAAGGGTGGCCAACCCAAGGATTTCCCCCTCGGCATCATGAAGTTCCCCGCCGTGCCCGGGGCGGTGTGCAACGCCTGCCGTTCGATTGCCATCGGCGGCAGCTATGTCGGCAACGCGGCGACGAAGCATCCCAAGGAGGTGCTGGCCTTTTTCAATTCGTTTGCGTCGTTCGATATGGGCAACCGTTGGCTCGACAACGTCCAGGTGCAGACCGGAATCAAGAGCGATCCGGCCAAGCTCACTGGTCCGCAAGCTGCCGACTATTTCAAAATGATTGCGCAGACCAATGCTGAGGCGAAATACCATTTCGGCATTCCCATCCAGGTGATGACCGGCAAGCCCAAGGAGGTGTTCATCCAAGTGATGAACAATGCCTTCCCGGCGGGCACGATCAGCGTCGACGACGCGGTCAAGCAAATGACGTCGGCTTATTGAGGGCTTTGCGGGAGGCCTTCGCGACGTCGCGCCGGCCTCCTGCCTCCTGGTCTTACTCCCTGCAGGGCAGCATGCCGGCCGGCAACGAACAGAGTTTGCAGGAAAGCGGCCTCAGGAAGCCCTGGGGCACGATTGGCATATTCCTGTTGCCGTCGCTGACGATCTACGCCGCATTTACGGCTTATCCGGCTGTGCGTACGATCTGGAACAGCTTCCACAAGGTGCTGCCGCGGCACGATGAGGCAATCGGCCTTGCAAACTACGCCGAGCTGATGCGCGACGAAATCTTCTGGAAATCCGTACGCAACACAATCACTTGGGCATGCACCTCGCCGCTGATCGAGGTCTCGGTCGCTTTGCTGCTCGCCATGGCCCTTTATGCCAAGGTACCCGGCGCGCGCTTCTTCCGCATCGCCTGGTTCACGCCGGTGCTGATGTCCTACGTGGTGGTCGGCATTTTATGGCTGTGGATCTACAATTTCGATTGGGGTCCGGTGAATGTGGCCTTGCGGGCAATCGGTCTCGGCGACTGGGCGAGGGCCTGGCTCGGCGATCCCAAAACCGCGTTGCCCTCCCTGATTTTCGTTACCAGCTGGATGTGGGTCGGCTTCAATATGGTCGTCCTCCTTGCCGCCTTGCACTCGTTGCCGCGCGAGGTTCTCGAAGCGGCGGAGCTCGACAATTGTGGTTGGGGTGGCAAGCTGGTGTTTGTCATCCTGCCCTTGCTCCGCGCCACTCTTCTCAATCTCGTCGTCCTGTCTTTCATCGGCAAGATGAAGATTTTTGACCTCGTTTGGATCACGACCAAGGGCAACCCGTTATGGGCGACCGAGACGGTCTCGACCTACGTCTACAAGCGTGCCTTCGAGTGGACGACCTTTGACCTCGGTTATCCCTCGACCATCGCTGCGGTGTGGTTTGTGATCGTCCTTGCTGCCGTCCTAACCCTGACCTGGACGTTCCGGCTACGCCAGAAGCTTGAGTACTGAGGCGGGGTTATGGCTGCTTTGAAGCGTGCCGTCTTATTGCTCGTTCTCTGCCTTTACACGGCCTTTGCGGCGGGGCCATTCGTATGGGCGGCCATGCTGTCTCTGCGAACTACAACGGAGATCCACCGCAATCATTTTGCGCCGCCCAATCCCGCCCACTGGGACAAATTTGCCGAGGCTTGGTTCACCTCCAACTATGGCGTTTACTTCTCCAACTCCTCACAGGTGGTCGTGAGCGCCGTCGTGATCCTTACCTTGGTCGGATCGATGGCAGCGCATTGTCTGGCGCGCTACCGTTTTCGCTTTAACCGAGTGATCTACTTTGTGCTGTTTTCGACCATCATCTTTCCGCCGCAGATCACCATCATTTCGCTGTTTCAGATCCTGGTGCAATATGGCCTCTACAACAGCAAGCTCGGCCTAACGCTGGTCTACGTGGCCATTCAGCTGCCGCTGACGATCTATATTCTGGAAAGCTTCTTCGCGCGCATACCGTCTGACTTGTTCGATGCAGCACGCATGGATGGCTATTCGGACTGGGAGATCTTTTGGCGCGTTAGCTTGCCGATCGCGCTTCCCGCGGTTTCGACCACGGTGATTCTCAACTTCATCCTGCTGTGGAACGAGTTTCTCTATGCCGTGGTGCTGATCACCGAGGAGGCGAACCGCACGCTACCGCTGGGGATCCAACGTTTCATTGGTGATACGCAGGAAGATGTTGGCATGATTGCCACGGGTCTGATGATCGCCATCATTCCCGTGGTCGTGATTTATGCCTTTTTTTCCGAACGATTGATTCAGGGCATGACCGCCGGAGCCGTAAAATGAGATTGCAGTGATGGCGGTCGTTACGCTGGACAAGCTCACCAAAGTCTATGACCACGGACATGCAGCCGCGGCCGATGCCGTATCGCTCGAGGTGCGTCATGGCGAGTTCATGGTTCTGCTGGGCCCCTCAGGCTGCGGGAAAACCACTACTCTGCGCATGATTGCCGGTCTGGAATCGATCTCATCGGGGACGCTCTCCATCGACGGACGCGTCGTCAACGCGGTGCCGGCCAAGGATCGCGACATCGCCATGGTGTTTCAGTCCTACGCGCTTTATCCGCACATGAGCGTCGCCGATAATTTGGCATTTGGCCTCAAACGGCGCGCCGTCGAACGTGCAGAAATCAGCCGTCGAGTTGCGGCTGTCGCTGCCACGCTGGGGCTGTCGGCGTTGCTTGACCGCAAGCCGCACGCGCTCTCGGGCGGCCAGCGTCAGAGGGTCGCGCTGGGTCGGGCGATCGTGCGTGACCCAAAGGTGTTTCTGTTCGACGAACCGCTGTCCAATCTCGATGCCTCGCTGCGCGTGTCGACGCGTGGCGAAATCAGCAAGCTGCATCGTCGGCTTGGCGCGACCATGATCTACGTTACCCACGATCAGGTCGAGGCGATGACGCTCGGCCAGCGCATCTGCATTATGGATGGTGGCAAAATCGTGCAAGTCGGACCCCCGCTTGAGGTTTACAAGCATCCGGCCAACACCTTCGTTGCCTCCTTCCTCGGCAATCCGCCGATGAATCTGCTGCCCGCGCGAATTGCGGGGGCGAACGGTGGGCTAGTTGTTGAGCTTGGCCAGGGGACCATCGAGCTAAAGGCTGCGCGCTACCCGCGGCTATCGGCCGGGGCTGCTGTTACCCTGGGCATTCGTCCTGAGAGCATCGCGGAGCATGCGAGCACCGCTAACAGTGACAGGTTCGTGAGGGTTGAAGCGGAGATCGTCCAGGTCGAATCCCTTGGTGCCGAGACCATCGTTGCCGCGCGTATCGCAGGAGTTGCTGACGACGTGATGGCGCGCATCGGCCCGGAGTCGGATATGGCAGTGGGAGAAAGGCGCGCACTTTCGCTGGACCTCTCTGCCATTCACCTGTTCGACGCAGCCGGAAACTCGATGACAGCCAATGGCAGCTTGCCGCGTTGAGGCATCCCTCGTTCAAGAATAATGCCGGCATTGCTCGACCTTGGCGGTTTGGCTTTTTCGTCAAACTGAGATGCCGGGTCGCAGGTCTTGACCTATTGTGGCAGGGGACCGGCACCGCACAATTGCGAGCGGCGCGGCAACGACGCGGCGCGGAAGTGCCCAGCCTCGTTGCTGACATGCAGGCAGGCGCAAAGGCTACCCGTGGGGTTGTGCGCTTTAAGCGCGCTCACGCTCGGCACAGGTCAAGTTGCCACCGGTGTCCCTGGGGGGCGCAGCGTCGCAGTAACGCGATTTTGAAATGCCTCTTGCCGAGCATCGTGCGCCGGCCATCGATCCGAAATCCAGTCGCCAGCGTACACCGTAGTGCGAGAGCACTTGGGGGCTCCGAGCACTTGGGGGCTCGAAGCACTTGGAGGCTCCAGCGCAGGCTGGTGGCGCCCCGTACGCCCATGTCGCAACGACCCGTGGCTGGCTGGAGGATCCCGATGGGAGCGCACGATGAAAGGCCCGCTGTTCGGACGGCGGGGCTCGTTCTAGGGCAACCGGCGCGGTCTCCTGTGGGCACCATTGTCCTGATGCGGCGCGTTGCGTTGCGCGATCGGCAGGCGTTCTCCGCACTGTACGCCGCGACGTCGGCGAAACTCTACGGCATCATTCTTCGCATATTGCAGCGACGGGACATCGCCGATGAAGTCCTGCAGGAGGTTTACGTGCAGATCTGGCAACACGCGGGAGACTATGATGCAGCCAAAGGCTCCCCCATCACGTGGATGGTGGCAATCGCCCGCAACCGGGCCCTCGACGAGGTGCGGCGCAAGAAGGCTGTCTCCATCGAGGAGACCCCCGAAGCTCTTGAGGTGGCCAGTGATGAGGAGCATCCCTTGGACCGGCTAGAGCGCGGTCAACAGGTGTCGCGACTGCGCCTATGTCTCGAGGCCTTGGACAGCAACCGGCGTGAGGCGGTGCTGCTCGCCTATCGTGAAGGGCTAAGCCGTGAGGCCTTGGGCCAGCGCTTCTCGCGGCCGCCGGCGACAATCAAGTCCTGGCTGCGGCGTAGCCTGCTGCAGCTACGCGATTGTCTCGGCCAATGAGCGAACGCGATGAGATCGACATTCTTGCCGGCGAGTACGTGCTCGGCACTCTCGATGCGGCCGAGCGGACCGCGGTCAGCGCGCGGCGCCAGCGCGATCCAGCGCTCAACGCGGCCATCGCAGCATGGGAGCATCGACTTGCGCCGCTAGCGGACACGGTGCTGCCCGTGGCCGCTCCCGAGGCGTTGCGAGAGAAGATCGAAGCTCTGGCGGATGCTCGGGTCGCGGAAGATGCGACGCAAATCGTTGTGCTCGCGCGCCGCGCCGAGCGCTGGCGCCGCCTTGCCATCGCCGCCTCTGCGCTGGCTGCCTGCCTGCTGATGACCATCGGGGTGCGCGAGTTCTGGCGGCCACCGGTGGCCAAGACATACGTTGCCGTATTTCAGAAAGACGACGCCTCACCTTCCTTCGTGCTTACGGTTGATCTAGACACCCGCATGTTGTCGGTGCGGCCGGTGGCGGCAGAGCCGCAACCAGGAAAAAGCTACCAGCTCTGGATGGCCTCGGAAAAGTTTGGTGCTGCGCCTCGGTCGCTGGGCCTTATCGACGCGCAGGCCTCCGCCCCACAGCGGCTCCTTGCCAACTACGACCCCGCGCTCGTCGAACGGGCGACGTTTGGCATCAGCCTGGAGCCCGCGGGCGGCTCCCCGACTGGGCGCCCGACGGGCCCGGCCTTTCACGCCAAACTGATCGAGACGACGCGGTAATGCGCAGCGGCTTGACCGAGAAAACGTGAAGGCCACTGCGCTGTACCAGCGTCCTTTTTGCAATTCCACGTCGCCGGCGGCGCGTTCTCCCCGGCGCCACAGCATTTGGCGGCGTCACGCGCATTTGCGTCGGTCCTAGTCCAGGGACGAGCCCAAGAGGCCTTGCGTTCATCAGCAAGTGCGCCGTGCGTCCATTCCCGTTGCCGCCGCAAGCAGAGTTCTCGGGCTCGACGGAGGACGTCAACTGCCGCGCGCGGCGGCATACCGGTTCACGGGTCGCTTGAGCCCGAGGTGCTCGCGCAGCGTCCTGCCCGCATACTCCTTGCGAAATAAGCCGCGGCGTTGCAGTTCGGGGGTGATCAGCGATACGAAATCCTCGCAGCCGCCCGGCAAGTGGGTGGGAGTGATGTTAAAGCCGTCGCAGGCGTCATTCTCGAACCAATCCTGCATTACGTCGGCGATCTCTGAGGGTGTTCCAATCAGGCAAAAGCCGCCCATACCAGCCACTTCCTGGTAAAGCTCGCGGATGGTCGGGTTTTGCCGTTTTGTGCGCTCAAGCAATTGGGTGCTGATGCTGCGCAGCTCGGCCGGTCCAAGTTTGTCGACGGGTACAGGACCATCGAGGGGGTAGCTGGACAGGTCACCAAAGGTTTGGTTCAGCCGCGCCAAACCGACGAGCGGATCGAGCAACTCCTGCAGCTGATCGTATTTGGCCCTGGCTTCTGTGACCGTCCTGCCCACCACCGGGCGGAGGGCCGGCAGTATCTTTAAATCATCTCTGCTGCGATCATATCGCGCCAATCGTCGCTTGATGTCCTCATAAAACGCCTGAGCCACCGGTTTCGAGGGATGCACAGCGTAGACAATGTCGGCTGTTGCCGCCGCCAGCTCGCGCCCCTGTTCGGAAGCGCCAGCTTGCACCACGATGGGATGAACCTGGGGCAGCTGCCCGACGTTCAAGGGTCCTCGCACGGTGAAGAAGTGGCCCCTGTGGTCCAGCACGTGCATCTTGGCCTCGTCGAAGAACAGCCCGGATTGTTTGTCAAACAGGAAGGCGTCCTCCTCCCAGCTGTCCCATAGGCCCCTCACGACCTCCACAAACTCGGCGGCACGAGCATAACGCGTGTCGTAGTCCACCTGCTGCTCGCGATTGAAGTTCTTGGCTTCCGCCTCGGACCATGAGGTGACGACGTTCCAGCCCGCGCGGCCATTGCTGATAAGATCGAGCGTCGCGAATTTGCGGGCGATATTGAAAGGTTCGTTGTAGGTGGTCGAGGCGGTGGTGATGAGGCCGATGTGTCGGGTCACCACGGCGAGGGCCGGCAGGAGCGTCATGGGCTCCATTTCGACGATTTCATAGCCTGATCGCGCCAGAGATCCGCGTGGAATATCGCGCTCCCTAATGCCGATACCATCGGCAAAGAAGATGAGGTCGCACTTTCCGCGTTCCGCAGCCGTCGCACTGCGCGCGTAATGTTCGAATTTCAAGGTGCCGTCTGCAGGCACGTCGGGATGTCGCCAGGCGGCGGGATGATATCCGAGCCCGCGGATAGACATCCCGAGATGCATTTGTTTGCGGTTCATGCTTTGCTTTCTGGAACGCTCAACCCATCAGGGATGTGGACCCCAAGGGGCGGCTGTCAGCAGTTTCACCTCCTGCGACAGGACCAGCGGCCGAAACCTAACGGCGAAGCCTTCGACGAAATCCTTGTTGGCGAAGACGTCTGCCCAGTGCTTGCGACGATCCACGTCGTCGTCGAATTTCCAAAGATGGACCAGCTGGTTGATCATGCCGGTGTCTCCCTGGAAGTACCCGATCAGCTTCCTGTCATGGCCGCCCTTTTGCAGCGCGGGGAAGCCGAGCTCCTGATAGAGCTTGGTCGCTTCAGCCATCTTGCCGACGTACAGCGTGTAGGTTCGCATCTCATATAGGGCCATCTACCGTCCTCCTTCGTATGCCGCGAGCCTCCTGAGCGCGCTCGCCGGTGCTTCGTTAGGATCAAATAAGGCCATCATAGGCATTACTCTTGGGTTGCTCGAGAACGTCCTTGGCGACCGACGCGGCGGACATGGCCACGGGTCAGCCGGCATAGAGGGCAAGTTGTGTGTTCGTCAGGTCGACGAGCGTGGCGATTATAGCGCGCACTTTGCCAGGGGGGCGAGTGGCCGAACTTGGGTTGGCTGGTCAAT
This sequence comes from uncultured Alphaproteobacteria bacterium, assembly GCA_963820375.1. Taxonomy (GTDB): domain Bacteria; phylum Pseudomonadota; class Alphaproteobacteria; order Rhizobiales; family Hyphomicrobiaceae; genus AWTP1-13. The sequence continues at coordinate 5,412 of CAWFZX010000007.1, read as the reverse complement.
GTACACCCGTTCCTTGCACGAGGGAGTGAGGACATCCGATTTACAGACCGCGTCGCCGGTCTTTGCCTAAGCTACATGGTGGCCGCAAGACAAAGCCTGCATTCATGCGGTCGCTGCTGGCTATTATGGAGCCGCGCAGGCAAGGCCTGTACAGCGGGGTGGCGCCCCCTAGTGTTGCACCGCCTTCTGCGCCAAGACTAGGCACGGGTGAACTGGTGACGGCAGGGAGATGCAAATGGCGAATTGGTCGGCGACCTGGACCTGGCTGGATGGCGACTGGCACGAAGGCAACGTGCTTGTGGCAGGGCCGCGCACGCATGCCTTCTGGCTCGGCTCCTCCGTTTTCGACGGAGCCCGCGCGTTCGAAGGCGTCACCCCCGACCTCGATCGGCACTGTGAGCGCCTCAATGCATCTGCGCATGCGCTCGGCTTGAAACCGACGCAGTCGGTCGCGGCAATCATGGATCTCGTCAAGGATGGCCTGGAACGGTTCCGTTCGCAGGACGCCATCTACATCCGCCCCATGTATTGGGCGGAGGACGGTGGCGTCGGCGGCTCTTCCGTACCGCCGAATCCGGAAACCACACGATTTCTCCTGTGTCTTTACGTTTCTCCCATGAATCCTCCCAAGGGCTTCTCGATCACGCTCTCGCCCTTTCGCCGACCGTCAAGGGAGACCATGCCGACCGATGCCAAGGCGGGATGCCTCTACCCGAACAACGCGCGCTGCGTGATGGAAGCGAAGTCCCGCGGCTTCGACAACGCCCTTGTGCTCGACCCGTTGGGCAACGTCGCTGAGGCAGGCACCTCCAACCTGTTCATGGTGAAGGACGGCGTGGTCAAGACCCCAGCATTGAACGGTACATTCCTGGCCGGAATCACGCGCCGGCGCACGATTGAATTGTTGCGCGCGGCCGGCATCCAGGTCGAAGAAACGACGCTGAAGGTTGCCGACTTCATGGATGCCGATGAGATCTTTTCGACCGGTAACAACTCAAAAGTGGTGGCGATCAATCGCATTGAGACGCGCGAGCTGCAGCCCGGTCCCATCATGCTGAAAGCGCGCAAGCTTTATTGGGAGTGGGCGCATGCTGGGGGTTAGTCCAAGCGGGAGGCACACATACAAATAGTTTAAGGGCGACCACCGATTGGGCTAAGATAGGCGCGCGACCGCCGCTTTGGTCGAAGTCGGCGCCGTGGCGGGAAGGACGCCTTGTCAGGTTGACACTGTCACTCCAGCTCTCCAGCGACTTGTGCCTGCCAATGCCGGCTCGATGGCGCGCGCAGCGAAGGTCGCTTCTCACGCGCGCAGATCATCGCCAGCGAAAGCTGATAGTTTCGGCCAGAGGACGGCCTCGCCAGGGCGGTGTTCTCGTCGAGGGGAGCTAATTGATGAGGTTAGAGGGGAAGGTTGCGCTTGTTACCGGTGCCGGAGGTGGTTTGGGCACGGCGATTGCCAAGCGGTTTGCCGCTGAAGGCGCCTCGCTGGTCTGTGCAGATCGGCATGGTGGTCGGGCGGAAGTCACGGCGTCGGCTATCATAAAATTGGGTGCGAAGGCCTACGCCCTGCAGGCCGATGTTGCCGATCCTGTGCAATGTGATGCGCAGGTGGCCGAGACGGTTCGGCGGTTCGGCCGCATCGACATTGCCGTCAACAATGCGGGCATCGCCCTGCACAAGCTGGCGCTGGAGACGAGCCTCGAGGATTGGGAGGAGGTCTTTCGCATCAATCTCAGGGGCTCGTTCCTGACGGCGCAGGCGGCTGCGCGCCAGATGGTCAAGCAAGGCGGTGGTCGCATCATTCAGATGGGTTCAATTTCTGGACAGCGCGGCAATATGGGCGGCATTGCCTACGGCGCCTCCAAGGCGGCGGTCATGCACGTCTGCAAGGTCCTTGCGGTCGAGCTTTCAGGTCAGGGCGTGATGGTCAACGCCATTGCTCCTGGTCCAATCGAGACCGGCCTCAGCAGCCATGGGCCGACGCGCAGGCAGGGGTATCTCGATCGCATTCCGACCCGTTGCTATGGCAATGTCGAAGCCGTGGCCAATGCGGCGCTCTATCTTGCCTCCGATGAGTGCGATTGGGTGACGGGACATATTTTGAACGTGGACGGAGGCTACGGCGCTGCCGGCCTTGCCTATGATCCGGCGGAGGTGCGTTGACCGCATGAACTTCGTGCCCGCTCCCCACACCGTTCAGCATTGGCATCTGCGCAAGCCGGCAGCCACCGGCAGGCGCGGCATGGTGGTTTCGCAATGCAAAAGCGCTTCCGAGGCCGGCGTTGCGGTGCTCGATGCCGGCGGCAACGCCATTGATGCTGCGGTCGCCACCGCGCTGGCGCTGGCCGTGGTTGAGCCGTGGAATAGCGGTCTTGGGGGCGTTGGTCACGCCGTGATTTATCGGGCGGGCCAGGCCCGCGCCGAAGCGTTGGATTTCGGACCGACCGCGCCGGCGGCGCTCGATGCCAAGCGATTTCGGCTAACCGGCAGAGTGGCCGCTGACTTATTCGCCTGGCCCGAGGTCGAGGGTGATGCCAACATCCACGGTCCGCTGTCCTTTGTGATCCCGACGGCGGTGGCGGGCCTTGCTGAAATGCACGGTCGCTGGGGACGCTTGCCGCTCGCCGAAATTGCGGCGCCGGCCGTGGCGCTGGCAAAGCGCGGGCTTCCGCTCGATTGGTACACGACACTAAAGGTCGCAGTTTCAGCGCCAGTGCTGCGGAAATACCCGGAAAGTGCACGCATCTACCTGCGCGACGGGCTGCCGCCGGTGCCGCCTTATCAAGGCGCGTTGAGCTACTTCCGGCTGGGGCGGCTGAGTGAGACCCTTGACTGGTTGGTGCGGGCTGGATGGCGTGATTTTTATGAAGGCGAGATCGCCTCGAGCATTGTTGCCGACACTGCCGTTTTGGGCGGCGTGCTATCGGCGGACGACCTCATCAATGCAAAGGCGCGTGTTTGCGGCGCTGCCGAAGTGTCCTGGCGCACGCATACGTTGCAAACAACCGGGCCGCTCACCGCCGGGCCGACGGCGTTTGATGCCTTGCAACAGGTGGCAAATACTCGCATCGCGTCGGCACCGGATGCGCAATGGTACGTGAGCCTCGCCCGCGCGTTGAAGGGGGCCTATGCGCGACGGCTCGCGACGCTGGGTGATGCCGAGCCGCAGGCAGCGGAGAGCTGCACCACGCATCTTTCGGCGTGTGACGCGGAAGGGAGCATGGTGGCAATAACGACGACGCTGCTTTCCTCGATGGGAAGCCGCGTCGTGCTGCCGAACACCGGCATCCTCATGAATAACGGGGTGATGTGGTTCGACCCACGACCTGGCCAACCAAACTCCATCGCGCCGGGCAAGAGACCGCTGACCAATATGTTTCCGGTCATTCTCCGCCACGGCGACAAGCCATGGATGATCGCCGGCGCATCCGGCGGCCGGCGCATCATGGCCGCGGTGCTGCAGCTCGTGGCATTCATCGTCGATTTCGGCATGACGCCCGAAGCGGCGGCGCACCAGCCGCGCATCGACGTCTCCGGCCCGGACCAGGTGACTGCGGATAGTCGGCTTGCCCCGCAGATTCTGCGCGCCTTGCAAGCCGATGGCGCCACCGAGATTGTGGAGCACGGTGTGCTGCCCATCAACTTCGCATGTCCCAGCCTGTTGCTGCAGAAAGAGGGTGGGCGTGTAGGCATTAGCGATGCCGCCTCGCCATGGTCTGCGGCAGTGGCACAGGCCTAACCGACGTGTTGAGGAAGTCGGCTGGACGGTTGCCTTGGGCGCCGGCTGGTCGAGAAAGCAGATCAGCCCGCGTGCGTATCGACGCCAACAAGAACGGGAACCATGCCGGCAAGCAGTCAGCTAGCTAAGGCGGAGCATTTCGATGTCCTGATTGCCGGTGCCGGCATTTCCGGGATCGGCGCCGCTTATCACCTCACCAAGCAATGTCCCGACAAGTCCTTCGTCGTGCTGGATATGCAGGAGAGTTTCGGCGGTACCTGGTGGACGCATCGCTATCCCGGCATCCGCTCCGACAGCGACTTGCATACCTTCGGTTATCGCTTCAAGCCGTGGAGAGGACCACCGATCGCCACCGCCGCCGAAATCCTCGCCTACATGGGTGAGGTGGTCGAGGAGAGTAACCTCGCCCGCCACATCCGCTACAGGCACAAGATCCTGGCGGCGCGCTGGTCAAGCCAGCACAATTTCTGGACCATCGAGGTCAGCCGGTGCGATGCGGATGAGCGCCTTTATTTCACTGCCAACTTCCTGTGGATGTGCCAGGGCTACTACCGGCACTCTCAGGGCTACATGCCGACCTGGCCGGGCATGGACACCTTCAAAGGTTCGCTTGTCCACTCCGAAACCTGGCCGGTGGACCTCGACCTCAAGGATAAGAAGGTGGTCGTCATCGGCTCGGGGGCCACGGCGGCCACCATCATTCCGGCGATCGCCGACGACTGTGCGCATGTGACGATGCTGCAGCGCTCGCCAACGTTTTTCATCACCGGTCGCAACGCCATCGACCTTGCCGAGACGTTGCGGCAGTTGCAGGTGGATGAGGCCTGGATTCATGAGATCGTGCGCCGCAAGATCCTCTTCGATCAGGCGACGTTTACCCGCCGTTGCCATGAGGAGCCGGACGTTGTCAGCAAGGAATTGATCGGCGTCATCCACAACCTGCTCGGGCCCGAGTACGATGTGGAAACGCACTTCACGCCGACCTACCGTCCCTGGCGCCAACGCATCGCCTTCGTTCCCGATGCCGACCTGTTCAAGAGCATCGCCAATGGCAAGGCATCGGTGGTAACGGACCAGATCGAGTGCTTCAACCAAGCCGGCATCCTTCTGAAGTCCGGCAAACAACTAGACGCGGACATTATTGTTGCGGCGACAGGCTTCAACATCAACGTGCTCGGCGATATCGACTTCGTCATCGACGGCAAGCCGCTGGTATTCTCCGATACGGTCACCTATCGGGGCATGATGTTCACGGGAATGCCCAATCTCGCCTGGGTGTTCGGCTACTTCCGCGCAAGTTGGACACTGCGCTCGGACTTGGTCGCTGATTTTGTGTGCCGCCTCCTGAAACACATGGACCAGACCGGCGCCAAGAGGGTGACCGTCGCTTTGCGGTCTCAAGACCTGGACATGCCGTTGCTGTCCTGGATCGATCCGCACAGTTTCAATCCTGGCTACATCATGCGATCCATGCACCTTCTGCCCAAGCGGGGCGACAAGCCAGAATGGCAGCACAACCAGGATTACTGGAGCGAAAAGGACCAATTTCCCGCCATCGATCTTTGCGATGCTGCGTTCGTCTATGCCTGAATGCGATTGGCCATGCCCGGCGCCGTCCGCATGGTCTGCGCCGGCAACCGGTCGGTCAGTGAGCTGTTGCCTCGGCGACGAGC
>CAWFZX010000006.1:0-198620 GCA_963820375.1 uncultured Alphaproteobacteria bacterium | reverse complement strand
TGGTCGGAGCGGGGAGATTCGAACTCCCGACCCCTTGCTCCCGAAGCAAGTGCGCTACCAGGCTGCGCTACGCTCCGCCCGACCTGTCGCTTGCCGGAATTGGCCGGCAAGTTGAGCGCCTTATAACCGCAGCGGCACCGCCCTGCAAGCGAGCGAGCCCGGCGGCTGCCAGCGCGTCGACCGCGGGCGGCGGCAATTGGGCTAGACGCGGGGCCCGCTGCATGGCGACAATGCGCTCTGCTTTGCCACGCGCCATCCGGATAATCACATGCCAAGCAACCTACGCATCGATTCCGAACGCCTCTGGTCAACGCTGATGGAAACCGGGGCCATCGGCGCCACGGCGAAAGGCGGCATCAACCGGCAAACCTTGACGGCCGAAGACGCGGCCGTGCGTGACTGGTTCAAACGCCAGACCGAGGCGTTGGGCTGCACCCTCTCCGTGGACGAGGTCGGCAACATGTTTGCCCTGCGCGCCGGCCGCCAGCACGGTCTCGCCCCCATCGCCCTCGGCAGCCATCTCGACACCCAGCCGACCGGCGGCAAATTTGATGGCAACCTTGGTGTGCTCGCGGCGCTGGAAGCCCTGCGTACCCTGGTCAGCGCCGGCTACGAAACCAACGCAGCCATCATGGTGGTGAACTGGACCAACGAAGAAGGTGCCCGTTTTGCCCCGGCCATGCTGGGCTCGGGTGTGTTTGCCGGCGTCTACAGCCGGGCGCAAGCCGATGCCATTGCCGATAGCGAAGGCGTCCGGTTCGGCGCAGCGCTCGACGGCATCGGCTGGCGTGGCGAGACCAAGGCTGGCGCCATGAAGCTGTCCGCCTATCTCGAGTTGCATATCGAGCAGGGGCCGATCCTCGAAGCCGAGGACAAGACCATAGGAGTGGTTACTGGCGTGCAGGGTGTGCGCTGGTATGAACTCGGCCTGACCGGACGCGAGAGCCACGCTGGCACAACGCCGATGCCGCGCCGCGCCGACGCCCTTGCCGCTTGCGCACGCCTGATCGGCGAGGTGCGCAGCATTGCATTGGCGCACGCGCCGACGGCTGTCGGCACCGTCGGCCAGCTCGAGGTCAGACCCAATTCGCCCAACGTGGTGCCCGGCGCGGCGAGAATGACAGTCGATCTGCGCCATCACGACGACACCATTTTGCAGGCGATGGAAACCGAAATGTATGCAGCGATCGAACGCGTCGGGGGCGAGGAAAAAGTCGAAATCACCTTGCGCAAACTGCATGACCTGGCGGCGATCAAATTCCATCCCGAGTGCATCGCCGCCGTGCGCGGGGCAGCACGCGCGCTGGGCTATGCGCAGCGCGACATCATCTCGGGCGCGGGGCATGATGCTGTGCACATGTCGCACATCACGCCCAGCGCCATGATCTTTGTTCCCTGCAAGGATGGTCTAAGCCACAACGAGGCTGAAAGCGCCACACGCGAACATTGCGCTGCTGGCGCGCAGGTCCTGTTGGAAGCCGCCTTGGCGATCGACGCGAAATTGGCCGCCGGCGGGCTTTAGAGCCACCGCTCGGATCAGCCGCGGCGCTGCACCATAGCCGGGTCGACAGGCGCTGCCGGGACCGGGCGGCTGACCGATTCATCGCCGTCGCCTTCGTCTTCGTCATCGCAGGCGATTGCAATTTCGAAATCGGGAACCCAGCAGAACATGGCGGCATGCAGGGTTGCCGCTGCCGGCAACGCCTGCGTGGCTGCCAGCAGCAATGCGCAGATAAGCGTCACGATCAGTCTCATGCTTCAAACGCCCCCCGTGGCCGACGCAACGTCGATATGCTCAGCTTGAAACGCCGCCTCAACGCTCCTTCGGATCCAGAGCATCGCGCAGACCGTCGCCCAGCATATTGAATGACAGCACGATCAGAAAAATGGCAAGACCGGGCCAAATCGCCATCCACGGCGCATTGGTGAGGAAACGCTGGGCGGTGTTCAGCATTGATCCCCAGGACGGCGCCGGCGGCTGCTGGCCCAGGCCAAGGAAGGACAGACTGGCTTCGGCGATGATGGCTGTGGCGACGGAAATCGTCGCTTGTACGATCAGGGCCGGCAAAATATTGGGCAGGATATGCTTGTAGGCGATGCGGGTAGGGCGGGTTGCCGACGGCGCGCGCGGCCTCGACGTAATCCTCGACCTTGACCGCGAGCACTTGGCCGCGCGTAAGACGCACAAAGATCGGCGCCACCGTCAGGCCGATGGCGATCATGGCGTTCTGTAGGGACGGGCCGAGAAATGCGGCCAGCGCAATGGCAAGAATGAGGAAGGGACAGGCCAGCATGGCATCGGTGATGCGGCTGATCAGCGCATCGGTCCACCTGCCGCCATAACCCGCCAGCAAGCCCAAGGGTACACCAAGCCCGAGCGCGATTAAGATCGATACCACTCCGGCGAGCAAAGAGGCTCGGGCTCCAAAGATCACACGCGAGAACAGATCGCGCCCGGACTCGTCCGTGCCGAACCAGTGCTGCAGCGAGGGCGGCTTGCGGATCGTGGTCCAGCTCTGCTGGATCGGGTCATGCGGCGCGAGTAGCGGGGCAAAGATGGCCAGCAAGATGAAAACAGCGATGATGACCAGTCCGATGACGGCACCCTTGCGTTTGATCAGCCGCCGCCAGGCGCGGGCGCCCGGACTTTCTTCGCCGAGATCGATGGCGAGGGTTTCGGAGACGGCCATCGTTAACTCCGCAACCGTGGATTGATCAGCACGTAGGCAATATCGGCCAGTAGATTGAGCAAAATATAGGTGGTGGCCGTAACTAGGGTTACGCCCTGCACCACCGCGTAGTCGCGGTTGAAGACACTGTCGACAATCAGCTTGCCAAAGCCCGGGATCGAGAACACCTGTTCGGTCAGCACCGCACCCGACAGCAGTGTGCCAAGTTCCAACGCGCCCAGCGTCACCACCGGGGTCAGCGCGTTGCGCATGGCATGCTTGAGGACGACGCTGCGTTCGGCGAGCCCCTTGGCGCGGGCGGTGCGGACATAGTCGCTCGCCATGGCCTGCAGCATGGCGCTGCGTGTGTGGCGCATCAGCACGGCCGCGAACGAGTTGCCAAGTACGAACGCTGGCAGAATGGTGGTCTGCAGTGAAAGCCAGAAATCCTCCAGCGGGCCGACATAGCCTGAGGCGGGCAGCCAGCCGAGATAGACCGCAAACAGGAAGATCAGCATGATGCCAAGCCAGAAGTTGGGCGTGGAAATCCCCCACAACGCCACCAGGTTCACCGCATAGTCGACGGGCGTATCCTTCTTCACTGCCGAGATCACGCCGGCGCCAACCCCAATCAGCACAGAGATGACGATGGCCATCAACGCCAACTGCAAGGTGACCGGGAATTTCTGCGCAATCAGCGTCACGACCGGTTCTTTCAACCGCATCGACTCACCGAGATTTCCGGAGAGCACGCCGCCGACCCAATGCACATATTGCACATAGAGCGGCTGATCGAGCCGGTACTGCCGGCGGATTTGTTCCAGGACCGCCGGGTCGCGCTCCTCACCGGCCATGGCAAGGGCCGGATCGCCGGGGAGCAGTTGCTGCAACGAGAAGATGATCAGCGACACGAAGAACAGTGTCGGCAGCAGTTGCAGCAGGCGCTTGGCGAGAAATAACAACATCGGCGCTGCCCAGCTAGTTTAATCCCCCGCTCGCAGCGCGAGAGGGGAACTCGCGTGCTGCCATTCTCAAGGTTTCACTCTTACGCCCACCAGCCGTATGAGGCCGTCCGGCAATTGCTGGTAGCCTTCGAGCCTGTTGGCGTGCGCAATGATCACCAAGCGGTGGTAGAGATAGATGATCGATCCCTCCTTCAGGTACTTGTCGGCGACCTTCTCGTAGATCGCCTTGCGTTCCTCGAGCTTGTTCACCTGGCGCGCATCATCGAGCCATTGGTCGACATCCTTGCTGCAGAAGTGGCCATTGTTCTGTGGCGCCTTGCATTTGAAGAAGATGTAGCTGTTGCCATCGGGATCGACGCGACCTGACCAACCGATGAAGAAGGCTTGGAAGCGGCCTTGCTCCGCCTCGCTGAGCGAGGTGGCAAACTCGGTGACCCGGATCTTCATGTCGAAGCCAGCCTCCTGAGCCATGGCCTGGATGACCTCGGCGGCCTGCCGGCTTTCCGGATTGTTGGGCACCATGAAATCGACGCTCACCGGCGTCGCGACGCCGGCCTCGGCAATGAGTTTTTTGGCCTTGGCCACATCGCGTCCCGGCACCGGGTGCTTCTGTTGGTAATAGGCATGCCTTGGGCTCACCCATTGATTGCCCGGCAGATATTCGCCGTTGAAGACGACGTCGGACAGGGCTTTGCGATCGATCGCTGCCTCGAGCGCCTGCCGCAGGCGCGGATCCTTGCCGAACGGCCCGTTCTTGCCGGCCTCACCGTTGGCGATATTGAGGGTGAGACCCTGGTAGCCGATCTCAATCTGGGTGGCGAGCTTGAGTTTCGGGTCGGCTTTGATCTCCTTGAGGTCGGTCGCCAGCGCCCGCTCGATCAGGTCGAGGCTGCCCGACTTTAGGTTGGCGAGGCGTACGGTCGATTCGACAATCGGCCGAAACACGACGCGATCGATATGCACATTCGCCGCGTTCCAGTAGTCGGCAAATTTCTCCAGCACAATGCGATCCTGCTGCACGCGCTCGACGAACTTGAAGGGGCCGGCACAAACCGGCTTTAGGCCGAATTTGTCACCTTCCTCCTTGATCGCCTTGGGGCTGAGGATCATGCCGGCGCGGTCGGCTAGCTGAGCGATCAATGGCGAGAAGGGGGCCTTCAGCTGCAGCAGTACCGTGGAGGAATCGGCAACCTCCACCTTGTCCACGGCAGCCAATTCGGGTCTGCGGAACGAGCCCTGCATGCTCATATGCCGCTCGAGGCTGGCCTTCACGGCCTCCGCATCCAGCACGCTTCCATCGTGAAATTTCACACCCTGCCGTAGCCTGATGGTGACCGTTTTGCCGTCCTCGGAGGTTGCGTGCGAGAGCGCCAATTGCGGGACGATTTTGAGTTGCTCGTCGATGTCGAACAGTTTGTCGCACAGCGAGGCGAAGACGATGCGCCCGACATAGGTACGCGCCAACGTCGGGTCGAGCACATCGGGGTCCTCGGCGAGGCCGATGCGCAAGGTGGTTTGTGCCGTCACGGGCGAGCTCGCCAGCAGCAGTCCTGCCAGCAATCCGATCAGAGGCAGCCTTTTCATGCTCGGAACTCCTACTTCGGAAAGAACGATGCGAACTAAGTCGAGACCGGGGTTTCGAAGGCTTGGAACAGGCGCTGCAGCTCAGCCGAAAAGGCCGGCTCGGCAGCGACGGCTGGTTGCACAGAGGAAACAATGTCGCGCCAGCGATGGCAAGCCGTAGCGTGCCCATCCGTTGCCATCACCAGGGCGGGAGCCTCCGTTGTGCAACGCTCGTCGGCATAGGCACAGCGCGGATGCAAATGACAACCGCTCGGAGGCTTGATCGGACTGGGTGGGTCTCCCGGCAGCAGCTGGCGCGCGCGCGCGCTGTCGGGGTGGAGGCGCGGAATTGCCGAAAGCAGGGCCTGGGTGTAGGGATGACGCGGGGCGGCGAAGATCTCTTCGCAGGCAGCGCTTTCGACGATACGCCCGAGATACATCACCGCCACGCGAGTAGCGATGTGCTTCACCACCGCTAAGTCGTGGCTGATGAAGACGTAGGCGAGCCCGAGCCGGTCCTGCAGGTCCTTGAGCAGATTGAGAATCTGGCTGCGGATCGAGACGTCGAGAGCCGAGACGGGCTCATCGCAGACGATCAGTTTGGGTTGCAGCGCCAAAGCCCGGGCGATGGCGATGCGTTGACGTTGACCGCCGGAGAACTCGTGCGGAAAGCGTTGGCCGTGCTGGACCGCCAGCCCGACCGTGCGCAAGAGCTCGCCGACCCGGTCGCGGCGGCCCGCCGGCGACAGGTCGGTGTGCAACAATAGCGGTTCGGCCACGATCTCGCCCACCCGCATGCGCGGATTGAGCGAGCTATAGGGATCCTGAAAGATCAGCTGGGCACCCGCACGCGCGCGCCGCAGCTCGGTCTGGGAAAGCAAGGCAAGGTCCTGACCTGCGAAGCGAACGGAGCCGGCGGTCGGCTCGATCAGGCGCAACGCCAGCCGGCCGACGGTCGATTTGCCGCATCCTGATTCTCCGACCAATGCCAGGGTTTCACCCTGTTTGACACTGAAGGAGACGTTATCGACCGCACGCACAAGGGCCGTCGGCAGGCCCAGCAGCGAACGTCGCGCCACGAAGTGCTTCGTCACGCCGTCGAGCACAAGCAGCGGCGACGTCATGCGGCCAACCTCTCCAGCGGCGCCTTCCAGCAACGCGATCGATGCCCCGTTCCGACCTCGCGCAGGGGTGGCACTTCAGTTCGGCAGTGCGTATCAGCAAACGGACATCGCTCCGCGAAACGGCAGCCGACGAAGGTGCCCGCCGCCAGGCTCGGGACGCTGCCGGCGATGGCGGACAGGCGCTCGCGCTTTTCACCCAGACGCGGCAGCGACCCCAACAAGCCGACCGTGTAAGGGTGTTGCGGGGCGATGAATAGCTGGCGCGTTGGGGCCTGTTCGACGATCTCGCCGGCGTACATGACCAGCACCTCGTCGCAGGTCTCCGCCACCACGCCGAGGTCGTGGGTAATCAGGATGATGGCAGCCCCGGTTGCTTCGCGCAGATCGCGAAGCAGATCGAGGATTTGTGCCTGAATGGTAACGTCGAGCGCCGTCGTCGGCTCGTCGGCGATCAACAGCGCCGGCGAGCAGGCCAGCGCCATGGCGATCATGACGCGCTGGCGCATGCCGCCAGAAAGCTTGTGCGGATACTCCTCGGCGCGCGCTACCGGTGAGGGGATGCGCACGCGGGCAAGCATGTCGATGGCCGCCCGGCGCGCCGCTGCCGCCGCTAGGCCGCGATGGCGAATGAGGGCTTCGGCAACCTGATCGCCAACCGTGAAGCTCGGGTTGAGCGAGGTCATTGGTTCTTGAAAGATCATGGCCAGTCGATTGCCTCTGAGGTCGCGCATCTGGCGCTCCGGCAAGCTGGTGAGCTCACGACCTTCGAAGGCGATCGAGCCGGAAATGCGGGTGCCTGCCTGCGGCAGCAGTCGCATGATGGCCAGCGCCGTCACGCTCTTGCCACAGCCGGATTCGCCGACGATTGCCAGCGTACGCCCCCGCTCCAGCCTGAAGCTGGTGCCGCTCACGGCTTCCGTAACGCTGCCGCGATCGCCTGCGAAAGCAATGCGTAGCGCATTGACCTCAAGCAGCGGAACCGCGCTCACTGGTAGCCCTCGGCGATCGATTGGGCGATAAGATCCTCAAGTTGACCGCGATCGACCAGCCCCGAGGGATGCTCACGCCGCGGCATGAAGCGCCGGAAATGCAGGAAGCGCTGGCGCGCAACTTCCTCCAATCGCGCCAACTCCGGCAAGGGGTCAAGGTGGTCGTCGACGCGCAGGTCGTAGAGCGGGTAATCCTCCGCATCATGGATCAGCAGGGCGGCCGACTGCTTGCCACGCTTATCCCCGCCCGCCGCCTCGCCCGCCTGCATGGCGGCAATGAGACGCTGGGCAAACGGCAGCATGGCGCTTCTCTCATAGGCCCGGCTGGTTTCGGCCAGCACCGCCGGACCCGCTAGCATGTTGCCGGCAACCGAATAGCCCGCAGCTCGCTGGTGCCCGCACCAGTCGATGCAGGCCGCACCGGTGTAGGCGGCAAACTTGCCTTCGCGATCCATCATGTGCAGCTGGCGGTTCGCCCGCCCCGCGTCCTCAGCGACGAGCCTGGCGATGACCGTCTCGGCGGATAGACCAGTTTCGAGCAGTTGCAGGCCCCTCGATCCGAAGTGCGGATTGATGAAGGCCTGCGAGGCGATGGCGCCGACCCCGGTCTTGATGTGCGGCACGAACGCACCCACGGCGAAGAATTTGGTCGCCACCACAATGCCGGTTCGCTGCGTCGCCTCGTCGCGCGCGATGATCGACCAGGTCATGGCGACTGGGCTCCTTGAGTTCTCGCTAGTGCGCTGGCGGCGCCCCGGGCTGCAGCCGCGGCTGGGCCTTGGCAAACCGCTCATCGCTCAGGCAGCGTTCGACAATGCGCTTGACGGTCGGATAGGCCTCGAGCGTGCCTTTGAAGACCTGATAGCCGATGGCGTGGCTAACGAGACAGATATCCGCCATGGTAATGCTTTCGCCATGCACGTAGGTGCCCGTGGCCTTGTCGCGCGCCAGATGGGCCTCGTAGGCGTTAAGGCCGGCGACAAACCAGTGCCGCACCCAGGCGAGCTTGCCCTCCTCGCCAACATTGAGCGTGGCGGCCAGATGATTGCGGACCCGCGGCACGATCAGCGGATGCGAATCGGCGACGGCGATCAAGGAGAGCGCACGCACGCGGGCGCGGCCGCGCGGATCGGCAGGCAGCAGCGGCGGTTCAGGATGCGTCTCGTTGAGGTATTCCAGTATCGCCAGTGACTGAAACAGAACATTGCCGTCGTCCTCGACCAAGGCCGGGATCGCCATCTGCGGGTTGACGGACTTGAACTGGGGTGTCAACTGATCACCGGCGTCGAGATCGACATAGACCGGTTCGTAGCTGAGGCCCTTGAGGTTTAGGGCAATGCGCACCCTGAAGGTCGCAAGCGAGCGCCAGTAGGTATACAGTTTCATAAAACCTCTCCCGATGCCCCTGGGTTTCGGCTATTTGATCGCCTGCGGATTGATCGGCGAACCGGTGCCACCGGGAATGACCAGCGGCGCTCCGCAGAAAAAGAACTCGTAGACCCCGTCCTGCGCACAGTCCTCAGCCAATTCCTTCAAGTCGAACATCTCGCCCATGTAAAGACCCATGGCAGGGATCACCACCCAATGCCAGGGTTGGTTCACATCCTGGGTTTCGTTTGGCCTGACTTCAACGCCCCAGGTGTCCGAGCACACGCCGGCCACCTCTTTGTCATACAGCCAATAGCAGCTCTCGAATTTGAGGCCCGGCGCGTCGCCACCGGCATAGCCACCCCACTCGCCACGCCGGTTGCAGGCTTCCATTTGCCCGGTGCGCACGATCACGAAATCACCTTTGCCAACCTTGACCTGCTGCGCCTCGGCGCAGGCATCGAGGTCGTCGTTGGCAATGCCTTCGCCATCCCGCAGCGCATCGACGCCCTTGTAGCGGGCGATATCGAGCAGAACGCCGCGACCGACCAACTTGTCACGGGCGTGCTCGATGCCGAGCTTCGACAGGCCATTGCAATCGACTGCCGAGGCGTGATGCCCGTTGTACATCTTGTCGTGATAGAAGATATGCCCCAGCGAATCCCAGTGGGTGGCCGACTGGATCGGCATATTGAGCGCATCGTCGGCGTAGAGCAGGCCGCCTTGCCGGCCGGCGAGTGCGTCGGTGCCGGTGGCAAGCATGGTGTGGATCGGGTTCCAGCGCTTGCCGAACAACCCCCGCTGCGGCCCGCTGGCCCCGAGTGGAATGCCCAGCGCGAACACCTTGCCGCGACGAATGAGGCGGCTCGCCGCCACCACATCCGCCGGGGCGATATGGTTGAGCGTGCCGATTTGGTCATCCTTGCCCCAGCGCCCCCAATTGGACAGCGCCGTAAAGGCTGCATCGACGGCCTCTTTGGAGACAACGATATTGCGCTTCATCGCTGACTTCGGCTGGTTCGGCATTGGCTTTTACCCTTCTCGTCGGCGCCGCATGGCCCCCGGGGCCCCCCAAGCTTCCGCTCCCCCAATAAGGCCCTAGCCAAGCTTTCGGGCCCTAAGCTTTCGGGCCGCAAGCTTTCGGGGCCAAGGCTTCCAGCATCTTGCCCCAGTTTGTCGGCCTATTGCCAGGCTCGGGGCTCAGGCGTGCAGAAATTCTAGCAGCGCCGTTTCCGCAAGCACCTGCTGCGGGTCGGCGTAGCGCGCCGCTTGCAAACGCTCCTCCTCCGAGCGGAACTGATACTTTAGGTAGGAGCCGAGCCGGCGCGCCTGGGCCATGAATTTGCCGGCCACACCCATGCGCTCATGGGCGAAGGCCGCCAGCCCTTCGGCAATGCTCGCGTGCCTATCGAGCGCGGCCGCCAAGACGGCTGCATCGGCGGCCGCCTTGGCAATCCCACCGCCAACATGTGGGCGAATGACGAAGGCCGCATCGCCGATCAAGGCAACCCGGCCGAACGCCATGGCGCGACTTTCCAGATCGTAAATTGGCTGCAAAAACGGCTGCTCGATGACCTGGATCACCCCCAGCAGCTGGGGCGGCAGCAGCCGCTTCGCCGCCTCGCGCATGTCGGCAATGACGGCTTGCCTGATTAAAGGCGGCGGAATTGACAGCTCATGCCGGTGACCCTCCGCGTCGGTCAGCAGCTGCGGTAGTTCGCTGTCCGCGTCCGCCGGCCTGTACCAGACGATGTTCCAGCTGCGATGTCCCGGGCGAAGGTCGTTATTGGGCCCGGCAACCGGATAGCCGAGAAATTGCTCGCCAGGCGGCAGGCGGAAGACAAAGCTGTCAAACAGCTGCTGCGACAGCACGGGCACCACCTCCCGTTCCCCCGCTAGACCGCGCCAAGCCACGTAGCCGGCGTAGCTCGGCTGCGCCTCTGGAAGCAATTGTCCGCGCACGGCCGAGCGGAAACCATCGGCACCGACCAGCAGATCGCTGTCATGCAAGGTGCCGTCAACGAACTCTGCCTCCACCCCATGCTCTTGCTGCACGAGGCGGCGCAAGTCCTTGCCGAGATGATAACGGTCCGGGCCAAATGCGGCGCTGAGCAATTCAAACAGGCGATTCCACGATGTCGCCGTTTGCGGGCAGAGCCGCTGCGCGACCTGGCTGCCGTCCGCGTCGAGGACCAGCCGACGTTCAACGGGGATGCCGAAGTCGTCCGTGCAGTCAATGCCAATCTCGGACAAAGCCGCGCGCATCTCGGGGTGCGTCATGATGCCCGCACCACGGCCGCGCAAAGGCACCGGCGAGCGCTCAAAGACGTCGACCTGCCAACCGCGCTGGCGAAGGTTAAGGGCGCACAACAGCCCACTCATGGAGCCGCCAATAATCGCGGCACGCCGCCGCCTGGGTCTCATTTTTGCACCATCGTCTAATTCGCCATGCCGGCGCGCAGAGCAGGATAGCCAATCCGCCAACCTTGCTGCAGTATAGCGCCGCACCTACAAGCGTGCTGCAAAAGCCGCATCGGCCGGGAGGGAAATGAGATGCCAAGCAGCGCAAACGCCCGTCGTTGCCCCTATGTGGCGACCGGCGAGTGCGCCCGCGTGCGCGCTTAGGTCGGGCTGGTGCGGGCATGGGTGTTCCGTTCGAGCTTCTGATCAACGCGGCGGTGGCTGGCCTGTTGCTCGGCGGTTTTTATGCCGCGGTGACGGTTGGCGTCTCCATCTCCTTCGGCATGCTCGATGTCGTCAATATCGCTCACCCAGCGTTTATCATCCTCGGCTCCTACATCGCCTACCTCCTCAATCTCATGTTCGGACTGGATCCGATCTTGGCTGCCTTGATCATGCTGCCGGCGTTCTACTTTCTCGGCCAGGCGGTCTATCAGGTCTATTACCTGTCGTTCGAACGCCGCGGCCAGGATGCGCTGCGGGGACTTGCCTTCTTCTTTGGCCTTCTGTTCATCACCGAAGTGATGCTGATCTTGCTGTTCGGCGTCGACTATCGCTACGTCGACGCAGCCTATATCGGACCGACCTGGCGGCTGGGTTTTATCGATCTGCCGTTGCGGATGCTGGTTCCGTGCGTGGTCTCTCTCTTGCTCGTGATCGCGCTGCAGCTGTTGCTGACACATACCTTTATCGGCCGCGCCATCATGGCCGTCGCGCAAGATCAGCTTGCCTTGCAGTTGATGGCCGCCAATCCCATCCGCATCAAGCGCATGGCCTTTGGCCTCTCCATCGCCACCGCGTCTCTCGCCGGCGCTTTCCTTATCATCATCCAGCCGATCGAGCCCTCGGTCGGTCGTGAGTACATCGGCCGCGTGTTCGCCATTTGTGTGCTCGGGGGCATGGGCAGTCTGCCCGGCACGGTTATCGCCTCGATGCTGTTGGGCATTGTCGAAAGCTTCACGGCGACCTTCTACGGGCCGTCGTGGGCGCCGGCAGTCGCCTTCGGATTTTTGCTCCTCACGCTGGCGGTCAGGCCGGCCGGCATCCTCGGGCGGTAGACATGCGTTCCTGGGCCTTTTTCTGCATCGCCTTGTCGCTCGGCGGCGTCATGTTCGCGCTCGCCCTGTGGCTGCGCAGCGAGTACCTGTTCTTTGCTGGTTACGTTGTCCTGCAGTTCGTGGTCCTGGCGACGGCCTGGAACATCCTCGGCGGCTATTGCGGCTATGTGAACTTCGGCTCCGCGGCGTTCTTTGCCATCGGCGTCTACACCTCGGTCGCCCTCACCAAGCTCGGCGCCAATCCGGCGCGCTATCTGCCGGACTTTCTCGCCAGCGGCCTCAAACCTTTGCTACCCCTGCCACTCCCGGCTCTGCAGTTGGCCGGTGGCATCGTCGCCGGCATCGTTGGCTTGGGCATGGGGTACCTGACCTTGCGGCTGCGCGGTGTCTTCTTTGCCATTGCCACGCTGGCAATGGCGGTGGTGCTGCAGACCTTGATCATCAATTGGGAATTCGTCGGCGGCGCGCGCGGCGCCTACATCATCCGCCCAGCCAATCTCTCGCTTGGCCCATTCTCCCTTGGCTATATCGAGTATCTGTTCCTGATCATGCTCGGGCTGGCCATTATTGCACTGACGGTCGCCCGCCTGATCGAGCGCTCCCGCCTCGGCTACGGCTTTGCCACTATTCGCGATGATGAGCTTGCCGCCGAGGCCTGTGGGGTACCCACGCTCCGCCTCAAGCTGATCGCAACCACCGTCTCCGGGGCGTTGATGGGCATGGCCGGCGCACCCTTTCCCTACTACATCGGCTACGTCGAACCGGCCGCCACCTTCGGCCTCACCTATGCGGTCAACTCCATCGCCATGCCAATGATCGGCGGCACGACAAGCTGGGTCGGCCCGCTGCTCGGGGCGATTCTGCTCGGCTCGCTGCAGCAGATCGCCACCGTGACCATTTCCTCCGCCGTCAATCTCTTGATCGTCGGCGTGCTATTGGTCGGCTTTGTCGTGATCGCGCCGAAAGGCATTGTCGGCCTGGTTGAGGATTGGCGGCAGGCGAGAGCCAAACCATGAGCACGCCATTGCTCGAGATCAAGGGCGTGGGCAAACGTTTCGGCGGCTTCGTCGCGCTCGACGGCATCGATCTTGCAGTGGCGCAGGGGGAACGCTTGGGGCTGATTGGCCCGAACGGGTCCGGCAAGAGCACACTCGTCAATTGCATCTGCGGCACGCTGCACAACGACGCCGGCACGGTACGCTTCGAGGGGCGCGCATTGGATGGGTTGGCAGCCAACCGACGCACGCATCTTGGTCTGGCGCGCAGCTTCCAGCTGCCGCGTCCGTTCATGAGCCTATCGATCGCAGATAACCTGCGCATCCCGCTCATCTACGCCGTGCGCAAGCGCAGCTCCTTGATCCACTCGCCGCAGGACCTCGATCAACGTTGCATCGAGCTCTTGCGCCTGGTCGGGCTCGACGCCAAGGCGCGACGCCTGCCGCGTGATCTGACCCAGGTCGAAATGCGCAAGCTGGAGCTGGTTCGGGCCATGGCCGCCGAGCCCAAATTGCTGATTGCCGACGAAGTCATGGCTGGGCTGTCGCATTCCGAGATCGAGGACATTATTGCGCTCTTGCTACGCCTCAACGGGCAGGGCATCACCATCATTCTGATCGAGCACATCATGCGGGCCGTCATGAGCTTCTCACAACGCATCGCCGTGTTGGTGTCGGGCCGCAAGATCGCCGAGGGTACGCCTGAGGAGGTCGTCAACAATCCAAGCGTGGTGAGTGCCTATCTTGGCCAATAGCCTTGCCATCGATGGGGTTCATGCCGGCTATGGCGCCGTGCGCGTCATCGAGGACGTGTCGCTGACGGTAGCACCGGGCGAAACCGTGGCGTTGCTCGGCACCAACGGCAACGGCAAGAGCACGCTCATCAAGTGCATCATGGGGATCGTGCGGCCAACTGCCGGGCGCATCGTCGCTGACATCGACGGCGAAAGTCACGACCTGACCAAGTTGGCAACGGAGCAGATCGTCGATCTTGGCATTGCGCTCGTGCCCGAGGGTCGGCGCTTGTTCCCCAAGCTCACGGTGGAAGAGAACCTGTTGCTCGGCGCCTTCCGCCGCAAGGCGCGCCTGCAAATTCGGCGCAACCTCGACAGCTGCTTTGCCACCTTCCCCCGCCTGGCCGAGCGCCGGGCGCAGCTTGCCGGCAGCCTCAGCGGCGGCGAGCAACAGATGGTGGCGCTGGGTCGCGCGCTGATGCTGGCGCCGCGCATCCTGCTGGTCGATGAGCCCTCCGTCGGCTTGGCACCGCTATTGGTGGCGCGCACCATCGACGCGATCAAAGAATTGAAGGAACAGCATCGGCTAACCGTGCTGATGGCCGAACAGAACTTCACGCAAGCCATTCGCATTGCCGATCGCGGCTACGTGATCGTGCACGGCAAGATTGCCGTCGAGGGACGCTCCGCCGACGAGCTCAACAACAACGAGTTGATCAAAAAGTTCTATCTAGGATTGTGATCGGATAGGCGGGCCAGCCGCCTTAACTTGACACCTCCGATGGTCTGGAACAGCTTGGGCAAAGACAGGCAGGCCGTCTCGCGCCTCTACCAAGGGAGAGAACATCGATGCGAGCCTACACACCCGAAACGATCACCGAGGCCGTGATCGAGCAGATGTCGACGACACCCGATCCGCGTCTGAAGGAGATCATGGCAAGCGCGGTCAAGCACCTGCATGCCTTTGCACGCGACGTCAACCTGACGCCAGCGGAGTGGATCAAGGGTATCGAGTTCATGACCAAGGTTGGTCAGATGTGCACGCCGGCGCGTCAGGAATTCATTTTACTGTCCGACACCGTCGGCTTGTCTGCACTGGTCAACATCATGCACGACAAAACCAAGGTCGAGGAGGCGACCAGCGCCAGTTTGCTTGGCCCCTTCTTCCGCGAGAATACGCCGAAGTTCGAGCCCGGCGCACAAATCGCCAAGCAGGCAGACGGCGCGGAAATCGTGCTGTTCGGACGCGTGACCAGTGCTAAGGGCGAGCCGCTGTCGGGCGCTCAGGTCACCGTCTGGCAGACGGCCGCGGATGGCCGTTACGACATCCAGACCGACGCCAGCACGATGGATTGTCGCGGCATTTTCGCCACCGACGCCCAGGGCAACTACCTCCTGCGTACGGTCCGGCCGATCGGCTACTACATACCCCTGGATGGGCCCGTTGGCGGCATGGTGCAGGCACAGCAGCGCCACGGTATGCGCCCGGCGCATATCCATTTCCTGATCAGCGCGCCGGGCTATCGCGAGCTGACCACGGCGCTCTACATCGCCGGCGATGAACATCTCGAGGACGACGTGGTGTTTGGCGCCTCCGGCGATCTGGTGGCGGAGATCAAAACGCGTGATCCGGCCTGCCCGATACCGGGATTGCCAAGCGTCCACTTCAATTTCAGCCTGTCGCGGGAGAGCGCAGCCGACAAGCTCAGCGGCCGCGTCGGCGCCGATCCCGGGCAGATCACGGCCGGCGACGTCAAAGCGGAAAGGCCTTACGGCAGCCCACCTGCCGAGATCAGCGCGGTGGCTGAGACAAAAAAGGGCGGCATTCTCGCCGGCTTGTTCCGCGGCCGCTGACGGCGTCTCGCCGGGCCCCGCACAAACGATCAGCCCGGCTCGGCGGCCACGCCTCGCGGCCGCCGAGCGCACCCATCCCGGGCATGAGCCCCAAGCGCATGCGTGCACTGCCCGATCTCCCCTCGCCGTCGAGGCGCGCAGCGCGAACATTTGGCCCGTTCGCGCGTTGCCGTGCCAGATCGAGCAAGCAGAGCGTCATGCCACCGAAATCGAAGCCAGCAAAGCACCTGCGAGGCAGCCGCTCCGGATCCGCTTCGACAACGTTTAGCCGCCCAGCGCATGGCAGCAGCCTGACGCGGAGACCCCTATGACCGACGATGAAGAGGCTATTTGTGATCTGGTCGCCAAATGGATGGAGGCAAGCCAGGCCGGCGATACGCAAACCGTGCTGACGCTGATGGCCGATGACGTCGTCTTCTTGGTTCCAGGCCGCGAGCCGTTCGGCAAGGAAGCGTTCGCCGCCGCCGCGCAGAACATGCAGGGCGTGCGCATGGAGGGCAGCAGCGAGATCCGCGAACTCAAAGTGCTGGGCGATTGGGCCTATCTACGCGGCTACTTGCAAGTGGCAATGACACCGCCCGGCGGCAATACCGTGCGCCGCGCGGGCCACACCCTCACCATCCTCAACAAGCAGCCGGATGGACGTTGGCTGTTGGTGCGCGACGCCAACCTGTTGACGGAGCAGACCTGAGGGGAACTGCAACCAGTGCGCGACCTCAAAGCTGCGCCCCCTCAACGGGACTGGCACCAATGCGGATCCACCAGTACTTGCGCGGGGTGGCGATACCCAACATCGCCTGCTGATAGTGTGCGCTCGCCATTAAGGTTTTGACATGGCCGCCGGCGACGGTCGCCACGCGTGTTCCGGGCGCGTGCCTGTCGATGGCCTGCAGGAGGGCGTTGCGCCGGCGTGGGGGAATGAAAGGGTCACGCTCGCCGACAACAAACAGGCTGTCGCGCCCAATGCCCGCAAGATTTTGCACGGGGTGGCAGCCAAGCATCGCCTGGGAGAACTGCCACAGCCGTACGCCGCGCTGGACGGCGCGCCGCTTGACGATGCGCGCGGCCGGGCTTTGCCACAGCATGAGGTCGCCGCGGTCGGCCGCGGCCACCGCGCACAGCCGCGCCCCGATGCGGTTGGCGAGGTAAATCGCCGGATAGGTACCGACGCTCAGGCCGACGATCAGCGTATTTTGCGGCGTTAGTCCGCGCGCCGCCAACAGCGTTTCGGCGTCCGCAACCAGCAGCCGCATGGCTTTGACGCCAAGCTCCGGATCGGAACTGACAATCGCACGCGGCATCTCGTAGCAGGCGAGAAACTCGAGCGGCGTGAAACCGGCTTGCCGGCAAACGCTGAGTGGTGTGTGCCAGGGAAGAAAATAGATGACCTTGGCATTTGCATCGCCGTCGATCCGGCGAAAGGAAAGCGTGCGATCATCGCCGGGCAGGCCGCGCTTCAAAAGCAGGAGATCAAGCAGGTCCAACATGGCGACCTATCAACCGCGCAATCCGGCCGCAAGTTCCGCAGTCAGCCGCCGCTCTTCCGTACATTGACTTTTTCGGGCGCTGCAGCCCGCCGACTGCGGGCCTGCGCGCCCCGCGCGCAAAGCCGCTGATCGATAGCAAGGCATGACGCCCAGGGGTTTGCCCGTTGCCGCTGCGCCGGCCGGTCAGACATCGTCGATGATCGCAGCAAGGGCGGCGAGAAAGGTCGACCGTTGCTGCGCGGGGATGGAGGACAGCAGTGCAGCACTTGCTGCACGCGCGGCACGCTCGCCGACCCCCAGCATTTTTCGACCCTGCGGCGTAAGCCGCACGGCATAAACGCGCGCATCCGCTTTCGTGCGCCGCCGCTGCAGCAAGCCGCTCGAAACCAGGCGGCGCACCAGCTCGGCCGTTCCGGATCGATCAATTCCGGTGGCCGTCATGATCGCGGTTTGACTGAGGCCGTCCGCATCGGCAACCGCCTGCAGGACGGCGAACTGGCGCGGCGTGAAAGCGTGACTGCCAACATGGCGGGCGAACAGATAATCCGCGCGCTGGCCGGCTCGGTGCAGCAAATGCAACGGCGACGCAAGCCTCTTACTGCCTCGCACCATCGCTTTTACGTTCCCGATCCGCGCCGCCGTCTCAATGTCCGCTGTTTGGCTAATTCAGGAAGCCGAACAGGTGCAACAGAATGATCACGAAAATCGGCACGCCAGCGAGCCAGAGAATGACATCGCGCAACATGAGCATTTCTCCTTCAGCTCGGCAGCACGTTGGAGCGGCGGTTGCGCCCGAGGGGGAACCTGGCAGGGATCGCATTGTCGCGGTGCTGCCCGCCGCGCATGGCCGCCCACCAGGCGGCGCCGAACGAAACGATCAGACTGGCGGCCGTGACAAAGCCGGTGAGAATTGCCGCCTTGCGGGCCTTGTCAGCCGCTTCGCGGGCGGCCGTGAAGGCCTCGTTGACCCGCCGTTCCGCCTCCGGCTGGGAGAGCCCGGAGCGTTGCGCGACCAATTGTGTGAGGTAGTTGCGATTTTGCTCGGACAGCGAGCCACTGGCCACCGCACTCGCGAGCAAGCGTGCCATCTCGCTTCGGCTCTCATCGCCGCCGACGGCACGAGCACGCGAGGCAGCAGCCGCAGGCGGCGTGGCCGCCGCTGCAGGGCCGGACGAGCTTGCCGCCTGCGCCACCGTCGCGGGTCGCAGCATGCTATCCAGCACGGCATCCATTGGGTCGCCGGCGGAGACGGCGACTGCACCGGCAGCCTTGCCCGCCAGATCTGCACCCGTCTTGGCGGCGGCGCCGGCCGTCGCCATCACCAATGCGGCGGCAATCACAATGCCGACGGCCCAAACCAGGCCACCGTGCAGTCCGTCGCGAAATTCGACCTCGTGCTGCGTCGGCTCCCGCCACCGCGAGCGCATGCGTCCGGCCACGTAGCCGCCAACCATGAAGGCGCCGATCTGCTGCATCATCGCCCAAAGCAGGGCCAGCGTCGCAATCAACTTCGCCGAGACCCCGGAATTCGGCCATGGCGAGGTAGCCGACAGGCCGATGGCGGCGCCGAAGGTCAGAAGCACAAAGGAAATTGCCGCCGCCAGAACGGCGCCCGCGAGCACTGCGCCCCATTCGACAAAGCTGGCGCCGCCCGCGGAGGCAGTGCTCGTCGCAGGGGCCGGACCGACATGCGTCATGACAATGTCTCCAAGTTAGCGAAGCCCAAGGACGCTCAAGATGAACATCACGACCACGATCAGACCGACGATGTAGATAATGTCATTCATGTCTGGTTACCCATCTGGTTACCATCGCTGGTGACCGGCCAGCACAACCGAGAAACGATTCGTGCGGGTTCGAACAATCATTCCGAAACAACTGGCAGCGGGCTGCGATGTTCCGCGTTGCCACCAATTTCGTCCAAATTAACCGGCTGTTGGGCCGGCAGGCTCAGCCATCGCTGCCGTATCGCCGCACGCGGCAGGCAGCGACTGTGGCGCCCTGGAAGCTTGGCCGCGATGCGCCGCCACTCTGGCGACGCGTCTTGTGGAACTCAACGACGCACCGGCGGTTAATCTCGAATATACCCAGCCCAAGGACAGGAGCGTGCGATGGCTCGATGTGATGTTTGCGGTAACGACTACGATAAGGCCTTCCGCGTCACCCAAGGCAGCCGGACCATGACCTTCGATAGCTTCGAGTGCGCCATTCACGCCATGGCGCCGCATTGCGCGCACTGTGACTGTCGCGTCGTCGGACACGGTATCGAAGCCGGCGCAAAGATCTATTGCTGCGCGCATTGCGCCAAGCACGAGGGCGTCAAGGGGGTGAGTGATCGCGCGGCATAGTCTATCGGGTTCATCATCTATCGGGTGCTGGCGCGGCTGCCCCACACCGATCTGACGGTGATGATGACCGGCGAGCGGGCGCACCGGCAAGGAATGGGTGGCCCGTATCCCACGGCCGTCGGCAAAGCCGGCAGCCCGCGTCAAGGGTCGCACCAAGACCCCGAAGCAAGGCCCCCCGAAGCAAGGCCCCGGCCCCCGGACCCGCAGCGCCAGGTGTTGATCTTTGCAAGATCAATCCAGCACCAGCGTGCGCCGCCCGTCGATCCCCACGCCTGCCGCCACGGCAATAGGGATGTTTGCCAGCAACCGGCCCGCAAAAATCTGTCCATCCGACTGTTGGCGGGCGCTTGCCACAAGGCGCGCGTTGACCGCCCTGTTCTGACGCCCAGGGCCGGTCCTGCGCGCCCGGTTACTTGACGTAGCGCTTCGTGTGGCGGTGGCTGCGGCGCAGCACGCGCGAGCCGCAGCCGCGGACAATCCACGGTTGGGCATAGTAGTGGCCACAGCGGGCGCGTGCATAGGAGTAACCGTAGGCATACGGCACGGGATACACCGGCGGGCCCCGGTAATGGCTGTCATCGAAATAGGCGAGCGCTGGCGTACTGGCGAGGAGGGCGCCGGTGAGGACAAAAGCCGCGACCGGTGTCGTGCGCATGCGAATTCTCCCTGGCGTAACGGGCTGGCGTAACGGCTGGGCTGTCACCGTCCCGGACTGCACTGCCGATCAGTGCCGGTCTCGCCACGGCCGACCGCAGACCACACACTATCAGGTTCGGGACGCCGAGAAAAAAGCCTGCGCTGATTATCGTCAATGCCGCGGCCGCGCAATCGCCAGCGGCTATTTTTCGGCCCCAGTAGATGTGGATCCTCATCGGCCCAACCAGCTTTGTGCTGCGCAAACAAGTGCTTGCGCTTGAGTGCAAAGTCGTGCGCCGGCTTGAAGCGCGCGATTTTCGGCGGCGGGTGCCGACCGCCGCGCCCGGCGGCCGCCCCAGGGGGAGCGCCCCAAACGCGCTGGTGCGCATCGCCCGCGCCAATACCGTGGGCGAAGCACCCAAGCGGAAGGTCTGGTCCCACCCCGTCGCTGCGGCCGCAGCAGGGCCGCAAGGCCCTGCCTCCCCCCGTCCTCGAGGCAGCCTTTGCCAGACCAAAACGCCTCCTGGCGCCGCACGGACGCGGCCTCCCCGTCAAAGGCAGCGGAACCAACGTTGCCGGTCCCCGTTTGGCGATAGGGTAACGCGTTAAGGCGGAGCGCTTTCAACATGGCTGGGTCGCTCGTCAAAATCACTTTCCTTGTGTTGGTCCTCGTGTCGGCTCTGGGCGCTGGGCCTGTTTGTCAGGCGCAATCCCAGGACGGAGCCGACCAAGACGCCGCGCTCCATGCCGAGCTTATCGGCGCCCCCGTGTTTGCCGCAGACGGGGTGCAGATCGGTGAGGTTGCCGATATCTCCTATGACGACGAAGATCAGCCCAACAGGATCCGCATGACCACCGGTTCGGTCCTGGGCTTGGGGTCACGCACGCTCGAAATCCCATCCGGGCTGTTCACGGTCCTGCGCGGGGCGGTGGTGGTCGATCTGCCGGCCGAAGCGATCGAGACGCTCCCCGAGCTGGCAGAACAGGAGGAGGAACGTTAGGTCACTTTTGGGCACCGCAAAAAACGCCGGCAGACCACCGCGTACGCGGGGCCGGTCGGTTTTGGAACTCGCAGCCTGACGCCAACGTTTTGCGCCTGACTTGCCTCTCTCCGGCGCGATAACTGCCCCACCAACATGCCATCATCATGAAGCGCCTGCTCCTTCTTGTCCTGGCCGCCGCCTGCTTGGCCTGCGCTGGCATGTGGCTCCCGCGTGGTGACGGCGCGGTGCGCGCAGGTCCGGTGCAGCCGGCGAACCCCGCCCGCAGCATGGGCCGGGGAGAAGGTGTCACCAAAGTGGACTGGTTCGACCAGATTTTTCGCGACCTAGGTCGCGGCGGCGGGGATCGCGGCGAGCGCCCGTTCAACCCCTTTGGCGATGACGCGGAGCGCCCAGGCCGCAGCAGTGAGGGCGGCTATTTCCGGACGCTGTGTGTTCGCCTCTGCGACGGTTTTCCAATCCCACTGAGCTTCAGCACGCCGCGCTCGCAGTTTGCCAAGGATGCGCGGCGCTGCGCGCAGGCCTGTCCGGCAGGCCGACTGTTCGTCTACCGCAATCCCGGCGGCAATATGGAAGATATGGTCGACCTCGACGGCCGCTCCTATCGCCGGCTCGCCACCGCCTTCCTGCACCAAACCAAGCACGTTGAAAACTGCACGTGCCATGGCAATGCCTGGGACCAAGAAGCGACGGCCCGCCACAAGGCCTACGCCGAGCAGGCGGGGCGGCGGGAAACGGCGGCGGAGGGCGCACGCAAGAGCAAACCGGCGGCTCGCTCGGAAGGCCGCCCGGACCGGCCAAGCCGCTGGGTCCAGAGCCATACCGAGGAAACCGAGCGCCGTTAAGGCAAGATGAGCGGCTGCCGGTCTGGCTCAGTGCAGCTTCACATGCGGTTCCGTGCGCCGCGTGATGATGTGGGCAAGCGTATCGAGCGAAACCTTGGTCAACCCGTGTAGCGCCAGCTGATGCATCTTGTAGAGCGATCTATACATCAGCCGGGCGATATAGCCCTCGATGAACAGGCTGGGGCCGACCAGACGCCCCATCAGGCTGCCAACCGTCGAATAGTCGCCAAGCGCAACGAGGGAGCCGAAATCGCGATACTGCCAGGCCCGCAGAGGCTGGCCGGCGAGGCGCCGTTGCATCTGCTTGAGCATATGCGTTGCCTGCTGGTGGGCGGCCTGCGCTCGCGGAGGCACGGGCTGTTCATGCCCGGGCCAGGGGCAGGCAGCACAGTCGCCGATGGCAAAAATGTTGCTATCGCGCGTCGTTTCAAGCGTGGGCAGCACAACCAGCTGGTTCAGGCGGTTTGTCTCCAGTCCGGCAATATCCTTGAGGACGTCGGGGGCTTTCACACCGGCAGCCCACACCACCAGCTCGGCGGGAATGAAGCGTCCGCCGGCCAGTTGCACGCCGTTTGGCAACACTGCTGCAACGCGTGCGGAGGTGTGGATTTCCACCTTCAAGCCTTCGAGCAGCTTTGTGGCAGCCTTCGAGAGCCGCTCTGGCAGGGCTGGCAGAATGCGATCTGCCGCCTCGATCAGATGGATCTTGATGTGCTTGTCCGGGTCGATGCGATCGAGCCCAAAGGCAATGAGCTGGCGCGTCGTGCGGTGCAGCTCGGCCGCGAGCTCCGTTCCGGTCGCCCCCGCACCAATGATGGCGACTTGCAACTGCTCGGGGCGGAGCGGCTCGGCTTGCGTGTGCGCGCGAATGCAGGCGTTGACCAGCCGGCGGTGGAAACGCTCAGCCTCGGCCTGGCTCTCAAGCAGGATCGCATACTCCTTTGCGCCCGGTGTGGCAAAATCGTTGCTGAGGCTGCCGATGGCGATGACAAGGGTGTCGTAGGCCAGCGACTGCCGCGGCGTGACGATGATGCCCTCCTCATCGCTGAACGGGGCGACATGGACCAGGCGGCGCTGCCGGTCGATACCGTTCATTTCGCCGACGCGATAACGAAAGCCATGCCAGTGCGCCTGCGCCAGGTAGTCGAGCTCGTGCATGCCAATATCCATGCTGCCGGCGGCAACCTCATGCAGCAGGGGTTTCCACAAATGCGTGCGCTTCTTGTCGATCAGCGTTACGGCGGCCTTGCCGCGTCTGCCGAGCTTGTCGCCGAGCCGGGTCACCAGCTCGAGCCCACCGGCGCCGCCGCCGACGACGACGATCTGGTGCAAGGCGTTGCGCGCAGCCTCGGCCGGCCGGCGGTCGTCCGTTGCTGGCTCAGGCTCGCGCAGGTCCATGGGTTGGGACATGGGTCATGTACCGTTGAGCGTTCTTTTTCGATACCGGCCACCCAGGCACCCCCACTCCCGGCAGCGTCCTAGAGGCGACGCCCGTCGCGCAACGCCGTGCCGGTATTTTGCCTATAAGCCTTTGACGGCGAAGAGAAGTGCGATCACCCACATACCGACGGTGATCGCCGAGGTCCACAGTGCAAACGTCAGATAGGTCTCTCGCATCAGTGCCGAGGTCAGCTGCTGAGCCATCGCCGCCGGTGGGCGGTGCTCTTCGGGAAGATAAAGCCACATCTCGGTCCGGCGATACGGCTTGGTTCGTGCTTCGAGCGACTTTAGATATAAGATCCCCGTCATGATCATCATCAGCGCGCCGCCGCTTTGAAAGGCGATGCGCGGCTCAAACGACAAGCCCACCATAAAACAAAAAATCGCTAGCGAACCGAAGCCGCATGCCCGCAACACCGTCTCATAGGCGATGCGACGCATGTGCTCCATGGGACACACCCCTTCCGGTCAGCCCGCCGCTCGATCCTCCCCAGGGGTGCAAATTTACAAATAGCATGGCCGTGCCTCAAGCGGTTCGATGGCCGGCGTTCACAGGCTGCTTAAAGACCGATCTGGATGAAATTGCCGATGGCCGGAATGGTCAGTATTCCCGTTCCGGCCAAGCCAGATCCACAGCGAGGCTTCGCTCGAATCCTCCTTGGCTCCGATCATGTGCTCATAGATCGCCGCCGGGATGCCCGCCATGATGATGGTCGCCGTCGCAACCATCAGCGAGGAAAACATCAGCGTCAGCCCGGTGCTCCCAAACAGCAGCGCCGGCGCCAAAATTTGCACATGGATCAGGGCAAACAGCAGCCAGAGCTGATTGAAGATGCCGTTGATCATGCCAAAGGCAGCAATGCCGATGTAATAGAAGTTTCGGTCCATTGTTTGATCAACCCGCGCGCGGCAAGGCGCCCATGGCCAAAAAGAGCTGCAACAGCACAACCCGCAGCCAGAACAGCCAAACGAAACCGAACAACCACAGCACGACGGGGGCAGTTGCCCTCGGCGTAAGATAGGCGACCAAGGCGACAAAGGGGTCGGTCAGGCGGCAGAAGAAGCGCCAAATGTAGTTGGTCGAGTCGGGACCAACGATCAAGCCGAGCAGTGCCCGCCCCAGCAGCGTGTACATCAGCGCCGCCAGCAGAAAATTCGGCAGATGAAAGTACCAGAAGGAAAGGATTGGATAAGTCGTTTGCACCACCGTCTCCCTTGGCGGCTCACTCTGACGGCGCAATTGGCACGCTCAAGTCGTTGCCGTGGAAACAAGGCGGGGTCCCGAAGGACCCCGCCATTAGGCTTGTCTGTTGCAGTGCGCTTTAGACCTTTTCTTCCAGAACGGTCTGACCGCGCGGTTTGCGAATTTCGTCGACAAACGCCTGCATCTCGGCAGACGGCTCCTTGGTCATCAGGCTGACCACGTAGATCACCAGGAAGCCCAGCGGCGCGCCCAACAGACCGCAGTTGATATTGTTGAGATTGAACCAACCCACCTTGTTGGCCAAGGGATGAGCCAGCGTCGGCCAGTGTTCCATGGCATTGGGGAGCGCCATGGCCTTGGCGATGTCGACGACCGGCGCTCCCGTGACCGGGTTCAACAGCGACGTCATGCCGAAGTAGGCCACCCCTGCACCAGGGAAATACCGTGGTGACGACGAGGTAGAACAAGCACAGGCCAAAGCCGGCGATGATGCCGCAGATGGCACCGGGCGTGGTTGCCCGCTTCCACCAGATCCCCAGCACCAAGCCAGGAAAATTGCCTGCCATCGCCAATGAGAACGCCCAACCGACCATGGCCAGAATATCCGAAGGCCGGGTCGAGGCCGTGTAGGCCGCCGCGACGGCGACGATCAGCAAGAGCACGCGTGCGACGGTCAAACGCCGCACCGTCGGCGCATTGGTGTCCAGCATCTTGTAGTAGATGTCGTGGCTCAATGCGTTGGCGATGGCGAGCAACAGCCCGTCGGCAGTCGACAAGGCGGCGGCGAGGCCGCCGGCGGCGACCAGGCCCGAGATCACGTAGGGCAGGCCGGCGATCTCCGGCGTGGAGAGCACGATCACGTCCGTGTTGATCACAAAGTCCTGCAGCCGAACGACGCCGGGATGCCCGGCGACGGCCCGGCAAGCATCGATAACCGCTTGCGCGTTCACCGCGTTCTTGCCGCAGATCTGAATGAGACCAAGCTCGCCCCAGGTGAACATCCACGGACGAATACTGGCGAGGTCTCTGCCGATGACGTTTGTGTAGACTTCCAGCTTTGAGAACGCCGCATAGGCCGGCGCCGAAAAGTAAAGCAGGAAAATGAATAACAGCGACCACGCCACCGACTGGCGCGCCTCACGCACCGACGGCGTCGTGAAGTAACGCATCAGGATATGCGGCAACGAAGCCGTTCCCACCATCATGCAGAGGATGATGCCGAAGAAGTTAAGCGGCGTGTAGTTGAAAAACGGCTCGATGTGGGGTTTGAGGGCTGCCGCCGTCGTCAGACCGGTACGCAGCATCTCCTGCTCGCGCGCGGTGATCTCCTGAATAGCCTGCCCGTAGGTCAGCTGCGGAAACGGAATGCCATACTTCTTGGTGGACAGG
Source organism: uncultured Alphaproteobacteria bacterium (assembly GCA_963820375.1). Classification (GTDB taxonomy): domain Bacteria; phylum Pseudomonadota; class Alphaproteobacteria; order Rhizobiales; family Hyphomicrobiaceae; genus AWTP1-13. The sequence goes on along the minus strand of CAWFZX010000006.1, from coordinate 172,491 downwards.
ATGATGATCGGCGTGAGGTAGGCGATGATCAAGACGATGTACTGTGCGATCTGCGTCCAGGTCACCGCGCGCATGCCGCCCAGCATCGAGCACAGCAGGATGCCGGCAAGACCGACATACACCGCAACCGTGAAGTCCATGCCAAGGAAGCGCGAGGCGATGAGCCCGGTGCCGAACACCTGCGCGGTCACGTAGGTGAACGAACAGCACACGAGCACGATGACGGCGAGGAAGCGGGTAAAATTGCCGCCGAAGCGAAAGGCGAAGAAATCAGGCACGGTGTAAGCGCCGAACTTGCGCAGGTAAGGTCCGACCAGGATCGACACCAAGACGAAACCGCCGGTCCAGCCGAGCACCCAGGCAAGCCCATCGTAGCCAAGCAGGAACAACGTGCCGGCCATACCGACGAAGGAGGCCGCCGACATCCAGTCGGCGCCGGTGGCCATGCCATTGTAGAAAGCAGGGCACACGACGGCCGGCCACGTAATACTCGGACACCTGCGCCGTGCGCGTCATAATCGCCGATGACGGCGTAGACGGCGAGCGTGAAGAACACAAACAGGTAACCCAGAATCTTATTCGGCACGCCCACCTGTTCAAGGATCGCGAGCAGAACGATGAAGGCAAGAAATGTGCCGGTGTAGGCACCGTACATACGGCCAAGATTTTTGATAAAATCCGAGCTGGTTCGCAGACTTGCGTAGCCATGACCCCGTTCTCCCTCAGTCGTCTTCCGCCACACCGTGGTCACGATCGATCCTGTCCTGCTGCCTCGCGAACACGAACAGCATCACCACAAAGACGATCAACGAACCTTGAGCCGCCATATAAAAACCGAGCGGAAATTTCGAGCACCGGGATGACGAACTGATTGAGCGGCTTCACGAACATATGGATGATGTAGCCGAAGAAAAACCAGATCGCGAGATGAACCAACATCAAGTTGGTGGTCCGCTTCCAATGGACCTGGTCGCTGGTAGCTCTGCATGGCCATGGCACCTCCGTGCCTGCAACGCTGGAGGGGCCTGACCACCGGCCACGCGGCACCTTCCCCTGCCGCCACCCGCCGCCAGTCTTACCGCTGCGGTGCGAGTCAGCAAAAAAGGCTAACATCAGTCCCTATGCCTCCTTATAATACTTTGGTCGAACGTCGGTTGCCGCCACCGGGCGGCAGCGAGGAAATCCGCTGGTCTGAACACCTTATGCGATGGATTGCACAGCTGTTTCGGCGGCGCACTCGCCTGCGATATGGCACGTCCCTTGCCGATTTTATCGACCAGAACGCTGCCTTTCTGGTGCAGAAGGGCATCTACGAATACGCCCGCGCACGCGCCGGCCACTACGCCAAGGTGCTGTTTCGGGAGGAGGATTTTCAGCGCGCCGTCGAGCAATCCCGTTGGCGCGCCTATCCGCTGGGACTGGCGATGGTCGGCGAGGCGGTCGAAGGGGTGATTAGCGAGCACGCGCACAGCCCAACCGCCGTGCAGCAAGCCGTGTTCGCGCTCGTGCTCTCGGTCTTTGACCGCTATCCCACGCCCGCCGCACTGGGCGAGGCGGCCTGGGCCGAAAGCCGAGTGGAGCTGGATCGCCGGCTGCATTTGATTGCCACGCATGCGCGCAAATCTGCGCAGGACATCCACGAGCCGTTCGTGCAACGCTATTTCGACTGCATGCCGATCCATCCCAAACTGCGCGGCAGCGACTTCCCGACCATCCGCAACTATCTGCGAATCACGCATGTGCAACATCCACGACGAACTGACCAAGCGCATCGACCTCGACAGCGTGTTGCAAGACCTGCGCAGCGGCAAAGACTGATGCCGACGGCCCTGGCCCCCTGCGCGGCTTTTCGTTTTGCGCTCGGGGACAGCCTTCACTCGTGCTTGCAATTCCCTGCCCGCAAGCTCCACACTAAGTCCTGCCTGCTGCTGCCCCAGGCGGCGCCGGAGCAGCCAAGGCCGTTGCATGGCGCGAGACACACGCAACAGGACAGACGAGCTGATGTCGAACCCCCTCCCGCAATCGAGCGATGTCGTGATCGTTGGCGCCGGTAACGCGGCGCTGTGTGCCGCCCTGGCGGCGGCCGAGAGCGGAGCGGCCGTACTTGTGCTCGAGCGCGCCCCGGCGGCGGAGGCCGGTGGCAACAGCCGCTTCACCGCCGGCGCCTTTCGCTGCGTTTACGACGGTGTCGACGACCTCAAGGCGCTGATGCCGGATCTTACCGCCGAGGAAATCGCCAACACCGATTTTGGCACCTATACCGAGGCACAGTTTTTTGACGACATGGGTCGCGTCACCGAATACCGCACGGACCCGGAGCTGTGCGAACTGTTGGTCACACGCAGCAAGTCGACGATGCAGTGGATGCGGGGCAAGGGCGTCCGCTTCGCGCCGATCTATGGGCGGCAGGCTTTCAAAGTCGATGGCAAGTTCAAGTTCTGGGGCGGACTGACGGTCGAAGTCTTGGGGCGGCGGCCCCGGGCTTGTCGACGCCCTGACGAAATCGGCGGCCCAAGCCGGCATCAGCATCGCCTATCAGGCAAGGGCGCTTTGCCTCATCAGCGACGACGACGGCGTCAAGGGCGTGCGCATCCGCTACCAAGGCCGCACCACCGAGGTCGCCGCCAAATGCGTGGTGCTGGCGGCGGGTGGCTTTCAGGCCAACGCCGAATGGCGCACGCGCTACATGGGCCCCGGCTGGGAGCTGGCCAAGGTGCGTGGTACGCGCTTCAATACCGGCGACGGTATCCGCATGGCGCTCGACATCGGTGCCCAGCCAACCGGCAACTGGTCAGGCGGCCATGCGGTCGCTTGGGATCGCAACGCTCCCGAGTTCGGTGACCTGAGCGTGGGCGACAACTTTCAAAAGCATAACTATCCCTTTTCCATCATGCTGAACGCCAACGGTGAGCGCTTCGTCGACGAGGGCGCCGATTTCCGCAACTATACCTACGCCAAGTACGGGCGGGTGATCCTGTCGCAGCCAGGACAGTTCTGCTGGCAGATATTCGATGCCAAGGTGTTGCACCTTTTGCGCGACGAATACCGCATCAAGCGCGTCACCAAGGTGCGGGCCGATACCCTGGAGGAGCTCGTTGCCAAGCTCGACGACGTGAACCCCAGCAAAGCACTGGAGACGATCAAGGCCTACAATGCCGCCGTGCGCAGGGAGGTGCCGTTCAATCCCAATGTCAAGGATGGACGCGGCACCACCGGGCTCGCCATTGCCAAATCCAACTGGGCCATTGTCCTCGATACGCCGCCGTTCGAAGCCTACGCCGTCACCTGCGGCCTGACCTTCACCTTTGGCGGCCTCAAAATCGACGGCGCCGCGCGCGTGATCGACACGGATGGTGAGGTGATTGCGGGCCTTTACGCCGCCGGCGAACTGGTCGGTGGCCTATTCTATTTCAACTATCCCGGCGGTACCGGGCTGATGAACGGTGCCGTGTTCGGGCGCATCGCCGGCACGGCCGCCGGGCAGCGCGCCATGCAGAGGCCTTGAGGGTGAGGCCGCTTGCCACCCCGGCTCCGCGCTGTATCGACGCGCCGCCACCAGTGCGGCAATGATGCGATCGCCGCTGGCATCATCCTCGTCACAGGCACGCAGGGGGTCGCGCGGCATGAGCTTGTGCGCCACCGCAATTCGCGCCAGGTCCTGACGCACCGGATCGGACAACAGGTGCGCCTCACGCATGAACAGCGCCGCCGCGGTGGCGTGATATAGTCCGCTCGCAGCTTGACGCGCCGCGCGCGCATCTTGCGCGCCAGCGGCTCGCTCGATGAGAGACAACGCCGCCGTCAGGCGCTCTCTCAGCTGAGCGGCAAGATCGGTCGGCGCCGCCGCCAGCATCGGCAGCAGCCGCGCCTCCAGCAGGCGATGCGCAGCCGTCTTGCTGGCGGCGCGTACGACATCGAGGGCGATGATGTTGCTGGTTCCTTCCCAGATCGAACCAAGGTGTGTTTCGCGCAAAAGCCGCGGCTCGATCCACTCCTCGATGTACCCATTGCCCCCCCGCATCTCCATGGCATCACCTGCCACTTTGCGCGCGTCGCGGCAGGCTCGCAACTTGATGAGTGGCGTCAGGATTCGTCGCAGCGTCTGCGCTTCGACATCGCCCGCATCGGCGCGATCGAGGCAATCGGCGGTGAAGAAGGCCACGCTCAGGGCCGCCTCGGCCGGCAGGATCATCTTGATCAGTTGCCGGCGCACCAACGGCAGCTCGATCAGCCGCTGGCCAAATGCGCGTCTGCCGAGCGCAACCGTCAGCGCCTCATGCACGGCACGCCGCATCATGCCGGTCGACCGCACCCCATTCGAAAGCCGCGACTGGTTCACCATCTCGGCCATCTGCTTGAAGCCCTGGCTGAGATCACCGACCAGCCAGGCCACGGCGCCGGTAAGCGTGATCTCGCCCGAAGCCATAGCCCGGGTGCCGAGCTTGTCCTTGAGCCGCACGATGCGATAGCTGTTGGCAGCGCCCGAGGGCAGAACGCGTGGCATCAGGAACAGGCCGAGCCCCGCGGTACCGCTCGGCGCTCCCTCCGGCCGCGCCAGCACAAGCGCCAAATCGGCATCGGCGTTGGAACAAAACCACTTGTCGCCATAGAGCAGCCAGTGGTCGCCTGAACGCACTGCGCGTGTCTCGGTGGCGCCGACATCGGAGCCGGCCAATCGTTCCGTCATGAACATGGCGCCCTGCATCTGGCCGTCGATGTCGTCGCTCAGGAGGCCTGGCAGATAGCGGGCCAGCAACTTCTCGTCGGCGAAGCGGCGCAGGGTACGGGTTAGGCTGTCCGTCATGCTGACGGGGCAGAGCAGTCCGAATTCCGACTGCGCGAACAGATAGGTGAGGGCGTACTTGCTGGCGGAGGAGAGGGGACGGTGGTAACCGAGAGCCGGTCGGTGCGACAGCGAGGCCAACGCCAGCTCACCAAAAGCAAGGCGCTCCATGGCAACATAGGCCGGAGCCTTGCTGATGGATTGGCGATCCTCGCCCTGGCGGGTACGCGGCTCGAGCCGCGGCGGCATCTTGTCGGCGTCGCGGGCCAGATCGTCAAGGTGCCCCCCCACCAGGTGTCCGAGCCGCTGCAGGTGCTGAGCGAGATGTTCGCGCTCGGCCATGGGAAGATAGATCTGGAGCATGCCCTGCAGCGACGGGTCGGAAGCGAAAAAGTCGAGCCCACGCGATTCCGGCGACGGCGAGGTTAGGGAACTGGACTTGCGTGGCTCGATGTTCATGGCCTTTAATCAACCGCTTCACAGCCAAGGTTGGAGACGATGCACTATACCACGCTCGGCAAGACGCAACTGAGGGTTAGCGTGGCCGGGCTCGGCTGCGGCGGCAACAGCCGCATCGGGCTTGGCAATGGCCTCAGCGAGGCGCAATGCGTGGCCCTGGTGCAGGAAGCGCTCGACCTCGGCGTCAACCTCTTGGATACGGCGGCCGCCTACGGCACGGAAACCATCGTCGGCAAGGCCATCAAAGGACGGGCCCGCGACGGCATCGTCATTTCCACCAAAAGCCATGTCAGCGCCGACGGCAACCCGCTCGCGGGGGCGCAGGTGGTCGCCAATCTCGACACCTCGCTGAGACAGCTTGACAGTGAGTACGTCGACATCTTCCACCTGCATGGCCTATCGCCGAAGGCGTATGGCCATGCCATGACCGAGATCGTGCCGGCGCTCCTGCGCCAGAAGGAGAAGGGAAAGCTGCGCCATCTCGCCGTTTCAGAGACAGGGCCGCGGGATCCCGAGCACAAGATGCTCGAACGCGCCGCCGAAGAGGGCGTGTGGGAGGTCGTCATGTTGGCCTTCCACATGTTGCACCAGAACGCGCGTCAACCGGTGCTGGAACGCACGCGTGCGAATGGCATCGGCACCCTGTGCATGTTTGCCGTACGCAACATCTTCAGCAAGCCCGGACTGCTGCAAACCACCGTTAGGGATCTGATCACCCAGGGTCAGCTCGAGGAGAGCGCCGTCGACGCCAGCCAACCCGCTGGGGTTCCTGCTGCACCCCGGTGGAGCTGAGAACGTCATCGACGCGGCCTACCGCTTCGCCCGGCATGAGCCCGGCATCGACGTGGTCCTGTTCGGCACCGGCAGCGCCGCACACCTGCGCAGCAACATCGCCTCGATTTTGCGCCCGCCGCTGCCAGCCACCGACGTGGCACGCCTGCAGAGGCTGTTTGGGCACCTCATCGGCGTGGGCCTCGACCTGCCGGACCGGATCCGCGAGCAAGAGGCAAAGCGCTAACGCCAGACCTGTCGCGGGTGTAGCGCGGGCAAGCGACCGTGCTTTGCCGCCAGCAACTCGTTTGCCCGAGACCGCAGGCGCCGCGGCCGCCGGCAAGGTCAGCGCTTGACGGCCTTCTTGTTGCGCGTCTGCAGCTTGGCTTGCAGCCAATTTTTGAGCGCGACGGCGTTGTTGCGCGTCTCGTCGCGGGCAGCATACAAGAGCGTTACCGGTTCTCGGCGTATGCGCTCAATGAGATCCGCCGCGGCGCTGGCCGCGGGCTCCTGGGCCAATTCCTGGCCATAGTCGACCAGGAATTCCTCCCAGGCCGTCGCCTTGGCATGCACGCGCCGCCGCAGCGCATCACTCGGGGCGATGTCTTTGAGCCAAAAGTCAATCTTCGCCTTGTCCTTGGCAAGGCCGCGCGGCCACAACCGATCGACCAGGATGCGTGTGCCATCCCCGGCGCTGGGCTCGGCATAGACGCGCTTGAGCCGCACCGAGGCGGGTGCCTTGCGAGCCATCTGCTTGTGCGCCTGCTTGTGCGCCATGTCCGCGACCCAGCCTGCTCTGCCTGGATTCCCCTGGCCGGTCTGCCAGTTAGCGATCCCCGCTCGCCATGCCGATCGCACCGTGCCGCGTGAGCCTACGTCGACAAGGCCTCCGGCGCTAGCGGCGCGGCGGTGCGCGCGTTAGATTGCCCGCTCAAGCCGGCAGTGGAGGGACTTGCCAACGCACCTGCCTGCGATCGCAACAGAGTTCTGCTTCAGGAAAGGGCAATCATGATACGCGCACGCGTTGCCGGTGCAGCAGCTTTGCTCGCTTCACTGATCTGGCTGTTTCCAGGAGCTGGCGTCGCTCAGGCACAGAACGGCAGCGTCGAGGTGATCGTCTCGCAATCCGACGCGGCGCAGAAACGACTGTCGGTGCGTGGCTTCTTCAATTTGGTCAAACGCACCGCCGCGACGCTGACGGGCTATGCGCTGCCGCTGACGAAATGCGAGAAATGGACGCTGCCGAAAGACCAGCTCGAGCAGGTGAAAAAGGCGGCCGCCAAACAAGGGTTGCTGGTGACGGAGCTCGGACCGGGATTTGACCATGTTTTCCGGGCCACCCCGCCTGATCTCAACATCACCGGCAAGCAGAAATCCCTAGTCGACTTCGCCAACACCGCCAAGGCCACAACCGGCGTTAAGATCATGTCGGGACCAGCCCCGTCGATGCTGGAGTATGCCCTGACCCGGGACGCCAAGGCGCCGGCCGGCGTCGATGCTCCCAAGCTCACGGTGGCAATGAACGACCAGACCGTCCTGACGATTGCCCGCACCTCACTCGACATCAAACCCAACCTGTGCATCTGGCGCGGTGAGGTCGAGCAGACCGGCGGCCTCGTCACGCTCATGTGGTGGTCGAACGGCCAGATGGCCGGCACGGTGCAAGACCAGGGCAAGATCTATTCGGTCCGGCACATGGGCGGGCAATTCTACGCCGTCGTCGAGATGAGCACCGAGCGCATGCCGCAGGAACACGCTTCCCTGCCTGCCAACCTCCGCGCCAGCGATCCGAATTTGCGCGATGATCCGCTGGTGCAGCAGGGCGATGCCAGTTTGCTGCGCCGCGCGATCACGGCCAAGCGCGCCCCGTCGGCTGCCGCCCAAGCCGGCCGCGCGCCGCAGAAGCGGGCGGCTTTAGGCAAGGAGGCGGCCACGCGAGGCAAGGAGGCGGCCACGCGCAGGCCGATGCCGTCCGGCAAGGAGGTGGTCATCGACGTGCTTGTTGCCTACACCAAAAAGGCCGCCAGCAACTACGGCGACGTCAAGCGCGAGCTCGTCGAGCTCGCCATTGAAGAGGCAAACCACTCCTTTCGCCTGAGCAATCTCGGCAACATCAAGCTCAGGCTCGTGCATAGCTACCAGACCAACTATGTCGAGCAGGGAGAGCACTTCCAGCATCTGTGGCGCTATGCCGACAGGGGCGACGGCTACATGGACGAGATCCATGGCCTACGCGACAAACACCGTGCCGACGTGGCCGTACTGATCGTTGATGATGCTGCCGGTTGCGGCCTGTCAACGCGCGTTTATGCCGACGCCGAAGAGGCGTTCGCGGTGGTGCATCACGAATGCGCGGCGGCGTCCTACTCGGTGGCACACGAGATCGGCCACATCATCGGCGCTCGCCATGAGCTGGCCTTGGACAAGAATATGACGCCGTTTCCCTATGGGCACGGCTTCGTCAACGGCAGCAAGTGGCGCGACATCATGAGCTACAAGGTGAGTTGCGGCGGCTGTCCGCGCCTGCCGGTGTGGTCGAGCCCGCAAGTCTTGGTCAAGGGCGAGGCGGCCGGCACCCCCGATCTCGACAATGCGCGGGTCATCTCCGAGCAGGGTGCGCGCGTCGCAGCCTTCCGTTAGTCGGGCCAACCCACCCGTCCCTTACAGCCGCGGCTTGCCCACAATCGTGACGATCAGCTGGTCGGTATTGAGCACGTCGCGCGCCACGCGCTTGACGTCCGCAAGCGTGACGGCGTTGATCTTCTGGTTCCGCCGCGTCAGGTAGTCAGGCTTCTCCCCGTCGACCCAGATGCTGAGGAGCGAACTCGCCACCTTCGCATTGGTATCGTAGTCCAACAGGAAGGAGCCGGTGAGGTAGCGCTTGGCGTTCTCGAATTTGCTGGCGCTTGGCCCGTCGCGGGCCGTCGTGGCAAGCACCTCCTTCAGCACGCCCAAAGCCGATCCCATGGTCTCGTTCTTGGTTGAAAAAGCGCCCAACAGAATGGACGTGATCGAATCGTGCACCAGCCCCGTTTGTACGGAGTAGGCGAGACCCCGTTTGACGCGGATCTCCTCCGTCAGGGAGGCGTCGAAGTCGCCACTGCCGATGATGTGGTTCAGCACCTCCAGCGCCGGAAAATCCGCATGGTCGCTGGCAAGAGAGGCAAGACCGAAAGCGACCGTCGCCGAGGGCTGCTCTTTTTCCACCACCACTGGCTGAGCCGCCGGACCGGGGGAAACCTTGGCCAACAGGGCAACCTGGCCCTGCTCGGGCAGACCGCCGAAGATCGCATCCAGCGCCTCTAGGGCAGCCGCCTTGTCGATATCGCCGACGATGACAACCTTGAGCAGACCGCGCGCAAACAGCTTGGCATGCTGGCTTGTGAGATCATCACGCACGATGCGCGGCACGGACTGAGCGGTGCCGTCGGCCGGTCGCCCATAGGGATTGCCGGGAAAAGCCTCGAGGTACCAGCGATCGACCGCCATCCTGTTGGGCTCGTTGGCCGCAATCGCCAGATCGGTCAGGCGCTGCGATCTGACGCGCTCGATGGCATCATCATCAAAGCGCGGCGAGGTCAGGGCAAGGCGCAAGAGCGCCGCCGATGGCTTAAAGCGCTTGCTCAGTGTCTCCAGCCCGCCATAGATGGCATCGCGACCGGCCGCCAGCGACAGCCGCATGCCGAGCGAGGAGACCTGCGCCTTGAAGGCTTCTTCGCTGAGATCGCCGGCCCCTTCGGTGAGCAGATCCGCCACCATGGTGGCGAGGCCCTCTTTGCCGGCGGGATCCTGCGAGGCCCCCCCGGCGAAGGCAAACTTCACGGCAATCAATGGGACGCTATGCTCCTCCACCAGCCAGGCCTTGATGCCCTTGGGGCTCACGATCTCCTCGACCGTGAGGGCCGACCCCCGGCTGGGGCCGACGAGCAGCGCCATGACCGCCAGCAGCAGGCCCAGCAGTAGGCCCAGCAGTAGGCCAAGATCGGTGGCTGCCCGCAGCCGAGAGGCGATGCAAAACATCCAGTGCTCCTTTCCGGTCATTGCTTGACGGCCTGCGGCACCACATTGGCTTCAGCCTTTTGCGGCTCGACCAACGTGCCGGTCACGGAGCGCTCGATCAAAAGGTACTCATTGGCAACGCGCTTGATGTCATCCACGGTCTTGGCCTGCACGCGCGCTGAGAGCCCGGCGATGTCGGCAAGGCTTTGACCGAAGGCGACACCCTCGCCGTAGCGGCGTGCCAGTTGCATCTGGTCATCGGTCTCGAACACACGCACCGCCTCGAGCGCAGACTTGGCCCGGTCCAGCTCGACCTCGGTCACACCCTGGTCGCGAACTTCGCTAATGACGCTGTCCAGGACCGCCTCAACCTTGTCGATGGCGACGCCCTCGAGGGGAATGATGACGAATTGCAGGCGGCCGCTGTCACGACCGGCGCTGGAGAAATTCGCCCCGGCCGTCGAAGCCAGCTTTTCCACCACCAGCCGACGATAGAGGCGTGAGGTGTCGTCACCTCCAATAATGCGCGCCAGCAACTCCAGGCTTTCGCCGGCGCCGGGCGGGCCTGAGGCAAAGCTCGGGGTCGGATAGTACCGCAGCAGGATCCTGGCGCCGGCCCGTCCGTCGACGAGTTGCACCCGCCGGGCCGCGATCGGCTTGGGCTCATCGGCCCGCAGCGGGCGGACCAGGGCGCGATTGGGTCGGTTGCGGCCATATGTTTCTTGCGCAAGCGCTCGCACCTCTTCGGGCGTGACGTCGCCGGCCACCACCAGCACCGCGTTGTTGGGCGCATAGTAGTTCTTGTAGAAACGGATCGCGTCTTGGCGGGACAATTTCGCCATTTCGTGTTCCCAGCCGATCGATGGCCGCCCGTAAGGGTGGTTCTGGAACAGGGCGGCCAGCATTTGTTCGCTGAGCAGGCTCAATGGGTTGCCGTCGACGTTGGAGCGACGCTCCGACAAGATGACGTCCCGCTCGGTCGCCACCTCCTCCTCGACCAGCCGCAGGTTGACCATGCGGTCCGCCTCAAGCTGCATGATCGCGCGCAAATGCTCCTTGGCGACGCGTTGGAAGTAAAACGTGGTGTCGTGTGTCGTGGTGGCGTTGTCGCGGCCGCCGAGCCGGGTAATGGTGCGCGAAAATTCTCCGGACTTGAGCTTGCCGGTGGACTTGAACATCAAGTGCTCGAGGAAGTGGGCGATGCCGGACGTGCCCCAGGGATCCTCGGCCGCCCCGGCGCGATACCACACCATGTGGGTGACCACGGGGACGCGATGATCTTCGATCACCACGACCTTGAGACCATTGCTCAAGGTAAAGGTGTTGACCCGCGGCTCGGCGGTTGCCGGTTGCACAAACAACAGCTGCGCGGCAAGCATCAGGAGCAGGCCTGCGCAGCCGATAACCTTGCGCTCCGCACGGGTCTGCATCCAGCACTCCTCGGCCAGGGATTTGCGCCTCAAGCTACCTCTTGCGCCCCCGAGCGTCGATAGGCTTGCAGCGCTGCCGCCGCAATTAGCGTAAACTTTGAAGGGCTTGGGCAGCCGGGGTGGGTGTGCCGTCGGGCCGGAAAAGGAGGCAGGCAAACGCAAACTGCGGGCGCCGAGCCATCGGCGCCCGCAGGTCGTGTCGAATTTACAAAAAGATGGGCTTACTTCTTCTTTGCGCCGGGTGCCGCAAAAGCGCCGCTCTTGAAGATGTCGGAGGCCTTCGAGTTCGGACCGACCTTATCGAGCTCCTTGAAGAAGTTATTCGCCGAGAACCGCTCGTCACCGGCGTTGCAGGCGTCGTAGCCGCGCAGAGCCGTGCGGCTCAGATCGGCGAATTGCTCGGGCGACATCTTTGCCATCCGCGAGCGGTCGAGATTGTCCCAGAATGCCTTGTAGTCCTTCGCGCAGTCAGCTGCCAAAGCTGGAGCGCTCAGCGCAGCAACGGCAACGAAAGCAAGTGCAAAACGCTTCATATCGATCTCCCTATAACTGCCAATGATCTCCCGATCAGGAGCAGCGACGCGTCTTTCGTCGCTCGCTGTGTGCAGATACGAGTCAGCGCCAAAAAGGTTTCAAAGTCCAGGCAAAAAATGCGTACGCTGATGCACATCATGGTGGGCGGGGCCACCTGCCTAGAGGCCTCTGCAACAAGCCAAAAAGCCCGATTTTGGCCCACCATTGCCTAGGGAAAATGTTCGTTGGCAAACGCGGGACGCGCGCGGCGCTTGACCTGTCGTCAATCTGGTCACAGCTTGCGTGCGCGGCGTTTCGCCTCAAAAAGAGGGTGCGGCGAGATAAACGACATGCCCTTGTCCAGGCAGCAGCTGATCGAGGCGCTCGGGCGTGTGGCCCAGGGCGATCAGGCTGCCTTTAAAGCCGTCTATGCGGCCACCTCACTGAAACTTTATGGCATCGTCGTCCGTATCTTAGGGCGCCGCGATCTGGCGGATGAAGTCTTGCAAGAAGTCTATGTTCGCGTGTGGCAAAACGCAGTCGACTACGACCCCGCGGCCAGCTCACCGATCACGTGGCTGGCAACCATTGCCCGCAACCGCGCCCTGGACGAGGCCAAACGTAAGACGATGGTATCGCTGGAGGAGAGCCCGCAACTGCTGCAATTGCCCGGCGAGGACGATCCCAGCGCCAACTACGAGCAACTGGAGGAAATGCGCCGGCTGTATGCCTGCCTGAACGAGCTCGAACCTGAAAAGAGGGAGATAGTGTTACTCGCCTACTACTACGGTTTGACCCGCGAGGACATCGCTCGTCGGCTGAACCGCCCCGTCCCAACCGTAAAAACGTGGCTGCGTCGCAGCCTGGAGCAGATCAAGAGCTGTCTTGGTCAATGACTGAGGAAGACGATATCGACGGATTGGCGGCCGAGTACGTGCTCGGCTCCCTGGATCCCAGCGAACGCTCGGCGGTCGACGTGCGCCGGCGTCGCGATCCGGCATTGGCCACGGCCATCGGCGCCTGGGAGCGGCGGCTGGCACCGTTGAGCCAGCAGGTCCCAGAGGTAGAGCCGCCGGCGCAGCTTTTCGACGCCATCCTCAATCGCATTTCGGCTCCGCGATCCGCCGAAGTGGCCTTGCTGCGTCGCCATGCCCGGCGCTGGCGCAGCATTGCCGCCGCCGCCACGGCACTGGCAGCTTGCGTGGGCCTCGCCGTGGGCTGGTTTCTGCATGAGCGCATTGTCGAGCCGACGCTGTTGGTGGCGGAGCTTTATCGCGCCGCCGGCACCTCCACCGCAGACGAGATGATGAACCCAGCGTTTGTGGTCAGGGTCGACCTCAACGCCTGCAAGATCACCGCCCGCGCGGTCACGGCGCAGCCGCGACCGGGGCGCAACTATCAACTTTGGATCATGCGCGAGGGGGTACCAGCCCCGGAAGCACTCGGCGTCCTCGCCGGCCCGGAAGCGCTGACGGCGCCCTGTCCGGCGCCTTTCTCGCCGGCATCCCTCCTCAACGCCACCCTTGCCGTCAGCCAGGAGCCAGACGGAGGTTCCGCCACGGGCACGCCGACGGGTCCGCTCGCCTTCATCGGCAAGCTGATGGCCGTCGGTCGCCCCGGCGGGGAGCCATCCCGATGAGGCCTGCTTGCCAGCTCAAGCCCAACAGTTGCATCGCTAAAGCGAGGTTGCGTCGATGATCAGCTTGCGCGTTGCCGGTTTGCGCGTTGCCGGTGCGGCGGCACTGGCTGGCTCTCTCCTCGCCCAGGCCGTGCCCCCGGCCCTTGCCCAGGACGACCAGGAGCGCGTGCCGCTTATTATGTCGAAGCTGCCGCCGCAGGGCTCGGCGCTCTACAATGCCATCAAACGCCACGCCGGCAAGGCCAAGGGCCAGGTCTTGACCCTCACCAAGACCGAAATGTGGGCGGTCCCCAAGCGCAACGTCGAGGCCGTCAAAAAGGCCGCCGCGCAACACGGCGTGGGCGTGGATCAGCTGGGCGGCGACTGGAACCACGTCTTCCACTCCCCCCCGGCCGACATGCAGATGGACGACAAGCAAAAGTCGATGATGGATCTCGCCAAGGCCTCCCGCGCCAGCATGGGGGTCGGCATGATGATGGCGCCGCGCGCCCCAACCGTCGAATACGCGCTCACCAAAGACAAGGATGCCAACACGCCGGCGGCCGCACACGACGCGGCAAAGATCATCGTCAGGCTCAGCGCCGACAAGGTGTTGACCATCACCCGCGCCAGCGTCGACGTCAAACCCACCATGTGCGTCTGGCGCGGCACCGTCGACGGCACCGATGCGCCGGCCACGCTGATGTGGTGGCCGGGCGGAAAAATGGCCGGCACGGTCCAGCACGAGGGGCGCATCTATTCCATCCGACACATGGGCGGCGAGATGCATGCCGTCGTCGAGATGGGCGAGGATCGCATGCCGCAGGAACATGCGCCGATGCCGGCGCGCATGCGCAACAACGACCCCAACCTGCGCGATGACCCGCTGATCCAGCAAGGCGACGCCAGCATGCTGCGGCCGTTGACCGCCCTGCTGCGTCCGCCGTTGCCGCAGAGCAGGAAACAGCCGCCGAAGATGGCCGCCGCCAACGCCGGCAAAGGCGCCTTAGCCAAGGCGAAAGCCGCGCCACACGGCAAGGACATCGTCATCGACGTGCTCGTCGCCTTCACCCAAAAGACGGCCAGCAACTATGCGGACGTCAAACGTGAACTCATCGATCTTGCCATCGAAGAGGGAAACGAGTCCTTCCGCATGAGCAACCTCGGCAACGTCAAGCTGAGGCTCGTGCACGCCTACCAGACCGACTATGCCGAAGACAAGGATGGGGAGCACTTCGACCACCTCTATCGCATGGTCGACAAGGGCGACGGCTTTATGGAGGAGGTGCACGGGCTGCGCGAGAGGCATCATGCCGACGTGGTGGTACTCATCGTCGATGACGCCAGCGGATGCGGACTAGCAACGCGCGTGTTCGCCGATGCCAGCGACGCCTTTGCGGTCGTGCACCATGAATGTGCCGCCTCGTCCTATTCGCTGGCCCACGAGATCGGCCACCTCATCGGCGCACGGCACGACACCTCGATCGACAAGAATATGACGCCGTTCCCCTACGGCCATGGTTTTGTGAACGGCACCAAATGGCGCGACATCATGAGTTACAAGGCAAGTTGCGGCGGCTGTCCGCGGCTGCCGGTTTGGTCGAGCCCCAAGGTGTTGATCAAGGGCGAACCGGCCGGGACGCCAGATCTCGACAACGCCCGGGTGATTTCCGAACAGGCCGGGCGCGTAGGCGGGTTCCGCTAGGGCACGGCCGCTCCAGCTCTATCCGAGGGCAAAGCCAGCATAGCCGGCATCAGCGATGTCGCGGCAGCGCTCGACGTATTTGGGAAAGCCGCCGATATAGGGCATGAACACGCGCGGCTTGCCTGGAATATTCACCCCCAAATACCAAGAGCTGCAGGTATGGCGTAAGGTGCGGCCAGCCAGCTCGCCGACGTGCCCAACCCAATCCTCCTCTGCGGTGGCTTTTGCCTCGATCAGGTCGAGCCGACGTGCGCGCAGGAATGCCAAGAGGTCGGCGATCCACTCCACGTGCTGTTCAATGGTTGGCAGCATGTTGGTGAGCACCGAGGGGCTGCCCGGCCCCGTCACCGTGAACAGGTTCGGGAACCCCGCCACGGCGATGCCGAGATAGTTCTTCGGCCCCTCGCTCCATTTTTCCTTGAGCGTAAGGCCATCGCGGCCGCGAATATCGATGCGCAGCAGCGCTCCGGTCATGGCGTCGAAGCCGGTCGCCATCACGATCGCATCGACCGCGTATTGCCGGCCCTTGGCGCACAAGCCCTGAGGCGTGATTTCTTCGATCGGCTCCGCGCTGACGTCGATCAAACTGACGTTTTGGCGATTGAAGGTCTCGTAGTAGCCGATGTCCACACACAGGCGCTTGCAGCCGATCGTATTCTTGGGTGACAGCAGTTCGGCGACCTGCGGATCGTTCACCTTGGCGCGGATCTTGCCGCGGACGAACTCGGCAGCGGTCGCGTTCGCCTCCTGGTCGACCATCAAATCCTGGTAGGCGCCGAGGAACCACAAACCGCCGTGTTGCCAGCGGCGCTCGTACTCGTGCTTGCGCTCCGCTGCTGAGGCTTCGAGCGCCTTCTTGTCGCTATAGTCGAAGTCGATGCCGGTCATGGTCTGCTTGGCTCGCTGGCGCATGGCCGGATAGTCCGCCTTCACCTGCTTCAGGTCGTTGGCATCGAGCGGGGCATTATGCGCCGGCACCGCGTAATTCGGCGTGCGCTGGAACACGTACAGATGCTTGGCCTGGCGGGCGATGATCGGAATCGACTGCACGGCCGATGATCCGGTGCCGATGATGGCGACGCGCTTGCCGCTGAAGTCGACGCCCTCGTGCGGCCAACAGCCGGTGTGATAGCGCTCACCCTGGAAGCTCGATTCGCCCTTGAAGCTTGGCAGGTTGGGCGCCGACAGGCAGCCGGTCGCCATGATGCAAAAGGTGGCGATACTGCGCGCGCCATCGCTGCTTTCGATGCTCCAATGCCGCGCACCGGCATCGAAGACCGCCGAGGTAACCCTGGTATCAAACTGGATGTCGCGGCGCAGGTCGAACCGATCGGCCACGTGTCTGGCATAGCCAAGCAGCTCCGGCTGCGCGGCGTAGCGTTCGCTCCACTCCCAGTCCTGCTGCAGGGCCTCGTCGAACTGATAGGAATATTGCACGCTCTCCACGTCGCAGCGGGCTCCCGGATAGCGGTTCCAGTACCAGGTGCCGCCGACGTCGCTACCCGCCTCGAAGACCCGCACCCTGAAACCCATGCCGCGCAGGCGATGCAGCATGTACATGCCAGCAAAGCCCGCCCCGACAATCACCGCATCGAAAGCGCAAGACGCGTCGGCGCTGTCGACCTGAGGTTTTGTTGGCATATCCCGTTTTGGTCCTTTTCCTGCTCCTGAGCCCTTCTCGAGCTGCAAGATCGCTGCCCCAAATAGCTGGCCAAGAGCGTTGGCCAAGATAGCATTGGCCAACAGTGTTGGCCGAGTTGGCTGGCCCATGTCGCCCTTGGTCTCCGGCGGCGTTCAGAACGCCTCCATGAACCTCCCGAAGCCGGCGATCGGCTCGCGAATATCATTGCTGCGCAGCGCATGCCAGTAGGTGGCGGCATTGATGGCCACAACGGGCTTGCCGAGCCACAGTTCGGCCGCGGCCGCCAATCGCAGCATGGAAAGATTGGTGCCGACCTGAACGATGGCATCGACGTCATCGCCGTCCAGCCGCCGTAAAGCATCGCGGCATTGCGCCGGCGGCACCGCCGCAATTGCGGTCCAGGACGTACATTGCATGGCCAGATCGCGTACGACCTGGAAGCCGGCGTCCGTAAAGTAGCGCTTCACCTCCTCGTTCATGACCGGCCAGTAGGGCGAAAGGATCGCGATCCGAGAAATAGCGCCATAAGCCCTGAGCGCTGCCGCCGCGGCATGGCTGCCGATCGTAATGCGGATGCCGGCGGTGTCCTCGATCTGGCGCACAAACGCGTCCGCGCCCTTGATGCCCCCCAGGAACGTGATGCCGGACATGCCCATCACCAGGTGGTCGGGCTCGCAGGTCATGACGCTGTGGAGCGCATCCAAGACGTTGCTGCTGATGGTCGCAATGCCGGCGCGGAACGTCTCGTTGCTTAGGCCCTTGACGTTTGGCGTGAAGATGCGGCTGTAGTGGTTGGTGACGCCGGCAGGGCGCATATCATCGAAGTCGGGTTGTACGACGGTGTTGGTTGATGGGGCTAAGACGCCGAACGTACGCCGCCAGCCCAAAACGTCTGGCATGAGTTGTCTCCTGTGAGCAGCCCGTGCGTTTTGCGCGCCATTGTTGCATGGCGATCAGGGAGACTAACCGAGATCGGGCCTTCAGGC
Organism: uncultured Alphaproteobacteria bacterium; assembly: GCA_963820375.1. Taxonomy (GTDB): domain Bacteria; phylum Pseudomonadota; class Alphaproteobacteria; order Rhizobiales; family Hyphomicrobiaceae; genus AWTP1-13. The sequence continues at coordinate 154,585 of CAWFZX010000006.1, read as the reverse complement.
CTACGGCAATACAGCGAAGGGAAGGGCGATGCGCAATCGCAAGCGTGTGTTCTACAACAGCCACGGGGAGGAAGCTCTCTACGCCATGATCCGGGCGGCGGCCGGCGATGACGTCGAGTTGCTGACGCTCGAGCATGACGACGACGCCGAGCGCAAACGAAAACTGGCCGACGTCGATGCGGTGATCGTCGCCGCCACGCGCTTCGGCGAAGAGCTGGTTGCCGCCGCACCCCAGCTCGCCTTTGTCCACCACCAAGGGGTGGGCTACCACGACACCGTGGCCTGGCAGGCCCTGGCCAAGCGCAATATTCCCCTGGCGCTCACCCCCGGCGGCACGGCGGAAAGCGTGGCCGAGCAGACCATCATGTTCATGCTCTCGGTGCTGCGGATGCTGCCCTACGCCGACAGCGAGCTGCGCCAGGGCCGCTTCCACGTCAATGCCATCCGGCCGGTCACCCGCGATCTGGCCGGGCGCAGCATCGGCATCCTCGGTCTCGGCCGCATCGGCAAGGCGGTAGCACGGCGGCTGCGGCCGTTCGACGTCGACGTCAGCTATTGCGACATCCTGGCCATGCCGCCGGCGCTAGAGGCCGAGCTTGGCGTCGAGCCCGTCAGCTTGCAGGAGCTGTTGGCGCGTTCTGAAATCCTGACGCTGCACGTACCGGTGACGCCGGCGACCCGCAAAATCATCAACCGCGACACGCTCCAGCGCATGCGCCCGGGGGCCTATCTCATCAATACTTGCCGCGGCGGTGTGCTCGACGAGGCAGCTCTCGTCGCAGCGCTGGAGAGCGGGCATCTCGCCGGTGCCGCTCTCGACGTGTTCGACCCCGAGCCGCCGTTGCCCGACCACCCGCTCTATCGCTTCCGCAACGTCGTCCTCACACCGCACATCTCGGCGGGCACGCGCGATGCCTTTATGGCAAAGATGGCCTTTGTGTTCGCCAACCTGCAGCGCTACTGGCGGGGCGAGCCGGTCGAACACCTGGTCGACCTGCCCCGCGAGGCAGCGCACGGCTAGACCGCGCGCACAAACTCCAGCAGCATTGCGATCGGCAGCATCGAAGAAAAGGCAAGCGCATGGCACTTTTTACGCTGGCAGAGCTTGAAGCGGCCGTCCCACTCGTGCGCAGCGTCGTACCGCCGACGCCGCAGCATGCCTGGCCGCTGCTGGCCAAACGCACCGGCGCGCAGGTGTGGGTCAAGCACGAGAACCACACGCCGATCGGTGCCTTCAAGGTGAGGGGTGGCGTGACCTACATGGCCGCCCTGAAACAGAGCGACCAGCGCTGCAGGGGCGTGGTTACGGCAACGCGCGGCAACCATGGCCAATCCATCGCGCTGGCCGCGGCGCGCGCTGGCCTGGCGTGTACCATCTTCGTGCCACGCGGCAACTCCAACGAAAAGAATGCGGCCATGCAGGCCCTGGCTGCCGAGCTGATCGTGATCGGCGCCGATTTCGACGAATGTCGGCCGCATGCGGCACGCTATGCCGACGAGCACGGCTACCACTACGTACCATCCTTCCACGCCGAGCTGGTGAAAGGCGTCGCCACCTATGCGCTGGAGCTGTTGCAGGCGGTTCCGCACCTGGATGCCATCTACGCCCCGATCGGCATGGGATCGGGAATCTGCGGCCTCATTTCGGTGCGCGACCTGTTGGGCCTCAAGACCGAGATCATCGGCGTGGTGGCAGAAGCGGCGCCGGCCGTTGCCTTGTCGGTTGCACAAGGCCAGCTCGTCAATACCAACTCGGCTGCCACCTTTGCCGACGGCCTGGCTTGCCGCGTGCCGGTGGCGGAGCCGGTCGAGATCATCCGCCGCGGTGCAGCGCGCGTGATCCGCGTCACGGAGGAGGAAATTGCCGATGCGATCCGCGCCTACTATGTCGACACCCACAACCTGGCCGAAGGCGCCGGCGCCGCCCCGCTAGCCGCCCTCATCAAGGAGCGCAGCAGCATGCTGGGCAAGCGGGTCGGCCTGATCCTGAGCGGTGGCAACATCGATCGCGAGCTGTTCGCCAATGTCCTGGCGGGGCAGACGCCAGGGCCCTAGATGGGCCCTAGATGGGCCCCAGATCGGCCGCCTCTCAGGCCGCGAGCGCCTGTTCCAGATCGGCGATGATATCGGCGGCGTCCTCGATGCCGATCGAGACGCGTACCACATCCGGTCCGGCACCGGCGGCGGTGCGCTGCTCGTCGGTGAGTTGGCGATGCGTCGTCGAAGCCGGATGGATGATCAGGCTGCGCACATCGCCGATATTGGCAAGATGGGAAAACAGCTTGACGTTGGAGACGAGCTTGACGCCCGCCTCGTAACCGCCCTTGACACCGAAGGTAAAGACGCTGCCCGCCCCCTTGGGGCAGATCTTGCCGGCCAGCGCATGGTAGCGGTTCTTGGGCAAACCCGCGTAGTTCACCCATTCGATCTTTTTGTGCTTCTCCAGATGTTTGGCAACGGCGATGGCGTTTTCGCAGTGCTTTGCCATGCGCAGCGGCAAAGTCTCGATGCCGGTCAGGATCAAAAAGGCATTGAAGGGCGAGATCGCCGGCCCCAGGTCGCGTAACCCCATGACGCGGCAGGCGATGGCGAAGGCGAAATTGCCGAAGGTCTCGGCCAGGCGCAGGCCGTTGTAGCTTGGGTTTGGATCGACGAGCGTTGCGTATTTCTGCTTGGCGCCAAGCCAATCGTAGGTGCCGCAGTCGACGATCGCCCCGCCGATCGAATTGCCGTGCCCGCCAAGGAACTTGGTCAAGGAATGCACGATGATATCGGCGCCGAAATCCTTCGGCCGACACAGATAGGGCGTCGCCAGTGTGTTGTCGACGATGAACGGCACCCCGGCCTTGCGGGCGATGGCCGCAATGGCCGGCAGATCGACAATGATGCCGCCGGGATTGGCAATCGACTCGCAAAAGATCGCCTTGGTCTTCGGCGTGACGGCTTTTGCAAAGCTGGCGGGGTCGGTGGCGTCCGCCCAGTTGACGCGCCAGTCGAACTTCTTGAAGGAGTGGTTGAACTGGTTGACGGAGCCGCCGTAGAGCTGCCGGCCTGCCACGAACTCATCGCCCGGCTCCAAGAGGGTGTGGAACACCAAGGCCTGCGCCGCGTGCCCCGAGGCGACGGCAAGGGCGGCGGTGCCGTCTTCGAGGGCGGCAATGCGCTGTTCCAGGACGCTCTGGGTGGGCCCACCGATGCGCGTGTAGATATTGCCGAACGCCTCCAGGCCAAACAGCGAGGCGGCGTGGTCTACGTCGTTAAAGACATAGGAGGTGGTCTGGTAAATCGGCGTCACGCGCGCGCCCGTCGACGGATCGGGCGCGGCGCCGGCATGGATGGACAGCGTCGAGAAACCCGGTGCGGTATTCGGCGTATCCGGCATCGGCGGCTCCTTAGCGGGGGTGGTCTTTAAAGGACGCACGGGAGCCAAACGACGCCAACAAGTCAACGACGAATTTGCCGGCCGCCGTCCTCAATACGCTAACGCAAGCCCTCTGGCCGCCGCCTATCGCGACCTGATGCGCGCGTAGAGCCAGGCCCGATAGCGCTTGGTGAGGGTCGGCAACAGCAGTCTCGTCATGGCGCAGATCGTGCGCTCGCCAAGGTAGGGAAACAGGCGATGCAGCTCCTCATGAAACAAGGTGTCGATCAGCGATTCGCCCTCGCGTTTGTGCATCTCCCGATTGATGCGGATGACGCGCCGGCAGTAGTCGATGGCGCCGTAGTCGCGCATCCTGTTGTCCACCACCCAGCGCCAGCGCTTGCCGGCGGCATCGATGAAAACGGAGCGCACCTGGGGCATCGTCGCGATCTGCGCCTGCGCGAACCCACGGCCGCCTTTGGCCTTCACTTTTCTTGCTGTTTTTGCCATCGGTGCACCTCCTCGCGCATCTTTCTTGCTGAGGCAAGGTGCCGACGGGTTGGGCACCCATATGGCAATGGTTTCCTGCACAACGCGGCGGCGGCGGGCCGGCAGACTAATGCCCTGTTTCAGCGTGTTAAAAAACCGCTTTCTACCGAAAATTGCCGGCCGCGATTTGGCGCCGTCCGGTAGCAGAGGCTAGCGGAGGCCGGCTTCCCAGGAGGCGCTCATGCGCCGGCGCTGGCCTGCGTCCGGCAGACGGCCCTGGCCCGCGGCCACATTGTCGCGGGCATGCTCGGGCTTGGCCGTGCCGGGAATGACGCAGGTCACGGCGGGGTGTCCCAGGATGTATTTCAAGAAAAATTGTCCCCAGCTCACGCAATCGAACTCGGAGGCCCACGCCGGCAGGGCCTTGCCGCGCACCTTGCCAAACAGCGCGCCGCTGTCGAATGGCTGATTGACGATCACGGCCACCCCCCGCTCCGCTGCCAATGGCAACAGGCGCGCTTCGGCAGCGCGTACGTTGATGGAGTAGCCGAATTGGACAAAGTCGAGCGGCTCGTCCCGCAGAATAGCGGCCAGATGCTCCAACTCCGGCACGGTGTAGTGGGTGAGGCCGATGTAGCGAAAGCGTTTTGCCTCCTTCCAGGCCCTGAGCGTGCGCAGCTGCGTGCGCCAGTCCACCAGATTGTGGATCTGCATCAGATCGATGCTGCGCGTCTGGTAGTTGGCAAACGAGGCATTCATCTGGCGACTGCCGGCGGCCGCACCCGTGGTCCAGACCTTGGTGGCCAGAAAGGCCTTGGCATGGGCCTGCATCTCGCTGAGCAGTTGCCCCACCACCGCTTCGGCGCGGCCGTACATCGGCGAGGAATTGATCACCTTGCCACCCGCCTCAAACAAGATGCTCAAGACCTCTTTGCGCCGGTCCAAGTCCTGGCGATCGCTGCCGATGTCGAAGGTCTGCCAGGTGCCAAATCCCACGACCGGCAGCGGCTCCTGGCTTTGTGGGATGGGTCGCGTCAGCATGGTCGCTTCCGTTTGCAAGGGCTGAGCCTGGGGGTGAGAGACGAGGCCGGAAAGCGCCGCGCAACCAGCGCCGGCGGCCAACCCGCAAACATCTCTGCGGGAGGGCCTGGCCGTGCGCGCTGATCGTGCGCTCATGCCTGGGGCCAAAGGATCAATTGGGTGTTGCGAAACTGGGCGATGGGCTTGGCCTCGCCCTCGCGGCAGACCTGGGCATCCCACACCTGCGTGGTGCGACCTTGATGGAGCGGCTTGGCGCTACAGACGATCACACCCGTCCGCGCCGAAGCAAAGAAGTTGCTCTTGAGCTCGATGGTGGTAAAGCCCGTCGCCCCCTGCGGCAGGCTGCGTAAAGTGCCGTAGCCGCAGCAGGTGTCGGCCAGAGACACCACGCTCCCGGCATGCAGATAACCGTTCCAGGCCTCCAGCGCTTGGCGCACTGCAAAGGTTGCCACCACTTCCTGCGGTTCGACTTTCAGGAACTGCATGCCGAGGTGTCCGGGCAGATATTGGGCGCCGGCGGCGTTCCATTCGGCGATCGACTGGGGCAGCTTGATATGCAAAAGAGCTCTCCTGACAGGCGCCATCGGCTCGGCAGTGTCGCAGATCGGCCGGGCGCGAAAAATCCCTTTGTTGCGGGGCAGGCCGAAAGATATCGACACCGCCCAAGTGCACCAACCCTTAGCTGGAGCTTCCAGATGCCCACGCCGCACGCTCCCCTGACGCTGGCGATCGCCGGCCTGGGTGCCATCGGTCTCGCCGTGGCCCGCCGCGTCGATGCCGGGGAGCTGCCCGGCATCACCCTGGTGGCGGCCGCGGCGCGCGATAGCGACAAGGCGCGCCGCGCCACGGCTGCCTTCCGCTCCCCGCCGCCCCTCTTGTCGCTCGCCGCCCTGGCGGATGCCGCCGATATCATCCTGGAATGCCTGCCCGCCGCCCAGTTCGCCGCGGTGGCGGAGCCCGCCATCGCCCGGGCCCGCATCTTCATGCCGCTGTCGGTGGGGGCACTTCTCGATCACCTCGCTTTGATCGAACGCGCCCGCCAGACGGGGGCGCGCATTGTCGTGCCAACCGGCGCGCTGTTGGGCCTCGATGCCGTGCGCGCCGCGGCGGAAGGCAACATCAGCTCGGTGCGGATGGTCACGCGCAAGCCGCCGGCCGGCCTAATGGGCGCTCCCCTGCTGCGCGAACGCAACATCTCGCTGACAGGCTTGCAGGAGCCGCTGCTGGTGTTCGCAGGCAGCGCCCGCGAGGCGATCGCCGGCTTCCCCGCCAACGTCAACGTGGCCGTCGCCTTGTCGCTGGCCGGCATTGGTCCGGATCGCACCCGCGTGGAGATCTGGGCCGACCCGACCGTCACGCACAATACGCATAACATCATCCTGACCTCGGATTCCTCCGATCTCAGCATGACCATCCAAAACATCCCCACGCCGGAGAACCCGCGCACCGGCCGGATCACGGCGTTGAGCGCGCTCGCCGCCCTGCGGCGGCTGACGGCACCGCTGGTGGTTGGCTCCTAGCCGGCGGCTCAGCCTTGCCGACGGCGGCCTCGGCGGCTTCGGCAACCAGCCAAGCGACGAAGGCCTGAACGTGTGGACGCAGGCCGGTGGCGGCAGAGGATATGACATAGTAGGAGCGCGTGCCGATCACGCTCTTGCTAAACGGCGCGATCAGCTGGCCGGCCTGCATCAGCCTGCTGACCAGGCTGCTGATCCCCATCGCCACACCCTGGGCGGCAACGGCCGCCGCGATCATCTGCTCGTAGTTGTCAAATCTCAGCGAAGCGGCCGGTTTGAAGTCGCTTAGCCCTTGCGCCTCGAGCCAGGTTCCCCAATCCAGAAATCCGCCGGCCTCGTCGATGCGCAGCAGAGCATGGTGCCGAAGATCCTCCAAGCTGCGCAACGGCTGCTCACCCTCACTGGTGAGCAGCGGACTGCAGACGGGAAACAATTCCTCGCCGAACAGCAGCTGTGCCCCCTCGGGAGCGTCGTCGGTGCGCAAGTAGCGCACCGCCACGTCGACCAGGCTGCGCTCCAAATTGACGGTCTTGTAGGTGGCCGAGATGCGCACATCGACGTCGGGATGCAGCTGGGTGAAGCGGCGCAGGCGGGGGATCAACCACAGCGAGGCAAATCCGCTGGTGGTGGTGACGGTCAGGTGACGCGCAGCGCCGTCCGCGCGCAGGGCGTCCGTCACCTGCTGCAGGCGCTCGAGCAGGTCACTGGCGGCACGATTGAGCGTCTGGCCTTGCTCGGTGAGCGCAATAGCGCGCGCGCGCCGCTCAAACAGGGCCACGCCCAGGTGCTCCTCGAGGCCCCGGATCTGCCGGCTGATGGCCGACTGGGTCACCGCCAATTCCTCAGCCGCCTTGGTGAAACTGAGGTTTCTGGCCGCGGCCTCAAAGCCCTGGATCAAGTCGAGGGGCGGCAGATGGAAACGCCTAGCCATTCGTAAAACTCATGTATTGGGTGAGAAATGGTCGTTTGTGGCATCGCACAAGTCCAGCTATTTCTATACCTCAGTAAGGTAAAAGAGCAACCTTAGATGCGCTAGGCGCATCCAAAAGGAGGCGACAATGACCCCCTTGATCGACGCAGATGTGGTCTCTGTCAAGGCGCGCGGCATCCATCGCATCGAGGACGGCGCCGGTTGGCTGATCGAATGCCTGAGCGGCGTGCTGTGGATCACCCAACACGCCGATCATCGCGACATCACGCTTGCAGCCGGCGCCAGCTTCAGGCTCGATCGGCCTGGTCTGGCCATCGTCTATGCGCTGCAGCCGGCGCGCTTGCGGGTGGTGCGGTGCGCCGCGCCCGCCCGCCGCCGCACAGCCTTGCGGCCCCTGCCCAGGAAACACGCCGCCTAAGACGCGGGTGGTGGCAAATTCAGCTGCACCGGGATCTTGCACCCATGACCAATCAAATCGATCGGTTTGCGGCCGAACGCGTCGACGTCGTTGCGCTCGGCGGCCAGCGCGTGGTGATCCGGCCGCTGCTGCCGCAGGACGCGGAGCTGGCGAAAGCGTTCTTCGGGAGCCTGTCGCCGACGGCGCGCTATCAGCGCTTCCTGTCACCCATGCGCAGCCTGCCAGCTGCACTCGTCAAACGCCTGACCGAAGTCGACGACAGCGAGCACGTGGCCTTGCTGGCGGAGGTGTTTTGCGGCGATCGCGAGACGCTGATCGCGGAAGCGCGCTATGCGCGGCTGGCGGACAGGATGAGTGCCGAGTTTGCCATTGCCGTTGCCGAGGGCTGGCAGGGTCTGGGCCTGGCGAGCCTCTTGCTCAACAAGCTGATCTGCCGCGCGGCATCGGCCGGTATCACCCACCTGGTGGGTGAGACGCTGGCGAGCAATGCGCGCATGATCGCGCTGGCGCGCCGGGCAGGCTTCTCGGTCCGGCGCAGCTTGGAAGTGGGTGGCGTGCTGCTGCTGCAGAAGACCCTGGAGCCTTGGCGGCCCCACCTGCCCGGCACGGAGCCGAGGCAGGTAACGGCTGTTGCGGCCTAGCCCGTGGCGAGGGGGCCATTCTAGGGCGGCAAGACCAGGCTAGCGCTGCGCGCCATCGTCGGCGCGGCCTTTGCGTAACGCGCGCTCCAAGCTGCGCGCCAGGCCGATCATGGCCATCGCCAGCACGCCGAGGGCGCCCGTCAGCAAGGCCAGGAACACCAGGACCGGGGCGAACGCCCAGACCAGAACGGCGCCGAGCACCAGCCCCGTGCCGATCAGCCACCAGCGCAGCAAGCTCAGGGCGGGCCTCATGGGCCGCCAGCGCCAAAACTGGTAGCCCAGTGCGGCCCAGGCCAGGCCAAAGACAAACTCGGCGATAAACACGCCCGCCGCCGCCCGACCGACGCCCACCACCCCGGGCACACCGACGAACACGGCAACATAGACGAAGATGGAGCCAATCAGCGCCGCCGCAAACGCGGCAACCGGCAGCTTTTGCCATTGATCCGCCTTGGCGCCCAGCCAAAGGGCGACCATCACCACGGCCGGATTAAAGAGCGCGGTCAGAACGACGGCACTCGGATCGACGGGGACAAGGGGCGGCATAGGGGGAGCTGGACCCTGATCGCTGCTAGCCGGCAGGCTTGCCTTCAATCTGGTGGCGCAGTTTCTCCTCTTCGTATTGGATGAACCAGCCGATCATCTGGCGCCAGAGCGCTTCGCACAAATCCGGTGGCACCCCCCGTTCGCTGGCGCGTCTGCGTACCTTGTCGATCACCTGCTGGTTGCGCCAAGGCACGTTGGCTTCCTGACCCAACTCGAGCTTCAACTGCCAGGCGCGCTCGACGTAGCCGAGACGTTCGGCGATGCTGTCAACGATGGCATTGTCGATGCGGTCGATCTCGACCCTGACCTGCGCCAGGTCGCGACACTCCTCGGCTGGTCGCCCACTCATGTGTTTTCACCTCCCGACTTGCCGGCCGCCGTCGACGCCGCCGGCCGCGGTGCACTCAGCGGACGCGAATCCCACCAGCGCCCCGGCGCGACGAAGCGGCCAGCCGCATCCTCGATCACCCCGGCGACGCGGAACAGCGTCGCCTCATCAAACGGCCTGCCGATCAGTTGCAGGCCCAATGGGGTGTGCTCCGAGGAAAGTCCCGCCGGTACGGAAATGCCGGGCAGCCCCGCCATGTTCACCGTGACGGTGAAAATGTCGTTGAGATACATCTGCACCGGGTCGCCCGACACCTCACCGATGCCAAAGGCCGGCCCGGGGGTGGTCGGCGTCAGCAGCACGTCGACCGTCGCGAACGCGGCCTCGAAATCGCGCTTGATAAGCGTGCGCACCTTCTGAGCCTTGAGGTAATAGGCATCGTAATAGCCGGCCGAAAGCACGTAAGTGCCAATCAGCACGCGTCGGCGCACCTCGGCGCCGAAACCGGCGGCACGCGTCGTCTCGTACGTATCGATCAGGTCGCGGCCCGGCCGGCGCAGGCCGTAGCGGACGCTGTCGTAGCGCGCGAGATTGGACGAGCACTCGGCCGGCGCGACGATGTAGTAGGCCGGCAAGGCATACTTGGTGTGCGGTAGCGAAACCTCATGCACGCTGGCTCCGGCCGCCTTCAGCCAGTCGATGCCCTGCTGCCAGAGCTCCTCGATCTCCTGCGGCATGCCATCCAGGCGATACTCCTTCGGCACGCCCACCTTGAGACCCTTGATGGACTGGCCCACGGCCGCCTCGTAGTCGGGCACGGCAATGTCGACCGAGGTTGAATCCTTGTCGTCAACGCCCGCCATATGCCGCAGCAAAATTGCGGCATCGCGCACCGTCTTGGCGATCGGCCCCGCCTGGTCAAGGGAGGAGGCAAAGGCGACGATACCCCAGCGTGAGCAGCGCCCGTAGGTCGGCTTGATCCCGACCGTGCCGGTGATCGCTGCCGGCTGGCGAATCGAGCCGCCGGTATCCGTGGCCGTGGCGCCGAGACACAGATCGGCGGCCACCGCCGCAGCCGAGCCGCCCGACGAGCCGCCCGGCACCAGCGCCACGTTGGAGCCCTTGCGCCGCCACGGGTTGACCACCGGACCGAAGCAACTCGTCTCGTTCGAAGACCCCATGGCAAACTCATCGTTGTTGAGTTTACCCAGCATCAGCGCGCCGGCGTCCCACAAGTTCTGCGTCACGCTGGATTCGTAGGTCGGCGTAAAGCCGTCGAGAATCCTGGAGCAGGCCGTCGTGCGCACGCCCTTGGTGCAATAAAGGTCCTTAATCCCCAGAGGCAGACCTTCGAGCGGCCGGGCCTCGCCCTTGGCGTAGCGCTCGTCGCTGAGCTGCGCTTGCGCCAGGGCATGATCCGGCGTCGGCAGCACGTAGGCATTGAGCGATTTGTTGCTGGCGGCAATGGCCTCGAGGAAGGCTGCCGTCAATTCCGCCGCCGAGAAGCGCTTGGCGGCAAGGCCTTGGCGTGCTTGCGCCAATGTCAGTTGGGTGAGGTCGCTCATGCCGGCGCCGTCCCGATGCGGCCAATGCTGTTGGCCTCGGCCACCGCCGCGGCAGCCGGCGGCTGGTTGCGCCCATGCGCGCCACGCGCAAAGCCGGCGCCTTTGCCTCGGCGCCGGGACACGGCGGCCAACAGCGCGCTTCTCAAGCCCTGGACGCACACATCCTCGGCGCATGGCCGGCACGGGCAAGTCGCCATCGATGCCGCGCGGGGCGTCCTTGCAGCTGGCGATCAGACGGCGCGCCTCCCCCGCAAGCGCACGTACAACGGCCGGGGTGATTGCCATGGCCCGCTACTCCACCACCTTTGGCACAACAAAATAATGCGCGTCTGCGGCCGGGGCATTGGCGATGATCTGATCGGCGATCTCGCCGTCGGTGACGATGTCCTGGCGTTTCTTTAGGGTCATGGCCACCACTCGGGTCATGGGTTCCACGTCACGGGTGTCGACCTCGTCAAGTTGCTTGATCCACTTGAAGATGTCCGACAGCTCCTGTTCCAGGGCGCTGACCTCGGCCGCGCTGACCTTGATCCGCGCCAGTCGCGCAATCCGCCGCACTGTCGCCTCGTCGACTTCCATGGCTCATCCCAACCGCTTGCCTGCGCCCTCATGGCGATGCACTCATACCGGCGCCAAAGGTTGGCTGCAACCGAGCGGCGCCGCCCGGGCCGCCGGCTGCCGCCGGCGCTACCCGAAAGGATCAAGCATGGCCGACCTCAAGCCCGCTGCCCAGCGCGTGCAGAATGCCCTACGCGCCAAAGGGCTCGAGGCCCAGGTCCGACACATGCCCCAGACGACCCGCAGCGCCGAACAGGCAGCCGCCGCCTGCGGCTGCAGCGTCGGCCAAATCGTCAAATCCCTCCTGTTCCGCGGCGCGGTCTCCGGCAAGCCCTACCTGCTGTTGGTGTCGGGTGCCAACCGCGTCAATGAAGCAGGCGTCGCCAGCGTCATCGGCGAAGCCGTGCGCCGGCCCGATGCCAATGACGTGCGCGACATCACCGGCTTTGCCATCGGCGGCATTCCGCCGCTGGGCCATACCTCGACGCTCCTGACCTTTATGGACGAGGCCCTGCTTGGCTACGCGCTGATTTGGGCGGCGGCCGGCACGCCCGATGCCGTCTTTGCGATCGCTCCTGATCGCCTGGCGGCGGCAACCGGCGCCAGGATCATTTGCGTCACTTGACAGCTGCCCCGCGCGACAACCTCAGCCGCCCCGTTTTTTCATCTTGCTCAAGAAGGGCCCCAGGATGTCGGAGTAATCGTCCGTCCAGGGGCGCAAATCGCTGACCTCAAAGTCGCTCACGTCTGCCAGGTCCCGGAAGGGCTCGAGGGCCTTCTCGGTTTTGGCAAACAGCGCCACCGTCGAGGTTGATTGGGCATAGCTCCCATCGGCGGAATCGTCCGAGACAATGAAGCCATGTGCTTCGGGCAGCACCTTGATGGTCGCCCCCAGCACCGCATCGAGATCCAGATAGCGGTTGGAGATGTGCAATAGGACGATGCCGCTGGGCTTGATCTTGTCGAGATAGAGCTTGATGGCTTCCGCCGTCATTAAATGCACGGGCACGGCGTCGGAAGAGAAGGCATCGATCACCAGCAGGTCGAAACTGTCGCTTGCTTCCTTTGCCATGGTCAAGCGCGCATCGCCGACCACAATGTCCGGCTTGGGTTGACAGTGGGCAAGAAAGGTAAAGTACTTGGGATCGCTGGCGATGCCGATGATGACCGGATCAATCTCGAAGAACCGCCAAGACTCACCCTCCTGCGAATGACAGGCCAGCGATCCGGCGCCGAGGCCCGTCACCCCATAGCGGCCTTTTTCGTCGCCCAAGCTTTCTCTGACCTTGGCGACGGTGCGAGCAATTGGACTGTTCTCGTAGTAATAGGTCGCCGGGCTTGGATCATCGACGGGATTGCCCTTGTCGTCCCTGACGCGCTGGGCACCGTGCAGCGTCGTGCCGTGGATCAGGGTATGGTAGTCGCCGTCGCTGGAGGTCTGCACCCGGTAGACGCCGAAATAGCTGCGCTGGGCATCGCCGCGCTTGACCCCCGAAGGCAGCAGCACCAGCGCGCAAAAAATCATCAGGGCGGCTAAGAACTGGCGGACCGGCCGGCGAAATTGCGCAAACAGGAGGGCGACCAACAAGCCCACCACCACGGGGGTGCTGCCCCACTCGTTGAGATCAACGTTGAACTTGCTGATGGCCCAGGGCACCCAGTAGATCAGGAGCAGGCCGCCGGCGATAACCAGCCAACCCATCAGCATTTCTTGCTTGTCGGCCTCGCTGAGGCGCGGCCGGCTTGGCCCGTCCGCGCTGGTGCTGGACCGTTGGAACCCGGAGGTCAGCGTGCCGCCCAGCCGTCGCAGGGCTGCCGGATCGAATACGCCGGGGCGGCAGGCCATCGAAAGGGCGAGCAGCAGCGGATACTCGAACACCTCGCTGAAAATCCGCGGCGCCAGCAGCGCCGCCGCCAGCCCGCCGAGCGCACCGCCAAACGACATCCAGAGGTAGAACTCGGTCAGATAACGCGCAGCCGGGCGGGCCTCATAGAGCGTGCGGTGCGCCACCATGGCGGAAGTGAAGAACACCGCAACACCCGTCGCCGCGGTAATGAACCAAGTCTCGTGCTTGGTCTGGGAAATGGCCAGCAGCGCCACCGCAACCGCCAGCAGATGCGCGCCGAGCAAGACCGCACGGGGCAGCAACGGCCGCTCGCGAAACACCAACACGAAGGTCAGCAGATAAAGCGAAAGCGGCAATACCCAGAGCAACGGGGCGGAGGCAATATCGGTGGTGACGTGGGTGGTGAATGCCGTCAGCAGGGCGGCCGGCACCAGCGCCAGGCCAATCCAGCCAAGCCGATCGGACCAGGTGGGGGCTGGGCTGGCGCTCGGATTGTCGAGGGCGGCAGCAGCGCTGCGGTCGCCAGCAAGCGGAGCTCTGCGCATCAGCAAAAAGGCCAGCGCCAGCGCCGCCAGCAACAGCAGGTAGCCAACGGCCCAGAACCGGCTCAAGGCCTTAAGGCCGAAGGCCGGCTCGAGGATGAAGGGGTAGCTCAGCAGGGCAATCAAGCTGCCGAGATTGCTGGCAGCGTACAAAAAATATGGATCGCCCGCCTGCCGATGGCCCGTGCGCGCGAACCATGCCTGCAGCAAGGGTGCGTTGGCGGCAACGGCGAGGAACGGCAAGCCGATCGCCACCGTGAAGAGCCCGATCTGCCACAGGTAGGGTTCCCCCGGCGGCGGCTCGGTCCAGCCGGACGGCAGGCCGATGGGCAGGGCCAGAAAGGCGAAGATGCAAACGCTGAGGTGGATGAGGCCGGTAAAGACCGGCGGCACCTTGGCAATCAGAAGGTGGGCATAACAGTAGCCGACCAGCAGTGCGGCCTGAAAAAAGAAGATGGCCACCGCCCATACCGAGGGCGAGCCGCCGAGGACCGGCAGCACCATCTTGGCGAACATCGGTTGCACCGAGAACAACAGCAGCGCCGAGAGAAAGGTGGTGGCGCTATAGGCCGCCAGCACGAAACTGGGCCTGGGGTCGACGCCCAACAGACGCCCGCCCGGCGGCGCCTCCCCGCCGCCGGCTTGGCGCTCCTTGGCGGTCGCGGTCGGCGGCTGTTTGACGCTTGCATCGGGCATTAAGACGCTCCTGTCCGGGCGCCGGCGATGAAAGCGCCGCCGGCACTATATCTGTGCTGCGCTGCCCTTCAAAACGATCCGCGACGCATTCGGTGCCGGCGCGCCGCCGGCGCCGGCGCCGCGGCAATGGCCGGTTTGCGCAATTCCGCGGGGCACGCTAAGACGCCAAGCATCGCCTCTCTCCGACAGGTCACGCTGACGTGGTCGCCGCACACCCAGATCGGCCAGGCCCCAACCCGGCGCAGGACGCGGAGCTGTTTTGCCGCCGCCTGCCGGCCGGCGCTCGGCTGCTCGGCATCGACGTCGGCAGCAAAACCTTGGGCCTAGCCCTTTCCGACGTCACGCGCACGATCGCCTCGGGCTTGACCACGCTCAAGCGCGCCAAATTCTCGCTCGACGTTGCCCGCCTGTTGGGCCTGATTGAGGAGCACCGGGTGGCTGGGCTGGTCGTCGGTCTGCCTGCCAACCTGGATGGCCTCGACGGTCCGCGCGCGCAATCAACGCGCGCCTTCGTGCGGAACTTGTCGAAACACATCGCCCTGCCGATCCTGCTCTGGGACGAACGTTTCAGCACCGCCGCGGCCGAGCGTGTGCTGATCGAGGCCGCCACCTCGCGTCGCCGCCGTGCCGAGGTCATCGATAAGGTTGCAGCCACGCTGATCCTGCAAAATGCCCTCGACCGCATGAACCAGCGGGCGCGGCAGACACCCTGACGGGGCGG
The DNA here is from genome assembly GCA_963820375.1 of uncultured Alphaproteobacteria bacterium. GTDB lineage: Bacteria > Pseudomonadota > Alphaproteobacteria > Rhizobiales > Hyphomicrobiaceae > AWTP1-13. The sequence continues at coordinate 139,384 of CAWFZX010000006.1, read as the reverse complement.
GGCGATCTGTCTGGCTCGCGCCGCCGCAGGCGAGCCGCCCCGTCAAGCTTGATCGGTGCCGTTGCCGAGGCGTGTCAGGCCCCGCGTGCGTGCGGGCGTTGCGTCGCTGCGCGAGGCTTGCCGCATCGGCCGCACAGCTATGCACCTGCGGGGCCTTGCGTGTGCGAATTGATATTGCTGCTGAGCATCTGTCGCAACGGCGGCGCGCAACTCTGCGCGAGCCAGGTCTTGCGAGACTGCACAACAGCAGCGCGCCGCGACCATTTCTCGCGCTCCATTTTGGCTTCTCGCCGTCGATAAGTTTGCTAGCGTGGCCCAATTGAGCCGTCGTCGGTCAATTTTGTGGGCCGACGGATAAAGCCGCCAGGGTCCGTCTGGATCATTGCGGTATCACACACTACGTACAGAGCCAGGTCGGCGCGAGCGCCAACAGCTGCTCTGGCTTTTCTCATCAATATTGAGTGAGGTGGATATCCTAGCCATGAAGAACAACCATCGTTCAGGCCCGCTTGAGGCGTCGGCCCTGCACCTTCTGCACCGTGCTGGTCAGCGCGCTGAGGAACTCTTCACCAATGAAACAGGCAAGGTAGACCTAACGCCGCGCCAGTATGCCGTTCTCGCCTGCGTTTCGCACAATCCGGACATTTCTCAGACGGGGTTGGTCGAGCAGACGGGCGTGGATCGTTCGACGCTGGCCGATATCGTGCGCCGTTTGGTGAAGAAGGGATTGTTGCACCGCAAGCGCACCCGCCGCGACGCGCGCATGTATGCGGTGCGGCTGACCGCCAAGGGCCAGGCTGCCCTCGGCGCCGTCAAGCCGGTCGCCTCCCGCGTCGATCAGCGCATCCTTTCCGCCCTGAAAACCGATCAGCGCGGCGATTTCATCGAGGCGCTGGGCGAGATCGTGAAATCGCTCCACTCTTGAGCCAATGCTCATCTTGAGCCAATGCTCAAGCTCGGTTGCAATCTTGGGCGTTGGCGCTACGTCGCCAGCGCACGATCCACAATGGCCCGCGTCTTGGCCGCCGCAAGCCCCTGGCCGTAAGAGCGACGGCCGGCGCCGGCAAAGCGCGTGCCGATGAAGGCATCGGCAACAAAGCTTGGCGCATGGCTGCGCAGAATGGTCCCCGCCGCCAGCAGGGCTAGTCCCTCGATCAAGTCGCGTCCCCGGCCATCGAGCAGCGCCGGCTCCTGCAGCAGCCCGCGCAAGCGCTCGAATTGGCCCGTGAGACGGGGTTCGTTGCCAATTTCGGCGGCGAGGCCTGCCATGACGATTTCGAATGCCTCCGGCTCGCGTTGCAGCACGCGCAGAAGATCGAGCGCCATGACGTTGCCGGACCCCTCCCAGATGGCGTTGAGCGGCAGCTCACGGTAAAGCCGCGCCGCCAATCCCTCCTCGACGTAGCCGTTGCCGCCCAAGCACTCGAGCGCCTCGTAGCCGAGGCCGGGGCCCATTTTGCACACCCAATACTTGGTGACGGGGGTCATGAGCCGCCGCCAGGCCGCGGCCTGGGCATCGGCGGGGTGGTCAAAACTGCGCGCCAACCGGAAGCACAAGGCCGTCGCGGCCTCGCTGTCGAGCGCCATGTCGGCCAGCACCTGTTGCATCAGCGGTTGATCCAACAAGCTCTTCTGGAAGACGCGGCGATGTCGGCAGTGATGAATGGCATTGGCCAGCGCCAGCCGCATCAGCCCCGCCGACGCCACGGCGCAGTCCAGGCGCGTTGACGTCACCATTTCAATGATGCTGGGCACGCCCCGCCCTTCCTCGCCGATCATCCAGCCGTGCGCCGCCTCAAACTCCACCTCGGAGGAGGCATTCGATCGATTGCCGAGCTTGTCCTTCAGGCGCTGGAAGCGCAGCGCATTGACCCTGCCATCCGGCAAAACACGCGGCAGCATAAAACAGGCAAGCCCAGCCGGCGCCTGCGCCAGCACGACAAAGGCATCGCACATTGGCGCGGACATGAACCATTTATGGCCGGTCAGCAGATATTCGCCCCCCGGGCCGCCGGCGCCGGCCGGCTCCGCCCGGGTGGTGTTGGCGCGCACGTCGGTGCCGCCCTGCTTCTCGGTCATGCCCATGCCGATGGTGACGCCGCGCTTCTCGGCCGGGCGCCGCAGCGACTTGTCGTAGGCGCGCGACAGAACCTTTGGCAGCCACTGGCGCGCGAGCTGCGGCTCAAGCAGGAGAGTTGGCACCGCCGCGTTCGTCATGGTAATGGGGCACTGGTGGCCGGCTTCCATCTGGTTGGCCAGATAGCAGCCAGCCGAGCGCGCCACGGTGGCGCCGGCCCGAGGTTGCCCTGCCGGTTCTGCCAGATGATCCCAGGCCGAACAGTGCAGACCCTGCCTGATGCTGATCTCCATTAAGGCGTGGTAGGCGGGGTGATACTCCACGACATCCAAGCGGTGGCCGCGGCTGTCGAATGTGCGCAAGCGCGGGGGATTTTCATTGGCGAGCCGGGCCTGCTCGAGGGCATCCGCACTGCCGCAGATCGCCCCGAATTGGGCGAGCTCGCCGGCCGCTTCGGCGGCACCTTCTCTGGCCACGGCCTCCAGCAGTGCCCGGTCGGTCGTGAACAGGTTGAGCTCCTGGAACGGCGGGCTCTGGTTGGTTACCTCGTGTGTCCGGAAAGGCTCGAGCATCACTTTCTCGCCTCGTAAGGAAGCCTCAGCCTAGCAACTGCGCCCAACCGGCGCACGCGCTGTTGAGCCTTCTCCACCATCGTCCCCCCGGTGCAGCTTGCGGGGCAGCTGGAGTCGGCGTATAGGACCGCCTTTAATGACCAGTGCCATACACCCTGCCTCCTTCGTTCGCCGCCATCTTTTGACCTGTGAGGGCCTCAAGGCCGGCGAAATCAGCGCGCTCCTGGATTTGGCCGACAAGGCCGCGGAGGGCAACCGCCAAGTCATCAAAAAGCGCGACGTGCTGCGCGGTCGAACCCTGATCAATCTGTTCTTCGAAGCCTCGACGCGCACCCAGAGTTCCTTCGAGCTCGCCGGCAAGCGGCTGAGCGCCGACGTCATGAATATGAATGTGTCGACCTCCTCGGTTTCCAAGGGCGAGACCTTGATCGACACCGCCATGACCCTCAATGCCATGCGCCCGGATATCCTGGTGGTGCGCCACCACGCCGCTGGCGCGGTCGAACTGCTGGCCCAGAAAGTGGACTGCTCGGTGATCAATGCCGGTGATGGCGCCCACCAACATCCAACCCAGGCGCTGCTCGACGCGCTCACCATTCGGCGTGCCAAGGGCCGCATCGCCGGCCTCACGGTCGCCATTTGCGGCGACATCCTGCATTCGCGGGTGGCGCGGTCCAACATCAACGTCCTCAATACGATGGGCGCCCGCGTGCGCGTGGTGGCACCTTCGACGCTGCTGCCGTCGCACGCGGATCGACTTGGTGCCGAAGTCTTCACCGACATGAATGCCGGCCTGGAAGACGCCGATATCGTCATGATGCTGCGGCTACAGAAGGAGCGCATGCAAGGCTCCTACGTGCCGTCCACGCGCGAATATTTCCACTTCTTTGGCCTTGACCACGAGAAGCTCGCCCGCGCCAAGCCCGACGCCCTGATCATGCATCCAGGCCCGATGAACCGTGGTGTCGAAATTGCCTCCACCATTGCCGACCATTCTCGCAGCGTCATTCGCGAGCAGGTCGAAATGGGGGTGGCTGTGCGCATGGCCGTGCTCGAGGCCATGGCGCGCCTTCTGCCCAACCATTGAGAAATATTCCTGGTATGCGCAAATTCGATCCGCCGACGCCACCGGAGGCGACCGCCTTTCTCAACGCGCGGCTCATCGACCCCGCATCAGGCAAGGACGAGCCGGGCGGCCTGTTGGTGCGGGGCGGGGTGATCGCCGACCTGGGCGCACATTTGCGCCGCAACGCCCCCGATCGCGCGACCGTCATCGACTGCAAGGGCCACGTTTTGTGTCCCGGCATCATCGACATGCAGGTGTTCACCGGCGAGCCCGGTCAGGAGCACCGCGAGACCTTGAAAACGGCCAGTCAGGCAGCGGCCGCCGGCGGCGTCACCACCATGGTGGTGATGCCCGATACCGAACCCGTCATCGATCAGGTGGCGCTGGTCGATTTCATCCAGCGCCGGGCGCGCGACAATGCCGTCGTCAATGTGCACGTCATGGCAGCCATGACGCGCGGCCTCAAAGGTCAGGACATGACCGAGATCGGCCTCTTGAAGCGGGCCGGCGCGATCGCCTTTACCAACGGCAAATCCAGCGTCGCCAACACGCGCGTGATGCACAACGTGCTGCTCTACGCCAAGGACTTCGGTGCCCTGATCGCGCATCACACCGAGGACCCCAACCTTATCGACGGTGCCGTGATGAACGCCGGCGAGGTGGCAACCCGCCTGGGCCTGCCGGCCAGTCACAAGGCCGCGGAAACCATAGTCCTGGAGCGCGACGTCCGGCTGGTCGAGATCACCGGCGGCCGCTACCACGCCTCCGGCATCAGCTGCGCTGAGAGCCTGGCGGTGATCCGTGCCGCCAAGTCGCGCAAATTGCCGGTGACCTGCGGCATCTCCGTCAATCACCTAACGCTCAACGAGAACGATATTGGTCCCTACCGCACCTTCTTCCGGTTGCGTCCGCCCCTGCGCTCGGAGGACGACCGCGCGGCGATGGTGCGCGGCATTGCCGCCGGCGACATCGATGTCATCGTCTCAAGCCACGATCCACAGGACGCCGACGTCAAGCGCCACCCCTTCGCCGAGGCCGCCGACGGCGCCATCGGCCTGGAAACCTTGCTGGCGGCAGCCCTGCGCGTCCATCACAGCGGCGAAGTCGGTCTCATCCCCCTGCTCAAGGCCATGACGGTCAATCCGGCCAAGCTGCTCGGGCTTGCCTCGGGACGACTTGCCAAGGGTGCGCCAGCTGACTTGATCGTCGTCGACCTCGGTCTGCCGTGGGTGGTCGACAAGGTCCAGCTGAAAGCCCGCTCGAAAAACTCGCCCTTCGATGAGAGCAGGATGCAGGGCCGCGTCCTCAACACCATGGTTGCCGGCAACCTCGCCTACCAATACGCTGGCGCCGACCGCAGCTGACGCGACTGGCAGTCCGAGCCGGGGAATGGGCCTCATCTTCACATTCTATGCTGTGTTGGCTTTGCTGACGGGCTATTTGCTGGGCTCGCTGCCGTTCGGATTGCTGCTGACGCGTGCGGCGGGCCTGGGGGATGTGCGCAGCATCGGTTCGGGCAACATTGGCGCCACCAACGTCTTGCGCACCGGGCATAAAGGACTGGCGGCGGCCACTTTGCTGCTCGACCTCCTGAAAGGGACCGTTGCCGTCCTTCTGGTCGCCGCCGTCGCCAAGCAATTTGTGGCATTCGAGGCCTATCGGCTTGCCTATGTCGCCGGCCTCGGTGCCTTGCTGGGGCATCTGTTTCCGGTCTGGCTGCGCTTTTCTGGCGGCAAGGGCGTTGCCACCTTCATCGGCGTGCTGCTCGCCGCCCATTGGCCCGCCGCCGTGCTGTTCTGCTTGGTGTGGGCGGCAGTGGCGGCAGGCTGGCGCTATTCCTCGCTGGCGGCCCTCAGTGGCACGGGCGCCGTGGTGATCTATTATGTGCTGCTGGGCCAGGCCGGCCTGTTCTTCATTGTGGCGATGGCAGGGCTGATCGTCGTCAAACACCACGCCAACATCCGCCGTCTCTTGAACGGTGAGGAGGCGCGGATCGGCGCAAGGCCCTGATTGGAGGCTCTGCCGGCGACAGCGCAAGAGGTGCCGGCCGGGCGCGCCCGCCGCCTGCCCAGGTGCTGCCCTGGTTGCCGCCCTGGGAGCCCCCGCGCCCTGTGGGCCTCCCAGGCGATGGCTCATTCCGCCCCACCACACCCCCCCCGTGGCTTTTTTCCTGCCAGCGCCCCTGAGACCACGGGCCTTTCCTGCTGGACCACCCCTGACAGGAGGCCTGAGCTTGGCCGGTCCAGCGCCGCCGAGGGCATTGCCTGCCGCTCCGCCTCCGGGACGCCGGCCCCCGTCCTTTGCGCAAGCCGCCTCCGCCAACGCCTCTCTGCATGGGCGGAATCCGCAGAAACTCATACAAATAATCGATAATCATTCACTATGAGGGATTTTGGGCGGAAAATTACCACGGCCCGATGTTTGACACGCCCCATTGCATCCACCATGTTCTCGCCGCCAATCGGGCAACGTGCCAACAGGGCAGGATCGAGCGGCCGCCCAGAGGGCCTGGGTCGGCGCTGCCGCAGAGACCTTTCATGAACGTCGTCATTGTCGAATTGGTCGCCAAGGCCAAGGCGATCAACAAGTACCTCGGCTCCAGCTACAAGGTGCTGGCGTCCTACGGGCACGTGCGCGACTTGCCGTCGAAGGACGGCTCCGTCGAGCCCGACAAGGACTTCGCCATGCATTGGGATGTGGACGGCAAATCCACCAAGGTCATGCGCGAGATCGCCGACGCCGTCAAAACGGCCGACAAGCTGATCCTGGCCACCGACCCCGACCGCGAGGGAGAGGCCATTTCCTGGCATATTCTGCGCATCCTGGAGGACAAGAAAGCGCTCAAAAAGGGCGTTCCGGTCGAACGGGTCACCTTCAATGCCGTGACCAAGCAGTCCGTCCTGGAGGCCTTTAAGACCCCGCGCGCCATCGATGCGCCTTTGGTGGAGGCCTACCTGGCCCGCCGCGCCCTGGACTACCTCGTCGGCTTCACCCTGTCGCCAGTGCTTTGGCGGAAATTGCCCGGTGCACGTTCGGCGGGGCGTGTGCAATCGGTGGCGCTGCGCCTCGTTTGCGACCGCGAGGCCGAAATCGAAGCCTTCAAGAGCCAAGAATATTGGACCATCGAGGCGCTCCTGACGACGGCGAGGGCCGAGGATGTTCGCGCCCGCCTGAGCAGCATCGCCGGCCGCAAGCTCGATCGGCTCGACATCAAGGATGCCTCGACCGCCCACGCCATCAAGGCGGCGATCGAAGGGCGACCATTCCGCGTCACCTCGGTCGAGAAGAAGGCGGTGCGGCGCAATCCCTATGCCCCCTTCACGACCTCGACCCTGCAGCAGGAGGCTTCCCGCAAGCTTGGTTTCTCGGCGAAGCAAACCATGCAAGTGGCGCAGCGCTTGTATGAGGGGGTCGAACTCGACGGCGAGACCACCGGCCTCATTACCTACATGCGAACCGACGGCGTCACCATCATCCCGGAGGCCATCGCTGGCATTCGCCGACTGGTCGAGCAGGACTACTCGCCCCGCTACCTTCCCCCCTTCATCCGCGAATACAAGACCAAAGCCAAGAATGCCCAGGAGGCGCACGAGGCCATCCGCCCGACCGACGTTCGGCGCCGACCCGAGGCCGTCGCGCGCCGCTTGGACCGCGACCAGGCGCGCCTGTACGAGCTGATCTGGAAGCGGGCGGTGGCCAGTCAGATGGCATCCGCAGAGCTGGAACAGACCAGCGCGGAGATCGCGGTCAGCGGCCAGGATGGCAAAGCTTATGGGCTGAGGGCCACGGGGTCGGTGGTGCTGTTTGAGGGTTTTCTCAAACTCTACGAGGAAGGCCGCGACGACCGGGCTCGCAACGGCAAAAGCGAGGAGGCGGAGGAGGAGGATAGCCGCCGTTTGCCGCCGCTCGCCCAGGGCGACATGCTGAACGATCGCGGCATCGAGGCAAAGCAGCATTTCACCGAGCCGCCGCCACGCTTCACCGAAGCAACGCTGGTCAAGCGCATGGAAGAGCTTGGCATCGGTCGGCCCTCCACCTACGCCTCGACGCTGGCCGTGTTACAGGAGCGCGATTACGTCCGCATCGACAAGAAACGCCTGATCCCGGAGGACAAGGGCCGGCTTGTCACCGCCTTCCTGGAAGGCTTTTTCAAGCACTACGTCGAATACGACTTTACGGCCGACCTGGAGGAGAAGCTCGATCTCATTTCGGACGGCAAGCTCGAGTGGAAGGATGTGCTGCGCGACTTCTGGCGCGAGTTCACTGGTGCCGTTAATGAGATCAAGGACCTGCGTGTCGGCGAGGTGCTGGAGGCTTTAAACGAGATCCTGGGGCCCCACATCTTCCCAGCCAAGCCCGAGGGCGGGGACCCGCGCCAGTGTCCCAACTGCGCGGCCGGGCGGCTCAGCCTCAAGGTCGGCAAGTTCGGTGCCTTTATTGGCTGCTCCAACTATCCCGACTGCCGCTACACACGCCAATTTTCCGATACCCAGAACGGCGCGCCGGAGGCCTCGACGCCTGAGGGCAAGCTGCTGGGTCAAGATCCCAAGACCGGCCTGCCGGTGACATTGCGCAGTGGCCGCTTCGGTCCCTACGTGCAGCTCGCCGAAGCAGAAGGCGACGAGAAACCCAAGCGGGCCTCCGTTCCACGCGGCATCGATGCGGCGACCCTCGATCTGGAGCGAGCCCTGCAACTGCTGGCGCTGCCGCGTGAGATCGGCCTGCATCCGGAAAGCGGCAATCCGATCACGGCCGGCATCGGCCGTTACGGGCCCTTCATTCTGCACGACGGCACCTATGCAAACCTGCCCTCGGTCGAGGAGGTGTTTTCGATCGGCATCAATCGCGCCGTGGTGCTACTGGCCGAGAAGAAGGCGGGCACCGGCAAGGGACGCTTCCAGCGCGCCGCGCCGACCGTGCTGAAGGAGCTCGGCGAGCATCCGAGCGAAGGCGGCAAGGTGCAAGTGCTTTCCGGCCGCTATGGTCCTTACGTGAAGCACGGCGACGTCAACGCCACGCTGCCGCGGTCCAAGGATCCAGCCACGCTCAACATTAACGAGGCCATTGCGCTGATCGCCGAGCGCATCGCCAAAGGGCCAAGCAAGCCCAAGGGCCGCCGCGCCAAGACCAGCAAGACCACCAGCAAGACCACCAAGCCGGCCACCGCCGCCGACCCGCCCCGCAACCCCGCCAAAAAGCCCGCCGGCAAGCCCGCCAAGAAAGCGGCCACGAGCAAGGCGAAAAAGGCCAGTGGCACGCGCGAGGCGGCGGAATAGGCGACGAGACAAGGACCCGGCGAGACGGTGTCGCGCAAGCTCAAAGAACCCCGGCCCGCCGCCGGACTGCCAAGCAAAGACCAGATCCTTGAATTCGTGCGCGGCGCCGCCGGCAAGGTCGGCAAGCGCGAGATCGCACGCGCCTTCTCGATCCGAGGCGGCGATCGCCCGGCGTTGAAAAAGCTCCTGGCGGAAATGGCCGCCGCCGGTCTCCTCAGCGGCAACCGCAAGACCTTCAAGGAGCGCGGTCAACTGCCCCCGGTGGCCGTTCTCGAGATCGTTGCGCGCGATGCCGACGGCGAGCTGGTCGCCGAGCCCGCCGTCTGGGACCCGGCCGAAGGTGAAAAGCCGCGCGCGCTGGTGTTGTTGCCGCGGCGCGCGCCGGGCGCATCGTTGGCGGCGCTCGGAGCCGGCGACCGCATCCTGGCTCGCTTGACCCGGCTCGCCGGCAACGATGTCGCCGGCTGCCGTTACGAAGCCGAGCCCATCAAACGGCTACCGAAAGAAAAACGGCGCCAGCTTGGCATTTTTCGCAAGCATGCCAAAGGCGGTGGCGTGATCGATCCGATCGACCGCAAGGAACTCAAGGAATGGCCGATCCAACCGGGCGATGAAGGCGAGGCCAAGGACGGTGATCTTGTCCGCTTCGACCTGCTACGCGCCGGTCGCTACGGCCTGCCGCAAGCGCGCGTGCTGGAAGCGCTCGGCAATCCACACGACCAGCGCAAAATCAGCCTGATCGCCGTGCACGCGCACGGCATTCCAGACGATTTCCCCGCCAACGTGTTGGCCGAGGTTGCCAAGCTCGAGCCGCCGACGCTGTCGGGACGTAGCGACCTGCGCCACCTCGATCTCATCACCATCGATCCCACCGATGCGCGCGATCATGACGATGCGGTACACGCGGCAGCCGATAGCGCGCCGGGCAACGCCGGCGGTTGGATCGTGCACGTGGCCATCGCCGATGTGGCGCATTACGTGCGTTCCGGCAGCCGCCTCGATCATGAAGCACGCCTGCGCGGCAACTCGGTGTATTTCCCGGACCGCGTCGTGCCGATGCTGCCGGAAAAGATCTCCAATGAGCTGTGTTCCTTGCAGGAGCGCCAGGAGCGCCCCTGTCTCGTCGTGCGCCTCAGCATCGACGCTCAGGGCAACAAACGCGGCCACAGCTTTTTTCGCGCCATCATGCGCTCGGCCGCCAAGCTCACCTACGAGGAAGCGCAGGCCGCCATCGATGGTCGGCCGGGCGAGAAGTGCCAACCTCTGCTGGACAAGGTCCTAAAACCGCTGTGGGGGGCCTATGGCGCCCTTGCCGCCGCCCGCGACCGCCGCGAACCTCTCGATCTCGACTTGCCCGAGCGCAAGGTGGTGCTTGATGGCCAAGGCCGGGTCGCCCGCGTGACCACTCCCGAGCGCCTCGAGGCACACCGGCTGATCGAAGAGTTCATGATCCAGGCCAACGTCGCTGCCGCCGAAACGCTGGCACAGATGCGTGCCGCCGTGATCTATCGCGTGCACGAACCGCCAGCCAAGGAGAAGCTCGTCGCTTTACGCGAATTCCTGGATAGCCTCGGGCTGAAACTTCCAGGCTCGGCGCTGCCGCGCGCTGGCGACTTTAACCGTGTGCTGCAACATGCCAGAGCCATGCCGGCGCGGGATCTCGTCAACGAGGTCGTGCTGCGCTCCCAGTCCCAGGCCGCCTATGCGGCCGAGAACCTCGGCCACTTCGGCCTCAATCTCAACCGCTACGCGCATTTCACCTCGCCGATCCGACGCTACGCCGACCTGATGCTGCATCGCTCGCTGATCCGCACGCTGGCATTGGGCGCCGGCGGCAGCAGCGACGAGGAGGTCGCGCACTTGCGCGAGATCGCTGCGGCCATATCCGACAGCGAGCGGCGGGCGATGGCAGCCGAGCGCGACACCATGGACCGGCTGATCGCAGAGTACCTGAGCGAGCGCGTCGGCGCCGAGTTCGCGGCCCGCGTCTCGGGGGTCACGCGCGTCGGACTGTTCGTGCGGCTGTCGGAGACGGGCGCCGACGGCTTCGTGCCCGCAGCCACCATTGGCCAAGACTACTACCGGCATCAGGAGGCCCTGCATGCCCTCGTCGGCGACCGCACCGGCGAGGCTTATCGGCTCGGCGACGCGGTCCGCGTGCGTCTCATCGAGGCCGTGCCTTCGGCGGGAGCCCTGCGGTTCGAAATGCTCTCGCCCGGGAGCCGCCTCACCGCCGCCGCCGCGGGCAAGGGCCGCCGCCGTTCCTTTAGGGATCGGCGCAACGCGCGCCGCTGAATGCCCTTCTTTTGCCAGCGCCGATGCTGGTTTCAATCACGCGGAGACTTGACGCACCGGGCAAGACCGAGTGACGGTGTCGCGCCGAGGCACGAATTGGCATGACAGACCAGCAGGCAGGGTCGGCGTCCGGCGCGGCGCCGAAAGCACGGGCGCTGCGGCCGCGCGATGCGGCGACACTTATCATCGTCGACACCACCTCGGGTGAGGCGCGCGTGCTGTTAGGCCGCCGGCGCCCAGATATGGTGTTCATGCCCGGCCGCTACGTGTTTCCGGGAGGACGGGTCGACCGCGCCGACCGCCAGGTTGCGGTTGAGCACGACATCAAGGCCACCGACCTGAAAAAACTGATGGTCTCAATGAAGGGGACCCCGAGCGAGGCCAGAGCCCGGGCCCTGGCGCTGGCCGCCGTGCGGGAGACCTTCGAAGAGGCGGGCCTCTTGATCGGCAGGCCGCTGCCTCGACCGGTCGCCCACAAGGCAGCGGCATGGCGGCCGTTCTACGCCGCTGGCTTTGCTCCCGCCCTGGCACAGTTGACCTTCTTTGCACGCGCCATTACGCCGCCCGGCCGGCCGCGGCGCTACGACACGCGTTTCTTTTGTGCGCCGGCGGAGGCCATCGTGCATCGCGTGGCGGTGGCCGACGGCGAACTCTCCGATCTGGAATGGCATTCCATCCCGCAGGCGCGTGGCCTGGAGCTGCCGAATATCACCCGGGTCGTGCTTGAGGATCTCGGCGAACGGGTTGCTGCGGGCGCCCTGCAAGCCAGGGATTTCCCGGTGCCGTTCTATCATCGCCGCAGCGGCAGCTACCGGCGCGATCTGATCACCGCCGAGGCAGCGCTTGACTAACCGTCGCGACGGAATAGAGTGCCGCCCGATCACTGCTGCGGAGACATCGCCATGGCCAAACCCGTCACCCAAAAAATCAAGCTGCTGAGCACGGCGGGAACCGGCTTTTTCTATGTCACCAAGAAAAACCCGCGCACGGCGACCGAGAAGCTTTCGTTCAAAAAGTACGATCCGGTTGCCCGCAAGCACGTCGCCTTCAAGGAAACGAAGATCAAATAGCCTGCCGCAGCTTAGCTGCGGACGCACCGTGGCGCCGACCGCCACCCCCACCCTCCAGCGCCGGCAGGCGCTGGCCCCGATCAGTCTGAAAACGCGCGCGCCAGCAGACCGCGACAGCTTGGCCAGTTTCTGGGCCAGTTTCTGGGAGCCAGTTTCGGGGAAATTGGTGGCCGGGTCCGTGACTGACATCGGCAGCGGGGTAGAAGTCCGAGCAGCCACGAACACCGGCCTGCCAAGTCGTGGACCAAAGAGGGCGTTGGCCAGACCTGGCGTTCGATCGTCCGTGGGCGGCATAACAAGAGGAGGCCACTCCTAGCCGCTTATGGACGATCACACCTCACGGGTCTCAGGAGATGCGGCGGACCTGAAAATCCGTGAGGATTCGAATTGTTGGTTAGAAGATGCGGCGCCGCTGCGGCGCGCTGCACCAAATCCCGCTGATCCCTCCTCCCGCAATTACCCCTTGGCAAGAAAGCAGATCGGCAGCCAAAAGGCAATCCTCCCAATAGCTTGGTTTGGAAGCCTGCGGCGCCCAAGCCGCTCGCCTGCCAAGCAAGGCGCCGCCTGCGGCTGCCGACACGGCGCCCTTGCCGCTAGAACCGGCTGTTGTTCCAATCACTTACCAGCTATGCGTTCAAGACCGCCAGCTATGCGGCGTCGGCAACAACCCGGTTGCGACCCTCTTTTTTGGCGGCATAGAGCGCCGTGTCTGCGCGCTCCAAGAGCCGTTGCAAGGTGTCGTGGTGGCCTTCGAGGCTGGCGATGCCGACGCTGGCGGTGACGGGGATTTTGGTATCGCGGTTAATCAGAAAGGGCTCGCAGGCAATCGAGTGGCGGACGCGCTCGCCGATTTGACAGGCATCCGTCAGGCTCGTGGCCGGCATCAGGATGACAAATTCTTCGCCGCCCAGCCGGCAGGCGGTGTCGATGGCGCGCGTGTTGCGGCGCAGGCGCGCCGCCAATTCGCGCAGCACGTTGTCACCCGCGGCGTGGCCGTAGGTATCATTGATGGCTTTGAAGTTGTCGACGTCGGTCAGCAGCAGCGACAGCGGCTGGCCAGCAACGCGCGCGGCGGCCTCCAGCGCCTTCAGATGCGCCTCCATGTATCTGCGGTTGCTAAGGCCGGTGAGCGCGTCGGTGACGGCAAGTTCCACGCTTTCTTCGAGCCGATCGCGCAAATAGTCGCAATGCCGCTTGCGCCGGATTTGCGTGCGCACGCGCGCCGCCAGCTCGCTGCGGTCGATCGGGCGGGTCAGGTAGTCGTTGACGCCCATGTCAAGGGCGCGCAAAAGGCGCCCTTCCGCGCTTGATTCAACCAAGACGATGATCGGCAGATGCCGCGTTCGCTCCAGCGAACGGACTTGGCCGCACAGCCGCAGGCCGTCGGCCTGCGCCAGGCTGAGACTGACGATCAGCAGATCGTAAGGTTGCTCGCTCAGCCGCAACATCGCCGCCTGCAGATCGGTTTGGGTGTCAAGCCGATGCAGCGGCCCGAGGCAGGACAGCAGCCGTTGCGCCACTCGCGGCTGATCCTCGACCAGCAGGATGCGGCCGCCAGCGTCCGCCGGCAGGCCGGCGATCTCGGCATTTGGCAGCGGCTTGAAATCCGCGTTCGTCGTCATGCGCAACAGCATCTCATCGCTTAGGGCTTTGAGACGCGCCAGGTTCTTCACCCGCGTAATGAGGGCAATGTCATCGACCGGCTTGGTTAGGAAATCGTCCGCGCCAGCCTGCAGCCCCCGCACCTTGTCGGCAGCCTGGTCGAGCGCGGTGACCATGACGATCGGCAGCTGCGCGGTCGCCGCGACACTCTTGATCTGCCGGCAGACCTCGAAACCGTCCATGCCCGGCATCATGACGTCGAGCAGGACCACATCGACGGGGCTCGAGCGCACCACGCCAAGCGCCTCTTCGCCGCTGCGCGCGGTCAGCACCTCGAAGTACTCGGCGTTGAGCCGGGCCTCCAGAAGCTTGACGTTGGCGAGAATGTCGTCAACGACCAAAACGCGGGCAGTCATCAGACACACCTTTACGCTACCGGACCGCAGGCTCTCTCACGCTTCTCCGAGGTACTGGCGTACGGCCGCGAGAAACGTCACCACCGAGATCGGCTTGGAGATGTAGGCCTCGCAGCCGCCCTGTCTGATGCGCGCCTCGTCACCCTTCATGGCAAACGCCGTCACCGCAATCACTGGGATCTCGCGCAGCTCCTCGTCGTCCTTCAACCACTTCGTTACTTCCAGGCCGGAAACCTCCGGCAGCTGGATGTCCATCAAGATCAGGTCCGGCCGGTGCTCTCGCGCCAGCTTCAGGGCCTCGATGCCGGTTCGCGTCTGCAGGGTGCGATAGCCGTGCGCGTCGAGCAGATCGTGGAAGAGCTTCATGTTGAGCTCGTTGTCCTCGACGATCAGCACGGTCTTGCGGAGCTGGCGCGCCTCAGGCTGCCGGCCGGCGATGGCCCTCATGCTTTCCTGATACGTCATGCGGCGGCCCGCTCTCCCGCTCCGCGTACTCCTGCACCGATTCTACGCGGCTCTGGCAGTCGACTTTGCTTCAGAACAGCTAACCAACTGTTTAAGATGACCCCCCCACTGGCCCCGAAGCAGGCGTAAAAGCCAACATGCTTAAGTCCACAGAAAGCCCGCGCCGGATTGACCGCGAAACGGCGGAAACAATTGCCGCGCAAGGGCTTGCGTTTCTCGCCGCTGACGCCGAGCGCCTGGCGCGGTTCCTCGCCCTGACGGGCTTGCAACCGGCCGACCTTGCCGCCCGCGTCGGCACAGGGGAGGTTCTCAGTGCCGTCTTGAGCTATCTGGCCGCCGACGAATCACTGCTGCTCACGTTCGCGGCCAACAGCCATGTTGCGCCTGAAACCATCGGCCCAGCTCTGGCTCTGTTGGACGCTGCCGATGCCCGCTGAGGTGGCCCGCTTGCGCCTGGGCATCGACCTTGGCGGCTCCAAGATCGCCGGCGTGGTCCTGGACCGAACCGGCGCCAGCCTGGCGCAGCATCGCCTCCCCGCGCCGCAGCACGACTACGCCGCCACGCTGCGCGCCATTGTTGAGATGGTGGGCACCCTGCAACAATTGGCCGGCGGCTCGGCGACCGTCGGCATCGGCATGCCGGGCTCGATCGCGCCCGGCGGCGGCGGCGTGCAGAACGCCAATTCCACCTGGCTGAACGGCAGGCCGTTCGCGCACGACCTCGCCCAGGTCCTCAACATGCCCGTTCGCCTCGCCAATGATGCCAACTGCTTTGCCCTGTCGGAGGCGGTGGACGGCGCCGGCGCCGGCGCCCGCTCGCTGTTTGGTGTCATCCTTGGGACCGGCTGCGGCGGCGGCCTGATCTTCGAAGGCAAGCTGATCGACGGGCCGCGCGGGACCGGCGGCGAGTGGGGGCACAATCCGCTGCCCTGGGCCGAAGCCAGCGAGCATCCCGGACCACTGTGCTGGTGCGGCCGCCGCGGTTGTCTGGAGAGGTGGGTTTCGGGGCCCGGCCTCGAAGCCGATCACCTCAAGCATACGGGGGCGGCGCTTTCGGCGGCCGCCATTGCCGCCACGGCTGACGCTGGCAGTGCCGCTGCCGGCGCCTCGCTGCAGCGGCACGCGAGCCGCCTGGCGCGCGGGCTTGCCCAGGTGGTCAACATCTTCGATCCCGAGGTGGTCGTGCTCGGCGGAGGGCTGTCGCAGCTTCAGCACCTCTACGCCTGCCTGCCTGGGCTGATGGCCCCCCATATCCTGGCCCGCGATACCAGCGTCATCGTCAAGCCGCCGCGCTGGGGCGATGCCAGCGGCGTGCGCGGCGCAGCCTGGTTGTGGCCGTGAGACGCCGCCGCGCGAGCGAGGGCCACAGATCGGCCGCCCGCGGCGGCGGCCCTACTTGCCCGCCTCGCACTTACTTGGTTCGTGAAAGGTGATCTGCGCCAGCTCACCCTGAATTGCGAACTCGCCGTAATCGATGAACAGCTTGCGACTGACACCGTTGGCAAAGAACCAAAACGTCAGCTCGTAGACCGGTACCGCGTCGCTGCGGTCGGAGTTCGGCTCGAAGTAGCCGATCGAGACCGGCCAGGCGGCAATGCTGTCGAGCCGCTCGGCGTTCTTGACCTGCGCCAACTTGCGATTGCCACCGGCCGGAACCACCCGCCCGATCATGGAGATGGTGTCATAGACCTTCTCGCCTTTTTCGGACCCATCGTAGAGATCGGCCCGAAAGGACCGCTTGCCCGTTCTGGCGGCATCAAGCAGGGCGATCGAATGCTGGATTGGGAAATAGACGCGCTGCGGCAGGGCCAGATGCTTGCTCACCGGCTTGGTCAGTTCGACCTTGGCCGCGTCGGCAGCATTGGCACGTGCCGCGTCACCGGCGGTCGCCTCGGTGGGCTTCTCGTCGCGAAACTGGCTGGAGTTAAAACGAAAGCGCTTGCCGCTGCCTTCCTCCCAACTCGAGGAGCGTAAGTCCGTAAGCGTCGCAGTTCCCTTCTGATTGGTCATCTGCGTGACGAATCGCATATTCTGGGTGTAGCCCTCGCAAGCCGACCCGGTCAGTTCGTAGACCATGCGGCCCAGGACGGCCGTCACACCCGCTCCGCCGCGCGCCTCAGCCAGTGTCATTTCGTAGATGGCTCGGTGCGGTGCCAGCGTTACTTGCGGCCCGGCGATCGATGTCGCCGCGGATGACAGGAGCGCGGCAGCGCCGACGGCCAGGGCTGCGGGCCGACACGTAAGCGTGGGGTGCATCATTGTGCCTTCTTTCGCAAACGGAAGGACGGTACTAGGGCCAGCGCGCTGGCCGAAGTGCCAGGGCAGCCCCTCTCTAGCAGAGGGCGCCTGCTGTGCACAGAAGGCGGGCCGGAAATGATCGAACAAAACCGGGCGCGATGGGGCGAGGATGGCCAAAGTGGCGACCAATCCTAGACCGAGCTCCCCGCCGGGCGGCCCGGCCGTGGGGCTCGATCGCCGCGTTTTTGTGCGGCCGATCGCGCACCGTGGGCTGCACAATAAACGCCGCGGGCTGATCGAAAATACGGCACCCGCGTTTCTGGCCGCGATTGACAACGACTACGGCATCGAGTGCGATGTGCAGCCGGCGCGCGACGGCACGCCGATGGTGTTCCATGATGCCACGCTCGACCGCCTGGTGGCCGCGCGCGGGCGCATCGCCGCCCGCACGCCCGCTGAGCTCAGCCAGCTGCGCTACAAAGACCAGGACATCGCCATCCTCAGCTTGCGCGATCTCCTACAGCTGGTCGATGCGCGGGTGCCGTTGTTGGTCGAGATCAAGAGCAGCAGGCGGATGCCAAAACACTTTCTGGCGGCCGTCGCCGCCGCGGCCACAGACTATCGCGGCCCAATCGCCCTGATGTCGTTCGATCGCGCCGTTGTGCTCGAGCTCGCCAAGCTGGCGCCGGCCATTCCGCGCGGCATCGTGCTTGGCAGCCATCAGCTGGCGGCCAATTGGTGGGCTGGACCAAGCGTAGCGGGACAGAACGCCGCCGTCTCCGCGCTCCTCAAACGAGCGCCGCCGGGCATCAGCTTCTTTGCCGTGGAGGTGCGCATGCTCGAGGCCGCCAAGGCTTGGCTGGCCCAGCACGCACCCGATCACCTGCTCTTTACCTGGACGGTGCGCACGGCCAAGGAGCGCGCCGCGGCGGCACGCTGGGCGGATGCGCCGATCTTCGAGTCGGGCCTAGCGGCAGGCGCGGCTGCTATGTCCTGATGGGGGTGCCGGCCCCTGCAACGGCCGTTGTGCCGAGGGCCTCAGCATGTGATCCTTGGCCCCGCACCACACATTTGGGCGCCACAGACGCCCATGAGGACCTCGCCTGCGATTTACTGATGGCCATAAGCAGACCATGTGATGCCCGGGTCGAAGTGACACCCCGGATTGCCGACATTGCCCCGGAGGCCTGGGACGCCTGTGCCAATCCGCAGCCCGCAACTTTCAATCCCTTCCTGGCGCACGCCTTTCTCAAAGCCCTGGAGGATGCCGGCAGCGTCGGTGCCCGCAGCGGCTGGCTGCCGCAGCATCTCACGCTCAAGACCGGCGGCGAGGCACCGCTGGCGGCCTGCGCCCCCTGCTACCTGAAATCGCACAGCCAGGGTGAGTATGTGTTCGACCGCGGCTGGGCGGAGGCCTACGAGCGGGCGGGGGGGAGCTATTACCCAAAGCTGCAGATCGCCGTGCCGTTCACGCCCGTGCCAGGCCGGCGGCTGTTGGTGCGGCCCGGCCCGGAAGCGGACGCCAATGCCATGCTGCTGGCGACGGCCGCCGTCGAACTCGTCAAGCGCAACGATCTTTCCGGCCTCCACCTCACCTTTCTGACCGAGGCCGAATGGTCGAGGCTCGGCGACAGGGGCTTCCTCAAGCGCACCGATCAGCAATTCCACTGGAGCAATGCCGGTTATAGCGGCTTTGAGGATTTCCTCAGTTCGCTGGCCTCGCGCAAGCGCAAGGCCGTGCGCAAGGAGCGCGAGCAGGCCGTCAGCGGCGGCCTTGAGGTGGCGTGGCTGAGAGGCGCCGACATCACCGAGGCGAGCTGGGACGCCTTCTTCACCTTTTACATGCAAACCGGGTCACGCAAGTGGGGTCGGCCCTACCTCAACCGGAAGTTTTTCTCGCTGTTGGGGCAGGCCATGGGCGAGCGCTGCCTCATCGTCATGGTCAGCCGCGGCGGCAAGCCGATCGCCGGCGGCTTGCATCTCATCGGTGGCGATTGCTTGTATGGCCGCTATTGGGGCGCCATCGAGCACCATCCCTGCCTGCATTTCGAGGTCTGCTACTATCAAGCGATCGAATTTGCCATCAGCCACAAGCTGGCACGCGTCGAGGCTGGCGCGCAGGGTGAGCACAAGCTGGCCCGCGGCTACCTGCCGACCAGCACCTATTCGGCGCATTTCATCGCCGATCCGAGCCTGCGCCGCGCCATTGCCGACTACCTCAAGCGCGAGCGCGCCTACGTCGATGCCGCCGGCAAGGAACTCGCCGAGTATGCACCCTTCCGCAAGGGTCCCGCAGCGAAGGGGACCTGAGCCGGCTCAGCGGATACGAGCTCAGAGCGCAGGCTCCAGATGAGTTGCAGCCCGCTGACGCCGAGACCGTGCAACCAGCCGGCAAGCAGCAAAATCAGAACTGCCGCTGCGACCAGCGTATCGCTGCGCCGCGCACTGCATGCAGCGCCCGTCATGACGCACCACCTGCCCTCGAAGCGCCGCGCTGTGGGGCGAACCCAAGCGCGGTCGTTTGCCAATTTGCGCTCTGGCGAGCGAGGCCTCTTTCTCGCACAAGGGTGTTGGCTTTCGCCTAATGACGGCAAACAACCGCGGCGGGAGGTAAAGCATCCCTTAGCCGCTTCGGCGCGGCGCGCTACCGACGAGCCGCTGCCACGGTTGCCGATCCAAGCTGATGCTGGCGCACCGGCATGCCTTCGCCGCTGCCGGCGCTGCTTGCCCGCTTGACGCGCCGCAAGCTGCCTGCAACAGATCAAACGCCAAGCGGCCCTGCGCGGGAGCAATGCATGCGTAACTATGATGCCAACAATATTTTCGCCAAGATTTTGCGCGGCGAGTTGCCCTCACACAAAGTGTATGAAGATGACGAAACTCTGGCCTTCATGGACATCATGCCCCGCTGCGAGGGCCACACCCTCGTGGTGCCGAAGACGCCGGCGCGCAATGTGCTCGATGCCAATCCGGCCCAGCTCGCCGCCTGCATGAAGACCGTGCAGAAGGTGTCGCTGGCGATCATGAAAGCCTGCAACGCCGACGGCATCACCGTGCAGCAATTCAACGAACAGGCCGGTGGCCAGGTGGTCTTCCACCTGCACTTTCATGTGCTGCCGCGGCGCGAGGGCGTCACGCTCGGCCCGCACACCTCCAAAATGGAAAAGCCGGAAGTGCTCGCGGCAAATGCCGAGAAAATAAAAAGGGCCCTGGCGGCTCAATGAGCCGCTGGGCGCACGATCCGGATGCGGCCGCAGATGCCTTGATCGGACGCAGCCTGGACGCCGTCGACCTCTCGGGCCGGATTCTGCTTGCCAATCCCTCGGGCGGATTGCCGGCCATGCTTGCCGCACGCGGCGTCGCCTGCGCGCTTTGGCAGCGCCGCCTCCAGGCCGGTGGATCCGCACAAGCCTGGCCGCCGGCGGGACCGTTCGACCTTGCCATCATGCGCCTCGCCAAGGCCAAGGACGAGCAGGAGATGGCGGCCCATGCGGTGTTGAGCGTGCTCGGCCCGGAGGCTTTGCTGTTGCTCTACGGCGGCAACGACGAAGGCATCCGTTCGGCAGCGGCCATGCTGGAAGGACTTTGCGGCACCGGCACCCTTGAGACCATCGCCCAGCGCGGCCACGGACGCGTGCTGGCTGCGCGCCGGCCCGAAGCAGCTTGCGCAGCTGCGCCCAGACCTTGGCCAATGGCGCCGCGTGACCCCTCTTAACATCGCCGGCCGGATCCGCCCCTGGGTGACCTATCCGGGTCTGTTTGCGGCCGGCCTCCTCGATGAAGGCACCGCACTGCTCCTCGACGTGCTGCCGCCCTTGTCCGCCGGCGCACGCATCGCCGACTTCGGCTGCGGTTCCGGTGTGATCGGCGCGGCGCTGCCACAGCTGCCCGGCATCGGTCTCGATATGATCGACCATGACAGCCTGGCTCTGCTGGCGGTAAGGGAAAACGTCCCCGCCGGCCGCGCACTCCTGGCCTCGTCCTTAAGCCAGACCGGCGGGGCGCTCTACGATGCCATCCTCTCCAATCCACCGCTGCATCAGGGGATGAGGGAGAGCCATGCGGCTCTCGAGGAGCTCGTTGCTGAGGCGCCGGCGCATCTCGTGCGCGGAGGCTGCCTGCGGATCGTGCTGCAGCGGCGGCTCCCCCTGGCGCAGCTGCTGGCTCAACACCTGCGCCAGGTCTGTGTTTTGGCAGACAACGGGCGCTATCGCGTGTGGCACGCCCAGCGCGGCTAACGGCCGCGCTGGCAGCCTCCCGGGGGGCGCCCTACTCGTCCTTGCGGCGTGGAACGCTCGGCACCGTGCCGCCGCCCGGTCGCGGCCGCTCTTTTCTATCCTTCGGGCCGGGCAGGGCCTTGCGCGGCGCGGCCTCGACCAGGGCCGGGCCGTCCTCGCCGTCCTCCGTCTCGAGGTCGTCCTCGCCGTCCTCCTCCCTGACCCGCTTGGGCTTGGGTTCGGCGGGGATGTACTCAAAGGCCAGTTTGCGCTCGCTGCCCTCGCCCTCGACCAGGACACGCACGGTCCCGCCGTGCTCCAACTTGCCAAACAGCAGCTCATCGGCCAGTGGCTTTTTGATGTGCTCCTGGATGACGCGCGCCAACGGCCGGGCGCCGAATTTTTCGTCGTAGCCCGTGTCAGCCAGCCAGCGCGCGGCCTCTTCGGAAAGCTCGATCGTCACGCCGCGATCGGCAAGCTGCGCCTCCAGCTGAAACACGAACTTTTCCACCACCTTCATGATGATCTCGTGCGGCAGCCCGGCGAAAGCGATGACGGCGTCTAGGCGATTGCGAAACTCGGGGGTGAACATGCGGTTGATGGCCTCCAAGTCATCGCCCTCGCGCTTCGTGCGGTTGAAACCCATCGGCGGCCGCGCCAGATCGGATGCTCCCGCGTTCGTGGTCATGATCAGAATGACGTTGCGAAAATCCACCGACTTGCCGTTGTGATCGGTGAGTTTGCCGTGGTCCATCACCTGCAGCAGAATATTGAACAGATCCGGATGTGCTTTCTCGATCTCGTCGAGCAGCAGCACGCTATGGGGATGCTGATCGACGCCGTCGGTCAAAAGTCCGCCCTGGTCGAAGCCGACGTAGCCTGGAGGGGCACCGATCAGGCGCGACACCGTGTGCTTCTCCATGTATTCGGACATGTCGAAGCGCAATAGCTCGATGCCCATCAACCCCGCCAGTTGTTTGGCAACCTCGGTCTTGCCGACGCCGGTGGGCCCGGAGAACAGGTAGCAGCCAATTGGCTTTTCCGGCTCGCGCAAGCCGGCACGCGACAGCTTGATGGTGCTGGCCAGAGCCTCGATGGCTTTGTCCTGGCCGAACACCAGGCGCTTGAGGTCCTTGTCGATATTGGCCAACACCTCGGCGTCGGATTTGGTGATGGTCTTGGGTGGTATCCGCGCCATGGTGGCAACCGTTGCCTCCACCTCCTTGACCGTGATCTTTTTCTTGCGCTTGTGCTCCGGCACCAGCATCTGCGAGGCACCCGTCTCATCGATCACATCGATGGCTTTATCGGGCAGTTTGCGATCGTTGATGTACTTGGCCGACAGCTCCACCGCCGCCTTGATCGCCTCGTTGGTGTACTTGAGCTTGTGATACTCCTCAAAGACCGGCTTCAGGCCCCTCAGGATTTCGATGGAATCCTCCACCGTCGGTTCCTTGATGTCGATTTTCTGGAAACGACGCACCAGCGCGCGATCCTTCTCGAAGTGCTGGCGATACTCCTTGTAGGTGGTCGAGCCGATGCAGCGCACGGTACCCGACTGCAGCGCCGGCTTCAGCAGATTGGAGGCGTCCATGGCACCGCCGGAGGTGGCACCAGCGCCGATCACGGTGTGGATCTCGTCGATGAACAGAATGGCGCCGGGGAAGTTCTCCACTTCCTTCATGACGGCTTTCAAGCGCTCCTCGAAGTCGCCGCGGTAGCGCGTGCCGGCCAGGAGCGCGCCCATGTCGAGGGCAAAGATGGTGGAATCCTTCAGCACCTCGGGAACGTCGCCATTGACGATCTTGCGCGCCAGACCTTCGGCAATGGCCGTCTTGCCGACACCGGGGTCACCGACGAACAAGGGATTGTTCTTCTGCCGCCGACACAGCACCTGGATGGTCCGCAGCACCTCGCTCTCGCGCCCGATCAGGGGATCGATGCGGCCGCTCTTGGCCTTCTTGTTGAGATTGACGCAATAGGTGTTGAGCGCGTCCTGGGCTTGCTTTTTCTCGTCGCCCTTGCCGCTGGCCTCCTGCTCTTCATCGACACCACGCACGTGCTTGGGGTCGGACATGCCCGGCCGCTTGGCGATGCCGTGGCTAATGTACTGCACCGCATCGAAGCGGGTCATTTCCTGCTCCTGCAGGAAGAACGCTGCGTGGCTCTCGCGCTCGGCGAAAATCGCCACCAGCACATTGGCACCCGTCACCTCTTCCCGCCCCGAGGACTGCACGTGCACGACGGCGCGATGAATGACGCGCTGGAAGCCGGTCGTGGGCTGCGCGTCCGTCGATCCCTTCACGAACAGCCCAACCAGCTCGTTGTCGAGATACTCGGTGATGCGCGCCCGCAAGCTGTCGAGATCGACCGAACACGCCCGCATCACCGCCGAGGCGTCTCGATCATCCAAGAGCGACAGCAACAGGTGCTCGAGCGTCGCGTACTCGTGGTGGCGATCGTTGGCATGTTCGATGGCGCGATGCAGCGCCGCTTCCAGGCTCTGGGAGAATGCGGGCACGTCTCAGGTTACTCCTTTTCCATGGTGCATTGCAGAGGATGCTGATGCTGGCGGGAGAAGTCCATCACTTGTGCAACCTTGGTCTCTGCGATTTCATAGGTATAGACACCACAGATGCCGACCCCTTTTTGGTGCACATGCAGCATAATGCGTGTGGCTTCTTCACGACCCTTGTTGAAAAAGCGCTCAAGCACGTGCACGACGAACTCCATCGGCGTGTAGTCGTCATTCAACAAAAGCACCTTGTAGAGGCTCGGCTTCTTGGTTTTCGGCCGTGTCTTGGTGACAAGACCGGTCTTGCCTTCGTCGTCGCCCCGTGAGCCGTTCTTGCCGGCCATGCGCATGAGAGGTCCTGCCGTCCTAGCCGTTGTTCAAGCTGTGCCCACCAGCCCGGTCCATGGCCCGAGCGGGCAGCGCAAATCACGCGGCATTTTGCGATAGCCCGGCACGTTAGGCAAACATAGCGCATGCCGGTCCCTTATTTGGGAAAGACGATGCCAAAATCCAACCTCGCCGCCCCCGGCGCAAAAAAAACTCGGGGGAAACAAGGGTCCCCCCGAGCCGTTTGAGATCGGCAATCGCCGCGACGTCGCGCTTGGGCGAGGGTCGCCGTTAGCGGCCGTTTTGCAGCGCTTTCTCCACCGGCTTGTAGGCTTCCTTCGCCCATTCGGCGTACATGCCGCCGAGCTTGGAGATCTGGTGCAGATAGCCGTCATAGGCACGGCGCGCATAGCCGGACTGAATTTCCACGGCCTGCTCGACAGAGCGGGCCGACAGCAGTTTCTCGAATGTGGCCGAGCTCTCCTCGAAGGAGCGCTTGGTGTAGTCCGTCATCTCCGCGGCAATGGCCTGCCAGCCCTTGCTCCACTCGCCATACATCTTCATGGTGGCATCGACGTTGTATTGACCGAACTTCTGGAAATCTTCGATGTTCTTCAGCATTGGAATGATCCTATGGGCTCATATCTGCGGGGGTTGGGAATGCGGGACTTCCGGAACTCTATGACTTTGCGCCCTCGATATATGCACTGCACAAAAAATGTCAATAACTTTTGTTGCAATGCAGCATGCGACATCTGTGAGCAGCGCTGGCGGGGCGGCAAAAGGCTGTTAACCCTCCCAGCGCTAGCATCCCTGCAGGAATGACCTCGGCGCGCTAAGCGCCTCACAGACGCCCAAAACAGGTGCTGCCCTCGGGCAGGCACACGTCGCTGCGGCCGCCTCCTTGGCATGGCGCATCGGCCGTGCGGGCGCACGGAGAGGGGAATTTGGTAGGTCCTGGGTCTCGGCTATGGCCATGGCGTGCCTATGCCATGGGGATTTTCGCAAGCCTGTTGGCAAGCCTCACAACGAGCCCCGTTGCGGCGAGCGGCAAGCATGCCGCGCTGGTGCTCGACGCCAACAGTGGACAAATCCTCTATCAAAATGCCGCCGACGCGCCCCGCTACCCCGCGTCGCTGGCCAAGATGATGACCCTTTATCTGGTGTTTGAACGGCTCGAGCAGGGCAAGCTCAATACCCAGACCAAGCTCAAGATGTCGGCTTATGCCAGCGCGGCGGCGCCCTCCAAGCTCGATCTGGAGCCGGGCGATGAGATCACCGTCATCGACGCCATCAAGGCGTTGATCACCAAGTCGGCCAATGACATCGCCATCGCGCTGGCCGAACACATTGCCGGCAGTGAGGAGCGCTTTGCCCGCCTGATGACCGAGAAGGCACGTCAGATCGGCATGGCTGCCACCACTTTCCGAAATGCCTCGGGCCTGCCGGACGAGGAGCAGGTGACGACGGCACGGGACATGGCGACCTTGGCCCTTCGCCTGCTCGATGATTTTCCCAAATACTATGCGCTGTTTGCCACCCGCACCTTCACCTATAAGGGCGAGACGTTCCGCAACCACAACACCCTGCTGATGCATTACCAGGGCACCGATGGCCTAAAGACAGGGTATACGCGCGCGTCCGGCTTCAATCTGGTGGCCTCGGTCCGGCGCGGACGCAAGCATGTGATCGGCGTGGTGTTTGGTGGCGCGACGGCGGCCGCGCGCAACACCACCATGCGCGCCCTGCTCAACAGCGGGCTCGAGAAAGGCGCAGCAGAGGAGACGCGCAAGCGCGCGGTGGCGGTGGGCTCGGCGCCGGCGCCCGACCGCAAAGTTGCCGCTGCTCGCCCGCCAGCCGCCGGGCGCCGTCCGGCGCCGGCGCTGCCGGCCATCCCAGTAACCGAACCGGCAAAGCCAGCTGCAGCTGGCGCAGCCTCGCCCCACATCGAGATGGCCCAGGTGAGGCCCATCCTGCTCGGCAGGGGCGCGCAAGCCGAAGCCGGCGGGGCTTATCCGGCGGCAGCAACCCTTGAGGCGTTGATTGAGCGCAGCTTGGGCCAGGCCCCCCAAGCGGAGGCGGAGGATCGGCGCGCCCAACGCGCCCCCAGCGACAGCCCTGCCGCGCCGCCGCGCGCGGCCCTGGAGACACGGGCGCAGCCCGTGTTGGTCGCTGAGCCGCGGCTGGTCCGAGGCAGCGCGCCCTCCACGCTCGGCGAGCAAACCATGACCTTACGCGGGGAGCCAACTTTGCCCGCCGCCGCGCCAGTGCCCCATTCCGCGGGCGCTGGCATGGAGATCCAGATTGGCGCGTTCCACAGTGCCGATGAGGCCCAGCGCCAGCTGGCCTGGGTGCGCCAGCGCGCCACCGCCGTCGTCGGCCAACATGCCGCGATCACCCAACCCGTAAAGCAGGGGGACAAGCTGTTTTATCGGGCCCGTTTTGCCGGCTTCAATGGGCCAGCGGCCGCCTCCGCCTGCAAGGAGTTGCGCGCACTCAAGGTGGAATGCCTGGTGCTGCGGCCCGATTGAAGGGCCGCCGTCTTTGACCCAAGGGGCCCTCAAGGGCCCTCAATGCAAGTGGAACTCTCCGTCGACCAGTCGCACTTCGGCCGGCGTGATCAGTCGGTTGTGCGCCACCTTCACGCTGTGCAGCTTGCCGTCGAGATTGCGCGACCAAAACGTCAGAAAATGCTTCAAGCGGGGGAAGCGGGGATGCACATCATAGTCCTGCCAGACGAAACTCTGCAGCAGAAGCGGATAGTCGGGCAGACGATAGAGGATCTCCGCCGTTGTCAGGCTGAAGCCCGCAAGCTGGGCCCGAAAGTCGTCGCAATTAGCCATGGGCTTTCCCTGACCTCAAGATGCGCCGCACATCGCCTGATGCTAGCCGACTTTGTTGATTCACAGGTTGCATAGTTCCCACAACGCCTCGCGTCCGTGCATCAGCTTCTGCCGGCCCGCCGCCCCTCTGTCTTGCCACCATCTTGGGGCTGCAGCGCGGGAGCGACCAGCCTCAAAAACGACCGACAGGGTTGGCGAGTTCCGCCCTGGCGCAGGCCACCCGCGCCGCGGCACACCAGCAGCACTGCATCGATAGTGCCAATGGCCCGTAGCGATGGAGTATCGATGGAGTATCGATAGGGTATCGATCGGGCCAATGGCCCGCTCGCTGTCCCGCTGTCCTGCGCCGCAGGGCAAGCCCAACTGCGAGAGGTGCGGCATCTGCGCCAACGCGGGCAATCTTCCTGACTGGGATCTTGCGTGCCGGTGCCGTTGTGGTGTGGATCGTGCGTCGCGGCAGAGGAAAGCCGTCTGGCCGCGTCAGGCCGCCAAACCGGGCTCGGGGACATTTCCCCCGAATTACGGCGGGGCGTGGGTTCGCAACGCCGGAGGAGGGCTGGCCCGCGCCTGTCTCCTGCACGCCCGAGCCGCGCAGCTGGCACTCTTCTCTTGACACTGCTAACAGGGCTTCCTATTACCGTCGCTGATGCCGATCGGGCACCCCCAGGCGGGCGATGAGGTCGGCGCGGGTGGTTGGTTCCCCCACGGGTGGGCAACCGCCAAAAACTGAGGAAAATTTGTTCCATAGGAGTGAGGTAGAGGCCATGAAGTTTCGCCCTCTGCACGATCGCGTGGTCGTGCGTCGCGTCGAAGAAGAAACCAAGACCGCTGGCGGCATCATCATTCCCGACACGGCGAAAGAGAAGCCGATGCAGGGCGAGATCATCGCCGTCGGGCCGGGAGCACGGGATGAGGCCGGCAAGCTGGTGCCGCTCGACGTCAAGAAAGGCGACCGGGTGTTGTTTGGCAAGTGGTCTGGCACCGAGGTCAAGATCGATGGCGAAGAGCTCCTGATCATGAAGGAGAGTGACGTCCTCGGCATCATCGAAGGGAAAGCTTCGGTGCGCGCCGCGGCGTGAGGGGGAACCTTCTCGCGCACGGTCCCAGCGGCGCACGCGGTTTTTGCCACAGGGCGTCAATCGCTGCGCCGCGCCAGGGCTAAGGCGCTCGTTGGACCGGGCGGCGAGAGCAGCCGTGCAATCGGCTCTCTCTCCCGCAACAGGTCCGTCAGCATACGTTCGAAGGCTTGCCCTTCGCTACAGCATGGAGGTGCCAGACAATGGCAGCGAAAGACGTCAAGTTCTCCCAGGATGCCCGTGAGCGCATGTTGCGCGGTGCCGAGATCCTGGCCAACGCCGTCAAGGTGACCCTCGGCCCCAAGGGCCGCAATGTCGTGCTCGAGAAATCTTATGGTGCGCCGCGCATTACCAAAGACGGGGTGACGGTCGCCAAGGAGATCGAACTCGAAGACAAGTTTGAGAACATGGGCGCGCAGATGCTGCGCGAGGTTGCCTCCAAGACTTCCGACGTCGCCGGTGACGGCACCACCACGGCAACCGTGCTGGCGCAGGCGATCGTGCGCGAGGGCGCCAAGTCGGTCGCAGCCGGTGCCAATCCGATGGATCTCAAGCGCGGCATCGACAGCGCTGTCAGCCAGGTCGTGGCGGAGCTCAAGGCGAAGTCGAAGAAGGTTACCTCCAACGACGAAATCGCCCAGGTTGGCACCATCTCCGCCAATGGCGATCGCGAGATCGGCAGGATCATCGCCGAGGCCATGAAAAAGGTCGGCAACGAAGGCGTCATCACGGTCGAGGAGGCAAAGAGCCTTGAGACCGAGCTTGACGTGGTCGAGGGCATGGAATTCGACCGCGGCTACATTTCGCCCTACTTTATTACCAACGCCGACAAGATGCTGGCGGAGCTAGAGAACCCCTACATCCTCATCAACGAGAAGAAGCTCTCCTCGTTGCAGAGCATGCTGCCGCTCCTGGAAGCGGTGGTGCAGGCCGGCAGACCACTGCTGATCATCGCCGAAGACGTCGAAGGCGAGGCGCTGGCGACACTGGTGGTCAACAAGCTGCGCGGGGGCCTGAAGGTGGCGGCCGTGAAGGCGCCAGGCTTCGGCGACCGCCGCAAGGCCATGCTGGAAGACATCGCCGTTCTCACGGGTGGGCAGATGATCAGCGAGGACATCGGCATCAAGCTCGAGAACGTCAGCCTCGACATGTTGGGCAAGGCCAAGAAGGTGTCGATCGACAAGGAGAACACCACCATTGTCGATGGCTCCGGCAAAAAGGCCGACATCGAGGCGCGCGTGAAGCAGATCAAGGCGCAGATCGAGGAGACCACCTCGGACTACGACCGCGAGAAGCTGCAGGAGCGGTTGGCCAAGCTGGCCGGCGGCGTTGCCGTGATCAAGGTCGGTGGTGCCACCGAGAGCGAGGTGAAGGAGCGCAAGGATCGGGTCGATGACGCGTTGCACGCAACGCGCGCCGCCGTCGAGGAGGGCATCGTCCCGGGCGGCGGTGTGGCGCTGGTGCGCGCCATGAAGTCGCTCGAGAGCCTGAAGGCAGAAAACGACGACCAAAAGGTCGGCATCAACATCGTGCGCCGGGCCTTGCAGGTGCCCGCCCGCCAGATCGTGCAGAATGCCGGCGAGGACGGCTCGATCGTGTTGGGCAAGATCTTGGAGCACGCCAAGTACACCTACGGCTACAACGCCCAAACCGGCGTTTATGGTGACCTCGTCAGCGAAGGCGTGATCGACCCGACCAAAGTGGTCCGCAATGCGCTGCAGGGCGCGGCCTCAATCGCCGGCCTCTTGATCACCACCGAGGCCATGGTCGCCGAGCGTCCCAAGGACGCCCCGCCGCCAATGCCTGGCGGTCCCGGCGGCATGGGTGGTATGGGCGGCATGGGTGGTATGGGCGGCATGGACTTTTAGGGCCCGCCCAAAGCCCGATGGCAACAAGCCCCGGCGGCGACGCCGGGGCTTTTTTGCTCAGCCGGCAGCGCCCGCTCACTTCAGGTAGACATAGCCGTTGGCCGACAGCCAGCTCGGCTCCGGTCGCGCGCTGGCGATCCAGTCCCACAGGTACGCGCCGATCAGCGAGCGATAGGCCACCGCGGCGTTGAATTCGACGAAATACAGTCCCGCTTCCGGCAGCGCGGTCGCCACCGCGTTCTTGCCCTTCTCGCCGGGGCTAAAAATAATGCCGTTGATGTCGTGGATGACGACGGATTTGCCGTCCGGATAGACGCTCGGCAGCGAGATCTGCTTTACGAGCTGATAGGACAGCTCACCATCGCCGTTCTTCGTCACCTTGGCGATCGTGATCGGCTTCAGTCCCTTGAGCGTCAGATCGTACGGCCGCACGCCGTTGTTTTCGAACGCCAGCGTCACCAGCAGGTACCTGTGCTCGTCGCTTGCGGAAATCTGCTCGACCTGCATGCTGACGGTCAGGGCCGGTCGATCGAGCAGATAGGCCTTGGCATAGTAAAGAGCAAACACATTGGCGACGGTATAAACGGCGGCGACTAGGCTTCCGCCGATGATGATCAGGCCTTTCAGAAGCGCCCATCGCCGTGGCGGCGCGCTGGCGGGTGCAAATGGCATGCTTGATCTCCCCCTTTGCCCCTCGACAGGGCGGCTATTGCCGCCGTCCCCTGCCACTGGCGCATTGCGCAGGTGCGCCGCCAGCGGCTACCATCCCTCGTCATCCGCGCCAACAGCGGCTCGATTGCCATGACGGACATCGCCACCCGCGTCTACAACCATACCTTCAAGATCGATCCGATCATCCGTTCGGTGCTCGATACCGATTTTTACAAGCTGCTCATGGCGCAAACCATCTTCCGGCGCCACAAGGACGCGCAGGTCACCTTCGGCATTATCAACCGCACGGCCTCGGTCCGGCTGGCCGAGCTGATCGACGTCGGCGAGCTCAAGGAACAGCTCGATCACATCCGCACCCTTCACCTCAGCCGCGGCGAATCCACTTGGTTGCGCGGCAACATGTTTTACGGCAAACGCCAGATGTTTGCGCCGGACTTCATCCAATGGCTCGAAAGCTTCCGCTATCCCAGCTACCATCTTGAACGCCACGGCGACCAGTACGAGCTACTGTTTGAGGGCTCCTGGATCGAGACCAGCATGTGGGAAATCCCGGCGCTGGCCGTGCTCATGGAGCTGCACAGCCGCGCCGTCACCAAGGACATGGGCAAATTCGAACTGCAAGTGCTCTACGCCCGCGCCATGACCCGGGTGTGGGAAAAGATCGGTCGGCTCAAGCAGCTGCCGGGTCTCAACATCGCCGACTTCGGCACCCGCCGACGGCACGGCTTTCTCTGGCAGGACTGGTGCGTGCAGGCCATGATCGAGGGGTTGGCAGGAGCCTTCCTCGGCACCTCCAATTGTCTGATCGCCATGCGGCGCGAGGTGGAAGCCATCGGCACCAACGCGCACGAGCTGCCGATGGTTTACTGTGCCCTCGCCGGCAACGACCGCCAGCTGGCCGAGGCGCCCTACAAGGTGCTGGCGGACTGGCAGGAGGACTACGACGGCAATCTGCGCGTCATGCTACCCGACACCTATGGCACGCGCGGTTTTCTCGAGCGGGCGCCGGACTGGGTCACGCACTGGACCGGTATGCGCATCGATTCGGGCGATCCTATCGCCGGTGGCGAGATGGCGCTGGATTGGTGGCGGCAGCGGGGCCAGGACCCGCGCCAGAAGCTCGCCATCTTTTCGGATGGGCTCGACGTGGAATTGATTGAGCAAATCCACCGTCATTTCCATGGCCGCATGCGGCTGGGCTACGGCTGGGGCACACTGCTCACCAACGACTTCCGCGGTCTCGGCCCCGACCAGCGGCTCGACCCCTTCTCGATCGTCTGCAAGGTGATCTCAGCCAACGGCCGCCCGGCCGTGAAGCTGTCGGACAATGCGCTCAAGGCAATGGGTCCGCCACCAGAAGTCGAGCGCTACCGGCGCGTTTTCGAGGCGGCCACGCAGACGAGCCTGCCGCTCGCCGTGTAAGCGCCGGGCTTTGCGGCAGCAGCTGGGGCCGTGGCGCCGCCGCCGGGCCAGCCGGAGGATTGGCGGGGCGCGCGCGGTCCCGCAAGCCTGCCGGCCCCGGGGCCAACAGCGAGCGGCAGGACACCCGGGCCTTGGCTCAAGGGTCGCCGCACCCGCCTTCAACTCCCGCAGCTTGGCCAGCAGCTCGTTTCGATCGGCGGCAAAGCCACCGGCGATCCACCACTCTTCGATGGCCGCCCACAGAGCGCCGACACGCGGCCCCGGTGGCACGCCAAGCGCCATCACATCGGTGCCGCTGACGCTCAGGAGCGGCGGCTGCCAGCGTGCCGGCAAGGTCCACAGGCCGCGCCAGCCCGCGTGCTCGGCGCTATCGCCCGAACGCGCCCAGTCGAGCAAGAGGAGCCATTGGTAGGCGTCCTGACCCTCGCGGTAGAGCACGGCCTTTGCCACCCTGTCGGCGGTGGCGGCGCCAAGCTTTGCCTTGCCCGCTTCGACCCGCGCCAGCAGCGCATAATCCTGGTTCGACAGGCGCA
The DNA here is from genome assembly GCA_963820375.1 of uncultured Alphaproteobacteria bacterium. Taxonomy (GTDB): domain Bacteria; phylum Pseudomonadota; class Alphaproteobacteria; order Rhizobiales; family Hyphomicrobiaceae; genus AWTP1-13. The sequence continues at coordinate 106,834 of CAWFZX010000006.1, read as the reverse complement.
GGCGCAGGCGCAGGCGCTCGGCATCCTCCCGGGTTTCGACGGTGAGCGCCGCCAGGCGGCGCAGGGGATCGGCGGCCAAAGCGAGGGCCGCCTCCAGGGCAGCCACGCGCTCAAGCAGCAGCGGTCGCGGGGCCTGGCCGAGGACCTCAGTGATCAAGCCGTAGTCGAGCATCCAGCGCACCACTTCGGGCCCGCGCGGCGCCGCCAACAGGCGCATGACCTCAAAGCGCACGCGCTCGGCTGACAGCAACGCCAGCCCCGCGCGCTGCGCCACACAGGCGGCGAGCCCCTCCGCGTCGGGCGCACCTTCGCCGTATTCGGCGACAAAGCGAAAAAAGCGCAAGATCCGCAAATAGTCTTCGCCAATGCGCTCTTCAGCTGCACCGATGAACCGCACGCGCCGCGCCGCCAGGTCGGGCCAGCCGCCCAGCGGATCGAACAGCTCGCCGTCGGCGCCACAGTAGAGAGCATTAAGTGTGAAATCGCGCCGGCGTGCGTCCGCCGCCCAGTCCGTGGTGAACGCCACCTTGGCCTGGCGGCCATAGCTTTCAACATCCTCGCGCAAGGTGGTGACCTCGCAGGCATCGCCCTCGGCAAGAACGGTCACCGTGCCATGTTGCAGCCCGGTCGGGATCGACCGCAAGCCTGCCGCCGCGGCCGCGGCAATCACCTCTTCGGGCCGCGCCGGCGTGGCGATGTCGACATCGCCGACGTTGCGCCCGATGATGGCGTTGCGAACCGCACCGCCCACGGCGCGGGCCACAAACCCCTTGGCCGCCAGGGCGGCAAAGACCGCCCGCGGGGCCGGGCGCTGCAGCCAGGCGGTGTCGCCGAGATGGGAAGGTGCTGAGGATGCGATGGCGGCGGTCATGCGCTTCTACTTGATCTGGCCCGGCTCGATGCGCCCATCTTTGCCCATGTGCGGCGGGATGTAGACCTGGTCCGGCCGACCACCCGAGGTCGAGCCATAAAACACCAGCGTCGCCACCACCAGGATTGCTCCGGCCGCAAACAACCAGATCAGCGGCGCGTCGTTGACGGCGGTGCCCGCCGAAGCCGCCCGGCGCGTCAGCAGCATGTAGGCGACGTACATCGCCATCGGCGTCAAAAACAGCAGAATGTTCTCGATGACGACGCGGATCATCGCAACAGCAGTCTCTCATGCAGGTTTTTGAGGATGCCGGCGGTGGCACCCCAAATATATCGCCCCTGGTAGGGCATGGCATAGAAGAAACGCTGCCGCCCACGCCACTCGCGCGAGGCCCGCTGGTGGTTGGCGGGATTCATCAGGAAGGCCAGCGGCACCTCGAACACTTCCAGCACCTCGCGCTTTTCGAGCACGGGCTCGAACTCGGGCCGCACCAGGCCGACGACGGGGCTGATCTGAAATCCGGTGCCGGTGCGGTAGCTGTCGAGAAAGCCCAGTGGCTCCACATTCGCCGGCGGCAGACCGATCTCCTCTTGGGCCTCGCGCAGCGCACAATCGACCGGGGTGGCGTCGCACGCTTCTAGCTTGCCACCCGGAAAGGAAATCTGCCCGGGGTGACTGGGCATGTCGTGCGCGCGCTGCGTCAGCAGCACCGTCAAGTCTGCACGCAGGACGATCGGCACCAGCACCGCGGCAGGCCGAGGCGGCGCCATCGCCGCCAGGTCGCCCATGAGCTCCGGGTTGAGGTCCCAATCGCTTGGAGCGTAGGCTCGACCGGTGCGCGCATCGAAGATGGCTGGCGACGGCTCCGCTTGCAGGCCTTGACGCGCCAGCGCCCGGAACCTTGCTTCCGTAAACGGCTCGCGCGTCGGGGAGTTCTTTTCGCTCATGGCGCTCGCTGATCGCTCGCTTGCGGCATCGCAAAGAAGTGACCTTTGCTCCACAGGCCAAGGCCCAGTCCGGGCTCAGCGCCGGCCGCCACGGCCAACTCGACAAGATCGTAGCAGATGGCTCGCGTCAGCAACGCCTCCAGGCGCCCGCGCACGCCGAGGTAGGGCTTGAGCCCGCCGCTTGGCTCATCGACTTCGAAACGCAGCGGATGTGCGGCGTCGACCGTGACAATATCATCGACGTTGGTGCGAAAGATTAGCTCTTGCGCGCGGCCCAAGCCGCGCACTTCCATCTCCACCGCGAGGAACGGCGCGTCCGCCACCATCACGTCCACCTTTTCCACCGGCGTCACCAAATAGTGCCGGCCATCGGCGTCCTTGCGCAGCACGCTGGCAAACAGCTTCACCAGGCTGAGCCGGCCGATCGGGCTACCGCCGTAATACCACACCCCATCCGAACCAATGCGCAGGCCGATGTCGCCGCAGTAGGGCGGCTGCCATTTCTCCACCGGCGGCGGGCCTTTGCTGGCCTGCTGCTTGAGAAGCGTTTCCAGGCCAAAAATGCGCGTGACGCTGTCGGCGGCCATGCTCAATCCGGAAAGCGCGGCAGCGGCAGGCCCGTACTGGTGTCGGGCTTGGTGCGCGCCACATTCATCATCATGGCCAGCAGGCTGTAGTAGCCGATGATGCCGATGAGATCGATCAGCCCCGGCTCGCCATAGGCTTGCAGCGCCCGCGCGTAGGTCTTATCGCTCACGCTCTTGTGCCGCTGCAGCTCGCTGGCAAAGTCGTAGGCCGCCGCCTCGTCTTGTGCCATCGCCTCTGGTCGGCGCCCGTCGGCGATCGCCTCGATGATGGACGGGGAGAGGCCGGCCTCGAGCGCAAATTGGTAATGGTGCGACCATTCGAACTCCTGCGTCCATTCGCGCGCCGTGAGCAAAATCACCATTTCGCTCACGCGTTTGGGAAGAACATTACGAAATCGTAAGTAGTCGCCCATGGCCTTCGCGCGCAGCATCACTTCGGGCGAACGCACCATCACGGCGAACGGCCCGAGCAGGTCCATGCCGCGCCCGGCCTTGAACGCTTCGGCCGCTCGTCTTTGCTCGTCGGTCATCTTTTCCGGCGCGATCGCCGGCAGCCGCTCGCAATTCGCCATGACCCTTCCCATCCTTTCCGACTATGGTCGTAGCCTTGGCCGATCTGGCGTGCGGCCCGTGCCCGGGCGCGGGGCCCATGGTCTTGGCCCTTGCCGCGGTTGCAGCCAACCCCACCTGTTCATATTCTGACCATGTTTGCCAACACAGTTTCGCATTCCCTGCAGCCCAGCGTATAGTCAGGTCATGAGCACACTCACCCAAACCGACGAGGCCATCGTCGGTCGCATCGAAGCGGCCGGCGAACGTATTCAACGCATACAGAAGGCGGCCGCCGCCGTCATCTTTGGCCAAGAGCAGGTGATCGAGCGTACGCTTGTCACCATTCTGTCCGGAGGCCACGCCCTTTTGATCGGCGTGCCCGGTCTTGCCAAGACGCTGCTGGTGGAAACTCTGGGAAAGGTCCTGGGGCTCGACGCCAAGCGCATTCAGTTCACACCCGACCTGATGCCATCCGACATCATCGGGGCCGAACTGCTGGAGGACAGTGCCGCTGGACGACGCCACTTCCGCTTTGTGAAAGGCCCGATCTTCGCCCAGCTGCTGATGGCCGACGAGATCAACCGCGCCAGCCCCAAGACCCAGTCCGCCTTGCTGCAGGCGATGCAGGAGCATCATGTCACCGTCGCCGGCCAGCGCCACGACGTGCCCACACCCTTTCATGTGCTGGCCACGCAAAATCCGCTCGAGCAGGAAGGCACCTATCCGCTTCCCGAGGCCCAGCTCGATCGCTTCCTCTTGCAGATCGACGTTGGCTATCCCGACCAGGGTGCCGAGCGGCGCATGCTGTTTGCCACCACCGGCACCGACGAGCGGCGCGTCGAGCCGATCCTGACAGGGCAGGAGCTGATGGGCATCCAACGCCTGGTGCGTCAGCTGCCGGTTCCCGACAAGGTGGTCGAGGCGATCCTCAAACTTGCGCGCTCGGCCCGGCCCGGTACCGGGGCGGGGGCCGACACCGATCGGCTGATCGCCTGGGGACCCGGTCCACGCGCCAGCCAGGCGCTGATGCTCGCCGTGCGCGCCAAAGCCTTGATCGACGGCCGGCTTGCCCCATCTGTCGACGACGTGATCCAACTTGCAGAGCCCGTATTGAAGCATCGCATGGCTTTGACATTTGCGGCACGGGCAGAAGGAGAAACCGCCAGCGGCGTGATCGCGCGGCTGGCCGCAGCGCTGGAGTGAGGCAAAAGTGGCCGCGCGGGGATCGCCGAAAACAGACGGCGCCGGCGCCAGGAGCGTGTTTGCCCTCGAAGGCGAGGCGCAAGCCGTCGCCGAGCGCCTGCCCGAGCTATTGCTGGATGCGCTGCGCGTTGCCAACACCGTGGCGCACGGGATCCATGGCCGGCGCCGGGCGGGCCCCGGCGAGACCTTCTGGCAATTTCGTCAGTTCACTCAGGCCAGCGATCCTGCCACGGTGATCGATTGGCGCCGCTCGGCCAGCTCCGACACCCTGTATGTGCGCGAACGCGAATGGGAGGCGGCGCACACCTTCTGGCTCTGGCCCGACGTGTCGCCGTCGATGGCCTTTCAGAGCCATCTGAGCCCGGTCAGCAAGCGCGACCGCGCAGTGGTGCTGACGCTGGCCATGGCCGAGCTGTTGGTGCGCGCAGGCGAGCGCATTGCGCTGCTCGGCCTCACCGTGCCGATGGCGAGCCGCAGGGCGGCATCGCGCATCGCCCAATCGCTGGCCGCCCACGAGCATGACGCGGCGGTGCAGTCGAGCCTGCCGCCGCCTGCGCGCCTGTCGCGCTTTTCCAGCGCCCTGCTGTTTGGTGACTTTCTCGACCCGCCCGAGCAGATCGCCCTCAGGTTCAACGCCATGGCCGAGGGCGGTGTCGGCGGCCACGTGGTGCAGATCCTGGACCCCGCGGAGGAAACCTTGGCTTACCACGGCCGCATCGAATTTCGCTCCCCGGAAAGCGGCGAGCGCTGGATCGCGGACCGCGTGGAGACCCTGCGGCCGGCCTACCAGCGCAAGCTCGCCGAGCATCGCGCCAGCATCGAAGAGATCACGCGCCGCATTGGCTGGTCGTTCCTGGTGCATCACACCGATCGACCCGCCGCCGAGCCGTTGCTCGCCTTGATCATGCGCCTCCAGGGGATGGCCAGCGACTATCGCTGGAAGCCGGATGTGGCGACCGCCCTGGGGGCTCAAACATGAGTTTCGGGGCGATCGCCTTCCTGAGCCCATGGCTGCTGGCGGGACTGCTGGCGCTGCCCGTCATCTGGTGGCTGCTGCGCACCATCCCGCCGCGCCCGCGCCGCCTGGCGTTTCCGCCCACGCGCATTTTGATGGGCGTCGAGAACCGCGAGCAGACCCCGGCGCAAACGCCCTGGTGGCTCACCTTGATCCGCATGCTGGCGGCGGCACTGGTGATTGCGGCGTTGGCCGAGCCGGTGCTCAATGCCAATCGCGAAAATGCCTTGACCGGCTCCGGACCGGTCATCATTGCCGTCGACAACACCTGGGCGGCGGCGGCGCACTGGGGCGAGCGCACGCGCCTGATCGAGCGGCTGATTGCCGAGGCCGAGGCGCAGAGCCGCCCGGTGCTCATTGCCCCCACCGCGCCAGCCGCCAAAGGCGCAACCGTGAAGGTCGAGCCGCCGGCGACCGCGCGCTCGACGGCGGCTGCCCTGCAGCCACAGCCGTTCGCCGGCGATCGCCTGGCGGTGCTTGAAGCCATCACCACGGCGCTTGCTGGTGCCCGCGATGCCAGCGCCGTGTGGCTCACCGACGGCATCGATCACGACGACAACGCGCGCCTCTTTGCCGAGAGATTGCAGGACCTTGCCGGCAGCGGGCTGGCGGTGGTGGGCAGCGCCGCGGGTCGGGAGGCGCTCGGCGCCACGGCCGGTGTTGGCGCCGGCGGCCGCCTCGACGCCCAGGTGCTGCGTGCGGAAGGCGGCACCCGCGAGGGAATGTTGCATGCCCTGTCGGCGCGCGGCCAGCGCCTTGGCGAGACGCCCTTCAAGCTCGAGACCGGCGACACGCGTGCGCTGGCGACCTTTGATCTGCCGTTGGAACTGCGCAACCAGGTGACGCGCGTGGAGATCGCCGGCCAACGCTCCGCCGGCGCCGTCAGCCTGCTCGATGCCCGCTCGCAATGGCACCGGGTCGGCTTGCTGTCGGGCGCATCGCGCGAACAAGCCCAACCGTTGCTGGCCCCGCTCTACTATATCGAGCGGGCGCTGCAGCCCTTCTCGGAAATCGCCAAGAGCGAGGACGCCAACCTCGATACGTCGCTCGAGGCCCTCATCAAGCGCAATATTTCGGTGCTGATGCTGGCCGACATCGGCACCCTGCCGGCTGAGATCAAGCAGCGGGTCGAGCAATGGGTCAAGAAGGGCGGCGTGCTGGTGCGCTTCGCCGGCCCTCGGCTGGAGAAGGGCGGTGACGATCTGTTGCCCGTGGCCTTGCGGCTTGGCGGTCGCACGCTGGGGGGCGCCCTGTCGTGGGCGACGCCGCAACCGCTCGCCGCCTTCGCCGAGGATAGTCCGTTCGCGGGCTTGCCGGCCCCTCCCGAGGTGGTCGTCAATCGTCAGGTGCTGGCAGATCCGGCAGGGCTCGGCGCGGAGGTGAAGGTGTGGGCGCGTCTCAAGGACGGCACGCCGCTGGTGACCGCCGCGCGGCGCGGCGACGGACAGGTGATCTTTTTCCATGTCACGGCCAACTCCGAATGGTCGAACTTGCCGCTGTCGGGCCTGTTCGTCGAAATGTTGCGCCGCATCACCAGCCTCGGCAGACTGGGCGGCGGCGAGAGCGCCTTGGCGGCCGATCGGGACAGCGATGCTCCGGCAACCGCCGAGATCCTCGCCCCCCTGCAAGTGCTGGATGGCTTCGGCCTGCTGAAGACGCCGCCGCCGACCACCCAGGCGATTGCCGCCGCCAAACTGGCGGAGGCAAAGCCCAGCGCCGACAACCCGCCGGGCTACTACGGACCTGCTGGCGCGCCGCGCGCGCTCAACTTGATCACCGCCAAGAGCCTGTTGAAGCCGCTGCCGTCCCTCCCACTCGGGACCGACCGGCGCCTCTATGAAGGCGATGCTGCCCAGCCGCTCAAGCCGCAGCTGCTGGCTGCCGCGCTCGCCCTGTTGTTCGCCGACATCATCGCCGTTCTGCTGCTGCAGGGCTTGGCGCTGGGCTTCAGTCGCCGTCTATCGCGCGCCGCCAGCGCACTCCTCGCCTTGGCGCTCCTGGGTGGCGCCATGGCGGCCCCTCCGGGCCCGGCAGCCGCGCAAGGAGCCCAGCGGCCAACCGTCAATGATGTGCGCGCGATTGGGGCGACGGGCAAAGTCAGTTTCGGATATGTCCTTTCCGGCGACGCGGCCACCGACGAGGCCAGCCGCCAGGGCCTCATCGGCCTCAACAAGTTCTTGATCGCCCGCACGGCGGTGGAGCCGGGCGATCCTTTTGCCATCAACATCCAGAACGACGAGATCACCTTCTACCCCCTGCTCTATTGGCCGGTCCTGGCCAACGCGCGGGCGCTGACCGAAGCCACGCTGACCAAGATCGATGCCTATATGAAGCAAGGCGGCATGATCATCTTCGACACCAAGGACTACGGGCAGGGCCTGCCGACCGGCTTTAATCTGCGCGGCGAAGCTGGCACGCCGTTGCAGCGCCTACTGGGCAACCTCGACATTCCCCGCCTTGAACCGGTGCCCGAGCACCATGTGTTGACCAAGTCCTTCTATCTGCTGCGCAGTTTCCCCGGGCGTTGGGAGGGCGGCCCCCTCTGGGTGGAGGCAGAATCGCCGCGCGACAGCGACCAAGGGCGTCAGGCCCGCCGCGTCGACGGGGTGAGCTCGATCCTGGTCACCGGCAATGACCTGGCAGCGGCCTGGGCGCTGGATGAGCGCAACCAGCCGCTGTATCCGGTCGTGCCCGGCGGGGAGCGTCAACGCGAGATGGCATTCCGCGCCGGCGTCAACATCGTCATGTATGCGCTGACGGGCAACTACAAGGCCGACCAAGTGCACGTGCCTGCACTGCTGGAGCGGCTGGGACAGTGATGGCATGAGCAATTGGTCGATCGACTTTTCACCGATGCTGCCGGGCCCCTACTTCTGGCTCGGCGCCCTGCTGGCAGCAGTGCTGGTGCTGGTTTTGATCGTGCGCCGCAACCGCGGCGCGCTGCTGCGCGCCCTGTCGCTCGGCGCCCTGTTGCTGGCGCTGGCCAATCCCACGCTCAGGCAGGAGGAGCGCGAGAGCCTGGCCAATATTGCCATCGTCGTTGTCGATGAAAGCACCAGCCAAACCATCGCCGGCCGACCCGAGCAGACCGCCGCCATCCGCAGCGAGCTCGAAAGCAAGCTGGCGGGCATTGCCAACCTGCAGGTGCGCTGGGTGGCATCATCCAAGCCGACCGGCGAAGGCACCGCCGGCACCAATCTCTTCACCGACCTCAACAGCGCGCTGGCCAATACGCCTCCCGATCGTCTTGCCGGCGTCATCATGATCACCGACGGGCAGGTGCATGACATTCCGAAATCGGCGCAGATGTTGGGCTTCGATGCCCCCGTGCACGCCCTCATCACCGGGGCACCCGATGAATTTGACCGCCGCATCGAGGTGCTGCGGGCGCCGCGCTACGGCATTGTCGGCACGACCCGCGACATCGAAGCACGCGTGGTGGAGACCGGACGCAAGGGGCGCGGTGGAGACCGCGTCACCCTCAAGATCCGTCGCGAAGGCCGGCCGGATGAGACGCGTGCGACGACGATCGGTCGCACGGTGCAAATTCAAATGCCGTTCCCGCACGCGGGACAAAACATTGTTGAGATCGAACTCGAGACGGCACCGGGCGAGTTGACTGGCGCCAACAATCGGGTGGTGGTGGCAGCCGAGGGTGTGCGTGAGAACCTGCGCGTGCTCTTGGTTTCGGGGGAACCGCACGCCGGCGAGCGCGTCTGGCGCAACCTGCTCAAGTCCGACGCCGCCGTCGACCTGGTGCACTTCACGATTTTGCGTCCGCCGCAAAAGCAAGATGGCACGCCAATCCACCAGCTCTCGCTGATCGCTTTCCCGACGCGGGAGTTGTTCTCCGAAAGGATCAAAGACTTCGACCTCATCATCTTCGACCGCTATCAACACCGCGACATTCTTCAGCTGCTCTACTATGAGAACATCGCCCGCTACGTGGAACAGGGTGGGGCGCTGTTGGTCGCCGCCGGTGACGACTTCGCGGGCCAGATGAGCCTATCGCGCACGCCCCTGGCGACCGTGTTGCCGGCCACGCCGACGGGCCGTCTGCTCGAGCAACCCTTCAAGGCCAAGCTGTCGACCGATGGGCTCAAGCATCCCGTCACCCGCGGGCTTCCCGGCAGCAGCCCCAGCGATGTCAGCAAGGATCCGACCTGGGGTCGCTGGTTCCGGCAGGTCGACGTCATTGCGGGCAAGGGTCGCACCGTCATGAACGGGGTGGACAATCATCCCCTGCTGGTCCTGGACCGCAAGGGGCGCGGGCGCGTGGCCTTGCTGTTGTCCGATCATGCCTGGCTGTGGGCGCGCGGGTACGATGGCGGCGGGCCGCATACCGACCTGCTGCGCCGCCTCGCGCACTGGCTGATGAAGGAGCCCGACCTGGAAGAAGAGCGCCTGCTGGCCTCATCCAAGGGCCTGAAGCTGTCGATCGAGCGCCGCTCGATGGAGGAAAGCGTGCCGGAGGTGCAGGTGTCGGCCCCGGGCGGGGAGACCTCCAGCGTGGCTCTGGAACCGGCGGGGGCGGGGGTGTGGCGCACCAGCATCGATGTGAAAGCGCCCGGCCTCTACAAGCTGCAGACCCCCTCGCCCAGCGGCCAGCTCACCGCCGTCGCCCATACCGGCATCGAGGATGCGCGCGAGATGAGCGAGGTGACCGCAACGGATGAGAAATTGAAACCGCTGATCGAGTCGACCGGCGGCGGCACCTTCTGGACGCGCAACGGCGGCCTGGTCGCGAGCCTGAGCGCCAGTGCCGTCGAGGTGCCGCGCGTTTCCATGTTGGCCAATGCGCGCGTGCTCGCGGGTTCGGGTTGGATGGGCCTCAAGGATCGCGAGGCGTACGTGACGCGCGGCGTCAAACTGATCCCGATGTTCACCGGCGCGCTGGCCTTGGCGGCGCTGCTGGCCTTCCTGGCGCTGGCCTGGTGGCGCGAAGGTCGTTGAACCGGTCGACGACCGCACGCGCGCGCTCCCCCACGCCTCCGAGGCAGGGCGCTTTTGTTCTGCGCCTCCCTTGCCCCGGCGAGGGCATTGCCGCTCCGCCGCAGGACCCGCCGTCTAGGTCGGTGAAGGAAACGGTCTGAGCGCAGCTGCACAGGTGGCGGTGGCGAGCGGCGTGCCATCGGGCAGGCGCAGGATGCCTTGCAAATGCGCCGTCGCGCTGCCCATGCGCAAGACCTCACCGCGTGCCACCACGCGCGCAATCGGCGTCGGTCGCAGGTAGCTGACTGAGACCTGCAGGGTCGGCACAAGGATGGCAAAGCGCTGCGAGATGCTGGCCGTAAAACCCATCGCCTCGTCCAACATGGCGCACACGAAGCCCCCCTGCACATGCCCGGCGGGATTGGCAAATTCCGGCCGCGGGCTGAAGCCGACCTCGGCCCAGCCCGCCGCCACCGAGAAGGCGATCAATTCAAAGCCGAGGTGGCGGGCACTGGCGGGATGATTGGCAGGGTTGCCGAGCAAACGGGCGATCTCTGCATCCGACAAACTCACGGCGCGCATGCCTTCCTGCTGCGGAAGCATAGTGCCATAGCCCCTCCTCGCGCCCCGCACAACAGGAGCCCGGATATCGCCGCGGTGGCGCGGTCCCGCGCGCGCCACCCGCGAAAAATGCCATTCGCGAGGCTGGCGACTCGGCCTATCGTCGGCGGCCCACGAGTTGTGCGTGCCTCTCGAGCCCCGGAGCGCACCGCCCGCCATGCATCTTCTCTACAGCATCATCTCTGCGGCGCACGCCAGCGGCACCCACCATAAGCTGGCGCTCGACGCGCTGCGTTGGCTCGAGTGCCCCGCCGCCGACCTGTGGCAGAAGCTGTTTCTCAAGCACGCCGATCTTTACCTCGAAGGATCCAAGGCGCCGGACCAAGAATTCAAGGACTTCAAGAACCATGTGCTGCACCCGCGCGACGACTACTGGGGCGGCGCAGCGCAAAAGGTGGTGAGCTGGTACCAGCACCTGGTGGAGGCCTTGGCTCAAGAGGACTGGCAGACGGCGATCTACTGCGCAGGCGTGCTGAGCCACTACTACACCGACCCTTTGCATCCCTTCCATACCGCCCAATCGGAGGCCGAAAACAGCATCCACCGAGCCGTCGAGTGGAGCATTTGCAAAAGCTATGATCAGCTGCGTTTGCAAGGCTGGCGCGAGTTCCCCAACCTCCAGGTCGAGGTGACGACGGACGCCAACTGGCTGGCCACCCTGGTTTGCAACGGAGCCCGGCGCGCCAACGCGTCCTACGAGAAACTGATCGCCCATTACGACATCCAGCGCGGGGTGGTCGACCCGCCGGCGGGCCTCGACCAGGTCGCCCGGCGCCTCATCGCCGAGCTGATCCGTTATGCGACCGCAAGCTACGCGCTGGTGCTCAGCCGCGCCATCGAGGAAGCGCAGGTGCCGCCGCCGCCGGTGTCGCTGAGCTTGGCGATGGTGGTGGCCACAGTGAAGGTGCCGTTCAAGCTCATCGCCAGGCGCATCGCCGATGTGGCAGAGCGCCGCGAGATCGAGCGCTGCTATGACGAGCTCAGCGCGACGGGCACGGTCGAAGCCAACCTGTGCGAACACGACCGTGTCGTTCGCGAGCTTTACGCTGAGGAGGTCCTGGCCAAGGACAAGCCCCGCCAGGCCTCGCAGGTGTTTGCCTTCAGGCCAAGGCCACAGGTGCTCACGCGCATCGACCTCACCCGCGCCGCGCGGCTTGCCGCGTTGGCTGCGCAAGACAATGTCGTTGCCTTCGGAGCTCTGCGCCGGCGCAAGCTCAAGGCCGCCGCGGGCGCCACCGCAAATGCACAGCCGGCCCGCACCGGTCCGGGCGTGCGCTGGCAAGAGGTCAGCGACCCTAGCCGTTCGGCTGGTGAGGTGTCACAGGCGCCGCGCCTCAATCTGTCGCTCGACCAGGACGTGGTGATGAGCCCCTCGATCGGACCCAAGACCGCCGCCCGCCTCTATCCACACGGCATCAAGACGGTGCGCGACCTCATCAAGGCGGACCCGACGGCGCTGTCGGTGCTGGTGGCGACGCGCCACATCACGCCCGAGATGATTTCTGACTGGCAGGACCAGGCGCGGCTGCTGGTAACGGTCCCGGGACTGGCAGGCACGCATGCGCAACTTCTGGTCGGCGCCGGCTATCCCAGCGCCGATGCGGTCGCCAACGCGGAGCCCGAGAAGTTGTGCGCCGACGTGCTCAATTTTGCGCTGACGGCGGCGGGCCAGCGCCTGCTGCGTGACGCCGAGACGCCCGACCGGGAAAAGATCAACGGCTGGCGCGCCGCCGCGCTCAGCGTCAAGGCGGCCTGAGCGTCGGCAAAACCGCTGGCCGCGCGCCTGTCGCGCGCCAACGCCCCGCGGCGATCTGGCTTTGCCTGGCCACCCCCCTTTTGCCTTGAGCGGGTCGCCGGTCTGCGGCCGGCTTGGCTGGCGCCTGCAGGCCCGGCGCTGGGTCGGACGTCAGAACATGCCGAGCGCCAGGCGCGCCTCGTCGGACATGCGCGACTGATCCCAAGGCGGATCGAAGGTCAGCTTCACGGAGACCTGGCCGACGCCTGCGACGCCGCTCACCGCATTCTCCACCCAAACCGGCATCTCGCCGGCAACCGGACAGCCGGGAGCCGTCAGGGTCATCTCGACAGCGACGTTGCGCGCATCATCAATGTCGATCTTGTAGATCAGGCCGAGTTCGTAGATGTCGGCTGGGATTTCCGGATCGTAGACGGTCTTGAGGGCACCGACGATATCGGCGGTGAGCTGCTCGAGTTCCTCGGCAGGGATCGATGAGCCCGGCGCAGCCTGGTCCGGCCCGGGCGCGGAGGCTGCGGGAAGCGTCGCCAGCTCCGCTGCTTTGTTGATCTCCTCAGACATCGGCCAACCCCTTTGGGCTCCTGTTCGCCGCTCGCTCACGCAAAGAAATCATGCGCCTTGATCAGCGCCTCGGCCAGGCTGTCCACCTCCGCCCTGGTGTTGTACATGGCAAAGGAGGCACGGCAGGTGGCCGTCACCCCGAGCCGGTCCATCAGCGGTTGCGCACAGTGATGACCGGCACGCACCGCCACCCCGGAGCGGTCGATGATAGTGGAAATGTCGTGCGGATGCAGCCCATCGATGCCGAACGCGACGATGGCGCCCTTGTCGGCGGCGGTCCCGTAAAGCTTCAGCCAGTTGAATTGAGAGAGCCGCTGATGGGCGTAGTCCTTGAGCTCGGCCTCGTGCCGGGCGATGCGATCACGCCCGACCTGCATCATGTAGTTGAGCGCGGCCCCCAGCCCGATGGCCTGCACGATCGGCGGCGTGCCGGCCTCGAACTTGTGCGGCGCCTGTCCGTAGGTGATGGCGTCGCGATGCACGCTCTCGATCATTTCGCCACCCCCCATGTAGGGCGGCATGGCATCAAGATGCCTCTTTTTGGCGTAGAGCACGCCGATGCCCGACGGGCCGTAGGTCTTGTGGCCGGTGAAGGCGTAAAAATCGCAATCGAGCTCGCGCACGTCGACCGTCATGTGCACGGCCGCCTGGCTACCGTCGACCAGCACCGGGATGCCGCGCGCGTGCGCGATCCTGATGACCTCCTTGATCGGCACGATGGTGCCAAGCACGTTCGACATGTGGGTGATTGCCACCATCTTGGTGCGGCCGCTCAGCAAGCTCTCGAACCTATCGAGCAAGAATTCGCCCGTATCGCTGATCGGTGCCCACTTGATGACAGCGCCACGCCGCTCGCGATGGAAGTGCCACGGCACGATGTTGGAGTGATGTTCCATTTCCGAGATGACGATCTCGTCACCCTGGCCGATCGCCATGCCGCCGAACGAGCTCGCCACCAGGTTGATCGCCTCGGTGGCATTGCGGGTGAAGATAATTTCCTCGACGCTTGCAGCATTGAGGAAGCGGCGCACCGTCTCGCGCGCGTCCTCGAAGCGGGAGGTGGCCGTGTTGGACAGATAGTGCAGGCCGCGATGCACGTTGGCGTATTCCATCTTGTAGGCATGCTCGATGGCCTCTAGCACCGGCCGCGGCTTCTGTGCCGAGGCGCCGTTGTCGAGATAGACCAGCGGCTTGCCGTACACCTCACGGAACAAAATCGGAAAATCCGTGCGGATGGTGTCGACGTCGTAGTTGCTGCCGCTCCTGAGGTCGGCGCCCGTGATCATCGCGGTCATATCCAGTCCTCCGCCGTTGCCAACGGCGCACTCACGTGGCCATGCCGGCCAGCCGACGCCGTGCCACCGCCATCAGTGCGGGGCGCAGCGCCGCATCCGCCACCTTGTCGATCGCCTCGCCGATGAAGCTTTCGATCAAGAGCGCGCGCGCCTCCTCGGCGGCAATGCCGCGTGCGCGAAAATAAAATAACAGGTCCTCGTCGATGTCGGCGGAGGTCGACCCGTGACCACAGACCACGTCGTCGGCATTGATCTCAAGCTCAGGCTTGGAATCGAACTCGGCCTCCTCCGACAACATCAGGACCTGCGCCATCTGCTTGCCGTCGGTTTTCTGGGCCGCGGGCCGCACGATCACCTTGCCCTGGAACACGCCGCGTGCCTTGTCCGCCAGCACGCCCTTGAAGAGCTCGCGGCTCTCGCAGGCGGCCACCGCATGATCGATCACCAAGGTGGTGTCGATGTGCTCGGCTCCCCGCCCCAGGAAGCAACCCGAAATATCCGCCTTGGCGTCTTCGCCGCGGAAGGTCAGAACCACGCTGTTGCGCACGAGCCCGGTCGCCGCGGTCAGCTGGAAGGCGCGATAGTTCGAGCCTGCCGCGAGCACGGGCGTCCAGGTCGCCAGATGGCTTTCGCCTTGACCGCCGAGCGTGCATTTGACGTGGCTCAACTGGGCGCCGGCGCCCAGCGACAGCTCGCTCAAGACATTGCTTTGACCGGCGGCCGCGCCCGGCAAGGTCAGATAGGCTTCGATCACGCTCGCTCGTGCCTCAGCGCCGATGCTGATGTGATTGCGTGTGGTGACGAGGCCCGCCTCCGCGGCGGTGCGGATAAAGACCAGCAGCAGCGGTTTTGCCAGGTTGGCACCGCTGGCGATGTCGACCACCGCGCCATCGGTCATGAATGCCGTATTGAGGGCAACCACGGCTTCCTGCCCGGCGGCGCTCGCCTCGGGCAGTGCCGCGCCGGCTCCGTCGCGCTCCGGTTTGGCCAAACGCGCCGCCAGCGAGTTCAGCTTCAGACCGGCGACAGGCGCCGCATCCGACAGGCCGCGATCATAGTGACCGTCGACGAACACCATGCGATGGCCCGCCACACCGGCCAGCTCTTCGAGGGCGCCATCGAGTTCGGCGCGCGTCAAGGTGGCGGGCGCCGCCGCCACGGCGGCGGGCAGGGCTTCCTTGAGAAGGGACCGCAGGTCGGTGTACTTCCACGCCTCGAGCCGGCGATGCGGCAGGCCGAGCGCCGCGAACGTGCCGATCGCCGTGCGCCGGGCCGCGGCGACCGCAGCGCTCCCCGGCAACTTCGCGGCCACCGCCTCAAAATTTTGCGTGAGCCCTTGCTCGGCCTTCGTTTTTGTTATGGCCACTGTCATCCCACGTCGCTTTTCTGTTTGGCTGCCGGTGTGTCAGGCCGCCCGGTTTTGAAACTCGGCGTAGCCGGTCTTTTCCAGTTCGAGCGCCAGCTCCTTGCCGCCCGATTTGCGGATCTTGCCTGCGGCCATCACATGCACGCGGTCGGGAATGATGTAGTCCAGGAGCCGCTGATAGTGCGTGATGATCAGCATGGCGCGATCCTTGGATTTCATGCGGTTGACGCCCTCCGACACCACCCGCACGGCATCGATGTCGAGCCCGGAATCGGTCTCATCCATCACGCACAGGCTCGGCTCCAGCATGGCCATCTGCAGGATTTCCATGCGCTTCTTCTCGCCACCGGAGAAGCCGACGTTGAGGGGGCGCTTGAGCATCTCATCGGCCATGCCAAGGCGCGTGGCTTCCACCCGCGCGCGCTTGAGGAACTCAGGCGTGGTGAATTCCTTTTCGCCGCGCCGCTTGCGCACGGAGTTTAGCGCCGTGCGCAGGAACGTCAGGGTGGCGACGCCGGGGATCTCCATTGGATACTGGAAGGCGAGAAAAACGCCCTTGGCGGCGCGCTCATCGGGCTGCATGCCCAACAGATCTTCGCCATTCCAACGGACGGTCCCCTCCGTCACCTCATAGCCGTCCCGGCCCGACAACACGTAGGCCAGGGTGGATTTGCCCGAACCGTTCGGGCCCATGATGGCGTGCACTTGGCCCTTCGGCACCTCCAGGCTGACGCCATCGAGGATCAGCTTGTCCTCGTCGGACAGCTTGACGCGCAAATTCTTGATCTCAAGCATTACTGACGTCTTCTCCGCAACTGTTGGCGGGGCCGCGCCCCGCCCTTCAAACCTTGTCGGGACCGCTGTGGGACACTTCGATCTCTGCCGGATACAGCACACCCATCCAATCGCAGGAGTTGGCTGCGCCATGCCCGTTCTTGTTGAACTCAACCAGAAACGCCTCGTTGGTACCAAACGTCTCGACCACCGTGCCGACATCGCCCGGGCGCAAGACGAAGCCGGGGCTCGTCTTGGACAGGGCGTTGCGCCGCTTGCATTCGCGCTCGTCCATCTCGCGCGTCACCCGGGCCAGCATCATTGCCGACATCATGTCTGCCGCATCACGCATCTGCCGTCTCCTCGAACAATCCGCCCGGCCTACCCACCGCGCGGTTCCACCGCAAATTCACTGCTTGCCGGGTTGACCCCGGTTCCTCATTGCCTGCCATGCACCAATAGCAACAACATTGTCCCTAGCTCGCAAAGTCCCTAGCTCGCAAAACCGTGGCCGCGCCCTGGCTGCGGCCGACCGCCCACCACGCCATTGTCAGCCGACCGAACCCTCCAGCGAGATGCCGATCAGCTTCTGCGTCTCGGCCATGAACTCCATGGGCAGGTGCTGCAGCACATCGCGGACAAAGCCATTGACGATCAGCGCCACCGCCTCCTCTTCGCTCAAGCCCCGCTGCCGGCAATAGAATAGCTTGTCATCGGAGATTTTCGAGGTGGTCGCTTCATGCTCGAAATGCGATGAGGCGTTCTTAGCCTCGATATACGGCACGGTATGGGCACCACAGCGGTCGCCGATCAGAAGGGAATCGCAGTTGGTGTAGTTGCGCGCGTTCTTGGCCTTACGGTGGGCCGAGACGAGTCCTCTATAAGTATTCTGGGAATAGCCCGCAGCGATCCCCTTGGAGATGATGCGGCTCGAGGTGTTGGCGCCGAGATGCAGCATCTTGGTGCCGCTATCGACCTGCTGATGGCCGTTGGAAATGGCAATCGAATAGAACTCGCCGCGCGAACCGTCGCCACGCAGAATGCAGCTGGGATACTTCCAGGTGATCGCCGATCCGGTTTCCACCTGCGTCCAGGAGATCTTGGAATTGCGGCCGCGGCAGTCGCCGCGCTTGGTGACGAAGTTGTAAATGCCGCCCTTGCCGTCCTTGTCGCCTGGGTACCAGTTCTGCACGGTCGAGTACTTGATCTCGGCATCTTCCAAGGCGATCAGCTCGACGACGGCGGCGTGCAGCTGGTGCTCATCGCGCATCGGCGCCGTGCAACCCTCAAGGTAGGAGACGTAGGCGCCCTTCTCGGCAATGATGAGGGTGCGCTCGAACTGGCCGGTTTGCTTCTCGTTGATCCGGAAGTAGGTCGACAGCTCCATCGGGCAGCGCACACCCTCGGGCACGTACACGAAGGAGCCGTCGGAGAACACCGCCGAGTTGAGCGCCGCGTAAAAATTGTCCGACTGCGGCACGACCGAGCCCAGATACTTCTGCACCAGCTCGGGATGCTCGCGCAGCGCCTCCGAGATCGAGCAGAAGATCACGCCGGCCTTGGCCAGCTCCGCCTTGAAGGTTGTCACGACCGACACGCTGTCGAAGACCGCGTCGACGGCCACGCGTGCACCTTTCACGCCAGCCAGCAGCTCACGCTCCTTCAGCGGGATGCCGAGCTTCTCGTAGGTGCGCAACAGCTCGGGGTCGACCTCCTCCAGGCTGCGCGGCCCTTCGGTCGATTTCGGTGCGGCATAGTAATACAGGTTCTGGAAGTCGATCTTGGGATAGCGAACATTGGCCCAGGTCGGCTCGGTCATGGTCTTCCAGCGCCGAAAGGCCTCCAGGCGCCACTCGAGCATCCAGGCCGGCTCGGCCTTCTTGCGCGAGATGAAGCGCACGGTGTCTTCATCGAGGCCCTTCGGTGCCTTCACCGTCTCGATGGCCGTCTCGAAGCCGTACTTGTATTGGTCGACGTCGATTCTTCGAACCTGATCGATCGTCTGTTGAACTGCAGGCATTACGCTCTCCGCTTAGCTCCTAAGCTTTTCATATCCCCTTCAAGCCACCTGGCGCACGCCCGCGCTTGCGCTTTTCAGCTTGCGCTTGGCATGCCCTTGCTCGATCCGCTGCAGTGCCCCCAGGCAGAGATCGATCTCTGCTTCTGCCGTGGCGCGGCCGCTGCTGACGCGCAGGGCCGCGCCCACCAGGGTTGGTGCCACCTGCATGGCGGCGAGCACATGGCTGCCGGCAACCTTGCCCGACGAGCAGGCCGAGCCGGAGCTCACCGCCACGCCATCGAGATCAAGCGCGATCAGCGCCGTCTCGGCGGCTCTTCCCGGCAGGGCAAAGCAGGTCGTATTGGCGAGCCGGGGCGCCGCTTCTGCGAAGACGACGGCATCGGCGCGCAAGCTGCGCAGGCCCGCTTCAAAACGGCGCTGCAGGCCCTGGGCTCGTGCCGCCACCTCTTGCTGTTCAGATATGGCCGCAGTAAGCGCCGCCGCAAGGCCGGCAATGGCGGCAATATTCTCGGTGCCCGAGCGGCGACGCCGTTCCTGGCCGCCGCCGCGCAGCAACGCCTCGGGCGCAAGCTCATCATTGGCAAACACAACCGCGCCGACGCCCATCGGACCACCGAGCTTGTGCCCCGATATGAACAGCGCCCCATGGCCGATCGCCTGCACCTGAAGCGACACCCGCGCCGCCGCCTGCACCGCGTCGCACAGCCAAATGGCGCCGTACGCCTGCAGCAGCCCGCCCACCCGCTGCAACGGCTGCAGCACACCGGTCTCGTTGTTGGCAGCTTGGAGGGCAACCATCGTCGCGCCGGGACCGTACTGTGCCGTCAGCTCGGCCAGGCGCCGGTCCAGCCACACCAGGTCGCTGAGACCGTCGCTCGTAACGGGAATGCGTTCGACCCGCTGCGCGGGGAAGCGGTGGCCCTCAAGCACGCAGGCGTGCTCGGTGGCGCCGACCAGCAGCACTGCCAGGGGAGTCGACTTGGCCGCGCGTGCGATGTTGGGAGAAAGCAGCCAATTGGCGGCCTCGGTCGCCCCCGAGGTGAAATAAACGTGGCGCGGATCGGCGCCAAAACAGGCGGCTACCTTTTCACGCGCGCCCTCGATGAGCGCGCGCGCCCGACGCCCTTCGGCGTGGGGGGAGGAGGCGTTGCCGACGCCATCAAGTGCCGCCAGCATAGCCGCGCGCGCCTCTGCGCGCAGCGGCGCGGTCGCGTTCCAATCAAGGTAGGTGCGAGGCCTCGTCATTCCGCAACAATCCACAGCGATTGCTCGCTGAAACGCCTGGCCTGCTTGGCTGTGGGAATGCCTTCGATCACCTCCCGCAAGGTGATGGCCTCGAGGAAGGCGGCAATCTGCTCGCCCAGGGCATCCCACAAGCCGTGCGTGAGACAGCGCTGGCCGGCGACGCAGGGTGTGGTGTCCTCGCCGTGACAACGGGTCATGCGAACCCCTTCGTCGACCGCTGCCATGATCTCGGCAACGCTTATGCTGGCGGCGGGGCGGCCCAGCCGGTATCCGCCGGAGCGCCCGCGCGCGCTTTCCACCAGCCCGGCGCGCCGCAGTTTCGAAAACAGCTGTTCGAGATAGGCCAGGGAGATCTGCTGGCGTTCGGCGATCGCCGATAAGGGGAGCGCTTCGCCGCCGGCGTACTTGGCCAAATCCGCCATGGCCATCACGGCATAGCGGCCCTTGGTGTTCAACTCCACGATGTGTTCAACTCCACGATCCCACTCCCGAGCCCAACGTCACGGGCCCAACTCTGCAAACCCAGTCCTGCGGGCCCATCTTGGGGCCCAATTCGACCGGCTCAATTCCGGCCAGGGGGCCCCGAGCCAGCCGCGGGGGCCGCAAACACCCCCGTCGCATGTCGCTTCCTCTTGCGCTAGCCACCCCCGGCCGTGCTATGACACGGCCCGTGAGCAGTTCCGGCACGAGGGCAAGCCCTCACTTCTTTCGAACTGTTCTAAACTTCATGGATATATGGAAATTCCGAGCACGCAAGTCAAGTTTATTTGCGGCTCCTTCCGACGCTGCACACAGCCAATGTCGAACGCTGTCCCTTGACCCCTGAGAGTGTAGTCACCGATGCCTGAGCTGATCATCAATGGGCCCGCCGGACGTCTGGAGGCGCGTTACCACCACGAAGCGGGCAGCAACAGCCCGATCGCGCTCATCCTGCATCCGCATCCGCAATTCGGCGGCACGATGAACAATCAGGTCGTCTATGCGCTCTACTACCTGTTCGTGGAGCGAGGGTTTTCGGTGTTGCGCTTCAACTTCCGCGGCGTCGGGCGCAGCCAAGGCTACTTCGACAACGGGCCTGGCGAGCTTTCTGATGCGGCATCCGCGCTCGACTGGCTGCAGCTGCAAAACCCCAATTCGCGCTCCTGCTGGATTGCCGGGGTTTCGTTCGGCACCTGGATCGCCATGCAGCTTTTGATGCGCCGCCCCGAGATCGACGGCTTTGTTTGCGTCGCCCCGCCGGCCAACCTCTACGACTATAGCTTCCTGGCGCCGTGCCCCTCGTCCGGGCTCTTTGTGAACGGCGAACGTGATCGCGTCGTCCCCTCCGCCTCGGTGGCCGAATTGGCAGCCAAGACCAAGGTGCAAAAGGGCGTGAAGATCGAGCACGCCGTCGTGCCCGAGGCCAATCACTTCTTCCAGGACAAGATCGACGACCTGGTTGACGTCACCGGCGTTTATGTCGACCGCCGCATCGTTGAGCTTGAGCAGGAGCGCAGGGAATAGCCGGCTGCCGCAGACGCCATTGCCGCCGGTCGGTGCGCGCTAAAAACCAAGGGCGCGCTGCAGCGCCGCGCCAAACATTTCCGGCCTTGGGCCGCTCCAGGTCGGGGGTGGCGCCGTTATCGGGCGGTGCCGGAACTCAACACACCGCCCGTCAGCGGCAGCTGCACGCCGGTGGTGCCGGGAAATGTGATCGGCAGACCCTTGCTGGAGCGCACGGCCAGATAGGCCCACGCCTCCGCCTCCAAAGCATCGCCATCCACGCCAGCCGCCTCGGCCGGTGCCACCGCCGCCTCGACCCGGCCGGCCAGCATGGCCATCAGCGTCTTGTTGCGACGGCCGCCACCGGCGACCACCCACAGCCGTGGCTGCTCGGGGAAATGCTCGCGGGCGCGGGCGATGCTCTCGACCGTGAAGGCCGTCAGCGTTGCCGCACCGTCAGCGTCGCTGAGCCCATCCACCAGCTCCGGCGCGAAGGCATTGCGATCGAGCGACTTGGGCGGCGGGAGGCCGAAATAGGAATGGCGCAAGTACTCGGTGACGAAATCGGCCCGCACGCGACCTGCGGCGGCGAGGCGGCCGTCGGCGTCGCAGGGCAGGCCCTGCCGGCGCCGCGTCCAATCATCGATCATGGCGTTGCCCGGCCCGGTATCGAACGCCAACAAAGCACCCGACGGTCCGATCCACGTAACGTTGGCAACGCCGCCAATGTTGACGATCACCACGGGCTTTGCTTGCCTTGCCATCAGGGCGGCATGATAGGCCGGCGCCAGCGGTGCCCCCTGTCCGCCGGCCGCCACGTCGGCGGCGCGCAGGTCGTGGACCACGTCGATCCCGGTCGCCCGCGCCAACCGCGCGCCGCAGCCAAGCTGCACGGTCAAGCGGCGCTCCGGCGCATGCAGCACGGTGTGGCCGTGGAAGCCAATGACAGCGACGGCTGCTGGGGCAACCTCTGTTTGTTGCAAAAAGCTCTGAACCGCCTGGGCATGCAGGTCGGTGAGTTCCAGCTCCAGGGCGCCGAGGCTTCCCGGCCGGTCCTGACGGTCCTTGAGCTCCACCGCCGCGCTGATGCCAGCGCGCAGTCGCCGCCGCAGCGCCTCGGTGTAGGGGTAGGTGGCGGAGGGGCCGCGCTGTGCCGCATCGCTGCCGTCGGTATCGATCAGAGCAACGTCGATGCCATCCATCGAGGTGCCGCTCATCAGGCCGAGGGCCCGCATCATCTTGCCCATCGGGGGGCTCCCCCATCTGTTCCGCTCGCCTTGCGTACTTTAAAAGTGTAGGCGCTGAGTACGCCACAGGTGAGACCCTTTTGAAACCGCCAAGAGCCATGCGCAAATACAAATCGGACTTTCTGACGACGCTCGAGGAGCGCGGCTATATCCACCAGTGCTCCGATTTCGACGGCCTTGATCGGCTGGCGGCGCAGGGCGAGGTGATCGCCTACGTCGGTTACGACTGTACGGCGCCATCGCTGCACATCGGCCACCTCATTTCCATCATGATGCTGCACTGGCTGCAGCAATCGGGCGGCAAGCCGATCGCCCTGATGGGCGGTGGCACCACCCGGGTGGGTGACCCTTCCGGCAAGGACGAGACGCGCCGCATCCTTGCCATCGAGACCATCGAAGCCAACAAGGAGGCCATTAAGGGCGCCTTCGCACGCTTCTTGCAATTCGGCGACGGCAAGGATGCGGCGCTGATGCTCGACAATGCCGAGTGGCTGGCGCCGCTCAACTACATCGAGTTCCTGCGCGATGTGGGTCGGCATTTTTCGGTCAATCGCATGTTGACCATGGACTCGGCCAAACTGCGGTTGGACCGCGACCAGGAGCTGTCGTTCATCGAGTTCAACTACATGCTGTTGCAAGCCTACGATTTCGTCGAACAAGCCAAACGCTATGGCTGCAACCTGCAGATGGGTGGTTCCGACCAGTGGGGTAACATTGTCACCGGTATCGACCTCGGCCGGCGCATGGGCACCCACCAGCTCTATGCCCTGACTTGTCCGCTGCTGACCACCGCCTCCGGCACCAAGATGGGCAAGACGGCGGCGGGCGCTGTTTGGCTCAACGAGGATATGCTTGGCGTTTATGACTACTGGCAATTCTGGCGCAACACCGAGGATGCCGATGTCGTGCGCTTCCTCAAGCTGTTCACCCTCCTGCCCCTCGCCGAGATCGCCAAGCTCGGCGCGCTCGCGGGCGCGGAAATTAACGAGGCCAAGAAGGTGCTAGCCACCGAGGCAACGGCTCTGCTGCATGGCCGCGAACGCGCCCAAGCCGCGGCAAAGACGGCGCAGGAAACCTTTGAGAAGGGCACCACCAGCGAAGGTCTGCCGACCGTGGCAATCGCCTCGGCTGAGCTCGCGACCGGCCTGGGGGTGCTGGCAGCCTTCGTCAAGGCTGGCCTCGTCAAATCCAACGGCGAGGCGCGCCGCCAAATCCAGGGTGGCGGCTTGCGCGTAAATGACACCGCGCTGAGTGACGAGCACGGCAAACTCAGCTCCCGCGACCTGGTTGGCGGCGTCATCAAGCTGTCGCTCGGCCGCAAACGCCACGTGCTGCTAAAACCGGTCTAGGCGGACGCAGATACAGCAAGGCCAGCTAGCAATCGACATGCCACTTGCACGGCCGCGGCGGACCAGGCCGAAGTGCGGCCCCGCAAAAATCGCGCTTCGTCAGGCGCTGGCCGTGTCGAGCTGTTGGATTGCCTCTTTGTCGAGCTGCAGTCTGATCCCCGTCGTCAGCTCCTCGAGCTGAGCCGTGCTGGTGGCGCTGGCGATCGGCGCCGTCACGGCGGGTCGGTCGCGCAACCAGGCCAGCGCCACTTGAGCGGGTTTGGCACCGAGGCGCGCCGCCACCGCGTCAAGGGCCCCAAGAATGCCGCGTCCGCGCTCATTGAGGTAGGTGGGCATGCGCCCGCCGCGCGGGCTCTTGGCAAAGTCGGCCTCGGAGCGATACTTGCCGGTCAGGAAACCCGCAGCAAGGGCGTAATAGGGAATGACACCGACATTCTCTTTGACGCATAGCCCCTGCAGCTCGCGCTCGAAACCGGCGCGATCGGCAAGGTTGTAGAGCGGCTGCAAGGTGGCGTAGCGCGGCAGCTTGTTGGCCGCGCTCGACTGCAAGGCCGCCGCCAGTCGCGGCGCCTCGAAGTTGGAGGCCCCGATCGCACGCACCTTGCCCTGCTCGATCAGTCGCTGATAGGCGCCCAGCGTCTCCTCAAAGGGCGCCTGCGTGTCGTCGCTGTGTGACTGATAAAGATCGATGTAGTCGGTTTGCAGTCGTTTCAGCGAGTCCTCCGCCCGCGCCATTATGTAGTCCTTGCGCAGGCCCTGGCCGATGCCCGGCATCTCCATGCCGACCTTGGTGGCGATCACCAGCTTGCTTCTATTGCCGCGCGCCTTCAGCCACTTGCCGAGGATGGCTTCGGATTCGCCGCCGCGATGACCCGGCACCCATTTCGAATAAACGTCGGCGGTATCGATGCAGTCAAAGCCGGCTGCGACGAAGCCGTCGAGCAGCTGGAAGGAGGTTGCCTCGTCGGCGGTCCAGCCGAACACGTTGCCGCCAAACACAAGCGGGGCAATCTCGAGCCCCGAATTTCCCAGTTTACGCTTGTCCATATTTCTCCCCGTACGAGGCAACCATTGCCCGATGCTGCCGCTGCCAGCGATCAAGGGTCGCGGATGGCCGCACTATCGCACGCCGCTTGCGCTGGCAACAACCTGGCGTCGAGCCCGTGCCTTGCGCTAGCGCTTTTTTTGCGGCGCCGACGGCTCGCCCTCGGCCGACCAGCCGCCGCCGATTTCGGGCTGCACGCGCGCTTCGAAGCCGCTGTTTGAGGAGGCGGCCGGGGCAGTTGAGGCACGCGGTGCGCTTTCACTGCGTCCCTGTGGCCGGTCGCGCGGCACGATGCGCTGGGTGTCGGGCGCCATCTGCATGATCTCGCGGGTGACGCCGGGCGTTATCACGGAAAACGGATTGACGATGATTTGTGGCGCGCTCATCGAGCCTTGGATTGCGAACGTCATCGCAAACACCCCATCGCCACGCGGCCCCGTCAGCAGGGGACCGAACAGCGGCAAGCCCCGAAACATGGTATTGACACCGGCCAGCGGCGTAAACGTGCCGCCGACATTGAGATTGTGCGAACGAAAATCGATCTTGCCGCGCATGTTGGCGCTCAGCACCGGGCCGTCGAGACGGGCCTCGTTGAGCAGAAACTGGCCGTGCCCCACCGAGAAGGGCACGCGCAGGGTCTCGAATGGGATTTGCTCCCGCACGATGCCTCGCTTTCCTTCCCGTCCGATCGGCCGCACGGCACCGTCCGGCCCTTGCACCAGCAGATCCTCGCCAACGGCGTCACCGAGCAGCACGAAATTCTTGACCCACAGCGTGCCGGTGCGCTGAGCCACGCCGGAGCCATCGAGATTGACTTCGAGGTTCATGGCACCGCCGACCGCGCTGGTATAAAAGCCGACGAGCTTGAACAGCTGTCCTGCGTCGGTGGTCTCGGCCCGCAGCAGCCGCTGCTGTCCGGGCTCGGGACGCAACACGGCGGTGAACGCTTTGTTGCTGTCCAGGACGCCGCGCACATCCAGCGCGACGGGCTTGTAGTTTCGCTTCTGCAGCGAGACCTTGACGTCGCGCAGAGCGCTGTCGTTGTAGCCGACCACGGTATCGATCTCGGCCCGCAAATCCAGGCCCGGCCGGCCACGGTTATCCCGCTCAGCGACGCCGGAGACATCGAAGAATGACTGGAACAGATCCCTGCCGTCGTAGCGCGGCCCCTTGGCGGTGACCTCCCAGATGCCGTCGGCCCGCAGCTTGCCGTGCGTCTGCAGGCTGGTGATGACATTGATCGAGAAATTGGGAAAGCGGTACTCGCGGACGCGCTGATCCGGACCCACGCCCATCCAGCCTTCGACCGCCACATTGTCGCCGACGAGCTGGACGTTCACCAATTCGATGGGGTAAACGGCACCGTTGTTCCGGACGATATCGCATTGGAAGGTGCTGGCGCGTCCCTTGGGCTTTTTCCAAGCAATACTGTCGAGCCCGATTTCGGCATTGGCAAGATCGGCGCGCAAGTGCACGCGCTGCTCGTTGCGGGCGTCGCGCAGCACCGTGATCTCGGTGGCGATTTCACCCTGCACGAAGTCGTTGATGTCTAGGCCGAGTTGCGTGCGATCATTGGCATCGAGGCTCGCCGTGATCGTCAGCGGCGGCTGCTTGCCAACCGGTACGCCGAACACGTGCTGCCAGCTGACCTTGAGCGGCACGTTCTTGACGAGCATGTCGCCGCGCGCTTCCAGCGCCGTACCGGTCAGCTCCAGGGCGATATTGGCGCCATTGATGTCGTAAGGCGGAAAGACTTGCGGAATGCGACCGTCGCTGATGCGCGCCTTACCGTCGACTTTCACATCCGCCGCGGTGAGCGCGTGCTGCAACGGCACGATCAGCGAAAGCTGCGCCTCGAGCTTGCCGTCAACCGCGGCTGGACTGAGGCCACTATCGCTGAGAACATTGAAGGGTTCTTGCGCCAGCATCTCCAGGGCGAGGGACAAAGGCCCCTGCGCTTTTGCCGTGATATGCCCGTTGCGCGGCATCGGCTCCTGCATGTCGACGGCGAAAGTGCCCTTAAGCGTGATGCGGCGCCCATCGCCGGCAACGAAGGCCGCATCGGGTGCGGTCAGCTCGAAGGCATTGCCGTCGAGGCGTGCCAGCGCCCGGGGCAACTCCAAGGTCGGCCACTTGTCGTTCAGGGCCAGCGCCAGCTCGGTACCCACCAAGGTGAGCGACACACGATCTGACGCTCGCGCGGAGGATGCCGCGTCCGCGCTCTGCTGCTCGGCGCTTGAGGTCAGCTTGAAGGAGCCGCCTTGCAGTTGGCCGCGCTGCAGGCGCTGCCCAATCCAGGCTCGGGTTTGCGGAGCCAGCGCCCCGGGCCATAGCGCCTTGAAGGTGCGGACCGGCATCGCCCCCAGCTTGCCTTCGAGCCGCGCTGCCGGCGCGCTGCCCATGCCCGCCACGTCGCCTTCCGCCGTGACCTCGGCCCCACCGGCACGCAGCCAGAATTGGTTGAGCACAACGCTACCGCGCTCCGGGGCCAGAAAGCCGTGCGCACCCCAATCGTCGATCGCTAGCCGGTCGTGTGCCGGCAGCTCGGCGCCGATCCAACCGCCCTTGGACTTGAGGTCGAAGGCCCAGGCGGGCCCTTCCGGAGCCTGCGCGTCATGCACCACGTTGCCGGCAAATTGCACGCGGCTGTCGCCCCAGACCAGTACTGATGGGGCGATCTCGAAGCGGCGCGCGTCGCTCTGATAGGAAATTTCCAGATGTCCGCCATCGATCGCAAATGGTGTTTCTGCGAGCCATGGCAGCGCCACTGTCCCCGGCGCCGCATCGATGCCGATCCTGCCCCCGAGGATATCGCCGTCGCTCGACAGGTCGAGGTGGGCCTCTCCCCACACCGGCAGGTCGAAGCCCTCGAGCGCGGCCATGTGCGGCATGGTGCGCGCTAGACCGCGCGGGACCAGGTTCTGCACCGAGATCGCCAGCTGCAGGGTTCCGGTCCGCTCGGCCTCGAAGGTGCGAAAGTTGAGGGTCCAGGGCCCGGCCAGCGATTCGATCTTGGCCCGGCCGGCGATTGAACTGCGGCTGCGGCGATGGTCGAGATCGACGTCGAGCTCGGGGACGCGCCAAATGCTTTTGCGGCCGCCATTATCGACGATGACCGTGGCCGACCGCAGTCCGACCTCGCGCAAATAGGCGGTGGCATACTGGCGCCGGCGTGCGCGCGCAGAAGCGTCCGACAGCATCTTGACGAGATCGATGCGGCCAAGGCTGCCGTCGCTGCTCGCCTGGACGCCGGCCAACGGCGCCGACTTGGCGCCGCCCTCCGGCGCAGCGCCTCGGTGCCGGTCGGCCTCGGCGGGCTCAGCCAGTGCGGAGAATTGCAACGACAGCTTGCCATCGTCCCCCAAGTAGAGCAGCAGACGCGGAGAGATCAGGTCGACGCTCTCAGGCGCGATCCGCCCTTTCAGGAGGGCGCGGTGGCTGATGGAGAACGTCGCCGACGGCGCCAGGGCCAGCGGCGCATTGTTGCTGTCGGCAATGCGCACGTTGCTCAGCTCGAACTCGAGCTGATGGCGATCATTGAGGCGTGCGGCGACGTTGTCGATCTCAACGGCAAAGCCGGCGAGCTCTTCGGCGATCGCCCGCTGCAGCGGCTCGACCAAGAACGCCAACGGCACCGGTCCGTGCAGAAGTCGCGCATAAAACAATCCGCCCGCCAGCAACAGCAGGGCCGTCGTGAAAACCACCGCCTTGCCAAGCAGCAAGAGGCTGCCAGGACGGCGTCGGGCAGCGGCCGGCGGCCGCCGGGTGGTCGTGCGTGTCGTCGGCCGGATGGTCGGTTGCCCCATCCGCTTCGCCCCCTGCCCCCCCGTCCTCTCCACGACGCTCCCTCGATCCAATGGCGCCGAGCTGCCGCCCTCACGAGTGACAAGCAAAGAACCCGCCGCACGCAGCGGCGCGCAATACGCAACCCCACGATTGATACCAACAAAGCGAGGCAAAAAGACGAAAGGAAGGCGCCACAAACCGGCGCCTACCCTGAGACGCGCACCAAGCCCGCAGCCGATTAGGTCTGCGGCTGCGGTTCCAGTCCCCCGGGACCCGGTTCGGGCCGCGACGGACGCATCTTGCCGGCGGCGGGTACGGCCGGGCCGGCCGGGCCTTTCGACTCCTCGTCGTCGTTTGCACGCACGATCTTTTCGCCGCGCATCAACGCATTTACTTCCTCGCCGCTGATGGTCTCGTACTCCATCAACGCTTGGGTGATCGCCTCGAGCTTGTCGCGATTGCTGTACAGCACTTCACGCGCCCGCCGCTCGCCTTCCGTGACAATGCGGCGGATTTCTTCGTCGATCAGCTTGGCGGTGTCCTCGGACATGTTCTGGCGTTGGGTAATGGCGTGGCCGAGAAACACCTCCTGTTGGTTCTCGTTATAGCGCAGCGGACCCAGCTTGTCGCTCATGCCCCACTCGGTCACCATGCGGCGCGCGAGCTCGGTCGCCTGCATGATATCGCTGGAGGCACCGGTGTTGAGGTGGTCTTCGCCGTACACCAGCTGCTCGGCGACCCTGCCGCCGAACATGGTGGCGATGCGCGCCTCACACCACTGCTTGGAATAGGAGAGCTTGTCGCGCTCGGGCAGGCTCATGGTCACGCCCAAGGCCCGACCACGCGGAATGATGGTGACCTTGTGCAAGGGATCATTGCCCGGCACCAGCAGGTTGACCAGCGCGTGGCCGCCTTCGTGATAGGCGGTGGCGAGCTTTTCCTCCTCCGTCATGATCATGGAGCGGCGCTCCGCGCCCATCATCACCTTGTCCTTGCTATCTTCGAATTCCGCCTGCGTCACCAGACGCTTGTTGCGCCGCGCCGCCAGCAGCGCCGCCTCGTTCACCAGATTGGCGAGATCGGCGCCGGAAAAACCGGGCGTGCCGCGGGCGATCACCTTGGGATCGACGTCGGGCGCCAGCGGCACTTTGCGCATGTGCACGCGCAGGATCTTCTCGCGTCCCCCCACGTCGGGATTGGGGACCGTAATCTGCCGGTCGAAGCGGCCGGGACGCAGCAGCGCCGGATCGAGCACGTCGGGGCGGTTGGTGGCGGCCAAAATGATAATGCCCTCATTGGCCTCGAAACCATCCATCTCAACCAGCAGCTGATTGAGCGTCTGCTCACGCTCGTCATTGCCCCCGCCGAGGCCAGCGCCGCGGTGCCGACCGACGGCATCGATTTCATCGATAAAGATGATGCAGGGCGCGTTCTTCTTGGCCTGGTCGAACATGTCACGCACGCGTGAGGCACCCACACCCACGAACATTTCGACGAAGTCGGAGCCGGAAATCGTGAAGAAGGGCACGTTGGCCTCGCCGGCCACCGCGCGCGCGATCAGCGTTTTACCGGTGCCTGGCGGGCCCACCAGCAGGGCGCCGCGCGGGATGCGGCCGCCAAGCCGCTGGAATTTCTGTGGATCGCGCAGAAATTCGACAATTTCCTGCAAATCGGACTTGGCCTCATCCACGCCGGCGACGTCCTCGAACGTCACCCGCCCATGCCGCTCCGTCAAAAGCTTGGCCTTCGACTTGCCAAAGCCCATGGCGCGCCCGCCGCCCGACTGCATCTGGCGCATGAAAAACACCCACACGCCGATCAGCAGCAGCATCGGGAACCAGTTCACCAGCACGCCCAGGATGGAGGGCACATCCTCCTCGGGAGGTTTGGCGGTAATCTTGACGCCTTTTTTGGTCAGCCGCTCGACCAGGTTGGGGTCGTCGGGCGCCACGGTCGTGAACGTGCTGCTCTTGTCACGGAACGACCCGCTAATGCGGTGCTTGGCGATCGTCACTTCCGAGACGCTACCGCTTTCGACGCCGGCCAGAAACTCCGAATAGCTGATTTCATTGCCGCGACGGCTCTGGCTCGGATTCTGGAACAGGTTGAAAAGAGCCATCAACAACAGGACGATCACGACCCAGATGGCAAGGTTCCGGAAATTCGAGTTCATCGAGTATCCTTGATGGCCTGGGACGCCAAACCGCCGCTGCGGTCCCAGCTGTTGCGCGCTGCCGGCATGACCCCGGACCCGAGCACTTTAACATAGGAGCCTCTTAACACTTTGCCAAGTTTAGGCTCCCGATCCGCCGCGCGGGCGAGCTTTGCCCGCCCGACGGGCCAGAGGTTGCCGCACCAAGGCGGCAAATGGCGTGTTGCCCACCCGGCCCGAGGGCCGGCGCGCCTCAGGCCCTGGGCGGCCGACCGCCGCCGTCGCTTGCGGCAAGTGGCGCAAAGACGGCGGAAAGCCCGTAGCGGTTGGCAATCCCATCGCCAAAAAAGTTAACACTGGGGACGGCGACCAAAACGGCCTCCTGCCAGAAGCCCGGCAAGGCGCGCAGGCTGCGGAGCGGCACGCTCGCTGGCAACTCGACCTGGCGGCGCAGCAGGCTGAGGCCCGTCTCTCCCACCGCGCGCACCGCAATGGGCGCGCTCAGCTCAGGTCCAGCGGCAACCCAGAAGCGGCCGTCCCAGAGCACGCTGGCGCCGGCAGGCAAGGTGATTTCCGACCCCGGCCTGCGCCCAGGCTCACGCTCGAGCACAATGGCTCCTGGCACCGCGCTGACGCTGGCGCGCGCCAGCGTCCAGGTCGCCGCGGCGGCGGGCCCTACCGCCGCTTGGGCCGCCGCGCCGGCCAGCGTTTCGCCCACGGTTTGAACCAACGCCTCGAGCTTGGCGAGGGGCACCGGCATGCTGGAGCCCCCGACCGCCGCGATGCCCTTGCCCAGCACACGCAGCTGGAGTTCGCAGGCGAGCTGTAGAAATGCTGCCGCCTCGATGCGGATGAACCCGCAAGGGTCGATGCGGTAGTCACCGGCGTCGGCCGCACAAAATTGCGCAACGGTTGCCTCGAGGGCGGCCCGGGCGCGTTGCAGGCGCCGCGCCGTCAGTGCCAGGCTTTCACCGGTCAGCCCAAGTTTGTGCAACGTTTCCCTCGCAGCTCGCACTTTGCTGCGCTCAAAGATTGGGGCGGCATTGCTTTCATCCTCCAGCCAGCCCACGCCGCGCGCTTCCAGCGCGGCCTGCAGCCGCGCCTTGGCAAGGCCGAGCAACGGTCGCGCCAGGACCATTGGCGCCTCGCCGGGTGCCCGCGGCAGATCGAGCGGCGCCAACGGGGCCATGGCGGAAAGACCGTCGAGGCCACTGCCGCGCGCCAAGCGCATCAGCAGGGTCTCGGCCTGATCGTCCGCCGTGTGGGCGGTCATCAGCAGGTCGAGACCGGCGCTGCGCATGTAGGCTGCCAGCAAACGGTAGCGCGCGGCGCGGGCCGCCGCCTGTACACCGCTGCTCGGTTTCGGGCCGGTCCAGGGCAGAACCGCGTGCCGGAATTTGCGCTGTTGGGCCCACTGCGCCACCGTTTCGGCCTCGGCCCGCGACTGCGCGCGCAGGCCGTGATCGACGATCAGCACATGCACCTCGGTGGGGTTTTGCCGCGTCTGGGCCAACCACTCCGCCAACAAGACCATCAGCGCGGTGCTGTCGCTGCCACCGGAGACCGCCAGCGCCAGGCCGCGGTAACCGCGCCAGGCGCCAAACAACGCTTCGAGCTCATCGGCGCGGATTGGCGGCTCTTGCGCAGTCATGGCCTTTTGTCCGCAACGGCATCTCATCTGCTGCTGCCGCCAGAGGCCTGGCCCCGAGCGGCTCGTCAAGGCGTCCGCACGCGCCAACCCGAGAGCCTCGCGTTTTCTAGCAGCGGCAAGGCCAAAGCGCGAGCCACGGGCGCCGCAGGCAACGCCCTCACGCTTTGGCGTTGCCAGTGGGGAGGCCCGCGCCGGTGGCCTGTTCGCAAGCCAACGTGCTGGGCGCTGGCCGTTGCGTCGGCGGCTGGGACCGCTCGGTCCGCAGTCCACGGACAATGCCGATTTGGAACCTGGCCAAGCCGAGAGGGGGGCCGGCGAGCTCGGCGACGGCGCCCGGGTCGTCCGCATCGGTACGTTGCGGGGGAGCGCGCCCGGTCACGTTCGCGGTGTGCAGCCAACCGCGAGCAGGCGGGCACCTGGGCACTCGTCACCGCTGGCGGTGAGCGCAGCTTCGGCCGTCAGCAACCGGCCTTCTGGCGTTCGGCCTGAGCACTGGTCTTCACGTGCGGCGGGGCGCTTGGGTACTTGCTCGCCAGTTCGTTGAAGGACGAGCAGGCGGCATCCTTCTGCCCCAACCGCTGCAACGACATGGCGAGCCGCAGCAAGCTTTCGGGCGCCTTGGCGTTGCGTCCATAGGTCTGATAGCCCTTCAGGAAGGCGCCGGCGGCAGAGCGGTATTGGCCGCGGACGTAAAGCGATTCGCCCAACCAATACTGGGCATTGCCGGCCAGCGGATCGCTCGGGAACCGCTGCAGAAAATCTTCGAAGGCGGCTTCGGCCGCCCCATAGTCGCGCTGCAAGAGATAGCCGTAGGCTGTTTCATAAAGCTGTTTGGGCGCGACATCGGTTTCCGGCAGCGCGGCCACGGTGGGGGCCGCCGCCGCGCTCGCCCCGCCGGCTGGCACGCCCGCCAGCGGCGGCGCGGCGGGGGCGGTCAAGAGCTGATCGATATCGTCGCGCTGCACTCCACTCCCCGGCGACACCTTGACCGCGCCGAACCCGGTGCGTCCGGGAGGTGGGGCGGCGCCATCGCCGGGTCGGCCGGGCTTGGCGATCGGCTCGGCACTGGCGAGCGAGGAGGAGGGGGCCACGGCGCCGCTGCGTCCCAAGACGGCGCGCACCTGTTCCTGCAAATTCTCCAGCTGTGCGGTAAGCGCCTGAATCTGCGTCTCGAGACTGTCGAGACGCCCCGCATCGGCGGCGTTAAGCGCCGCGGCGGCACCGGCATTCGGGCGCGCGCCCGACGAGGCAGCGCCCATCGGTGCGGGGGCGCCCCTGGCCAAGGATTCAAGCGTGCCCACGACCACCTGCATGTCGACCAGCTGTTCTTCGAGCTGCTCGATTCGCTGGCGCAGGGCCAATTCGCTGGTCTGGGCGCCGTCGCGCGGGGCGGCGGCCTTCGGCAGCGGCGCGGGCAGGGGCTGCGGCCGCTGGGCGGGCGCAGGTTGTTGCGCCGGTGCCGGCGCAATGGACAACAGCGCCATCAACACCGCGCCGCTCGCCGCCGGCCATCGCATAGCAATCCGTCTCATTGTGGCTCCCATCGCCCCCGCTCGCTCACCCGCCGCCGCTGGCTTCACTGCACCCGCGCTGGCACTCATCGCCGGCACCGGCTGCGTCGCTCCCGTTGAGCGCTCTTCAACACGACCTTCCCGGCAGGAG
Organism: uncultured Alphaproteobacteria bacterium; assembly: GCA_963820375.1. Classification (GTDB taxonomy): domain Bacteria; phylum Pseudomonadota; class Alphaproteobacteria; order Rhizobiales; family Hyphomicrobiaceae; genus AWTP1-13. The sequence continues at coordinate 72,715 of CAWFZX010000006.1, read as the reverse complement.
CAAGACCGCACCTTAGAACAATTGGCGCGCAGCTCGGCGCCAGGGTTCCCCCGCCCCCTCGGCCTTGCGCGCGGCCCCTGGCGTGGTGGCAGGAACCGGCATGCCGGGCCTGACGATGGTCACCGCCCGCCGGTTTTGGGCCGCACACAGCAAGCCGCTGCAAACGGCCACGGTCTGGTTGCGCCCGAGGGCCGTGATTCGGATGCGTTCGGCGGCAATGCCAAACTCGATCAGCCGCACGCGCACGGCATCGGCGCGTTGGCGAGACAGCTGCATATTGTCGTCGCTGGTCCCGGAATCATCGGCGTGACCCTCGACCAGGACGGTCAGTCCCGGCTTGTGCTTGAGCCACTGCGCCTGGGCGTCGATGGCAAGGCGCGCCCGCGTGCTGAGCTCGGCACTCCGATCGGGAAAAAACACACGATCCCCGACGCTGCTGCGGAATTCCCGGCCGATGCCGATTCCCAATCCTTCCGGTGCGCCGAGCTGCATGCGCTCCTCCGCCGAGCTCGCCGGAGACCACAGGAGGGTCATGATGGCGCTCAGGGCCACAAGCAGGGCCAAAACCGGGCCAAGGCCCAGTCGGCGACCACAGGCGAATTGGCAGGCTGCCCCACGCGTCATGTGGCGTGCTCCCCCACGCTTGATGCATGGTGGCCACACTGCGCCGGCATTTGGGCCAAAGTTTGATGAGGCAGCGGCCCGGGTTGGCCCGGGTCGGAGAGCCGCCGAAGCGCCGGGGGTGGGCGTCCCGGGCTAGGACCGCGCCTCGGCCCGACCGGCCAAAACCGTCTGCGCGCGCCAATTCTGCGACCAGCAGGAGATGTCGTTGCACACCGCCACCGGGCGCTCCTTGCCGTAAGAGATGGTGCGGATTCGGCCGGCGTTGATGCCGTGCCGGGCCAGGAAATCCCGCACCGTTTGGGCGCGGCGGGCGCCGAGGGCAATATTGTATTCGCGGGTGCCGCGCTCGTCGGCGTGGCCCTCGATGGTGATTGAATATTGGGCGTACTGCTGCAGCCAGCGAGCCTGGTTGGTGAGCGTTTGCTGGGCCTCTGGCGACAGGTCGGTGCTGTCGGTCGAAAAATACACGATATCGCCGACATTGACGGCAAAGTCGCGCGAGGAGCCTGGCGTTGCCGGACTGTTGCGTCCAAGCTCGCTTTCGGGCTTGGGGGTGTTGGAACAGGCGGCCGTCAGCAGTGCCACAGCAAGGGCCGCCGCGACCGGGCCACCTGCTCTGTGCCACCTCGACAGCCTCATGCCGTCCCCCGTGTCTTTGCGGCGCAGGGCGCTGGCGCCGCGAACCGCGTTGCAATGTGAGTGGCCATGTTTAGCGAATGCTTCGTTCAAAAATGTGTCCGCCGCAGCCTTTTGCGGTGAAACGTGTTTCGCCGTCTCAAGACAACGGCGCGGGGTCGGTTTTCCCCACAATCCACAGCGCCGAGAGGGGCAAAAAAACCAGGGCCGCAGCAAGACAGACATCCTGTCTCGCTGCGGCCCCAATCCTGCGATTCGTCTGCCAAAGGGCAGCGATCGCTCCGGCTTAACGAGCGACGTCTTGTACGCTCGCGCCCAGCTTCATCGGTGTATGCTCTACTTCTTTCCGGCATGCGCCGAGAGCGACAGCAGCGATGACAGCTGCGAGAACGATAGCGCCCTTCATGCTTCTTCTCCTAAGGTCTCTTAGAGAGTTGGTGTTAACGCGCTACCTGAGAAACCGGTACATCAGCCCCAAGTTTCATTGGGACATGCTCTACCTCGCGGCGGCATGCGCCGAGAGCAACCGCGGCGACAACTGCCGCGAGTACGATCACGCTCTTCACGTTCATGGTCTTCTCTCCTACACGTTCGGCAATCGCATCACTTCGCTACCGATGCACAACGCTTAGATCAAGAACGCAGCTGCTTTTGCCAAGGTTTTCCACGGTGGTTGATGCGAAAATGCCACTGGATTTGTGATGCACAGGACAGTCTGAAGAGCCTCTTTGAAGCGCTAGAGACTGCCCTGATGCAACCGTGCCGCGCCGAGCATTACAACAACACCAATTTGGTTAAAGGCACGTAAAGCACCGTTCAATTTCGCGGGGGCGACCAGGCCGGATCCGAGCTGAAGGCGGGCGTTTGCATCTCGCGTTCGTTGTAGCCGGTGAGGTCGATGGAAAAGAGCCGCGGTCCCCCGCCGCCCCGGCTTTCGCGGAAAAAGGCCAGCACCCGGCCATTCGGCGCCCAGGTCGGCCCCTCGTTGTGGAACCCCTCCGTCAGGGTCCGCTCGCCCGAGCCGTCCGGACGCATGACCCCGATCAGGAAACTGGTGCCGGATTGCTTGGTGAAAGCAATCAGATCGCCGCGTGGCGACCACACCGGCGTCGAGTAGCGCCCCTCGCCGAAGCTGATGCGGTGCTGGCCGGAGCCGTCGGCATTCATGACGTAGAGCTGCTGGGAGCCATCCCGGTCCGATTCGAACACAATGCGCCGCCCGTCCGGGCTGTAGCAGGGACCCGTGTCGATCGTACTGGATTGGGTCAGCCGGCGGGATTGCCGCGAGCGCAGGTCCATTTCCACGATCGAGGAGGCCCCGCCCTCGCCAATGCTCATGACAATTCGCTGCCCGTCCGGTGAAAAGCGCGGAGCAAACGTCATGCCGGGGAAATTGCCGACGAGCTCGCGCCGGCCGCTTTCCAGGTTGAGCAGAAACACCCTGGGTTGATCACCGGTGTACTGCAGAAATGTCACCTCCTGCGAGCTCGGGCTGAAGCGCGGCGTCAACACCAGCTCCCGGCCCTGGCTCAGCAGACGCACGTTGGCGCCGTCCTGATCCATGATGGCCAGTCGCTTGCTGCGGCGATCCTTCGGCCCGGTCTCGTCGATGAAGACGATCTGGGTGTCGAAGTAGCCCTTTTCGCCGGTCAAACGCTCATAGATTTGGTCGGCAACGAGATGGGCAAGACGCCGCCCTTCGTTGGAGGACACGGCGAGCCGCTGGCCGGCAAGCTGCCGCCCGGAAAAGACATCCCAGAGGCGAAATTCGGCGACCAGCTTGCCATCGCCGGCCCGTCCCGCGCGCCCCGCCACCAGCGCCTGCGCATTGATGGCGCGCCAATCGGCAAAGCGAGGCGTCGCGTTCATGTCGGTCAGGCGCTGGATGAAGGAGTCGCGATTGAGCGGCTGGAACAATCCGGAGCGCTCGAGGTCGGCGGCGACCACGTTGGCAAGTTCGGCGGCAAAGCGGGGGTCTTCACCGGTAAACTCGGGGATGGCGATCGGGATGGGTTTCAGGGTGCCCTGCGTGATGTCGACCTCAAGGGGTCCATTGGGACGCTGCGGCGGGGCTTGCCCGGCCCGCTGCTGGGCCTGCGCCGGCCAGGCGGTGAGCGCGCCGACCAGCAGCCCTGCCACGGCGGCCAGCCAGGCGCGGGAGCGCGGCCGGGGACGGGAATGGACGCTCGCGCCTGCCATGCTGCTGGCGCCCGCCGCACCCGGCGCCGGAAGCAGGGTCGAAGCTGCGGCAGACAAGCACATCAAAGTCACCTTCATAGCAGCGGGCAAGACCGGTTGGGCCGATAGTACGTGTTCGCGGCTAGAACATGTCGCGCGGGTCGAAGTTGAGAACGATATCCTTCCAGAAGTCATACTTGGCCGGCGGCAGGCTGTAGGGTTCGCAGGCCTGAACCGCACGCACGGCACTGTCCCGCACGGCCAGGAAGTAGGGCGTGTTCTGCGGGTTCATGATCTGCGGTTCGCCCGCCAGGGTGCCATCCGGATTGAAGCGCAAACGGACCTTGACCTGGGTGTTCTGCGCAGATTCGCCGCCGCCTAGCACATTCCATTTCGACTGCACACAGGACTTTATGATTTGCGCCAGAATGGCAAGTTCGCTGGCAGAAAGCTGCTGGTCGCGCCCCTCGGGGGCGCCCAGCACCGGGCCCTTGTTGAGGCTCTTGGCCTGCTCGTCAAGCGGCACCGACGGCCGCGGCGCCCCCTTGTCCGGCATCTTGTTGAGCAGGGCGGAAATCTTTTCCGCATCGAACTTCTTTTTAGCCTCGGCTTCCTTGCGCCGCTTCTCCTCCTCGCGCTTTTTCTTCAGCTCGGCCTCCTTGCGCCGTTTCTCCTCCTCCTGTTTGCGTTTGAGCTCGGCCTGCTTGCGCTCCTCATCCTCCTGTTGCTTCTTTTCTTCGGCCTTTCTGGTGTCCTCCTCGAGCTTTCGTTTTTCCTCTTCCAGTTTTCGCTTTTCTTCTTCGAGCTTGCGTTTTTCCTCTTCGAGCTTGGTGTGCTCGTCGGCCTGACGCTGCTGCTCTTTGAGCATTTCCTCGAGCTTTTGCTGTTCATCGATGGCCGGCACCGGTGGTACTGCGGCGGCCTCCGGAGGCAGCGCCGCCAGCTTGTCAGCGCCAGGATCTTTCGGCGGTTCGGACTTGGGTGGCGGCTCCGGCTTGGGCGGCAGCTCGGCCTTGGGCGGCTCCGGCTTGGGCGGCTCTGGCTTGGGCGGCTCTGGCTTGGGCGGCTCTTTCCTTGGCCGCGGCGGGCTCGGGCGCTGGCGGGGGAGGCGCGGCGGCGACCGGCGTGGGCTTTGCCGCCTCCTTCTTGGCCACGTCCGGCCGTGGGCTCTCCTTGGGCTGAGCCTGGAGCTGCTTGGCCGTCCGCAGCCCCAGCCGCAGCTTGGTGATCTCGCCGGGGGTCACGAGGTCCACGGCGATCGGCTCCGGCTCGGCCACCCGCAGCGGAGCCAGCATCTGGATGTTGAGCACCGCCCAGCCGAGGAGCGCCGTATGCAGACCAAGGGAGATGATCAGCCCGAAGTGCACGCTGCGGTCTCGAACCCCCTGCCAAGTTTGTCGATCTTACCTGCGCCCGGCCAGGCCCGGACCCTGCTCGATATCCTCCGGCCCGCTGACGAAGGTGAATTTCCTGAAGCCACCCTCGCGCACGGCGCTGATCACTTCCGACACACGCCCATACACGAGTTGCCGATCGCCGCGAAACAACACTGGATCGTCGTCGGTGCTCTTGGCGGTCGCCTTGAGCTTGACGATCAGCTGCGACACATCAAGCGATTCCTCCGACGCGCCTAGGAAGATTTTCCCCGTGCGATCAACGGTAACGGTCAACGGGTCCTTGTTGAGATTGAGCGATTGCCCCTTGGCCGCCGGCAGGTCAACCGGCAAGCCCGACAGCAGCAGCGGGGCGGTGACCATGAACACGATCAGCAGCACCAGCATCACGTCGACGAACGGCGTGACGTTGATCTCGTGCATGGGCGTGTGGCCGCGCGCGCGGCCGCGGCGGCCGGCCTTGCCTCGCCCGGTTTTGAGACTGACGCCCATTGCGCTTCATCCCTTCAGGTGCGCACGTCGATTTGTCGCGACACGATGGCGGAAAATTCGTCGGCGAACGCCTCCAGCCGCTGACTCAAGGCCGAGGAGTTGGCCGCAAACTTGTTGTAGAAGACGACGGCCGGGATCGCTGCCAGCAGTCCAAGCGCGGTTGCAAACAGCGCCTCGGCGATGCCGGGTGCCACCACCGCCAAGTTGGTGTTTTTCGAGACCGCAATGGCTTGGAAACTCGTCATAATGCCCCACACCGTCCCGAACAGGCCAACGAAGGGCGCCGTCGAGCCCACGGTTGCCAAGAACAGCAGCCGGCGGTCGAGTTGTTCCATCTCGCGTGAGATGGTGACGTCCATCACCTTCTCGACGCGGAGCTGGATGCCGCCGAGCGCACGGATGTTGCCTTCCACGGAGCGCTTCCACTCGCGCATCGCCGCGACGAACAGCGAAGCCATCGAGAAGGTGCGGGCATGCGCGACGCTGGTATAGAGCTCCTCGAGCGACTGTCCGGACCAAAACATCTGCTCGAATCGGTCGGCCTCGCGGCGCGCACGCCGAAAGGCGAACACCTTTTCAATGATGATCGCCCAGGCCCAGACCGAGGCGGCCAACAAGCCCAGCATGACGATTTTGACGACGGGATGCGCCGTCATGAAGAGCTCCAAAAAGGAGAATCCTCCGCCTGCGGCCGGTTTAAACATATCAAGGGGATTCATGGTGTTGTCCGTCTCACTTGACCGCCCAGTTCGATGGCAGGGCCGAGCGCTGAGGGGTGCGACAAGAACAATCAAGCGGCCGCCACCGAGGACGACGCGTCGCGCTCCCGCACATGTCCATTGCCTACCCGTTTCCCGCCCGCCGGACCAGGGCCATACTGACGCCCAATGTGACGGGAATGGGGCTCCGCCGCGCCCTGGGGCAGAATCCAAGCACGGGTCTAGATTGGCAGCAGCATTTGCGTTTGCAGCACCACCGCGCACACCTTGCCGGCTTGCGACTTGATGGTGGTCTGCCACACCTGCGTGGTGCGGCCGAGATGCAGCGGCACCGATTCGGCCGTCACCTCGGTGTTCACCGCTGCCGCACCGAGAAAATTGGTCTTGGATTCGATCGTCGTGGTGCGCGTGTTGGCTGGCAGGTTGACGACCGTGCCGATGGCGCCGAGCGTGTCCGCCAGGGCCATATAGGCGCCGCCGTGGCAGACGCCGCCGCCCGTGCACAGATCGGGCCGCACCCGCATGGTGGCGAGGATCTTGTCCTTGCTGGCCTCTTTGATCTCGATACCCAACAGCCCTGGAAACAGGGGACCGATGAGTTTTTGCAAGTCCTCGGCAGCCAGCATACGCGGTCTCCTCTCGGCGTTCTTGGCGCCCTTCCCGCGCACCGATGCGACAGGCCAGGCGCGTGGAAATCTAGGACAGCGGCTTTTTGGCCTGCAAGGCATTACGCAGGTGCGCGGAGAGACGCAGCGGTTTGCCCGCTGCCGACATCAGCACCACCATGACCTCCGCGGTAAACAGCAAAAGATCGCCGCGGCTGATGCGCTGGTCGAGGGTCAAGGTGGCCGCCGTCCTCGCCCTGACGCGCGTCGTCACCTCGAGGATGTCGTCGATCCGCGCCGGCTTGAGAAATTCGAGCGCCATGCGCCGCACCACGAAGGCCGCCGGCTCCCCAGCCGCGCCCTGCAACAAGGCGCGGTGATCGTTGCCAAGCGAGCGTAGAAAATCGGACCGGCCGCGCTCGCACCAGCGCACGTAGCTGCCGTGATAGACCAGCCCGGAGAAGTCGGTATCTTCGAAGTAGACCCGGATTGGCAGCACATGTGCGCGCCCGCCGGCGTCTTGCAGCAACTGGCCCGAGAGGTCGGGCCAACGAGCGGCTTTGTCAGACTGCGACATCGACCAGCACGATCTCCGGCGGCACCCCCATCCGCAGCGGCAGTATGGAGCAGCCGAGGCCACCTGAGACGATGAGATGACGGTCGGCCTCGACGATATGGCCGTAGGCGAAGCGATTGCCAAAGCGTGACGGCACCATCGGCGAATAGCCAAAGAGCCTGACTTGACCGCCATGCGTGTGCCCGGACAGCGTCAGCGCCACGCGCTCGGGCACGCGCGGAAAGATATCGGGCTCGTGCGCAAGCAAGAGCACGGGCGCATCGTCCGTCACCTGCCGGAGTGTGCCGGGCAGATCGTCAACCCCCGCGAAGGTGCGCCGGCTGCCCTTGCGCCGACGGCGAATGAAGGCGAGCTGGTCGCCGAGGCCGGCGAGCCAGAAATAGTGGCGGTCCTTTGTGAGCCGCACGACGGTGTTTTCATAGACCGGGATGCCGGCATGCTCGAGCACGCGGCGGCCGAGCACGGGCCCAGCAAGCGTGCGCTGGGCGGTGAGATCGTCCCACCAATCGTGATTGCCGAGTATGGCGTGGACACCAAGCGGGGCCTTCAGGTGCGCCAACGCCTTGGCCCAGTCCTCGGGGGCGATGGGGCGGGTCTTGAACTTGTGGCTGGCCGCAAAATCGCCCAGCAGCACGACCATGTCGGCGCCGAGCGCATTGGTTGCAGTGACAATCGCTTCGATGCGCGCGAGCGGCATGGCTGGACCACCGGCGTGCAGATCGGCAATGACGGCGATCGACAGTTTCAGGCCCCGCGGCCAACGCGGCGGCGCGATGGCATAGCGCGTCACATCGAGCCGCCACAGCGGTTCGATGGCAAATCCATAGCCGCTGCCGAGCGCCAGCGTGCCGGCGCCAGACCATCCCAGGGTCTTGAGAAACCTGCGGCGAGAAATCCTGATCACGAGGCTCTGTCCTACTGTCTTCTCTGTTCTCTTACCCGTGCCTTGGCTTGTTGGGCGCGGAGTTTTGAGCCGTTGATGTGACGCCAAAGCATGGAGAACTTGGGGCGCGCGCGTTGCGCCAGAGCGCGCGTCCGGCAAACGATCCGCTTGGCCCGCGGGGGGTGCTCCCGCGCCTGCCGCCCAGATTATCCCAAGCCGGCCTTGCCGTTGCCCTCTTCGCTTTCGGATCTTTCGTCGAATAGACCGATCTGCGGCGTGGCTGCGCGGGACGGGCCGGAGAGGCCAAGATGCTTGTAGGCACGCAATGTCAGCACGCGACCGCGCGGCGTGCGGCCGATGAAACCCTGCTGCAGCAGGTAGGGCTCGACGATCTCCTCCAGCGCATCGCGCGGCTCCGAGAGCGCCGCCGAGAGCGTTTCAATGCCGACAGGTCCGCCGTCGTAATGCTTGGCGATGCAGGTGAGATAGCGATGATCGAGGGCATCGAGCCCCTCGCCGTCCACTTCGAGTTGCCGCAGCGCCCGATCGGCCACCTCCGCGGTGATCACCTTTGCCTGGGCGACGGTCGCAAAATCCCGCACGCGCCGCAGCAGCCGGCCAGCAACGCGCGGCGTGCCGCGCGAGCGCCGGGCGATCTCGGAGGCCCCCTCCGGGCTCATGGCCACCTTCAGCACGCCGGCGCCGCGGCTGACAATGGTGGTCAGTTCGCTGTGGCTGTAGAAATTGAGACGCACAGGAATGCCGAAGCGGTCGCGCAAAGGCGTGGTCAGCAAGCCCGTGCGCGTCGTGGCCCCAATCAGCGTGAACTTGGCAAGGTCGATCTTGACCGAGCGCGCCGCCGGCCCCTCGCCAATGATCAGGTCAAGTTGATAGTCCTCCATGGCAGGATAGAGGATCTCCTCGACCGCGGGATTGAGGCGGTGGATCTCATCGATAAACAAAACATCGCGGTCCTCAAGATTGGTCAACAGCGCCGCGAGGTCGCCAGCCTTGGCGATGACCGGGCCCGAGGTGGCGCGAAAGCCTACGCCCAGCTCCCGCGCCATGATCTGGGCAAGCGTCGTCTTGCCGAGGCCCGGTGGCCCGGCAAACAGCACGTGATCAAGGGCATCGCCCCGGGCCTTGGCCGCTTCGATGAACACCTTAAGGTTCGAGCGCGCCTGCTCCTGGCCGATGAATTCGCGCAACACCTGCGGGCGCAGAGACGGCTCCGCGTCATCGGCCTCGCGCTTGGCCCCCGTCACAAGGCGATCGGCATCGGACATGGTTTGTTCTGATGGAACTATTCGGCCATGGCGTCAAGAACCCCGATTGCGGCGTGACCGGCAATTCACCCCCGCAGCTGCGCTGGGGTGCCGCAAACGGCCGGGCCGCCGACCTCCCACCCTTGGCGCGTCTGATGAGCCCCTGGGGTTGGCAGTCAAGGCGGGCCCGCGTTTGCCCCGGCCATTGGCGCTTGCGGCAGCCTGGGGCAATCGGGGGGGCGGCGGCCAAAAACGCAGGAGTTGAGGACGGCGCCTCCAGCCCGCAAGGCCAAGAGGGGTTGCTCGCCTGTGATGCACAGCACAGCGGCAGGCGGGCCCAGCTGATTTGCTCCTGCGGGGAGTGAAAAGGGCGCGGTCGTTCCTCCTCCCATTTCCGCGCCACGCGGGGCCCCGCGTTCACTCCCCACCTGCCCCCAGGTCGCCGAGCGCAGCGCGCCATGACGGTAACGAACACCACCGGGGTTGGCGTAGCCTGCCGGTGAGCCCCTGTTGCCGCGCCGTTGCCCCCTAGACGGGGGGCTCCATGGAATAGATATCCTGGGGTGCGACGGTAAGGCTCAGAGCCATGCGGACGGCAACCGCCAGCACCAACAGGGCAAGGCCCGCCCGTAACTGCTCGGCCTTCAAGCGTTCACCGAAGCCCACACCGAACTGCGCGCCGATCACGGCGCCGGCGATCAGCGGCAGCGCCAGGACGACGTCGACGCTGTGATTTTGCACCGCCTGCAACACCGTCGTCAGCGCCGTGACGCAAACGATCTGAAAGGTCGATGTGCCAATGACAATGCGCGTTGGAATCCGCAAAAGATAAATCATGGCCGGCACCAGCAGGAAGCCGCCACCGACGCCCATGATGGCCGTCAGCCAGCCGATAAATGCGCCCATCACAATCAGCGGAATCGTGCTGATGTAGCGCTTGGAGCGGCGGAACCGCTGTTTCAACGGCAAGCGTTCGACCCAACCATGCTGGCCACCGCGATGCGAGGAGCTGGCGAGCTTGGCGGGCGACGCGCGCAAGGCCCTGACGCTCTCGATCAGCATCAGCACGCCGACGACACCCAATAAAATGACGTAGGTCAGGGCCACCACCAGGTCGAGCTGCCCCCAGACGCGCAGCCAGTAGAGCACCTTGACGCCGGCCAAGGCGCCAAGAAAGCCGCCCGCGACCAGGAGAAGCCCCATGTGCAGGTCGACATTGCCCCGTTGCCAATGGCCAAGTGCGCTGGAAACCGAAGCCGCCACCACTTGGCTCGCTCCCGTGCCTACGGCGATGCCAGGAGGCACACCGAGGAAGATCAGAAACGGCGTCAGGATGAAGCCGCCGCCGATGCCGAACATGCCAGAGAGCACGCCGATGGCGAGCCCCATGCCGAGCAGCATGTACGCATTGAGCGAAAGCTCGGCGACGGGAAGATAGATCTGCATAGGCCTTATGGGACGCGTGCCCTGCTGCGCTAGGACGCCAATGCGGCTCCGGCAAGGCACCGCCCTCCCGCATCGCCGCACATGCTGCTCACACCATAACCTATCGCGCCAGCTCCTTCAGCCCACGGCGAATGAGTTTTGCGGTATCGGCCTCCCCCAGCTCATGGATGGCGATGGCCACCGCCTGGCTCGCCTGCGCCGGCTGGTAGCCGAGATTGGTGAGCGCCGAGATCGCCTCTGCCGCAGCCTCGGCGCCGGGTGCGACGGGAGCCCCCCTCTTGGCCCCGCTCGGGCCCCCGAGGCCGGCCACCGTCAGCGCCGGCGCCTTGTCTTTCAGCTCGGCGACGATGCGTTGCGCAAGCTTCTTGCCGACGCCGGGCGATTGCTCGACCGCCGCCCAATTTTGCAGGGCAATGGCGTTGGCCAGGTCCTCGGGCCCGAGCGTGCCCAGCACCGCCAGCGCCACCTTCGAGCCGACCCCCTGGATGGTCTGCAGGCTCCGGAACCAGCCGCGTTCCACCTCGCTGGTGAAGCCGAACAAGCGGATCGCATCCTCCCGCACATGCGTCTCGATGGCGAGGCTGACCTCCTCGCCCAGGCTCAACGCCCGCAAGGTTCGGGCCGATGCCTGCACCTCATAGCCCACCCCACCAACATCGATAATGGCGTAAGCCTCGCCAATGGCATCGACCGTGCCTTTGAGCTTGCCGATCATGGCCTGCCCAGGGTCGGGATTGGGGTCGGGATTGGGCGTGCACCGGGGGGCCCAAACGGGCTCAGGACCGGGCCCCGGGACCCCCGGACTTTGTGTGACCGCGGGCGTTGCCCCTGCCGGCCGCAGCCCGTTATCGCCAGCCACAGGCCAGCCCAAACGGGGCCGCCCGGCCCGCCCGTCTCACCGATCTGCGTTTGCCCCTTGCTCACGGCAGCATCTCCCGCTGCGGGCGCGCAGCCGACGCCTGCCCGCCCACTCGGGGGCTCCCCCGGTGACTGGCATGACACACGGCAATGGCCAACGCGTCGGCCTCATCGGCGCTCTCGAATTTGGCGCGTGGCAGCAAAAAGCCGATCATGGCGGCGATTTGCCGCTTTTCGCCGTGGCCGGTGCCGGTCACCGTCTTTTTGATGACGTTGGGCGGATACTCCGCCACCGGCAAGCCGCGCTGCGCGGGTGCCAGCAACGCCATGCCACGCGCCTGGCCGAGCTTCAAAGTTGCGCGCGCATCCTTGTTAACGAAGGTCTCCTCGACCGCCGCTTCTTGGGGCTTGAAGGCCGTGAGCACGCCCATCAGGCCCGCGTGCAAGGCGCACAATCGATAGGCAAGATCATCCTCGCTATCGGACGTGATGAGCCCGCTGGCGACGTAGGACAGACGCGCGCCCTCCGCGACGATAATGCCCCAGCCGGTGCGCCGCAGGCCCGGATCGATGCCGATGATGCGAATCGGATGCATTGCCATGCCCCCCGATAGCACGAGAGCGCGGCCCCTGGCTTCCAGGCCGTGCGTCGAAAACCCCACTCAGGGCGGCCCGCGCGCGCAAAAAACGCCACCGCGCCATCGCCTCCCAGCCTAGGCCGCCGTCAGTTTGGCCATCACCGCGTCGGACACCTCAAAATTGGAGTAGACGTTTTGCACATCGTCATCCTCTTCCAGGCCGGCGATCAACTTGAGGATTGAGGCGGCCTTGTCTTCATCGACAGAGGTCGTCTGCACCGGCTTCCAGAGCGCCTTGACGGTTTCGGCCTCCCCGAGCTTGGCCTCGAGCGCGGCCGACACCGATCCCAGATCGGCGAAAGTCGTCGTGATCACGTGGCCGCTTGCGTTGGAGACCACATCTTCGGCACCCGCCTCGATGGCCGCCTCGAGTACCGCATCGGCGGAGCCGGCGGCGGCGGCATAGCCAATTTCTCCGATCCGCACGAACATGTGCGAGACGGCACCGGTGGCACCGAGATTGCCGCCATATTTCGTGAACAGTGCCCGCACGGCGCCGCCCGTGCGATTGCGATTGTCCGTCAACGTCTCAACCATAATTGCGACCCCGCCTGGACCATAGCCTTCGTAGCGCATCGATTCGAACGTGTCGGTCTCGGGGCCGGCCGCCTTTTTGATGGCCCGCTCGATGTTGTCCTTGGGCATGTTCTCCGCGCGGGCCGACTGGATGGCCAGGCGCAGGCGCGAATTCATGTCGGGATCGGGCAGGCCGGTCTTGGCGGCCACGGTGATCTCGCGCGCCAATTTGGCAAACACCTTGGCCCTGGCCGCATCCTGACGGCCCTTACGGTGCATGATATTCTTGAACTGGGAATGACCGGCCATCTTGGTCCCAAAAGCGGTAAGCGCGATTGCTGTTCCCGCCGAGCCTGCCGCAGAAGGGCCGGGGGGCGTCCTCTTGGCTTATAGGTGCAGGCAGAAGGCAAATCCAGAGCTCGCGCCGGCGCGAAAGCGCTCGTTAAGGATTTGTTTACACTTCGCGCCTAGCGTCCGCAGCATGGATGCAAATCGCATTCTGGGTTTGCCGCCCTGCTGCCCATGGCGCCAGATCCAGAGAGCCGCGAGTATCAGCTCTCTCGCACACACTTAAAGAGACGGATTGGCCGTCTCTCGCAAACCAGACTGACCCTCTCTTACTCACTCATTCAACCAAAACAGCGGCTCGGTAGGTGCAAGGACACCACCGAGCCGCACAGCTTTGGTGCGGGTCGCGAGCCCGGTTGCATCATCGATCTCCACCGCCAGAGCGCTGAGCGTGCCTGGGCCCAGCGCCGGCTCAAAGCGGCCGCGCGGGATTTTGCTCAAGAAGCGGTTCAAAGGTTCGTCCCGCTCCATGCCCAAGACCGATTCGTAATCGCCGCACATCCCAACGTCGCACATAAAAGCGGTGCCTTGCGGCAACACGCGCTCATCGGCGGTCGGCACGTGCGTATGCGTGCCGATCACGCAGCTGGCGCGCCCGTCGAGGAAATAGGCCATGGCCTGCTTTTCGCTCGTGGCCTCGGCGTGAAAGTCGACCAGGATAGCGTCGGCCCCTCGCTTCAAGCCGCAAGCGCTGATTTCCGCGTCGACGGCACGAAACGGACAGCCGAGCTCTGGCATGAAGATGAGGCCCATGGCATTCACCACCAGGACCTCTGCCCCGTTGGCGGCCCTGAACAAGCCCGAACCCTTGCCGGGCGTGCCGGGCGGATAATTGATCGGCCGCAACAGCCGCTCATGGCGGGCAATGAAGACCAGCGCTTCCTTCTGGTCAAAGGCGTGGTTGCCCAGTGTGACGACGTCGGCGCCCGCACCCAGCAAATCCTCGAGGATCGGCTCGGTAATACCGAAACCACCGGCGGCGTTTTCGCCGTTGACGGCCACGAAATCGAGCTGGTAGCGCGCCCGCAACCGCGGCAGTTCATCGAGCACCACCCGGCGGCCCGAGCGACCCACGACGTCGCCGATGAACAACAGCCGCATGCGCTAGCCCACACATCGAATCGGGCCCGACGGGGTCAGCACCCAATCGAGGCGTTCGTCATAGTCGAGATGCGGCACTGCGTCGACGCATTGCTCATCATAGCCAATGCCGACAGCCACGATCGACCTCACCGCGCGCAAGCCGCGCAGCGTGCGATCATAAAAACCGCCGCCATAGCCAAGTCGCCAACCCTTGCGATCGAAGGCCAACAGCGGAACGAGCAGGATCTCCGGCTCGACGACCGACTTGTCGGGCGTGGGTTCGGCGATGCCCCAGACGCCAGCAGCGGTCGCCTCGCCCGGCTGCCAGGCTCGAAACAGCAATGGCTTGCCTTTACCCTGCATCACCGGCAAGGCGAGCGGAACGCGCTCGCCGTTGAGGCGACGCAGCAGCGGCCAGAGGCGGAACTCGTCGGGCAGGGGTGCGAACCCGGCAACGGTCACCCCAGCGCGGTCGGCACCTAGGAACTGCAAGCCAAGCTCGGCAACCGCAGCGCCAGCACGCGCCTTGCTTTCGGCAGCGCAGCCCGCGCGCCAAGCCTTGATGCGGGCCCGCAAGGCCTGCTTTTGCTCGAGGATGGTTTTGCTCACACTGTCGCTTAGCGCAAATTGGCGATGCGCGCGAGGGCAGAGCATAACAGCAGAGCCGCGAAAGCCGTACGAGCGGCGATCCCGCGCGGTCCCTACGAGATGTAGGTGGGCGCCGTGTGTCCAAGACCACGATCCCGGACAGGGACAGCTCCCGTGCGGATCTTATAGGCCCCCGGGTCGCATTGCTCGCACGCACCCCGCAGCCCTGCATCGGCTGAGATTAGGCTCGCGCCCCAGGAAAAATCAATGGGGCGTGCGTGCGGTGTGTTGTTTGCGGCAATCAACCTTTCCCTTGCAGGATGTTTTGCAGCGAATCCAAGGCCCAAGCGATGCGATCGCGCACATGAGCCTGCGCTTTCTCGAGCGCCTCGACGCGGGCCTCGGCACGTTCGAGCTCGAGCCGCAGGGCGTCGCGCTCACGCTCAAGCGTCGTCAGTTTGTCGGCCGCGGCAAGCGGCTTCGTCGCTTTCATTTTGCTGCGCTCAGATTGCGTGCGCGCAGCGGCAGCCTTCCTGCTCGCAGCATCCCCGCGGCGTGGGGTCATCGCATAAACCATTGTTTTGTGGCGCCGCCTGAAATTTGCGGCGCGGCCCTCGACCACACGACGATAGGTAGGGCAACCCGCACCGTCAACGCATCGCAGATTGCAATTGCACCGTCGATCACCTCACCGACGGTGGGGCCTGCTCGTATTGACAGGCGCGCGTTGAGGCACCACTAGACAGCGAGGTGGCAGGGTTGAGCCCGCAAGCCGCAACGCTGGCGCTTGGCGCAGCCCTGCGAGCTTGGACCCGGCCTGTGCGGCGCAAAGCGAATGGAGCAGCAAAAATGGCCGTTAGAATTGCGATTTCCGGTTTCGGCCGCATTGGCCGCAACATCCTGCGCGCCATTGTTGAGGCCAAGCGCAAGGACCTCGAAATCGTTGCCATCAATGATTTGTTCTCCGCCAAGGATAACGCTCATCTGTTGCGCTACGACAGCGTGCACGGTCGCTTTCCCGGCACCGTGACGGTCGCCGGCGACAGCATCAACGTCGGCGGCGGGCCGATTCAGGTGCTGGCGGAGCGTGATCCCAACAAGCTTCCCTGGAAATCCTTGAATATCGACGTGGTGATGGAGTGCACCGGCATCTTCACCGATCGCGACAAGGCGGCCGCGCACCTCGAAGCCGGCGCCAGGCGCGTGCTGGTGTCGGCGCCGGCGAAGGGCGCCGATCTGACCGTTGTCTACGGGGTCAATCACGACAAGCTGACGCGCGATCACAAGGTCGTGTCGAATGCCTCCTGCACCACCAACTGCCTGGCTCCCGTGGCCAAGGTTCTGCATGACCTGGTCGGCATCAAGTCGGGTTTCATGACGACGATCCACGCCTATACCAACGATCAACACGTGCTGGATCAGGCGCACAAGGACATGCGCCGCGCGCGCGCGGCGGCCCTCAACTTGATTCCTACGTCGACCGGCGCGGCCGCCGCCGTCGGCCTGGTGCTGCCGGAACTCAAGGGCAAACTCGACGGGACGGCGATCCGCGTGCCCACACCCAACGTGTCGGTCGTCGACCTCAAGTTCATTCCCGGCCGCGAGACGGCGGTCGACGAGATCAACACGGCGATGGAGCACGCCGCCAAGGGAGCGCTGCGCGGCATCCTCGGTGTCACCAACGAGCCCCTCGTATCGATCGACTTCAATCATAATCCCAACTCGTCGACCTTTGACCTGACGCAAACGCAGATCGTCGACGGCAAGCTGGTGCGGGTGCTGGCCTGGTACGACAACGAGTGGGGCTTCTCCAACCGGATGGCGGACACGGCCGTGGCGATGGGCAAGCTGGTGTAGCCCGCAAGCCCGCAGCGGGCGCAAGCCTTGCCGCCGATCAGAGCCCCGGCGGCCGCGGCCTGCGCAGGTAGCGCGCGCACATCAGCCCGACCAGCAAGATCAACAGACCGCCGAGCCACACGGCCGGGCGCGCACCCAAGTGCGCGAACGCCAGGCTGTAGAGCACGGGGCCGGTGGCGTGCCCGAGGAAGAAAAACGAGGAATGCAGCGACGTGGCGGCACCGCGGGCACGCGAGGACAGCTCGGTGGCCTCCACCTGAATGCAGCCGTGCAGCGAATAAAAGCCCACGCCCAGCACCATGAATGCCACAAACTGGATGGGCCACGGCAGATCCAAGGCAATCAGCAGGAAAGCAAGTGCGGCGACGACGCCGCCGCCGATCATTAAGCTTTCTGGCCGCCAGCGCCGGGTCAGCAGTCGAACGAGCAGCGAATAAAGGACGCCGCCGATGGAAAAGCCCGCAATCACCATGCCGGCGATGGCGGCGCGCGGCTCGCCGGCAGCAAGCAAGAGCAAGGCGACAAAGGGAAACAGGCCAAACACGGCCACCCCTTCCAGGAACACGGCGGCAAAGCAGAACTTGGCACGAGGGTTGGCAAAGATGCCAAGGTAGCCCGCCGGGATCGAGCGCAAATCGAGCCTGACGGCCGCCGCCGAGGCGGCCGCCGGGCGCAGGTTGATCCGCGCATTGAGGAAGGCTGCGGCGCCGCACAGGGCAATGATCCAAAAGACGGCACGCCAGCCAAGCAGATCGCCGACCAGGCCAGCAAAGGCCGCGCCGATCAGGTTGCCGCCGATGGTGATCGCCAACCAGCGGGCAATCGCCACCTGCCGCTCGGCCACCGGCACGGCATCGGCAATAATGGCGAGACCCACCGGAAAAATTCCCCCCGTTGCCATGCCGCAAACGATGCGTGCCAGCATCAGGACTGCGAAGCTGTCGGCCAGCGCACTGGCGATGGAGACGAATATGATCACCGCCAAGCAGGTCACCATCAGACGGATCTTGCCCAGCATGTCGGCAAGCGATCCCAAAATGGGCTGCACGAAGGCGAACGGCAGCGCGAACGCCGTCGATAACAGTGCCACGCTGGCGGCATCGACCGAAAGGTCACCGGCGATGGAGGGGATCAGCGGATCCAGCGCGCGCGCCGACAGCGCGGTTGCAAAGCCGATCATGCTGACATGCGTGATGAGCTGCTTGGCGGGGAGGGGGACGCTGGAAGGCGGCATTGCCGAGGCTGATGCAGGGAGACGGGAACACCCCCATTAGCTGAAATCGCCAGTGGCCGTCATGGCATTAACGCGGCAAACGACGCAAGCCTTGCCCCATGGCGGGGCGCAGATTGCCGCAGCGGGTGCAGCGGGCGTTCGCGCCAGCCGACATCTGCGGCGATTTTGTGCTCTGGCCGCCTGCGCGCTGGCCGCCTAGGCGATGAGCTGCAAGAAGATGAGCAGCAAGCCCACGACCGAAAGCAGCCATGCCGCGGTGCGCAGCCAAGGGATGCCGGCGATGTAGAGCGCGGCATGGGCGACCCGGCCCCAGAAAAACAGCTGGGCGCCGAGCACCGTCATGCCGTTGCTGATGTTGAGGGCCCGCGCGGCCAACACCAGGATGGCGAACAGCACCAGGCTCTCGAGCATGTTGCGGTGTGCCCGTTCGGCGCGTCCGGCCCAGCCCGGCATCTCGGGCAGGTTTTCGCGGTTGCCGGCAAGCGTCGGCAAGCCGACCTGCTGTGTCGCCCCAAGCGTCGCCACCAGCACCAGCACCACCGTCAAAGCAACCGACCAGAGCAGATAAAAGAGCTCAGGAGTCATGCGCATGCGCCCCTCCGCGAAAAAGCGAATCGAACCTGGCGCCGAGGTAAGCGTGGCTGCCGGAGGCTGTCGAGTACCCGCCTGTGCGGTGCGGCGAGAGCACCGCTAGTTGCCGAGCGCGGCCAACAGCAGCGGCAATACCCGCTCGGCGAGAAGGGCGTAACCCCGCGGCGTGTAGTGAATGCCGTCTTCGCGCAATTCGCTCGTCGGCAGTTCGGCCAGCATGCTGTTGTCGATGATCAATAGCTTGGTGCCGCGCTCGCTGAGGCGCCGGTGGATTTCGGCAATGTTGGCGGCGCGCTCGGCGCCTAGACCATAGCGCTCATCGTTCGTTCCCGGCTGCAGGATGACCAAATGCGCACCGGGCGGCACCTCGCGATCGAGACGCGCCAACATGCCGCCGGTGGTATCGCCCGGCACCCCGGCATTGCTGACGGAGGCGTGCACACCCTTGGCGGCCAACAGCGCTTCGAGCCGCGCGGGATAACTCTCCGAGGCGGCAACGCCCCAGCCCGCGGTGTTGCTGGCACCGAGCGCAACGATGCGCACTGTTTGCGTTTGCCCCAGCGCCACCGAGGACAGCATGACGGCAACCCCCGCCGCGCGCATGAGCGCAGCTAAGCCGCGCCTTGTTCCCTTTCCGTCCACCGCTGGCTGCCTCAGCGTTGCCGCAGCCGAAAAAAACGCGAACGGCAGGCCGCTTGTTGAGTTTTTATAGCAGCGAGCCATCCGCAGCCCTCTGGTCGGGTCGTCCAAATGCCGCTAATGCAACCATAGCAGCTTGTAGCAGATTTGCGCAGGAATCGAGGAGGAGAGGACACCATGACCCAATCGCTCGAGGCCGTCGCTCAGGCCATGGTCGCGCCTGGCAAGGGCATTCTGGCCGCCGACGAGAGTTCCGGCACCATCAAGAAGCGCTTCGACGCCATCAAGGTGGAGAACACGCAAGCCAATCGCCGCGATTACCGCGAGATGCTGTTTCGCTCTACGGAGGCGATGCGGAACTACATCTCCGGCGTCATCCTCTACGATGAAACCATCCGTCAGCAAGCCAAGGACGGCACGCCGCTGGCACGCATCATCGCCGAGACCGGGGCCATGCCCGGCATCAAGGTCGACGCGGGCGCCAAACCATTGCCGTTCTGTGCTGGCGAAACCATTACCGAAGGCCTCGACGGTCTGCGCGAGCGCATCAAGGATTACGTCGGCCTCGGCGCCAAGTTCGCCAAGTGGCGCGCCGTCATCGACATTGGCCGCAACATGCCGTCCTACAATGCGATCAACGCCAATGCGCAGGCGCTCGCCCGCTATGCTGCACTGTGCGTCGAGGGCGGCTTGGTGCCGATCGTCGAGCCCGAAGTGCTGATGGACGGGGAGCACGACATCGATACCTGCGAGAAAATGACGGAGTGGGTGCTAAAGGAGGTCTATGCGCAGCTCTACTATGCCAGGGTGCCGCTGGAGCAAACCATCCTCAAGCCCAACATGGTGATCGCCGGCAAGAAGAGCGCCAAGCAGGCGACCCGCCAGGAGGTGGCGGAGCGCACCGTCAAGGTCCTGCGCAGCTCGGTCCCCGTCGCCGTACCGGGCATTGCCTTTTTGTCCGGCGGACAATCGGACGAAGATGCCACCGCGCATCTTTCGTTGATGAACGCCATGGGCCCGCTGCCGTGGAAGCTATCGTTTTCCTATGGGCGCGCGCTGCAGGCTGCGGCTCAGAAGGCCTGGGCAGGCAAGCCCGAAAACTATGCCGCCGGCCAACGCGCGTTCAGCCACCGCGCCAAAATGAACGGCGCGGCCGCACTCGGCCAATGGTCACAGGCCATGGAAAAGGCGGCCTAGCCACGCCGCCGATTTGTGCGCTTTGCCAGGCCGCGCGGCGCAGCCTCAAGCGGCCCGCGGTCTGGCCTCGGCGAGCTTGTCCTTATGAAAGCGCATCATGGTGAACAGGCCGAAAGGCCGCAGCCCGCGCTTTTCCAGCAGGGCCAGATCCTTGCACACCAACACACGCTCGACGTCGAACACCGGCCGCCAGCCGAGCATGTCAGCGAACGGAGCCATCCGGCGCTCCACCCAGCCGCGCATACCCTCCTCAGCACTGAAGTGATTGACGATCAGCACCTCGCCACCCGGACGGCAAACCCGCGAAAGTTCACGCATCACTTTCTCGGGATCGGGCACCACCGTCATGACGTACATGGCCACGACGGTATCGAAGGTGGCGTCGTCGAATTTGAGGTCGCCCGCATCCATTTCGTAGAGGCCGGTGACATTAGTCAAACGCTCGGCGACCACGCGCTCGCGGGCTTTTTCCAGCATCTCCGGGGAGAGATCGATGCCAACGATCTCGAGATGGCGCCCATAGGTCGGCAGCGACAGGCCGGTGCCGACGCCGACCTCGAGCACACGCCCCTTCCTTTGATTGATGATTTCGACGGAGTGCTTGCGTCCTTCAGCGGCCACTAAGCCGAAGGTGCGATCATAAACAGGAGCCCAGCGCCGATAGGCGCTCTTGATGGCCTCTTCGTCCATTTGGGAACCCGTTTCAGAGGCATCCCTGAAACGCTTGAAAAACTTCTGCGCCCGCTGCTCCGGTGACTGCGGCGTCAACGTCATGACGTACTCGTCTCCCTCATTGGCATGAACTGTCAACTGGCGTTGACATGCTCACCACTCCGTACGGGCACGGCGGCTTCCCCATCCGCCTGCTCGCGTTGTTCGGCCCGACTCAGGGCGCGGCTGATCCAACCACCGCCGAGCAGACGCGCCTCGGCCGCGGTATCGGCATAAAACACACATGCCTGCCCCGCGGCAATCCCATAGTCGCCATCCTGCAACAGAACCTTGGCACCGTTCGGGCAGGCGAAAAGCGTCGCCGGCTGCGGCGGCGCGCTCGAGCGTATGCGCACCGCCACATCGACCCCACCGGCTGGGATCGGATCGTCGCCCAACCAGTTCACGTTGCGCAGCGTGATCGCCTGTGCGTGCAGACTTTCGCGTTCCCCGACAATCACCTGCTTCTTGGCGGCGTCGAGGCGCACGACATAAAGGGGCGCCGGTCCCGGAATGCCGAGGCCGCGGCGCTGGCCGATGGTGTAATTGATGATGCCGCTGTGCCGGCCGAGCCGGCGTCCGTCGAGGTGCACGATGTCGCCGGCCTCCGCCGCTCCAGGCTTCAGACGCTCGACGATATTGGTGTAGCGGCCCTGCGGCACGAAGCAGATGTCCTGACTGTCGGACTTGTCAGCAACGCTGAGACCATACTTGCGAGCCAGCGCTCGGACTTCCGCCTTAGGCAGCGCGCCGAGCGGGAACAACAGCTCCTGCAGCTGCGCCTTGCTGGTCGCGAACAGAAAGTAACTCTGGTCGCGGCTGCCGTCGCGGGCACGATAAAGCTCTGGGCCGCCAGGACCGAGCCGGCGCTGGATGTAGTGTCCGGTGGCCAGCCCCTCCGCCTCGAGATCCTTGGCGGTGGTCAACAGCTCGTGGAACTTGATCTGCTGATTGCAGGTGACGCAGGGGATCGGCGTTTCGCCCGCTGCATAGCTGTCGGCGAAAGATTGCATGACGGTTGCCCTGAACCGCTGTTCATAGTCGAGCACGTAGTGCGGAATTGCCAATCGGTCGGCAACCCGGCGCGCATCATGGATGTCCTGGCCCGCGCAGCAGGCCCCCTGGCGTGCCAAAGCCTCGCCATGATCATAAAGCTGCAGGGTGACCCCGATCACGTCGTGGCCCTCTTCCTTCAGCAGGGCCGCCACCACCGAGGAATCGACGCCGCCCGACATGGCAACCACGATCCGGCGCCGGCGCCAGCTGCGGCTGGCCCGGGGACGAGGCCCTACTGGCAACGGGGAAGGGGGGGCTGGACGAGACGGCATGGCAGCGCAGGCCTAATTCCTGATCGGTCCCCTCTGAGCGCGGCCACCCATCCCGCAGCCGGGACTATGGCGGCAGCACAGAGCACAATCAAGGCGAACCGCAAGAAAGGCGGCAATTTGCGTCGTTTGCCGCAGCGACCAGGCGCAGGGAGGCCGCAGCGCGTTGCCGGGAGGCCACGCCCGTGGGGGGCGCCCTGCGGCCTTCGCAACCGCGCTCGCGCCAGCATTAACCATGGTATCGGCTAATATTGAAACAGGCGTTCTCCAAGTATTTACCTGAACACTTAGGTCCATTTTAATTGCGTTGGTCTAGGATCTCCCCAGGTCAGACAACGTGTAACGAGTATCATGACCGATCAACAGTACAGGGCGCGCGTGCGCTACGTCATCGGGCCGGACGGTAGTCCGCTCACCGTGGCAGACCTGCCGCCGAAGGATACCAAGCGCTGGGTAATTCGACGCAAGGCCGAAGTGGTCGCCGCGGTCCGTGGCGGTTTGCTGAGCCTTGAGGAAGCCTGCGAGCGCTACAAGCTGACGGTGGACGAGTTCTTGTCCTGGCAGCGCTCCATCGATCGGCACGGCTTGCCCGGTCTGCGTGCAACGCGGATCCAGGACTACCGCGACTAGACGATCTGCCAAACGGCAAGCGTTCAGTTGCGGTGTCCGGCGAAGCTCGGCGGCGGTGGACGGGTCCAACCGGTGACACCGGGCTCGCGCACCTCTTGCGCACGACATCCGCTCCCGCCTTTTGCCCATGCGGCGGCATCGCCCGCCATGGCCTCGGCCAGCGCCACGGCGAGGCGCAGATTGCTCAATCCGACCCGCACGCCCCCTTGAGCCTGCTCAAAGCTCACGCGCAAGGCGCGCGGTCCGCGTTGATCGCGGAAGGATACATCGCGCTCGTGCAGCACGATTTCGGCGGCGCCGCCCTGGTTCGGGGGCGCCGCTTCGGCCGCAAAGACGTGCGTTGCGTGCAGGGGACCGGCCACGCCCAGCCAGCAATTGAGGGCCCCGCGCGCGACGATGGCATAAATCCCCGTCGGCGTGCCTGGCACGATAAAAGCGGTCTCGAAGGCATTGGGCGGCACGGTTGGCCGGACCCCATCGGCTGCCGGCGCCGGTGCTTTGGCTGCGACCGGCAACGAGGGAAGCGTCAGCGACGAGCAGCCGCCCGCGGCAGCTGCCGCGGCAATGGCCGCCAAGACGAGGCAGCGACGGTGCATGCGAGCCTGCCCCCAATGCGCGTAGCTGAAGGCACGCTTTTGCCTCCACGCCACATCGCCTCAACCCTCATGCGCATGATTCGGCAAACCGGACCTTGAAACGGTGCCATAAGCGGGACGCACAGGGCAAGTCAACCGCCGCGGTTTGCAACCGCCGGCAATACCTCGAGGTCTCAGCACCGGCGGGCGCTGGCGCGGAGCAACCGCGGGACACCTGAGCGCTAGAATTTTTAGGGCCTGTGGACGAGGCAGCACGGCGGCCTGGGTGGCGCCGGCGCTGC
This sequence comes from uncultured Alphaproteobacteria bacterium, assembly GCA_963820375.1. Lineage (GTDB taxonomy): Bacteria > Pseudomonadota > Alphaproteobacteria > Rhizobiales > Hyphomicrobiaceae > AWTP1-13. Next base: position 48,804 of record CAWFZX010000006.1, on the reverse strand, counting down.
CCCGGTGTCAATTCATCATCATGCCGGGGCGCCCGGCATTGAGCTCGTGCCGTTCGCTCTCGCGCGGCATGCCGGGGTCGAGCTTGCTCAGCTCGCTCGCCATCTCCTCGTGCTCGCGCTTGGCGGCATCGAGCTTGGCGCGCAGATCGGTGACGGAGTTGAGCAGGTTCCGGCGCCGCAAGGCGGCGGCCTTGGCAAAGGTGGAATAGGCAAAGTGCGAGGTATCTTTAACCCCCGTCCGCTCCTCCTCGGCCGCTATCTGGCGGGCAAGGTCGTGGGCCATCCGCTCGAAGTCGCCGATCATCGATTCCATCGACACGACCGTGCGCGCCTTCTCGCTGACTTCGAAGCGTTTCAACCGCAACGCAACGTCACGTGACTTCATAACTCGCTACCCCCAAGTCCCGCGTTCACCGTTTCAATGCCTCACCCTGCGAACATTTCGCTCGCGCCCCAGGGCGGCACGCAAGCGATGTGCCAACACGCGTGCGATCACTCGCCGGCCGATCTTTCGAGCGGCGGGCGACGGCTGGTCCCAGCTTTCTTAGCCAACTTATACATGAGCCATTAAGTTGCGGTAAAGCAACGCGTTAGGACGGAGCTGAGGCTGCGGGCCGCCGGCGCTACTTTTTTTTGCCGCGCCCCTAGGGCGTGAGTTGCAAATCAGCTAGAAGACAATTGCGGTGCGCAGAAACGTGCTTGATGGCGTTCGCAGGGTCAACGGACACAGCCAAGCTCACGCTTCTGCAGTGGGGGTGAAATCATCCGGGTCATTTGTGTGCCGTCTTGGCGCGCGGCGGGGGCCACTGCTTCCGGCTGGGCCGGGATGTTTGTTTGTGTACGGCACAATGTCCGACGCTGCCGGGGTGTATGCCGCAAGCTTTGCTGTTCGAAAATGAGCGTACTTGTAAGGCAAAATTAGGCTTTGTTAACCTCTGGCGACTAGCCTTCCCCGCAGGAAGGCTGGGCGAGTTGAGCCGGCGGCGGCCTCTTGAAACATCGGGCAGCGGACCTCGCAATGCGGGTCCGAGAGAGAGGATTGATATGCGGGTCCTTCTGATCGAGGACGACAGCGCCACGGCGCAAAGCATCGAGCTGATGCTGCAGTCCGAGGGATTCAACGTCTACACGACCGACCTTGGGGAAGAGGGGGTCGATCTCGGCAAACTCTACGACTACGACATTATTCTGCTTGACCTCAACTTGCCGGACATGAGCGGCTATGAGGTCCTGAAGACGCTGCGGGTCAGCAAGGTGCAGACCCCAATCCTGATCCTGTCCGGTCTGGCGGGCATCGAAGACAAGGTCCGTGGTCTCGGCTTCGGCGCTGACGACTACATGACCAAGCCCTTCCACAAGGACGAGCTGGTGGCCCGAATTCACGCCATCGTACGCCGCTCCAAGGGACACGCCCAGTCGGTGATCGAGACCGGTGAACTCAAGGTCAACCTCGATACCAAGACCGTTGAAGTGCACAATCAACGGGTGCATCTGACCAGCAAAGAATACCAAATGCTCGAGTTGCTCTCGCTGCGCAAGGGCACGACCCTGACCAAGGAAATGTTCCTCAATCATCTCTACGGCGGCATGGACGAGCCCGAGCTCAAGATCATCGACGTCTTCATCTGTAAGTTGCGCAAGAAACTGCAGGCGGCCACGGGGGGCCAGCACTACATCGAGACGGTTTGGGGACGCGGCTATGTGCTGCGCGATCCCGGCGACGAACACGTGGCGGCTTGAGTTGTCTTCTTCTTCGCGCTTGACCTCCTAGGGAGCCCCCGGCGGGCTCCCTTTTCTTTGTGGCTGCTGGACGGCTCCTTAAAATGCGAGCCCTCCGACCTCGGCCGAACCGCCGAGCGAGCAGCTGCCACCGCCGGGCTCCCCCGATCCTGACCGGTCTTGCCGGGCGCTTGCGGAGCGCGGTGAGACATGCTCCTGTGCCATCGATCAACCTATCCTAGGCCACACGCGTGTCCCGAAACGTCATCTCTCCGGTCGCCGGACAACTCATTATGTGTTTGGTCAAGGTTGGCGATTGCGTGCTGGCCGACACCGAGGTCGGCATCATCGAAGCCATGAAGATGCACATCCCGGTCGCCGCGGAGCGGACCGGTCGGGTCGCCAAATGGCTGGTGAGCGAGAACAGTCCGGTCGCCGAAGGGGAGCCTTTGCTCGAATTGGAGCCGGTCTGATGACCGGCGCTTGTCCCCAAGCGACCCCCAGCCGCCTCGCGTCTGTCCCTTGCCCCCATCCCAGGCATACGTCACACTGGCCGACAACGCCCGGCAACAAGACGCGGGAGGACCGGCAATGACCAGCAGCTCAAGCTTGAAGGTTCACGTCAACCGCGACAAATGCCAGGGACACAATCGCTGCAAGGCGATCGCTCCGGAGCTGTTCGAGCTCGACGAATACGGCAACGCTCGGGAGGTCAACGACGGCTCGGTGCCGCCGGAACTCGAGGAGAAGGCCTATCTCGCCAAATCCAACTGCCCCGAGTTCGCGGTCGAGATCATCGAGAAGTGAGGTGCGCAAATGAGCGAGCGACCGCCCGTCAAGGACTGGGCCACCGATTTCGATCACCTTGATCCGCACTGGATCAACGATCCCTTTCCGATCTGGGACAAAATGCGCAAAGCCTGCCCGATTGCGCATACTGAGCGCTTCATGGGCGTGTATTTCCCGTCCCGCTACGAGGATGTGCGCTCGGTTGCCTATGACACGGAACATTTCTCGTCGCGCCGCGTGGTTGTCCGCGAGACGCCGCCGCCGCGCGTTCCTGCCCCGCCGATTACCTCCGATCCGCCCGAGCACCGCCCCGCGCGGATGCTGCTGTTGCCCCCCTTTACTCCCGATCAGATGCGCAAACTCGAACCCAGAGCCCGCACGCTCTGTAACGAGCTGATCGATAAGTTCGTCGCTCGCGGACACTGCGACGCCGCGGTCGAGTATGCGCAGGAAATCCCGGTGCGCCTGATCGCGCATCTGCTGGGCCTGCCGGAGGATGACGGAGATCTGTACCGGCAATGGATCAAGGGGATTCTCGAGGATGGCATTACCGACAACAGCGCCTTGATGCAGGCGGTGGGCGAAATGACCCATTACTTCATGGGTCATGTGCACGAGCGGCTGGAGAAGCCAGGCGACGATCTCATCAGCTATTTGAACAAAGCGCAGCTCAACGGCGAACCGATCAGCACGGAAAACGTCATCGGCTCGCTCAGGCTTTTGCTGATCGCCGGCATTGATACGACTTGGAGCGCCATCGGTTCGTGCCTTTGGCATTTGGCAAAGACGCCCGGGGACCGCCGCCGCTTGGTCCGCGAGCCCGAGCTGATGCCCCTTGCCATCGAGGAGTTCCTGCGCGCGTATGCGCCCGTCACCATGGCGCGCGAGGTGAAGAAGGAGACCAACCTCAACGGCTGCACCTTCAAGGAAGGACAAATGGTGCTGCTCTCCTTCCCGGCCGCCAATCGCGACCCGGAAATGTTCCCCGACGCCGATAAGGTCATCATCGACCGCAAGGAAAACCGCCATGCCGCCTTCGGTCTCGGCATCCATCGCTGCGTCGGCTCCAATCTGGCTCGTCTGGAGATGACGGTCGCCGTCGAGGAGTTCCTGAAGCGGATCCCCGATTTCGAACTGGCGGGCGAGGTCAAATGGTCGGAGGGCACCGTGCGTGGTCCCCGCCGGCTGCCGGTCAGCTTCGCGTGAGGGCTGCGCCTGGCGCAGCTGAAGGTGTTTGCGTGCACCTGCCGGGGGTTTTCCCACTTGTGTGCAGATGACGATGGACCCCGGCTGGTGCGCGCGCTAGGGACAAGGGGCCCTTAGCCCCACCGAGCAAGATGCCCCTGAAGGCTGCCATCGTCCCCGTTACCCCGTTCCAGCAAAACTGCACCTTGCTGTGGGACGAAGACAGTAAGCGTGGCGTCGTGGTTGACCCGGGCGGTGATCTCGATCGCATCCAGGCCGGCCTCGATCAGGTAGGCCTCCGCGTCGAGAAGATCATCCTCACGCACGGCCACATCGATCACGCCGGCGGCGCCGCGGAATTAAAGGAGAAACTGGGAGGTATCCCCATCGAGGGCCCGCATCAAGCCGACAAGTTCCTGCTCGACGGCCTAACCGCCCAGGGTCGCTCGTATGCTTTGGCCGATAGCCGCAACGTCACCCCCGACCGCTGGCTTACGGAAGGCGACAGCGTCGCCATTGCCGGGTTGACGTTTGCAGCGCTGCACTGTCCCGGGCATTCACCGGGCTCGATCGTGCTCGTGAACGAGGCGCAGCGCTTGGCGCTGGTGGGCGATGTGTTGTTCCGCGGCTCGATTGGGAGAACCGACTTTCCCTACGGCGACCATGCGGCGCTGATCGACGCCATCAAGACCAAGCTATTGCCGCTTGGCGATGACCTGGTGTTCATCTGCGGCCACGGGCCGATCAGTACGATCGGCGATGAGCGCCGCAGCAATCCATTCCTGGCCTAAAGCCCTCAATCGCGGCGCAAGTTGACGCTTACCCCCTTGAGCGCCACCCCTTGGGTGGCCACCGAGATGACCTGGCTGCGGCCATCGGTACTAACCGCCATCGAGCCGGAAAACCCGCCGCCGTTGATCGACAGCTTCATGTTGGCGCCGGAGGCATGGCCCGCCACCGTGCCGGAGGCATTGAAGGTGCGCTCCTCCCAATGGCCGGCTACCCGGTTGCCGCTGGCCGTCAGCTGCGCGCGCAGTTCGATTTTGTTGGAAGAACTCGCACACCGTAATGCCAGACCCAGAGTCTCGTCCCCCTTGGGACTGTAGTAGGCCTTGCATTTCAGCGCCTCCGACCTGCCGTCGTCGAGCCGAATGCTACCCGAGCCGGACCATGACCCGCTGAGGAAGGCAAAGGGGCCAGCCGCGCCGAGCGAGGGTGTCATGCTTAGGGTACCGGCGACGAGGGCGCCGGCAAACATCCCAATCCGCCAAGGCCTCAGTGCCAGCATGGCATCCATCCCACCACTTGTTGCCTGATCCCTTATTCGTAGATCACGTGTGCGTAGATCACTTGCTTGGGTCACGTGTTGGCAGGCCACGTGTTTGGCAGACACTTGTTCGCTGGCTTCTTGTTCGCTGGCCTTTGTTTCGCTGGCCTCTGGTTCGCTGGCCACTCGTTTCGGACCGATGGCGCGCTCGCGGTCGGAGCGCGACTCGATTCAACGAGACGGTAACGTATACGGCAGAACGTGCCGCCGCAGCGCTGCAGCGCCGCCACGCTTGCCGCGAAATCGTGCAGCCGAAAAAGTTCCCCAGGCCCGAAGCGCCGCGCGCTCGAGCGCTGCCCGGCGTGACCAGCGTCAGCCGCGGCACGCTTGCGGGCGATCAGCGCTAGCGGGTGAGGAACGTCCGCGTCAGGCCGAGGAACGTCTCGAGGCGGTCGTGGTGCACCCAGTGCCCCGCCTTTTCGATCGCCACCACCTCAGCACTCTTGAAGACCTCAACTCGTCCATCCTCGGCGGGATTGGAGGCCCAGCTTTCCTTGCCGTACACCAGCAGAGTGGGGCAGGTGATGCGACCCCACAGGGTCTCGATATCTTTACTGCGCATGTCGTAGGGCGGCCATGACCGCACGTAGTTGTCGAACTTCCAGCTGTAGGTGCCATCTTCGTTCTGGTTCACCCCATGCAAGGTCAAGTGGCGCGCCTGTTCGGGTGACAGGTGCCTGTTCTCCTCCTGCATGCGTTTGTAGGCATCCTCGATCGAGAGATAGCGCCGGGCCACCCTGCCGGCCAAGGCGCGTTGCGTGCCGATCCAATCGCGCATGCGCTCCGGGAAAGCCTTGGCCATGCGCTCCCGCAGCATGCGCGGGCTTGGTCCAAGCCCCTCGATGGCGATGAGTTTGGCGACATTTTCCGGGTAGAGGCCGGTATAGCGCAGGGCAATGTTACCGCCGAGCGAATGGCCAATGATGCTGATCGGGGCGACCTTGAGCTGATGCAGGAGCTGGGCCAGGTCATAAATGTAGCCTGCCATCGTGTAGGTGCCGTCCTTGGACCATTCGCTGTCGCCATGGCCGCGCAGATCCGGCGCGATCACGTGCCAGTCCCGGCGCAGGTCTTCGGCCACCCAATCCCAGTTGCGGCAGTGATCACGGCCGCCGTGCACAAGCACCAGCAGCGGCGCCCCAGCATTTCCCCAATCAACGTAGTGCAGACGCAGGCGCTGCGAGAAGTAGATGCGGGAGGTGGGGCCGGGGACATTCGCGGGCATGGCGAGACGTGTTCCGATTTGTGCAGCGCAAAATCACCTTAGCGCCGTCGCACCCTGCCCGAAAAGGGGGTGGCATGGGCAGCGGTTGGACGCGCCCGGCCGCACGGGAAGCGCAACCACCATGGCCCCCGTCGGGTCCAAGGCGTCGAGGACAGGGTGAGATCGCATCGCGGCCAATCAGAAAGCCAGCCGCACCGCGAGCCGGCCCCCAAGCCGGCCCCCAAGCCGGCCCCCAAGCCGGACTGGCCGATTACAGCATCTTGGCCAGGATTGAGGTCATCTCCGTGGCGGAGAAGGCACGCAATGTCTGGGTCTTGACGTTGCCGAGCTTGGCAATCGACAGCGAAAAGGCCGTCATGGTCTCATCATCGGCCGCCTCGAACACGGCGACGACGTCGTATTGACCGAGCGTCCAGTAGCTCTCCTTCATGGAGACACCGGCCTTCTTGGCCAGGTCCCGCACCGCCTCGGTGCGCTTGACCGTATCTTTGATGCCCTTGAGACCCTGTTCGCTGTAGCTGGCGAGCAAAATGTAGGTTGCCATGGCGGTTTCCTCCAAGCGCCCCCACCATCTCTCCGGCTGCGCGAGCCTAGTCCCGAAACGCTGCCAAGGAAATCGCAAACCGGCGCGCAGGCGCACCAAGACGCATCTTCTCCGGGCCTGGCAAATGCCGCCTAGCTGCGTTAGCGCGTTTCGTTCGCCTTGCCGATGCCAGGCTCGACGGGCCCGCCAGCCTCCTTCCAGGCCTTGAAGCCGCCCAGCACGTGCGCAACGGGCTTCAGGCCCATGTCCTGTGCGGTCTTGGTGGCCAACGCCGAGCGCAAACCGCCCCCGCAGAAGAACACGAACGTCTTGTCCTCTCCAAACCTCTCCTTGTAGTAGGGGCTCTCCGGATCGATCCAGAACTCCAGCATGCCACGCGTCACATTGAAGGTGCCCGGCACCTTGCCATCGCGTTCGCGTTCGCGTGGATCGCGCAGGTCGACCAGCACCACATCATCGCGACCAAACAGCTTGATGGCCTCGCTGGCCTCCAGCTCCTTGATCTCGCGCTTGGCGGCATCGACCATCGACTTGACACTTTTGCTAATCGTCTGTGCCATCAAACGTCTCCTAAGCTTGCCGAGGCGACCAGCCAATTGGCGTTGCCGTCCCGTCACTTCCTTTACGGCAGACGCCCTCGCTCCGCCACGTTTAGATGGCTAGCGTAGCGGCGAATCAGCAATCTGGTGCCCATGGCCGTGCGCTATTTCCTGCCTGCCGCCGCTGTTCTGCTGGGCGCCTGCGCCGCAGCCTTGCCGGGCTACAGCCCGCCGCCACTCAAGGAATTGAAGACGAGCAAGCTCATTTCTCAAAGCAGCGGCGAGATGACCGACGGCAGCTACGAACTGAGCCAGACCGAGAAGGAGCGCGACTGCAAGCGCACCCTGGGGTCGATGCAAATCACCATCACCCGCCTCAAAGATCCAGGCTTCCGCAACGAACCGTCCGCTGTTTCCTCCACGATCCAATCTGGGAGTGCGGCGCTGACCGGCGCTTCCGGGCGCGGCGCGGACCGGCAGGCCGAATACGCGCGCGAGCGCGCCAGGCTCGATGCCTATAACCGCCTGCTGGCAAGCAAGAACTGCAAGACCGTCGATATCGACGCCGAGCTCGCCAAGCCCCCCGAAACGTTGGGCAGGCGTTATTGAGCAGGATTGAGCGGGCGCCGAGCCGACGCAGCGGCGAGCCTTTACGCGCGGCGGCGATAGCGGCTGGCGCGATGACCAAAGCCCAGCAACCAGCCGGTGGGCCGTCGCCAGACCGTCGCGGCGAAACCTGCAGCTGCTGGGCTGCCCGCCTCAGCTCGAAGGGGCGTCCAGTTTGCGCGTCAGGTTGTCGAACTCGCGCCGGAGCTCCTCATTGCGGAAGATCTGTTCGAAGGTCGGCGCCTCGAGTTTTTGGATGGCCTCGAAGGAGGCAGCCGAGTCGCGCATCAGGTTTTTGAGCTGGAAACTCGCCTCGACCGTCTCGTAGGTATTGTCGGCAATGCGCAAATCGTGCGTGGCGCGCTGCCGCGCCTTGGCAACCTGCTCACGCTGCTGCAAGAGATAGCGCCGGTAGCCCTTGGCGGCCTCTTCGGCCAGCTTCTGGCTTTCGCGATTGCCTTCTAGCGCGCGCTTCTGGTCCTCGCGGTTCTCGGCCTTGAGCAACTCGGCGGTCTTGACGCGGGCGGCACGCACGTCGCGCTCGATCGCCGTCAGCTTCGGCAAATATTGGTTGTCGATCTTGGCGATCAGCGCATCTTGGGCGTGCACCAGCAGCGCGAACAGGGCGGCGTGCATGGCAAAATATTTGCGGGCCGCACCGATGTTCTCGCCCGACGCCGTCATCAGCTTGCCGAGCTGTCCATCGATCAGCTTGGCCGAATTGAACACGGCCACCAAACGCACAAGGTCACCGGAAAGCACGCTGTCGAGCAGCAGATCCAACTGCTCGGGGGCCAGTTGTACGCCGGCCTTTTGCAGCGCTTGCAGCACCTCGCCTTTGGCTTGCTTGATCTCTTCGCGGTTGAGCTCGATCTTCTTCTTGGCTTCGTCGATGTCCTTGGCCAGGCTGTCCACCGTGTCGGTGATGTAGCCCGGCAGCATGCCATCCTTGGGCGCCACGATCTGCTTTTCGCGCAGCTTGACGATGCGGTCGTCGAGGTCACGAATGTTCTTGCGCAGACCCTCGATTTTCTTTTGCACATCGACCACGGGCACATCGGTGATGACGCCGAGCGCCGCATCCAAGAGATCGCGGACTTTCTTTTCACGATCCTCGCGGGTTTCGCTCCATAGCGGCTTCACCAGGAAGTCGGCCTCGGCAGGCAGCTTCTTGGCCTCGCCGCGATGGCGCGCGGTATCCTGCAAAATGGCATCCACCGCCTTCATGAGGCGCTGCGCCTGTTCGTAGTTGGCATCGCCCTCGCGCGGATCTTTGCCGCTGTCGGTGGCCGAGTTGGGTGCCGCTGGGGCCGCACCGGCTCCCGCGGTAGCCGAGGGCGGCGCAGACTGCGGCAGCTGCCCCGCGGCGGCGTCAGGCTTGCGCCCGATGAGATCGGCGATGCCGTCGCGCTGGGCCGTTTGCGCCTCGGCGAAGGCTGTCGACGACAGCCAAATGGCCAACGCGCTCGCAGCGACCCCAAACGACTGAGATCGGCGGTGGATGATGGACATGACCCCGCACCTCCTCTTGGCCGCCAGCATGGCCGGTGAAATCGACTTTTTCGTGGTTCGTGGCGCGTTTAGCCGTTCATGAGGGCGTTGGCGGCAAGCACCAGGCTCAAGAGGTCGGTATTGACTTGCCGGGCGTCGGTGAGCACGACCATGTGCGTGATCGGCGGTCCAGGCCCCTTCAGTTTCGCGCGTTGCACATGCGCATCGAAGGGGCGATCGCCCAGCGCCAGGCCAAGACGCACTTCACTGGCATTGAGGGTCACGGCTGCGAATTCAGCGGGCGCGCCAAACGAGATATGCGTCGCAGACGGCTTGAGGACCAGACCCGGCACGCTGGCACGCACCTGCTCCTCGAGCATCACGTAAAGTGGCCGATAACCCTTGGCGCCAGCCATCAGCTTGGCGAGCAGCGCTGCATCGCCGGCGGCAGCGCTCGGCATGGGTGGCTTGGGCACCCCGCGCGGCGGCACCGGCGCGGCCGGTCTCGCTTTGGCCGGCCGGGCTACCCGCTCCGGCAAGCCGTCGTAAATCGGCCGGCCGCCGTTGCTGTGAATGCGCTCGAGCCAGGACGCACGCGCAAAGGCAAAACCTTGTCCGCGCAGCCAGTCGATGGTCTCGTTCTTGTCGCTGAAGTTCTGGGCCGCGATCGCGGCCATCCAGCCGGCGAGATCGCGACCGGTGCGGGCCTTAAGCTCCGCCAAGAACTGTTGCTCCTCTTGGCGCTCGTCTGCCGTCATCGCCTCGCCTACAGCTGGGCATCAATGCACGCATTAGGCGTCCCGTGTCATAGCGCGATTCAGCCGCACCGGCGATGCCGTTTGCGTCGGCATGCCCGAGGCTCGAGGCCTCGCGCGGGCACGCCTACTTCGGCGTCAGCGTCCAGGTGCCGAGCGCGCCGTTGGCAACCACAGCGCGCTTGGTGGCGATCTCGATATATTCAACCTTGGCCCAGCGCTCGGCAAACGAGCGATAGAAGGGCGAGAAAGCATTGCCCGACTGGCCGGTGGTGTGCATGTAGAGCGACCGGTCGAGGTCGGCCAAATCGTAGATTGCACGGTAGCTCGCCGCATGCCGATTGAGGAACGGCTGTGCGCCAGAAAAATCCATGCGGCCGACGTCAAGGGTATATTCGTCACCGGGACTCGGCACGCTGATATTGAAAAAGGCGGCAACATCGAAGAACCCGGCGACCTTGCCGACCGAGCCCAGCGGGCGATGCTCGCTCCAGGCCTGATGCACGTCGCCCCAGCGCCATTTCGACCGGTCCCGGCCATAGCGTTGCTCCAGGTCTTTGACGGCGGTGGCCAGTGCGGTGGCGAGCATGACACCGCAGCTCTCACGCACCGCGGTGGTGCGGTCATCGCACCAATCGCGGGCCACGGCGCGGCCCTCCAACAGCCGGATCAGCGCCATCGCCCGCGTACCCCAGAAGCGCTCGAAGGCGGGTCCCAGATCATCGCGATAGATCGCCGCGACGGTCGCGCGCAGCCAGGCCGTGAAGATCAGCGGCTCGGCACTGGCGCTGCGCATGGTTCCATCCCAGCCGGTCAGCTGGTCGAGCAATTGCTGGTCGACCTGCTCGCCGATTTGTGCGGCAGCCGTCATCAAGGGTTGCAAGCGGGTGATGGCCAGCGACAGCACATCGGCCTGGGCCTGCCGCATGCTGTCGAGGTCATGTGGTCCGCGCTCGGCATTGACGATCAGCTGCTCGAGGCGACGCTGCCGGAATTCCGGATCCCAGTCGAACGTCAGATGGTGCGGATAGTCCGGCGCAACGATGCGTGCATTGGCGGTGCCGATCGCGCCCTGCGGCGGATCGATCTGGCGCGGCAGCGCCGCGAACGGCAGATAGCCCTGCCAGTCGTAACGCTGATCCCAGCCAGGCACCGGCGCCCGGCCGGCCACCTGGTTGGCGGGATCGCGCAGCGGCACGCGGCCGGGCGCGATCAGCCCGATGTGGCCGCTGGCATCGGCCAACACCATGCTCTGCATCGGCACCACGTAACGCTGCATGCGTTCAATGTAGTCGGCGATGGTCTTGACACCGGGTTCGAGCAAGCCCACAGCCAGGGTGGTGTCATCGTCGCTCAATGCCGTCCATTGCAGCGCCGCCACGTGGCCTGGCCCCAGCATGGCATCGAGCCCGCGGTAAAAACCGGGCAGCACCGGGCCGTGTCGCGTGCGCCGGCGCTCGAGGGAGCGCACGCCGGCGCCCTTGACGAGGATCGGCATGGGTTCGCGCACAAACGCGCGCCAGCCTTCCGGCGTCAGGTACTCGCCGGGATTGTTCGGATTGACCTGTTCGATGAAAATGTCCTGCACGTCCGGTCCGGTATTGGTGTAGCCCCAGGCCAGGGTGTCGCTGCGACCGAGCACGATCACCGGCACCCCGGCCAGGCTGGCACCCACGATATTGACCGGCGCCGCGCCCGGCTGCTCCAGAGCCAAATGCGCTAGGTACCAGACCGACGGCGCCGCTAGGCCCAGATGCGGATCGTTGGCGAGCAGCGGCTTGCCCGAGCGAGTGCGCGCACCCGCCACCACCCAGTTGTTGGAGGCAGCAGTGCCGATGTCGCCGTCAGTCGCCGGTCGAGGCATCGGCCCGGCGCACGGCGGTGGCGGCGCGCTGCAGGGGATAAAGTTGGGCAATCTCCGGCATCGGCGGCGGTCGATCGACGGGATCGAGCGGCATCAGGTCTTCGATCTCTGCTGCGTTCAAACCTTGCGCAGCGTAGGCAAGCCGGGCCAGTTCGTGATTGATATTGGCACCGAGCTGCAAGGCCATCAGTTTGCCAATGACCATGCTGTCGGCCGGCCGCCATGGCTCGGGTGCATGGCCGAGCAACAGGAACTCCGGAGCAAGCCGGGGCTCGAAAAACCCGGTCCTGCGGCCGATGAAGGCGTTCACGCCGCCGGCGTAGGCTTCAAGGTCTTGCCGATCGGCCGCCGCCAGCGCCGCCAGCGAGCGCTCGGCGTGACCGTACAAATCAAGCGTGCGCAAGAACACATCGGTCGTGAAGGTCCGTTCGCCGAAAATCTCCGACAGGCGGCCTTGCCCGGTGCGGCGCGACAGCTCCATCTGCCACAGACGATCCTGCGCGTGCGTGAAACCCAGTGCAAACAGCAGATCGTGGCGGGAATTGGCGAAGATGTGCGGCACGAATTCCCGGTCGCGCACGATCGCCACGGGCGCCGACAGGCCCGTGAGGGCGAGCGCGCCCGAGGCGGAGGGCAGCGTTGCCCGCAACCAGGCGTAGCCAGCGCCGGCAGCCAAGGCCGCCAGCATCACCAGCAGCGCCGCCAGCGCTGCAATCCACTTGAGGGCCCGCTGCATCGGTCAGCCCCAATTCGAAAACTTTAGTGCCGTAGCAGGTACCACGGCATCGCCGCAGGCGGCGACAAAGCTTCTCGTTCCGCTGGCCCCGGCTATGGCGCTGGAGCTTAGCGCCACGACCGCCGATGCCTCTCGTGCTCCGGCCAGCAGCGCTGAGCTCAAGTTGCCCCGTTGCCCCACCGAGGGGGCATGCCCCGCCCCCCAAGCGCCAACTCGCAAATTGCCTGCGTTAGCGCCGATACTGCACAAATGGCGACTTGGTTGCCAGCTGGTCGTACAGCGCACGGGCCGTATAGTTGAACTCCTGCGTGCTCCAGTAGGTGCGCGTGGCCCCGCGCGCGTCGGCCTCACGGTAGGTGGCCTCGATCAGCGCCCGTCCGGCACCCGTTTTTCGTCGCGCCGGATCCACAAATAGGTCCTCCAGATAGCAGTAGGTGGTTGGCGACCAGGTCGAGCGGTGAAACAGCACGTGCGCCAGGCCGATGGGCGTGTCGCGCTCATCCACGGCCACCAAGGCGATATGAAATCCTTCGCCGCCGGCCCGCAGGCGGCGCCAGGTCTCCTCGATCGTCTCATCGGCAATACTGGCCTTGTAAAATTCGATGTAGCCCTTGAAGAGGCGGAGCCAGATCGACTTGTCCTTGTCCTCAAGGCGCCGCACGACGATGCGCATTTTCCCATAGCCTCCGTTGCCATTGGGCTCCGGGAAAGTGTGGCACATCGGCCTGGCGCGGGCCAGCAATGCGGGCGCCCTGTCGCAAAATGCGGGCGCCCTATCGCAACAAGAGCGAGGCGAGGCCCAGGAAGGCAAAAAAACCCACCACGTCGGTGACCATCGTGACGAACACCCCGGAGGCAACGGCAGGGTCATAGCCCAGCCGGGAGAGCGTCAGCGGAATCAAGATGCCGGCAAGCGCCGCTGCCAGGAAGTTGCACACCATTGCCGTTGCAATCACCAGGCCGAGGGTGCCGACCCCGAACCAGAACAGCACCACGAGGCCGACAATGCTGGCGAACGCCACACCGTTGATGAGGCCGACGGATGCCTCGCGGACGATGACACGCAGCGTGTTGGCAGGGCCCAGGGCGCGGGTAGCAAGGGCGCGGACCGTCACGGTCATGGTCTGGGTTGCAGCATTGCCGCCCATCGAAGCGACCACGGGCATCAGCACCGCCAGCGCCACCATCTGGCCGATGGTGGCGTCGAACAATTTGATCACGCTGGAGGCGAGCAGCGCTGTGCCGAGGTTGATGAGCAGCCAGGCAAATCGGTTGCGCACGGTATCGATGACCGTATCCATCACGCTCTCATCGCCGACGCCGCCGAGCCGCCGCAGGTCCTCCTCGGCTTCCTCTTGGATCACCTCCACCACGTCATCGACGGTAACGACGCCGACCAACCGCCTGTTGGCATCGACCACCGGCGCCGACTTCAGATCGTATCGTTCGAATTGCCGCGCCACCTCTTCCTGATCGGCCGTCGCCAAGACCACTTGGCGCGCCCCATCCATGATCTTTTCCACGGGCACATCGCGCTTGGTGCGCAACAGTCTGCTCAAGTCCACGCTGCCGACCACATGATAGGTGGGGTCGACGACGTAGATGTCGGAAAACGTGTCCGGCAGATCATCCGCCTCACGCATGTGGTCGATCACTTGCCCGACGGTCCAAAACGGCGGTACGGCGACGAAATCCGTCTGCATGAGACGGCCGGCCGTGTCTTCGGGATATTCGAGGTTGCGCTCGAGCGCTGCCCGGTCGACGGTCGGGATCTGTGCCAGGATCGCCTGCCGGTCGCTCTCGTCCAGGCTTTCCAGCACATAGGCGGCATCATCGGTCTCCAGTTCGGCGACCGCCTTGGCCACGGTCGCCTGCGGGAGGTCACGCAGCAGCTGGTCACGAACGGTTTCTTCCAGCTCCGACAGCGCCTCCGGGTCGAAGGCGGCCCCCAGCGTTTGCACGAGTTGCATGCGCTCTTGGGGTTGCAACAGCTCGATCAGGTCGGCGAGGTCGGGCGCCTGCAGGCCCGCCACGAGCGACCGGGTGCGCTCGCCTTCGCCCTGAGCCAGGGCGTCGGCAACGACGGCAGCCAGCTCGGAACCCGAGTTGCGGGCGCCCAGGTCGCCGGTGGGGTCTTCTTGCATGCTGCTGATCCGTTGGGTCGGTCATCCGTGCCGCTGCGGCGCAGGCCGTTGCGCCTCAAAACCATAGGCGCCCGCGGGGAGGGAGGGCACGCGCGCAATGGCTCATCCCTCGGACAGGCTCCCTCCGGCGCATAGCACAATCTGATGCCGCCGCGACACAGGCCGGCCCCAAACATAGGTGCAAAAAAGCAAACTGGGTTGCAGCATTCGCCCGGCCAGGCGTCTGCTCGTCTTGCGAAGTCCACACACGCATGTCAGAAGCCGCCCTCGACGTTGCAGATGGCGGGCCGATCAGGGGGAAACATCCAAGATGCGCGTTCTTTGCGCGTTGGTTTTGGTGCCGTGCCTGCTGGCCGGCGCAGCGGCGTGGGCCTGCGGGCCGCAGGCGCTCGGGGTCTCGCGCACGCTCGAGATCGACACCCGCGCCGGCCCGCGCTTCGGCTTTCAATACCAAGACCCCAATCTGCTCGCCGACGGCGAGGTGGTGCTCACCTTCGACGACGGTCCGTTGCGCGCCTATACGCGGCCCATCCTCGAGGCGCTGGCCGGCCACTGCACCAAGGCGACCTTCTTTGTGGTGGGCCGCATGGCGGTTGCCGATCCCGAAATGGTGCAGGAATATGCCCGCCAGGGCCACACGGTCGGCACCCACACGTGGTCGCACGCCAATCTGCAGGCCCTGTCGCCAGCGCGCGCTCGCGCTGAAATCGAGCTCGGCTTCAGTGCCGTGCAGGCGGCAATGGGCCGCCCGATTGCCCCGTTCTTCCGCTTTCCCTACCTGCGCGACTCCAAATGGGCGACGGACTATCTGCCCAGCCGCCAGCTCGCCGCTTTTTCCATCGATGTCGACAGCAAGGATTACCGCACCCGCGACCCCTCTGCCGTGCATCGCAAGGTGATGGCCGACTTGCAGCGCCTGCGCAAGGGCATCATCCTGTTCCACGATATCCACTACTCGACCGCCCGCGCACTCCCGGGCTTGCTCGCCGAGCTGAAAACCAGGGGCTACAGGGTGGTGCATGTCTCTCCCAAACTGGAGGCTGCCACCGTGGCCGAATTCGACGGCCAGGCGCAGCAGGAATTGGGACGGCGTCGGGCGACACTGGCGGCAGAGCCCTTGGCCCGCCGCGCCTTGACCTGGCCAGCCGCGAAAACCATCCCCTCCCAGCCCGCGGCCGCTGCCGTCTCCGAGACGCCGCCGGCGCGCCCAAGCGAAACCCCGGTCACGCCGCCTTGGCGCAGCCAGGTGCAAGAGCACTGGTGGCCCTGGCGCTGAGTGAGCCGACGCGGCGATGATCCGCAGCTTTGCGCGCCAATTTGCGCGCCGCTGGCAATGCCCCCTGCGCCTGCGCACTGCTTGACTAGTTGGACGTCCAACTAATAGGTTGGTGCAAAGACTAACAACGGCTCGACGGCGAGCGATAGGGAGGCCAAGATGCGGAGATTGACGTCTTATGCATTAGCGGCGGCGCTGGCGACAGCCATACCGCTTTGCGACCCGGCGGCGGCGCAAGAAGCTCCCAAATCCATCAAGATCGGCTACGCCATTTCCTTGTCAGGGCCGCAGTCGGCGGGCGCCATGCTGACGACGGTGCCGAACTATCGGCTATGGGTCGACGAGATCAACAAGGCCGGCGGCCTGATGCTCAAGAAGTACAACAAGCGCATCCCCATCGAGGTGACGGAAATCGATGACCGCTCCAGCAACGAGGACATGGTGCGCCTCGTCGAGCGCTTGATGACCGTCGACAAGGTCGACATCGTCTTGTCGCCCTGGGGCACGGGGCCCAACTTGCAGGCCGCGCCGGTCTTCGCCAAACATGGCTATCCGCAACTGGTCGGCACCGGCAATTCCGATAAGATCCCCGAGCTGGTGCAACGCTTCCCATCCACCTTCTGGTTCCTGGGCATGCCCGGCGATGGCGCCAAGGCGCTGGTGGAGCTTCTGTCCGACCTGAAGCAGAAGGGCCAAATCAACGACAAGGTGGCACTGTTCGTGGTGCAGCATCCGTTCGGGTCCGAGTTTGTGACACCGACCAAACCGCTGCTGGAAAAGGCCGGCTTCAAGCTCGCCTATGAGACCACCTATCCCCTCGGTGTCTCCGACCTGTCGGCGCAAATCAAGGCGGCCAAAGCCGCCGCCCCCGACACCATGGTTGCCTTCTCCTACCCGCCCGACACCTTCATGCTGACCGAGCAGTCGATCGCCAACGACTTCCACCCGAAAGTGAAGTTCCTGAGCGTCGGGGTCGCTTTTCCCAACTACAAGGCCAAGTTCGGCGACAAGGTGAACGGCACCTTCGGCCTGGGCGCCTGGAACCCCAACGGCCCCGGCGTCAAGGACTGGTTTGCTCGTCACAAAGCCCTGACCAACCAGGAGCCGGACCGCTGGGCCAGCTCCAACACCTATGCCTCGCTGCAAGTCCTACAGCAGGCGATCGAGCAGGTTGGTGAGATCGACCGACCCAAGATCGTCGATGCCATCAAGACCGGTACCTTCAAGACCATCCTTGGCGACACCAAGCTCGACGCCGGTGTCCTGCGCAAGGTGTGGTGGGTCGGCCAGTGGCAGGACGGCGAGTATCAGGGCATTGCCCCGACCGATCTGCCGGGGGCGAGCAAGCCGCTTCTAAAGTAGCCTATACACTCACAACGGCGCAGGCGGCAGGTCCGCGCGGCGCATTCATGACGCGGGCGGATTTTTCGCAAATGCCTCTGCGCGCCCGACTATAACGGGCGCGTCCGCTGGCGCTAGCGATGGCCGCCCGCGGGCGACAACCATCGAGACGGGACGCAGCCGCGCTCAATGATCTTGTTTGACTTCCTGCTGGCAGGCCTGGTGATCGGCGGCATCTATGCGCTGATCTCGATCGGCCTCAACCTGCAGTACGGCGTGGCGCGGGTCTTGAACCTCGCCTACGGCGAGTTCCTGATGCTGGCCGGCTATGGCGCCTTCTGGGGCTTCACGCTCGTCGGCGCAAGCCCGCTGCTGACCGTGCTCATCGGCGCCCCGCTGGCGTTCGCGGCGAGCTGGCTGCTGTTCCGCTACGTGTTGCATCCCCTGCTTGCGCGGACGCGCGATGCCGGCAAGCGCGAAATCGATTCCATCCTGTCCACCTTCGGGCTGTTGTTCGTGCTGCAGGGCGCGGCGCTGGTGGCCTGGACCGGCACGGACCGCTTTTACAGTTTTCTCGCCGTGCCGGTGAATGTGCTGGGCGTGGTGATGAGCGCCAACCGCCTGTTGGTATTGGTTGCCGCCTTGCTGCTCTCCGGCGCGGTGTTCGCCCTCCTCAAGTACTCCGCCGTCGGCCGCGCCCTGCGCGCGATCGCGGCCAGCCCGCACACCGCCCCCCTGGTTGGTATCGACGTTGCACGCTACAGCGCCGGCGCCTTTGCCCTGGGTGGTGCGCTGGCTGCCATTGCTGGCGTGCTGTTGTCGACCTTCATCGGCATCAACCCAACGATCGGCGCCGCCTTTACGATGAAGGCGTTGATTGTCGTGGTGATGGGCGGCATCGGTCACGTGCTCGGCGGGCTTGTGGCCGGCTTGGTGTTGGGCATGGCCGAGACGCTGGCGGCGCTGCTGCTCGACCCCGGCCTGATCACGGTCATCAACTTTGCCATCTTTTCGCTGGTGTTGCTGTGGCGGCCGCAAGGCCTGTTCGCTCGCAGCAACGGGACCAGCAGCGCCAACCTCGTCAGGTTTCGCCGACACGCCGTCGGCATCGCCGCCCTGCTGGCGCTGCTGGTCGCGCCACGCTTTGCCAATGCCTATTGGCTCTCCCTGATGGTGAACATCTTGATGTACGTGGCCCTGGCGACCGGCTGGGCCTTCTTTTGTGGCAGCACGCGCTATATTTCGCTGGCCGCCTCCGCCTTCTTTGGCGTCGGTGCTTATGCCGTGGCCGTGGTGGCGCCCGACTACTCCTATGCCGCCGCCTTGGTGGCGGCGCTGATCATTTCCATCGTGCTGTCGGCGTTCGTGGGCCTGGCAACCTTGCGTCTGTCGGGCATGTATTTCGTGATCTTCACCTTTGGACTGGCCACCCTGGTGCGCGAGATCGTCAGCTGGTGGGAGTTCAATGTTGCCCAGCAGGCCGGCCGACACCTGTTCCTGTCCATCACCACCACGCACATCTACTACCAGTTGCTGGCCCTGTGCGCGGCCATCATCGTGCTGTGGATGATCCGGGATCGCAGCCGCATGGGCTTCGCGCTGGCCACGCTCGGGGCAGACGAAACGGTAGCGCGTCAGATCGGCATCAACACGGTGGCGCTGAAGATCGGCACCTTCGTCGTCAGCTCGGTGGTGATGACGCTCGCCGGCGCCATCCTGGCACCACGCTGGAGTTACATGGATGCCAGCGTCGCCTTCAACCCCAACACCTCGTTCCTCACCGTGATCATGGCGCTGTTGGGTGGGGCCACCTCGGTGTGGGGGCCGATGCTGGGTGTCATTCCCCTTGTTCTGATCTCCGACTACCTGTCCGTGACGGTGCCCAATTACTTCAGCGTGGTTCTGGGGCTGGTGTTGCTTGGCATAGTTTTCCTGGTTCCCAACGGCCTGATAGGCTTGCTGCGGCCGGATGGCCCGTGGCCCCGCAGGGAACGGCTTGCAAGCCTGTTGCGCAACTTGGCTGCGCGCGTCGATAGCAGCGGCGGCTCCAACACTCGGGCAGCGGCTTTGCCGGCCGACACGCGGTTGCTGCCGGCGCGGCACGGCGCAGAGAGCGGCTCCGGCTCCGAGCCGAAACCCGCGCCATGAGCGCCGACCTGCCGCTGCTCGAGGTGTCCGACCTCAGCCAGAACTTCGGCGGGCTCGCCGCTCTCGACGGCGTTTCCTTCAAAGTGCGTCGCGGCGAGATCGTCGGGCTGATCGGACCCAACGGCTCGGGCAAGACCACGCTCCTCAATATCGTCTGCGGCCGCCTTAACCCCACGCGCGGGGAGGTGCGCTTCGCCGGTCGGCCGATCACAGGCCACACGCCCGAAAGCATTTGTCGCGCCGGCATCGCCGGCACCTTCCAGCTTGCGCGCATCCCCGATGCCCTCAACGCGCGCGACAATGTCGCGGTGGCGGCCATGCACGGTCGCCGCCGGCTCGACGTCGCGGCGGCGCGCGCCGAAGCCGAGCGTTTGCTTGCGCGCGTGGGTTTTGACGGCGCGCTCAGCGCACATGCCGACGCGCTTGCCTACTTCGATCACAAGCGCATCGAGCTGGCGCGTGCCTTGGCCTGCGCGCCGGACCTGCTGTTACTCGATGAATGGCTGGCCGGGCTCAATCCCACGGAGCTCGAGGCCGGCATCGAGTTGGTAGGCTCCCTGCTCGGCGATGGGTTGACCATCGTGATGGTCGAGCACGTCATGCATGCCATCCGCTCGCTGTGCCGGCACATCGTCGTCCTCAACGCCGGCAAGGTCATTGCCAGCGGTGCACCGCAGGAGGCGCTGGCGAACCGCGACGTCATCCGCGTGTACCTCGGCGACGCCCTGTGAAGCGCCGGCGGCGGTGCTCGCCTGGGCAGCACACTGATTCAACAGGCCTTGTTCGGCAGGTCTTGCTTGGCTCAAGCGGCACGCGCGATTGGCCAGCGGCGCTGGCAGAGGCGACAAAGCGCCTCGTCAACTGTGGCACCACCCGACGCGATTGCGCAAACGGCTGAGCTGTGGCGTAATTGCGAAACGAGAATAAGCAAGAGACTGTCAGCGTCCGGCCAAGCCTTGGCGCCAGAGAGGAGGAAGTCATGTTTTCTCTGTTTCGCAAGGGGAAGAAGCCGGCCGAACCGGCTTCGCCGCCTGCCGGCGTTGCCAAGCCCGCGGCGGCGGCGCCGGCAGCCACAGCCTCAACAACAGCTGCCACTGGGGGACGCATGGTCAAGGTCAGCATGACGGTGAACGGCAAAGCGGTCAGCGCACACGTCGATGCCAGAACACTGTTGGTACAATTCCTGCGCGAGCAGCTGCGGCTGACCGGCACGCACGTCGGTTGTGACACCAGCCAATGCGGCGCCTGCGTGGTGCACCTCGACGGGCACGCGGTCAAATCTTGCACCACCCTTGCCGCCTCCTGCGACGGCAGCAGGGTGGTGAGCATCGAAGGCTTGGCGCAGGGCGGCAAGCTGCACCCGATGCAGGATGCATTTCCGCGAGCAGCATGGCCTGCAATGCGGCTTCTGTACGCCCGGCATGATCATGGCGGCCGTCGACATCGTGCAACGCCGCGGCACTGGGGTCAGCGAGGATGTGGTTCGCGCCGATCTCGAAGGCAACATTTGCCGCTGTACAGGGTATCACAACATCGTAGCCGCCGTGCTTGCCGGGGCCGCCGGCATGGCTGCGTCCGGCGCCAGTAAGCCGCAGGCGGCCGAATAGCTCGCGACGATTGCACGCCAACCGGCGCTGGCATTGGTCAGGTCGCGCCGACGCTCAGGGAGAAAACGATGAGTGCCACCGGCATCGGAGCGCCCGTCAAGCGCAAGGAAGATCAGCGGTTCATCACCGGCAAGGGCCAATACACCGACGACATCAATCGTCCGGGCCAAGCCTATGCGGTGTTTGTCCGCTCGCCGCACGCCCATGCCACAATCGGCAAGATCGACACCACCGCGGCCCTGGCATCGCCCGGCTGTCTTGGCGTCTTCACAGGTGCCGATTTGGCGGCGGACAAGGTCGGCAACCTGATCTGCGGCTGGATGATCCACTCCAAGGATGGATCGCCCATGAAGGCAGGGGCGCACCCAGCCCTTGCCCAAGGCAAGGTGCGCTATGTCGGTGATCACGTGGCCGTCGTCATCGGCGAGACGCTGACGGAGGCCAAGGATGCGGCCGAGAAGGTGAGCGTTGACTATGAAACGCTAGGCGCCGTCATCGATCTTGCGAGCGCACAGAACGCAGGCCAGCCGCAGATCCATGCCGAAGCTCCCAACAACACGGTCTACCAGTGGCACCTGGGCGACAAGGCGGCGGTCGATGCCGCCTTTGCCAGCGCCAAACACGTCACCAAGATCGACCTCATCAACAATCGGCTGATTCCGAACGCCATCGAGCCGCGCGCGGCCATCGGCGATTACGACGCCGGCAACGACAGCCTGACGCTTTACACCACCAGCCAGAACCCGCACGTGACCCGGCTGGTGCTTGCTGCTTTCATCGGCCTTGCACCGGAGCACAAGTTGCGCGTGATTGCCCCGGATGTCGGGGGAGGCTTCGGCTCGAAGATTTTCATCTACGCGGAAGAGACGGTATGTCTGTGGGCAGCGCGCAAGATCGGCCGCCCCGTGAAATGGACCGGGGACCGCAGTGAAGCGTTCCTGGCCGATGCGCACGGACGCGATCACGCGACCAGCGCGGAGCTTGCGGTCGATGCCGGCGGCAAGATCCTGGCGCTGCGGGCAAGCACCAAGGCCAATCTCGGCGGCTATCTGTCGACTTTTGCCTCCTCGGTGCCGACCTACCTTTATGCGCCGCTGCTGTCGGGTCAATACGACATCCCGGCGATCTATTGCGAGGTCGATGGCGTCTACACCAACACCGCACCGGTCGATGCCTATCGCGGCGCCGGACGGCCGGAGGCAACCTTCGTGGTCGAACGTCTGGTCGAAGTGGCCGCCCGGCAGATCGGCCAGGATCCGGCCGAGTTCCGGCGGCAGAACTTCATCAAGTCGTTCCCGCATCAGACCCCGGTCATCATGATGTACGACACGGGCGATTACGAAGCCTGCCTCAACAAGGCGCTGGAGCTCGCCGACTACCGCGGCCTCGGCGCGCGCAAGGCTGAAAGTGCCAAACAGGGCCTCAAGCGCGGCATCGGCTTCTCGGCCTACATCGAAGCCTGCGGCATCGCCCCGAGCCAAGCGGTCGGTTCACTGGGCGCCGGCGTCGGTCTGTGGGAAAGCGCGGAAGTGCGCGTCAATCCGACCGGCTCGGTCGAGGTGCTCACTGGCTCCCACAGCCATGGCCAGGGCCACGAGACCACTTTCGCCCAGCTGGTGTCGCAGCGTCTCGGCATCCCGATCGAGCAGATCACGGTGGTGCATGGCGACACCGACAAGGTGCAGTTCGGAATGGGCACCTATGGCTCGCGCTCCGGCGCCGTCGGCATGTCGGCCATTTTCAAGGCGATCGAC
Organism: uncultured Alphaproteobacteria bacterium; assembly: GCA_963820375.1. GTDB lineage: Bacteria > Pseudomonadota > Alphaproteobacteria > Rhizobiales > Hyphomicrobiaceae > AWTP1-13. The sequence goes on along the minus strand of CAWFZX010000006.1, from coordinate 25,754 downwards.
AAGGTCATCGTCAAGGCCAAGAAGGTGGCGGGCTTCGTGCTGGAGGTCCCGGAAGACAGCGTCGACTTCAATGATGGCATTTTCTCGAGTAAGGCCACCAACAAGACGCTGACCTTTCCCGAGGTCGCGCTGCAAGCCTACATCGCCCACAAGTTCACCGGCGCGCAGCTCGAACCCGGCCTCAAGGAAGGCGCCTTTTTTGATCCCACCAACTTCACCTTCCCTTCGGGCGTGCACGTTTGCGAGCTGGAGATCGACCCGGCGACGGGGGCCACGCGCATCGATCGCTGGACCGCGGTCGATGATTTCGGAACGCTCGTCAATCCGATGATCGTCGAAGGCCAGGTGCACGGCGGCATCGTCCAAGGTGTGGGACAGGCCCTGCTCGAAGGCGCCGTCTACAACAAGGAAGGCCAGCTCGTCACCGCAAGCTTCATGGACTACACCATGCCGCGCGCCAGTGACGTGCCGTCGTTCAAGGTGGCAATGACCAGTACGCCCTGCCCGTCGAACCCGTTGGGCATCAAGGGCTGCGGCGAGGCCGGCGCCATTGCCGCCCCGGCCGCCGTCATCAACGCCATCACGGATGCGTTGGGACACGAGGATGTTGCCATGCCGGCCACACCACAGGCGGTTTGGCGGGCAGCCAACAAGTCAGCGCAAAAATTGGCCGCCGAATAGGGCTTTACGGAGGAACCGATCATGTATGCCTTCGACTATCATCGCCCGAGTTCGGTCGCCGAAGCGGCACGCCTGCTTGCCAGCGCCGGCGAGGGCAAGCTGCTGGCGGGCGGCCACACGCTGCTGCCGACCATGAAGCTGCGCCTGGCCGGGCCGAAGAGCCTGATCGACCTAGGCCGTATCTCGGAACTGCGCGGCATCGACAGAAAGGGCAACGATCTGGTGATCGGGGCCATGGAAACCCACGATGCGGTGGCCAGCTCGCCGGTGGTGCGCGGTGCGCTCCCGGCACTGTGCCAGTTGGCAGCCCATATCGGCGACCAGCACGTGCGCCATCGCGGCACCATCGGCGGATCGCTCGCCAATAACGACCCGGCTGCCGATTATCCAGCCGCCGTGCTGGCGCTCAACGCCACCGTGGTCACCAACAAACGCGAAATCAAGGCCGACGCCTTCTTCACGGGGCTGTTCGCCACCGCGCTTGGCGCGGACGAGATCATCACCCGCATTGCCTTTCCCATCGCCCGCAAGTTTGCCTACGCCAAATTCGCCAACCCTGCCTCCCGTTATGCCCTGGTCGGCGTGGCCGTTGCCGACACCGCCGGCGGCGTGCGGGTGGCGGTGACCGGCGCGTCCGCCTCGGGCGTCTATCGCGCCAGCGAGATGGAGGCGGCCCTGGCCAAGGACTGGTCGGCGCAGTCGCTGGCCGCGCTCGGCGGCGATCAAGCCAAGATGATGAGCGACATCCACGCCGATGCCCAATACCGCGCTCACCTCGTCGGCGTCATGGCCCGGCGGGCGGCTGCTGGCGCGGGCGGCTAGTGGGCTGACCGGTTCGCTGACGCAGCTTGCAGCCTTAGGCAAACGACAGAACCGGATCGAGGCCCAGCAAATAGGCGCCCACATCCTGCAGATGTGATGGGCGCCCCTGCACCTGCTGGGTCACCGTCTTGATGTCGCGCAGCCGCCGCTCGAATGGCCTTGAGCTAAAAATGGCGGTGGCGCCGGCAATCTGCCAGGCAGCGTCGGCAACGGCATTGGCTTGGTGGATGGCAAATGTCGTGGCCATGCGGATATCGATCCGCCGTTCGATGCTAAGCTCGCCCGACGCAACAACCTCCTGCCACACCCTGCCGACCGTGCTCTCGACGTAATGGCGCGACGAACGCAGGCGCGCCTCGGCCTCACCGATCTGGAATTGCACATGATGGTTGTCGCGCAAGGAAAATTTGGCGAGCCGCGGCGTCTTATCCTTGGCGAGCGCAACCACGTCATCGAGCATCGCGCGGGCGATCCCCAGGGTGACCGCGGAAAAGCCGGTGGCAAACAGGCTATTGAGGGGAAATTTGAACAGCGCACCCGGTAGCCGCACGTCGGGCAAGTGCTCGCGGCTGAAGGAGTAGCCCGCCGGCACGAAGCAGCCAGCGAGACGATAGCCGCCGCTGCACGTCGCATTGAGTCCGATCACGTCCCAGTTGTCGATCCATTCGACCACATCGGCCGGAACAAAGAAGATGCGCGCGCTGACGCCCTGCGGCAGGGGCACCGGCTTGCCGGCACGGTCGAACACCGGCGCCATCAGGCCAAGCCAGGTTGCATGCCGGCTGCCGCTGGACATCCCCCACTCGCCGGTTAACCGATGGCCGCCGTCGGTTTCCTCGGCGCGCGACTGGAGCGGCGGCCCCCAGCTCAGTGCGGCGTGTGGATTGTCGCCCCACATTTTATGGGCGATCTCCGGCGCCAGGGCCGCGGATGAAGCCGCGCAACCGTTGATCTGCCCCACGCACCAAGCGGTACTGGCATCGAGCTTGGCGATAGCCTCCATGGTGCGAAACCAGGTGACGAGATCGACCTCATCCCCCCCATAGGCGGCGGGCAGCAGCAGGCGGAACAGCCGCTGCTCGTGCAGTTTGTCCACCAGCTCTGGGGTCAGCCGACCCAGCGCCTCGTTTTCCGCTGCCGATTTTTGTAACGCAGCGGCGATGCTGGCAACGCGCGCCACCGGGTCGGCGGCAGCGCTCGTCGATTGGTCGGTGGAACTTGGCTTGTCGTGCATCGGCCGCTATTTCGTCATCCCGGTTATCGACTGGCTGATCGCCCGCGGATCGCGCACGGGCCAGCGGCCGGCGTCGACCTGGGCCAAGAAATCGGCCAGCGCCGCATTGAAAGCGGCAGGTTCCTCGAGGTTGACGGTGTGCCCGCTGTTGGGAATGACCAACAGCGCGGCCGAGGCACAGGTACGCTTCAAGAAGATGTTCGGCACCAGGCACGGCCAATCCTCGTCACCCGTGACCACCAGCATCGGCACGGTCAGGCGCTTGAGCCGTTCCTCGAGATCGAACAGCGAAGGCCGCTCGCGCTGCACGCCGCGTTGCGTTTCGGCCGAGCCTTCGGCGGAATGCTCGGCCAGCATGCGCTTGAATTCGGCAAACCCACGCGGATCCTTGTGCTCAAACTGCACGCGCGTCGGTCCATAGGCATAAGCTTCGGCAAACCGTGCCATGCCCTCCCGTTGAAGCTTGCCGGCGATGGTCTCGGCCTCGCCGCGAAACTTGTCCCGCTCGCCGGCTTCCGAGCCGTAGCCGGCACCAGCCACCAGCAACGAGCGTGCCCGGTCCGGATAGCTCAGGCCGAAATGCAGTACGGCAAGCCCCCCCATCGACAGGCCGACGATATGCGCCTTGTCGATCTTCAGCTGGTCGAGCACGCAACGAATGTCGGACGCGGCGCGCGCCTGCGAGTAGCTCGCGGTCGCAACCGGCACCTCGGACGGCGGGTAGCCGCGAGCAGCGTAGGCAATGCAGCGATAGCGCCGCGCGAAATAGCGCATCTGCGGCTCCCAGCTGCGGTGGTCGCCGGCAAACTCGTGCACGAACACGATGGGGGTGCCGCTGCCCACCTCCTCGTAATAGAGCCGCACGTTGTCGTCGGTGGTCAGATGAGGCATGGCAAGGTCCGAAATGGCGGCTGCGGGGCTGGGCGCTAGAACAAGAACAAGGACGACGAGTTTTGCAGTTTCTTGGCGCCGGCGCTACTGCCGCGGTAGGTCGAAGGTCCACATTAGATCAGACCGGCTCCGCGACGCGGCGCAAATGCGCTAGCATGGCTCGCCGCCAGCCGGCAAAGGAGCCAGCCCATGCCGCAACCGAAATGCATCGCCTTGCTGCTCGCTTGCCTGCTCGTCCTGCTGCCGAGAGCGGCCTGCGCGCAAGCCAAACTCAAGATCTTCGATGCGCATCTCCACTACAATCAGGAGCCCAATCCGTTCTATCCGCTGGAAAAGGTGCTCGAGGTCTTCCGCCGCAACGATGTCGGCGGCATCATTGCCAACAGTCGGCCCAACAAAGGCACGCACGACCTGGTGACGGCGAAGGCTCAAGGGTTGCTGGTGGTGCCTTTCATTCGCCCCTACCGCACCCGTGCCGACGTTACGGATTGGTCGACCGACCCCAGCATCTACGCGTTGATCGAGAGCGAATATCAGCGCGGCTATTTTCGCGGCATCGGCGAATTCCACATCTATGGCGAAGCTGCTGCCCGCCCGTTGGTCAAAAAAGCGGTCGAATTTGCCGCCGAGCGGCACCTTTATATTCTTGCCCATTGCGATGAGGTGGCACTGGCCATCTTGCTCGGGCACCATCCGGCAGCCAAGATCATCTGGGCCCATACCGGCTTCTCGACACCGGTCACGCGCGTGCGCGAGCTTTTCGAGCAGCATCCGGCGCTGATGGGCGAGCTCTCCTATCGCAGCGGCATCACCGAGGCAAGCGGCCAAGTCTCGGGCGAATGGCGCGAGCTGTTCGCAAGCCACTCCGATCGCTTCTTGCTCGGCTCCGACACCTGGATCAACGAGCGTTGGTTTGCCTACGACACCATCATCAAGGGCTATCGCGACTGGTTGGCTCAGCTCCCCGAAGATCAGGCAAAGCGCCTCGCGCACGGCAACGCCGAGCGTCTGTTCGGCGCTAAGCTCGAGTAAGCAGCCTTACCTGAACGAGGCGACGCGTTCGGCCTGCTCAAGAATCACACGCGCGTTGTCGTTGGCCACCGTCCCGGTGGGCTCGCCCCGATACAGCACGCGCGGGTTCGACCAAAACGGCAGGCGCGGACACCCATCGCAGCCCCTTTGATAGCTCATGATATCGCGCCACTTGCTGCCATTGACGTAGCCGTGGGCGTAGGCAAAGGGCGTTTCGTTGCGATCGACCAGGCGGTCATGCCGCGCACCCAAGATATGGCCGATTTCGTGCGCTATCGAAATCGTGATCGCGGCGCAGGAATGATGCACGACGAAAAAGGCCTCCTCGGCCTCGGCACCGACGCGGGTGGAAAGGCCGCAGCCGGAAGGATCCTCGACGATCAAGCCGACGATATCCGCCCGCTTCTCGTCGCGGAGGCGACGGATGTGCTTGAATGCAACCTTACCGTCGACCAGATTGTAAAGGTGCTCGAAGTGCTCGCTGCCCGTCTCGTCGTAATCGACGAGTTGGCTATGCACGAGACGCAGGGTGACGTTCGGGATACCGCTGTTGCGGAACGTTTCGTTGGCCTGCTCGACGGCAAGCTCCAGAAGATCCGCGGGATCACGGATATAACGGCTTGCCGTTTTTTTGGTGTAAAGCAGCATGAGATCGATGGTGATTTTCTTGGCCTCGAGCTTCCTGCGTTCGATCTCCTCCAGCGGCTTGATATCGGGCGGTGGCGGCAGCGAAACGGGTATCGGCGCGGCGGTAGCGGCGCTGTCCGCCCGGTCCGAGGTCGCAGAGTGATCGGGCGGCAACTGCGTGGGGTCGGCCTCGAGCACGGCGTGGACACCCCCACCCATGTTGACAATCATGTAAATGTTGCCCTTGTAGCCGAACACCCCGGAAAGACGGCCATCCTTCCACCACATTAAGACGGCGCTTTCGCCGGTTTCCTCGACCCTGCCGCGCCACGTTGTGCCTTTTTCGGTCGTCACCGCAGTGAGGCGTTCAACGCTGACATGCCGCTTGTCGTTAAGGGGGATGACGATCCTGCCAGACGCTGGCTCGGCCCTTGCACCGCCGGCTGGCTTCTTCGGCTTGGCTCCAGCCGTGAGCGCATACTCCGTCATCGCGGCTTCGCCCGCCGTCATCACGCCGACACCGATGATTTCGCGCATGGCTTTCACCTTTTTCATGATCGCTTCTTGCGCGGGTGTCATGGCCTGCGGACCCTGCTGCCGCTTCAGAATGTGGTTCCAATCCTCGCGCAATTGCGTGACCTTCACCCCCAGCGCCTTGAACCGTAGCTTGAGCCGTCCCAAGCGCGACTGTGGAACGGTCCACACCTCCGCTTGCGTGGCAGCGAGCTTCTCGCGTTTGTCTTTACCCAGCAGCTTGGAGAGCAGGGTGCGCAGGCGAGAGCTTTGGCGAGGCGGCGCGGTGACGATCACCTTTTCGGTGGCTGCGGGGGCAGTGGCGGACGCGGTGCTCTGGGCCGGCGCGGGAGTTGCGGTGGCCACATGAATAAGCAAGCTCGCAGTCGAGGCCAGCACCATGCTCCGCATCGACTGCATGGCGATGCTCCGCATCGACTGCATGGCGATGCAGCGGTCGAACCGTCCACCTCCGGTCAAGCCGCTGCGGCGCGCATGCCACCCCGCAGCCGCACCCAAGCAGCCGACTGTATTGATCATTTTCTCGCCTTACGAAAAACTGGAGTTTGCGTCCCGCCCCCGTGACACGGCCGGGGTTGCTCAAGTCTAGCACATCCAGCGGCGCTGCCGTGCGCTACTGTCGCCGAGGTGAGCAAAGCAAATGAGGCGGTTTTTTCTGTCGCAAACGGCCATCCTCAAACGTCCTTGCATCAGAGCCAACAGAGGCTAGCAAATGCAGTACGCCATACTTTGTTATCACGATGAGAACGTTGTCTGCGCCTGGAGCAAACAGGAGGACGATGCCGTCATGGCCAAACTTGCCGTCGTGCAGGAAAGGCTCGCCCGGCAGGGCAAGCTCGGGCCGGTGGTGCGCCTGCTGCCGACCACGGCCGCTACCACCTTGCGCAAGGACCGCGAGCAGCCGCTCGTGATCGACGGGCCATTCGCAGAAACCAAAGAACAACTGCTCGGTTTCTACCTCGTCGATTGCGCCTCGCTCGAAGAGGTGCTCGAAATCGCGCGCGAGCTCGGCGCCGCCAATCCCGGCGGCGCCTATGAGATCCGGCCGATTGGCCTATTCAATCCTGGGAACGCCAGCGCGTGACGGACGTCTCCTGGATTGACGCGGTTCTGACCTCGGCGCGGCCGCGGGCCATGGCCGCGCTGGTGCGCAACTTCCGCGATCTCGACCTGGCGGAGGAAGCCTTCCAGGAGGCCTGCCTGAGAGCGTTGCGGACGTGGCCGCAAAACGGGCCTCCGCGCGACGCAGCCGCCTGGCTGATCATGGTCGGCAAGAATGCGGCGATCGACACGGTGCGGCGGCAACGCAGGGAACAGCCGCTGCCGCCGGAGGAAATGATCTCGGATCTCTCCGACGCCGAGGCTAGCACGGTGGCGCGCATCGACGAGGCCGACTATCGCGACGACATCTTGCGGCTCTTGTTCGTGTGCTGCCATCCCCAGCTGCCCGCCACCCAGCAGATTGCTTTGGCGCTGCGCATCGTTTCGGGTCTGTCACCGCGCCAGATCGCGCGTGCCTTTCTGGTCAGCGACGATGCCATGGAGCAGCGCATCACGCGCGCCAAGGCACGCGTCGCCAGGGCGCAGGTGCCGTTCGAGGCGCCGAGTGCCGCCGATCGCAGCGAGCGCCTGGCCGCAGTGGCAGCGATGGTCTACCTGTTGTTCAACGAGGGCTATACCGCTGGCGCCGCCGAGCAGGGCAGCCGCACCACGCTCTGCGAGGAAGCCATCCGACTCTGCCGCCTGTTGTTGCGGCTGTTCCCCACGGAACCCGAGATCATGGCGCTCACCGCCTTGCTCCTGCTCCAGCATGCCCGAGCACGGGCGCGCTTCGATGCCGAAGGGTCGGTCGTGCTGCTCGAGGAGCAGGACCGCCAACGCTGGGATAAAAAGCTGATTGCCGAGGGGCTGGCCCTGGTCGAGAAAGCCCTGCGTCACCGTCGCCCCGGTCCCTACCAGGTGCAAGCCGCGATCGCAGCCCTGCACGCCCGCGCGCAGCATCCGCAAGACACCGACTGGGCGCAAATCGATCTCCTCTATGGCGCTTTAGAGCGTATGCAGCCCTCCCCGGTGGTCACCCTCAACCGGGCCGTCGCCGCTGCAAAGGTGCGCGGTGCGGAGGCGGCCCTGGCCATGATCGAGCCGCTGGCAGACAAACTGGACCGCTACTTTTATTTCCACGGCGCAAGAGGGGCCTTCCTGATCGCGCTCGGCCGCAGCCAAGAGGCCCGCATCGCATTTGACAGGGCCATTGCACTCGCCAATACGCCCGCCGAGGCGACACATATTCGCCAACAACTTGATCAGCTGGCCGAGCCTTTGCCTCAGAAAAACCGTGCCCTCAAGGGCTGATAGGCCGGAGCCGTAAAAAGTGTTGCGCGTTGTCGGTCCTTGGCAGGCCCGTGCGTCCTAGCACTGTCAGGTCATGGCAAGCGATGGGCGCACGCCGTGACAGGAGGCATCCGTGTTTTAGCGCCTGCCTTCTTATGACAGGGCAGGCACCCCTTAGCGCAGTGAGACAGAGGAGTTTGACGCATGGGCAAGTATGTCGATGGTTTCGTCCTTCCCGTCCCCAAGGACAAAGTGGAGGCCTACAGGCAATTCTCGGAGAAGGCGGGCAAAGTCTGGCGTGAATTGGGCGCGCTCGAATACATCGAGTGCGTCGGCGACGACGTGCCGCCCGGCAAGCTGACCTCCTTCCCGCAAGCGGTGAAGCTCGAGCCGAACGAAACGGTGGTGTTTGCCTGGATCGTCTATACCTCGCGCGCAGAACGTGACCGCATCAACGCGGCGGTCATGAAGGATGAGCGCATTACTGGCGTGGATCCCAAATCGATGCCGTTCGACACCAAGCGCATGTTCTGGGGTGGTTTTGAAGTGCTGGTCTCGCTGTAAAGAGCATTCAAGCCTTTGCAAAATCGCCGTGCGCTGGCGACCTCGAACGCACGCTGTCGTCCTTCGCGTGAAGAGGCTCGGAGCAACGCCACGGCGCCCGCAAATGCGCAAAACGTTGCCCGCAGGCAGCGTCAGGTCACCGGCAGCCCGCTCACGGCGAGCAAAGACCTGATCGCCGGCTTCTGGTTGCGGGAGATTACCGCCCAGCTGGAAGCCATCAGCGCAACGCGTCCTGACACACCCAGCACGGGGTCTCTGCCGGCCCCGACGAACCGCTCAGCAATCCGCGAGGGAGCAGCACAATGGCCAGCAAGCAAAAGATCACAACGTTCCTGTGGTTCGACAACAATGCGCAAGAGGCAATGGAGTTCTATACGTCGGTCTTCAAGAATTCCAAGATCGGCAACGTCTCGCGCTACGGCGAGGCCGGTCCGGGTCCGAAGGGCACAGTCATGGTCGGCTCCTTCGAGCTCGAAGGACAACAATTCACGGCCTTGAACGGCGGTCCGCGCTTCAAATTCACCGAGGCGATTTCTCTGGTCATCAATTGCGAGACGCAGGAAGAGGTCGACTATTTCTGGGAGAAACTGGGCGCCGGCGGTCAGCTGCAACAATGCGGCTGGCTCAAGGACAAATTTGGGCTGTCGTGGCAAGTCGTGCCCACGGTGCTGGATGAGCTGATGCGGGACAAGGATCCGCAAAAATCCAAGCGCGTGATGGAGGCCATGCTGCAGATGGTCAAATTGGATATTCCGCGTCTTAGGGCGGCCTACGCGGGGCGCTAGAGCGCTTGTTTCCCCGCCCGACGGCAGGGCTGGCGGCGGCTGACCGGAGCGCGCTGCCTAGCGCAGGAACTCAGGCGAGATCAGACTAGGCAGCCACAACGACAGCTTCGGCCAAACGACAACGAGCGCCAGCACCAGCAACATCGGTATCAGCATGATGCCGGTGTCCTTGATGGCATCGCGGATGCGGATCCCCGCCACCGAACAAGCGATCATCAGGCAAAGACCATAGGGTGGTGTGACAAGGCCAAAGGCGAGCGAGACGATGCCGATCATGGCGAAGTGCACGGGGTCCATCGCCACGGCCTTGGAGAGCGGCTCAAGGATCGGCGCGCAGATGATGATGGCTGGGATGGCGTCGAGGAAGCAGCCGACCACGAGAAACACCGCGGCCACAAAGAAGCCGGTCGCTGCAAACCCCATCCCCCAGGCGCTAACACCAGAGAGTATGGCCTCGGGGATCTTATAGTAGGCAAGCAACCAACCGAACGTGCTGGCGGTGCCGACGCAGAAAAGGGCAATGCCCGCCAGCTTGCCGGTATCAAGTAGGGCAGCATAAAGCCCCTTGAAATCCATCTCCCGATAAACGACGAGCGACAACACCGCGGCATACAGCACGGCGATGCAGGCCGATTCGGTGGCCGTGAACCAGCCGAAGATCTTGCCGCCAATGATGATCCCGGGGGTCATCAGCGCCGGGATGGCGATCCACGTCGCACAAATGAGCTCGCGCCAGCTCGAACGCTTGTAGGTTGGATACCCTCGCGCCTTTGCATAGGTGTGGACGGTTGCCATTTGCGCCAGTCCAATCAGCAAGCCGGGCACGATCCCAGCCAAAAACAGCGCCCCGATCGACACCGTCAGCAGACCGCCCCAGACGATCATCAGGATCGAGGGCGGGATGATCACGGCAAGGACGGCCGACACCGCGGTGATGGCAACCGAAAACGACAGATCGTAACCTTCTTTGGTCTGCGCCTCGATGAAGATCTTGGATTGGCTGGCGGCATCGGCGGTGGAGGAGCCCGAGATGCCGGCGAAGAAGATCGACAGCACAACATTGATCTGCGCCAGGCTGCCCGGAAAATGCCCGACCAGGGTGCGGGAGAGTTGCATCAGCCGATCGGTGGTGCCGCCGACGTTCATCAGGTTGGCGGTCAACAGAAAGAACGGCACCGCCAGCAGGATGAAGGAGTTGTAGGCGTTGAAGGTCTCCTGCATCAGCGACATGGTGTCGAGCCTGGGCTCGATGACAAGGATCGGCAGACAGGCGAGCCCGAGCGCGAATGCGACCGGCACACGCAGAAACATCAGGAGAAAAAATAGCCCGAACAGAATGAGCGCCGCTTGACCCGGTGACAGCACGGCGCCGGTCATCGGGCTCTCCCAAACAGGATCTTGAGGTCGTCGAGGACCTGCTCACCGAGAAAGACGATCCAGCTGATGCCCGTCACTGGCCACGCCACATGGATCAGCCAGAGCGGCAGTTCGGCCAGCTCGGAGGTCCGGTGCCAGGCGAATTCGGTAAAATGGATACCCGCAAACACGAAGACCAGTGCTGCGGCCAGCACGCCGAAGCGACCGGCCAGGCGGGCGCCAGCCTCTGCCCGCGCCGAGAGCTTAGGCCAGATATCGACCTCGAAATGCGTGGACTCGCGAACACCGATCATGGCGCCGATCATGATGGTCCAAATGAACAGGAAGCGCGCCATCTCTTCGGTCCAGATGTAGGAGGGGATCAGCGCCGTGTAGCGGGAGAAAATCTGCAAGGACACCGGAATCACCAAAATGGCGACGGACAGCACCAGCAGCCAGGACAGCAGCGCCGCATAGGCGCTGGTTAGCTGGCGCCACAGGCTCAGGCGAGAGGAGGCAGGGGCGTCGACCATGCGGGGATATTCTCAAGCCGGCAAAACGGCCGAGAGATCATCCCGGCCGGCAACAGACAGGACGGGCTTCGACGCCTATTTCATCGCCGCGATCTTGCCGTAGATCTCCTCGGCACCGATTTCCTTGGCGTAGGCGGCCATCACGGGCGCGACAAGTTTTTCCATTTCTGCACGGTCCTTGAATGGCACGCGCTTGAGCTTGCCCGCTTTCTCAAGTGCCTCGAGCTTTTGCTCATCCTCGGAGGACTCGATTTTGCGGCCGTAGGCACCCGCCTCTTTGCCAGCCTTTACGATCGCTGCCTGCAGATCGGCGGGAAGCGACTTGAAGGTCTTGCCGGAAAAGCAGATGGGCCGGATGGTGATGGCATGCTGGGTCATAGCCAGATGCGGAGCGACCTCGTAGAACTTCATGGACTCGACGCCAGCAGCCTCGTTCTCGCCGGCACTGATGACGTTGTTCTGAATGGCGTTGTAGACCTCGTTGTAGGCGATCACGGTGGGCGCCATGCCCGCCGCCTGGAAGGTTCTGGACCAGATCGGTGCGCCCTGTACGCGCACCTTGAGGCCTTTGATCTCGGCAAGCGAGCCCATCGGCTTGTTGATGAAGATGTTGCGCACGCCGCCGCCGGCGTAGCCGATCAGCATGACATCGGCCTTCTGGGCGATCTCCTCAGAGACTGGCTTCAACAGGTCGGCATCGAGAACCTTGTTCCAATGATTGAGGTCGCTGAACAAGAACGGCGCGTCGATGAAGGGCGCGGCCTTTGAGAAGGTCGACATGTGCGCCGGAGAGACGATGCCGTAGTCGACGGCTTTGCCCTGCGCCATGTATTCGAAATACTGCTTTTCAAGACCCAGCGCGGAGTTCTTGTGCAGTACGAAGGTGATCGGCCTTGCCGTAGTACTGCTTGACCAGTTCTTCAAACTTGACGAGCGCTTTGGTGAAGGCGTGGTCGTCGTTGAACTGCACGGCACCATTGAGCGTAATTGGCGCCTGAGCCCTGAGGATGCTGGGAAAGCCGTTGGCTGCGGCAACTGCCCCCAAGCCGGCGAGGACCGTTCGACGTTGCATGGATGCTGTTTCCTCCTTAACCGCGTCGCGCAAGCGACGCATTTTGCAAATTCGTTATTGTTTTCACGCCATTAAGGGGCGAGCTGGAACTTTAGCCTAGGCGGAGCGGCCAGACCAGCGCGAATGCGCCGCAGCCACGGCGCCGCGCGGCGGACACCGGCGCCTGGAGCTTGGGGGCGAGAAGCTCGGCTGCGCGTTTGCCTGCCGCGTTTCCTTTTGGTCGTCACGGGCCGTCCCAGTCTCGTCATGGCGCATCGATCGGTCTTTGGCCCTGTCTTGTCACCGCCCTTGTGGGAACGAGGGACGGAGCCACCACCATGCGATCGTGGCGGAGGTTCTGGATCTGTCGGTAGAGGCCCATTCCGGCGGCCGCGCTTCATGGCAGGACGTCAAATACGATGTTTGGCCACGAGCTTGTGCACGGTCGCCAGGCTGGTAGCGATCTCTAGGAGATAACGCGCTCTCCGTGACGACGGACTTGCGCAATCGCCACCGCATTTTGCAATTTCCAGGTTAAGTTTCCCCTTGATGCGCCACGACTAGCCGCCGGCTTTGCCCGGTGGATTGCGCAAGACCATACAGGCCCCGCCAGCGGCCCGCAGCTGCGTGCACAGGGAATCAGCCTTGTCGCGTGATGATTCCGAGACGCGCACGATGTACTTAGCGGCGCCGCGCCTCCCCGGCAACTTGGCCTGCAGCACGAGCGGAAGGCGATCGCGAAGGACGGGATTGTAGGTGCGACGGAGCCGCTCGTACATGGCAAGTACACCGCCCTCCGACCAGTTGCCTGCGAGTTGCACGCCCCAGGGACCCCATGCCACGCTCTCGGTCAAGGGACGCCGTGGCGCCCGTGGCGCGGCCGTGAACAACTTGGCAAGTTCGAGGCAATTGCCAGTTTTGGGAATGGCAACTGGCTCCCACTGCGGCGGCTGCTCGGAAGCCCAGGTCTCTGCGTCGTGGCCGGTGACTGCGCGGACGTAGGCACGCGTCTCACCAGGAAGTCCGCCACGCCCAGCGAGCCAGGCCTCGACACGGCCTGGACCGGCATTGTAGGCGGCCGCAGCAAGGCCCAGGCTGCCGCGAAAGGTTGTGCGCAGTTCGCGCAGATAGCTCGCAGCCTCGCGCAGGGCCTGCACCGGTTCAAAAGGATCGGCTAGTCCGCGCCCCGACGCGGTGGCGGGCATGAACTGGGCGATTCCTTGCGCGCCCTTGGGGCTGATGGCGTCAGGCTTGAAGCGACTTTCCTGCCAGATCAGGCGGGTGAAGAAGTCGAGAGGAAGTCCGTTTTCGCTCGCCGCCTGGCTCACCACGCGGCAGATTCCGCTGGCCGAGGCCGTCGCGGCCTTGCTTGGCGCTACTCTCCCCGGCTCGTCGGTGCCCACGCTCTGCGGCTCAGCCCGAGCCGGCGGCTGTTGCAGCAGCGCAATGCCCAATAGCAGCGATGCGAGCGCCAACACCCCCCCGAGCCCAGGCGCATTGGAGCACGCTTTGTTGCTTCCCACTTCTTCACCTAGCAGATTCCCCACTCTGCGCTCTGATTTGCCCATGCCGCTGCGACCGTACACTTTCCTTGTCACGCTTAAACACCGTTGCGCAGTTGTTTGAGCATTAGGACTTCCGGAGGTCCCGCTCTTAGAGGTGAATGATACGATAATGAGAGCTGACTGGCTCTAGCAAATATACTTACACGGCGATGGGCAAGCTCTGACTACACGACTGTACGTTTCGTCCGGGAACGTTTGCGGACAGCGAACGGCGGGGCTGCATCAGCCAGCTACATGATCACGAAGCCATCACGCCGAGGTTGCCTGACTCAGGCACTGGTTTCGCATCAGGCGAACCGGTGAGTGCTTCCTAGCTCACTACCAAGCCGACAACAACCCGTCAGCCTGCAACGGCCGCCGCCCGAGCTAGGTGAGGGTGGTGGGCAAGATCGACCCCGCGTTAAGCTCCCCGAGCGCGCCTCGACACCTGTTTCCCCCGATGCCCTTTGCGTGCCACTCAATGCTGCGATCGACGTGCGCGATCGCGAGTGGCGAACTCGCGTACCGATCGGCTCTCGCCGGTCGCCCGTACATGGTCGTGGGCCTGTCCTGCTGCAAGCCGCCACATACCTTCCGGCATTGTCGCGTGCGTGTCGCCCGTCGCGTTTAACATCTAGGTTCCTCAGATAGAAAGTATTCCGTGAAACCTATCTCGATACGCGACACTGTGCCGGACGTGCAGGACTACCGCATCCGGTTCTTCACGGGAGAGCTTCGCTCACAGCGTCGATGCCATGGGCACTATCCTTACGTGTGAGCCGGTAGCCTCTTGCCGTTTCGTGGACAGGTTTGTGAGACCCAAGGTTCTCACCCGTGTTGCCCGACAGCGGATAGTTTAACTGGCAAGATCAAAACGGGGAGTGGCCTTGTCCACGCTGCGACACGTCATCGATTTGAGTGGAATGGATGAGCAGCGGTTCCCGCCTCGCGTCGCCCCCCATCCCTCGATCGGGGCCGGTGAGTCCGGTTCCCCGACGTCGTCAGTACTATTAAAGCGCTACGACTTTCCACTCACGCATCCCGGGTCACTTATTTGTTTCGCTTCCGGGGCCCGCACGATGCCTCCGAGTTCGTGCTCGCTTCGTCTGCGCTCCCGCGGATGGAGGCTCCCCCAAATTCGAGAAAAACTTCTTATCCGTAGTGTTCGTTATGTTGATGCCGGCGATAGTGCTGCTGATGGTCCCGAACTGATGTGGGTGTTTTTCGTCAGGCGCAGGATGAGCGCGAGGTTCCGCAGCTCACAGCGCAGAGTGTCAGAAAGCCCCATCGTGCGAACATTGTAAAGAAACTGAGGCATTATCCAACTCCATCCGATCAGAAATACAGTTAATGGCCAGGCAGAAAAACTGCGGCGAGCCCGATCCACCATGGAAGTGCACAGCACCCAAAGCTGAAATTCGGTAAGCATTGTTCGGTCCCCGCACCACTCACGAACCACCGTGCTCAGCATGAGATGCGCAACGCGTCGCGCATTGCCCGCTCATGCAGATCAGCTTGCACCGGGAAAGCGGGCGCAGTGGTCAACCCACGCAATTTCACTTTGAAGCTCCCGCACGCGATATCCACGCTCCGCACGAGGGTGGAGCGGCACAGGCTAGGCCGCCGGAAGGTCCTCGAACAGTCATCTCGGGGGCAGATCCGCTCGAATTTGATCCGACGTGGCAGGATAGTCACGGGCTGCTCGAAGCTCGGCAATCTCGTGCAACGGCAGCGAGCTAACCAGCATGGCAATCCTGAAGTGGACGCAGACGAGCGGCGTCGACTGGCACTACATCGCACCGGGCAAACCGCAGCAGAACGCGCTTGTGGAGAGCTTCATCGGTGGACTACGCGAATCGTTGGCGTGGCGATACACAGACGCGCAGACTATGCAGGCCCGCGCCGAGGGATGGGTCCCCCTAGGTAAGGCAACAGGATTTGACCGATCTGCCCACGACTAGTCGCTCTTGCCGTTCCTGAGGAGGAGTTTCACATGCGTAATCTTCTGGCCGAGCCTCCGGTCATAATTGTGGGCTGCCCGCGTTCAGGCACCTGCTTGACCGCACGACTTATCGGCTCAGCGCCGAACGTCTGTCTGATAACGGAGCACGCCAACAAGCGAAAGCATTGCCCAGAGGATGTATCGGGCATTCTGGACGAGGAATTGTGGCGCAACCACCCGAGCGAGACGATAGAGCGGGTCTACTCGGTCGTAGGAGATGAGAAGCGGCTCGCCATTAAGAATCCTGGTCACACCCTGCGCGTGTCGGCCCTAAAGCAAATGTTCCCGACTGCCCGATTCGTTTTCGTGCATCGCGGCAAAGAAGACGTGATCGCCTCGATGACCCGACATAACAAGAGGGCATTTATCCTGCCCATTGCCGGACTGGAAACCAGCAACGACCCGCGCGCTTCCGCCGAAATAGTGTGGGATGAATGCCAGAAGGTAAACCAGCAGGAACGCAGCTCTGCCAATTGGCTCGAGGTGCGTTACGAAAGCCTGATCGCCTCACCGAAAGAGACGATAGAGGAGCTTTACGGCAAACTCGGCTTGGGGAGACCAGATGAACGCATTCTCTCAATTATACGCCCCCGCAAGCAGCCCAAGCCAAGCGCGCCTAGTCGTAAGCGATGGTGGGCGATGAGAAGTGCGTTCCGACGGCTGGGCTCGGCTAGGGTCCCCGTGTAAGGTCGGACCGCACCCGACTTGCTTGGCTAGGCTAGGGCTCCTGCTCCTAACCTCTAAGATAGGGGCCATCGAGGATCGCGGATCGCGTGAGTAGCTTGCCGAAAGCCTTGACCATACCGGGCAACCGGTTGGTGTGTTCGGCACCGTGGCGCGAATAGAACCTAACCCTGCTGCCGCCCTTGATGATCTGAAATCGAAACCCGTCCCATGTATCCCTCCGGCGGGTGACCGCACGATTGCAGAGCGGCACCCGGTGAGGCTGGCCGCCTTTCATGCGTGGGCCGGGAATGCTCCAAACTTTGGCCGCCAGGTCAAATTCATCAAACGGTGCCTCTATTGCCTCGCCTGTGCGCACTGCCGTCAAGATGGTGAACTCCCAGCGCCCGCGCCATGAATGCCGGGAGGTCTTTGTAGGGCAGCGCTGCGCGATGTCTGCCGGGAGCGGTCTTGGATCGCCTTTGCTATTTGATCAAGATGGCCGCGCCACAGCGCCGGAATTTCGCCATCGCGTAGGCCCCGCACCTTGGCGGCGCTTAGAACACGTTCGATGCGACCGCGCACCCGGCTGGCGCTTTCGGTCTTGGTTTGCCAGATCTGCTCCAGCACTTTGAGCACCAGGGCCGTGTCGATATCGGCCACGGGCAGATCACCGATGATGGGGTAACCGTCGGCCGTCAGCGTGTTGCGCCACTGTTGCCGGTACTTAGCGCTGTGTGGACGCGTGTGGGAGCTCTCAGGCTTCCAGGCGATCCATCCTGTGCCTTTGCCCCGTTCCACGATCCCGCCTGAGCCGGCGTGTCCTCGCCCATACGGGCCCGCCAGTCTGCCCCTGCTTTGTCGAGCGCAAAGGCCTCAGCGATCAACCCAATTTCGAGGCTACGCGCGGCTTTAGCACCTGCTGTCAACACTTCACGAGTCATGTTGCCATCACCCGTGCAAGACTCGCTTCCGGCTACCTGGCTGGCCTTCACGGCTTTTTTCCGAGCTGATGAGGTGGGTTGCGGCGCTCACGACCTAGGGAAGGATAGCTTTTCGTGTGGACAGCCAATAAGCTTGCCGAAAACACCTTGGCACGATCACTGAAGCCGCCGCATAGCTGGCCTCACATGAGCCAAGGAAGTGTCTCGACATGCACCCACGCCAGAGCTGGACAGCTGGTTGTCGCCGTCCGGCCGCGCCGAGCGGAAGGAGCCGTCATCGAAGCTATTCGAGGCGGGCTTGTTATTCAACAATGAAGATTCGGCTAGGGGCTACTTGGAACTGCAAGGGGTTCTGCCCCTGCTCGTCTCCGGCTCTCAGGCTGAGCTACCTCCTGTGTTCTGCGATCTCGCATTTCTGCACAGAGCGGTATCCAAGAAGCAACCCAAAATCGTGCTTGAGTTCGGGGTGGGTTTCAGCACGCTTGTCATGGCTCATGCGCTAAAGCAACGTCATAAACCTTCATCGGCCGAGTTCTCGAAGATCTATTCGGTCGATACAAGCGTTGAATGGATCCAGAACTTGAAGCAAAAGCTGCCCAATGACCTCGCAACATTTGTGACCATGACCCAGTCCGATGTCGAGATCCTGGAAAGCAACGGCCAGCTTTGTCACGCATTTCAGAAACTTCCTAATGTCAGGCCGGATTTCATCTACCTGGACGGCCCAGACCCGCGAGCCGTGAAAGGCAATGTACGAGGATTAGAGTTCACAATGAATGACGGCCGGACCAGACCGCCTGTCTCCGCCGATATTCTCTTCTACGAAACGACGCTTCGCCGACGTTCGATCATTGTGGTTGACGGTCGGCTGCACAATGTCTGGTTCTTAAGAAACAACCTCAAACGGCAGTGGTGGAGCAGTATATATAGGGATGAGGCCGTCGGCGTATTCGAATTGCTTCAATAAGCTGCCACGCTGCCCTCTCCAGGATGGCTACTGGTCGCTCCCGTCGGTTTCCGTTATGGATGGGTAGTACATGACCACAACGATCGGCTCGCATGGAGCTTCGCCTGATGGACACTGGCAGGTCTCCACTCGACGCACGATGAGAAAATGACCAAACCTATTTTGGTTCGCAGGCGCATCCTTTTCGCCTACTGGGGACGGCGCGGAGCCTTGTCTCGGTTCACGCTGAACCTCGCTCGCGCCTGCGAGCATGTTGCGGAACTGGATGCCACAATCTCCGTCTCGCGTCAGAACGAGATTTTCCATCAATTCCTGCCGTTGGGACCGAAGCTTCTGGCGGTTCAAACATTCACATCTCCCGTCGGAGCCCTCACAGGGCCACATCGCCTTGTCCGCTTGCGCCACGATCTCCTTAACCGAGTGATCTCCGATCGCATCGAGGCGGTCGTAACCCTGATGCCGCATATCTGGTCGCCCTTGGTCTCACCCGCCATCCGCCGCAACGGGATTCGTTATCTCACCGTTGTTCATGACGCCGACCCGCATATCGGGGATCGAACCGGGGTCGCTACGCGATGGCTGCTGCGGGACACGCGGTCTGCCGATCGCGTAATCACTTTGAGTTCGGCAGTTGCCGAGCGACTGGCATCCACGGGCCGAGTTTCGCAGAGCAGGATCGCCACACTCGTTCATCCCGACCTCGACTATCGCGCTGGTGTGCCGCGCCCGCGTGCGGCCCCCGTCGGAAGACCACTGCGCTGCCTCTTTTTCGGTCGCATAATGCCCTACAAGGGGCTGCCTTTGCTTCTCGACGCCTGGGAGATCCTGCGCCGGGACGGTCTTTCGATCGAGCTTGGGGTCTACGGCGAAGGTGATCTTGCCGACTGCGCCGATCGCCTAGATCGGCTTGGCGCGGAGGTTGTCAATGAGTGGATCGCTGAGGACCGTGTTGCAACTATCTTCGATCGGTTCGATGTTGTGGTTCTCCCCTATATCGAGGCAAGTCAGTCCGGCATTGCGGCAATCGCCATGGCGAGCGGACTCCCGATAGTTGCGACGCCCGTTGGTGGGCTTGTCGAGCAAGTAAGGGATCTGGAAACGGGCGTTGTGGCGCAAGCGGTGGATGCGTCAAGCCTTGCCCAGGCGATCAAGCGGCTTCTCCTCGATCCCAGCGTGTACGAAAGCATCGAGCAAGGAATTGCGGCAAGTCGCGAGGCTCGCACGATGCGCCGGTTCGTGGAGTCTATCGTCGCCCTTGCGGTCGCATAACGCTAGAGTCTTTCCGCATCAGGTCGAAGCATATCCGGCGTTTCGGAAGTAGTTAGCGCACTCTGTTGGCGTGAAGGCTTCGAGGACGTGGCCGATGCGGTTCCAGACGCCCTCGATGGTTCGCTCGTCGGCCTTGCGCAGCAGGGTCTTGATTTTGGCGAACCCTGCTCGATTGGGTTGAGATCGGGTGAGTAGGGCGGCAGGTAGAAAAGGCGAGCCCCGGCGGCGCGAATGAGGCGGTGGATCGACCCACCCTTGTGGGAACCGAGGTTGTCCATGAGGACGATGTCGCCGGGCTTCAGCGTAGGCAAAAGAAACTGCTCGACGTAGGCCCTGAAGCTCTCGCCGTTGATCGGACCGTCGATAACGCAAGGTGCGGCGATGCGATCGTGGCGCAGGGCGGCGAGCAGGGTCATCGTGCTCCAACGGCCATGCGGCACCTTGGCACGCAGCGGCTCGCCACGGCGATGCCAGCCGTGGGTACGGGTCATGTTGGTCTTGGCCCAGGTCTCGTCGATGAACACCAGGCGGGCAGGATCTATGCGCCTCTGATACCGCTTCCACCAATGCCGACGGCGTGCGACATCAGGCCGATCCTGCTCGGCGGCGAACACGGTTTTTTTTGAAGCTAATCCCCTCGCGCCGCAGGAAGCGCCACAATGTATCGCAGGCAACGACAACGCCACGCTGGCGTAGCTCGGCCAGCAGAGCATGTAGCGTCAGACCCGGCTTGCGGGCCAGACGCGCCAGCAGCCAATCTCGTTCGCCAGCAAGCACAAAGGGCCGCTTGCCGCCCATCGGCTTGGCTGCCGCACTGCCCGTGGCCCGGGAACGTTGCGACCACTTCACGACGCTAGCAACGCTCACGTGGAATATCGTTGCCACCGACCGGCAGGACCTGCCGGCCGCTACCGACGCCACCACGCGCTCACGTAGATCGAGAGAGTAAGGTCGTGCCATGCATGCTGGCCCCCTGTTCCAGCATGCAGCTTGAATCAGATCCCAACTGATTGGGAAATCCCCTTCCAATTCAATCAAAAGCGGGAAGATTCTAGCCGCGAATAGGGTTCGGGCAGCGAGCGTACGGGGCTTGGCCGCCCTCACGCCTTGGCTATATTTGCTCCGGTCACACCGGCCCTTGCGCATGCGTTCCGCGTGTCGACCACAAGTTTGGCCGCACCCACCAGCGTGCGGTAGTCAACATTGTCATGATCTGTAGCAATCAGCACGACATCGTACTGGGCAATCATCTTCGCATCCAAGGGTACAGTCTTGCGGCCCACCAATCTAGGGTGCTCGCGAATCGGCGGGATCACCGGAATGAAGGGATCGTGGACGTCGCAAGCTGAGCCCTGCTTCTCCAGCAGCTCGATCAACTTCAAGGAAGGGCTCTCGCGCGTGTCGTCCACGTTCTTTTTGTAGGCCAGCCCGACGATCAACACCCTCGCCCCTTTGAGGCCGCGTCCGGTGCGCCGGTTGAGCTCTTCGCTTACGCGCGCAACAACATGGCGCGGCATTCGTGTGTTGACCTCACCGGCAAGCTCTATGAAATGGGTGGAAAGCTCGAACTCGCGCGTCTTCCAGGCCAGATAGAAGGGGTCGATCGGGATGCAATGGCCGCCAAGCCCCGGACCAGGGTAGAATGGCATGTAGCCGAACGGCTTTGACTTTGCCGCGTCGATCACTTCCCAAACGTCGATGCCCATCGCGTCGTAGACGACCTTGAGCTCGTTCACGAGTGCAATGTTCACAGAGCGGAAGATATTCTCCGTGAGTTTCACCGCTTCAGCGACCTCGAGGCTGGAGACCGCCACCGTCTTGGGTACAAAAGACGAGTAGAGGGCCTGGGCAAGAGATAGCGCCGCCTGGCCATCACCGCCGACAACTCTTGGAATGGCAGTCGTCGAGAATTCGCTGTTTCCGGGATCCTCGCGCTCGGGGCTGTAGGCCAGGAAGAAATCCTGCCCGCTCTTAAGCCCGCCGGCCTCTAGCATCGGCCGCATCACCTCGCGCGTCGTTCCGGGATAGGTGGTGGATTCGAGGACGATCAGCTGCCCTGGCCTCAGGTTCGCCGCAATAGAGCGCGTTGTCGCCTCGACGCAGCTCAGATCCGGATCTCTGTTCCTGGACAGCGGTGTGGGCACGCAGATGAGCACCGCATCCGCCTGAGGCAGGCACGTGAAGTCAGTGGACGGGTGAAAGCGAGCCGTCTCTATCGCCGTCGCGAACTGTTGGAAAGGCAGATGGCGGATATAAGTACGCCCGCCGTTGAGGGCCGAGATCTTTTCTGGATCGATGTCGAGACCAATCACCCTATAACCGGCCCCAAGGAGCGCTTTGACCAGCGGCAAGCCAACATAGCCGAGCCCGATCACCGCAACCGTGATTGAACGTTCTTTGAAGCGCGCGAGAAGAGCGTCGATTTCTTTTGGATGCATCGCAATTCCATTACGTAGAAGCAGGTTGTTGACCGTCTATCTTGGTGGCGAAATTCTCCAAGGGTAGCTCTCAATGGGGTTTTGTCACGTGCGGTAAGTCTATTTGGAGCTGCGACAATCCACCAGCCCATCTGCTGTTCGGTCTGTCCTGATCGGAATCCCCCTTAGTGACGAACCATTCCGGGGTCTGCGCGCCGGCGCTCCTCTCTATGCGTGTGGCGAGCACTCGAATGTTGGTTTTGCGAAAGTCGAGCGGCTGCAACCGAGCGGCAATGCGCTCGTTCGGATGCTCCGTCTCATCAAAGAAGTTCGCGGCGGTCAGCGCCGCGTGATAGGCAGCTGTGCTGCAGTAGAAGTCTACCACTGCAACGCCACGCCCCCGGGCCAAATCGACGACGGCGGCGAGCAGGTCGCCCTGGGCGCGTCCGCGGGCCAGGAAGTCGACGATCCGGACGACGCGTGTTTGCGTCTTTGTCTCAAGCTCCTCCCGGCAGACCAGAATGTTTTGCAAGTCGGCGGTCAGAAGAAATTCGTACCTGAGGCTTGGGTGCCGTTCGTAGCGCCACCGCAGGAAGCTCCGACTTCGCTCAGCACCCCACGCCGGAAGCGGAAAGGTGAATGTCTCCGGCATCGCCACCGGAAGTTCTGCCATCGACACAACGGGGGCCGCAGCAGGTTGCGGCGGTGCAGCGGGCATCCTCTCGGGAAGCCTGCCATCGACGGTCAGTCGTCGCGCAGTCTGTGGATCGATAATGCACAGATACCGACGCAGAGACCCGAGGTCCTGCATACCAAGGCCGCTGCACAACGTGGCGCCCGCGTTGCTCGAGCCCGGGTTGAGCACGTTCTTCGCGCGCTTGAGCATCTGACTGAGCAAAATGGCTCCGAGGCCCGCCTCACGATACTCCGGCCTTACCATAAGATTGACCGGATAGCTGCCCTCGAATTTCTCGCCATCCGAAGTCACGCCAATGAATGGTATTTCACCCAACTGAGCAATGACTTCATTCGCATTGACCACAAGCTGCAATGAATATTTGCCGGTCGTGTTCGCCGGATTGTCCCGAAACTGCCAGCGCAGATACGTTGGGGAAAGCAGCACATAGTCGGGGTCTCGGTAGCTCGCCTGAATGAACCGCTCCCAGCGCTGCCAGTGTAGCTCCGGATTGAAAGAAACGATCTCAACCATCGCCAGGCACCGCACCGCTAGCTGGGCTTCTGCTCAGTGCCAAGGCGGGGCCAGACAGCAGCTAGCTTCCTCGCGTGCCGGACCGCCTCCCGCCCATACTGGAGGAAGCTGTTCTTCAACCATCCCAACTCGTCTTCGCCAGTCCGGCCAATCACCTTCAGCGGCTTCGGCCGACTGTTCCCCGACGCCCCATGCTCGCTGACAAACTTCCTCAGAAAGGCATCGATACAATCCGACGAGCCATCCGTGAAAGTGCACTTCTGCTTCAGCACCCGGCGCTGTTTCTCCACGTCGAACTTGCCGCGATCGAGGACATCCTCAATGGCAGTGAACAGCTCCTCGTAGGTATTGACCAACGGCGCAGCGCCGCTCTCGACGATGTCGCGGTAGTGACGCGACCGGTAATAGTCCTCCATCGGATAGCGCGCACTTACCGACGAATTCAGCGTGAAGCCAATGTTGATGGAGGGCTTGTCGATCACAAAGCCTTCGAGCGTCATCGTCGAGGCAACGTTCACAATCAGATCGCAGTGGTGCAGTTGATTGATAAGGAGATCCATGTCCTCTCGGCTCGGCACCCAGTCGATGTCATCGGCCAGGTTCGCCCCTGCGAGCGTGAAGGGGACCTCAGGGAACTTCGGCATGAGCGCGGCATACCGCCCCTCGCGATCCTTAGGATGCATTCGGATCATGATATTGGCGCGGTCGCTCAAGTTCTTTCGCCAATGCAGAAGCAATGTCTCTAGACAGGTCGGCTCACCCGGAAAGAGCGTTTTGGAACCGGTCGTGTAGAGAATCAGTTTTTTGCTCGGATCCAAGCCGTACTTTCCAAAGAACTCCGCGCGAGGAAGGAGACCACGGCCCTGGCAAATCGGCTCGAACTGCGGAGAGCCAACGACGACACGGGGCTTTGCGCGCAGCTGCGGCAGACTTCTCCCGAAGTCCTCGTCCATCTCTTCACTCCAAATCAGGAAGGTATCCACGAATTCCGACAGGAGCGTCTTGGTCGACATATTGTCCCAAGAGATAATCATTGAGGCGCTGGGAGTCCCGTTTAGAGCAGCCGCGCGGGTCCACGGGCGCGTCGACCAACTCGTGGCGGAGGTATTCAAGAGCACGGTCGGTGAAAGATCACGCAGCAATCCGGCTACATGCTCCAGCGCGTAGCCTCTGGCGAAGAACCTCAAGCTCCAACCATAAACACGGCAATAGTCTTCGTAGGAAGGAAACCTCTTGGCAATCTGCCAAGCGCGAAGGTTGCCCCGCGGGGGCGTCCCGCCCGCGTTGGCCTTCTGCAAGCTCTCCTCCAAGCGCAGCATGAACTGGCGAATGGTTGGGCTCTCGGTATGCGGAAATCCTGCAAACCCGACCATGTAGTCGAAGAAGCAGCGGCGAATGCTTGGGATCTTGAGGAGATAAGCGTTTGGGCCGAGCGCAGCTACTTCCTTTCGGATCGCGTAAGGGCTGAGAATGAACAGATCCGCCCACTCCGTGATCTTTTTGCTGACGTCGGTGGTAAGAAACGTACGGATTGATTGCCCATCCGTCAGCAACATGGCGACCCGTGGGCGTTTGGATGCCCAGGTGCGCCGTGTCGACAGCGCGCGCAGCCACCGCAGTCGCAGAGCCTGCAACTGCAGCTGCACCTTCTCATAGTCTCTCGACCGGTCCTGCAGAAAGCGAAGGGTCTCGACATCCAAGCCGAGGTCGCGGCGGCACTCCGTCTGCAGCGCCTGCCAGGCTTTCTTATTTCGTGCCTCCTCCAAGGAAGAGGCGCCAAGCCGCACGCTGTCAAACAGCGATTGCTCCCACCCCACCCGCGCGGCGCCCCCTCGTGAACCGACGTCGGTTGCACAAGATGCCTATTGCAGGTCTTCGCAAGTCCTTGCATTGCCCATTCCTATGAGTTCGCCAGCTTAGATTGCCCACCTTCATCCAGATCGTCCGCGCGCAAGAGGCGATCGGCCGGCACCTCCCGAACGAGCGTTCGCCCGATTACGGACGGCAAATTCTGCCGTGACAAGCCTCCCCCGGGCTTCTTGAACGTCAGATGCTCGGCAGCGAGAACGGTACCCGTTGGGAGAGCCCGCTTGAGCGCCAGCGACTTCCCGAAGATCTCACGCACGCTGCGAAGGTGCTCGCTGGTTGCACTCTTATCCACCGGATTCGCCAGCATCTTGGCAATCGCGTCGCGCGCCTCACAAAGCTCACGCAAAACCGCAGGCTCGAGCGACGCGGCCGTGTCCGGGCCGAACTGGCGTCGATGCATGGCGATGTGCACCTCGATGAGAGCCGCC
>CAWFZX010000005.1:0-94058 GCA_963820375.1 uncultured Alphaproteobacteria bacterium | reverse complement strand
AGGCCGCTCACGCTGTGGCCCGAACATGTAGCTGTAGATGATCAGCGTCTGCCGATCGCCGAACAGATCGGCAAGTCTCACCGGTCCGCTCTCGCCATTGAAGCGGTAGTCGCCTGTCACCTCGCCCCCTGGCGGCAGCTGGCGACGCTGTGCCGCGACCCGCTCGATGTGGCGCCGCAGTTCGATCTCCTCGGCGAGCAGCGCGCTGCGTGCCTGCCGATACGCCCGACTTTCATTGGGGAAGCGGACCTGGTTCCTGTGCGCCAATTCTACCGCCGGCGTGAGCAATGTCCGATCGGCCATGATCGCTCTCCTTCGGTGACCCTGTTTCCTTCGCTGGCGATGTCTGACCAGCGTGCGGCAATGGCAGCACGCTGGCATTGACACTATGCGTTGATATCAACATAAATAGCACATGTCAAAGCTCCGCCCGCCTTCGCCGGCAACGGCACGTCACATCAAGCAGCATTGCCTGTGTCTTCACACCCAACGTGCGGCACGTGCTCTGGCGCGGCGCTTTGATGACGCCTTCCGCCCACTGCGCCTGACGAATGGCCAATTCTCGCTGCTGATGTCGCTCAACCGCAGCGAGCCGCCAAGCCTCGGCTCGACCGCAACGCTGCTTTGCATGGATCGCACGACATTGACGGCATTGCTCAAGCCGCTGCTGCGGCGCGAATTGGTCAGCATCGCTGTCGATGCCACCGACCGGCGAAGTCGTCGGTTGGCGCTGACGCGGGCGGGCAAACTCTTGCTCGCGCGGGCGCTGCCGATTTGGCAACGCGTCCATGCCGATGTCGAGGCCCTGCTCGAGGATGGCACGTTTCTGCGCGAGGGTCTGCGGGTCCTGTCTGACGGCCCCACGCGGCCGGCGTCCTGCAGCTGAGAACCTGGTTGGCGCGCCTTTTTCGACCGGCCGAACAGAACGCCCAATGCGTTGGCGAGGCAGGTTGGGATCTCCAGGGATGTTGCTGACGAAGCGGAAGAGCAACCGAGCGGCGCTTCACGACAGCACTGCAAAAAAGGCTGGCTCGCAAAGGCTTTGAGAGCCAGAGGTGAAACGAACCAACAAAGCGACAGGGGCGTTGGGGTGCGGCCTTCCGCAGTGTCGGCAGTTGCGATTATCTCGTGCTGAGTTACGGCTGCTCGGCACCAAGGGGCGAACGGGTCTAGGTCTA
Organism: uncultured Alphaproteobacteria bacterium; assembly: GCA_963820375.1. Classification (GTDB taxonomy): domain Bacteria; phylum Pseudomonadota; class Alphaproteobacteria; order Rhizobiales; family Hyphomicrobiaceae; genus AWTP1-13. The sequence continues at coordinate 92,880 of CAWFZX010000005.1, read as the reverse complement.
AAGTTCCTACCTCTGCCGACTGCCCTTTGTCAGCTTCCATACCGATTGTCGATCAGTGTTTCGTTATTCTGTGCACGCACGCTCGGCCTCCCCCAAGCCGAGCATGAAGCGTCTGCAGTTTGCGGGAACTGCAGGCCCCGGGGCGAGGAGCCAGGCGCGCAACGCGCGCCGCTCCTCGCCTCAACGCTCGGATTTTGGGCACATTCGTCCGGTGTCTGACAGCTCGGCGTATTTAGGGACGTGTCTCCCGGCAAAATTCCATCCCTCTCAGTATTAGTCCGCTGAGAAATCAACTGCGGCTCTTGCCGGGAATGCAGCCAGCGCCTCTGCGGTCTCTTCCCTCGACCCGATGGCGCAGGGCCACTCCCCCCTCCCCCGACTGGCGGTGGCCTAGGGCGAGAGCGCGCTGTGTTCCCCGATACGAGCGCTCTCGCCCGTCCCTCTTTCGCCACGCATAATGATTGAGGGTTCGTCAGTTCCCTGAAAGCACTCGACATCTCTTGGCGCGCGTGCCACGTTCTGCCGTTGCTGTTCGGGGGTTTGCGTATGCTTGTCGTGGGAACGTTTTTCAGTTGGGTCGACGCTTGGACCGCTCCTTATGAGCTTGTGATCTTGACCTTCATGGTCGTAGGTCTTCTCTCCTGGACACTGAGAACCTCGCGCTAGTCAGGCCTCATCAAGCCGTCGTCGCAACCTCGTCAGCGTCCAAGCGGAATTTTGCGTCAGCACGACGGCCGTCGGTCCGGCCCCCCATTTCTCCGTCCCCGGCAAGGGATCGGTGCTTGGGCAGCAGCAGGGCGCGTCGCGGCCTGCCGTGTCAGCGCACCAGGCACGGCCGCTTGTTGTCAAAGGTCCAGCCCGGGATCAGGAATTGCATGGCCATGGCATCATTCCGTGCGCCCAAACCTTGCTGCTGGTAGAGGCGATGCGCGTCCTCGAGGCGTCGCATGTCGATCTCCACCCCAAGCCCGGGCCGCTCCGGCACCTCCAGCAATCCGCCCCGGATCTCGAACGGATCCTTGCACAATCGTTGTCCGTCTTGCCAAATCCAATGCGTGTCGATCGCCGTGATCGTCCCCGGAGCCGCAGCGGCAACCTGAGTGAACATCGCCAGCGAAATGTCGAAATGGTTGTTGGAATGGGAACCCCAGGTCAGCCCCCATTCGTTGCACATCTGTGCCACCCGCACCGAGCCTTGCATGCCCCAGAAATGCGGATCGGCGAGCGGTATGTCGACGCACTGGAGCTGGATGGCATGGCCCATTTCGCGCCAATCGGTGGCGATCATGTTCGTGGCAGTCTTCAATCCGGTGGCGCGGCGGAATTCGGCCATGACCTCGCGTCCGGAAAAGCCGCGCTCCGCGCCGCAGGGATCCTCGGCGTAGGCCAGCACGCCATCGAGGCCCCGGCAGAGACGGATCGCGTCCGCCAGCAGCCAGCCCCCGTTCGGATCGAGCGTAATCCGGGCCTGCGGAAACCGCTCAGCAAGCGCAGTCACGGCCTCGATTTCTTGCTCGCCGCGCAGGACCCCACCCTTGAGCTTGAAGTCGTTGAAGCCGTACTTGGCTTGCGCGGCTTCTGCCAACCTTAGGATCGACGGCGTCGTCAAGGCTTCTTGGTGACGAAGGCGCAGCCACTCGTGCGCGGCTTGCGGCTCGTCGAGGTAGGGTAGATCCGTCTTGTTGCGGTCGCCGATGAAAAATAAATAACCCAGCGCCACCACCTGCCGACGCTGCTGGCCCTCCCCCAACAGGGCGGCAACCGGCACGCCGAGAAATTGGCCCAACAAGTCCAACAAGGCCGCTTCCAGCGCCGTGACCGCGTGAATGGTCGTGCGCAGATCGAAGGTCTGCTGGCCGCGGCCGGCCGAGTCCCTGGCCGCAAAGGCGGCGCGAACGCTGTTGAGGATGTTGTTGTAGTCGCCCAGCGATCGACCCAGCAGCAGCGGCTTGGCGTCTTCGATGGTTTGGCGGATGGCTTCGCCGCCGGGCACTTCGCCGAGCCCGGTGTGCCCAGCGTTGTCCTTAAGGATGACGAGATTGCGCGTGAAGAAAGGAGCGTGGGCGCCGCTCAGATTGAGAAGCATGCTGTCATGTCCGGCAACGGGAATGGCCCGCAACTCGGTGACGACAGGGGCGCGGGAGATTTGTTCCGGGGGTCGCTCGGTCACGATACCTCTTGTGCTCCTCGTGCCGTTGCCTTCCTCGCCCACCCCGCTGCCCGGCGAGGCTCGCGGCGGCGTCTGCGTCAGGCCTTTTTTCGCAGCTGATCCGGCGCGATCACGAAAAAGCAGTGGTGGCGCTAGTGGGCCGCCGCGGGAAAGGCCTTGTCGATCAGGCGGCCGAGTTCGGACATTTCGGCTTCCGTCAGGTCCGTCAGGGGCGGTCGCACCCCGCCGGCCGATCGACCGACAATGCGCATGCCCGCCTTGACGATGCTGACCGCATACCCGCGCCGGCGATTGCGCAGGGCAATGTAGGGCAGAAAGAATGTGCTGAGCATTGCGTCGGTGGTGCGCAAATCACCCGCCTTGACGGCTGCATAAAAGCGTTGCGCCGCCGTCGGCACGAAATTGTAGACCGCCGACGAATAGGTGCTGAAACCGGCGGCAAAATACGGCACCGCGAACACTTCCGCCGTCGGCATGCCGCCGATGTAGACCAACCGATCGCCCAGCAACCGGCGCACACGCACCAGCTGTTCGACATCGCCATGCCCGTCCTTGAAGCCAATCAGGTTTGCATGGCGCTCGGCCAGCCGTGCCACCGTCTCGGCCGCATAGATGCTGTTATCGCGGTTGTAGAGGATGACGCCAATGCCGATGGCCCGACAGATCGCCTCGATGTGGGTTTGCAAGCCGCTCTGCTCGACGTTGACAAGATAGGGCGGCAGCACCAGCACGGCGGCGGCGCCCGCCGCCTCGGCAGCTTTGGCGATTTTCACAGCCAAGGCAGTGCCGTAGCCGGTGCCGCCGACAATCGGCACCCGGCCACCGGCCGCCTCGACGGCGGCGCGGGTGACCTGCCGGCACTCCTCTGGGGTGAGCGAAAAGAACTCGCCGGTGCCGCCGGGGGCGAACAGGCCAACCGCACCGTGTCGAATGTTGCTGTCGATGCTTTGGCGATAGCCTGCTTCGTCGAAGGCAAGGTCGCTGTCGAAGTGGGTGGCCGGAAAGGCGAGCAGACCAGATCCGAGCGTGTTCTGCAATTTTGCGAGGTCTGCTGTCATGGGAGTGCGCGGGCCTGTTCGGTGACAACGGATGTCAGGTTATCGTACAACACCTAGCAGCGAATGGCAGACCGTTCAACTGAGCCTCGCGCGGGGAGGCGCCGGTGACCCGCCTCATCTCAGCAGGCAGGTTGCGAAGCCGGGAAAGCGTTTGCTGGCGGTCGAGACGGGCAGAGATCGGAGCATCAGCAAAGGCAACTTTGCTGCTATAGTCGTCGGCGGCGGGAACGAGAGGACGTCGAGGAGGGACTTCATGCGTGCAAACCTCGCCAGGCGAAGTGTGGCCGTTGGCCTATGGGCCGCATTGGCTTTTCCGCTCGCGCCGTCCCCGGCAACACCGCAAGAGAGCTATCCCAGCCAAAACGTCAAGTTCGTGGTCGCCTTTCCCGCCGGCGGACCGACCGACGCCATTGCACGCATCCTCGGGCAAAGGTTGAGTGAGAAGTGGGGGCAAGGCGTTATCATCGAAAATCGCCCGGGCGCCGGCGGCAACATCGCCGCGCGACAGATCGCCAAGGCCGAGCCCAATGGCTACGCCGTCCTGGTGACGACCAGTGCTTTTGCGGTCAATCCGAGCCTGACGGCCAACGCCGGCTATGCGCCTGAGACAGAGTTCAAGGCCGCGATTGTTGCGGCAACGACACCCAACATCCTCGTCGCCAGCAACAGCCTCCAGGCCTCCAACCTCAAGGACCTGGTGGCCGCCGCCAAGAGCGAGAAACTCAGCTACGGCATGCCGGGACCAGGCACCACGCCGCATTTGTCCGCCGAAAGGATCTTCCGGTCACTGGCCAAGGTCGATGTCCCACCCGTGCCGTTTACGGGCGCAGCCCCGCTGCTGAATGCCCTGCTCGGCGGGCATATCCCGCTGGCCTGCCTGGCCATGCCGCCGACGATCGAACTCATCAAAAGCGGGCAAATCAAAGCGCTCGCCGTGCTCAGCGACAAGCGGGTGCCGAGCCTGCCCGAGGTTCCCACGGCCATCGAGCAGGGCTACGGAGATGGCGAGGAATCCACCTGGATCGCCCTGCTCGTGCCCATGGCCACGCCGATGGCCGTCATCAGCAAGCTGAATGCTGACGTCAATGGCGTGCTCGCCGAAACGGCCATACGCCAACGGCTCGAGCAGTTGGGCATGCTCCCACTCGGTGGCTCGCTTGACACCTCCGAGGCCTACGTACGCTCGGAAATCAAAAAATGGGGTGAGGTCGTCCGCAGCCTCGGATTGAAAGTGGACTGAGCCCGCTCGCAAAGACGTTCGGCGCGGCTGGCCGCGAAGCATAGCCGTGACGCCAAGTTTGCGACTGGGGGGCCTGCACTGCCTGGGAAGACACGGATGAACGCGCAAGAGCTGCTATCGGTTAGCTGGCGTGAGCTGGCGCAGCGCCAGGGATGCTCCGCACCGCAGATACAGACGGTGCTCGATGAGCTGGTCGCTGCCTATGTGGCGCCTGGGCGCCACTATCACACGCTCGAGCACATCGCTGCGCTCTTGCGCCAGCTCGATGAGCACGGACACGCCGTCGTCGATCGCGATGCGCTAATCTTGGCGATCATCTTTCACGACGTGGTCTATGACGCCCGGCGCCAGGACAACGAGGACCAGAGCGCGGCGCTGGCGCAGGCCCGATTGACGTCGCTGCAGTTTGCCGACGCGCTGGTGCAAAAGGTGGTGCACTACATCCAAGCAACGCAACATGGTCACCATTTAGACATCGACGATGCCGATTTGGCGCTGCTGCTCGACCTCGACCTGTCGACCCTGGCGGTGGCGCCGCACGAATACCGCCTCTACACCAATGCGATCCGGCGCGAGTATGGTCACGTGCCAGATGCGCTTTATCGGCTCGGGCGCCGGCAGATCCTCGCAGGCTTCCTCGGGCGCAGCCGGATTTACCGCACCGAACACCTGCATGCGCGCTGGGAAGAGCGCGCGCGGGCCAATATTAGCGGCGAGATCGCCGAATTGAGCTAAGCCGCCGAACCGCTCCGATCGCCAATGGCAACGCTACGGCCCTGCGGGTTAGAACCGATCGAGCCCTTCGCCTTTGCCTCAGGACAGCTCGACCTCTCCCTTGGGGGTGTCGAGGCGTGCGCGCAACCGCACGCGCGGGCCTGGTCTGACGGCGGCTGCGACACCAAGGCTGCCGAGGCTGCGGCGCAGGTCTTCGACATTCGTGTGCTCGATCGCAAATGACGCCAGTGTGCAGCCCGCTGGCGACGTCTGCGAGGGGTGCGCAGAACGGTCGCCCCACTCGATAAAAAATGGCAGTCCGTCCCGGGCCGCGCCGACCAGTCGCAGGGTTTTCCAGGTGAGTATCGTGCCATCGGCTTGAGCGCGCGCTCCCTCAAGTGGACCAATGCTCTTGATCTGCGCGGCGTTGGCGCGCCCGGCGGTGTCGGCAAGGCTTGCAACAGCCACCGCCCAGGCGATCAAACGGGGTTCACTGAGCTCTTTGAGCTCAGGAAACATGAGACCCTGGAGGTCGCTCTGCTCGGGGTCGATGGCGATGACTTCGAGATACTGCCGGGCGCCGAGCGACAATAGCGCATTGTGGGTGCCGCGGCCGGGATGCCGACCCCCGAAACGGGGGCGCACACCCGTCTTGCGCTCAAGGAGGTCGATACCTCCGGCGAGATCCGGTACGGCGAAGACGAGATGATCCATGCGGGCAACCTCCTCCACTTAAGGCGCAGCCTGTGATGGCGCGCGACATTTCCGCTGCTGTTTCCTTGAAAGTTCTGTCTGTTTGGCGCGCCCTGTCTCCTGTTCCGGCTTGAAGATAATCTGACTGTGCGCGATCGAAATTCGCGCTCGGCGACATTTCGCGAAAAAACTGATGCGGCGCGCAATACACAATACCATTTGCCTGGCAATACACATTCATCCGTGCACGCATTACATAGCAACTATGCTAGCAAATGAATTGCGTCGACATGCCGTTATCGATAAAAGACTAGCAGCAACGGTTTTCACGAGTAGGAACGATGGCACGGCCCAACGGTAAACTTTCGGAAAAGCAGGTCTCTACTTGGTTCGCGCAGATGGCGTTCGACAAGCAGCGCGCCTTTCTGGGCTCTTTGAATGAAACCCACGACAGCGCAAAACAGGTGCAAATCGATGCGCTGCGTCGCCAGCTGGCCGAGCTCGAAGATGGAATGCGCAGCGTCGGCCGCAAGCGCGCCCGCAAGGCCGTGCGCGGAAAAACGCGCGCCGCAGTGAAATTCCGAGACCCCAAAACCGGTGCGACCTGGTCGGGCCGTGGCCGTATGGCCCGATGGCTCGCCGACAAGGTCTCTGCCGGCGAAAAGCCCGAGAAATACTTGGCCTGATCGACCGGGCCTGCATGAGCGAATAAGGGCCTGACGACGCAACCTCAATAAGCGCCTGAAGACGCATCTAAATACGGGAAAAAACCCGATCCGGGGCACAAAGACCGCACCGGCATAGCGGCGGAAATGGCCTGCAACACCTGGCGCAAAAATAACCCGGCGGCCGCAGCAAAGGTTGAGCTTGGCTGAAAGTTGCGCACAGGCTCTAAAGTTCCCCACCAGCTCAGGTGACAACGGCGCTGGCGTGGGCTAGAAAGATCAAGTGTGTTCTCCCACACGTTGCGGTGCAGGATGGAAAGGGGCCGCTCCCTCCGAGGCGGCCCTTTTCTTATGCGGGGACCTCTCACAACCCGCCAGTACGCTCCCACCGCTTGCCCGAAGGCCTCCAGAGCGCCGCGCCATCTTCGCCGCCATTGGCTGCAGACCCGGCGGGGGCTCGCGCCAGACGGGTTCGTCCGCTAGCCTTGTGCCTGCGACCGCCGGCTGAGCCGGCCTTGCCATCGCGAGCCCCAAACCCGGCCTTGGAGGCGATTCGACAGGAGCCATGCGCGACGCACAGCGACATGATCTCTCCGGGGCAACGGCCGAGGCGATTTTATCCTTCGATCGGGCGGTGCGTGCCTTTACGCTGATTTATGGCGACGTTCTCGGACTTTATGACGCCGCCCGGCACGCCGCGCCCGGCTTTGTCATGGCGCATTTGGGTAAAGCCTGGGTGCTGTCGCTCGCCAGCGATCCCATTTTAGCGGTTGAGGCCCGCGCCCTCCTGGAGACGGCTCGGGGGCTGCGCCGCAACGAGCGCGAGGCTGCCCACCTCGCCGCCCTGTCACAGGCCGTCGAAGGTCATCGCGCTGCCGCGGTGGCCATCCTTGACCGGCATCTCATGTCGTATCCCTTCGATCTGGTCGCGCATATGGCAGCCCTGCAGATGGATGGGCACCTCGGACGTTTTCACCTGGCGCGCGCCCGCTCGGCACGGGCCCTGCCGCACTGGTCCACGACACAACCAAGCTACGGAATCTTGCTGTCGTTTTATGGCTTTGGGTTGGAGGAAGCGGGCGACTATGCCCGCGCCGAAGAGGTCGGGCGGGCGGCCGCCGAGCTAGAGCCGTTGGGGTATTGGCCGCATCATTGCGTCTCCCACGTGATGGAGATGACGGGACAGCCGCAACGGGGTCTCGCCTGGATGCTCGAGCGAGAACCGCTATGGTCGGCGAGAGAAAACGGCAACCGTGCCCACATCTGGTGGCACAAGGCACTGTTTCACGTCGAACTCGGCCAGTACGCTACCGCGCTCGACATCTACGATGGGCCGATTTTGGCGGCCCTGCGGCCCACCGGCTTGAGCATCTGCAATGCCTCTTCCCTGCTGTGGCGGCTGGAGCTGCTTGGCTGCGAGCCGGGCGGGCGCTGGCAGCATCTGGCGGCGCTGTGGGAAGGCCACGCCGACGGCCGGCTCTACGTCTTCTCCGACATTCATGCTGCCATGGCGGAGCTGCGCGGCGGCGAGACGCAAGCCCTGCAGCACCGGCTCACAACCATGCGCCACACCGCAGCGGAGGGCACCGAGGCGGCGCGCATTTATCGCGATATCGGTCTGCCCGTGGTGGAGGCGGTTGCCGCCTTCCACCACGGTCGCTACGCCCAGACGGTCGAGCGTCTGCTGCCGGCGCGGTTCGAGCTCTGGAAAATGGGTGGCAGTCACGCCCAAAGGGACGTGATCGACTGGACCCTGGCGGAGGCGGCGGCGCGCGCGGGCCTGCGCGATGTCGCCCTGTCGATCGCTCATGAGCGGCTCGCCATGCGCCCGCAAAGCGCACCCAACCGTCGCTTCCTCCAGCAGGCGCAAGCGCTTGCCGTCTGATCGTTGCACCGCCCCCCGGGGGACGGCGGCCGGCCCAGGGCCGCAAGGCCGTTGGGCGCGTGGCTCTTGCCCGGACCTGAGCGCCAGACGCAAAGGGGGGGGGTGATCGCCCTGGAGGCGACCAGGCCGTGATCGGCCCTATAATCTAGAAAATTAATATCGTCCCACAACATGCTCACGAAACACGCGCATTGCGCTTGCCCCTCCGCGGCAAAATCCTCTTTTTTTTGCCTGCGGTCTGTAGCCTGCGGGAATTTTGTCGTAAGCTTCGCATCGGAGCTGGCGCTTGGCCTGCTAGCCTTGACCACCACCCCGCACCGCGGTTGGGGCTGGCGTAGGCCTAAGTCCCCTCCCAATTTCTTAGCTTATTGCACCTGCAGGGCTGCGTTGATAGCGCAGCCCTCCTCTTCTGGTTGAGGCCGCGCCACCACCCCCGAAGGCTTGGCGGTCGCCGCCGCAGGCGCTGCGCCGCACACCGGCGTGGGGCCCGCACAGCTGCCAACTCCACCGCTGCCATCCGATGTGTGCCACCGGCCGCAAGACGATGACCTGCAACAAAAAAATGTCCCGCGCCGGGGTCGCCTCGTGCAGACCGACGCCGACGTCGGTCGTCCCCGGCGGGGTCGTCAGATCGCGCCGGCACTCCTGCCCGAGGAGGGGCGCTCGGAGGTCGCCGGGACGGCGCTCACCGGCATTTGCAGCGTCCAAACAACAACATGGGAGACGGGACGACACGGCCGGGATCACGGCAAACTGGAGTGTGACACCGTTTGGTGCTAACCATTCCCCCTTGATCGCAGAGCAACACAAGGAGGCGGGTCATCGCCGCTAGGGCGGGCCCACGATCAACAAAGACCTCGGCGGGTGCAGTGTCCGGGTAGAGTCGGGGAAGTACATGCGTATCAGGATTGCGGCGGCGCCGACAGCGCTTGCGCTTTCGAGTGCCGCATTTGTGCTGGTAGCCGGGGCCAATGTGAACTCGGCGCGCGGCGAAGCCTTGCCCACCTCCTGTTGCGAGGACCTCGAGGAGCGCGTTAGCGAACTCGAAGCGACGACGGCGCGCAGCGGCACAAGCAAACTCTCCTTTCGCCTTTATGGGCAGGTCAACCGCGCCCTCCTCGTGTGGAAGGACGGCTTTGATGCCAGCGATCACGTGGTCGACAATCATACCTCGTCCAGTCGCTTTGGTTTTTTCGGGCAAGCCACGTTCAAACCGGGGTGGACGGCCGGCTACCGCATAGAAGTCGAGACCCCTTTTCCATCCTCGGACGAGGTTTTCAACGGCCCGGACGGGCGTACCGGCATCCTTGCAGGGTCTAATTTCCTCCGTATCCGTCAGAATTATTGGACCATCGCCAACAAGGATCTCGGCGGCGTCTCGGTCGGCTATCAATCGCCGGCCACCGACGATCTGACGATCATTAATCTGGGAAGCCAGATGAATGATGCCCCCGTGCATTACAACAACGCTTTCCGGATTCGTTTGGATCTGGCAAAGCCCGCCATTATCACCGATCTGACCTGGGGCCAAATCGCCCACAACGTCGATTCGCTGCGCGGCAATTTCCTCCGCTACGATACTCCCATCCTCAAGGGGTTTGTTCTTTCAACGGCGTTGAATGAGGAGGTGTGGGATGTGGCGTTGCGCTATCAGAAGGAAGCCAACACCTTTCGGTTCGCCGGCGGCATCGGCTACATGAAGGATACTGAGCGCGACTTCGAAGATGTGCGTGGCTCGGCCTCTCTGATCCACGATCCGACCGGGCTGTACCTGTCGGTTGCCGCCGGTGGGCGCAATGCCGCCCATTCCTTAGATGGAGCCGAGCAACCGGCGTATTTCCACTATGCCCAAGCCGGCATCAGCAAACAGTGGCTGTCATACGGCAAAACCACGCTTTATGCAGACTACGGATTTTACAAGGACTTTTATATTAGTGAACCGCTGAGCATCAACCCGGATACCAGCCTTCCCGTCGTCTGGGGAACGTTGACCCGCACCGAAGTACGACGTTGGGGTTTTGGCGTCGAGCAGGGATTTGATGCAGCGGCAACTATTCTTTATGCACAAGCCCATTTTTATGACCCTAAAATAGTCGGATATCCCTGCGAATTTCCAACACCCGACGTGTGCGGCGGAAATCCGGCGAACACCACGACACTACCCGCGGGCGCGTGGCAAGGGTTCGTCCTTGGTGCGCGTATCCAATTCTGAATGAAACCTGGCCCAAACCGACAGCGTGGGCCCTAAACGCAAACGACCACCTAACGATGGCTCATTCTCAGCACGTCAGCAAACTGAAGGAGGGCGCTCGGACCTGGAACGCCTGGAGACGGGAACATCCGGGAACGGAGCCGCAGCTGGGCGATCTCAAATTGTCCGTCGGCCACCGCCAATTTGGCCCGGCGCAGGGCGGACCCATCGACCTCAGCCAGGCGGACCTTTGCCGGGCGGTCTTGGAGAACGCGACGCTGATTTCGGCCGACCTGAGCGGCGCCTACCTCGTGCAAGCCAACCTGTCGCACGCTCGCCTAAGCGCTGCCAACCTGCGCGGCGCCAATTTGAGCCATGCGCGCCTGGATTTTGCCGACCTCAAGGATGCGATCCTCGATGCCGCGACGCTGTGCGGGGCGAAGCTGCGTGACGTCCGCAATCTGACCCAGGTGCAGCTCGAGCGGGCCTACGGCGACGCGCACACGGTGCTACCCGCCGGATTGGCCATGCCGGCCGCCTGGCGCAGAAATGCCAGGTCCACCCAGGTGGCACGACGAGGAATCTCGCGGCCGAGCGGGCGCAAAGTCGACCCTTACACCCTGCTCGGCGTCCCCCGCCGCGCCTCCATCCAGGAGATTCGTGCTGCCTATCTAGCATTGGTCAAGGAGCTGCATCCCGATGGACGCGAGCTCGATCCGGTCGCCAGCGAGCAGCTGAAGGCCATCAACAAGGCCTATCAAGACCTGAAGGCGCGCCAGCGGCTGGTCGCGGCAAGAGAGGCGGAGGTGCGCTCGAATTCGCGACCCCGCGCGGCCTTTGCCGTCAGTTTTCTGGGCTCGATCCTGATCGCATCGGCCGTGGTCGGCACCCTTTACTACGCAGGCGCCTTTACGCGCGAGGACGCGCGCCGGGTGGCGGACAGCGGCGCAGATGGCGCTGCCGCCACCGCAGCCGCGCCGGAGGCGCCGTCGGCGCGGCAAGGCCGCGACGCCGCGCAGGGGCCAGCCAAGCCCGACGCCACAGCCCTGGCCAAGGCCCGCGATGCCGCCGACGACGCCGCCTGGATCGAGGCGGAGAAAGAGGGCACGAGTGCCGCGTTCCACCGTTATCTCGGGCGCTACGCCAATGGCCGACATGCGCGCCAGGCGGCGGCCGAGCTGCCGACGGTGGTCAATACCGAGGTCGCGCTCGATCGGAAATACGATGGGCGCGGAGGTGCCGCCACGGAGGCCGCGCGCCGGGCGCTGCGAACCTATCTTGACCTCTACCCGGACGGGCAGCTGGTGCCGGAAGTGCAGCGAAAGCTGAACGCCATCGCCGCGGCCGAGGCCGCCGTGCTCGCAGAAAACGAGGCCTGGGCGGCGGCCGAGCGGGTCGGCACGACTGCGGGCTTGCGCCAGTATCTTGCCGCCCACCCCAACGGGGACAATGCAGCCTACGCACGCAAGGCCATTGCGGCGATTGAGGCCAGCGAAGCGCGGCGCAGGGCCGATCAGGCGGCATGGGCCGAAGCGTCGAAGGACGGCAGTAAGGCCGGGTTGCGTCGCTATCTCGGCGCCTACCCCGACGGCGATCACGCCGCCTACGCGCGGCAGACGATTGCCGCAATGGACGCAACCGAGGCGCGAACCAAGGCCGATCGCGCCGCTTGGGCCAAGGCAACCCAGGAGGCCAGCAAGGCGGGATTGGCTCGCTACCTCGCTGCCTTCCCCGACGGAGATCAAGCCGCCTACGCGCGGCAGGCGATCGTGGCCATCGAGGCGAGCGAAGCGCGCAACAAGGCCGACCGCGCCGCCTGGGCCAAGGCCGAGCAGGAGGGAAGCAAGGAGGCCTTGCTGCGCTACCTGGCGGCTTATCCCGATGGGGATAATGCGGCCTACGCCCGCCAAACCATCGGCGTGATCGAGGCGAGCGAGGCCCGGCGTGATGCCGTTCGCACCATCCGCGCCGAGCCGCCGCAGGACTACACGAACGACGTGTTGCGCCGCGACGTCGATGCCTTGCCAGAGCGAGATGCCGCCGGCACGACCGAGAAAAAGTCGCCCTTGCTAGAAACCACACTGCCGTCCCCGGACCAGGCGCGGCTGCGAGATGATGCCGACTGGCTGAAGGCCCAGCGCCGGCACACCAAGGCCTCGTACGCGGCCTACTTACTGACCCATCCCAACGGACGGCATGCGAAAGAGGCGCACTCGAGCATTGACGAGCTCGTCGGTCCTGCCGCCAAAGGCAGGCCTGCCAGCAGCAAGGTCATCAAACCCATGACGCAAGCGTTCCGCTCCAACCCGATGGACACGCCGGCGAGCCAAAAATGGCAATCCGCCGATGAACCCTTCATTGGCGTGGACGGGCGCATGCGACAACGCTAGCTCGAGGGCAGCCCAGCTGCCGCCGACCCCGGCGCCCGAACCGCAGTGGCCCACGCGCGCCTGCAGCGCCGTCGGGCGAGGCTCGGGAGACCTTCCCCCGCGCTCAAGCAATGGTCCCCGCGGCAGACAGGCGCTGAACATCAACAGCACGATCGCCTTAACCGGGATCCGTTGCCCTGTCGCTGGTCGGCCGTGCCGGCAAGAACGGGCCGGGCGCCAAAAACCATCGGCACTGTCGACAGTGGCGGGCACGAGCACAAGGGATCAATACAAGAGATATCTGGCGCGCCGGTCTTTAAAGCGCGCGACCTCGTGGCGCCACGCCGCAACAATGGCGCTGCCGTCGCTGCCACCGTTGAGCAGGCGATAGAGGCGCTTTGTACCCGCCAGGGCATGAAACATCGCAAGATTTTGGACGAGCCGCGCGACGCCGACCATCCGGGCCTCGGCGGCCAGAGCGGCGAGGACATGCATGCCGACTTCGAGCGGCTCGACGCGCGAGGGATCGGTGACAACAAGGCGAACGCCACTGATGGTCTGTCCGACAAAACGCGGGTTCTTGGCAACGCCGGCGATGGAAATGGGAACATAGCGTGCCGCCTCGAAGCGTATGCCCTCCAGCTGGCTCGCCTGCAGCCGCGCCAACAGGCGCCGCCCCTTGAGCCATGGCGCACCAAACACGGCAAACGGGCTTTGGGTGCCGCGGCCCTCGTTGACGTCTGTCTCCCCAACCAGGCCGATGCCGGGATAGAGAAGCGCAAACTCAAAAGTCGGGATATTGGGACTTGTCGGCACCCAGCTCAGCTGCGTCTGCGGCCAGCGCCTCGAGCGCTGCCAACCGTCGATCTCCACGACCTTAAGATCGAGCTGATCAAGGCCGTCAAGCCAACCTTCGCCCTTGATCATACGGGCGAGCTCACCGACGGTCAGGCCATGCACAATCGGGATCGGGTATTGGCCGACGAAGGAGCGCAAGGCCGGTTCCAGCACAAAGCCCGACACGTACTCGCCGCCCAGGGGGTTGGGACGATCGAGAACGATAAAAGGGATTCGCGCTGCAGCGGCCGCCTGCATGGCCAGTCCCAGCGTCGAAATATAGGTGTAAAAGCGCGTGCCGATGTCCTGCACATCAAACAGCAGGACATCCACATCCCGCAGCATGGACGGCGTGGGCTTTTTGCTTCGACCATAAAGACTGTAGATCGGGAGCGCCGGTTTTTTCATCGCTGGCATGGCCAACGCTTGCCCCGGCCTCGGCGCTGCCGCGGAAGCCGTGCTCCGGCGCAAGGATGGCTGCAAGTTTGACACCTGGCGCTCTGTGCAGGAGGTCCGCCACGTGCTCGCCGTTGGCCAGGCTCGTCTGATTGGCAATGAGTGCCACTCGCTGACCTGCGAGCATGGCGAACTGCGTGGCGGCCAAAACTTCGGCGCCAGCGGTGACAGGTCGCGGCGGAACGTCGGCAATGGCAGGCATGCTGCCCAGCGCTCCAACAACACCGAGGACGAGCCGGAGCTTCCCCCGACCGGTTACGCGACAGGGTACTGCGGCAATGCGAGGCCTCGGCAGCCAGCCCTTGGCCGCTTGGCCTGACGCCGCACCAGTCCTGCCGCTGGCGCAAGCGTTATATCCGGTTCGGCGCCAAGGGGCAGCGATCGGCATCCGGCTTAAGTGTCTTCGACCCCCAGTGCCAGGGCGCGGTCCAGCAGCCGCTTGGCACTGAAGTAGGTTGGAACCTCGATCAGCAGATCGCCGCGCCGGGCACGCTCCTTGCCGGCGGCGCGCGCGGTTTCGAAGGCCTCGATGACGGCCCGCGCCTCGCGCACCTCGTCTTGAGACGGCGTCATGACGGCATTGATGACGGCGACATGCTCGGCAGCGACCGCGCTCTTGGCGACATAGCCCAGCTGGCGCGCGTAACGCGCCTCGTTTTTGCACCCCTCCAGATCCGCAAAGGTATAAGGGCCGTCGACCGAAACAACCTTGGCAGCCGTGCACTCAAGATGGAGGCGCTGGCGCGCATAGCCAAGCTCAATAGCCGTCCGGCTGCGCGGTGCTCCGAGATCGGCAGCCAGGTCTTCGGTCGACCCCAGCACGGCTGTGACGCGCGGGCTCGCCGCGGCGATCGCAGCGGTGGCCAGGATGCCGCGGGCCGACTCGATATTGGGCACCAGTTCGGTCGTCCCCAGCGGAATATCAAAATCGTGCTCCAGGCGCGTCACCACGTCGTCGAGCGCGGCAACCTGTTCTGGTTCGGCAACCTTCGACATCACCACGAGGTCGGGGCGCCCGCGCATGACGGCTGCAAGATCGACCCGACCGTCGCTTTCGAGCGGATTGACCCTGACCGCTGCGATCACGCCGGCGGCGCGCCAGCCGGTCAAGATTTCGGCGGCCAGCGCGCGGGCTTGCGGCCGCTGCTCGGGTGGCGTGAAATCTTCAAGCTCCTGGATCAACACGTCGGCACCACAGGTGCTCGCGGCAACGAGGGCGCGGCGATCGGCGCCCGGCAGGAACAACCAGCATCGGCGCAGCGCGGCTGCGCGCCGGCCGGCAACATGTCTTGGAAAGGCAGCTGTCATCGAGCCGATGCCCAGGACCGTGGTTTTACGGGTTGCGGCAGCCATCACATTCGGGCCCCCCAGATAATGTCACCACCCCCCGATAGGGGGATGCCTCCGGAAGGCTCGGAAGGCAAATGCTAACGAGAGGTTGCAGCTTGCGCTATGGCCATGGCACGCCGACGCCATCAGGCGGCGGATGATCCAAGGCTGGCGGTCTGGGCGCATCGGCAGCGGCCGGTGCTGGTCGGAACGGCTGTTTGCGCGCCAGCTGCGCTCGATGATGCCTGAACCCCGGGGATCGCGAGCTGCCGCGCCGGTGAGATAAGGCGTTGGCACTTTTGACACTCAGGGTTTGTCCGAGTGGCAGTTACACGGCTTCAGGGTTAAGTTTGCTGGTCCGGAAGTACCGCTCCCGTAAGGCCATGACCCGTATCCTTATTGCAGACGACCACGAGGTCGTACGTTCAGGGCTCCGGAAAATCCTCGAGGCTCAGCCCAACTGGGAAGTTGTCGCCGAAGCCAGCGATGGCAAGGAGGCCATCTACAAGGCCGCCGAGACCAAGCCCGACGTGGCCGTGCTCGACTACTCGCTGCCCCTCATCAACGGCATCGAGGCCACGCGACAGATCCGAGCCCGTTTGCCGAAGACGGAAGTTCTGATTTTCACCATGCACGACAATGAGACGCTCATCTCGGAGCTTCTCAAGGCAGGAGCCCGCGGCTACCTGCTGAAATCGGATGCCCAGGCCCATCTGATCGGCGCGATCGAATGTCTCGCCCTGCACAAACCCTTCTTCACAGCCAAAGTGTCGGAAGCCTTACTCGATTCATTTTTGAAAAGGCCGGCGCGAGAAGGATCGATGCTGACCAATCGGGAACGCTGCGTCGTACAATTGATTGCCGAGGGCCACACCAACAAGCAAGTGGCGAGCATCCTCAACATCAGTTTGAAGACCGTCGAGACGCACCGCTCGGCGATCATGCGCAAGCTCAATCTGTCATCGTCGGCCGGGCTCGTGCGCTACGCCATCCGCAACAACATCGTGCAGGCGTGAAGCCGGCCGGCCTGTCCTGGCCGTGATCTCGCACACCCAAGCTATGCCACCGACCGGTGCACCCTTCTTGGGCGCCATGCCGCGGGTTGCGGCCTTGCAGGCCTGGCAGCCAAAGCGCGTTTTGCCATCACCGGGTTTTTTGGCCGACGGGCTAGCGTGCCCTCGTGCCGACCGCAGCCGGGCCGCCGCGGCGCCACGGCCGTTGCAAAGGCTAAGGTTGACAAGAAAGAGCGCCGAGGCGGGCGCTCGTTGGCCGCGCTCGGCGCCGGATTGATCGGGCGCACTGGCTTGAGCCGCGCCATCTGTTGGAAGACGCGCGGCCAGCGCGACGAGGGCCTGGGGTGTCTGTGGTCAGCCCTTCAGCCGCTTATTGCACTCGCTGTAGTAGCCGCCGCCTTTGGCGATCCAGCGCAGGCCACCATTGCTATTGGTCGCTTTGTTGGCATGGTACTGGTCGAGACAGGTGTGCATGCGTGCTTTGCCCGCCGATTCCTTGGCGTATTTTGCCGAGATTGCCTTGGGAAAGGCTGCCGTCGTGCCGGAGGGGGCATAGGCGCTCACGCCACAGTTGGCTTTGCGAAAGTCTTGCCATGACAGACCGCCGGTTGTGCCGCCACTTTGCGCCGCCCGATACTTGGCGCTGCATTCCTTCAGTGTCAGGGCGTTGCCGGGGACGGCCGCAAGCGAGGTGACCGCTGCCAGGGTCAGGGCGCCGAGACAGCACATGCGTGTTGCGTAAAAGGACACTGGGATCCTCCTTGATAGGGTTGCTGAAGAGCCTCAGATGGCCAGCGCTGCAGCTGTCGCGCACTGCGCCAGCAGCAGATATCGGCAACTCAATGCATATTCCGTGGTGACATGTGCTGACGCGGCGCGGCCCTCGACCCTCGCCGCGGCGCCAGGGAGGTCCAAGCGCAGCGGTCCAATACCGGGTCGTGCGGGAACTTGCCTTCAGGCGGCATCGGCCGGACTAGCCGCCGCCGGCTGCGGTCCGAACAAGCGAAACTGCCAATAGGGCACCCGGGAGACCAGGAGCCGGCCGGGCCCGGCATAGGTCCGGCAGTAGCCCTCGCCCGACATGTACGTCTTCATGAGCGACTTGGTCGGACGCGCGATCCGATAGTCCACCTCTCTCGACCGGGCAATCACCGTTTTGCCCTGCGCGACAAAGCGCTGGCCCGGGCCTAAGGCAACTTCCTCAACGCGGCCTTGCGCGGTCAGGGCCACGCGGCCGTGACCCGACACCTTGGTTTGCCAATCGATGAAACCCTCACCTGCCCAGAACGAGGTCCAGGCCCGCTCTCTGATGGTACTCACCTCCACCGACGCCTCGGACGCCCAGTAAATGCCACTGGCCAGGATCCAGGTCTCCCCCTGCAGGTCGAAGACGTAAAAGCCATTGTAGGACGGCTCGAGCAGGACGTCGCCGGTGCCGGTGTAGGTTGGTCGCAGATAGGCCTCTTCGGACAGATAGGATTTCAGCAGTTTGCCCAGCGAGGGCAACGGCACATCCATGACGATGTCGCCGCTCATGGTGCTGAGCGCGCCGGATTCGGCGCGCACGGTCTCGTTCTCAAGACCGATCTTGACGAAGCGCATGCCTTCCTGCTCAACGATCTCGAACGTGGCCATGCTGTCGCTTTCCGTCCGCTGTGGCTGCTGCTTGTGGCTCAGTGTGCACGACGCTACGCGCAAACCCTCGCGTCCCAGCCCTAGCGGGCCATTGCTGCGGCGCGAATTCTTCGGCAATGTTCCGTATGCCACCGTTGAAAAAGCAATCGGGGCAACTGCTGAGATCAGCCCCGCGGCCTCCGGATGGGACGCCAAGGTAGCAAGCCTAAAAGAGCCGGCGATCGGATCGGCCGGTCCGGCTCATTGCGCGCCCCGCAGGAGACAACATGGCGCATTTGCCCGTTTCCGTCGTTGCGATTGCCGCGGCAACGGCAATGTCAGGACGGCGCAGATCGCTTGTCGCGGGGATGGCTCGGGGTAGACCCCAGCGCCTTGGCGGTGTGTTGCGCAACACACCTGGCAGATGTGGTTTGCTGCTTAGCTGGCGGCGGCGCGACGTGCGGACCAATCTGCGGAGGGCACCATGCGAGCCCGTTTGCTCTTGCTGGCTTTCGTTTTCCTGAGCGTGGCACCGACCCAATCCGCGTCCGCACAGGAAAAGGTGGGCGTGCTATTCGGTGGGCCCAAGGGGTCTGCGGCAATTGCGGCCTTTGTCAAGGCCATGGAGGACCTGGGCTACCAAGATGGGAAGACGGTTGCGCTTGAGTTTCGCTATGCGGATGGAAAAGCCGACCAACTCCCGCTTCTTGCAACTGAGCTCGCCGGACAGAAGCCCAGGCTGATCGTCGGCGTGGCCAACGATGCGGTGCTCGCAGCCGCGAAAGCAACCTCCACCATCCCGATCGTCAGCGCGAGCGGAGACGTGGATTTCGTTGCTGCAGGGTTGGCCAAGTCTCTTTCGAGGCCCGGCGGCAATGTTACCGGCGTCTCGATCAGCGGCGGCGAAGCTGCGCAGTTACGGGTGGAGCTTCTCAAAAAAACGGTGCCTGAACTATCCACACTGGTCGTTCTTTCGCATCCGTCAAATTCTGCCAATCACCGTTTGTTGGGAATGATGGAAGAGGCGGCCAGACAACACGCAGTTAAACTGCAAGCCCTGAGCGTAACAAAACCGGAGGATCTGGAAGGGGCGATAACTGCGGCCAAGGCCAGCGGTGCACAAGCGGTGTCCTCGTTGCAAGGGCCGTTCTTCTTCTTTCAAAGGAAGCTTCTCAGTGAGTTATGCGAGAAGCACAAGATGCCCCTCGCCATGGGCGAGCCGCTCTCCGCCGAGGTCGGTGCACTGCTACAGGTTAATCCCGATATTCCCGGAGCGGCGGCTTCATCAGCAAGGTATGTCGACCAAATTCTCAAGGGAGCGCTCCCCGCGGAGTTGCCGATTGAGCGGCATCCGACCATCCAAGTCGTCCTCAACATGAAGGTCGCAAGGGCCCTCAATTTGAATGTCGATCCGGCCGTTGCTAAGGGTGGTCGCATTATCGAGTAGGGCATTCCGTCAGAGATTGGACCTGGGCAGAGGGGCTGCCGCTGCCGTCGCCTCTCGCTTTCCTCGTTGGTGCAAGGTTGTTCGTGCACACGGCCCTTAGGCGCACACGCTTGTCCTTCTCTCCTATCAGCCGTAGCGCTGGAGTAGTCTCTCCGGCCGCTTATCAACCAATCCTGGGCTTACTGCGGCCTCAAGGGATCAGCTGTTGTCTGACGGCCTCGGCGACCGCGTGAGCGCGATTGCGAACACCGAGCTTGGCCTGCACTTTCTTTAAATGACTGCGAACGGTTTCCTCACCAAGGTCGAGCAGCTTGGCGACTTCGCTGGTTCTGCTTCCCAATGACACCAACCGCAAGACGGCGAGTTCCCGAGGTGTTATCGGCGGGCGGCTTGCACTCTGCCTTGAGTCCTCGCCGATCACCTGTTCGAGCCGCTGTGCGGCAAATCCGGCGGCGGCAATCAGCAAAAGCCGCAGGGGCTGCGTCAACAGGTTCGTCAGGACTTGGCGCGACCAGTAAGCCACCAGCCAGCGCTGACCAACGGAACAGGTGAGAGCGTCACGGATGCCGTATTTGAGCGCAAGTTCGTAAGGCCACCGCTCCGCACCGATTGGCTCGAGCATCTGCATCGTCTCTGTCCAGGTGTAAGCCACCAGGCTGGTCTTGGCCATCATGATGCCAGGATCGTAGCTCTGCGCGGCCAAGCTGGCGTACTCGTTCCACCACTCGACGGGGGCCGACCCGTGCAGAAAGACGTCTTTTCCGAGTTGGATCGAGGGCCAGTCCGAGGTGCGCGGTGGCATTCGTCCCGCCCCGAGCGCGTTGATGGGGAGGAGGTGGGAGGCGAAATCGTCGAGGGCATCGAGGATCTCGTTCGGCGTCTTGGCCTTGCTGACGCGATTGGTGAACTTGCTCAACAGGGGAGTGGGTGGGCTGCGCGCAGCTAAGGCCTGGATAGCCATCGGTACGCTCCACAACGAGAGAGGCGGAAAGGCTAGCTTGTACCGTTTTTGCTTGCGGCGATATCGGGACAAACGTGGAGCGTTTACCCTACCGGCCCAAAAACAGGGCAAATCCGTCCCCTCGCCTATAGGCGCGCGAGCGCGCCGCAGCGGGGAAGAAGCAACGCGTTTTAAGGCAGCTGACAGCCAGCCTCGATCCGGCACCTGTTATATTTGGCCCGCATTTTGGCAGCCGGGTCAAAAGCGCGGCCTTTTCCAACCATCATGGCCGCGGCAATATGGGACGACAGGGTTCAACTCGGGGCGGCCAACTCTAGGAGAAATGTCATGCCCAAGATGTCGGATTCGCGCCGCAAGCGCATCCAAGCCAAGCAGCGCAAGGCAACCAATGCCTTACAACGCGCGACCAAATTGGCAAAGCGCCAACGCAACAGCGCCAAAGCCGGCAAGGCGGCGCCTTGAGTGGGGCCAGCCGCGACGCGATCCGTCCCTTCGGCAGCCGACCAGCATGGCTCGATCGTCATGTCATTTGGCGATGCGCGGCAGCACCTTGTCGGTGAGCAAGGTGAATGACCGGCGGCTCAACGGCGCGGCCATCAGGTAGGTCATACCGGCATCCCGTTCGAGCGCGCCGATCTGATCGGCGACGCTCTCCGGCGTGCCGTGCAGCACGACATCTTCGAGGTAGTAGTCCACCGGATCTTTGCCGCCAAAGCTCCGGACCTCCTGGCGGTGATGCGTGGCACCGATGTAGGAGGCCACCGTCCAATGGGCTGCGCGCCGCGCAACTTCGCGGGCCTTTTCGGCCGTTGCATCGATGGCAATCAGGCGAGCCATGGGTATGACGCGGTCTTGGTCGCTGTAGCCGGCGTTTGCCAGCTTCTCGCCGTAGTGGCGACGCTTTTGCACCAGCTCTTGGCGCGAGGAGTGGGGATCCATCAGGATGGAAAAGCCCTTCGCCGCCGCCCATTCGATCGCCGGCAGGGAACTCGCCGCCATCCACACCGGCGGGTGCGGTTGCTGCAGCGGCTTCGGCAGCACTTCGACACCGTCATAGCTATGAAATTTTCCCTGGTAGGACAGCCTGTCATGGGTCCAGGCTTTGATGACGATATCGACCGTCTCGTGGAAGCGTGCCGCGCTTTCTTCGCCTGGGATGGCGAAGGCCTTGAACTCACTGCGTTCGAACCCGCGACCCGCCCCCCAATTGACGCGTCCACCGGAGAGCACGTCGAGGAGGGCCACTTCTTCGGCGAGCCGCAGCGGATTGTAGAAAGGAGCGAGCGACACACCGGTTCCGATCCGCAGCCGCCGGGTGCGGGCTGCCGCCATCACGCCCATCATGTGCACGGAGGGGCAAACCGAAAAGGACGAGAAATGGTGCTCGGCGAGCCAGACGGCGTCGTAGCCCGCGCTGTCCATAATGGCGATGCGCTCAAGCGCCAGGTCGTAGACCGACGACAGCGGCAGCGATCGATCCGGCCAGCCAAAAAATTGCAGAACACCGACTTTCATTGTGGCCTCCTGGCCCACCTAACAAGGTCGCTTCGCCGCTTTGCCGGGGGTTGTTCGGGCTGGTCGGTTCACGCATCGCTTTGCGCCCGCGGCGCTGCCGTCGCCCTTTGTTCCAGTAAAGAGACATCAACTCCCCGATCCCGCGCAATGTTGCGCTCGTCCCAGGCCTCCCAGAAGGCCCCGATGTCGACGTGCGCGGCCCCGCCGTCCCGCAGAATGCGTGCGCAGGCGCCGTACAGCTGTCGTGTGCGGCGCCAAACTCACCGCTCCTGGGGGTGGTCGCCTCCCGATCCGATCCCGGCAGCACCGGAAGCGGTCGCCGGCCATCATGGGCGCGCGCGGCGCCAGAGGTCAACTGATCGATCCGGCTTGGTGGCGATGCTGCCAGCGCAAGGCGCAGCGAGGCTGCTGTCTTGCCAAAGCGCGCCAGCCGCACCGACTTCAGCCCCAAATCGCCGGTGCCGCCACGACCGGGCGCAATTTCGCGCGTTCGTCGCTCTCGCTTGGCGGGTTGCCGTACTCGTCGGTCGCCAGCGGCTGGCGCCGCATAGGTGGCCGTGACGTTTGCCTGCTGGCCGTGATCGTCACGGAACTTGAAGATGGCCCGCGATCTGGCGGCCGAGCTGTGCCTCACTCAGAGGCGAACCACCAGGGCGGAGCGGCGAAAGGGCGAAGTTGGGCCGCGGCTGGCCGCACAGTCTGCAGCAGTTCAGGGCCCACCTCAAAGCTGTTGTCGGACCCATCGATGCAATCCAAACTGCTCTCGAAACCTTGTCGCCACCGCTCGCCTAGTCACAAATTCTCATCGCCTTCGCACACAAGACGGCCTCGACACGGTTGCGGACCTGCATCTTCCGGAACACTCTCGTCAAATAATGTTTGATGGTGCGGGTATTAACGCCCAAGAGCTGCGCAATCTCATCGTTCGTGAGGCCTTGCGCGAGGTGGCTAAGCACCTGCTTATCCCTCGATGTAAAGGTCAGTTCCCCGTTTTTATTGGATCGGAAAGATCGTCCCTTGTCCCGCAGGAGCAAGCGTGTTGCCAATGCTGGCGTAATGTACGGCTCTCCCTCATGGATGCCCTCAAGTGCGGTTATCAGCTCGGCGGCTTTGACACCCTTGAGGATGTAACCGTGCACGCCGATGCGAAGGGCCTCGGAGATATCGTCCTGGTCGCTGGATGCCGTCAGGATCACCACTCTAGCGGAGGTCTGCGCGGTCAGAATCCGCTCCGCCAGCTCAATTCCATCCCCCGGCACGTCGATCTCCATCACGACAATGTCCGGCTTCTGCTCGATGGCAAACTGGCTCCCTTTTGCCGTGGGTGTGCCTTCGGCGACAACGACGAGCCGCGTACCGGAAAATGCGTCGATGATGCCGCGACGAAACAGCGGATGATTGTCCAACAGCGCCACGCGGATTTGATCAGGCATGAGCGCCCTCCAGCTCATGAAACGTTCAATTGCGCCGTGTAAGAAATGACGTTCGGCCGCGCTTGAACCAGAACTTTACCCCCAATTGAGTCGATCCTGTCTTGCAGGGTTCGCAACTACTGCCATTGCTGGGACGGCGGTCGTTGCTGAGCGGCGATTGTGCATTTCACTTCGACTTGGAGCATATCGCCGTCGCAGTCGACGCGGACGGTGCGGCAGTGTCGCTGACCATCGCAACCAAGATGGCCGTCGTACACAGAAGGACTGCCGAGGCAAGTGCGGCCGGCATGAGCATGATCTGATACCCTGCCAGTGCGACATGGTCTGCCAGACCGGAAAGACGTAGCAGCGGGCAAGGGTTGTCATAGTGGCAGATTAGGCCAACGCAAGGGATTCGAAAATCGTCCCAAGGTCCCAACCACGTGCCCCTAAAGTACACATCACACGTCGGGAACAAAGCGGACGGCCCTGAACAGGGCCGCCCTTGGTTGATTAGAAGAGGAAGTCGTCCGCCGTGATGCTGTTGGCTCCGACGCCATTGACACCCGAGAGTGTGATCGTGTTGGTGCCGATGGTAATGCGCGTGTCGAGTGCACCCCCGGCCACGAAGTCGGCGACGGTGATGATGATCCCGGTACCGATGTCGGCCGCGCTGAGGTTCAGAGCGTCGATATTGAGCAGGTCCTGACCGCCGCTACCCGGATTGGCATCGAAGCCATTGATTTGGTCGCTGCCAAAGGCGGGACCGAACACGAACGTGTCGGTGCCTGTACCACCATCCATCGTATCGTTGCCTGTGCCACCGGTCATGGTATCGGCGCCGCCGGCACCATTGAGGGTGTTGTCACCCTCATTGCCTGTGATGACGTTGGCAAGCCCGTTGCCGGTGCCGCTGATGTTGCCTGCGCCAGGCTCGAGCGTCAGGTTCTCGACATTCGCGCCTAGGGTAAAGGTGGCGGCCGCACTGAAGACCGTGTCCGTGCCACCGGCGGCGATCTCGGCGACCGTATCGCCGGTGCCGACATGGTAGGTGTCGTTCCCGCCACCACCGGCGAGGACATTGGCTCCGGCACCGCCCGTCAAGTTGTCCCCACCCGTCCCGCCGGTGACGTTTTCGATGCCGGTGATTGAGGTGAAGCCAGTGGCCGTGCCGGCTAAGAGATCGACCGTCACCGGCGACGCCGAGCCGGCATAGGTCAATGTATCGGTGCCACCACCAAGGTCGGCCGTGACGCTTTCAATACCGGCAATGCTCCCACCCTCGAAGCTCGTCAGGGTCGTACCGCTCAAGATCACATCAAGTACGTTGCCGCCGCCCGTGCCGCCGATGCTCAATGTGTCGGTGCCAAGGATGCCGGTGTCATTGACCGTATCGGTTTGATCACCAATGGTGAAGATCACCGTATCGCTGCCTTCGCCGCCATTGACCGTGTCGTTGCCGGCTCCGCCCGTCAGCGTGTCGTTACCGCCATCGCCATTGAGGATGTCGTTGCCGGCTTCACCGTTGAGCGCATCGTTGCCGATCCCGCCATGCACGATGTCGTTTTGTGCGCCGGCGCTGATGGTATCGTTGCCAGCCTGACCGTCGAGGACGTTGATGCCGCCATTGAAGGTGATGGTGTCGTCGCCCTGGCTGCCAATGATGTTCTCGATGGAGGTGAAGACATCGATGCCCGTTGCCGCGAGGCCGCCGATGGCACCGGCCGTCGTGATGGTGGCACCTGCGTTGGTTGCCGAGAAGTCAACGGTGTCGATACCACCTGCGTTGCCGCCGTTGTAGGTGTCGTTGCCGTCACCCATCGCGGCAATGAAGGTGTCATTGCCACTGCCGCCGCTCAGCACATTGTCGCCGGCATTGCCCGTGAGCAGGTCATTGCCACTACCGCCCGTTACGTTCTGGATGTTGCCGATGGAGAGGAAGCCGGTGGCCACAGCCGCGGCCAGGTTCACCGTGACGGGACCTGTCGTGGCGCCGTAGCTGAGCGTGTTTGTGCCACCGCCGAGATCGGCTGTGAACTGCTCAACGCCCGTTACGCCGCCGGTTTCAACGCTGGTGAGGACACCGCCACTGAAGACCACATCCAGCTGGTCGTTGCCGACCAGCCCGAGGATGTTGAGCCTGTCGTTGCCTGCCCCGCCAATGACGTTGTCCGCGCCCTGACCCATCGTGTAATTGATGATGTCGTCGCCCCCGCCGGCATCGATCAGGTCAGTGCCCACCCCGCCGTCGATGGTGTCGCTCCCACCGAAAGAGCCGATGACATCGTTGCCGCCACCACCGAAGATGAGGTCCGCACCCTCGTTGCCGGCGAGGGCTTGTCCGGCGCCGGCGGCTGGGATGAAGTCGCCAACCACGGCGGTCGGTGCCGAGGTCACGGTTTCCAGCGTTCCCTGGTCGTCCGTGTACCTTACGACCACCTGCAACTGCCGATTCACCTGAGCCTGGCCAGGGATGAAGCCCGACGAGGTGGCACCGACGATGTCGGTAAAGGTGACCGCCACCGCCCAAAGCCGACTGCTGCCACTGGTAGGAGAACACTGCCCCGGTAAGCCCGTCGGCATCCGTAAACAGGTTGGCAGCGGTGATCAGCTGGGTTTCCGTGGGTGTGGTATCGGAAATCACCACCGTGCCGACCGGGAGGTCATTGATGTTGTCGACCGGCGCCGTCGGCGCCGAGAACACGGTTTCCAGCACGCCGTTGGCGTCCTTGTAGACGGCGCGGACGCGTATCGACAGCCCAGCGAGCTCCGGCGTCACCGTGAAGGTCGGGCCTGTCGCACGCACCAATTCTCCGCCGACGTTGTCATGGAGAATGGTTACAAATCTGCCCGTGCCCGGGTCTTCCTCGACCTCCCAGAAGTAGCTGACGGGTCCGGTGATGGCACCTGGGTTATCCGCATCGGTCACACCCGCGATCGACACCCTGAGGGTTTGACCCTCGGTCGGGGTCGGGTCGGGGTCGCCGGTCGTCGCGTCGAGGATCGCCAACACGCCCACTGGCTCGGCATTTTCGCCGGGCACCAGGACGATCGCTTGGTCGGCGAACTGCAGCCGCTCGATGTTGGTGAGACGGTCGATGCCGTCGGTGCCGACGGTGTCGGTGACGGTGACGATATCGTCCGTCGGGTCGCCCACTGTGCCGTTGGCATCGATGTCGATCGTATAGTCGGCCCGCGGCCCGGAGAAGTAGACGGTGTCGAAGTTGTCATCGGCGCCGGCATCCCCAGGCAGGATCTCACGAACGATCCTGAGCTGGCCGGGGTTGTAGGTGCCGTTGACCATCAGCGCGACCATGTCGGCTCATGCTGTCGAAGGAGGCGATCTCGTTGCCGGTGCCATCCAGATTCTCAAAGACGCCGATGCGCACATTGAGCCACTTGTCGCCGTCGATCAGGTCATCGCCGCCGCGGCCCTCCATGATGTCGCTGCCTTCGCCGCCGAACATGATGTTGCCGGCGCCGAACGAGGTCACACCTGCGCCGACGAACTCCTGCAGGCCGCTGATGAGCTCGAAATTGGTGAGCACGCTGCCGGTGAAGCCCGAGATGGCGATCGCAGCCGCGTCGGCATCATCGCCCTGCAGGATGTCGGCGTGTTTCGATCCGGACAACCCTTCCACGCTTTCGAACCGGGCATTGACCGCTGCGGTCGACCGCGGCTGCGTCGTTTCATCGAACGCGCGAATGTTGAAATCGATGGTGACGCCGAACGGATCGTCCTTGAACACCGCCCAGTCGAAGCCGGACTTGCCGAGATAACGGTCACCCTCGCCGCCGCCGTGATTGCCGACCAGGATGTCGTCGCCGCCCTCACCATCCATTCGGTCGGAGATGCTGTCGCCGATGAAGACGTCGTTACCAATGATCTGGTCGCGCGCGAAGGCATCGGCGTTGTCGCCGGCCCCACCATCGGGGGTGCCAAACTCGATCCAGTCGTCGCCTTCGCCGCCTGTGCCTTCTTCGTTGGCGCGATTGCCCAGAATAAAGTCATTGCCGGCGCCGCCGAACCACTCGCCGATGTCCTCATTGTTGATGATGAAGTCGTTGCCGAAGCCGCCGATCAGCAGGTTTATACCCTGGCCACCGTGGAGTACGTCGTTGCCGTCCTCGCCCTGCATGAGGTCATCACCGGCGATGTCGGTCATGATATCGTCGCCGACGCCCCCGCGAAGGATGTCGTTGCCGTAGCCGCCTTCGAGCCGGTCATCGCCGCCATCGCCGTAGAGCGTGTCGTCACCTTCGCTCGACTTGATGATGTCATTAAGAGCGGTACCGCCGATGACGACATGCTGATCGCCGGTGTATTGGAGGAAATTTGTATCCGGGCCTGGCGTCGCCGGGTTGTTGCGGATCACGTCGCCAAAGGGATCGGCATTGGGGTCTACGATGTCGTCGGCGCTTTCATCTTCGGGAGTGGCCGGATCGTCGCCGAGAACGCCATCTGGGCCGGGCAGGGTCAGGCCCTCGTTGAACTGCCGGGTCTGGTCGATTTCCAGGAAGAAGCCCGGCGTCGAGAAGACGTCGCCCGGCAGGTGGGTGGCGTCGGTGTTTGCCATGATCAATTTGGCAAACGAGTTGTTCTCCAGTTCGGCCAGGAAGTTCATGCCGGCGGTCCGCTCCAGGTAGTAGAAGCGGTCGCCGTCCTGCAGCTTCTCGAGTTGCTCTTCGAACACGAAGTTGAAGGTCGAGCCGAGGAAACCGCCAAACGGCATCTGCTCTTCGGCTAGGCCGCCGATCCAAAGGTCGATGTCATCGACGCCGGTGATGGTCACGCCATTGGGGCCGCTGGCCCAAGCGCCGGTGCTGTTCAGGAAGTCGAGACGGTCCGCCGGTGCGGTGTCGCCGCCGAACACGAGGTCCATGGCCGCCGCACGCTTGGCCGCAAGCGTGGTCGCAGAGGTGATCGTGCTGTGCGTGCCGTAGGCGGCGATGAAGTTGATCAGCGATTCGGGATGCTTCAGGTGCTCCATATAGTCGATCCAGCTCGTATAGGGAGCCAGGCGACTGTCACCGGTCACATCGTAGAAATCACGACGTGCGGCGTTTAGCGACGGAATGCCGGTGTCGCGGCCGCGTGCCAGGTTGATGGTGGCGAGGTCGAGCGGCAGACCGAGCAGATTGTTGCGCAGCGCTTCGGTCTTGAACTCATCGATTTCGTTGCCAACCTGGCGGGTGGTACCGCGCACGATGGCACCGGCCGCGTCTTCGGCGGTCAGCGCACCGTTCGTATCAAACGCCAACGGGTTGAGGAAGGCCTCGATCAGTCCGATCTCGCTCGAGGCGAAATTGGGATCGAAGCGATCGATCTCATCCTGCAGCATCGAGTGGCCGAAGCGATAGACGACATGCGCGAACTCGGCGACGATCGCCGGATTGATGTCGGTGTCGTACACTTGGGTGGTGGCGAAGAACGGATCGACGTTCGGCTGGATCTTGCGCGCAAACTCCTCGAACACGAGGTGCTGGTACTGCATCTCGGTGCCGAATTTCGCCGCCTGGAACAGGCGCTCGCCGTCCCAGACTAGAGTCGACAGGTCGGCGGGAACGGCAGCGACATCAACGAGCAGCCAGTCGTTCAAGAACGTCACATCGCCGGTCGACGCGGTCGCCAGAAGAACTGTTTTGGTATGATCGACGAGGCGGTTGTGCTCGGCATGGAACACGTGGTGGACCGCGGTCAGGCCGATGTTCTCGTTGACGCGGCCGTCGCCGGCCATGAAGTGCTCGGCCAGCAGCTCGTCGTCGTAGGTGGCTGAATTGAGGTCGTCGCCAATAACATTATCGGCATCGGCCGTGAGCGGCGCGCCGGTCTGACTGCTGAACGGGTTGGCAGAATGGGCAATGTCGGCCAGGAACATGTGGCCGGTGCGCAGCGCGGCGACGGCAAGCGGACTTACCGGAGCCGCCGGATTGCCTTCCACCGTCACATCGTCGTCGGTCCCCAAAAGACCATCCGGGCCGAGATCGGTCACCAGCTGGGCAAAGCCGTTCGGGCCAGGGATAAAGTTGCCGTAGGGGTCGACTTTGATCATCGGCACGTTGACGGCGTCATAATCGCTGAGCTCGATGCCCAACAGGTCGCGCGCCTGTGCCTTCAGCACGCCCCAGGTCGCCATGCCGCCCAGCACCACGTCATCCCCGGTACCGAACAAGCCATCAGCGCCCAGATCGCGGTTGACGATCAGCTTGCCGGTGTTGACCGGTTGGCCGAGGTCGTTGAGCTCATAGGCCCGCAGGAACACCTGGTGCGAGGGCGTCGAGGTGTAGGTCTGGTTCTGGTCGACGAACGGCGAGGTCGTGTTGACGTGCTCGTGGATGTCGTCGGCCGTGCCCAGCACGCCGTCGGGACCGGGCTGGTTGGTGGCCCGCGTCAGCACCATGAACTGCAATTCCGGCGGCAAGTCGTCGGCAGTGCCCTGGGGTACCATCCAGGCCGTTGATCAGCGGATCATCCGGCTGCAGCGGAATGAACACCGTGCCGCTGCCGCCCTTCTGCACCAGGTCGAGGCCGTGATCGAAGAACTGGCCGAAGAACACAAACCACAGGTTGAACGGCGCCGACAGCCCCGCGTCCGGCGCCACGTTGTCAAACGAGAAGTCGGCGATGTCGTCGGCGGTGCCGATGAGACCATCCAGGCCCGCACGCGTGCGCAGGATCGAAACGCCATCGTTCAGAACATCGTCGTCGGTACCCCAAACGTTATCCACGCCGGCGCTGCCCGCCACCGCCACCGCCGCCGGGTTGTTGCTGGTCTGGTCGACGATCAGGTTGGAGATGATGCGCGGATCGGCATCAACAACGTCGCCGCCCTGGCCGAAATCCGTGTTGGTGACCAGTCCCCCCGGGCCCGGACCGTTCGCATCGAAGGTATCGCCGTCCAGGTCGTTGTTGAAGAAAGGATCCGTCAACCGCGGGAAGAGGTTGTCGGAGGCGCCGAATTCGCTCTGGCCCTGCACCAGATTGTTGAACGACCCATCAACCGTGCGCAGGCCGAAAGCCACCCGCGAGTTCGGAATAATGTCAAGGAGATCCTCGCCCGCCGCATGCCGCTCCGCGATAACGATCTGATTGAGAATGAACTCGAGGTCGGAGCGAACCAGATGGACGCCGGCGGTAACCACAGCGCTGCCATCCGGCGTTACTGCCGCGGGCGTCGGTGGCGGGAGCACAACGTCTATGACCGGAGCGGTCGGCGCAGAATATACCTGCTCCAGCACGCCATTGGCGTCCTTGTAGACGGCCCTGACGCGGATCGAGAGCCCCGCGAGATCCGGGGTCACAATGAAGGTCGCGCCCTCGGCTCTGGCGGGTTCGTTGCCGCGCACTTCCGCCCGGATGTCTTCGAAGATGCCTGAGCCCGGGCGCGCTTCGACTTGCCAGTGGTAAGCGACGGGACCAACAATCGAGCCATCGCCGGGGTTGTCCGCGTCGGTCACGCCGGCAATCGACGCCCGCAGCCGCTGACCCTCCGTCGGCGTGTTGTCGGGAGTGTTGGTGCCCGCGTCGAGGATCGCCAGGGCCCCCAGCGGGTCATTGTTCACTCCGAAGAAGGTAATCGACTGATCCGCGAACTGCAGTCGCTCGATATTGGTGAGACGGTCGCTGCCATCGCTGACAAGACCGCCGCCGGGATCCGCCAGGTGCGTGACGGTGATCACACCGTCGTCGCCGGCGACCACGGCGTAGTTAGCCCGGACGTCGGAGAAATTGGCGGTGTCGAAATCGCCAGTTCCGGTCAGGATTTCACGCACGATCTGCAGCTGACCGGGATTGTAGGTGCCGTCGAGCATGAACGGGACCATGTCCATCAGGTTGTCGAAGGTGGCGATCTCCGCACCGGTCGGCAGCCCTGTTGCGGGATCGATTCCCGCACGCACACTGATGCGCACGTTCAACCACATGTCGCCGTCGATCAGGTCGTCGCCGCCGCGGCCCTCGATGATGTCGCTGCCGCTACCGCCAAGGATAATGTTGCCGGAGCCGAACGAGGTCACACCGGCACCCAGGAAGTCCTGCAGACCGTCGATGAGCGCAATGTTGGTGAGCACGCTGCCCTGGGCGCCATTGGTGTTGGCGATCGCATCCGCGTCGGCGTCGTCGCCACGCAGGAAATCGCCAAAGGCCGAGCCCGACAGTCCTTCCGTGAAAGCGAACCGATCCAGGATGCCGGCGTTCGAGGGCGCCACCGGCGGCTCGAAGAGGTCGCTGACGAGCATGTCGACGGTCACGCCGAAGCGATCGAACTTGTAGGTGCCCCAGTCGAAGCCGGAGCCGCCGTCAAAATGATCCTCGCCTTCGCCGCCGACCATGATGTCGTCGCCGCCTTCGCCGATGAATTCATCGAATCCACCGCCGCCGATCAGGACGTCGTTGCCGATAATCGGATCTTGAATTCCCGGATCCAAATTGTCGCCCGGCGCACCATCCTGGGTGCCCAGCTGGATCCAATCGTCGCCTTCGTTGCCGAAGTTCGGTTCGTTGGTCTTGGCGCCCAGAATAAAGTCATTGCCCGGGCCGGCGAACACCTCGGTAATATCTTCACCGGTGATGATGAAGTCACTGCCGGTACCGCCGATGATTAGGTTGATACCTTGGCCGCCCTGAATGACGTCGTTGCCCGCCTCGCCCTGGAGGTTATCGTCGCCGCCGATGTCCGTGATGATGTCGTCACCAGCGCCGCCTTGAATGATGTCGTTGCCATAGCCGCCCTCGAGCCGGTCGTTGCCGCCGTCGCCCCAGAGCGTGTCGTCGCCTTCGCTGGCGATCAGAGTGTCATTGTCGTTGGTGCCGCCAAGTACGACATGCTGGTCGCCGGTGTACTTGAGGTAGTTGGTATCCGGGACCAACGTCGCGGGATTGTCGCGAATCACCTCCGGCTCGAGCTCGTCGCCACTGAAAGGATCAGAATTGCCGTCGATTCCATCGGCACCAACCTCATCGTCAGCGGTGCCCTGAATGCCGTCCGCCCCGGGTTCGTTCAAGCCAGTGAACTGACGCGTCTGATCGACCTCGAGGATGAAGCCCGGGGTCGAGAAGACGTCACCCGGCAAGTGGGTGGCGTCGGTGTTCAGCATGATCAATTTTGCGAACGAGTTTTGCTCGAGCTCGTTAATGAAGTTCAGTCCCGCGAGGCGGGCCAGATAGTAGAGCCGGTCACCGTTCTGTAGGTTCTCGAGCTGGTTCTCGAATACGAAGTTGAAGGTGGAGCCGAGGAAACCGCCGAACGGAAACTGTTCTTCGGCAAGGCCGCCGATCCAAAGATCGACGTCGTCGAGGCCGGTGGTGGTCACGCCGTTGGGTCCGCTGGCCCAAGCGCCGGTGCTGTTCAGGAAGTCCTCGCTGTCAGCCGGCGCCCCGACTCCGCCCAGCACAATGGCGGTGGCTGCCGCCCGCTTGTCCGCAAGCGTGGTCGCAGACGTGATCGTGCTGTGCGTGCCGTAAGCGGCGATGAAGTTGATCAGCGATTCGGGATGCTTCAAGAACTGCATATAGTCGAGCCAGCTCGTATACGGCTTGAGCTGGCTGTCGCCGGTCATCTCGAAGAATTCACGGCGTGCGGCGTTGAGCGACGGAATGCCGGTGTCGCGGCCGCGCGCCAGGTTGATGGCGGCGAGATCGAGCGGCAGACCGAGCAGGTTGCTGCGCAGTGCTTCGGTCTTGAACTCGTCGATGGCATTGCCGATCTGGCGGGTGGTGCCGCGCACGATGGCACCGGCCGCTTCCTCGGCGGTCAGCGTGTCGTTCGCATCGAACGCCAACGGATTGAGGAAAGCCTCGATCAGACCG
Organism: uncultured Alphaproteobacteria bacterium; assembly: GCA_963820375.1. GTDB lineage: Bacteria > Pseudomonadota > Alphaproteobacteria > Rhizobiales > Hyphomicrobiaceae > AWTP1-13. The sequence goes on along the minus strand of CAWFZX010000005.1, from coordinate 59,503 downwards.
ATCTCGCTCGAGGCGAAATTGGGATCGAGCCGATCGATCTCATCCAGCAGCATCGAATGGCCGAAGCGATAGACGACATGCGCGAACTCGGCGACGATCGCTGGATTGATGGTGGAATCAAACCCGGCCGGAGCAAGGAAGACATCGACCTGGGGCTGAATCTTGCGCGCGAACTCCTCGAATACGAGGTGCTGGTACTGCATCTCGGTACCGAGCTTGGCCGCCTGGAAGAGGCGTTCGCCGTCCCAGACTAGAGTCGACAGGTCGGCGGGAACGGCAGCGACATCAACGAGCAGCCAGTCGTTCAAGAACGCCAGGTCGTCCGCGGCGGAGGCGAGGATGACCTCCTTGGTGTGATCGACGAGGCGGTTGTGCTCGGCGTGGAACACGTGGTGGACGGCGGTCAGACCGATGTTCTCGTTGACACGGCCGTCTCCGGCCATGAAGTGCTCGGCCAGCAGCTCGTCGTCGTAGGTGGCTGAATTGAGGTCGTCGCCAATAACATTATCGGCATCGGCCGTGAGCGGCGCGCCGGTCTGACTGCTGAACGGGTTGGCAGAATGCGCAATGTCGGCCAGGAACATGTGGCCGGTGCGCAGCGCGGCGACGGCAAGCGGACTTACCGGAGCCGCCGGATTGCCTTCCACCGTCACATCGTCGTCGGTCCCCAAAAGACCATCCGGACCGAGATTGGTCACCAGCTGGGCAAAGCCGTTCGGGCCAGGGACAAAGTTGCCGTAGGGGTCGACTTTGATCATCGGCACGTTGACGGCGTCATAATCGCTGAGCTCGATGCCCAACAGGTCGCGCGCCTGTGCCTTCAGCACGCCCCAGGTCGCCATGCCGCCCAGCACCACGTCATCCCCGGTACCGAACAAGCCATCAACGCCCAGATCGCGGTTGACGATCAGCTTGCCGGTGTTGACCGGTTGGCCGAGGTCGTTGAGCTCATAGGCCCGCAGGAACACCTGGTGCGAGGGCGTCGAGGTGTAGGTCTGGTTCTGGTCGACGAACGGCGAGGTCGTGTTGACGTGCTCGTGGATGTCGTCGGCCGTGCCCAGCACGCCGTCGGGACCGGGCTGGTTGGTGGCCCGCGTCAGCACCATGAACTGCAATTCCGGCGGCAGATCGTCGGCAGTCCCTGGGGTACCATCCAGGCCGTTGATCAGCGGATCATCCGGCTGCAGCGGAATGAACACCGTGCCGCTGCCGCCCTTCTGCACCAGGTCGAGGCCGTGATCGAAGAACTGGCCGAAGAACACAAACCAAAGGTTGAACGGCGCCGACAGCCCCGCATCCGGCGCCACGTTGTCAAACGAGAAGTCGGCGATGTCGTCGGCGGTGCCGACGAGACCATCCAGGCCCGCACGTGTGCGCAGGATCGAAACGCCATCGTTCAGAACATCGTCGTCGGTACCCCAAACGTTATCCACGCCGGCGCTGCCCGCCACCGCCACCGCCGCCGGGTTGTTGCTGGTCTGATCGACGATCAGGTTGGAGATGATGCGCGGCTCAGGGTCGATCACGGTGCCGCTGGTCTGCTGATAGGTCGTCCCGGCCGATGCAGTCTGGAAAAACGGATCGGTCAGCCGCGGGAACAGGTCGTCGGCGGAGCCGAATTCGCTCTGACCCTCCACCAGGTTGTTGAACGAACCATCAACCGTGCGCAGGCCGAAAGGCACCAGGGAGTTCGGCAGCAGGGAAAGAAGGTCAGCACCATCGGCGTGCTGCTCTGCAATCATGATCTGTTGCAGAATGAATTCCAGATCCGATTTAATGAACTCAACCATGGAGTTTCTCCCAGCCGCGCGCAATTCCGATTACGCGGAATACTGAGGGATAGGCCCGTGACCGGATAGACGGACTGAGGGCCTGACGGTTGCGACCATGGATCCGAACTTAAGGGACAAAATCGCTGATCTAAGGGGGCTGGGGACCTCACATGTGCTGCCTGTGAGGGAAGTGAGCAAGCGGCCGTCTGGCCTCTGCGCAAGGTCGATCGACCGTGCTCAATCGCTGCGATTGGCAGCATCCATGCGCGCCGAGCGACCGGCGCAGCGACGGCGCTCGGTGTTGCGTATCCCCCCGGCTTCGCGCCTGGCCCCCGCGGCGGCGGGTGCGATCAAGGTCCTATCGTGAAGTTGCCATGCAAAGGGCGCCGTCAGGTCCCCAGCTCTGTGCGTCAAGCTCGGCAAAAAGCCTATCGTGCGGCGCAAGGTTCGCTCGCGGGCGGTAGCCGAGCCGCCCTGCCATCCGCTTGCCCTTCACCGCCCCAACCGCCACCATCATCTCCCCCTCAAGAACCTCACGCACTGCGCCAACTCGCGGCCGCAAGGCCTCCTGGTGTAGGCCGCCATAGGCGCGCGATCTCGGGCCATCGTCGGCCGCTGTTGTTTGCGGTCTTTCGCTCTCCTTGACGCCGCGCGCAACGCGCGTGATCACGGCCATCACCTCATGTTTGTCGTGGCACTGCCAGATTTCGCGAATTCATTGTGAAAATCGGCAAAACAGGTTCGTTGCTGTCGCGTGTCCGGTAAATCCGAACCTGCCAATGCCAATCAATAGCGCGATAGCGCGGCAGAGTTGAGCAGCGTTGAAAACTGCAGCCGTCTGTTGCTGGTCAACCCGCAATGGCTCGTGCATATACACTGTGCACAGCAGTTATCTGTTGGGGCCCCAAAGCAGTCCTGACAGGGTTAACCGCTGGGCGCGGGTGCGGGACATCCGAAACTCAAGGCGCAGAGACGGCTCGGCTCTCCGAGATGGGGGACCGCACCGTGATTGAGTGTGGATGGGGGGGCTCAGTTAAGCGTCCGGCCCGCCTGGGTGTGATGAAGAGCCGCCCGATATCCTCGGGGGCGGCGCCGAAGAGGAACCTATGGAAGCGCGAAAGCTGCTGCGCGATGTCGTCAAAGTTCTGGCCCAGGCGTTCGACGAGGCGTGGGCGAGCATAGCGCACACGGTTGAGCCAGCCCGCGCCAAAAAAGTGAAGTCAAGTTTGGCGCGTACGATTGTGGCTCAGGCTCGGGGGCGTGCGCCCAAAGACCACCAGGCGCTGAAATTAGCTGCGCTGAAGTCGTTCCAAAAGCGACCGGGTCAGGCACCTCAAAAGCTTTCCCAGTCTCAACCTCATTGCGGCCCCGCCAAGCAGCATTGGCGCGGCTAAGCTTGGAGCGGCCGCGGCAACAGTGCGGCTGACCCCCGTTTGGACAGCGGCGGGTTGCCGCTTGTGCCAAGGCCGCTGCCCCGGAGAGGGCCAACAGCAAGCCCGCCGGCCAGCATCGTGACATCAAGATGGGACGCTGCCGCCGATGGGAGACTGCGCGCGAAGGCGCCATCGGAGCCCTCGCGCAGCTGATCAGCGTGCCAAAGACGTCGAACGACAGGAGCTTGAGACGCGCGGCGTCAAAGTCCTCGCTCACGGCGTTTGCCCGCCGCCAACCCTGCGCAACGGCCAGGATCGCCGCATCATCATGTGCGTACGCGAGGCTGAGCGTGAACCGCGGTCGCCCGTAGCCGCCACTGCGCCAAAAGCTGCGCCAGCACGTGTGAAAGCCTGGGCCAAGTCTTACGCGCGATGCGGTGGCTGCCCTCAGCCCCAGATGGCGTGGGCCGCCGCCACCACGAGGCGCAATTTGGCGCGTTCGTCGGCCTCGGTCAGCGGATTGCCGGCAGCTGTCGAGGCAAAACCGCATTGCGGCCCGATGCCGAGCCGATCGAGATCGATGAAGCGCGCCGCCTCATCGCTGCGGCGCTGCAAATCGTCGATCGTCTCCAACTCGGGCGTTTTGGTGCTGATGAGGCCCAGCACCACGCCCTTGTTCGGCGGCACAAAGCGCAGCGGGCGAAAATCCCCGGCACGCGCCGTGTCGTACTCGAGCAGGAAGTGGCTGACGTTGCAATTCTGAAAAAAGCGTTCGGCAACCCTGTCATAGCCGCCGGCCGAGAGGTAGCGGCCACGAAAATTGCCCCGGCACACGTGCACGCCGATCCTCATGTCGGCGGGCGCCTCGGCGACCGCGTCGTTGATCGCCGCCACATAGGTGTCGATCAGCGCGTCGGGATCTTGGCCCGCCGCCGCGACCTGGGCGCGGATTTCCGGATCGCACAGCATGGCCACGGCCACCTCGTCGAGTTGCAGGTAGCGGCAGCCGGCGCGGGTCAGATCCCGAATTTCCTCGCGGTAGATTTGGGCAAGATCGGCGAAGAACGTCTCGCGATCGCCATAGACGGCCCGATCGGCAAAGTCCGTGCAGCGGTAGAAATGCATGGTCGAGGGCGCCGGCATGGTGATCTTGGGCGTGCGCGTCGTCACTTTGCTTAAGTACTCGAACTCGTCCGTTGCCAGCGGCCGCGTGCGCGCCAGCTTGCCCACCGCGTAAGTGGCCGTAAATTGCGCCTCGTGGCCGTCATCATCGCGGAACTTGAAGAACGCCGGCCTGATGCTGAAGCCCTCACAGCGCGCAACAAAACGCCCCCAGTAGGAGCTGCGCCGGAACTCGCCGTCGGTCACGACCTCTAATCCGGCAGTTTCCTGCAGCTCGACCACGTCGCCGATGGCGGCCTCCTGCGCCGCGACGAGCGCGGCAGGCTCCGGCCCTTCCCCGCCCCAGGCGCGGAAGGCCTCGCGCAAGGCCTTGGGGCGCAGCAGGCTGCCGACGTGGTCGGCCCGAAACGGCGGGCGGCAAGAGCCGATGGCAGGCATCGCGCGCAACTCCTGGGACATGTCCGGGCATGCATTTTTATAGACGTATAGAATCTATAAAGGTATAGAGCAAGCCAGGCTCGGCGCCGCGCCGCTTGCTCGTTGCCGTCGCGCTCCCCGGGGTTATGCGCATGAACACCGTTTGGCCTCGCTCGCGTCTCCTGCGCAATGCCCGGCTCTTGCGCCGCGCTGATGCCATCGTCGATGCGGCGGCAAACGTGTTTGCCGAACGCGGCTACCACGGCACCTCCACCCAGGCGATTGCCGACGTGCTGGGCCTGCGGCAGGCCTCACTCTACTACTACTTCCCATCCAAGGAGGCGGCGCTCGAGCTCGTGTGCGAGCGCGGCGTCGACGGCTTTGTCGAAACTGCAGAAGCCATCCTCGCCGGCGCCGGCACGCCGCTCGAAAAACTGACCGCCCTCATCGCCGCGCACCTGGCCCCCAACGCCAGCAAGCGCGACTACGTCAAGGTCTTCATCAACGAGCGCCGCTATCTTCCCGATGCCAGCCGGCGCCGCATCGGCCGCAAAGGCCGGCGCATCGAGCGCTGCTTTGAGGAGGTGATCCGGGCCGGTATCGCCGACGGCAGCATGCGGGAGGGCGCCGACGTGCGCCTGACCATGCTGGCCGTGCTCGGCATGATGAACAGCGTCATCAATTGGCGCGCCGCCGACCAAGACGCGAACCTCGCACGCATTGCCGCCGAACTCAGCCAACTCGTCGTTGCCGGACTTGGCAAGCCGGTGCCCGCGCGCAAGCGTAGTTGAGGCCGCGGGAGCCCGTCATGCACCGCCCAAGTTCCAGCCTCGCCTCTGCCCATCAGCTGCGCCGCAGCACGGCGCCAGCCCTCCTTCTCGCCCGCGCTCTCGCGCGCCCCGAGGCGGTCGCCTTCCGCGCCAAGAACCGCGGCCTCTACCGGGAGAAGACCTGGGCGCAGTATGCCGCCGACGTGGCACGTGCCGCCAAGGGCCTGAGTGCGCTCGGGCTCCAGCGCGGCGAGCGTATCGCCATCATGGCGGACGCTTGCGAGGCCTGGCTGATTGCCGACCTCGCGGCCCAGTCGTTGGGCGCCATCGTCTACGGCATCTATCCAACGGCGTCGGCGGACGAGGTCGAATACCAAATGCAGGACGGCGGCGCGGTCCTGTTCGTCGCCGAGGACCAGGAGTACGTCGACAAGATTTTGCCCTTCATCGACCGGTTGCCGCAGCTCAGGGGCGTGCTGGTGGTCGACGAAACCGCGCTCTTTGCCTTGCGCCATGCCAAACTCTCAACCTTTGCGGCCATGTGCGCGGCGGGCGCCGGCGCCGACCTGGCCTGGCTTAAGGCCGAGGTCGACAAGCTCTCCCCCGAGCAGCCCGCGTTCATTGTCTATACCTCGGGGACGACCGGCCACCCCAAGGGCGCGCTCGTCACCCATGGCAAGCACCTAGCGGCGACGCGCTCGGTGGCCGCGCACTATCCCACGCTGACCGCCAAGCCGCACCGCACGGTGGCCTACCTGCCGCTCTGCCACGTGCTCGGCCGCGATATCGCCGTCACCCTCCCCCTCATCAGCGAGCTCGTCCCCCACATCGGCGAGAGCGTCGAGGACCTCTCGGCGACGCTGTTCGAAACCGCCCCGACGGTCTTCTTCACGGTGCCGCGCTATTTGCAAAAGTGCGCCGCCGAAATCCTGGTCGGCATCGCCGGCAGCAGCGCCGTGAAGCGCCTCGCCTACCAGCGCGCCATGGCCTTTGCCCGTGGGCAAACGCGGCGGCGCTGGGAGGGAAGGCTTAAGAGGCGCGATGCCGCCTTCGCCTGGTTTTGGCAGCAGGTCATGTTTCGGCCCATCCTCAACAAGATCGGCCTCGACCAGCTCGAGCTGATGGTCTGCGGCGGTGCGCCGCTGCCCAGCGAAACGGCGAGCCTTTGGCAAATGCTGGGCATCAATGTCGTGGAAATGTACGGACAAACGGAGACCGCCGGCGGCATCATCTCCGGACAGCGCGGGCCGTTCGCACGACCCGGCGACGTCGGCACGGTTGCCGACGGCGTCGAGGTGAAACTCGCCGCCGATGGCGAGATCCTGGTGCGCTCCGCCGATCTCTTCGAGACCTATTGGGGCAAGCCCGGCGAGGCCGAGGCCATCCGCAGCGAAGAAGGCTGGCTGCACACCGGCGACGTCGGCGAATGGCAGTCGGGCCACCTGAAACTGATCGACCGGGCCCGCGACTTCCTGGTCACCTCCGGCGGCAAAACGATTTCGCCGTCCTTCATCGAAAACCTCCTGCGCGCCAGCCCCTATGTCGCCGAGGCCATCGTCTTGGGGCACGGCCGCAAATACCTGACCGCCCTAATCGAGATCGACTTCGAGGTGGTGGCCGAGTGGGCGCGCGGCAACGACGTGGCCTACCGGGGCTTTACCAGCCTGGTGCAGGAGCCCCGCGTCACAGCCCTGATCGCCGGCGCCATCGAGGACGCCAACGCCCGGCTGGCGCGCGTCGAGCAGATCAAGGCGTTCCGGATCCTGCCGAAAGTGCTCGATCCCGAGGAGGAAGGCGAGCCGGTGACGCCAACGCGCAAGGTCAAGCGCGCCCAGATGGTCGCGCGTTTCAAGGAGCTGGTGGAGGATATGTACGATGACGAGGAGGACAAGGTGCTGGCCGCGGCGACCGCCGGCCTGACCGCTTGAGGTTTGCCAAACAACGAAACGCAACGTCACGCGTGGGAGGACCAAACATGTTTCTGAGAGTGCAAGGCGCAACCCTGGCCGCATTGCTGCTGGCGGCGCCGGCCGCCGCCCAAGACGCCTATACCATCGGCCTGACCGGGGCTTTGACGGGTCCGCCCGCCTCAACCTATGCCCCAGCGGTGGATGCGCTCCGCCTCTATGTCGAAGGCGTCAACGCCGCCGGCGGCATTGCCGGCAAGAAGATCAACCTCATTCTGCAAGACGATTCCGCCGAGCCCGGCAAGGCGACCGCCAACGCCAAGAAGCTGCTGACGCAGGACAACGTCCTGTTGTTGCTGAACGCCAGCCTGTCCTCGACCTTCGCCCCAGTGGTCGCCGAGGCGAAACGCGCCGGCGTGCCAGTGCTGTTTGCGAGCTCGGTGTGTCCCAAGGAGGTCTATCCTCCCGCCGATCCGCTGCAGTTCTGCACGACGGCCTTCGCCTCCACCTATGACAGCCGGGCAACCCTCGCCTTTATCAAGGAAACGGCCAAGGAGCCGGTCAAGATCGGCTTTTCCGCCATGGCCATTCCCCTGTCGCGCGCCGAGATGGACTTTGCCGAGCAGCAGGCGCCGGCGCTCGGCATGACCGTCGTCGACAAGGAGGTGATCCCGCCGCCCACACCCGACTACACGCCCTTCGCCACCAAGCTCAAGGATGCCGGCGCAAACTGGGTCTTCTCCTGGGCACCCTGGGTTACCCAGGTGCGTACGCTGGAAGCCTTGCGCCGTCTCGATTGGAAGGGCGACTACATCGCCTGGGCCCATATCGAGGCGGAAGGCGAATTGGCCCGGCTCAAAGACGGCTCCTTTTACGTCATCGGCGCCAACGCGCTGTTCCAGGACCAGCTGCCGATCCACCAGGAGATCGCCACGGCCGCCAAGTCGGCGAAGCTCACCTACCCCGTCGAGCAACTGACGGAGGGCTGGATCGCCGGCATGGTGGTGGAAGCAGCCCTCAAGGCCACGGGCTGGCCGGCAACGCCCGAGAAGCTGGCGGCCGCCATGAGCACGCTGAAGGTCGACACCAAGGGTCTGCGCGGCGGCCCCATCGAGTGGACCAAGGACAACCACTTCCGCACGCGCCAATACTATCGTGTCTACCGCTGGGATAGCGGCAAGGGCGCAATCCAACGGGTGAAGGACTGGACCGCCTTCGACGTCAAATAACGGAACAAGGCTCCGCGGTCGTGCAGCTCGCCGTCAATATTGTCGTCTTGACCGCGATCTATGCGCTGATCGCCTGCGGCTATGTATTGATTTACCGCGTCAGCCGCGTCCTCAACTTGGCGCACGGCGAACTCTTGATGCTGTCGGCCTACCTGCTGCTGTGGACGGCATCGCTGTTCGCCGGCCATCCCCTGGTGGCCATCGTTGCCGCCCTCGGCTTGAGCCTGTTGGTGGGAGCCATGGTCTATCTGTTTCTGCTGCGCAAGCTCACGGGCGAGATGGCGCTGGCCGCGGTTCTCACCACCGTTGCCCTCGGCGTTCTCTTGCGCGGCCTCACCGTCATCGTCTGGTCGGCCCAGCAGCAGTATCCAGCGGTGCCGCTCGGCCTTTCCAACTGGGCGTTTCCCCTGCCGGGCGGCGCGCGGATCTCGCTGTGGGCGGCGCTGCTGGTGGCAACGACGCTCGCCGTCTATGCAGGGCTTTTTGCCTTTTTGCGGCTGGGACGCTGGGGCATGCGCATGCGTGCTGCCGGTCAAAACCCGCTGCTGGCGGCGCAGCGCGGCATCAATCTGCATGCCATCTATGCCCTGGCTTGGTCGCTCTCCACCCTCACGGGGGCGCTCGCCGGCGTGTTGATGGCGCTTGATTCCGGCCTCGGGCAAACCATGGCCATCATCGGCCTCAAGGCCTTTCCCGCCGCTCTCGTGGGCGGGCTCGATAGCCTCGCCGGTGCGATTCTGGGCTCCTTCATCGTCGCCAGCGCGGAGGTTCTGCTGATCCACTACGTCGACCCACTGCTGTCCGAGGTCATCCCGTTCTTGGTGCTGATCGTCGTTCTGATGCTGCGGCCCTGGGGCCTGCTCGGCACCCGCGAAGAGCTCGATCGTGTCTAGGCGACCCCGCGCCAGCGGCTATTTCCGCACCGACTATGGTGAGGACCTGAGCCTGCTGCCAACGCGGCTCGAGCGCTTGGCCGTCCTCGGCGTGCTCGTGGTCTTGCTCGCCCTGCCGCTGCTGGCCTCACCCTTCCTGATCGATCTGGCAACCCAAGTCTTTCTGGCGGTGATCGGCGCGCTGGCCCTCATGCTGCTGACGGGCTTTGCGGGCCAGGTTTCGCTTGGCCACGCCGGCCTGCTGGCAGCCGGGGCCTTCACCGTCGGCATCCTCTTCAAGGAGTTCAAGGCCCCCTTCCTCGTCACGCTGCCGGCCGCGGCCGCGGTCGGCGCGCTGTTGGGCGTCGTCTTCGGCCTACCATCGCTGCGCGTGCGCGGTCTTTACCTGGCCGTCAGCACGCTGGCCCTCAATTTTTTGGTCGCCTATCTGGGCGGCGAATACGAAACGCGCCGTGGCTATTCGACGGGCATCCTCGTCGATCCACCGGAACTCGCCGGCAAGGCGGTGACCGACGCCAAAGCCTGGTATGTCATTTTGCTGGCGGCCGCCGTCTTAACCCTTCTGCTCTGCGCCAATCTCCTGCGCGCCCGCTCGGGGCGCGCCTGGGCCGCCATCCGCGCCAACGAAACGGTGGCGCAAACACTCGGCATCGGCGTTGCCAGCTACAAACTGCTAGCCTTTGTCATCTCCTCCGCGCTGACGGCCGTCGCCGGCGCGCTCTTTGCCTACTACCGCGGCTTTGTCTCGGTTGAGGCCTTTTCGCTGTTTTTGTCGATCCAATACGTTGCCATGATCATCATCGGCGGCATGGGCTCGCTGGCCGGCGCCATCCTCGGCGCCCTGTTCGTCACGCTCTTTCCCTACGCCATCGAGGCGAGCCTCGGCGCGCTGGTCGGCGCCACCGCCTCCGCCGGGCTGTTGTTTGCCGTCAACGCCGCGGCCTTCGGCGCCGTCATGATCCTCTTCCTGTTACTCGAACCGCAGGGGTTGATCGGCCTGTGGCGACGCCTGCAAACCTACTTTTTGCTCTGGCCGTTCCGGCACCGGCGGGTCGGTGGAGCCCGCCGATGACCGCTAGCGTTGCTGGCCCGCTGCTCACCGTCGACAAGCTCGAGGTCGTCTACCAGCGCGCCATCACCGCGCTCGAGGGCATCTCGCTTAGCGTTGCGCGCGGGCAGATCGTCGGTATTCTCGGCAGCAACGGCGCCGGCAAGTCCACGCTGCTGCGGGCTATTTCGGGTTTCCATGGCCTCGACGATGCCCGCATTACCGATGGCAGCATCCACTTTGAGGGCCGGCCCATCGCCCACGCCGCACCCCACGTCAGCACCAGGGCCGGCATCGTGCTGGTGCCCGAGCGCGGCAAGGTCTTCCCAAACCTGACGGTGGCCGAAAACCTGTTGGTGCCGGTGGCCGCGCGCACGGGCCGCGCCGACCAGCGCCGGCGCGAGGCGCTCATCTATGATTTTTTCCCGCGGCTGGCGCCGCTGCGGCAGCGCACGGCCGGCCTGCTGTCGGGCGGCGAGCGGCAAATGCTGGCCATTGCCGCCGGGCTCGTTTGCCAACCCAAACTGTTGCTCGTCGATGAGTTGTCGTTGGGGCTCGCCCCCGTCGTCGTCGCCGATCTCTTACAGCGCCTGCTGGCCATCCGCAGCGCGCTTTCTTTGACGCTAGTGATCGTGGAGCAGAACGCGGCCCTCACCTTGGGCGTGATCGACCACGGCTATGTCTTGGAAAACGGCCGCATCGTGCTCGACGGCAGCGCTGCCCGGCTCGCCGAGCACCCCGATGTCGCCGAGTTCTACCTCGGTCAATCCGCCTCCGGGCGCCGCCGCAGCTATCGCGACGTCAAGCAATACCGCCGCAATCGGAGGTGGTATGGCTGAGCTCGACATCGAGGCCTTGCACCTTAACTTCGGCGGACTCACCGTCCTCGCTGGCATTTCGTTTGAGGTCGGTCCGGCCGAGCTGTTGGCACTGATCGGTCCCAACGGCGCCGGCAAAACCAGCGTGCTCAACTGCATCAGCGGCCTTTATCGCGGCAACGGCCGCATCCGCTTTCGCGGCCGCGACATTGCCGGGCTGCCCCCGCGCGTCATTGCCGGCCTCGGCATCGCCCGCACCTTTCAGCATGGCGAGCTCTTTCAGCACCTGAGCGTGCTCGACAACATCATGGTCGGGCGGCATACGCGCGTTGCGACCCACCCTCTAGCCGAGGCCCTGTTCCTGCCCAGCGTCCGCCGCCAGGAGGTGGCCCAGCGCGCGCACGTTGAGCGCATCATCGAGTTCGTCGAGCTCGAAAGCGTGCGCTACGCCGAGGCCGGGGCGCTTCCCTTCGGCACCCAGAAACTCGTGGGGCTGGCCCGCGCGCTGGCGCTCGAGCCCTCGCTGCTGCTGCTCGATGAGCCCTCGGCCGGCCTGTCGCGCGATGAACGCGACGATCTCGCCCGCTTTATCCTGCGCATCAAACACGAGTTGGCCCTGCCGATGATCTGGATCGAGCACGATATGCAAATGGTGGCCGATCTCGCCGACCGCATCCATGTGCTCGACTACGGCCGCACGCTGGCGTCGGGGTCGCCCGCCCAAGTCCTCAATGATCCAGCCGTCGTCGCCGCCTACCTCGGCGGGCGCGGATAGATTGGGGGCGCGGTTCCATCACGTACCTGCGTGTGGATCAACGCCATTGCCAGGCCGATTGGCGGCGCCAGCAGCTGTTTTGTGACGGAAATGTAACAGCCAGACCGCGCTCGCGCGGTAAGGTGAACCATGTCCCTGATTCGCCAATACTCGAGTCAGCGCATGTCCAAAACACCGATATTGCATGCGAGCGTCCCCGACCTCCGCGGCTTGCAGCGCAAGCGCAAACAGGTGGTCTGCTTTGCCATTGTCTCTTGCGGCGGCGTGCTAACCGCTGTTGAATCGCTTTGGCACCCTGCGGTGCCCACAGCCGTCACCTTGATCACCAACCTGGGTCTACTTCTGATCGCCGTGTGCATTGTCGGGCGCACCTGGTGTACGCTCTACATCGGCGGGCATAAGAACCGAGAACTTACCATCTACGGTCCCTATTCCGTCGTTCGCAACCCGCTCTATGTCTTTACAATCATCGGCGCTGCCGGGATCGGCGCTCAATCTGGCACCCTTACCGTGGCTGTCCTTTTCGCCGCCGTCGGCGCGATCATTTTTGCGATCGTCGTGCGCCAAGAGGAATGCTTCCTGGCTGCCACGTTCGGGGATGCGTTCGCCGCCTACGCGGCACGCGTTCCACGTTTCTGGCCGCGCCTTTCCCTGTGGCAGGAAGCTGGCGTCGTTCTGGTGAGCCCGTATCTCGTGCGGCGCTCATTCCTCGATGCGTGCGTGTTTCTGATCGCGCTGCCGATCTGCCAGCTCATGCAGGACATGCGCGATGACGCCTGGTTTCCGTTGAGCCTTCGCCTGCCCTAAGCGTCACCATTCCTCGGGAAGGCGCGCCTCATCTTAAGTTGTGGGCGGCCGCTGCAGGGTCACGGAACAAGGGTGATGCACTAACAATTCCGCGGCCTGCCCCAGCACGGAAACAGAAGATTGGCCACGCCCACCGACGGACCCTAACCAAAAAAACGCAAGGCCTGTCGCGAGCTGCCGCGCCGCCCGCGACCCCAAGTCGCTGAGGGTGCGCAGGAGCGTCAGGGGCCATGGCACCCCCGATCATTTTCCCCAGCGCGGTGACACCGGCACGAGACAGCGATGCCGGCGTCCTGCCGTTCAGACCCCAAAGAGGACTGCCCGGCCTCGTCTCAAAGTCGACCGGCGTCGACGACATAGTGCTGGCTGGTGATGGCGCCGGCCTCATCGGAACAAAGAAACAGCACGACGCGGGCGATATCCTCGCCGTTGAGCTCGCGCTTGAGACACTGCGCCTCCATCAGGCGCGCTTTGCTCTCAGGGGTGAGCCAGAGGCTGCGCTGGCGTTCGGTGAGGATCCAGCCCGGCGCAATGGCATTGACTCTGATGTTGTAGGCGCCGAAGTCGCGCGCCAGCGAGCGCGTCAACCCGAGGACGGCGGACTTGGCCGCGGTATAGGCGACCATGCCGCCTTGGCCAACCATCCATGACGCGGAGCCGAAATTGATGATCGAGCCCCACTTCGCCGCCTTCATGTCGGGCAGCACGGCCTGCGCGGCGAAGAACTGGTGCTTGAGATTGACGGCAATGCGCTCGTCCCAATACTCGGGTGTCACCTCTTCGCTGGCGTGGCGATCATCGCGCGCCGCATTGTTGATGAGGACGGTGATCGGTCCCAAGGCTTGCCGCGCATTGTCGATTGCAGCACGCAAGGCTGCCACATCGCGCACGTCACAGCGCTCGAAATAGCTGGGCGTGTCCCCCAAGCCCGCTTGCACGGCGGCCGAGGCCTTCTCATCGATATCGACAAAGGCAACCTTGCATTTTTGCCGGGCGAAAGCGGCAACGATGGCAGCGCCAATGCCGCTGCCGCCCCCGGTCACGAAGACGACGCGGCCTGCAAGGGACGGATAGACGGCGTGCGCACTTGTCATGGGAGACCCCTGTTGTCCGTCAATTCAGCAAGATTTGAGCGCCTTCATTTGCCCCAGCGTGCGGCGATCGGTTCAAGCGCGGCAACGAGCTCCAACAGACCCGCGCGCGTCGCGGCCGGCAAGGGCTCGAGCGGATGGCGGACGGCCTCGCTGGCGATCACGCCGCCTTCGGCCATCACGATCTTGGTTGCCCTGAGCCCGCACTGGCGGTTCTCGTAGTTGATGAGCGGCAGGATACGGGCATAGGCCGCGGCCGCCTCGGCGCGCCGACCCGCAGCGTGGTGCTCGAGCACGGGTTTGATGAGATCGGGCAATAGCGCGCTCGGCATCGTCCCCGTGGCGCCGGCGTCGAGGTCGGCCAGCAAGGTGATGCCCTCCTCGCCATCGAAGGGCCCCCGGATGGCGTCGCCGCCCGCGGCGATGAGGGCCCTGAGCTTGGCGGCCGTGCCCGGCACCTCGATCTTGAAATAGGCGATCTGCGGCAGCTCGCGGGCGAGCCGGGCCAGGAATTGAACCGACAGGGTCACCCCGCTCAAGGGGGCGTCCTGCACCATGATGGGCACCCCGGGGGCAGCCTCGGCGACCCTGGCAAAGTGTTCGAAGGTGCCGGCTTCGTCGGCCCGCAAGAGCGCCCCGTGGTAGGGCGGCATGAGCATCAGCATGTCGGCACCGCCGGCGGCCGCCCGCCGCGCACGCTCAGCCGCGATCCGGGTCGAGAAGTGGCTGCAGGTGACGATCACCGGGGCGCGCCCGCGCACCTGGGACAACGCAAGATCGAGAAGAATAGAGCGCTCCTCGTCGGAGAGCAGGAACTGCTCGGAGTAGTTGGCCAGGATGCAGATGCCATCGACGCCCTGGTCGATCATGCAGTCGAACACCCGGCGCTGGCTGTCGAGGTCGAGATCGCCGTTGTCACGAAACGGCGTCGGCGCGATCGGCACCACGCCCCGGATCGGTTTGTCAGTCGATGGCATGGTCGGTCCTCCCAATGTTCACAGCGTTGCCCCATCACGGGCGAGCGTGCGCTTCCAAGCATCACGGCTTGGCTCTTGCTGCCAAGGCAACCAGGTTCCAGGACGCCGGCGCCAGCCTGAGACTGATCTTGCCCCCTTCGCTGACGACACCGTCGAGCGGCGCCGGCTTGATGCGGTCGGGCGCCGCCATGCTATTGACCGCACCCAAGTCATCGTCGCGGAGCTGGAGGGCCTCGGCGACGGCGAGGTTATCAAAGCCGCGCGCCTCGATGCTGACCGTCATCGGCCGCGCCAGGTCGCGGTTGAGGGCAAACAGGCTGAGCCCACCGTCCCCGGTCGCCACCGCCGCCAGTTTGAGGTAGGGCACGGCCGGGATCGGAAAGACCTGGTCGAGGCTGCCGCGGGGATCGTAGTAGGAGGCGGCGTAGGTTTCGCTGGCGATTTGGCCCTTGAGAACGCGTCCGCGGCCGTAGCGGCTCATGTGCTGGAAGGGATAAAAGATGGTTTGCCGCCAGACGCCGCCGCCGGTCTCCGTCATGATCGGCGCGATCACGTTGACGAGCTGGGCAAGGCAGGCGCACTTGACGCGGTCGGCGTGGTTCAACAGCGAAATGCAGGCGCCGCCGAAGGCCAGGGCGTCCTCCATGGTGTAGATTTCCTCGAGAATGGGCGGCGCCACCGGCCAGCCCTCCTTGACGCGATCCTGGCGCGTGCGCCGCGTGCGGTACCACACATTCCATTCATCAAAGCTCAGAGCCAAGCGTTTGGGCGACCGGTGCCGCGCCGCCACCGCATCGGCGATGGCAACGACCTCCTCGATGAACAGATCCATCAGGTCGGGCGCCGCCAGGAAGCCGGCGCTGTCGCCCCGATAATTATTGAGGTAGGTGTGGAGCGAGACGAAATCGACGAGCTCGAAGGTGTGCTCGAGCACCTCATCGTCCCAACGCCCGAAGGTTGGCATGTTGCGGGCGGTCGAGCCGCAGGCGGCCAGCACCAGGCTCGGGTCGACCCAGCGCATCATCTTGGCGGCCTCGGCGGCGACGCGGCCGTATTCGGTCGCCGTCTTGTGCTGCATTTGCCAGGGGCCATCCATTTCGTTGCCGAGGCACCAGAACTTAACGCCATGCGGGGTCGGGTAGCCGTGCGCGTGGCGCAGGTCGGCATAGGTGCTGCCGCCGGGATGGTTGCAGTATTCGACGAGGTTGCGCGCCGCATCGCCGTCGCGCGTGCCGAGGTTGACGGCGAGCATGGGCTCGACCTCAGCCGCGCGACACCAGTCGATGAACTCGTTGGTGCCGAACCGGTTGGTCTCGGTGGAGAACCAGGCAAGATCTAAGCGCGTTGGGCGCGCGGGACTCGGGCCAACGCCGTCCTCCCAGTTGTAGCCGGAGACAAAGTTGCCGCCGGGATAGCGCACAATCGTCGGCCCCAGCTCCTTGATCAGGGCGAGGACGTCGCCGCGAAAGCCTTTCTCGTCGGCGGTCGGATGGCCCGGCTCGTAGATGCCGCCGTAAACGCAGCGCCCCAAATGCTCAACAAAGGCCCCAAACAGCCTGGGGTCGGTATCGCCGATGGCAAAGTCGCGATCGAGAAGGACTTTGGCGTGGCGCATGATGGATTGTCTCTCGAGCCTCAGTGGTTCGGTCAATAGGCGGGTTTGGCGGTGGCGTCGTCGCCGTCCGCCGCGGTGAAGCGGGGCACCAGGACAGCGTCCTTGAGTTGACGCGAATAGGCGTGTTGGGGGTGGGTGAGGACCTGCCGTGCCGCGCCGCTTTCGACGACCTCTCCGTCCCGCATGATCATGATCCGGTCGCTGACCAAATAGGCGGTCGCCAGATCGTGCGTGATGTAGAGGATCGAAATGCCGAGCTCGCCCCGCAAGGTCTTGAACAGATTGACGATCGCCATGCGCAAAGAGGCATCCACCATGGAGACGGGCTCGTCGGCGACGATCAGTTTCGGTTTGGCCAGCAGCGCGCGGGCAATGGCCAGCCGCTGCAATTGGCCGCCGGAAAGCTCGTGCGGATAACGGCGGGCAACCTCGGCCAGCGAGAGGCCAACTTGGCGCAAGGCCGTCTCCGTCGCCGCCTGGGCCGCAAGCCCATCGCCGGCGCCGCCGAACCGGCGCGCCGTCAGCAGCAAATAGTGATCGACGTGGCGCAAGGGATTGAAGGCCTCGAAGGGGTTCTGAAAGATCGGCTGCACGAGGCCCAGCAAGCGCTGGCGCGCGGCACCGCGGCGCAGCTCGGCGATGTCCTGGCCCTCAAGACGCAGGCTCCCCGTCGTCGGCGTCTCGAGGCCGAGGATCATGCGAGCGAGTGTCGTCTTGCCGCTGCCCGATTGCCCAAGCAGCGTAAAGACCTCGGGGCTGCCAGCGGAAAGAGAAAAGCTCACATCGCGCACGGCGGCGACGCGACGGCGGCGCAGCAGGCCGCCGAAGGTCTTGGATACGCCCTCTAGTTCGAGCAGCGGCGTCATCACACCGAGCCTCCGACGGCAAAGCAGGCGACGCGGTGCTCAGGATGCACCGTCGTCATGGCCGGGGTCTCGCGCCGGCAGCGCTCCATCGCCAGGGGACAGCGCGGATGAAAACGGCAACCGGCTGGCGGGGCGGCGAGGTTGGGTGGGCCGCCCGCCAGTGTGACCTTGGGCGCCTCTTCGCCGATGCGCGGCAGGCTGGCGATCAAATGTTTGCTGTAGGGGTGCTGCGGCCTGCGAAACAGGGTCTCGGTCGGCGCCTCCTCGACCAGTCGTCCCCCATACATGATGGCGAGACGGTCGCTGAGATAGGCGTGCACGCCGAGATCATGGGTGACGAGCAGGAGCGAGGAGCCCACTTGCCGCTGCACGTCGCGGATCATATCGAGCACGTCCTTCTGCACCACGACGTCAAGCGCGGTGGTGGGCTCGTCAGCTATCACAAGATCGGGCCGACAGATCGTGGCCAGCGCGATGGTCACGCGCTGGCGCATGCCTCCGGAGAGCTCGTGCGGGTAGGCATCGAGCACGCCTTTATCCAGCCGAACAAGTTCGAGGTGGGCAATGACCTTGGCCGCAAAGGCGGCGCTGCTGCCGTCCAAGTGCCGCGCCGCAAAGTCCTCGAATGAGCGGCGCACGCGGCGCACGGGGTTCAAGGCGCTCATGGAGCCCTGCATGATGTAGGAAAGCTGGCGCCAGCGCAGCTGGGCGAGCTCGGCGCTCGAGGCCTCGTATAGGGACTTGGCGCCGGCCAAGAACCGCATCCGGACCGTGCCGCCCACCACTTGCAGCGGCGGACGCATGGCGGCGGCGACGGCCTTGAGCAGGGTCGATTTGCCCGAGCTCGACTCCCCGGCGAGGCCGTAGATCTCGTTGTCCCGGACCTCGAAGGAGACGCCGTCGACCGCCCTCACCTCTCGCTCGATCCCGAAATGGCGCGTGCGGTAGTAGGCCTTGAGGTCTTCGACGCTGAGTACGGGTCCGCGGGGTACACCCGGGGATGCGCGCTTCCTTTCCGTATCGGCCACCGGGGTCGCCGTCATGCGCCACCCTCCGCTCCCATGCGCCTGAGACGGCTGCGCGGGTCGATATGCTCGTTCATCGACACGGCCAACAGGAACAGACCGATGAACAGGGCGACGACCAAAATGACGGGAAAGGCGATCCACCACCACACCCCGGCGACCAGCGCGGTGTGCTGATTGGCCCAGTAGATCATGCCGCCGACGGTCGGGGAATTGATGTCGGTAAAGCCCAAGACCGACAGCGTCACCTCGAGGCCGATCGACCAGTTCATGTTGTTCATGGTGGTGGCGAACACGATCGGCATCACGTAGGGCAGGTGCTCGCGCACGAGAAGTTCGCGCGTCGTCATGCCGGAAAAGACCCCCGTGTAGGTGAACTCACGGGTCTTCAGGCTCAGCGCCAGGGCGCGGATCAGGCGCGCATCATAGGCCCAGCCCAGCAGCGCCATGATGATGGCAAGCGCGGCCCAGGACATGGCATCGCGCAGCACGAAGTAGAACAGCACCAGGATCGGAAACAGGGGAATGGCGATGAAGGTGTCGTTGATCGCCATCAAGACGCGGTCGACCCAGCCGCCCTTGTAGCCCGCCAGCAACCCGATCGCCAGCGACAGGAAACGGCTCAGAACGGCGACGACGATGCCGAAGGCCAGCGTATTGCGGATCGCAAAACTGAGCAGCCAGAACACGTCCTGGCCGCGCGAGGTCGTGCCGAAGGGATGCGCGAAAGACGGTGGCATGTCCGGGGCGACGACAAAAGTGTCGAGCGGCGCGTAGGGCGAAGCCAACGACAACGCCGCCATGCCCGCGACCAGGCCCACCAGGATCGCCCCGATCCGGAACTCGGGGTTGTAGACAAGAAGGTCGCGCAACGTGGCGAGCATGGGTTCAGGCCGTCCGAACGCGGGGATCGAGCAGCGGATAGAGGAGATCGATGATCAGCACCGCCGTCGACACGCCGATGATCGACACCGTCGCCACCCCCAGCACCAGGCCATAGTCCCCGGCATAGACGCCGGAGACCAGCAGCGAGCCGACGCCGGGATAGCCGAACACCTGCTCGGTAATAATGGCGCCGTTGAAAATGGCACCCAGTGACAAAGCCAGGCCCGTGACCTGGGGCAGCAGCGCATTGCGCATGACGTAGGAGGTAAGGATACGGCGCCGGTCGACGCCGGCGAGTTCGGCATAGACGACGTAGTCCTCGCTGACGATATTGGAGACGAGCGAGCGCATGCCGAGAAACCAGCCGCCGAGCCCAACCAGCAGCAAGGAGAGAGCCGGGAGGATCGAGTGCTTGAGGATGCTCAAGACGACCGTGAGGCTCATCTCATCCCCGAGGTTCATGGCCTTGCCGCCGGCGATGGGCAACAGCGGCCACAGGTAGCCGAACATCACCAGCAGCACGAAGGCGACGATGTAGTAGGGGACGGGGTGGAGGCCCATGGCGATGATGCCCAGGACCTTGAGGCTCGTCTTGTTCTGGTAGTAGCCGGCGAGCCCGCCCAACAGGTTGCCGAGCACCCAGGTGAGCAGGGTTGCGGTGGCAAGAAGGCCGATGGTCCACGGCAGGGCGCGCGCGATCAAGGTCGACACCGGCGTCGGGAAGGCCGACAGCGAGGGCCCGAAATCGGCGGTGGCGATCCGCCGCCAATAGGCCAGATACTGCTCGTGCGGCGCCCCGGTCAGCCCATAGAGCTCGCGCAGCGATTGGCGCATGGCGCCGATCGCCTCGGGGGAGGTGTTGCCGAAGGAGGTTACGGCGGCGATCGACTGCTCGACGGGATCGATCGGCGTTAAGTGCGTGATGAGGTAAGTGAGATTAATGCCGATAAAGACCACGAGCAGAAACTGGCCGAGCCGCTGCGCCAGGTACGTCGCATAAAAACGCATCGGCGATAACGGCCTCGGGGCCTCAGCTCTTGGGCTTCAGTTTGACGAACATGGCGCGCGAGTTGGCCCAGTTCGGAACTGGGTCGGTGTAGGGGTCGGCCGCCGTCGGGTAACCCGTCCAGTAGGTGGTGTCCATCACCGTGAACACATTGTAGGACATCAGCGGGATGGTCGGCATCTCGCGCACGGCGATTTTCACGTACTCGCGCCCGAGCTCGATCCCCTTGGGATCATCGAAGCCGATCTTGCGGATCTCTTCGATCACCTTGTCGAGGTCCGGATGCGACCAGCGCTGCCAGTTGCGCGGCGGCTGCGGCGTGCCGGCCGGCGCCACGAATTGCGAGTGCCAGCTGTCGAGGAAGAAGGAGAGGTCCTGGTGGCCACCCCAGGTCTCCACACTCCAGCTGATCAGGGTGTCGAAATCGCCGGCGGCGCGCCGGGTTACCAGCGTACCCTGGGCGACGTCGACCTTGGCATCGATGCCGGCGCGGCGCCACTGTTCGACGATCATAGAGCCCGCCCGCGTCATCACGGGACGGGACTCGCCTTCGACCACGACGCGCACGGTGAAGGGTTTGCCGTCGGGTGTCTGCCAGTTCGCGCCCACCTTTTTGAAACCCGCCTTTTCCAGCAGCTCGGCGGCGGCCTGCGGATCAGCCTTCCACCAGCCCATGCCAAAGGCCGCGGCAATGGCCTTGGGGTCGGTCGGAATCTGGTCGCCCATGGAGGGGCGCAACATCTCAGCGATCTGCTGGCCGATGCCGCGATCGTAGGGTTTGATCTTGCGCTTGCCGGTGTCGAGCTCGAAGTTGGAGAGCCAGTCCTGCAGCGGCTCATGATAGCTCTCGGGATGCCGTCCCGTCGGCGGAATGCCGATTGCCGAGATCGTTGCCGCGCCACGGTAGGAGGCCATCGACACGGCCTTGATGTCGATCAGCAGCGCCAAGGCCCAACGCACGTCGCGGTTTTTAAAGAGCTCGTTCTGGCCATTGAAGATCAGCGCCGGCAAGGTCGGGTCGGGATGGGCGTAGGGGAAGCCCTTGAACCAGGCAATCGAGCTCTTCGATTGCTTGGCAAGCGTGAACATGCCCTCCGGCGCCACGTCGTGAATGACGTCGAGCTCGTGGTTCATTTGGGCGATGACGCGCTTGTCCGGTGGTCCCGGATCGACGTAGGCGAGGTATTTGGGGCCCGGCGTGCCGTAGCGGGCGAGCGTGGTCCGCTGCCAGTCCTCGCGCAGGCGCCAGATGTACCAGCGCCCGTCGGTGTCATAGCTGTGGAGCACGTAGGCGCCGAGCGAGACCGGCTTGTTGAAATCGAACTTCAGGGGATCTTCGACCTTTTCGAAGACGTGCTTGGGCATAATCCAAACCGCGTTCCAGCGTACGGTGAACAGGGCGTGGAAGCGGGAGTTGGGTTTCTTGAGTTTAAAGTGGACCGTAGTGGCGTCGGGCGCGTCGACCGCCTCGACGTTGAGGGCGAGCGCCGCGCTCCAGCGCATGTTCTTGTGCTTGATTTGGGTGGTGACCGTGTGCACCACGTCGGCCGCGGTGAACTCGACCCCGTCGCTCCAATAGATGCCCGGCCGCAGCTTGACGGTCATTTCCGTGAAGTCGGCGTTATATTGGGGCTTATCGGCGGCCAGCGAATTTTGCCACACCCCGTCGAGGCCGCGATTGGGGTCGATGTACCAGAGCGTGTCCAGCGCCGCCTGTTGCAGTCCGTTTGATTGGCTGCCCGCGTTGATGGCCCAAATGTTGAACCAGCCGGCGTTTTTGATGGTGCCTTCGGGATTTTCCAAAATAAGCGTTTCGTTGCGCGGCAGGTTGGCGAATAAAACCTGCGCCGCGGCCACATTCGGCAGGGCGGCAAGACCCACGCCGCCCCACAGAATTGCGGCCAGCACGGTTCCCTTCAGCCTCATCGGACGTCCTCCTCAATCCAGCGCACGCACCACGACGCGTCGCAGGTAGCGCGCGATCCCGAGACTTTAATGCTCGGTTTCCCTCGGGGCTGACGCTACACCCCACGGCCCGCCGACAACAAACCAAATCTGCGCGCGGGGCCACCTCCCGGCCGCAGGGCTTGGATGCTCTCTAGCGATCGCCCTCAATCGGTCGCTGCAGGGCGACATCGTAGAGCGCATTGCCGTCAAAGGCGAACCAGGCAAAGGGCCAGTCCTTGGCAATTGCGAACTCGACCACCGCGCGATGCACGCCGTAGGCGCCCAAGATAAGGGTCGAGGTGAGCAAAGTCGTTGAACACGAGATAACCGCCTGGTTTGACCTTCGCTGCGGCGGCAAAGGCGTCGCGGGTCGTGCCAGCGTAGGAATGATCGGCGTCGATGTAGACCCAATCGAAGGTCTGATCGGGGAAGCCTGCCAACACTTCGTGCGACTGGCCGGCGACACCCCTGCTTTCGGATGCGGGTATCCGCTGCCACCACCGGATCGAGCAAGGAAAAATCGAGGTCGACGAGATGCAATTCTGCCGGGTCGCAGTGCGCCAGGATGTGTCGGGCGAAGTCGCCCTTGTAGGTGCCGACCTCGGCGATGCGCCCGCCGGTTGGTAAGGCCTCAACGAGATCATAGCGCGAGGCCGAAAAGCGGCAGTCCCGTGCCAGATGGCGCGGCACGGCCACGCCCCTCCGGCCCACCGCGGGCGACGTCACCCTTGTGCGGCGGCGACGTCACGCCTTTGAAGCAAGGAGGTCACGAGCGTCCAAGCACGCAACAGGCGACGCGCCCCCGTTGGCAGGTTCCGGCGCAACAACAGCTCAAATCTTGTAACCACGACCGCCTGCCATATCCCAGAAGACCCCGACGAGAGCAGGGCCATGTTATGCGGGAGGGCGGGCAAACGAAATGCGCAACAGGCCTGCGGCGCGGCTTCCCCATTTGCCGGGGATGCATTGCCCTTGCTCAGCCATCGGGCCGCCCTCTACTGTTCGGCTCGATCGACGATTATGTCGTCATGCCGCGGGGATTTGAGGGAAACAGATCCATGCTCGACCTCATTATTCGCAACGCTCGACGCGCCCACGCCAGCGGCGGGCCGGAGCTGGTCGACATCGGCTTTCGCGATGGGCGGATCGCCGCCATCGCGCCGAACCTTGTGGCCGACGCCCCGGCCTACGACGCCGAGGGCTGCCTGTGCTGTGCGGGCCTGATCGAAACCCACATCCACCTGGACAAGTCGCGCATCGTCGACCGCTGTCAACCCGAGCCCAGCCGCAGCCAGCCCGACCACATGCGCCGCGTACAGGCCGTCAAGGCGAGCTTCACGGTCGAAGATATCTATCAGCGCGCCAAGGCGACGCTCGAGGGCTGCCTCAAACACGGGGCGACCCGCGTCCGCACCCACGTCGAGATCGACGCACCGGTCGGCGTCAAGGGCGTGGAGGCACTGCGGCAGCTCGCCAAGGACTACGCCTGGGCCGTCGATCTCGAACTCTGCGTCTTCCCACAGGAAGGACTGACGACCGCGCCGGCGGCCGACGCCGCCCTGATCCAGGGCCTGGAAATGGGTGCCAAGGTGATCGGCGCGGCGCCCAACTATGACGTCGATCACCCCGGTCAAATTGCCCGCATCTTCGAGCTGGCACGCCGCTTCGACGTCGATATCGACATGCACATCGATTCCGGCCACGATCCCGCCAGCCTCGACACGCACCTCGTTGCCGACCTGACCGAGCGGGCCGGGCTTGGGGGCCGCGTCGCCATGGGCCATGCGACCAAGATCTCCGCCCTGCCGCCGGCGGAGCAAAAGAGCATTGCCCGGCGGCTTGCCGACGTCGGTGTCGCCGTCACCGTGCTGCCGGCAACGGACCTCTTCGTGCTGGCGCGGCATAAGGACCACAACGTGCCGCGCTGCGTGGCGGACGCCAATCTCTTCGTTGAGCAGGGCTGCAATTGCTCGATCTCGACCAACAACGTCTTGAACCCCTTCACGCCCTTCGGTGACGGCTCGCTCATTCGCATGGCCAACCTGCACGCCAATATCCTGCAGGTCGGCGACAAGGAGCGCTTGAGCGAACTCTTCGCCATGATCACCCATCGCTCGGCCGCGCTCTTAAACCTCAAGGACTACGGCCTCGAAGTTGGCAACCCTGCGGACCTCGTCATTATTGACGCCCAGAGTCCGGCCGAGGCGGTCGCCACCGTGGCCCCGGTGCTCGCCGCCTTCAAACGTGGGCGGCAAACCCTGGAACGCCCCCGCGCGCGCTTATTGCGGGCAGCCCCGCAATGATCGGCAGCGAACGCCGCCACGCCCTGCCTTGGGGCGGACGGGCATAGAGGTTTGGAAGATACGGAGGACGCATGGCGCGCATTGCCGTTGCCGGATTTCATCACGAAACCAACTCCTTTGTCGCCGCGACAACCGACTTTGCCTATTTCGCAAGCCACCGCGACCGGCCGCCGCTGGTGCGGGGCGAGGACGTCTTGACCTGGCTGGGCGATACCAGCTTTGCGCTGTCGGGATTTCTGCGTGACATGCGCTCAGCCCACGAACTCGTGCCGCTGCTGTGGACCAGCGGCGGGGCCGGCGGCACCGTGACGGCGGAAGCCTACGAGCGCATCGCCGGCGAACTGATCGGCCGGCTTAGCGCGGCGATGCCTGTCGATGCCGTCTACCTCGACCTCCACGGCGCCATGGTCAGCGAGCCCTTCGAGGACGGCGAGGGCGAGCTCTTGCGCCGCGTGCGCGCCGTGGTTGGACCCGAGGTGCCGATCGGCATCAGCCTCGACTATCACAGCAACGTCACGCCCGAGATGGTTGCCGCGAGCGACAGCCTGATCGGCTATCGCACCTACCCCCATGTCGATCGCTTCGAGACCGGACAGTTTGCGGCGCGCGCGCTCTCGGTCCTTCTTCGGCGCGGCCGCCCACCGGGGCGCGCGCTGCGCAAGCTGCCGTTCCTGATCCCCCTCAATGACCAGTGCACCCTCGTCGAACCCTCAAAGAGCGTGGTGGCACGCTCGGTGGTGGCCGAGGGCGAGCTCGTCAATCTTTCTTACCTTGCGGGCTTTCCGCCCTCCGACCTCTATTGGTGCGGCCCGGCGGTGATCGCGCATGCCTGGAGCCAGCAGGCGGCCGACGCCGCCGCCGATGCGCTGGCGCGCGAGATCGCACGCAACGAACCGCAGTTCGCCGTTCCCATGCTGTCGCCCGAGGACGGCGTGCGCGAAGCCATGCGGATCGCGCAAACCGCCAGCAAACCCGTGGTGCTTTGCGACACCCAGGACAATCCGGGCTGCGGCGCCACGGCCGACACCACGGGCGTGCTCGAAACCTTGGCCCGGCTCGGCGCCGAAGGTGCCGTGGTCGGCTACCTCTGCGATGCCGAGGCCGCCGCGGCGGCACATGGCGCCGGCGAGGGCCGGGACATCACGCTCGGTCTCGGTGGCCGCTCCGGCCCTGCGGGGGTTACGCCCTTCCAGGCGACCTTTCGCGTGGCGCGCCTGGGCTCGGGCAAAATGCGCACCACAGGAAAAGTTTCCGGTGGGCGCGACATCGATTTGGGGCCGATGGCGCACCTCGAGGTCGGCGGCATCGGCATTGCCGTGACGAGCAAGCGCATGCAGGCGCTGGATCAGGCGCCCTTCCGTCACTTAGGGATAGAGCCTACCCAGCAGAAAATCTTGAGCCTCAAGAGCACCTGCCATTTTCGCGCCGAGTTCGAGCCGATCGCAGCCAAGGTCATCGTGGTGATCGCGCCCGGCGGCTACCTCGCCGATCCCGCGCAATATCCCTACCGGCGCCTGCGCCCCGGTGTGCGCCTGCGTCCCCTTGGACCTCACTTCGAAGGCAGGAAGGCCTAACGCAGGCGCGCGCCACACACCCGGCGCACCACCATCGGTCACTGCGCCAGGATCGCCTGGCACACGGATTTTCGTTGCCTATTCACTCCTGAGGGCATCGATCGGGCTCAGCAGCGCCGCGCGCCGCGCCGGCAGGAAACCAAAAAGGATCCCGACGCCCGCTGCCGCGGCCAGCGCCAGAACAATCGTTTGCGGCGGGATCAGGATGGGCCAGTTGGCGATGCCGGCCGTCACAAAGGCAGCGCCCACGCCCAGCACCACCCCAATCAGCCCACCGAGCACGCACAGCGTCGTCGCCTCGATCAGGAACTGCAGCATAATATCGAAGCGCCGCGCGCCCACGGCCATCCGCAAGCCAATTTCGCGCGTGCGCTCGGTCACGGACACCAGCATGATGTTCATAATGCCGATGCCCCCGACAATGAGCGAGATCGCCGCGGTGGCGGCGAGCAACCAGCCCAGCGTGGTTTGTGCCGCCGTGCGCGCCTTCATGGATTCGATCGGGTTGCCGACCACAAACGTATCGTCATCGCCGGGCGGCACGCGCCGGCTTTGACGCATCACCTGCTCGATCTCCTCCTGGGCATCCAGCAGATTGGTTCCCTCTTGGAATTTGATGGAAATCGAACCGACTTGATCGGGCACCAAAGGGTGCTTGCCGATCAGCTGGAAACGCGCCGTCGTCATCGGCACGAAAATGGCATCGTCGTGATCGTGGCCAAAACTCGTTTGGCCTTTGGGGGCTAACGTGCCGACCACCGTGAAGGGCACGTTGCGGATCCGGAAGACTTCGCCGACCGGATCATTGTCACCAAACAGCTTCTTGGCCACCGTCAGGCCGACGAGAGCGACACGCCGGGCCCCGGCGATGTCCTGCTCGGTAATCTCCCGGCCGGACTCGATCGACCAGCTGCGCGCAACAAGATAGTGCGGGTGCACACCCCAGATGCGCGTCCAGAAATTGGCATTGCCGTAGACGACGGTCGCACTGGCCCACAGCTGCCCCGAGATTGCCAGCACGCCGGGCACCTTGGTTTCGATGGCGTGCACGTCATCCTCCGACAAAGGCAGGTTCGAGCCGGCCCCGCTGGAGCGCCCACCGAACAGGCGCGCGCTGGGATTGACCACGAGCAAATTGGTGCCGAGATTGGCAATCTGCCTCTCAACTTCGGAGCGCGCCCCCGCCCCAACCGCCATCATGACGATGACGGATCCCACCCCGATGATGATCCCTAGCGTCGTCAGCACGGTCCGCAAAAAATTGGTGGCAATCGCGGTGACCGCGGCCTTGAGACAGTCGAAGGTCGTCATGGGCTCCCCCGATCAGCCCGAAAGGCGTGCATCGTCTACGATCGCACCGTCCCCGAACAGGATGCGACGCCGAGCATACTTCGCCACACCGGCGTCGTGGGTCACGACGACGATGGTGATCCCTTGGCCGTTGAGCTCGCAAAGGAGGTCCATGATGTCGGCCGACGTCTTGCTATCGAGCGCCCCCGTCGGTTCGTCCGCCAGCAACAGCTTTGGATTGTTCACCAGCGCACGTGCGATGGCGACGCGCTGCTGCTGACCGCCGGATAGCTGTTGTGGATGGTGGCACAGCCGGTTGCCGAGCCCAACCTGCTCGAGCCGCATCCTCGCCTGCAGCTCGGGTTCAGCGGGCCGCGGCCGCGCATAGGACAGCGGCAGCATCACCTGCCGCAGCGCCGTGGTGCGGGGCAGAAGATTGAATTGCTGGAAAACAAAGCCGATGGTCCGATTCCTAAGATCGGCAAGCGCGTCGCGCGACAGAGTGCCGACGTCGTTGCCGTTGAGCAGAATCGAGCCCGCAGTCGGCACATCGAGCGCGCCCAACAGGTTCATCATGGTCGACTTGCCGGAACCGGAAGGTCCCATGATGGCGACCAGCTCACCCTCCTGGATTTCGAAGGATACGCGATCGAGCGCGCGCACCGTCTCTTCACCGGACCGATAGACCTTGTCGACCTCGCGCACGGCAATCAGTGGCGGCTTAAGGGTGCGCTTCTCGGGAACAATGGCCGAGCCTCGGACCAGCAGGTTCATTTCTTGCCCGCCTCGCGCGATCGCAGCACAACCCGATCGCCCTCTTTCAGCCCGTCGCCGACAACTTCGGCGAAGTCATCATCGGCCAGTCCAAGCCGCACCTGACGCGTCTCGAGTGCACCCGTTGGCGCAAGCACCCACACCGTAACCTCGCGGCGCTTTCGGGCGGCACCCTCCAAGCGTGCTTTCCAGGCTTCAAAGGCGCTCCGCTGCGGTTCGGTGACCACGCTGGCCAACGCGTACTTTAGCCGTTGCAACACACGCGCCTCGGCCTCCGCGGCGGCCTGGTTGGGGCGTGCACCGCCGGCAACCGCCGAGCCTCCGGGCGCGACTGGTTCTGGTCCTGCCGCCTTCATGGTGGCGTTGACCTTGGCAAGCTGTTCCTCGGTCAGCGCCAACTCGGCTCTGGCCCGTTCGACTTCGAGCTTTGCCTGCTGCAGCGATGGGTTCTGCGTCGCCGCCACCTGGTCGCCGGCGCGCGGCTTGAAGCGCAGGGCATCGGTTGGAATGCGCAGCGCATCATCGAGTTTCGCCGTTTCGATCCGCGCATTCGCCGTCATCCCCGGCAGCAGCTTGCGATCGTCGTTCTCCGCCTCGATGATCACCGTATAGGTGACGACATTATTGAGCTCGAGCGCCCCAAGGCGCACCTGCGAAACCTTTCCCTGGAAGCGCCGCTCGGGATAAGCATCGACGCTAAACTCAACCGGGTTGCCTGCCGCGACGGCACCGACGTCGGCTTCATTGACTTGAGCCTCAATGCGGATGCGTCGCAGATCCTGGGCGATCTTGAAGAGCTCCGGCGCCTGCAGACTAGCCGCCACGATTTGTCCGACGTCGACCGTGCGCCCGATGACGGTGCCGTCGATCGGCGACCTGATGCGCGTGCGGTCGAGATCGATTTGCGCCTGCAGAAGCTGGGCCTGCCGCTGCGCAATGGTCGCTTTGGTATTTTCCAGTTGCGCCTTGGCAACCTCGATTTCGGCCTTGGCGACGTCGGCGTCGCGCGTGGCAACGTCAAGGGTCGTGGTCGCGGCAATGCCCTTGCTGGCGAGCGCCTCCTGCCGTTGCATCAGCCGGTTGGCGTTGCGCTCGATCGCCTCGGCCTTGGCGAGCGCCGCCTCGTGATTGAGCATGGTCGCGCGGGCCGCCGTCAGGTCCGCATGCGCCTGGGCGACCTTGGCCGCGAAGGTCTTGTCATCGATGATGGCTAATTCGTCGCCAGCCCTGACTTCGGAATTGAAGTCGACTTTGAGGTCGCGGATCTGACCGGAGAGCTGCGAACTGACGCTGACCGTCACCAAGGCCCGAACCGGCCCGGAGGTCGCGACCAGCTTGCGGATGGGCCCCTGCGAGACCTCGGCCACCTCGTAAAGGAAGGTGCCGCCGGTCCCCGTCCACAGGCTCGGCATCCCCACGCTTGCCAGCACCAGTCCCGCCGCAACGGAGGCCAATACCACGTGATATCTATGCTTCCCGCTCATGGCCACATTTTCTGCCAGACAAAGCCCCGAACGCCTAATCTTAAGTCAGACGTTCCCCGATTTCCCTGGTCCTAGCGTGCGTTGCGAACACAAAAAGGGGTGGGGGCGTTGGTAATTTAGTACCGCGGACGCTCCGGCAAACGGCCCGATCGCGTTTCTCTTTTTGCTCGCCCATTTTTGCGCACTTACAGAGCCAGCATGACCTTGCCGATCACGCGCTTATCTTCGACGAGTTCATGCGCGCGCACGATCTCGGCGATGGGCAGGATGGTCGGGGTGGGATGGCGCAAGCGGCCCGCCGCAGACCAGCGGTCGAGGTCGCGGATACCCGCCGCCCTCAGCTCGCCCAGGATCAGCGAGCACTGAATAAAGCGCACGACGATGTTGGCGAAGAGGAAGGGATAGTAGGGCAGCGTCGGCTCTTCCAGGCCGCGCGAGGCATAGGTGCCGATGACGGTGCCCTCGCGCATCACCTTCAGCGTGGTGGCGAGATTGCCGCCGAAGTCGACTTCGGAGATGCGGTCGACGCCGCGCTTTTGCGTCGCCTCCAGCACGCGCTCGGCGACATTCTCGTGTTTGTAGTTGACGATGACCGGCACGCCGGCATCCCTGGCGATCTCGGCCTTGGCATCGCCACTGACGGTGGCGATGAGGCTGCGGGCGCCGGCGAGGTGGGCGAACTGCGCCGCATAAAGCCCAACGGCGCCCGCCGCACCCGTGACCAGCACGTCGCGGCCTGCAACAGGGCCGTCCGAGAACAGCGAGAAATAGGCGGTCATGGCCGGCACGCCGAAGCCCGCGCCGAGTTCGAGATCCACACCCCGCGGCATCGGCACGGCCTGCGCCGAGGGCAGGCAGACGAACTCGGCAGCGGTGCCGAAGGGACGGCCGCGCTGGGCGTTCCAGGTCCAGACAGGCTCGCCGATACGGGCCTCCTCCACGCCGGCGCCGACCTTGTCGATCTCGCCGGCGCCATCGCTGTGCGGAATGATCAGCGCATAGCCGGGCCGATCGCGGGTGCCGCCGCGGCGGTTGCAGTCCGACGGGTTGACGCCGGAGTATCGGATCTTGACGCGCACCTCGCCGGGACCAGGCTCCGGGTCGGGCAGCTCGCCCAGCTCAAAGACCTCCCGGGCGGCACCGTAGCGTCTGTAGTAGGCAGCCTTCATGGCTGAGCTCCTATTGTTGCGGCGCGGTCGTGCGCTGGGCGATCTCGCCCCAGCGCAAACAGGCGACCTCCTGTTGGCCCTCAGTCGGCTCGAGGGTAGGCACGACCTCGGCACAGGTCGGCGCGGCGTAGGGACAGCGCGTGCGGAAGGCGCAGCCCGAGGGCAGCGCGCGCGGGTTGGGCGGCTCGCCCTCGAGAATGCCGCCGCCCAACTGCCGCCCGGGCTCCAGGCGGGGCGCGGCGGCGAGCAGCGCTTGCGTATAGGGGTGACGCGGGGTTTTGAAGATCGCGCGCGCCGGACCCGTCTCAACAATGCGGCCCAGATACATGATGGCGACACGGTCACACATGCGCTCGACCACGGAGAGATCATGCGAGATCAGCAGATAGCTCAACCCCAAGCGCGACCGCAAATCGGCGATCAGGGCTCAAAACCGTTGCCTGCACGGAGAGGTCGAGGCCCGACGTCGGCTCGTCGAGGATGACAATGCGCGGCTGCAATAACAGGATGCGGGCCAGCGCCACGCGGCGGAGCTGCCCACCGGAAAGCTCGTGCACGTAGCGAGGAAAGAAGCTTTGGTCGAGGCCGACCGCCTCCAGCATGGCACCCACCTTCGCCTGCCGCTCGCTGGATTGGCTGACCCCGTGCACGGTGAGCCCCTCTTCCAGCAGGCGGCCGATGCTCCACCACGGGTCAAGGGCGGCACCCGCGTCCTGGTGCACGTACTGGATGGCGCGGCGGCGCGCGCGGGCCTCCCGTGGCTCGAGCCCGCTCACCACAGGGCCGTCGAGGCGGATCTCGCCGGCCTGCTCGCGCTGGATGCCGAGCAAGGCGCGCCCGAGCGTGGTCTTGCCGCAACCCGATTCACCGACGAGCCCCAAGGTCTCGCCCGCGTACAGAGATAGCGACACGCCGGCCACGGCACGCACCGGTGGCAGGGCGGCTTTGAGCAGGCCGCGTCGGCGGCCGCCGAGCAGGACCACGACGTCGCGGGCCTCGAGAATGGGCCGAGCCTCAGATATCGGCTCAGGCATGCGCGGCCCCCTCCCCGCTTCCTTGGCGTTCGTCGGCCAGGCGGCAGCTGACGAAATGGGCGGGTGCGTCGCGCACCAGCCTGGCCGGGCGCCGGCTGCAGACCTCGGCGGCGTGACGGCAGCGCGGCGTAAACCGGCAACCCGGCGGCGGCGCCAACGGCGAGGGCACCTGACCCGGAATGCCGGAGAGCGTTTGCGAGCGGTCGGGGTGGCAGGCCAGCAGCGCCTGCGTATAGGGATGGCGCGGATCGGCCAGAACTTGAGCGGTCGGGCCCGTCTCCACGGTCTGGCCGGCGTACATGACGGTGGTGGCATCGCAGAGCTGGGCCACGACGCCGAAGTCATGCGTCACAAACAGCATGGCGATGCCGAATTCCTGGGTGAGCGATTTCAGGAGCTTGAGGATCTGCAGCTGCGTCGTCACATCGAGCGCAGTGGTGGGCTCATCGGCAATGAGTAAGGCCGGCCGCGCGGCAAGCGCGCCGGCGATCATCAGGCGCTGGCGCTGTCCGCCGGAAAATTGGTGCGGATAGCGCTCCAGCGTGGCCTCGGGCTCGGGCAACTGCACGCGGCGCAGCAGGTCGATCAGCTCGGCGCGGCGCGCCGGCTCGGTTTTGAGCTGCGGTGGGGCATGCCAGCGCAGGGCGGCGAGCAGCTGAGCGCCGATCGTGAATACGGGGTTCAGTGCCAGGTAGGGATCCTGGGGAATAAAGCCGATGCGGCGGCCGCGCACGCGGCGCGTCATTTCGCGATCGCTGAGCCGCAGCAGATCCTCGCCTTCGAAGTTGATCTCGCCGCTTTCGATGGTGGCGGCCTTGGCGAAAATGCCGAGCACGGCGCGGGCCAGCGTGGACTTGCCGCAGCCCGATTCCCCCACCACGCCCAGGATCTCGCCGCGCGGCAAGGCGAGCTCGACGTGGTCGAGGATCTGCGCCACGCCCTCATCGCCGCGCACGGACAGGCGCAGCTTTTTCACTTCGAGGAGCGGATCGGCCTTCATCGCGAGCGCCTCAGGCGCGGGTCGACGATGTCGCGCAGACCATCGCCCAGGAGGTTAAAGCCGAGCACGGTGAGAAAGATGGCAAGGCCCGGAAAGGTCGAAAACCACCAGGCCTCAGGCAGGTACTGCCGGCTCTCGGCAATGGCGAGGCCCCAGTCGGGATCGGGCGGGGTGGCACCCATGCCGAGAAAGCCGAGCACGGCGGCAACCAGGATCGTAAAACCCATGCCGATGGTGGCGCGCACGATAATGGGCGAGATGGCGTTGGGCAGGATATGGCCAAAGAGAATACGCGGGCTGCCGGCGCCGATGCACTGCAGCGCATCGATAAAGAGGGCGGCGGCGAGACGGCGCGTCTCGGCGTAGACGATGCGCGTGAAAAACGGCCAGTAGGTCAAGGTCAGCGCCAGCATCGCGCTTTGCAGGCTGGGTCCCATCAGCTGCGCCAGCGCGAGCGCCAAAATCAGCTGCGGCACCGCCAGAAAGACATCGGTGACGCGCATGATGGTCTGCGACAGCCAGCCTTGGGAGTAGCCGGCTATGAGCCCGAGCGGCACGCCGATCGCCATGGAGATGCCAACCACCATCAGCGCAATCAGCAACGCACCGCGTGCCCCCAGGATCACGCGGGAGAGAATGTCGCGCCCGAGGTTATCGGTGCCAAAGGGATGCTCCCAGCTCGGCGGCTTGAGGCGCTTGAGGAGGTGCGAAGCCGAGACATCGCCGGGATAGGGCGCCAGCAGCGGCGCCAGAATGGCGATTCCCGCCACGGTGAGAACGATGAGGCCGCCCAGCACCGCCGGCTTGTCCTTGGCGAATTTGGCGAGGATCAGCATGCCCGGGCTCAGCCGTCCTCGCGCAGGCGCGGGTCGATCAGGCCGTGCACGACATCGACCAGAATGTTGACGATGGCGTAGATGACGCCAATCAGCAGCGTGACCGCCAGCATCACCTTGGTATCGGCGGTAAGGATTGCCTGCACGGTATAAAAACCAATGCCGGGCCAATCGAAGATGGTTTCGACCACCACGGCGCCGGCGATCAAACCGCCGAACAGCAGACCGATCTGGGTGATGGCCGCCACCACCGAGTTGCGCAGCACGAACTTCCAGATCAGCGCCCGCGGCGGGAAGCCCTGCGCGCGCTCGTAGGTGACGAAGTCCTTTTGCAGGGTGTCGAGCACGCCAGCGCGCGTGAAGCGGGTGATGGTGGCAACGCCACCGAGCGACAGCGTAAAGGCGGGCAGGATCAGGTGGCGCAGCGCGTCGGCAAAGACGTCGAGGCGCCCGGCGAGTAAACTGTCGATCAGCAAAAAGCCGGTAACCACCGGCGGCGCGGCAAGGCCGGGGCTCAAGCGTCCTCTGAGCGGCAGCCAACCCAAGTCCATGGCAAACAGCAGCTGCAGCTCGATGGCAAACCAGAAGGCGGCGATCGCCACCCCGCCGACGGAGAGGATCCGGAGCAGCGTGTCGGGCCAGCGGTTGTGATAGATGGCAGCCAGCGTGCCGAGCGGAATGCCGGCAAGGGTGGCAAACAAAAGGGCGGCGATGGTGAGTTCCAAGGTCGCCGGCAGGCGCTGCTTGATATCGAGGGCCACCGGCCGGCGCGAGTAGGCACTCTCCCCGAAGTCGAGGCGCGCGACCTGGGTCAGGTAGACGCCGAACTGCACGTAAAGCGGCTGATCGAGCCCATACTGGCGGCGGATCTCGGCGATCTGGGCCGGCGTGGCGTTCTCGCCGGCAAGCGCCGCGGCGGGGTCGGCCGGCACCACCCGTATCAAAAAGAAGGTCAGGACCAACAGGCCGGCAAGCGAAGGAATGACCAGAAGAAGGCGGCGCAGGATAAAGGCCAACATGCCGGTTGCCGCTCCCTTGCGTCTCGTTGCCAGTGTCTTGGGCCCGCATGCGGCCCCTGAAAGACCTCTCCCCGCCGAGGCGGGGAGAGGAGGATGGTCTCTACTCGAGCTGCACCCAGCGCATTTCGCCGCCGGAGCCCACGGGCGAGAAGCGGAAGCCCTTGACCCTGTCGGTCAGCCCACGGATTTCCACCGTGTTGTAGACCCAGATGTCGGGACTGTCGGCAACGATCAGGCGCGTTGCCTCTTCGTAGAGCGGTTGCCGCTCGGCCTGGGCGGTGAGGCCGCGCGCCTTGCGCAACAGCTCGTCGACCTTGGCGTTCTGATACCAGGCCGAGGCCTTCCAGGTGCCGTGGAACTGGCTGTCGTACATCTGGCCGATCCAATTCTCCGGATCGACGAAGTAGGTCGACACCCAATGGATCCACAGGTCGGGCGTGGATTCGGCCTTGCCGGTGTTGCTGGTGATATTCGCCCAGGTGTCGGAGATGATTTTCAGGTTGATGCCGATCTGGGCGAGATCGCTTTGGAACAGTTGCGCGGCCTGGTTGGTCTGTTCCAGCTGGGACTGGATATGGATGGAAATGGGCCGGTTGATGGGGGCCCCCTCCGCCTTGGCCTGGTCGCAGAAGGCCTTGGCCTTTTTCAGGTCGTAGTCATAGCCCTTCACGTCCTGGGGATAGCCCCAGAGATTGTTGGGCATGGGCGCGGGGTTGCGTTCCGCGTAGCCTTTCAAGATCTCCTTGATAAAGCCGTCGTAGTTGAAGGCGTGGGCGAAGCACTTGCGCGCGTTGATATTGTCGAAGGGCGGCTTCTTGTTGTTCATGCGCAGGATGAAAACGCGCATGGACGTGTTCTTTTCGATGTGCACGCCCTTTGATTTCTGGATGCGCTCGACCTGATCGGTGGGCAGATAGCTGTCGGTCATGTCGACCGAGCCCTGCAGCAGCGCCAGCACGCGGGTCGAGGTTTCCCGGGTTGGCAGGATTTGGATCTCTTTTGGCGCCTTGGGATTGTCGGTCCAGCCCATGAAGTGGGCGTCATTGCGCTTGAGGTCGGCGCGCTCGAGGGGGCGGTAGGTCGAGGCGTCGAACTGATAGGCGCCGGACCCCGCCGCATTCGAAGCCAGCCAGGCCGCGCCCCAGTCGCTGTTGGTCTCATGCGCCAGCACCACCCGCGGGTTGACGATCGCGACAATGGGGATGGCCGACAGAAACGGTGCGTAAGGCGTCTCGAGCTTGAACCGCACGGTCTCCTTGTCCGGTGCCGTGATGTTGTCGGGTTTCAGCACCGGCTTGAAGGCGCCCGAGGGTCCCTTGCCGATCGCCAAGACGCGCTTGAAACTATAGACGACGTCGTCGGCGGCCAGCGCACTGCCATCGTGGAACTTGGCATCGGTGCGCAGCTTGAACTCCCAGGTGAGGCCGTCGGCGGACACCGTATGAGACCGCGCCAGCCAGGGCTCGAGCTTGGGCGGGTTGCCCTGGTAGCGGTAGAGATTGTCGTAGGTGTTGAGGCTGTAGAACTGCATCGGCACATCGAAAATCTGATGCGGGTCGACGTTGGCGGGCAGGTTGTCGCCCGTCACCAGCACGCCCGGCGGCCCGGCCACGGCCGGCGGCGCAACCGCCATCAGCGCAGCCAGCGCTGCCAGCCCGAACACTCGTCTCCACGTCGACATGGCGGATATCTCCTTTTGCCTTTTAGCGCGTCTCACACGTGTGCAAAGCCTCGGCCGACGGCGCGGCCCTCAAGCGATCTCCTCAGGCTTTGGCAGCGGCCAAGCCTGTTTGCTGTGGGCGAGCCGCATGCTCACCAGGGCTTCCGCCGTCTTGAGCGCCGCCAACACCGGATTGACGATGGGCACGCCGGCGCGCTCGCCAAGCTTGACCGTGATATCGGGCAGGAAGGCCATGCTCATACAGCCGAGGACGAGCACGTCTGCCCCATCCTGGCGTACCGCCACCTGGGCCGCTTCCGCCGCCTTGTCGAGCGCGCCCGGGGTCTGTTTGGCGAGGTCCATGACGGAGAGGCCGATGCCGCGCACGCTGGCCAAGAGCGACGCCAAGCCCAGCGCGCGCAGGCGCGCCGCCACGCGGCCATAGCCGCGGCCCGAGGGCGTCAGCACGGACATGCGCGTGCCGAGCTGCGCGGCAAGGTGCAGGGAGGCCGCGCCGGGGCCGACCACGGGAATGCTGAGAAGCTCGCGCAAGGCGTCGAGACCGGGATCGCTGTAGCAGCCGATGATCAGGGCCTCAAACCCGCGCTGTTGCGCCAGTGGTCCCAGGCGGATCAGTTCGGGCACCACCAGGCCGGCGTCGTGAGCACTTTCGATTGCCGCGGGTCCCGTGGCCGTGGGCTCGGCGATCACCTCCGTGCCGGCCGCGGCGTTTGCCTGCAGCACGCCTTGCCGGCGCACCACCTCGGCGGTGCCGACGGTTTTGTGCATCGGGCTGGTCAGCTGATAGAGGATGCGCATGGGGGCTTCCCCGTCGTTTCAATGAAGGTCGCGCAGCGTACCCTCGATCAGGCGGCGACAGTCTATGAGGGCATCGGCGATGCGGTTGCGGTCCCGCACCAACTGCGTTTCCAGCATCCAGCGCTCCTCGCCGTCCCCGAGTTTGGCGTAGCGGGGGACATCGTAGAGCGTTGGGATCATGCTGCCCTGCGGCGTGTAGCCATAGGGATCGTGGCCGTAGGTCCCCTTGGAGGTGCTGGCGAGCGGCACCAGCGTGCGCGACAGACGCTTCATACAGGTATTGAGACGATCGGCAGCGGCCTCGTCCGCGCTCTCGCTGGCGGCATAACGCTGGCGCCAGGTTTGCGCCACGGCCTCGAGCTTTTCGGCGGCAGCCTTGAAGGCGCGGGCGTTGTCGACGGCGCCGGCAAGACCAATGCCGTCGGCCCCGGCCTTGAGCTCGTCGAGACGCTCGATGAAGGCGTCGGCGACGCTGACGTACTCGAAGGGCAGCACCACGGCCGTACACAAGTCCCAGAGATAGGCGGCGTAGAGGCGCAGATGATCGGCCATGAACTCGAAATCGAGCTTGTCGATGGTGTTCTCGATGCTGTGGTGCCACCAGCCCAGATTGGCGAGCGCGGTTTTTTTCAGCTCCTCCTCGGTGAAGGCGCCCTGCGCCGCCAGCATCGGCACGCCCAAACCGAAGAAAGAAGCATCGCCGTTTTTCACGGCCCGCCGCCAAGCAAAGGGCCGGTTGCCGAGCAAGCGCCGTTCCACGCTCTGGTGGAAGCGCTTGAGCTCGACGTTGGAGGCCGAACTCCAACGCGAGGTGCCGGCGCAGGCCGGCTGATCGATCTGCAGGTAAGCAACGGCGTGCTCGCGCAGACGATCCCAATTGCGATCGACGAACCAGGACGAGCCGATCATGGTGCCCGTCTCATGCCCGGTCCAGAACCCGGCGATAAGGCCGCGGCGCAGCTGGTGGCGGTGCTGATTGAACACCCGCGCAAGCTCGAGGATACAGGCATTGCCGGCGGCGTTGTCGGTCGCCTGCGGCCCCGGCCAGGAATCCTGGTGGCCGCCGACCACGACAAAATCCTGGCTGCGGCCGGCAATTTCGCCGACGGTGATCTGCACGGGGCGCCAGGCGTTTTCGACGTTGGCGCGCATGCAGACGCGGACCGGACCCTCTTTCAGCAGCTGGCGCAGCTTGAGGCCGGCGGTCCGCGCGATGCCGACGCAGGGCAGCCGCGCCATTTCCGACTGCAGGGTCTCCGGCGTCGGATTGCCCCACACGGGCTTGACCGAGCCGAAGGGCACCGCCGTGTTCTCCGGATGACCCCAGTTCATCATCACGCACCCGGTGGCGCCCATGAGGGCGGAGATGCGCTGCTTTTCGTGGCGGGCCGGATGATAGGAGAGCTCGGAAAGCGTGATCTTGCCGGTGGCGTTAAGGCCCGCGTATTCGCCAAAGGCCCCCGACGCCACGTCCAGCAACTCGCCGGCAAGGCCGTCGGGCAAGGTCGGCAGGCTGTGGCCCAGGGTATTGGCCTCGATCACGAGCTCCACCGGTGCCAGAACGCGCAATTCGCCCTGTTCGGGAAAACTGACGAGCCCGGGCATTTCCAACACCGTCGCCGATACCCCATCCTTGGTGAGCGCCGCGGCGCTGTACTCGGCCATGCGCTTGCCGTTGGCGGAGCCCGCCAGACGCGAGGGGATCTCGGTGGTGATGTGCTCGACGTGGGCCTTGACGTTGGCGGCCGACACGGCGCTGACGACGTTTTCTTCCGACATCTGGTCCCTCGTCACCCCTCGCCAAGCTTCGCTTTTTGCAATTCTCGTCCGCAAGGGCGGCATCTTGCGGCAAACTAAAGGGCATGTCACGAGCGGGGTCCCGTGAGGCTGTGGCGAGGGCAGACAATGGCGCAGGATCAGGCAACAGCTGCCAAAAACCTTTGCGATCCGATCACGCTCGAGATCGTGCGCGGCGCCCTGATCGCCATCCAAAGCGAGATGGAGGCTGTGATCGAACGCACGGCCATGTCGCCCTTCATTCGCGAGAAAAAGGACTTCTATGCCGCCCTCTACGATGCCGAGGGACGGCTGATCGCCGGCTCGAATCTCCCCGTGTTCGGCGACGTCGTGGGACCGATTGCCGAGCACTATCCGCTTTCCAGTATGCGGCCCGGCGACATCTACTGGTTCAACGACTGCTACGCCTCAAAGGGGGCCGTGTCGCATTCGCCCGACCAGGTGTTCGTGGCCCCCGTGTTCGCCGACGGTGAGCTTTCCGCCTTCGCTCAGTCCTGGGCGCACTTTAACGATATCGGCGGCATGCGCCCCGGCTCGCTGTCGCCCGACTGTACCGAAATCTTTCAGGAGGGCATCATCGTGCCCCCCGTGCGGGTGGCGCGCGAGGGGGTCGTGCACGAGGAGTTGTTGCGGGTCTTTTACCGCAACTCGCGCTTTCCCGAGATGGTCAAGGGCGACACCCGCGCCTCCATGGCGGCGATCCGGCTGGGCGAACGGCGGTTGGTCGAACTCTTCGGCCGCTTCGGCCGCGCCAAGACGACGAGCGCCTTCGCGCAGCTGCTGGAGGAGACCGCGACCCTGCTGCGGCAAAAACTCAAAGCCTTGCTGCCCGAGGGCCGGCACGCCTTTATCGATACCATCGACAGCGATGGCCAGGGGCACGGGCCCATCAAGCTGCGCTATGCGCTCGATGTTACGTCCGACCGCATCCGCCTCGACACCAGCCTCAGCGACGATCAGGTGCCGGGACCGGTCAATTTTCTCATGAGCCCGCCGGTACCGGCGATGATCTTCGGCTCCTATTTGCTGGGCGGCTCGCAAACCCTGCTCAACGCCGGCGTCGAACGGGCGCTGGACGAGGTGGTGATCCGTCCCGGCTCGATCCTGCAACCGACCTTCCCGGCCCCGTTGGGTATGCGCGGCGTCACCATGATGCGCAACATGGCGGCCTGCCTCGGGCTCCTCAATGTCGCCACCTCCGGCGAAGCGGTGGCCTCGCACAGCGCCTACGTGATCTGGTACCTGCGCGGGCGCGATGCCCAAGGCGAGCTCTTCCTGTTGTCGGACGGGCTTGGCGTCGGCTACGGCGCGCGTCCCTACGCCGACGGCAACGATGCCGTCTATCTGGTGGCGCAGGAAAATTTCCCCTCCGAATTCTTGGATTCGGTTTTCCCCGTGCGGGTGCTGCGCTACGCCATCAATCCCGACACCGGTGGCCCCGGGCGCTGGCGCGGCGGCTGTGGTCTTATCCGCGAGATCGAGGTGCTGGCGCCGCAGGCCATGGTGTCCATGCGCATCGACAGCGTCA
Organism: uncultured Alphaproteobacteria bacterium; assembly: GCA_963820375.1. Lineage (GTDB taxonomy): Bacteria > Pseudomonadota > Alphaproteobacteria > Rhizobiales > Hyphomicrobiaceae > AWTP1-13. The sequence continues at coordinate 18,873 of CAWFZX010000005.1, read as the reverse complement.
CCCACCCGCCCTGGGGGGTCGCGGGCGGGCACGCGGCGGGCACCGGGCGCTGCATCGTCAATCCGGCACGGCCCGATGAGCGCATCCTCAAGCCCTTGAGCGACGGCAATATGGTCAAGCGCGGGGATATCGTGCGCGTCGAGACCGGAGGCGGCGGCGGCTGGGGTCATCCCTTCGACCGCGAGGCCGATCGCGTCGCCGCCGATGTGCGCGACGGCTTCGTCTCCCGCGCCAGCGCCGAGGCGCACTATGGCGTCATGCTGGACGCAACAGGTCTCGCCGTCGATGCCGCCGCCACCGCCAAACGTCGGGCGCGCCGCCCCGAGGCAAAGCTCTTCCACCGCCATGGCTACCACGACGTGCTGGCCTGATGTCCAATCCCAGCAAAGCACGGGACGGCTGCCTGATCGGCGTCGATACGGGCGGCACCTTCACCGACGTCACCCTGCTCGACCCGGCGACGGGACGCCTTTGGACGGCCAAGACCTCTTCCACACCCGATGACCCATCGCGCGGTTTCGGCATCGGCATTGCCGAGGCGCTCAAGGCGTCTGGGCTTAGAGCCGCCGACGTCGGCCGCGTCCTGCACGGCACGACGGTGGCCACCAACCTGATCCTCGAGGGCAAGGGCGCCAAAACCGCGCTGATCACCACTGCGGGCTTCAAGTACGTGCTCGAGATCGGGCGCCAGGACGTACCACGCCGTGCCAGCTTGTTCGCCTGGGTGAAGCCGAAACGTCCGGTGCCGCCGGAGTTGATTTTCGAGGTCGGCGGCCGCTTGCAACCCGACGGCAACGAGCTCGAGCCCCTTGACGAGGCCGCCGTGTACGCCGCGGCGCGCACGCTGAAGGCGCGCGGGATCACCGCCATCGCCGTGGTGCTCTTGCACAGTTACGCCAACGCGGCGCACGAACGCCGCCTGGGTGAGATCCTGCGTTCCGAACTTCCGGGCGCGCTGGTTTCGCTGTCGAGCGAGGTGCTGCCCACCTTCCGCGAATACGAGCGCAGCATGACCACCATCCTCAATGCTTTCGTCATGCCGGTGGTGTCGACCTATGTGGCCGAGCTCGATCGGCGCGTGACCGATGAGGGCATCGCCGCGCCCCTCCTGCTCATGAAATCGAGCGGCGGCGTCACCAGCACGCGCACCGTGCGCCGTGCCCCCGTCGAGACAGCGCTGTCGGGCCCCGCCGCCGGCGCAGTGGGCGCGGCCTACGTCGGCGCCAGCGCCGGACATCCCAATCTCATCGGCATCGACATCGGCGGCACCTCGGCGGACATTTCCCTCATCCACGGCGGCGAACCCGGCCTCACCACCAATGGCCGCATCGGCGGCTGGCCGGTCGGCCTTCCCATGGTCGACCTGGTGACCATTGGCGCAGGCGGCGGCTCCATTGCCCGCCTGACCGAGGGCGGCACGATGGTCGTTGGACCCGAAAGCGCCGGGGCCCAACCGGGCCCGGTCTGCTACGGCCGCGGCGGCAGCGAACCGACGGTGACGGATGCGCACTTGGCGCTGGGTCACCTGCCACCCTACCTGTTGGGCGGCGGCTTCGCGCTCGATGTCGACTCGGGCACGCGCCGCCATTGCCAAAAAGCTCGCCGAGCCCCTCGGGCTCAGCATCGAAGCGGCGGCGCGCGGAATTCTTGCCATCGTCGATAACACCATGGTGGGGGCCATTCGCGTGGTGTCAGTGGAGCGTGGCCACGACGCGCGCGACTTTTCCCTGCTGCCGTTCGGTGGGGCGGGTCCGCTGCACGGCGGCGCGCTGGCCCGCTTGCTCGGCATTCCCACCATTGTGGTGCCGCCGGCGCCGGGCGTGCTCTCGGCACTGGGGCTCTTGGTGTCGAGCCTCAAGGCGGAGTTCACCCGCACATGCCTGCAAAAGGCCGGCGCCTTCGATGCCGCCGAGGTCGCCCGCGTGTTCCAAGGTCTTGACGGGCAAGCGCGCGCCTGGCTCGATCAAGAGGAGGTCCCCGCCGCAGCGCGCCGCATTCTCTGGTACGCCAGCCTGCGCTACCAGCACCAGGGCTTCGAACTCACCGTACCCTGGGGCGGCCATGAGGTGACCGAGGCCGCGGCTGCGGCAACCGTTGCAACCTTCCATCGCTTGCATGAGCGGCTCTATACCTTTGCCCAGGAGGACACGCCGGTCGAGTTCGTCACCTTGCGGGTCGATGCCCAAGGCGTCTTTCCAACGCCACGGCTCAACGAGTTGCCGGCCGCCACGGCACTGGATGACGCCCACCGGGGCAAGCGCACGGTGTTCCTGGAAAGCGGGGCGGCCGAAGCCACGATCTATGCCCGTGAACGTCTCGGCGCCGGCGCCCGTCTTGAGGGCCTGGCCATCGTCACCCAGCTCGACGCCACCACGCTCATCCTGCAGGGACAAGTGGCCGTGGTCGATCGTCTCGGCAATCTGATCGTGAGCGAGCGAGGCTGACGCCAACGGTCCAAGCCGGCGGCTCTTTTCTCGGGCTGGCCAGGGTCGAGCCTGTTGGCCATTGACGGCAGCCGCGGTCGGGGCCGAGGATGGCGGCAAAGGATATTCGAGGAGGAACCCATGCTCAAGTTGGTGGCGATGATGGCGATGGCGATCGGCCTCGTCTCGCCGGCGCAGGCGCAGGCGCCGCGCCTTGCCAGTGAAGACATCATGGTGCCACTGGGCGAGGGCGCGCAGATCTTTGTGCGCAACAAGCGACCCGAAGGCACGACGACCTTTAGCAGCGATCGCATCGTCATCTTCGTGCACGGCGCGACCTATCCGGGCACCGCCTTCGATCTGTCTCTCGGCGGCAAGTCCTGGATGGACTATGTGGCCGAGCGCGGCTTTGATACTTATGCGCTCGACCTGCCGAGCTACGGCCGCTCGACGCGGTCCCCCGCCATGGAGGCGGCGGCCGAAGATAACGCTCCCCTGACGCGCGGCAGCGAGGCCGTCAAAGCGGTGGGCGCCGTGGTGGACCACATCCTGAAGCGGCGCGGGGTGGAGAGACTGAGCTTGATCGGTTGGTCGTGGGGGACCACCATCGTCGCCAGCTATGCCACCGAAAGGGCCAACACGGTCGCGCGGGTGGTGCTTTACGCGCCGGTGTGGCTGCGCACCACGGCGTCCCTCGTGCAGGTGCAGGGCAAGCTCGGCGCCTACCGCACCGTGAGCCGCGACCAGGCGCTGGCGCGCTGGCTGACCGGGGTGCCCGACGACAAGAAGGCCGCTCTGATCCCGGCCGGCTGGTTCGAGGCCTGGGCGGACGCCACCTTTGCGACCGATCCGAAGGGCGGCGGCAAGACGCTGCGGGCCCCCAATGGCGTGATCCAAGACAGCCAGGAATTCTGGGCGGCGACGCCGCCCAAGCCCTATTGGGACCCGGAGAAGCTCGTCGCACCGGTGCTCCTGGTGGTCGGTGAGTGGGACCGGGACACGCCGCCTTACATGGCCCAAACGCTGTTCCCGTTGCTGAGCAAAGCCCCGTGGAAGCGGCTCGCCATGCTGAGCGAAGGGACGCACACCATCCTGATGGAAAGGAACCGAGTGTTGCTGTTCCGAACCGTGCAACAGTTCCTTGAAGAGGCACCTCCGACCGAGGCGGCGAGCCAGTAGCGCATTGGCCCCTGGCGTCGCAGGGTCTTGCATGACCCTGGTCGGATCTCGCCGTTAACCCGCAAGGTCGCGGCATGACTTTTTGCGCATGTGGAGCGCCATGCGTTTCCCATGAGGCTGGTTGATGACGCGCCCATTCCTTGCACCCTCTTATTGGACCGGCTGCGCGCTCGTCATCGGCGGCGGACTGGTGCTCAGCCTCGGCATCCTTTGCCTGCGTGCCGCCTCGTCCAGCGATGCTTGGCAATACCTGTTCTGGCGCGGGCTCGGGTTTGGTGGCGTGCTGTTGGTCCTGGCGGCGCGCCGACACCGCACAAACCCCTTTGTGCAGATCAGGCGCCTCGGCGGTTTTGCGGCGCTGTCGGTGCTGGCCATGGTGGCAAGCCAGATCCTGTTCGTCGCCGCCATCAAATCCGGCAGCACGGCCGAGGTTTTCTTTTTGATGTCGCTGGCGCCGCTGATGGCGGCCGTCCTCGCTCGGCCGCTGCTGGGCGAGCGTATCGGCACCCTTGGCGTCCTCGCCATCGCCGTGGCACTCGCTGGTGTCGCCCTGATGAGCGGGCTCAGCCTGCAGGGCGACGCGATCAATCCTGCGTTCGGGGGAGGCGACTGGCTGGCCCGCGCGCTCGCGCTCGGCACCGCCTTCAGCTTTGCCCTCTATTCGCTGGCCACGCGCGGGGCGGCCTCGCAGGACCTCGATGCGGCGCTGGCCGCGGTCGGCATCGTCACGGCGCTCACCAGTGCCCTTGCCTTGCTGTGGCTCGGTCTGCCCTTGGCGCCCAACCCGCACGATGCGGTCCTCGGCTTGCTGCACGGTGGGGTCTTCCTGGCGATCGGCCTTGTGCTGTTCGCACGCGGGTCACGCGTGGTGCCGGGCGTCACGCTGGTGATGCTGGCCCAGGCGGAGACGGTGGCAGCGCCGATCTGGACCTACCTTTTCTTTGCTGAGACGACGTCGCTCGCCGTGATCATCGGCGGCGTTCTGATTTTGCTTGGCGTTCTGCTGCAGGCCTCCGACCCCGCACGCCGCACGCCTCGGCCCGGTCGCGCCGAAGCGGACGCATGGCCTGGCTAGGCGCGCCCGACAGAGACCAAAGCGCAGGCAAAGCAGACCCGGCATGTTGAAAAGTTCAAGGTGGCCCACCGCATGCGTCGGCGGGTCAACCAACCCGCTCCACCAGGTCGGGCCGCTTCCGGATATCTGCCGACCGTTCCAAAGGCAGCGATGAGCCGGCAGCGATCCCGGAAGCGGCGCTTTGCGTGCGCTGCGCCTGCCAAATCGATCCCGGCTGAGCTCAGGGTTTCAAATCCATCTCCAGGTGGATGTAGTCACCGCGGTAGGTGACCTCGGCCAGGTAGATGACGGTTCCATCCACACCCTGCATCACCCGGCGCACCTCGGCGACCGGAGCATTGACCGGAATAGCTAGCAGCCGCGCCGTCTCCACTTCGGCGGTCGAAATCGTCAGCGTCTGGCGGGCGCTGGCAATCTTGAGGCGGGGCAGCGATGTCAGCACGGGCAAAGCAAGCTCGCGCCGGAAGCGCGCAGGCGCCCGCCGGAACACGCGGTGGTCGATGTAGATCGAGATGACGCAATAGCGCTCGCCATCACGCGAATGGACACGCCGCAAATAGAAGTACTTCGGCGCCTTGATGCCGTCGCTCTCGGAAAGCAGCGGCGCGACAATGCCTTCGCTCAGGGTGGCATGATCCGGCCGGTCGCCTGAATACATGGCGACGAGATCCTCGAGTGTCGATTCCACCCGCAGCCGCCGGCGCGCACCCGGCTGGCCGGTGACAAAGGTGCCGCGCCCCCGCTGTGGCGAGAGCAGCCGCTCTTCCGCCAGCATGGCGATGGCCTGCCGCACCGTGACGCGCGCCACGTCGAACTCGGCCATCAGATGCTCGATCGAAGGCAGCTGGCTACCGGGAGGCCAATGCCCCTTGGCAACCCGCTGCCGAATGAGCTCGGCGAGCTGCAGGTAGCGCGGGATGGGCGTTGAGCCGAAGATGCGGTGATTGGCGTTCGCCATGCGCCTTGCCCTAAACATCCTATGCATAGTACTTTTAGAATGTTTGCGCCAGCCAGCTGACGGGACCCTCTCTCTTCGTGCGCCGAACGGCCCTCATCCTTGTGCCCTGGCTGGTCCTGCTCGCAGGCTGGTACGCCGTCCACTACAGCGGGCTCATCAATCCGGCGCTCGTGCCCACGCCAGGCGACGTGTTGCGCCGCTTCGTCGAGCTGACGCAGAGCCGGCTGCCGCTTGACATCCTGATGTCGACGCGGCGCGTCTTCCTCGGCGTCTTGTGCGGCATCGCGCTCGCGGTCCCCGTCGGCTTCGTGCTCGGCTGGTACAAGAGCATCCGAACCTTCATCGACCCACTGATCAACTTCTTCCGCGCGCTGCCGCCGATCGCCCTTATTCCGCTGGTGATCGTCTATTTCGGTGTCGATGAGCTCGCCAAGATCGTCATCCTTTTCTACGCCTCGTTCTTCGCGGGCGTGATCGTCATGTACGAGGGCATCTCGCAGATCAGCCCGATCTATGTGCGCGTCGCCCGCACGCTCGGCGCCACCGACGGCGAGATCTTCCGCAAGGTCGTCGTGCCGCTGGCCGTACCGCACATACTGACCGCCCTGCGCGTGGCGCTCGGTGTCGCCTGGGCGACGTTGGTGGCCTCGGAGCTGATCGCCGCCCAGCAGGGCCTCGGCGCCCTGATCCAGAACGCCGGATCCTTCTTCCAGCTCGACATCATCTACGTCGGCATCATCTGCATCGGCTTCGTCGCCCTGTGCATGGACCTGGCACTGCGCGCGCTGGCGCGCCGGTTCGTGAGCTGGCAGGAGCGCATCGCATGACGCCCGGCGCCCCGCGCATCTCCTTCAAGAACGTGTCGGTGCGCTTCCCGACACCCAACGGCGGCCACATGCAGGTCGTCGACGACGTCACCTACGACATCCACCACCGCGAATTCGTCTCGGTGATCGGGCCGTCCGGCTGCGGCAAGACGACGATGATGAACATGGTCGCGGGCTTCATGCAGCCCTCCTTCGGCAACGTCACGCTCGACGGCAAGCCCATTTCCCGCCCCGGGCCGGATCGCGGCGTCATCTTCCAGGAGTACGGCGTCTTCCCCTGGCTGTCGGTGAAGGACAATATCGCCTTCGGGCTCAAATTGCGCGCCAACCGCACAACCACCGCCGAGCGTGACCAGATCTGCCAGCGCTACATGCGGCTCATGGGTCTCGCCGAGTTTGCCGACGCCTGGCCCCGCATGTTGTCAGGCGGGATGCGGCAGCGGCTGGCGCTGGCACGCGCCTATGCCGTCAAGCCGGAGTTCCTGCTGATGGACGAACCGTTCGGCGCGCTTGATGCGCAGACGCGCTCCGCCATGCAGGACCTGCTGCTCGAGGTGCTGGCCGCCGAGAACAAGACGGTGATGCTCATCACCCACTCCGTCGAGGAAGCGGTCTATCTCTCGAACCGCATCATTGTCATGACCGCGCGGCCCACGCACATCCGCGAGATCATCAAGGTGCCGTTTCCCTATCCGCGCGCCAGCGCGCTGCACGAGAGCCCCGAGTTCGGCGAGCTGCGCGCCCACGTGCGCGATCTCGTCATGCAGGAATACGCCGAGCAGGCGCGGCAGCGCGCACCGGCAATGACCTGATCCATTGGCAAAGGAGGAACCCATGATCATCAACCGCAGAGCATTCCTGCACGGCAGCAGCGCACTGGCCGGCGTCGCGGCCGTCGGCGCACCGGCGATCGCGCAGGCCAAGAGCAAGATCCGCATCGGCTACCTGCACACGCTGGCCGTCGATGGCCAAATGTGGCTGGCCGACCATCTCGGCGCCTTCGACAAGAACGGGCTGGAGCCCGAATTCAAGCTGTTCCAGACCGGACTGGAGCTGTTCCAGGCCATGATCGGCGGCAGCCTCGACATGCTCTCGACGGGCGCGGTCATCTCCAACTTCCCGGCGCGTGGTCAGGGCAAAATGTTCCTCGCCAACGCGGTCGAATTCGCCACCGCGCAGCTCTGGGTGCGCGACGAGATCAAGACCTTTGCTGATCTCAAGGGCAAGCGCATCGCCACCACCGCCGGCACCACCGCGCACGTGTTCCTGAGCACCGCCATGAAAGCCAACAGCCTGGCAGCGAGCGATGTCGAGATCCTGAACCAGCGCATGCCGGACGCCGTCACCTCCTTCATCTCCGGCGCCGTGCCGGCCGTCGCCCTATGGGTGCCGTTCAACATCACGGTGCGCGATAAGGTGCCGGGCGCCAGGAAGCTGGTAGACGCATCCACCTACTATCCCGACGCCGCCATCATGTCGGGCTGGGCCACCACGGCCGATTTCCACGCCAAGAACCGCGAGGTGCTGGTGCGCGTGGTCAAGGCCTGGGCGGCGGGCAACGACTATCTGACCGGCAAGCCCGACGAGGCGCTCGAGATCCTGCAGAAGAAACAGTACCCGCAGGTGCCGCTCGCCGACTTCAAGGAGCAGTTCGCGGCGCAGAAGGTGTTCCCCATCGCCGAATGGCGCAAGCTCTTCGGCGACGGCACCGTCACGAAGTGGTTGCAGCAGGTCACCGACTTCTTCGTCGCCACCGGCAACATCCCAAACCCAATCCCGGCGTCGCAGTACTTCGACCCCTCGATCTACATGGATGCCACCAAGGCCTGAGCGTTGGGCGCCAAGGCATACGATTACATCATCGTCGGGGCCGGTTCGGCGGGCTGCGTGCTCGCGAACCGGCTTTCCGCCGAGCCGACCTGTCGCGTCCTGTTGCTGGAAGCCGGCGGACGTGACCGCCACTTCTGGCTCAAGCTGCCGGTCGGCTACTTCCGCACCATCTACGATCAACGCTTCGCACGCCTGTTTCCCACCGAGCCGTCGGCAGGAACGGCGGGACGCGGCATCGTCTGGCCGCGCGGGCGTGTCCTCGGCGGCTCCAGCTCGATCAACGGCTTGATCTTCATTCGCGGACAACACCAGGATTTCGACGACTGGGAACGGTTCGGCGCAACCGGCTGGAGCTTCCGCAAGCTGCTGCCCTACTTCCTGAAACTCGAGAGCTTCGATGGCCCGCCGAGCCAGTACCGCGGCGCGCACGGCCCCTTGCAGGTGTCGACGCTACGCAACGACCATCCGGCCTGCCGCGCCTGGCTGCAGGCGGCCCGCGAGTTCGGACTGCCGGGCAACGACGACTTCAACGGTGCCACCACCTACGGCGTCGGCGCCTACCAGTTGAGCGTCGGCAAGCGCTGGCGGCAGAGTGCCGCTGTCGCCTACCTGCGGCCAGCCATGGCGCGCCCTAACCTCACGGTCGTGACGGCAGCACATGTCACGCGCGTCCTGCTCAAGGGTTCGCGCGCCACCGGCGTAGAATGGGTCAAATACGGCGCCGCCGAAACGGCACAGGCCGACGGCGAGGTCATCCTTGCCGGTGGCGCGCTACAATCGCCGCAGGTTTTGCAGCTCTCCGGCATCGGCCCCGCCGGCCTGCTGCGGACGCTTGGCATTCCGGTCGTCGCCGACCTACCGGGCGTCGGCGAGAACCTGCAGGACCACTACCAGGCGCGCACCATCGTCCATCTCAAGGCGCGCAACTCGCTCAATGACGACGTCCGCAACCCCGTCCGCCTCGCCCGCATGGGTTGGGATTGGCTGATCCACGGCCGCGGGCCATTGACCATCGGCGCCGGCCAGGTCGGCGGCGCGGCCTGCACCAGCCACACGAAGGGGGGCCGCCCCGACATCCAGTTCAACGTCATGCCGCTGTCGGTGGACAAGCCCGGCGACCCGCTGCACCGCTTCTCGGGCTTCACCGCTTCCATGTGGCAATGCCACCCTAAGTCGCGCGGCCGCCTTGCCATCCGCAGCGTCGATCCCCTGGCGCCGCCGAAGATCGAGCCGCGCTATCTCGACGCCGACCTCGATCGCAAGGTTGCGGTGGAGGGCGTTCGGATCCTGCGCGACATCTATCGGCAGGCGGCGTTTCGTGAGCTGTGGGACGAGGAGGTGCTGCCCGGGCCTCAGGCCACTGGCGACGACGATCTCCTCCGCTTCGTGCGCGAGAAGGGCGGCACCGTCTTTCACCCTGTCGGCACCTGCCGCATCGGCACCGACCGCATGGCGGTCGTCGATCCGCAGCTGCAGGTGCACGGCATCGAGCGCCTGCGCGTGATCGACGCCTCCGTGATGCCCAGGATCACCTCGGCGAACACCAACGCCGCCGCGCTGATGATCGGCGAAAGGGGTGCCGAGCTTGTCGCGCAGCACCGCTGAGAGCACCTCAGGCCCGTGCCGGACCGGTGCTACCACGAAACACGAGATCGAACGGGAGGGTCTCGAAGCTCGTATGCGGCTTGCCTTCCAAACGCGCGACCACCTGCTCGGCCGCGGCGCGTCCGACCTCCACGATCGGTGTGCGAATTGTCGTGAGAGGAGGCGTCTGCGTGGCGCCGAGATCGGTGTTGTCGACACCCGTGATCGACACCTCGTTGGGGATCGCCACGCCAGCCGACCGGCACGCCATCATGGCGCCCACGGCAAACACGTCGTTGGTGGCGACGATCGCCGTCGGCCGAAGCTTCGCCTGCAGGACCCGCCGCATCATGGCTGCCGCGGCAGCAAGATCGATGGCCCCGTACTCAACGCAGTCCTCCTCGAGCGCAAGACCCGCCTGGGAAAGCGCCGCGCGCATACCGGCGCCGCGCTCGGTTGCACGATCGTTGCCCTCGGGAACGGCACTGAGCAAGCCAAAACGCCGGTGCCCGAGCCCGATCAGGTGCCGTGTCATCGCAAATGTGGCGGCACGATTGTCGAAGCCGACGCTGGGGTGCTGGCGCATGGGATCGACGCCCCAGGTCAGCACGTAGGGCCTGCCGTAGTCGGCGAGGAGCGCAAACAGCGCGGGATCGTGATGCAGACCAACGAACACGACCGCATCGACGCCGCGCCCCAGCAGTTGCGCCGTGATGCGTAGCTCCTCCTTCAGGTCGTAGTGATGCTCGGCCAGCACCATCGAGTAGCCGTTGTTGTCGAGCACGGCCTGCATGGCACTGGTGGTGCGCGCGTAGAGAGCGTAGCTGAACGACGGCACGATGGCAGCCACCATGCGGCTGCGGTGGCTGCGCAGGGCCCGAGCGGCGCCGTGCGGTACGTAGCGCAGCTTGCTGACGGCATCGCTGACGAGGCGCCGGGTGTCGGCATCGACCTGCTCGGGCGCGTTCAAGGCCCGCGAGACGGTGGCCGTCGACACACCCGCCAGCCGTGCGACGTCCTTGGCGCTGGGCCTGCGTCCGGACCGTGCCGTGGACCCTGGATCTGCCATACCGGGAGCACCCCTGCGCCCTTGGAATTCGATTACACTGCTAGCTATAGGCGTGCCGTTGCCCACCGAGCAAGGTGCTGCTACCATAAATGTAATCGAATACAGAAAAACGCGGCACGCCGGCGCTTGCACGCCCCGGCGTTCGCCAAGCCAGCGGGAGAGGAGTGCACAAGCATGACAAGGCGTCCGACGGGGCTTAGCAGACGCGATGTGCTGGGCCAGGGGGTGAAGGTCGGCGTGGCCGGTTTGCTGGCCCATCAACTCCCCTCGTCCGCCTTCGCGCAGGATGACCTGGCGCCCTATCGGGCCGCCAAGATCAACTGGCAGCAGGCCGACGGCGAGCAGATCACGGTCGCGGTCATTCCGGCGAGCTACTTTGAGAACCTGATCTCGTTGCAACCGCAGTTTGAGGCGCTCACCGGCATCAAGTTGCGCTTCGAGAAGGTGCCGCCGGGCCAGATCCGGCAGAAGGCGCTGCTCGATCTCTCGTCCAAGACGGCGACTTACGCCACTCACGCCGCCGACCCGATGTACTACCCGCTCTACGTCTCCAACAAATGGGTCGAGCCGCTGGATCGCTATCTCGGCGATGCGACGCTCACCGACGCTGCGTGGTTCAACTACGACGACATCATCAAGGCCTGGCGCGACGCCGACTCCATCGATGGCAAGCCCTACGGCATTCCCTACGACGGCGAGGTCACGGTACAAGTCTACCGCAAGGATCTGTACGCGGCGAAAGGCCTGAAGGCTGCCGACACCTACGACGAGCTCATCGCCAACGCCAAGGCGCTGACGGACGCCAACGCCCGCACCTATGGCTTGGCACTGCGCGGCTTCGCCGGCGCCGGGCAAAACATGTACATCTACCCATCGCTGCTGCGCGGCTTCGGCGGCAACTGGGGCAGCGGCGGCAACGTCGTGGTCAACTCAGCCGAAGCGGTCAATGCCCTGAGCTGGTACGTGAACACGCTCGGCCAGTATTCGCCGCCGGCGGTACGCAATTGGAACTGGCCCGATATCGCCGACGCCTTCTCGCAGGGCTCGGTTGCGACCTACATCGATGCGCACTCTTCGGCCGCGGTCATCAACAACCCTGAGAAATCGAAGGTCGTCGGCAAGATCGCCTACGCCCGCTGGCCCAAGGGCCCGAGCGGCAAACGCGTGACGTCGATCTGGAACTGGGGCTTGCCCATCAACGCCGCCCTGAGCGACAAGGCCAAGAAGGCGACCTGGCTGTTCATCACCTGGGCGGCCTCGGCCGAGACGCAGGCGCGCACATCGTGGAAGTTCGCCGGCGCCGCCAAGCGCTCCGGCATCAACCGCGTATCGCAGTGGAAGTCGGCCGAGTTCGCCGATGCCATGAAAGGCGCGGGCGACAACTTCATCCAGGCGGCATTGGAGTCGCTCGAGCAGGACACGGACGTCGATTGGCGCCCGCGCCTGCCGCAGTGGCCCGCCATCGGCGAGACCATGGCCACCGCCATCCAGGCCGCGCTCGTTGGCCAGAAGCCACCCAAGGAAGCCCTGGACGAGGCGCAGACCCGCATCCAGCAGATCCTCAAGGGCTGACGTTGCGCCAATGCCGGGACCGCACCTGCCGACGCTCGAGTCGCAAGAGCGGCGCTTTGCGCTGGCACTCTTCTTCCCGGCTCTCGCGGTGCTGCTGCTAACCACGACCGTGCCACTCGTCTACCTTGCCTGGAACAGTCTCTATCGCCTCGACCTCAGCATGCCGTGGCTCTCCGGGTTTACCGGCCTCGGCAATTACATGAAGATGGGCAGCGATCCGCGCTTCTGGAATTCGCTGCTCCTCACCCTCGTCTATACCGGCTCTACCGTTGTCCTGCAGGTTGTGATCGGCCTCTCGCTAGCCCTTCTCGTCCTGCGGTTCCCGCGCGGACAGGGTGCGCTCCGCATCGCCGCCATTCTGCCGATCGTGCTCGCGCCCGTGGTGGTGGGCCTGTTCTGGCGCACGCTGGTCCTGGCGCCTGACGTCGGCCTCGTCGATCTGGTCACGCGCTCGCTCGGCCTCGGCAGCCACAACTGGCTCGGCGACCCGCAGCTGGCGCTCATCTCGGTGATCGCCATTCACACCTGGCAATGGACGCCGTTCGCGTTCCTGGTCCTGCTGGCAACACTGGCGACGCTGCCCGCCGACGTCTACGAGGCCGCTCGCCTCGATCGGGCCAGCGCCTGGCAGCGGTTTTTCTACATCACGCTGCCGCTGATCCGCCCCGCCATCGTCATGGTGCTCATCTTGCGCATGATGACGGCGCTGTCGGCGTTTGCGGCGATCTTCGCCGCCACCGGCGGCGGGCCTGGCTCGGCCACCGAGATCCTGAACCTCTACGCCTATCGCACGTCCTTCAGCGAGCTCAACCTCGGCTACGGCTCGTCCCTGGCGATGGTGCTGATGTCGATCACCATTGCCATCTCCTACCTGTTGTTCCGCTTGCGGCGGGCGCGCGCATGAGCCCCGCTGCCGCCCATCGCCAGATCGCGCTCGCCGCCGCCGCCGGTTTCGGCCTCGCCATCTGGGCGTTCCCCGTCATCTGGGGCCTACTCACGTCGTTCAAGACCGAGCGCGACGTGCTGGCCTACCCGCCGGTCTGGCTGTTCAAGCCGACGCTCGACAGCTATCGAGAGGTGCTGTTCGGCGCCTCGTCGATCCTGCCCAACATCGTCTCGAGCTCGATCGTCTCCCTGGCAGCGACGCTGCTCACCATGCTGTTTGCCGTGCCGGCGTCGTACGCGCTGGCACGCCTGCGCTACCCGGCCAAGCGCGCATCCGGCTTCTACGTGCTCGTCACGCAGATGCTGCCGCCCGTCGGCCTGATCATCCCCTACTACCTCGTGCTGCAGAAGATCGGCTGGCTCGACACTTACACCGGGCTCACCGTCATCTACCTCACCTTCTCGCTGCCCTTCGCCATTTGGCTGATGGTGTCCTACTTCGAGGACATCCCCTTCGAGATGGAGGAAGCCGCCCTGCTCGATCGCGCCGGACGCCTGCGCGCACTGTGGTACGTGGTCCTGCCGCAGGTGCGCGGCGGCATCGCCGTGACAGCCATCTTCGTGTTCCTCAATGCCTGGAACGAGTTCATGTTCGCGGTCGTGCTCGGCGGCAACCGCGTGCGTCCGGTGACGGTCGCCATGTTCAACTTCATCTCGGTCGAGCAGACCCAGTGGTCGCGGCTCGCCGCCGGTGCGATCCTGGCGATGCTGCCCGTGATCCTGATCGGCATCTTCGCCCAACGCCACATCGTCAAGGGCCTCACGGTCGGTGCCGTGAAAGGCGGTGGCCGGCGATGAGCGCCAACGGCAGCGTCCACTTCGAAGGCGTCGTCAAGCGGCACGGCACGACGACTGTGCTGCACGGGATCAATCTCACTATCAACCCCGGCGAGTTCTTCGTGCTGCTGGGTCCCTCCGGCTCGGGCAAAACCACCGCCCTGCGCATTATGGCGGGGCTCGAGCCCGTCAGCGGCGGCCGCGTGATGATGGACGGCGCGGACGTGACGCATAAGGAGCCGGGCGAGCGCGACGTTGCCATGGTGTTCCAGAGCTACGCGCTCTATCCGCACATGACGGTCGCCCAGAACATCGGCTTTCCGCTCAAGATGGTCGGCGTGAAGCCGGCGGAGATCGAACGGCAGGTCGCCGACGCAGCCGCTAAAGTCAACATTGGCCACCTGCTGGAGCGCAAGCCGGGCCAACTCTCGGGCGGCCAGCAACAGCGCTGCGCACTCGCCCGCGCCATCGTGCGCCACCCGCGCCTGTTCCTGCTCGACGAGCCACTGTCGAACCTCGACGCCAAGCTGCGGCTCGAGACCCGGCTGGAGTTGCATGCGCTGCAACGCTCGCTCGGCACCACCACGGTCTATGTCACCCACGACCAGGAAGAGGCGATGACGCTGGCCGACCGCATTGCCGTGTTCATGGAAGGGCACATCGCGCAGGTTGGCACACCGCGCGAGGTGTTCGCCAGGCCGCAGACAGTGGCCGTCGCTGCCTTCGTCGGCACGCCGCAGATGAACCTGATGGCGGGCAGCTGGGCCAACGATGCCGTGACCGTCGATGGCCATGTGTTGCAGGTCGCGCAGACCACACCGGTAGCGAGAGACGTGATGTTGGGTGTCCGCCCCAGCGACTTGCGCATCGGCCCAGCTGGCCTGCCCGCGCATATCGAGCGCATCGAGGACCTGGGTGACACCGCCATCATCAGCCTCACCGCCGGCGGCCGGCCACTCAAGGTCAAGGGCGACCTGCAGAATGCCCGCAAAGGTGGTGACCACGTCTTTCTCAGCTTCGCGCCGCACGCTGCCCATCTGTTCGATCCGAACGATGGCAGCCGCCTCTAGTTCTTGACTTCTCGTAGGACCAGAATGGATCTGACATGACCGCAACCAAGCCGAACGTGGTGCTCATCCTCAACGACGACATGGGATACTCCGACCTCGGGTGCTACGGCGGCGAGATCGATACGCCCAACCTCGACCGGCTGGCGCGCGACGGCTTACGCTTCTCGCAGTTCTACAACACCGCACGCTGCAGCCCCTCTCGTGCGTCCATGCTCACAGGGCTCCATCCGCATCAGACCGGTGTCGGTATCCTCACCTACGACTCCGGCCCCGAGGGCTACGCCGGCAATCTCAACAAGCGCTGCGTGACCATCCCCCAGGCACTCAAGGCTGGGGGCTACCGCAACTACATGAGCGGCAAGTGGCACGTCGCCAGCAGTCTCACGAACCCGACCGACACCTGGCCGCTGCAGCGCGGCTTCGACGAGTTTTATGGCACGATCATCGGCGCCGGCAGCTTCTACGACCCCAACACGCTCACGCGCGGCAACGACAACATCGAGCACGAAGCGAAAACGGACAGTTTCTTCTACACCGACGCCATCAGCGACCAGGCGGTCGCCTTCATTGCAAAGCATTGTCGCGAGCGGCCGGCGACGCCGTTCTTCACCTACGTGGCCTACACCGCTCCGCACTGGCCGCTGCACGCGCACGACGCGGACATTGCCAAGTACAAGGGCCGCTTCGACAAGGGCTGGGATAGCTTGCGCGAGGAGCGGCTCGACAAACTGATCACGTGGGGCATCCTCAACAAGGCTTGGAAGCTCAGCCCACGCGATCCCACGCAGCCGCCGTGGACGGACGCCGAGCACAAGGCCTGGCTGCTGCGCTGCATGGAAGTCTACGCGGCGCAAATTGATCGCATGGACCAGGGTATCGGCCGCATCCTTGCCGCGCTCGAGAAATCGGGCCAGCTCGACAACACACTCGTCATCTTCCTCGCCGACAACGGCGCCTGTGCGGAGGACATCCCCGAGGATGTCAGCATCGACGAACTCGTCAACAAGCTGATGATCGCAAAGTCGCACACACGCGCGGGCGCGCCGGTGCACTTCGGCAACGACCCCAACCGCATGCCGGGGCCGGAGAATACCTACCAGAGCTACGGCACGGCCTGGGCCAACCTCTCGAACACGCCGTTCCGCCTCTACAAGCACTGGATTCACGAAGGCGGCATCTCCACACCGCTGATCATCCACTGGCCGAAAGGCATCGCCGACAAGGGCGCCATCCGCCACGCGCCGGGCTACCTGCCCGACATCATGGCCACCATCCTCGACATCACCGACACGCCCTATCCCAGCACCTGGGAGGGCGCGGCGATCGAGCCGCTAGAGGGCCAGTCGCTGGTGCCCGCGTTCGCCCGCGACAGTCTCGATCGGCCGCCGATGTTCTGGGAGCATGAGGGCAATGCCGCCGTGCGCATCGGCAGATGGAAGCTGGTGCGCAACTATCCGCGCGCCTGGGAGCTCTACGACATGGAGGCTGATCGCACCGAGCTCAACGATGTTGCCGCCATGCATCCCGACCGTGTCGCCGACATGGCGCGGCAGTACGATGCCTGGGCGAAGCGGTGCGGCGTGATCGATCGCGAGAAGATCGTAGCGCTAATGGCAAGCCAGGGCGTCACCCGCGCGTTCTGGGAGAAGGACCAGGAGTGAGCCGATGGCCTGCTGCGTCCTGGCTAGACGAGATCAGGTGCCCGCCGCGGCAGCCCCTACAATTGCGCCCGGCGCCGCTGCAGACGCGCCAACGAACCTGATCCCGATCGGCGCCTGCACCTTCACGATGGGAAGCGAAAGTAGCGAGGCGGTGCCGGCGGACGGTGAAGGGCCAGTTCGGCGCGTGTCGCTCGACACCTTTTCGATTGCAGCAACCAGCGTCACCAATCGCGCGTTTGGCGCGTTCGTCCGCGCCACGCGCTACGTGACCGATGCCGAGCGCCTGGGCTCCTCGTTCGTCTTCTACCTGCAGGTCCCATTAGAGTACCGGCAGCACGTCCGCCAGGCCGTGCAGGACACGCCCTGGTGGTTAGCCCTCGCCGACGCGTCGTGGCAACGTCCCGAGGGTCCCGGCTCACACATCTACGAGCGCATCGACCACCCCGTCGTGCACGTTTCCTGGAACGACGCCACGGCCTATTGCAGCTGGGCCGGTGCACGCCTGCCGACCGAGGCGGAATGGGAGTGCGCCGCGCGCGGCGGCCGTGAAGGCGCCCGCTTTCCCTGGGGCGACGACCTCATGCGAAACGGCGTGCCGCGCTGCAACGTCTGGCGTGGGTCGTTCCCAAACGCACCCGAGGCAGGGTGGCGGCCGCAGCCCGTTGCCGCGGCCGACGGCGAGCCCAACGCATTGGGGCTGATCAATGCCTGCGGCAATGTGTGGGAATGGTGCGCCGACTGGTTCAGCTCGGCCTATCACCGTGAGACGGCGGCGCAGAACCCGCTGTTTGCGCAGCCCACAGGCCGCCGTTCGATGCGCGGCGGCTCCTTCCTCTGCCATGCCTCCTATTGCAACCGCTACCGCGTCGCGGCTCGCAGCTCGAACTCGCCTGAAAGTTCGTCGGGCAATCTTGGCTTTCGAATAGCCAAATGATTTTGCGCAACCACAGCTCGGTTGACGCTCGATTGCAGCCGTTGCGATCGATCGCCACATTGGCTTTCTGGTACGAAGCCACCTGAGCAGCAAAGCCTCGTTGGCACACGCGGCACGCCATGTGACCGCGGGAAAATAGGGTTTGATGCGTTCGACCTGGGCTTCACTGAGCCAAAATTAACCGGACACGGGCAGGTTCTCCTGCCAACCTTGCAGAGAGTGAGCCGAAAGGAGAGATCACCATGCGAAAAGCCTGCGCAATCAACGACGTGACGCACGCTGGCGTTATGCAATCACCAGGAGCGTGCCAATGACCCCCACCATCACCGCTTTTGAACGGTCGCCCGATCGCGGCAAGGGACTGGCGCGTGACATGCGCGTTCGCTGGGCGCTTGAAGAAGTGGGCCAGCCTTACGACGTCCGTCTGGTTTCGTTCAGTGAGATGAAGGAATCCGCGCATCTTATGCTGCATCCTTTCGGGCAAATTCCGACCTATCAAGAAGGCGAGCTAGCCCTCTTCGAGTCGGGGGCGATCGTATTCCATATCGCGGAGCGCCATGCGGGGCTGCTGCCAGACGATGCCAATGCCCGGGCGCGCGCGATCACATGGATGTTTGCCGCGCTTAACACGGTGGAGCCGCCGATCCTTGATCGCGAAATCGCCACGCTCGTGGAGCACGACAAGAGCTGGTATCAGGAGCGCCTGCCTATCCTCGAGGATCGCGTCCGTGTACGGCTGGGCCAACTTTCCAGTCGGCTTGGAGATGCCGACTGGCTCGACGATGCCTTCAGCGCCGGTGACCTATTGATGGTGACCGTGCTGCGCAGGTTGAGCGGATCGGGTTTACTGAAGACATATCCGAACCTCTCCGCCTACGTCGCCCGTGGCGAAGCGCGGCCCGCCTACAAGCGTGCTTTCGACGATCAATTGGCGGTTTTCACTGGCAAGCCATCGACTGGCTGATAAAC
>CAWFZX010000004.1:0-207875 GCA_963820375.1 uncultured Alphaproteobacteria bacterium | reverse complement strand
GCCTGTTCGGCGGTCCGCTGGGCCCGTTCCCGGCCGACCAGGGCGGTCAGGCCGGCCAGCAGCTCGGCCCGGTCGCGTTCCAGCGCCGCCTTGTCCGGGTCCACCCGCGACTGGTCGAAGTCGACCAGCCAGGGCCGGCCCTCCTCGTCGACCATGCAGTTGGCCGGGACCAGCTCGCCGTGGGCGATCCCGGCCCGGTGCATCAGGGCGACCTGGCGCCACAGCTCGGTGAGGAGCGCGTCCTCGACCAGGTCGGCCTCGAGCTGCTGGAGGTCGCGGCCGGCGACGCGCGCCTGGACGAGCATGCCGGCGCCGCTGTCGAAGGAGCGGACCAGCAGCACCCTGGGGACGCGGACCCCGGCGGTGGCGGCCAGCAGGGCCATGGAGGCCTCGTGCTCGACCTCGTGGTGGGGCGAGCCGACCCGGACCGGCCGGGTCTGGCGCCACCGGAACAGCCGCCGCCAGGCCCGCCACAGCAGGTCGCCGTCGCGCCACTCCCTGAGCACCACCTTGACGAACAGCTCGGGCGGCTCCCCTCCCCCGGTGACGAAGCAGGCCGAGCGGCGCGGGTCGCCCCCGACCGGCGTCAGGCCGGCCGGGTCGAGGCCGTGCTCGGTCAGGGCGGCCCGCAGCTTGCCCAGGGGCACGCGCGGGTCGGGGGCGCCGAGCACGAACAGCACCAGCGACCCGGCCGCCCAGCCGAGGGCGGCCCCGCCGACCACGTCGAACGGCAGGTGCGACCCGACGTACATGCGGGCCAGGCAGACGCAGCCGGCCAGGACCCAGGCGACCCGCCGGGCCCGCCGGCCCAGGTACGGGCTGGCCACGGTGGCCAGGGCCACGGCCACCGCCGAGTGCCCGGAGACATACCCGAGGCCGCGGGCCGGCTCCCCGAGGATGTTGACGTCGTCCAGCAGGGTCTGGGGCCGGCCCCGCTGCACGAACTCCTTCACCAGCTTGGCGATCAGGTAGATGCTGCCGGCGGCCAGGACGGCGTCAAGGGCCAGGCGGAGCCGCCGGGTGGCCAGGGCCAGGACCGCGACCAGGGGCACGGCCCCGATCACCCCCAGCTGCATGACCAGCCACACCCCGGGCCAGGTCCAGCCGGGCAGCGACAGCTCGTTGACCACCCGGAACAGGGCCGCCTCGCGGTCGCCGACGAAGTCCCGGTGGATGGCCGTGGTGGTCACGGCCAGCACGGCGCCGCCCAGGACGACCCGGAGGGCGTCGCCCGGGTGGCGGGTGTAGCCGGGGCGGGGAAGCCAGGCCATCAGGCGGCCCTCGTGGTGTCGGCGGCCGCCGCCGCGGCGTCGCCGGCGGGGCCGGAGGCGCGGGCGGGGACGCCGAGCAGCAGCCGGACCAGGGCGCCGACGGCCACCCCGAGGGCGGCCCCGCCGACCATGTCAAGGGGCAGGTGGGCGCCGACGTACATGCGGGTGAAGAACACCAGGGCCACGGCCGCGCCCGCCGCCCAGCGGCCCCAGCGGGGCAGCCACGGCCAGGCGACCAGGGCGAGCGCCGTGATCACGGCGATGTGGCCGGAGACGAACCCGAGCCCGTGGGGCGCGGCCCCGCGGACCACGACGTCGTCGAGCACGTCGCTGGGCCGGCCCCGCTCGACGAACCGCTTCACCACCTTGGCCAGCACGTACACGCCGGCTCCGGCCAGGGCCAGCCCGGCGGCCAGCCGCCAGCGCCGGAAGGCGAGCGCGGCCAGCACCGCCGCCGGCACGACCAGCAGGTTGCCCAGCTGCATCGGCACCCACACGATCGGGAAGGGCACGCTGGGCAGGTCGTTGACCAGCCGGAAGATGTCGGCCTCGAGCGCCCCGACGCGGTCGGCGTGGACCGGCAGGGCGCACAGCACCAGCACCACGGCCCCGGCGGCGAGCCAGATCAGGTCGCTCGGGCGGCGCTCGATGCGCCGGCCGGCGGTCATGGCCCCGCGGCCCCGGTCGGGGCGGCCTCGTCGGCGGGGGTGCTCAGCGACTGCTTGCGCCACCACAGCAGGCACCCCACCCCGACCAGGATGGGCAGGCCCCAGGTGAGCGCCCGGTAGACGAGCACGGCGGCGACGACCTCGGGCTTGTCGCCGCCGGCGGCGGTCAGGCCGGTGATCAGCACCGCCTCCACCACCCCGGCCCCGCCGGGGGTGAAGGGGATGGCGGTGGCCAGCCGCGCGAAGGCGAACACGGCCAGGACCTCGGCCCAGTTGACCTCGGCGTTGCTGACCCCGACGTCCCACAGGCAGACCAGCAGCACCAGGTACAGCGACAGGTGGCTGACCACGGTGGCCGCGGTGATCGGGAACCAGCCGTGCTCCAGCAGGTCGACGGTCTGGTTGCGGAACTTCACCGTGGCGATCTCCCAGCCGTGCACCGGCGGGCGGCGGATCAGGGCCAGCAGCCGGGAGGCGACCCGGCCGGCCGTCACCCCGACCTTCTCGGCCATCCGCTCGCTGCGCAGCATCAGCGCGAACACCACCACGGCGGCGATCAGGCCGGCGATGCCGACCAGGGCCGCCGTGATCCGGGCGCCGCTGGCGTTGCCCTGGAGGGCGACCAGGGCCAGGGCGAGCACCGGGATGGCCAGCTTGGCGAAGGCGTTCCAGACGCCGGAGACGAGCACGGCGATGGTGGTCCGGGAGCGGGAGAACCCCCAGCTGTGCAGCATCGCATAGGTCATGCCGATGCCGATGGCCGAGCCCGCGGGGACGGTGTTGGTGATGGCGGTGGTGGCCTGGGTCATGACCATGGCCCGGCCGAACGTCAGGCCGGGGGTGACGGTCATCCACACGAACGCGTAGGTGCACAGGTTCCAGCCGGCGACCACGGCCAGGCCGGCCAGCTCGCCCCAGGTCATCGCCGTGATGGCCGCCCACACGTCGGCCAGGGAGATGTCCCTGAGCAGGTACCAGAAGATGACGGCGACCAGCAGCAGCGACACGGCCACCCGCAGGGTCATCTTGGCCGGCGAGGAGCGCCTGGTCGTCGCCTCGGTCGCCTGCTCGCTCATCTCCCGCTCCTCCGGCCGCCCGTCATGGGCTCAAGCATCTCGTCGTCCATCTCGTCGGGCAAGAGGGAACCTACCGGGAACGGGCCGGTGTCGTACCGGTGACATCACCAGGATCGAACCCGTGGCGGGCCGGTCCTGGGGGCCACCGGGCGGGGTAGCATCCGTGCATGGAGCCTTCGACGCCTCCGGACCGGCTGGGGCCGGCGCTGCTGTTCCGCTGGGGAGCGCTGTTCAGCCTGGGCGTCGCCACCACCGTGATCGGCCTGTACGCCCTGTACACGGTCAGGGCCATCCTGGTGCGGATCCTGATCGCGCTGTTCATCGCCGTCAGCCTCGACCCGGCGGTGCGCCTGCTGGCCAGGCGGGGCATCCCCCGCGGGGTCGCGGTCACCCTGATCCTCGTGCTGGCCATCGCCCTGGTGGCCGCGTTCCTGATCTCGGTGATCCCGCCGCTGGTCACCCAGGGCCGCAACCTGATCGACGACCTGCCCGGCCAGCTGAGCCGCCTGCAGGACCGCTCGTCGCAGTTCCGCCAGCTCGACGACCGCTACCACATCTCCGACCAGCTCCAGGGCCTGGTCGGGACGCTGCCGAGCCGGCTCGGGACCGGCCTGCTCGGCTTCACCAGCCGGGCGTTCGGGGCGGTGTTCAACAGCCTCACCATCCTGGTGTTCACCGTCTACTTCATGGCCGACATGCCGAGGATCCGGGCCGGGGTGGTCCGCCTGTTCCCGATGGACCGCCGCCCCCGCGCCAGGCGGGTCGTCGACCTGGTGGTCGACAAGGTCGGCGGCTACATGATCGGCAACATCATCATCTCGCTCATCGCCGGGGTGGTGTCCTTCATCGCCTTCACCATCCTCGGGGTGCCGTTCGCGGTCCCGCTGGCCTTCCTGGTCGCCATCTGCGACCTGATCCCCATGATCGGCGCCACCCTCGGGGCGATCCTCGGCGTCACCGTCGCCCTGTTCACCACCGAGCTGTGGCCCACCACCGTCCTGGTCGCCGCCTTCTTCGTCGCCTACCAGCAGCTCGAGAACTACCTGATCGCCCCCCGGGTCCTGAAGACGACGGTCGAGCTCGGCGCGGCCGCCGTCCTCATCTCCGGCCTCATCGGCGCCACCGTCCTCGGCCTGGTCGGCGCCCTGATGGCCATCCCGATCGCCGCCGCCTTCAACGTCCTGCTCAACGAACGCCTCGTCGCCCACGAGGAGGCCGCCGGCGAGGGTCCCCTCGCCGCCGCCGCGGCGGCCGCCGACCCCGTCAGGGCCGCCGCCGGGGCGAGCTCGCCGTCCGCTCCTGAGGCCGAGGTCAGGGGGTTGGAACCGCGCGATCGCGGCTGACCAGGGTCAGCAGGACGATCGCGTGGGTCCAGGCAAGGGGCGCGACCGAGCGGGGCGCGCCGCCGTCCCGCCCGACCCGCTCCGGGAACGCCCCCAGCGCCGTGCGGTGCTCGAGCAGCCAGGCCAGCCGGGCCTCCGCCGCCGCCAGGTCGCCCGAGGCCATGGCGGCCAGCGCGAAGGACGCCGTCGCCGGGGTCCAGGGGTCGCTCCCCAGCCACGGCCGCCCCGGCACCGCCCCCCCGGCCGACGGTCAACCGCCGCCAGGCCGTCCTCACCGCCCGCCCCACCGCCGGGTCGTCCGGCCCGAACGGCGGCCCCAGCCACGTCACCGCCGCGTCCGCCCCACCCCCACCCGGGTACCGCTGAAACCCCCCCGCCCCGAACTCCCGCGCCACCCCCCGCTCCAGCCGTTCCACGGCCAGCCCCCAGGCATCCCGCCGCCCCGCGGCGTCGCGGACCGCCCCGCCTCCGGCGGTGCCGTCGGACCGCGGTGGCTCTCCCGCGTCCCGGCCGCGAGGTGGCCGGCGAGCCGGGTGGCGGCGCGGAGGCCGGCGAGGAGGGCGGCCGCGGTGCCGAGGGTGGGGGCGTGCTCGCGGCGTTCCCAGTAGTCGGGCCCCGCCGGGGGGAGGCCGTCGGGTCCCAGGGCGGCGGCGGCGTGGTCGGCGGCGGCGCGCACCGTCGGCCACAGCCGGGCCGCCAGGTCGGTGTCGCGCCCCTGGTCGCTGGCCAGCCAGGCCGCCCACGACACCCAGCCGGTGGCGTCCAGCTGGGCGGGGCGGCCGTCGTCGACCGGGCGGCCGTCGGGGTGCGAGCGGGCCGGCCAGGTGCCGTCGGGACGCTGGGTACCGGCCAGGAAGCGGAGGATGGCGGCGGCCTCCCGCCGGTGACCGGTGACCGCCAGGGCGGCGGCGGTGAAGCTCGAGTCGCGCGGCCACACGTACGCCCAGTACGGCGTCTGGGCGGCCAGGGCGGCGCCGCCCGGCCGGATCAGCAGCCGCAGGAACAGCAGCGACCGGGCGGCCGCGTCGCGCTCGGCGGCGTTGGCTCCCGGGACCGTCCCGGCGGCCAGCCAGGCCCGCTCCTCGGCCGCAACGGCCAGCGCCGCCGGGTCATCCGGCGGCCCGGTGACCGGCTCGGAGGCCCCCGAGGGCAGGTAGCGGAGCCGGCCGTCGGCCAGCCGCAGCACCGTGCTCCCCTCCAGGTAGGCCGCCCCCCCGGCCTGGTCGGGCGGCACCGCCACCAGCGCATCGCGGCTCCCCAGCAGCCCGGCGGAGAACAGCGGCGGCGACCGGTCGGGCCGGGTCGCCCCCAGCAGCAACGCGACCAGCCCGACGGCGACCGACAGCGCAAGCGGGCGGCGGTCGATCCATCGACGCAGGTTCGTCTCCCGTGGTTCGGTGGCGGCCCCGCCATGGTCCCCGCCCACCCGCTCCCCGTCAACGCGACCCCCCGTCAACGCGCCCCCCGGGGGGTGTGGACAACGGTGAGCACCTCCTCCGGCTGTCGGCTACCCTCCCGTTCGGGGGCCCCGGCTTCCGGGGGGTGGGGTGAGGGGTACCCGGCTTCCGGCCAGGGTGGGGTGAGGGTGCCCGCGATCCGGTGCCGCCGCTCAGGGGCCGCCGAGGCCGGAGGTCAGGCGGTTGAGGGTGGGTTGGTCGGGGGCTGAGAGCCAGGCGGCCCGGGGGCCGCGGCAGCTGAGGGTGGTGCGCTGGCCGGCGCCGGACCAGTGGAGGGTGCCCGCGGAGCGGGTGGCGGGGCCGAAGCGGCCGGTGGCCCAGCCGCGCATGGCGTTGCAGAACTGGGTGGCCTCGGCGGTGGAGTCCCAGACGGTCCGCAGGGCCAGGGCGGTGCGGTCGCCGCGCTGGAAGGTCCGCAGGCGGCCGCCGTCCCAACCGGCCGCGGCCGCCTCGGCGGCGGTCACGGCCAGCTCGCCCTGGAGCAGGAGGCGGGCGTCGAGCTCGCCGAAGCTGAGCTCGATCCCCGACCGCCAGCCGCCGCCGAGCCGCCCGCTCAGGTCGGGCACGTCGACCTTCTGGGGCCGGTCGCGGTCGCCCAGGTAGCGTTCGGGGTGCAGGAGCTGCTCGGTCGAGGTCGGCGGGTCGCGGTAGGCGCGGTTGACCGCCGCCCAGCCGCCCTGCTGGTAGAGGGTGCGGACGAAGCGCAGGCCCTCCTGGTAGGGGAACAGCATCGACTCGCGGATGACGGCCGGGGCGGCGTCCCGCGCCGGGGTGCGCTCGGTGGCCGCGGCCACGCCGGCGCTGGCCTGCTCGGCCGGGGTGAGCCGCTCGGCCAGGTAGCGCTGCATGGTGAGGGTGGCGTCGCCCTCGACCAGGCCGGAGTAGGCGGCCAGCTCGTCCTCGCTGGCCGTGGCCGCGGCCAGCCGGTCGGCGCGGGTCAGGTCGAAACGCTGGTCGGTGACGGCGTGGGTCAGCTCGTGGGCCAGGATGATCCTGGCGTAGGGGTCCAGGCCGCGGGTGGAGCGGACGTACAGGCCGCCCTTGGGCGGTCGGCCCGGCAGGTAGAAGCCGAGCACGCTCTCGGCCTGGACCCGGTTGATGAGGCGGGGCAGGTCGGTGCCGGGGGGCAGCTCGCCCAGCAGCTCCATGGCCCGGCCCTGGCGGCGCAGCTCGTCCGCGTCGGTCTCCTCGGCCAGGGCCCGCAGCAGCCGCTTGGCCAGCTTGTCGGGCGACTCGACGGTCACCGGGACGCGCCGCTCGAACTCGAGGTCGCGCAGCTCGGCCACGTCGCGCTGCACGGCCCGGATCGCGGGCGCGGTGGCCGTGGCCGCCGGGGCCCGGGTCGTGGGGGTGGCGGCGGCCGGCGCCCGGGTCGAGGGCGCAGCCGCCGTGGCCCCGCCGGCCGCCGGCGCCGACGGCTCCCTGCGGGTGGCGAACACCAGGCCACCGGCGGCCAGCCCGACCACCAGCAGCAGGATCAGCGTGGCCGTCCACCCCCCGACCCGCCGCCCGCGCGGCGGCTCAGGTGGTGGCGGGGTCGCCGACCACCCCCTCCCCTCCGGCCAGCCGGGTCCGGAAGGCCCCTGCGGCGGCCAGCCGCCCGCCGGCGGCTGCTGGAGCCACGACGGGCGGTCGTCTGGGCGTTCCGTGCCCGGGGCGGGGGGCTGCCAGCCCGGCCCGCCGGGCGTGGGTGGGGTCACGACGCCGGTTCACCGGCGCGGGACTCGACGTCCTCCTGGGTCAGGCGGCGGAACGAGCGCCGGGGGCGGTCGCGTTCCAGCACCGCGACCTCGAGGCGGGAGTTGCCCGTCTCGCCGGCCGGGGCGGCCTGGCGCAGGACCCGCATGGCCAGCTGCAGGGCCGCGTCCAGCGTCATGTCCTCGTCGTAGCCGCGCTGCAGCTCGGTGTTGAGCTCGTCGCTCTGGCCGCCCATGGCCAGGAAGCCCTTGCGGTCGAACACGTTGCCATCGAAGACCACGTGGTACAGGGAGTTGGGCGCCCCGTCGGTGCCGACCTCGGCCACGCACAGCTCGACCTCGTAGGGCTTGAACTCCTGGACGAAGATCTGCCCGAGGGTCTGGGAGTAGGCGTTGGCGATCGAGCGCGAGGTGACGTCCTCGCGGCCGTAGGCGTAGCCGCGGATGTCGGCCAGCCGGACCCCGGCCTGGCGCAGGTTCTCGAACTCCGAGAACCGCCCCACGGCGGCGAAGGCGATCCGGTCGTAGAGCTCGGCCACCTTGTGCAGGTGGGTCGAGGGGTTCTCGGCCACGAACACCATCCCGCCGCCGTACTCGAGCACGATCAGGGGCCGTCCCCTGGCGATGCCCTTGCGGGCGAACTCGGCCTTCTCCTTGGTGAGCTGCTCGGGCGGGACGTAGAAGGGAACGCTCACCGGATCAGCCCCCTGCCTGCGCGTGGGCGGCGACCAGGCGCTCGGCCGCCTTGCGCAGCTCGTCGTCGGGGACCCGCTGGTAGCCCTTGGCGGTGACGGTGGCCACCACGGGGAAGATGCCCCGGACCAGGTCGGGCCCGCCGGTGGCGGCGTCCTCGTCGGCGGCGTCGTAGAGCGCCTCCATCAGCGCGTCGACGGCGCTGTCGCCGTCCATGTCGGCCCGCCACCGCTTCTTGAGGCTGCCACGGGCGTCCCGGCCGCCCGAGCCGGTGGCGTGGAAGTCGGCGTCCTCCCAGCGGCCCCCGGTGACGTCGTAGCGGAAGATGCGGCCGACCTGGCGGCGGGTGTCGTAGCCGCAGAACAGGGGCAGCACGACCAGGCCCTGCATGGCCAGGGGGAGGTTGCCCCGGACCATCTGGCCGAGCTTGTTGGCCTTGCCCTCCAGCGACAGCGGGAAGCCCTCGATCTTCTCGTAGTGCTCCAGCTCGGTCTGGAACAGCCGCACCATCTCGATCGCCGGCCCGGCCGCCCCGGCGATCGCCACCGCCGAGAAGTCGTCGGCCGGGAACACCTTCTCGATGTCCCGCTGGGCGATGGTCATCCCCTCGGTGGCCCGCCGGTCCCCGCCCATCGCCACCCCGTCGGCGAACCGCAGCGCCGCCACCGTGGTCCCATGCGGCACCTCCGGCATCGTCCCCCCGGCCGCCTTCATCTCCAGCAGCTCCGGCGCATACGCCCGCAACGCATCAACGAACGACGGGCTGAACAGCTTCGGCCCCTCGAACGGGTTGTTCACGCCGTTCCTATCGTAACGGACAAGCCTTTATCTACTCGCCTCCCTTCTGGACATATTGCTTCACGAACTCCTCGGCGTTCTCTTCCAGGACGTCGTCGATCTCGTCCAGCAGCGCGTCGAGCTCTTCCTTGAGCTCCTCGCCCTTCTCCTGGATGTCGGGGGACGCCTGGGCCTCTTCCTGCTCGGCGTCCTGCTTGCCGGGCGTGCGCCGCTTCTGCTCGGCGCCGCCGCCGCTGTCTCTGGCCATCGTGCCTCCCTGGACGAGCGTCCGAGGCGATTGTTTCATCCCGGACACCGTACTCGCAGGCGGTACCCGGGATCTGTGGACGGGGGACCAGCTAGCTCTGGAGGTTGCGGATCAGGTCCTCGGCGGTGGGGCTGGCGTCGAGGACGGCTGCGGTGTGGGCGGCCAGGACGGTAGCAGTCGTGGTGCCGTCACCGGCCATGTCGTTGGTCTTCTGGGCCACCTCGCGCACCAGCTGCGCACCCATATTTTCAAATTTGTCCTCGAGCTCGATCTCTTTGGCAACGGTAACGCCGTCTTTGGTTGATCGCGGTGCGCCATACGACTTGTCGAGAATAACGTTGCGACCCTTGGGCCCCAGCGTAATCCGCACGGCGTTGGCGAGGATGTCGACGCCGCGCAGCATGCGCTCACGAGCGTCGCTAGAAAAGCGAACTTCCTTGGCGGCCATTTTGAGTCTCCGAAGTATGTTTGAGAGAATTTCTGATTGTTAGATTTGCGAAGGCGGAACCGGCGCTGCTAGTTTGCGAGCACACCCATGATGTCGCTCTCCTTCATGATGAGGAGCTCGGCACCATCGATTTTGACTTCCGTCCCGGACCATTTGCCGAACAGGACGCGATCACCCTTTTTCAGGTCCATGGCGACGATCTTGCCGTCTTCGCCGCGCGCTCCGGGACCAACCGCTATGACTTCGCCTTCTTGCGGCTTCTCGGCGGCGGTATCGGGAATGATGATGCCGCCCGAGGTTTTGCTTTCGCTGGCGAGGCGGCGCAGGGCGACACGATCGTGGAGGGGACGAAATTTCATGGTGTTATGCTCCGAGGTGATTGGACGCCCGTCTTTGCAGCGAGCAGGTTCCGCATTAGTCGTATCCGGCTTTATAGTGTGTTGACGCACTTGCGCCCTCAAGTCTCGACCAGTTTTCGAGATCGCGACGCTGCCTCCCTGATCCGGCCGCCCTCATCACGACGGAAGGTCCGTCAGTCGGAAATCTGCATATGGCGCTGCCGGAGGTGATCGTCACGGCTTGCTGGGAGATGAATTGAAGGGCACTGATCACTTCACCTGTTACCGAGTTTGCTGTCTTAGCTGCACAACTGGCGCGTCTTACAGATCCGTCAGGCGGTAATGAAACCCGCGCGCCAGATGTAGTAACCCTTGTCCGCGATGCTTCTGAGGATCGGTGTCGTGCCGATCAGGTTCAGCGCCGGCACCTGCGTCCCGAGCGCAAACCGCTCCCGTAGCAGCCAGCCCTGCGTGCAGCTGGTGCGCGGAATATTCTTGCCGGTCTTGTCTGGCGATATGGCGAAGAGTTCCTCATCGCCACACTGAAAGAGGTATGCCGTCTGTGCATCGTCTCGCATTGGAAGGTCTCTGTTCGTCGGGCGTCAGGGGTGCGAACCAACATGGTGACTCGGAGAGCTGCTACAGGCCCAGCTGATAGGCACTACCGTCATGCGGCTCGCTGTTTCGCTACGGCGCAGGACGAACCAGTTGGGCGGTTCCCTCGGCGGCAACCGCTGGAACTATCAGCAAAGTCATTGCGACCGGCGGCCGTGTCGTCTCGACGCGAGGTCAAGCGGGCGGTAGAGCAGACGTTTGCGAATTGCGCCAGAGGCGGAAGAACCAAACCGCGCCGGCGAGCAGGAACGCAATTCCGGTGATGGTGAAGTTTGGCGGGCTGCCCCCTGTAATCAAGGAAGCGACAAAGCCGCAGACGATAGCGAACACAGCCATCAAGGCTATCGCAATGACGGTGTCGTAGTAGAGACGGATAGTGGGACCCAAGAAAGTTCTCCTCAAATCTTCGCATTGCGAGTTGAATGCATTGTCCCGGCAGAGAGAACAGCCCGTCAGGCCCGTCGAGGCCGCCAGCTAAGTGGACGAGCACGCCTGCTCTTGTATCTTGAGCATGAACGCATGCCTTGGACGGAGTTGCCAAGGTACGGAAAATACCTACTGCTATGCACCGGAAAACAAACTGCTGATGCGTCGAATAAACATGATCCGAAATTGGAAATGGCCTGCGCCGGCGTGGGTCAGCGCTGCGCTTCACACGGGTCCTCTACCTATCCTGGTGTTTGCGCAATCTGTTCTTCAATAGCGCTGTCTAACGTGGCCGCTCGAGGACGTGACATGGTTGAGCAGTGGCAGCTGCACGCGAGTCGGAAGGTCGCCCGCCTGGGTCGATCATGTTGACCGGGGCAGATGGATCAAGAAGCTGCCGCTTAGGGAACGGTCGCATCCGGCGCCACTAACCGATAAGCGACGGCCCAATGGCAGCAAAGAGTGCGAAATCATTCAGCGATAATGTTCGATCGTTCCGGCCCGAACACTGCCAATACAAGGCGCAAACCAAGCGGCCGTGGCGAGGACGCAGTAAGCTCGTCAGTCCTTACAGTCTTGGTCTCGCACCTGAGCTGCTTCGAGGTCCGCTGGATCGACCGCGACCACCTGCCGCACGACAGCGCCTCCGTATCGAGTAGACAAAGTCATCGTCGTGGATAGGCGGCGATAAGCGAGAAACGATAAAGCTGGAATTGCCTCTTCTTCGGTCTCGACCACGTAGGTTCCAGCGGGCTGAAGGCCGTCGGCACCCTTCAGAGAGAAGGGGCGGCGGAAAGTGACACTCTTGGTCGTTGTGCGCACGTTCATGGACAGCTCATGGCATCAACGCGCATTCGGGTCCGACGCGGTTTGTCGCCGCGTAGCCGGACGCATTCGATGCGCGCAGTGGACGATAGACTGTGGCAAGGCGTCATTGCCTCGATGAGTGCGACCTGCTACCCCGCCAACACGTTTGGCGTGCTGCCGGTGACCCAGCCGCCTGAGGTGAAATCGACAATAGCCACCGCGGCTGCCGACGACTGTGCAGGGTGGGCTTGATTGCTGAACGGCTCCGGCGTTTCGTCTTGGCATGCCATTTCGTGACATTAGCCTAGGCACTTGCCTTGGCATGAACAGACTCGGAAAGTACTCATTTGCTGTCATAGCCAGGACGCCGGACCCACAGCGCCGCCGGTCTTGGTAGCTCAGGCGGCAGCAATCGCCGTGCGGATCAGGGCCGGGAGGGACGTCGAGCCGGTCTTCCTCATGATTGCCGCACGATGGTTGTCAACCGTGCGTTGGCTGATGCCGAGATCGGCGGCGATGTTCTTGCTTGGGTGCCCTGCGAGCACCAGATCCAAGATCTGGCGCTGCCGGCTGGTCAGAGTCGCAACGCATGTCGCCGCGGTTTCCCGCAATTTGGACAGCGCCGCTGTGTCGCGCGTCCGTTCGAGCGCGCGTTGGACGCTCGCGAGCAGATCCTGATGACCAACCGGCTTCTCGATGAAGTCCACGGCTCCTGCCTTCATCGCTTGAACCGCCATCGGCACGGCACCGCTCCCGATGATGACAATGGCAGGGAGATCGTGGCCATCGGATTTTAGGCGTTCGATCAGCGCAACACCACTCATGCCGGGCATTAGGGCATCAACCAAAAGGCATCCGTGGCAGCCCGGACGGTAGGCTACGAGGAAGGCAGCAGCGATCCTTGAAAAGCCGCACCGAATAGCCGTTCTCCTGAAGTAGATCGCCTATCGCCTCTCCGACAGCCTGATCGTCATCAACGACAAAAACGGTGGACGACCGACGCGTTTCCAGGTGGAGGGGCAGCTGCTCGACCGTGGCTGGCGCCGTGGCTGCTGGTTTGGCTAGGAGTTTTTGGATCAGGCGTATCAGATCCTTTGCCCTAACAGGCTTGTTCAGATGCACGCAACCGTGGCCGGCGATGTCGCGCAAGCTCTCGGTCGAGATATCGCCTGTTAGAATAATGGCCGGTATCGTCTGCTGAGCCCGCGCCTGTAGCCGGGCGATGATCTCGAGCCCGGTAATGCCGTTGGGTAGGTTGTAGTCGGCGACAATAAGGTCGAGCATGCTCGACCCCTTGACCAATTCCAAAGCCTGATGACCATCTGCGGCCACGATCGTGCGCTGACCCTGGTCGTCAAAAAGCAGCCGTAGCATATCGAGCACCGCGGGATCGTCATCGACGATGAGGATCGTGCCGCGTGCAGGTGCGCCCTCGGATGTCTCAGCATGGCCTAGCACCGGTAGAGCCTTCGCTGCTGCTGGTACGAGCGGTATCTCTATTGTGTTAACCGAGCTCGCACCAAGTCGAGAGCGAAAGTCGATCTTGTGTCCGAGCAGATTAGCAAGGCGTGCACGAGGCAAGGCCGAGCCGAGACTCTTGCTTCGTTGCCGTGCAGGATTGTCAAGCTGATGGAACTCTTCAAAGATCGCCTGCAGTTCCATCTCTGGAATGCCGGGACCCGTATCCCATATTTCAATGCGCAGCCTGTCGCCAGAGCGACTGCAGCCAAGCTGGAGTTTGCCGTTGGTTGTATACTTCATCGCATTGTACAGCAGATTGCGGATGATTTTCTCTAGCAGTCTCATATCGGTTCTCTCCTTGAGACTGCTTGGGACTAGCGCCAGTCTAGGCTGTTCGCCGCCGCGTGATAGGCAAATTCGGTCTCATTTCGTCCAGTAAGCGTCTTAATAGAAAAATCTACTACAGCTGGTCGTACGATACCAGCCTCAAGCTGCTCGATATCAACCAGCTTGTCGAGCATGCTCGTCATCGTACGACCGTCTCATCGAGCCTGTGCACGAGCTTCAGCGTGGCTTGATGGTGGACACGCTTCTCCAGCATCCCCTGCAGCAAACTGATGGTTTGCAACGGTTGGCGCAAATCATGGCTGGCGGCCGCGAGAAATCGAGACTTACCGACGTTAGCCTTTTCTGCCTCCGATTTTGCGGTCTCGAGCGCCCTACCCTCGCGCCTTGTCCTCGGTCACGTCGACGATCGCCACTAGGATCTTGCGTTTTGCCGAAGGCTCCTCTCAAAGCACACGAGCGCTCATCAAGAACGAGCGGCGTCCCTGGCTCGGCAATTCGATGTCGATCTCATAATCATTGGTGGTGGTGCCGTGGCCTGGATCGAGTCCAGGAATTCATGGAGCGCAGGGACGTCAAGATGATCGGCTGCAGCAAGGAGGTGCCGTCCGACAAGTTTCCTCGGGTTTGACCGAAAAGGTGCAATGGAATGAGCTCGAGGCGGAGATGACGCGCAGTTGCTCGTCCAAAACGATCAAAGGCTGGCGAATGGTAGCGATGATGCTGTCGAGATACGCCCGGGCGGCCTCGATCTCTCGCTCGGCGGCTTTCATCTCGGAAATGCCGGCAAATGTTATGACCACCCCCTCGATGCGACTGTCGTCACTCCGATAGGGCAGCATACCGCGTATAAACCATGCGCCGTCGTGGGCTTTCACTTCGCGTCTGACTGGCGCGCGGCTTGAGAGCACGGCTTGTGCATCCGATAGCAGATCGGCGTCCTCGAACCGGCGTGTCAGGTCGGCAAGCTGCCGGCCGACATCGGTTGCAATAACGTTGAAGAGCGACTTGGTGGCCGGCGGAAAGAAGCGAATGTTCAACTTACAATCCAAGGAGAGGGTCGCAACGTCGGTGCTGTTGAGGATGTTCTGCAGATCGTTGGAGGTGGTGCGCTGCTGCTCGACCGTCTCTTGCAGCTGACTGTTGAGAGCTGTGAGTTCCTCGTTTAGAGACTGGAGTTCCTCTTTCGACGTCTCCAATTCCTCGTTCGTCGACTGGAACTCCTCGTTGACAGACATGGTCTCCTCATTGATCGCCTTCTGTTCCTCATTGGCGATCTCCAGCTCGCGAATAGCACTCTGCAAGTCCTCGCGCGTAGCTTCGAGTTCCTCCTCGAGTTGAACCACTCGCGCCGCGTCCGCTGCCGACTCGACTGATCTTGCTGCTCCGAGCTCCGGAGTAGGATCGTCGACGAAACTGACAAGAAACAGTTCCTCGTTGTCGCCTTCGATCGGCAACGCAGTGATGCTGACTGGGACCAACCGCCCTTCGCGTTTGACGTGCGCTCCGGTGACGGTGATACGCGCCGACCCTTCTTCAGCGCGCCAAATTGCAGATCGCAACTTGACGCGCAATCCCTCGCGCGCCATCGCCAGCACATCCCGAGTATCCTCGCCGGAGGCAATCCTCAGATAGCGATCCACCGAGCCGAAATAATAGAGGCCCTCGTGCTTAGCATTGATCAGGGCGGAGGCCGGCGCATAGGCTTCGAACATGGCTCGCCGTGATAGTTCTCCGAGCCCATACCGGCGCTGCACCGGCTGCTGCGGCAAGAGCCCGCCAGGCGAGCGACGAGGATCGGTCCTTGCCCGTGGAAATTCGACCTCGCCTAGCCGGCTACGCTGACGCGACGGTATACGCGGTGCTTTGTGCTGATCGGCTCGAAGCGATCCGATACGTTGCCTACACTCTCTGCGGAACCGAGAAATAGCACACCTCCCTGGCGCAGCGCGAAGTGGAAGAGGGACATGATTTTTCGCTGCGCCTCAGCACAGAGGTAGATGAATAAGTTGCAGGAGATGAGATCGAGACGTGAGAATGGAGCGTCGGTCAGCAGGCTATGACCCGTGAACACCACAGTCTCGCGTAATTCGCGCACCACCTGATAACTATGGTCTTCCTTGGTAAAGAAGCGAGCCAGTCGAACTCGGCGCTACATCCGCCTCTATCAATTCCGGATAGATGCCGTTTCGGGCAAACGCCACACAATCGGCATCGATATCGGAGGCGAACATCTCAGTTTGATATTGCGTTTTGCGGCCCCGATGCTCAAGAAAGAGCATGGTGATGGAATAGACCTCTTCGCCGGTGCTGCAGCCAGGCACCCAGATGCGCAAAGGCCGGTCCAACGTTTGCTGCCGCACGATGTCTGGAATGATTTGCCCCCCCAGTAGAGCAAAGGCGGCCGGGTCACGGAAGAAATGCGTGACATTGATGAGGAGATCCTTCGCCAGCAGCTCACGCTCGGCTGAATTCTCGCCCAGGACCTGCAGATAGCGCGCGCTGCTCTCAAGCCCGGCCATCGCCATGCGCCGCTCTATTCGGCGCTGAGAGTGCCCTGCTTATAGAGCGAGAAATCGTGCGGGGTGTTGGCGGCCAACAAATCAATGATGTCCGCAAACGCCGCCTGGACGGTGTCCGAGGCCCCCAGACCTTTACTTCCATCCTTGACGTAATTCTGACGACCGTAGCGAACGAGGGCTTGCGGAATCTTGGCCAGCGTCAACACGAGATCAGCCCCCCGCCCACGATGGCGCTGCGGGGCATGCCGTCAAAGGCGGCCTCCTCTGGGTCTTGCACGATGACAGCCCGCCTTTCTCCTTCACCGCCTTTAATCCGAGGCTGCCGTCGGTGCCGGTGCCGGAGAGGATCGCACAGATGGCGCGCTCGCCGCATTCTTCCGCCAGCGAGCGCAGGAAGAAGTCGAAGGGCATGCGTGCGCCATGCAGCTTCAATGGCTTCGACAAGCGCAGAGTGCCCGCCGCGATTGCCAGATAGGTACCCGGTGGAATGAGATAAACGTGGTCGCGCTCGACCTGCATGCCGTCGGCGACCTGCACAACCTGCATCGCCGTGTGGCCAGCAAGAAGTTCGACCATCATGCTTTCGTGTTTTGGATCGAGATGTTGGATCAACACAAAGGCCATGCCGCAGTCCGCCGGCAAGGCGGTGACAACTTCCTGAATGTGTCGAGACCACCTGCGAGGCCCCGAGAGCAACGACGGGGAAATCGATCCTCGTGTGCCTTGAGAATGGCTGCTCGTTCGGCTGCGGCCGGTCTGACCGGCCTGTCGCGGCCTTCGTGCTGTCATTGTCTTGGCTTTCGTGGGTCCGGCTTCCATGAGGAAACGTGTGCGACCCAATCGCATCTTATCACAAGCGTTGCACGGGCACAACTCAAGCTGGTCTTCAATGCTGTCGCTCGTTTCGCCGCCAGCACCGGGATCGGTACCTTGCGAACCTTGGCAACGCCATGCCCCTCGTGTGCTTCATACACGTTGGCCACCGGCGCCGCCGACCCGCAGCAAATGACACCCTGGTAGACTGCAAGCGTGTCCGTCGGCACAGAACAAGCCGACCGATCTCGTCAAGCGTCTAGCCGACCTCGGCTACGCGTACCGCTTGAGCCCCGAACCACCTAGCCGTGTTGTTTCGTTGTAGGGTCAGTATCAGATCTGCAGCTGGCGTACGCATGTCCAAAGCCGTCGGCGGCTTGGGTTGGGTTCCATTTGCGAAGCCGGGTCGCTGCTCGGCCGGTAGGTAGGGCATCTGTCCCGCCTTCTTGCTTCAGTCTGAGCATGCACCCCATGACAAGACGGAGCCGCGTAGACACCACCGCACCGCATTGAGAGCGATCGTTCCTCGGTGGGTCAATCGTGGATCTAAGTAGATTCCGAGGCTGCCTCTGCCCTTGCACTGCTGATAAGGCTCAAAAATAGGTGCGGGAAAAGCCTGGGTGGAATGCTGCGAGCTCAAGCAGGCTGGATTAGAACCACGGCCAAGAAATCTAGACAAAAAGGAGGCGACCAATGTCAGCATCCCCGCGAGCGACCGGAAGAAATACTCCTAAGCAAGTCAGTGATACGCGACTCGAGCGACTTGCCACGAAGCGGGGGCGCGCCAGCGCGGAAGCTTACATCCTCCTGGAGCTTCGTGAAGCCCGCTCCGCCGGTGACCACGTGTCCGCGTTTCATACCAACGGCCGTTACACCATTAGGTCGGTTTCACAATGAGTCTGGAGCAGCCGCCCGAGTTCCCCGCGCACGCTAGCGAATGACGTCTCATGGCCGGACGGACAACGCGCACATCGGTGACATTCTCTCGCCCGTTCTCGCTTGCGGATGTTGATGGGATCCAACCCGCTGGGACCTACAGGGTCCAAACGGTTGAAGTAACACCCGACGACCTATCGTTTCCCGCCTATCGCCGCGTATCGACAACGATCGAGCTGCCGTCGGTCGGTGTTGCCGGCTCAAAAAGGCAAGTGATCGCAATTGACCCCCTTGAGTTGGAGGCAGCCCTGGAGAGAGACCCTGGCGACAATGCCGAGGACCAGAAAAACAAGCCGAAGCGCACGACATGATCCAGCTTGCAATGGCGAAGGTCTGCTCGATCAGGGTGGTACCGCGAATGCCAAGGCCGAGACGTCTAACGCACACTGCTGACCGGATTCCTGCGCCGCCATCGCAACCGTGCGGAGGACAGGGCGGCCTGGTCGATTGTGCTGATCATCTGAGTAGTTTCCGAGGCTACCGAGGCAACTCGCTTGCCGCTAACTCTTCCTGGCTTTCCGAAGTTTTCACGCTGACGGAGCATCATGACGATTGAACTTGCGCTGACGCAGGCCCTGCCGAAGCCTTGGGGCGTTGTCGACCTACGGCCCTGGAATAGGACCAGCCACACTGGCGTCGCGATCGGCGAAATCTGGTATGATCGACCTGGTAAACCCTCCTTGCGTCCTTCGCTTCTGCTCAAGCTGCTTTTCACGAGCGAACCCCTTTCCATCCAGGTCCATCCCACGGATGCGTATGCGCGGTCGATGGGACTGCCGAACGGCAAAACGGAGGCGTGGTACGTCCTTAGTGCTGCGCCCGGGGCCAGGGTAGCCCTCGGCCTCAATGAGCGCCTCACCCGGCAACAATTGCGTAGGGCAGTGGACGACGGCTCGATTGCGAATCTTGTCACATGGCAGACCGTATACCCAGATGATGTCATTTTCGTCCCCGCCGGAACCATTCATGCTATCGGCGCGGGGCTGGTAGTTGCTGAGATCCAGCAGCGCAGTGAGGCAACCTTCCGCCTGTTCGACCATGGCCGCCAGCGAGAACTTCACATCGAGAGAGCAATGGCGGTGGCAAATGCGGGCCCGGCTCCATTTCGCGTGCGGCCGAACCGCTTTACTGACCAACGCGTGCTTCTCGTCTCCGGCCCCCACTTTGTGCTCGAGCGGATCGACCTGCCGGCGAACTCCACATGGTGTCTAGAGGCGAAACGGGAAACCTGGCTTCTGGTGTTGAGCGGCAATGCCCTCGCTGGATCTCTGGAGCTCGCGGCTACGGATGCGGTTTTCGCGCAGTCGGACCGCATCGCCATACGCGCCGGAGGCACAGGCATGGTTGGACTCGTAGCGTACACGGGCGTCGGTCCGGTTCCGCATTTGCTGCAGTGCGTCGCACAATCCGGTTCGGCGAATGCAGCTGGGCCACCAACGGCTGCCCGGATGGCGCCTTCCTTCATTCGAGCAAGGGCGGCCTGAGAAGCCGCACAACCGGAGCCGGCGGCCACTCTGAGAGCAACTCTGCAAATACTTTTCCCCGTCGGTCCCTTGGAAGTCACTAGCCTTGCGCCTAATGCGGACCATGGGAGGGAACACATGCGTATTGATCCGCTGGAGGATCGCAGTCTTGAACCACACCTAGAAGCCATGCAACGAAGCATGCCGCGACTTGCGGGTCAGCGAGAATCTAAAGTCCCTGCGGACGCGCGTCGCTCGGCTCAAGCTGCTGACGGGCCAAATTGCGGCGAAGTAGGATGCTGCTCTCACAACGTTGGCTAGGACACCAAATGCCGAACCGGTACGAAATCGGACCTAAGAGCGACCCCGATCCAAAGTGGCTCACTGTGGTTTGGATGCTGACGGCCGTCGTCTGCGTGTGTGGCCTGATTTGGATTTCATTCATTTGATGACCGCTTCACAGGAAGGAGAACCCCATGGGAAGCAAGACCGATCAGATCAAAGGCTATGCCAACGAAGCCGGCGGGAAGATCAAGCAGGGCGTCGGCAAAGCGATCGGCAACGATAGGCTGCGTGCAAAAGGCGCTGCGCAGGAGGCAAAAGGTGAGGCTCAGAAGGCCGTTGGCAAAACCAAGGGCGCAATCAAGGACGCGGCTCGCAAGATCGCCGACAAGGCACAGAAAAAACTCTGACAACCAGCAAGATTGCTTAGTGCCAAAAGGCCGGCCAGCGAGGTCGGCGTCGGGGGCAGCAGGCGATCGAGCGGGCTGGTAACCGCGCTCAACAGGTTGGTGGCATCATTGGGGCGAAACCCGGAGACAATGAGGAAAGAGCCCTGGGGACAAATGGAAGGGCATCCCTTGGGCATCGCACCTTCCTCGCTGCCACAAAAGCAGTTGCGTCCTCCCCAGCATGCGTGCTGAGCCACGTCCCGCTGAGATCCCTGCGTGGGACGCCCAGCCTGAAGACGCAAGCGCGTCTATCGCCGCCTAATGGAGAATTACTCTGGTTTTCTCGATCACACGGACGAGCAGATCGGCCGCCTGGTCTCGGCAATCGAGAAATCGGGACAACGAGAGAACACCCTCATCTTCTACGTCATCGGCGACAACGGTGCCTCGGGCGAAGGCGGGCTCGAAGGCACGGTGAACGAGGTGGCGAGTCTCAATGGCATCCAGCTGGGGCTCAAGGGTCTGCAGGACAAATTCGACGAACTCGGAGGTCCGACCACAGAGCCACATGTGCCCGTCGGCTGGGCCTGGGCCGCCGACACGCCATTCAAATGGACGAAGCAAGTCGCTTCGCACTTCGGCGGCACACGCAATGGTCTCATTATTCACTGGCCGAAAGGCATCGGAACCAAGGGTGAGTTGCGCTCGCAGTTTCATCACGTCATCGACATCGCCCCCACGGTGCTCGACGCCGCTGGCATCCGTGAGCCGCAGATCGTCAACGGCGTGCCGCAAAAGTCGATCGAGGGCATGAGCATGCGTTACTCGTTCGACAGCGCAGCGACGCCCTCACGCCGCACGGTCCAGTACTTCGAGATGTTGGGCAACCGCGGTATTTATAAGGATGGATGGATGGCCTCGGCGCGCCACGGACGGCTGCCGTGGCAAACCGCGGGTGGCGGCGGCTCCTTCGATGACGACACGTGGGAGCTCTACAGGCTCAGCGACGACTTCACCCAGGCGACGGATGTGTCCGCGCAGAACCCTGAGAAGGTGAAGGAGCTGCAGGCCGCCTTCCTGGAAGAGGCCAAGAAGTACAACGTGCTGCCGCTGGATGACCGCATGTCGGAGCGCTTCGATGCTTCCCTGCGACCGAACCCACTCGCCGGTCTCGCAAGCTTCTCATACGGTCCGGGAACGACAAACATCAGCGAGTCGGCCGTTCTCAACACGCATGGTGTGCCCTTCAGTGTAACGGCTGAGGTGGAGACCGGCAGCACGAACGTGGACGGCGTGCTGGCCGCGATCGGAGGCGTAACTTCCGGCTGGACGCTCTATGTCAAGGACGGCAAGCCGGTCTTCGACTACAATTTCTTCGAGGTGGAGAAGTATCGGACGCAGGCATCCGAAGCACTGCCACCGGGAAAGTCCACCGTGCGGGTGGAGTTCACCCCTGTCGAAGCTGGCCCAGCAAAGCCCGCGACAGTCAAGCTCTTCGTCAACGGCAAACAGACGGGTGAAGGCAGGGTCGAGAAGACCGTACCCTTCCGCTACAGCGTCGAACCGTTCGATGTTGGCATGGACAACGTGTCCGCCGGGTCGGACGCTTACAAGCCACCGTTCCCCTTTAAAGGCCGAATTGAGCAGGTCACCATCGAGGTAAAGCCGCACCTTTTGCCTTGCATTGCGCACTCGGGATTTTTTTAGCCGAAGCGCCAAAGACAGCGCGCGCAGGACCGGCCGCCAGGAGTTCACGCTTGTTTCTTTGGCGGCCGGCAAACGATCGACATCAGCGTGGGCAATCAATCACGATGGCGCCAGCGCGCGGACGAATTCGGGACCTCAGGTTGTCGCGATGATGCGAACGGCTTGAGCAAGGATTTGGGCCCTCCTCCGGCCTATCGCTCTCCCCACGGCCGGGCGCGACCGGGTCGGTAGGCCGAAGGTGATCTCGGCCACGTCTAATGTGGAAGCGGTGGCGCATATCGGCAAGCGCGCGCTGGGTTCGCATGATGAGGGGTGGACACCGTCCATACCAGCGCGTTGCGGTAAAGCCTAGCTTGAATGCCGGTTGGGACGAGCCAGCGGTTGGGGCACTGCCCCAATATAGCGCGGATAGCAGCACCTCAACCGCTTGTCTCAGAGAAACACTTCCATGGTGCAGGTGACGCCCTCCGGCGCGAACGTGACCTGCGACTCTTCAAAGCTAACCCCGATTAGCCGAGATCCGAAGCCCTTTTGCGTTGGTTCGCGGACCGGTGGGCCGCCGCGCTCTTGCCAGCAAAAGTGTAATCGCGCACCAGCGGAGGTCTCTTTTACCGTCCAATCAATGCTGACCCAGCCGGTCGCATTTGAAAGCGCGCCATACTTGATGGCGTTGGTCGCAAGCTCGTGGAGCGCCATGGTCATGACCAGCGCTTGGCTCGCAGGGAGCTGCACATGCGGACCGATGACGACAATGCGTTCTTTCTGGAATGGCGCCAGTGCACGGCGCACGAGGTCCCGCAGTGGCGCGCGTTCCCAATTCTCCTGTGTCAGAACATCGTGCGCGTTGCTCAGCGCGTGGAGACGTGCAACGAACGCTTCGCGCTCCGCGGTGGTTGCGCTCTGCAGGGTTTGCGAGGCCATGGCCTGCATTGTGGCCAACGTATTTTTGACCCGATGCTGAAGCTCGCCGATGAGCATGCGCTGAGCTCGCTCCGCCTTCATGCGTGCGGTGACGTCAGTCGTGAAGCAGCGCGTGTGGATGAATTGGTCGTTCTCCCATAGCACGCTTGAATTGATCAGGACATCGCAGACAGCCCCGTCCTTGCGGCGCATTTGCGACTGATAGTTGGCCAACACCTCGCCCGCCGACAAGCGCTTCAGGATATCGCCGATGACCGCCTGGTCGACGTGGAACTCTGAAATATGCCTGCCCACGTATTCGTCGCGGTCGTAGCCGAGCATCTCAAGCTCGCGACGGTTCGCTCTGAGAATGACGCCGTCCGGACCAACCCAATGAAGGGCAACCGACGCGTTCTCGAAGAAATCCGAGAGCGCCTGTTCGGCGCGTTTGCGTTCGGTAATGTCCCGTGCAATCTTCGATGCGGCAATGATCCGCCCGCGCGCGTCCTTGACGGGCGAGACCGTCAAGGAAACCTCGATCAATCGTCCATCCTTGTGCCGCCGTACCGTCTCATAGTGATCGACGCGCTCGCCGCGCCTGATCCGTTCCAGTATCCTCGTTTCTTCGTAGTGCCGGTCCGCGGGAATGAGCAGTGTGACGTGCTTGCCGATGACTTCGTGCCCTGCGTAACCGAAGACGTGCTCCGCCTCGCTGTTCCAGCTCGTGATGACGCCGTCCAGGGTCTTGCCCACAATCGCGTCGTACGAGGAGGCAACGATCGCGGCGAGGCGAGCGCTGGCTTCCTCCGCCTGTTTACGTGCTGTGATGTCCTGGAAGGTCAGCAGGATGCGGCGCTGGGTTTGGCCAGGAAGAGACAACAGACGGGCGTCAACAACGAACGTGCGCCGCCCGGCATCTGGGAAGAGGTGATCGACCTCGATTGGCTGGAACGAGCTGCCGCCAGCAAGCATCTCATTCAGTTCCATGCGCAACTGGGCGATGTCGAAAGCACCCTTCGCGAGCTGATAAAGGGAGACCCCTTGTGTCTGATCGCGAGAGGTGCCGAACATCGCGTAAAAAGCTCGGTTGCCCGACTGGACTCGTAGGTCGACGCCTAGCACGAGAAGCGGATCGGCGATCGTGTTGAGGACCGCCTTGGTATACTCACGTTCGTAGATCGCCTGATCGATGCTTGCGCGGAAAGCCGTCACATTGGTGAAGGTCAACACCGCGCCGATGATGTCGCCGCCGCCGTTTGCAAAAGGAGCGATGCGAACGACGAACGACTTGTCACCGTCACGGAAATCAACCCGACGCGCCGGGCCGCCGGCGATGATTTCTTCGCACCGTCCTTTCAGGTCAGGCATTTTGCTCAGGGCCGGTACGTCGCGCGGGCTCAGGCCGATATGCGATGGCGCAAAGCCAAGCGCATACGCCGCCGCCTGATTGAAGAACGCGAGCGTAAATTCGCGGCGAATCACGACGATGGGGATGTCTACGGCATCGAAAATATCGATCAGGTCAATGGCCGCCGACGCGAGAGTGGCGCCTTCCCCGTGCGACCCCTGCAA
Organism: uncultured Alphaproteobacteria bacterium; assembly: GCA_963820375.1. GTDB lineage: Bacteria > Pseudomonadota > Alphaproteobacteria > Rhizobiales > Hyphomicrobiaceae > AWTP1-13. The sequence goes on along the minus strand of CAWFZX010000004.1, from coordinate 183,601 downwards.
ACCAATCGGCGCCGATGGGGTCGTCATCGCTCAACTTTCAGCGGTATACAGGCCGCGGCTTCGTTGCAGAACAGGATCGGCTACGGTCGGCAGAACCTGGCGCAAGGCCAAGAGCAATGCCTGGGCACGCGGCATATTAAAGGGCGCCTCGTACTGGGAGAGCAGCCGACTTTCAAGGACGCGCGCCTCGACTGGCCCGACAGTCTCGCGAAGTGCGGCAGCCACGGCCCGCTCCAGCCGCGCATAGTCTTCCACCGGAATAAGATGAGAGTGGTTCTCGCCGAGCCTCGGCAGCATGTGGGCATGCACGTGGCCGTCAAAGTTGTCCATGAGAAACGAGCAGAAGATCGCGATATCGTGCTTGTGAGCGAGCTGGTCGAAGAGGTCCTCGAGGCCCATGCTGGCGGCGGCGTCGCCACGCTCCCACAGGACATTGACCATTTCGCCCCACCAGCGCACTTTCTGATAACCGGAGCGTGCCCGTCCGATGACGTCCGCAGCCAGGCCGAGAAATACGGGAGCATCTGGCATGGCGTTCCGCATGAAACGAGGCAGGAGTTCATCGGCGTCAACGACCGTTAGCTGCCCACGCTTCTGCGCCGCCTCCACATCCACGCCTTCTCCCTCCAGCCGTGGCCGGATGGCGTTCCAATGGTCGAGCGTCGGCACCAGGATGATGCCCTCTCCGTTCGCGAGCGCGGCCCCTGCGAACCGGCAGACGGCGCGATTGAGAAAGTCCTGATCCTGATAGAGCTGGACGATGTGCTCGCACGGAGCGGCCTCCGACACCACTTGAATCCATGGCTCACGGTCTGTGGCGCCGTCCATTTCACGTTCAAGCTCGCGGTCCATGGCATCGTCCCCGGATCGAAAAACGGTATCGGCTGCCGGCCGCAGGCCGAACCGGCTTGCAGCCGAACGGCACGTTCCGGAGCTGAAAGACTAGTGCAAGAGCCTATGGACCACCAGGGCCGTGCGGCCATGCCGTAACCGTTGCCGCTGGCGGAGCAGGAGCAGCGGTAAGGCGGCCCACAGGCCAGCGCCACTCGCCTACAATAAAGCCGGGCGCCCGGTGTCCCCTAATGCAAATCACACCCGGCTGACCTCGAATGTATGGCAAGTGACCAAGCCTTTTGCGGATTCGCCGGGAAGATTGGCAACCTCGCAGTATCGCCACCACGCGAGGCGTTGGGTCTCCTCGCCTAGCCAATTGAAGGTTTCCACATCGGTTTGCCCGGCGCCGGAGACGTCCCCGTCCTGTCATCTGCGCAAAAGCCCTACGCTCGCTGTCCATGCCAGCATGATTTCAATCATCATCCAGCAACGCGAGGACAGCCGTGTGTCGATGCCAGGCTCGCGGGCGCGGTGCGCCTAATCCTTCAAGAGGCCAACCGACCGGAGTGCTGCCGTGATAACGTTGCGAGGGTCGAGCGGCTTTGATCCTGTATCACCGGTTGGCTTGTCGCCTAAAAGTCCAGCCGCCTTCAGTGCCGCCGCGATAGCCGGTCGCGGGTCATAGGTCTCAGCCCCCGCGCCGCGATCGTGCTCTGCGCGCCTCTGCGCTCCCCAGCAACTGGGCGGGCCTGCGTCGGCGCTTTGCGTCGCCCCAAGCACGGGAAGCTCCGGCGATATGGCTATTGGCACGTGCCTCGTTGCCGCCCAGGCGTCGCTTTCGACCGTCGCAGGTCTGCGCGCCAACCCCCAGAATTCGACGATGTGGTGGCCGCAGGAGAGGCCGACATCAAAATGAAAGGGGCCGGCATTGCCGCAGCACTCGGGACCTTGGCCGGCGGCGAGCGGAACGCCATGATCCATGCCGCGAACGGCAATGGCCTCTATCACGTCCTGGTTCGCCGCGTTCCGCCACAGGCGCCGGGAATAGTTTTCAAGCGTCTGCGCAAGGACGGGCTGAGCCGGCAGTCCATGGACATCCAGCCATTGCCCAAGCGAGTCTTCCATATTTTTGGGATTAACGATGGTATCGGCAGTGCCATGCCAGATGGAAAGCTTTGGCCAGGGACCGCGATGAGGAGACGCTGAGCGAACCAGATTTCCCCATGTCCGCCCATCGTAGTCGCGTCCGCGCGCCATCGCCTGGAATGCTTGCTGGACGTCGGTGGCACAACCATAGGGCAGGCCCGCAATGATGGCTCCGCCGGCGAAGACTTCCGGATAGGCCGCAAGCATTGCCGAGGCCATGGCTCCCCCCGCGGACAAGCCGCCAATGAAAACCCGGCGGCGATCGATGCCATGATCATGGATCGCTCGCTCCACCATTTGGCGGATCGACAGGGCCTCGCCCTGGCCGCGCCCGACCGCGGACAAGAGAAACCAGTTGAAGCAGGCGTTCGGATTGTTGCCGCGTTGCTGTTCTGGGCAAACCACGACGAAGCCATGCGCGTCAGCGAGTTCGGACCAGCCAGAGCCGCGATCGTAAGCGTTGGCGGTCTGTGTGCAACCATGCAGTGCCACGACCAATGCCGGCGCTGCGGGCAGCTTTGGCGGCGCGTAGGTGAACATGCGCAGATTGCCGGGATTGCTTCCAAAGCTTGCAATTTCATGAAGCCGACCCGCGCCTGACGGCAACTGGGGAGGCGCTCTTTCCGCGGCCGCCGCCAGCTGTCTTTCGAAAACCGCACGCATTTTGCGCAGGCGGGCAAGGGACTCGCGGAGGCCGGCCATCAAGGTTCCTTTCGCAGTGCAGCAAATAATGCTGCATAGCAATATGGCGGCTCCTGCAGCGGAATCAAGCGGCGGCCCTGACGGCATGGCGCCCCGCGCCACACCAGGCCGCCTTGGCGCCCCGCCGCTCGGGGCATCAATCCGGCGCGCAAGCCGGCGAGAGGCTCATAGCGGAGATCGCCACGAACCCGCCGCGGCCCTGACCTCGCACGCTGTCGCAGCAGGGGAGCCGGCGGAAGGCCTGATCTCTGCGGCCTCGGTTGGGGTTTTACTTCGGCAACCCTTTTTGCATCGGTCGACCCATGGTGATGCCGAAGCCCTTCGATGGGGAACTGGCCGCCGTGTAGCCGGCGGCCTGATAGAAGCGCACAGCTGTTGAGGTGCTTTGAAGTGTAACGACAGGAATATCGAGTTTTGCGGCGCGCGCCTCGAGACCTTGCAAGAGCGCCTTGCTCACGCCGCGGCAGCGAGCGTCGGGCGAGACGTAGTTGAGAATGATTTCGCCCGTTGATGTCATGGCGGCGACTCCAGCGATTGTATTTTTGTCGACCGCCACCAGGACATGATGTTCGCAAATCCAGCGGCGCATATTTGCTGCAGTCTTGTTGGCGAGCCACAGCTGGAGCGTTACCGCATCACCTTGATGATCAAGGAAGCAGAGTTCGCTGATTGACCGCCGAACAACCGAGCAGGATTCCTCAGCGTCTTGCGCGCATGCATCACGTACGTGCATGGGTCCCATTCTACATACTGCAACCGCGATCTAGCCAGGCCGAAGATCAGATGCGTTTCTCTGGCAAGCTGAGGTCGATCAGCAGTTCGGGCGGCTTCGACGATAGCCGCAAGCTTGCTTTTGTGTTGGAATGAAGTCTCCAGAGCGCCATTTGCGGAAGCATAACCGCTCTGAATATTGCCGGGCTTTTTCCTCCTGACGAAAACATGACCACCGTTGCGAATATGTTCGGGCTCAAACGTCTGCAGCGCTGTGCTGGTCGCGTAGCCTGCGTCAGCGCACGCCATGAGGGTCAGCCGACAGTTAATGGCTCTAGGCAGAGGGGATGGGGGGGTCGATCACAAACTCATCCGCCGTCAAGACATGGAAAAGCGTTGGCGAATATCGGCCACCTGCGCATCCGTCAGTGCCCTGACGCGCTCCCCGCGCAGCAGCAAGTAGAGTTTCGCCGTGGCTTCCAGCTCTTCGATGGCGTCGGCTGCCGCAGCCAGACTGCTGCCAGCCACCACCGGACCGTGATTGGCCAGCAGCATGGCATGGTGGCGCCCCGCGTAGCCGCGAACGGCATCCGCCAACTGCATGTCTCCCGGAGCGTAGTAGGGGACAAGCGGCAGCCGACCGATACGCATGACGTAGTAGGCCGTCAATGGCGGCAGCAGGTCCTCTGGATCAAGGTCTTCGAGCACCGAGATGGCAACGGAATGTGTGGCGTGCAGGTGCACTACCGCAGCATTGTTGGCGCGCTCCTGATACATCGCAAGGTGCAGGAATGCCTCCTTGGACGGCTGATTGCCGGACATCAGCTTGCCATTCCAATCGAGCTTGGAAAGCTGGGCCGGGTCCAGCTTGCCGAGATTAGAGCCAGTCGGCGTCAGGAGCCAACCATCGGCGCAGCGCACGCTGATGTTGCCGGTCGATCCGTGCGTCAGGCCGCGCTCAAATATCGACTTGCCGAGCTCGCAAATTTCATCGCGAAGTTGGTGCTCCTGCATGGCCATCACTCCAATTGGGCCAGAGCTTTCTCGAAGAAATCTGCACTGCCAAAGTTGCCGGACTTGAGCGCCAAGGCGATCGGTTCGCCATCCAAGCTTTCGGTCCAAGGCACTCCCGGATCAATTTGTGGGCCAATGCGCAGGCTACGCACCCCGAGCGCACTGACCACCGCGCCTGCAGTCTCGCCACCTGCCACGATCAGCTTGCGGACGCCGGCTTCCACAAGGCCCTTGGCGATGCGCGCGAAAGCCTGCTCGACAAGCTGGCCGGCGTGGGCTGCGCCCAGCTGCTGCTGGACATGTTTGACGTCCGGCGCTGAAGCAGTGGCATAAATCAGCACCGGCACTGAGCCGTCCTGACGTCGAGCCCAGGCGATTGCCGCATCGGCATGCGACGGGTCTTTGGCCAAGCGTAGCGGATCGAGGCGAAAAGCAGGGCGCTGCCTTGTCCAGTGGACAACTTGTTCATTGGTTGCCGTCGAGCAGCTGCCAGACAGGATCACGCCAGCCCCCCTCACGCGCGGCAGCGGCGCGGCCGAGGCACTATGCGAGAGCAAGCCCGCCTTACGACAGTGCTCTGCCATGCCAAGACCCACGCCAGAACCGGCCGTGACAAGCGGCAAATCGGCATAGGCTTCGGCAATGGTACGAAGATCGGCGTCGGCGAGCGCATCGACGATGGCAATAGCGATACCGTCCGCCTTCAGACGGTGCGTCGCCGCGCGCACAGCAGCCGCGCCTGCCGCCACTGTGGCATAGCCAATGTTTCCCACCTTGCGCTGCGTCTGCGGAGCCAACACACGTGCCAGGTTTGCGTCCGTCATGGGCGTCAGGGGATGGTCTTTCATGCCGGATTCGGAAAGCAGCTGCTCGCCGACAAACAGGTAGCCGTGGCAGATCGTGCGCCCGTTCTCCGGAAAGGCCGGGCAAGAAATGGTGAAATCCGTTTGCAGGGCGTCCATTAGGGCATCGATCACCGGACCAATGTTGCCGCGCGGCGTGGAGTTGAACGTCGAACAATACTTGAAATAGACCTGCCGGCAGCCTGCCGCCTGCAGCCAGGCCAGGGCAGCCAGCGACTGTTCGACAGCCTGCTGTGCTGGAATGGTGCGTGACTTGAGCGCCACCACGACTGCGTCGACCTCCTCAGCCAGCGCCGCCGTAGGGATTCCAATGGTCTGGATGGTGCGCATGCCGCCACGCACCAGCATATTGGCAAGATCGGTGGCGCCGGTGAAATCGTCAGCGATTGCACCGAGCAGCAGCTGGGCCATGCGTCAAGCCTCCTCCGGCGGCAGTTGAAACGTCGAGAAATCTTGATCACCACCGCGGCTTCTTAACGGCCAGCTCGGCCGCTCCAGGCTGGCCTGATTACTCGCTGTCCGCTCGAGGCCAGCGGTAGCGGAAACTTGGTCGCGCAGTAAAGTCCTCATCGGATAGGCGCTGCCGGCAGCTGTGCTTCGCGCGACGCAACGATAACTGATTGCCTATGGACTGAACAGTCGGGCGCACGAGGCTTTACGCGCGCGGCTGGCCCCGCCGCGGCCAGTGCCCCACGGGTGGCAAGTTTTTTACCTGCCGACCCGGCAGCGGTCGTGCGTCTCAGCATCGTGCAGGCTGAGGCTCATGGCCTGGTCCTGGCGATGAGAGCTCCCATGCATTCCGCCATCTCCTTGAGCTGAGGCTCCTGCATGACGATCGGCAGGCGAATATCCATGCCGGTCGCATGCCGATTGAACGCGACGATGAATGCAGGCATGGCACTTGACATCAGCCTGACGGCTTTCTCCGTGTCATACACGGCGCAGAACCCTTGCGGGTGCTCACACGTTGACTGCTCGTCGGCAAGGTAGGTTGATGTGTCCACGTCAATAAAGGCATTCGTGATCAGAAAATGGCCTATCGGCACCATGGCCGCCGAGATGTCCTGGCCCACGACCTTGAGGGTCGCCCAGGTCCTTTGCCGCTGCAGATACCAAGTCACGCTGCCGGATACCACGGAGGGCAAGCCTTGCCGATGGGTGTGATCCTGATACCCGACGTCGAAGGCCACAGAACAGCCCTCAAGCGTCCCTGCCTGCGGCACCTTCTGGATAGTGACGTCACGCATCAGCACGGTCTGCGCATGCCCGCAAGAGGGCCAAAGAGCTGCGAAGCAGGTCGCAGCGAAAATCGCTAACCTCATTTGCACTCCTCGCTGACGAATTCGGCTTTATAACTTCAGGTGCTTCCCTTGCCTCCCTGGCTAGACACCCGCCAACGCGACGCGCAGCTGGCCAACCGTCCCCGCTAAGCTCCATCTTGACAGGATCCACCCGCTAGCCGTTGTGGTCGCCAGAGCCTTTCACACTCTCGTTGCAGCAGCAGTAGGGCGGCGATGCGTTAAAACTTGGCCTGGCTAGGGGCACCTCCTCGCAATGGCGGGCGATATCCAGCAATCCCGCCCATGCTGTCATCGACCACCCACTCCGGCCCGCCGGCACTGGCGGGATGCTCAATGACGCCTGTGAGGCCGACCGCCTCGGCGTCTTGGCGTTTGGACCAACGCTGCCATGGGGGCACGGGGCTCGCCGGATCGGGCGGCGTGCCGTCAATTGCCGCCGCTTGCCTCGAGAAAAGCAACAATCTTGGCACGGTCCTCGACCGAGGCGATGCCGCCATAGGGTTTCATATTGTGCCCGGGCACCACCTGATCCGGATTGGCGATGAAGCGATCGAGCGTGGCCTTGTCCCACACGGTGTCAGCGGCTTTCATGGCGCTGGAATAGGCGTAGTTCGGCAAGGCTCCAGCCTTGCGGCCGACGATTTTGTGCAGGTTGGGCCCGAGCCGATTGTCGCCTTCCCTGAGCGTGTGGCAAGTGCGGCAGGCGTTGTTGAAAGCGAGCTGGCCGTCAGCCTTGCCAGCAGCGTCCTGCGCAAGCGCCGATTGAGATATTGCGAGCATGGCTGCCGCCAAGGATACGGCAATCGTCGGCGAGGACATGCGCTCCTCTTAACGCCCAGAAAAACGGCTTCGCCTATCCAACGCATCATCGATGCGCAGCGTTCCCTGCGTTGGCGGCTGCGCTCGTCGACGCGCTTGCGTATCTTCGCTCACATGGGACTTGGGTCTGGTTGTTTCCGCGCACGCCAGCCGTTAAGGCATCGTCGCGCCGTCGAGGCGCAGCAGCACCCTGAAGCCATGGCCGGAAATTGGTCTTGCTTAAGCAGGCAAGCCAGCGTGCCAATACCTCTTCGCTCGCAACCAAGCCTCGAATTAACCGTCGCCGGTGCGCACGGCTCTGCCTGCAACGTGCATCAGTTCGCACCAACCCGCCTGATTTTCGGCAGTGGCGTCTCATCGACAGTTTTCAGGGCAATATTGGCAGGCCCCTGCCCAGGCGCGCTTTCGATCGCAATCTCCGCCGACTTGATGCAAACTGGAATGCGTTCGGGTTTAAACGTCTGCTTGATCTCAAACACGCCATTATCATCACGCACGGTCACGTTAGCCGCACCCTGCGCCAGCTTTTCAACCTCGAGCTTGCCGCCCAAACGCACGAGGTCGTTCTGTTTCAGCTTGTAGCTGATCGCACCCGCCTTCACCGTCTCTCGTACCAGGAAATACTTGCTGCCGGCCTTAGGCTTCATGCTTGCTTCGAAAAGTTCGACGATTTTATCGGCGACCGCATCGTCGATCACCTCGCCGACCATGTCTTCGACGGTAATCTCAACGGTCATCGCCTTCTTATAGTCGGTCGAGCCGGACGCGGTCAGCCCCGGAAGTACTTTCTTCAGTAGATCGTAGGAAAGCCCGGCATTGGCCTGCTGGGTGTCCGCGAGCTGGTAGTTCGAAATCTTCACGTCGCGTTTGTAGGCGCCAAGCGCCGTGATGGCCGACACCGTCGTAAAGTCCTTGACACGGAAGTAGGTGCCATCTTTGTCAAGTCGGTAGATAGAACCGACCGGATCGAACCCGTTTGGTACGAGCGGGCACTGGTAACCCTTGGGAACGCCCGGCACGAAACCGCTGGTGACCGCCGTGGCCGCGGGCATGATCGAGGCCGTATTAATCCCGCCCCCATCGCCCGAGCAAGCCGCCAGAAAGACGGCAAGACACCCGAGACTCCAGTGTTTATGGCCGCAAACAGCTGCCCGCATTGTGTTCTTGCTCCCACCCCATTGACATGAAGTCGTAGCAGCGCGTTAACACGGCCACAATGCGCGCAACTCGATTTCCACCGCCAGCGCTCATTGTCGGTGGCTGTCTGGCTTGGACGGTGTGGGCCGTTGGCCACAGGCGCGCTGCCGCGAATGGCGCGCGTCGGCCTGGCGAGGTTGGCGCAAAAAGGCAGCGTCGATGGCTCGCGCACTGGCCCGTTTCAAGAGCAGCAGAGCAACTTGGGCTGGCTGACCGGAGCCACCTGCTACCAGCCGTCAGTTGGCAGAACGCCTTCGCTGCCAAGGTGCGAACGCTCCCCCCGAAGATACCGGGTCTCAACGGCAGCTCGATGCACCGCGCGAGCAGCGCTGATCGCGCATGCCGAAAGAGGCCAAGCCTGCGCCGGTGGGCGCTGCTCTGGGGAACCCCGATGCGCAGGTTCCGTTTTCGCAAAGCTGCAAGACGCATGATGCAAGAATAGGAGGACCGGATAATGCGCAAAACCTGCGATCACGCCGCTTTTTGCTGGGCGTCTTGGGCCTTGCCGCAAACACAGCTTGGGCCGGCGATTGGGATGATGGTCCGACGCGTTCAGGTTGACGGCTCGAAACGCTGATCAACGGTTGGCCAATTCGAGCAGGAGCGCGGCATGGCAGGCGTCGCAGCCACCGTCCGTCGGGAGCGGGCACCAGCACGCCAGGTTCTTGCCACGCAGGGTCGGCAGAGCCCGCAGAATGTCCTGTCTTCTGCGTGCCAGCTTTTGCCTCGTCGGCGGCCAGACGCCGCCATCGAGGCGCCGACCAGTGATCCAGGCGCGGTACAGGGCAAGGGCGCCCGCAGGGCCGTGGTCGGCCGCCAGGAACGGGTTGCCGAACAGCGTAGTGCGGTCGACCTTCAGCGTGTTTGCAGGCATGCGCCAGCCTTTGGTCCGCCGAAGTTGCAGGCGGCGCGGCTTGCCTCTCGGCTCCGTCCTTTTGATGATGTGCCATGCTCTACCTGAGCGCCTGCTTTGCGTGACCCTTTCAGGCAGCAGGTGCGTTCGCTCGTCGCGCCTGGGCCCGCAAGGCTGAAGCGCACTTACTTACCTTAGATTCGCCAAGGGAACCTTTATCTCGTACTCGAACCCGCTGCGCTGGTAGGAGATACGGGGATTTTCGATCAGAGCCACCCGCATTACCTCGCTACCGAAACCCCGCGCGGCGGGTGGTTGCACCGGCGGTCCTCCGCGCTCCTTCCAAGAGAAAAGCAAATTAGCCTCGTCCGCGACCATCCAACCCACGTCGACGCGACCATCCGGCACCGACAATGACCCGTATTTTGTGGCGTTGGTCGCGAGCTCATGCACGACAATGGCAAACATTTGAGCAAAAGCGGTGCCGGCAATCAGGACGGGCCCGCTAATGCTGACGCGTCCGCCAAAGGCGATCAATTCGGCTTCGACAATCTCGCCGATCGGAACCCCGCCGCCCGGCCCTGCGGCAATGAACTCCTGGGCGCGTGCCAGCGCTTGCAGACGGCCTGATATCGTCTCGTTGACCGTGTGCATATCCTTGCTGTTCCTGAGTGTGTTGGTAACAATGGACTGCACGACGGCGAGTAGGTTTTTTGCGCGGTGCTGAAGTTCGCGGATCAGAAGCGATTGGCGAGCCTCCGCGTCCTTCCTCTCCGTGACGTCCCGCGAGATCGAATGGATGGCAGTCGGCTTACCGCTATTGTCGTAAATCAGCTTCGAATTGACCTCGAGTGCAAGGGAGCGACCATCCTTGGCAGAGATTTGCGTCTCGTATCGTGTGGCGCCTTCGGCTTGCAGTTCCCGCTGCGACGCGGAGAGGTCAATCGGTATCTCGCCGCGAGGTGCGAGCCGATCGAGTGACAGGCCTATCAGTTCTTCGGGGGCATAACCAAGAACACGTTTGACGGCTGGATTGATAGAAGTGAACCGCCCAGCTAAATCCAGGGTGGCGACGATGTCGTTGGCATTGTCGACGAGATTGCGGTAGCGCTGCTCGCTATCCAAGAGGGCGGCCTCTACCGCTTTGCGCTCGGTGATATCAACGGACGCCGTTAGAAGGCATTGTTTCCCACCCAGCTCTAGAACGTCCGCGCTGAGCAAGACGGTGCGTGCGTCACGCTTGCCCTGCAGGGTCACCTCCAGATTTTTGACGACACCTTTTTGTGCCAGCATGCTGCGCACTCCGGCGAAATCCGCCTCCTTCACATAGATGCCGAGATCGCGAGCGGTACGTCCGATCATCTCCTCACGCGAGTAGCCGGACTGTGCTAGCAGCGCAGCATTGACGTCGATGTAAAGGCCATCTTGCAACGTGCTGATGCTCATGGCGATCGGTGCAAGCTGAAAGACGCGCAGAAAGCGAGCCTCCGCGGCACGAAGGCTCTCTTCGAAGCGCTTGCGCTCCGTGATGTCGATGTCGACGCCGCTATAGCGAATGGGCTTGCCGCCAGCGTTGCGAACAACCCGTCCACGACCCAGAATCCAGCGGACCTGCCCATCCTTGAGAATACGGTATTCGCTCTCGTAATAGTCGGTCCCGCTGTTGAGAGATTGTTGGAAGCCGTCGATAACATCTGCTCGGTCATCTGGGTGACGCAGGCCGCGCATGACATCGATCGACACCTGTTCCGTGGCGGGATCCAGGCCCATCAGACGAAAAAACTGCGGCCTGCCTCGCACCATGCCGGTCGCGAGATCAACATCCCAGACGCCAATGCCGGCCGACGCTTCGGCGAGCTCTAGGAATTCGTCGCCCTCCCATCGAACAGCACCGGCAGACAAGTTCCTCATCTAGGCCGCCACTCCCTTAGCTCAGGATGCCTTGCGAGATTGTACATGCTTTTGCGTTCTTGTCGCCAACGCTGGCTGGCCATCAGCTGAGCTGAGCTATTCGACACTACCGTCTTAGCCGGTAGCCGCGTGCTGCAACTGGCGGAGACTTCTGCCACCATGCGGATCGTCCGCTTGAGAGCCTCAGGTCGGCATCGACGTGGCTGAGCATTGCGGCGAGCAAGCCACCGAGCGAACGCAGGGGAGATACCAACTACCAGACGCGAACCACCCCCCACACAGCGATCGCAGTCCCAGCGCATGTCGGCACGCAGATTGACGTCAATATGGTGCCAGCCGACCTGCACGCTGCTTTCTCTACTCCGTCATTGCACGATAAAGCTCGCTGGCACTGCCGGCGATGCGGGCACGCCGCAATACAGTTTGATCCCGTAGCTTGCGTGCGACGGTGGCCAGCGCATTGAGCTGATCAAGTTGCGACGACGCAGGCAACAGAAGCATAAACACAAGGTCAACCGGTTGCCCGTCAATGGCTTGATAGTCGACCGGCTGCTTGAGGCGAGCCAGCAACCCGCAGGGCCTCTGCACCTCGCGTAGTCGCGCATGCGGAATGGACACCCCGCCTCCAATCCCAGTAGAGCCAAGTTCATCGCGTTTTTGAATGTCACTGACCACACTGTCCGTCGACAGCTTTTGTCCATTTGCGGCACGCGCAGCCAAGACACTCAGCAACTCCCTCTTGTTACTGGCGGCGAAATCAACGAGCACGTCGCTGGGTGCAAGAAGGTCCTTAATTTTCATGGGGGTCCCTAGCAGGCAAAGCCTTAGTCGGGTGCACGCAAGCGATAGCCGATGCCGATCTCGGTCATAATGTATTGCGGGCGCTCGGCATCGGCCTCGATCTTTTGTCGGAGCTGCCGCACATACACACGCAAATATTGCGGATCGGTCGGCTCATGCCAAAGTTCCTGGATCAGAAACCTATGCGTGAGCACCTTGCCGGCATGCTGCACCAGGAGGCGCAGCAGGTCATACTCCTTGGGCGAGAGCTTCACCTCTCTATCGCCGAGCTTCACGATACGCCGCACGAGATCGACGCTGAGATCGCCCAACTGGAATACCGGGCGTTCGCCGTGCACCTGGAGCTGGTGGCGCATCGCCGTGCGCATGCGAGCGAACAGCTCATCCATCCCGAAGGGCTTGGTGATGTAGTCGTCAGCGCCCAGATCGAGTGCCGCGACCTTGCCCGCCTCGTCGCCACGGCTGGAAAGCACGATCACGGGTAAGTCCGAATGACGATGCCGGATTCGACGCAGCAGCTCTAGCCCATCAATGTCGGGCAGACCCAAATCGAGAACCACAAGCGCCGGCTTCTGCCTCAGCTGTTCGAGGGCAGACTTGCCGTTGGCTGCCTCCAGCACCTGATAGCCTTGGGACGTAAGCCCCATGCGTAGCAGTTTGCGAATGGGTGGCTCATCGTCCACTATCAGGATTGTGGGCGAGTTAGTCACGGGGACTTCCTTCTTGCATCGGCGGAATGGGCAGGCTGATCGTAAACGCGGCGCCTTTCCGATCGCTGCGGTTCGCCGCGGTGATGCTGCCACCAAGGGCTTCCGTGAAACCTCGCGCGATCGCCAGCCCCAAACCTGTGCCGGCACGCACATGGTCGCCCTTCTGCGCGCGATGGAATTTTTCGAAGATGCGCTGCAGATCCGTTGCGGCAATGCCATCGCCTTCATCGAGGACCTGCAACTTCACCTGGTCCTGCTCTTGCCAGCCTTGGACGCGAATGGTCGTTTCCGCCGGCGCGTATTTGGCCGCATTATCGAGAAGATTGAAGAGCACCTGCTCGAAGAGTACGCCATCCACTTTCACCATCGGCAGTGCAGGGCCGATCTCAACCTCCACTCGATGTTTGCTGAGGATCTTGCTGGCCCGCTGCAAGGCGCTGCCGACGATCTCTCCGACATCGTGCAAGGCTGCATTCGGCACAACGGCACCCGACTCGAGTTTGGTCATATCGAGCAGATTTGCGATGAACCTATGCAATCGCTCGGACTCATCGATAATGGTGCTCAGCAACTCGGCTTTGGCATCATCGTTGAAAGCGTTAGGAAGATCGCGCAAGGCACCTGCCGACCCCAGCACGGCAGCGAGCGGAGTCTTGAGGTCATGCGAGATTGACGTGAGTAGCGCCGAGCGAAGCTTGTCGGTTTCAGCGGTTCGGTTCACGCGCTCGATGTCTTCGACCAGATGCACGCGTTCGATCGCCAGCGCCCCTTGGTCACTCAGCGCGTCGAGAAGACGACGTTGCTCGGCGCGCAACAGGGCGCCGGCCTCATCGCGGCAAATTCCAAGGATCCCGATCTGGCCGCGGCCTGTACGCATGGGGATGAACAGCCACTTGGCTCCCGGCAGCGCGTCCGAATCGCGACCCGCCGCACGATCCTTCTCCCAAGCCCATTTCGCTGCCGCCAGATCCGCCTCGTCGAGCGTATCCTCCGGCGGATAGCCGGCTTTGACTGCGATAGTGGCGTTTTCGGGCAGCAGCAGCACCACGCGCACCTTCAGCATCGAGGCAATCTGATAGGCCGTGGCCCACAGCACATCATCAAGTGTGCCGGCGCCAGCCAGTTTACGGCTAAAGGCATAAAGCGACTCGACCGTGCGGACCCGCTCCTGCGCGGTTACCATTTGGCTCCATCCGAGCGCCGCCAAATTGGAAACGACCACAGCAAGAATTGTGAACAGCACGAAGGCCGCCACGTTGGTGGGGTCGGTGATCGTCAAGGTATAGACGGGTGGCAGGAAGAAAAAATTGTAACTGAGAGAAGCCGCCACGGCGGCGACCAGCGACGGCCAGAGCCCATAGCGAACGGCAACGCCGACGATTGCCGTCAAAAAGATTAGATCGACATTCTCAAGTCCAAGCGAGGGCTGCAGGAGCTTGCTAATGGCAAGCGCAGCAGCAACCGCCAATAAGGCCACGATGTAGGGCAGCGGATCGAACGGCTGAGCCGCCGTCGCGACCGTAGCGAGCATGGGTGGCGCTGGTTCGGTGGCAATTTCCTCGCCCGCAATCACATGCACACTGATATTGCCGGCGCGGCGCACCAGATCGTGCACGACTGAACCGCGCAGCAGCTCGAACCAGCGAGAGCGCGTGGACTTGCCGACAATGATGTGAGTAGCGTTGTGCTTGCGCGCAAAATCCAACACATCATCGGCGATGCGTCGAGCACTTGCCGGCATGGTGATCGCTTCACCCTCGAGCCGTTCGGCAAGACGGAGTGTTTGGGCAATTTTGTCCCGCTCCTCCTCGCGCAGCTGCGGAGCCCGTCTGGTCTCGACGTGAAGTGCCGTCCAAGGGGCATGCAGCCGATCGGCAAGCCGTTTGGCGTAGCGCACCAGACCTGCGGACCGCGCATCTTCACTGATGCAAACGAGAATTCGGTCGCCGGCCGCCCATGGCCCCGAGATCGCACGAGCCCGCATATGTTCGAGCAGCTGCTCATCGACGCGCTCGGCTGTTCGCCGCAACGCCAACTCGCGCAACGCCGTGAGATTGGCGGGCGAAAAATAGTTCTTAAGCGCTCGTTCCGCTTGCTTGGGGACGTAGACCTTACCCTCTTTTAAACGCTGGATTAGGTCGTCGGGCGTGAGGTCAACCAGCTCCACGGCATCGGCGCGGTCGAGGACGGAGTCGGGCACCGTCTCGCGCACGCGGACGTGGGTGATCTGGGCAACGACGTCGTTCAGGCTCTCGATGTGCTGGATATTGAGCGTGGTAAAGACGTCGATGCCGGCATCGAGCAGTTCCTCGACATCCTGGTAGCGCTTGGGATGCCGGCTGCCGGGGATGTTGGTATGCGCAAGTTCGTCAACGAGAATGAGGTCCGGTCGTCGTTTGAGTGCAGCATCGATGTCGAATTCGCTCAGGATACGATTGACGTAGACCATCGGCTGGCGCGCGATGACCTCGAAACCGTTGAGCAACGCCTCGGTTTCTTGGCGACCGTGCGTCTCAACCACACCGACAACGACATCGACGCCTTCCTTCAGTTTGGTGCGGGCGGACAGGAGCATTTCGTAGGTCTTGCCGACCCCAGGTGCGGCGCCGAGGAAGATCTTGAGGCGGCCAAGCTGGCCCTTCGCATCTCGCCGCGCCGCGGCAAGCAGAGCCTCCGGCGATGGTCGCTGCTCCGTATCCCTCCGATGATCTGCCATCCATCGCCCGGATCTGTGCTCTGACTATTTTGCTCGGTCCAGCGCCATATTGAGCGCAAGCACGTTGACGCGGGGCTCACCGATGAAACCTAGCACACGGCCATCGATATGCTCACCAATGAGTTGCAGTACGCGCGCCTCCGGCAGGCCGCGCGCCTTGGCCACGCGAGGGGCCTGGAAGATCGCCGCTTCCGGCGTAATGTGTGGATCGAGCCCCCCGCCCGACGTGGTAACCATGTCGATCGGAACGGTGCCTTTAGGATTTTCCTCCTTCAGCTTTTCGACGTCGGCCTTAACGCGCTCAACCAGGGCCTTGTTGGTTGGTCCGAGGTTGGAGCCCACGGAGTTGGCGGCATTGTAGGGTGCTGCCACCGTCTTGGTGGCGTCGTTGGGGTCAGGTGCCGTGGTTGCTGATGGGCGGCCGTGAAAGTATCCCGCACCGCTGAATTGCTGCCCAATCAGCGCCGAGCCGACGATCTTGCCGTTCTGCTCGATAAGACTGCCGTTCGACTGGCGCGGGAACAGCACCTGCGCGATACCGGTCATGGCCAGTGGATAGATGAGACCAGTTATCAGGGCGAGGGCGACGACCAGCACGATCGCCGGGCGGATTTCTCTCAACATGGGTATTCTCCTCAGGCGAGGTGCAGAGCGGTGACGACAAGGTCGATGGCTTTGATGCCGATGAATGGGACGATGATGCCGCCAAGTCCGTAGATCAGCAGGTTACGGCGCAGCAGCGGACCGGCACCAATGGGGCGATAGGCAACGCCCTTCAGTGACAACGGGATCAGGGCGATAATGATCAGCGCATTGAAGATGATGGCCGACAGGATTGCGCTCTGCGGGCTTGCCAGGTTCATGATGTTGAGCGACTGCAGCTGTGGATAGAAGGCCAGGAACATTGCCGGGATGATGGCAAAGTACTTGGCGACATCGTTGGCGATCGAGAAGGTCGTGAGCGCGCCGCGCGTCATCAGCAGCTGCTTGCCAATCTCCACCACCTCGATCAGCTTGGTCGGATTGGAGTCGAGGTCGACCATGTTGCCGGCTTCGCGCGCAGCCTGCGTGCCGGTGTTCATGGCGACACCGACGTCGGCCTGGGCGAGTGCGGGCGCGTCGTTGGTACCGTCGCCGCACATGGCAACCAACTTTCCCTTGCTCTGCTCGTCGCGAATGAAGGTGAGCTTGTCCTCTGGGGTTGCCTGGGCAAGGAAGTCGTCGACACCGGCCTCTGCCGCGATGGCAGCCGCCGTCATCGGGTTGTCGCCCGTCACCATGATGGTGCGAATGCCCATGCGGCGTAATTCAGCGAAACGCTCGCGGATACCGCCCTTGACGATGTCTTTGAGATGAATAACGCCGAGCAGCTTGTCGTCACGCGAAACCGCCAACGGGGTCCCCCCGGCCTTGGCGATGCCGTCAGCCAGCACTTGGATCTCCCGCACAGCATCGCTGCTCACACTTGGCCTTAGTGCCACCGCAGCAGAAGAGCGGCTGGCGCTCACAGCCCCTGCGCCGTTGCGATGATTGAGGATGGCGTCTACAGCGCCTTTGCGGATCGACGTTGCAGCGAACTCAACGCCGCTCATGCGCGTTTGCGCCGAGAACGGCACGAACTTGGCATTGAGCTCGCCCAGGTCGCGACCGCGGATGCCATACTTCTCCTTGGCCAGGACGACGATGGAACGGCCCTCAGGGGTCTCGTCGGCCAGGGAGGCAAGCTGGGCCGCATCCGCCAGCTCCTGCTCGCTCGAGCTGCGCAGCGGCTTGAACTCGGTCGCCTGGCGATTGCCGAGAGTGATGGTGCCGGTCTTGTCTAGCAGCAGCGTGTCGACGTCGCCCGCCGCTTCCACGGCGCGGCCCGACATGGCCAGGACATTAAAGCGCACCAACCGATCCATGCCGGCAATGCCAATGGCCGAAAGCAAGGCACCGATGGTGGTGGGAATGAGCGTCACGAACAGGGCGACCAGCACCACAATGGAGATTGAGCCGCCCGCGTAGCTGGCGTAGCTTGGCAGCGTGGCCGTGGCGAATACGAAGATGATGGTGAGCCCGGCGAGCAGAATATTAAGGGCGATCTCATTCGGCGTCCTTTGCCGCTCGGCACCCTCCACCAGCCCGATCATGCGATCGAGAAAGGTGGAGCCCGGAGCAGCCGTAATGCGCACGCGGATCCAATCGGATAGCACTTGCGTGCCGCCGGTTACCGCCGAGCGATCGCCGCCGGACTCCCGGATCACCGGAGCCGACTCACCGGTGATGGCTGCTTCGTTCACCGACGCGACGCCTTCGATCACCTCGCCATCGGAAGGGATGTAGTCGCCGGCCTCCACCAGCACGATATCGCCGACCTTGAGGCTGGCGCTGGCTACCGACTTATAGTCCCTGGAATTCGCCGCCTGCAGCAGTTTGGCCTGGGTCTCGGTGCGTTGGCGCCGCAAGGCATCGGCCTGGGCCTTGCCGCGACCTTCGGCGATGGCCTCGGCGAAGTTGGCAAACAGAACCGTAAACCACAACCACAGCACAATCTGGAAGGCGAAGCCGATGTTGTCGCCGCCGGTCACCAAGTCGCGGACGAGGATGAGCGTTGCCAGTACGGTCACGACCTCAAGCACGAAGATGACAGGGTTCTTGATGAGAGTGCGGGGATCAAGCTTGGCAAGGGCCGAGCCGATCGCCGGCCAAACGATCTTGGGATCGAGCAGCGCCGACATCGCCATACCCTTGCGTGTCGTTGAGCTTTCCATTGTCGCAGCTCCAGGACTAATTGGCTGAGAACAGGGTGCCGGAGGTCATCGCCAGATGCTCGACGATGGGTCCAAGCGCCAGGGCCGGGAAGAAGGTGAGGCCGCCGATGATGAGGACCACGCCAACCACGAGGCCAACGAACAGACCACCCGTGGTCGGGAAGGTGCCGGCTGAAACCGGGACGGTCTTCTTAGCCGCCAACGACCCGGCAATGGCCATCGCCGGGATGATCATCCAGAAGC
Organism: uncultured Alphaproteobacteria bacterium; assembly: GCA_963820375.1. Taxonomy (GTDB): domain Bacteria; phylum Pseudomonadota; class Alphaproteobacteria; order Rhizobiales; family Hyphomicrobiaceae; genus AWTP1-13. The sequence continues at coordinate 165,027 of CAWFZX010000004.1, read as the reverse complement.
GGCCGACGAGCATGGCAATGGCACCGGTGATGTTGTACCAGGGCGTATTGCCGGTCAGGCCCGCGAAGGCCGATCCGTTGTTGCCGGTCTGTGACGTGTAGGCATAGAGAACCTCGGTGAAGCCGTGCGGACCGGGATTTGCCATCGATGCCACCGCTGACGGGATCACCACCGCGGCGGCCGTCCAGCCCAGGTACATGAGAGGGAGTATCAGGATCGCCAACATGGCCATCTTCACCTCCTTGGCCTCGATCTTCTTGCCGACGTATTCGGGGGTGCGCCCCACCATCAGGCCGGCGACAAACACGGCGAGGATCACGAACAGCAACATGCCGTAGAGGCCGGCGCCGACGCCGCCGACGATGATCTCGCCCAGCTGCATGTTGATGAGCGGAATCATGCCGCCGAGTGCGGTGAACGAATTGTGCATGGCATTGACGGCACCGCAGGAGGCAGCGGTAGTGATCACGGCGAACAAGGCGGAGGCGACGATACCGAAGCGGACCTCCTTGCCTTCCATGTTGCCACCGGCGAGCCCCATGGCGGTGAAGGCATCATTGCCCCGCGCCTCCGCCCAGTAACAAACCACGACCCCGGCGATGAACAGCACCGCCATTACGGCGAGGATCGCCCAGCCCTGGCGCTCGTTGCCGACCATGCGGCCAAACACGCTGGTAAGCGCCGCCCCGATCGCAAAGATCGAAAGCATCTGCACGAAGTTGGAGAGAGCGGTGGGATTTTCGAAGGGATGTGCGGCGTTGGCGTTAAAGAAGCCGCCGCCATTGGTGCCCAACATCTTGATGGCAACCTGCGAGGCCACAGGGCCGACCGCAAGGGTCTGTTTGGCGCCTTCCAAAGTGGTCGCGTCCACATAGGCGCCGAGCGTTTGCGGCAGGCCTTGCCAAACCAGGAACAGCCCATAGACGACGCAGATCGGCAGCAGGATGTAGAGCGTGCACCGCGTCACGTCGGTCCAGAAGTTGCCGATGGTATTGGCGGAAGTGCGCGCAAAGCCGCGAATGAGCGCGACAGCCAGCACAATGCCGGTGGCCGCGGAGACAAAGTTCTGCACCGTGAGGCCAAGCATCTGCACGAGGTAGGACATCGTGCTTTCGCCGCCGTAATTCTGCCAGTTGGTGTTGGTGACGAAACTTACGGCCGTGTTGAAGGCCAGATCGGGCGCCACTGCCGACTGTCCGGCCGGGTTGAGCGGTAGGCCGGCCTGCAGCCGCATCAGCGCATAGAGCAGGAAGAAGCCGCAGGCATTGAACAGCAGCATGGCAACCGTATAGGTCAACCAATGTTGCTCATGCCTCTCCTCGACTCCCCCGACGCCATAGAGGACGGCTTCGACCGGCTTCAGGACCGGAGAGAGGAACGTCCGCTCCCCGTTGAACACGCGCGTAATATAACCGCCGAGCGGTTTCGCCAGCGCGGCGATGATCGCGCAATAGAGCAGGATTTGCATCCAACCAATCAAGGTCATGGGACTGGGCCTCTCGGAACGGCGCTAGAATCGCTCTGGCCGCAAAAGGGCCCAAGTGAGGTAGACGAGGAGGGCGACGGTGACGACGCCTCCGAGGAGGTATTCGATAAGCATCGCGGTCTCCTAGAGACGGTCGCACCCGTAGGCATAGGCGATCGATAGGGCAAAGAAGCCGAAGCCAAGCGCGAGCAGGATGGCGTCCAACATGGATTGCTCCTTGCGAAGTCCTGTGGCCGGGCACATCAAATAGCCGATCAAAAAACCAGCGGCTGTGATACGGCTCGAGGCGCCCAAAGCCTGGCGCATAGTTGTCGCGAGGCGCATAGGAATTCGAGAGGGACGCCAAGGCTCCCGCATAGGAATTTCATATAGAAAGCCATCTTGCCGCAGAGGACGGGCCGCAGCGCCAGTTATGCCGCTCCTATGCCAAGGAGATCCCCTCCACATGGATTTCAAACGTCAAGCCTTCGACTTGTAGGGCTGCACGCCCAAGGCGCGCAGGGCGCGGACAAGGAAGGATCGGTCATGTTCACATTGGCTCAAGGCCCTTTCACATTGGCTCATGGCCCTGGCCAACCGGCCCAACATCAACAACGCCACCGGTGGCAGCCGACGCACCTTGGCGTTCTCCTGGGCCTGCTCTTGCCTATCTGCCTCGCCATCGGCGCCGTCACGATCCTGGCCAGCGGCAGCCCGCATTGGCCAGCCTCCAAGGCGACCGATTGGGGGATGCCCGCTGCCAAGACCGTGCGGCCGCTTTGCGCCGACAACAGAGGCGTTCGGCCGTCGCCACGTCCCTTCAAGGGCGCAGCTGCGCCGCCGGTCAATTCGCTGTTTTAAGAGACTGGCCGCAAAAACTGGCCTGAAAAACCAGTCAGCAAGTCCTGGCCTGCTCGAATTTCCGCCGGCATCAGGTGGACCTCGAAGTCGAACGGCGGCGGCGCCCGCATCGACAATCCTGCGCTCATGCGCGCGCCGTCCTCGCTCCCAATACCTAGCCCCGCAAGGATCCGTAGTCACCCACCCCCAGATGCAAGCTTATCCCGATGGCTTGACCAAGTTGGAAAACGTACACAGGCAAACATCGGTGCGGGTAACGCAGGGCCACACCCGATCCCAGGCTCCTCCCCCTCGCCGGGATCGGATACGTCTGCGACCCTCCCTCAGTCGCAAAGCGATTTTCCGTGTGGCCCTGCGGTTTTTGCTCAGGCATTGTCCTGGAGGGATTGTGCGCTGCAGTATAGGCGGGCTGACAGGCCATCTCTGGCGCCGCAAAAATCGGCAACTGCTTCTGCGGCGCGGCGCGCCGGGCGTAACCTGCTCACGTCTTCGGTCCTAATCGCGAGACGCTTGCCACCACAACAAACGGCGCTGCGGCAGCGTAGACCTCAAGAGACTGGCTGCGTGAATGCGCGCGTGAACGGACAAGCTCGCGCTGTGCGGGCGGCGGCTCAGATGTCAGCTAAGGGCCAACGCCATATTGACCGAGCGCACAGGGGGTGACGATTGGACCGATGATACCGGCGAGATGGTGGCAGCGCCACGCATCATCGCATTGTGCCGGCGAAGTACAGGCCTATGCCGGATCTGAGGCCAAATTCCTCAAGCATCGTGTCGAAGGTGCAGGTATCACCACGATGACTCCAGAACACGTTCTCGATATCGAAAGGAGTGGCACTGAAATGCCCGGCGACGGCCGTGACCTCAGAGGGCGGCACGAACAGAAACACGGCGTTGGGATCGATGAAGCGACGGATCAGCCAGGGACAGGCAATACGATCGACCTTTGGGCGGAGGCGTGTCACCCACACCGTACGTCCCTTGTCGTCATGAGCTGGCAGATTGTCTGTTCGCAGCAAAGGCTCGCCCGCCTTCCGCCAGGCTGCAAAGCCGCCTTCCAGCGTCTGGGCGTCGATGCCTTCATGCCGAAGCCAAGCGGCCGTACCTTCGCTGAGCTTTTGACCGCGCTGGCAAACGACAATTACGTTCTTGGCCCGATATTCGGGCGCCCATGTGCCGATCGCCAGGAAGTCGCGGCGCGAGGAGCCCGGCAGCAATCTCCGATCAGCCCGATAGTCCTCGCCAAGACGCACATCCACGACCGTGGGAGAATTGGGCAGACCGATCAGTCGCGCCAGTTGTGGGACAGTGATGACGGTAGATGCGGGCATGGCGTCCTTCTCCTTAGTTGGGAGTATGGACGCGATCTTTCAGCCGCAGCCTCACGGGGCAATCGCGGATAACCCCTTGCGCCTTTGATGCCATGCTGGACGCGGCAAGGCAAGCGTCGGTCTTGGCGGCAGCTCCTTGCTCACTGCGGCCGCTGGTGATCATGGCGTTCCTCCGGTGGCTTCAGGTCCCGAAACTCATCAGGACCAGCAGATCGTAGACGATTTTCGGCCACCGCAAATGATCATGGGAAGCGCCGGTAAGGATGCGAAGAGCGCGTCCGCAAGCGCCGGGCTCGCGGCAGCCGCCAAGCTGCGCGGCACCGAGGTAAAACTGGCGGCGGCAGCTCTCTTGGCGATGTTCCTCGTTTACGACATCGGCTTTGCCGATGGTGGCCTGTTCACCGCCAATCGCACTTGGCAACCGCACTGATCCCGATCGCGGCGAACGCAGCCCCGCAGTCAGCAGCGATGCTCTTGCAGGCATCCTGCATGCGACAATGAAGGCAGGAGCAGGCCAGCGCGAGCGAACGATCGCGCCAGTCGCAGGTTCAGCAACTCCCAAGTGCGCGGCTTGATGCGTCATCGCTGGTACAGGCGCACAGCCAATGCGAAGAATGGTGTTGCGTGCGCGGCGGGCTGCATCGTGCTTGCAGGCCCTGCCGTGCCTTCGGCTGTCACGACCATGTGAGATCTTAAAGCAAGAAAAAAGTGCTAGCGTGCTCTCGGTCTACTGCATGCCATCGGTCTACTGCACAACCAATTGTCTGGAGGCGTCCCCGTGCATCTCAAGTCTTGGCTCCTCCACTTGGTCGTTGCCCTGGCATTCGGCGGCATGACCACCGCCTCGCACGCGACCCCAATGCACAGCGCTGCCGCTCAAATTGCCAACCAAGCTCCGAGCCCGCATAGCATCGGCGTTCAGTCGGTGGCGGGCCGCTCCTGTTGGCGCCGTCACGGGCGGCTGCATTGCACAAGCCGAGCTCGGAGCCGCCGGACCAGCGAGTATTACGAGCGCGACGCCAACGCATTGCCCTTCGGGACATCGCGTTGGTGGGAGCAGATGCTACGCGAAAATCGCGCTGGTAATCCTGGTGGGGGCGGCAGAAACTGAGCGCTTTGCTAAGCGCAACCTCGCGCATGGCTCGCAATGGGCGAGGGGCGGGGTGCTCTATGGCACTATCGCTCCCTGAGCACAGAGCGGCAGCAATGTGTTCCCTGACACAAGCGGCGGCATCGGCAAAGGACACGTGCCGCGCTTAATCCCTCTGCACGCGACAGGCCCGGCTTGCCTCCTGTTGCCCACAAGCCTAGCTTGTGCCTCTTTGCGTCCCACTTGCGCTGTTTTTCTAGTTAGTTTCTTGCGCCCCTCTACACCCTCGCACCGATCGACGACGGACCGGCCTGGGCGCAGGCTGCCAACGCTGATGCGTTGTCCAAATTGGCGATGCGCTTCAGTACGGCATGGCACGCCGAGAGAGGCCTCGGTAGGGCCACCCCTGTTCGGCTTCTCTAACAGGGGTAGCCAGTTAGAGCACTATCGGGGCAGGACACAGAGAGCCATGTTGTCTCTCCATACGTTTGGCTGGCAGTGAAGGCAGCGGTGATTAGCGGCGAGGACCGCTGCCTTCACATGACTTGACCAGCACCATCACAAGGATGGCACGAGAAAACCCGGGCACGCGCGCGCCCGGGTCCCGCAGGAGCCTGTCTGACTGCGTCCGGGCCGGCCTTCAGAGCACGGCTTCGGCAATGACGCGTAGCGCTTCGGTGCTGGCACCGCCAAGCAGCATGGTACCAATCTTGTGATCCTTCGCCCCCTGCTGCCAGGCTTTGAGCCGATCTTTGATGCGCTCAGGCGGCCCAACCAATGCCGTCTCGTCGATCAAGGCGTCGGGTACTGCAGCGGCGGCTTCCTGGCGGCGGCCGGCGAGGAAGGCATTCTGGATTTGGATCGCAGCGTCTTCGTACCCCATGCGCTTGGCGAGATCGTTGTAGAAATTCTTGCTGCGCGCGCCCATGCCGCCGATATAGAGGGCCATTTCCGGCCTGATCCTGTCACGGCAGGCAGCAAGGTCGCTCCCCATCGCCACGCGCACGAATGGTGCAATGTCAAAATCGGCGAGTGACTTGCCGCCCCCAGCTGCCGCCATGCCGGCAAGCACATGCTCACTAACGAGGTCGGTACGCTCGGGGCTCATGAAAATCGGCTGCACGCCGTCGGCGACCTCGCCGGCGGTCTTGAGGCCGGCGGGCGAGATGGCAGCCGTGTAGATCTTGAGGCTTGGGTTTGGATGCAGGATGCTCTTCAGCGGCTTGCCGAGACCGGTCGCACCGGGACCGCGGTAGGGAATTTGGTAGTGCTCTCCGTGGTGCTGCAGCGGTGCCTCGCGGGCAAAGGCTTTGCGTACCACGGCAATGTATTCGCGCGTGCGCGTGAGTGGCTTGCCATACGGCATGCCGTGCCATCCCTCGATCACCTGCGGCCCTGACGGACCAATGCCGAGCAGAAAGCGGTTTTGCGACATGGCCTGCAAGGTTGCCGCCGTCATGGCCGCGCACGTTGGTGTGCGCGCCGACATCTGCATGATGCCGGTGCCGGCCTTTATCGTCGTGGTACGCGCCAGCAACCAAGCAATTGGCGTCACCGCATCCGTACCGTAAGATTCACCGGCCCACACCGAGTTGTAGCCAAGACGCTCGGCCTCCAGCACATGATCCATGCGCGGCCCACCAGCCTCGCCGGCGTAGCGCACGAGTATTCCAAGCTTCATGGCTGTTCTCCTCCAGCGATAGCAGACGAACTGGCCGAGTTATTTCTGTTTTTGTGCCCGGCGCAGCGCGGCCGCAAAGGCATTCTCCTGCGGCGCTTGGGTGGGGCCGCGCACCGAGGCGGCGGGGCTTCGCATGCCCGAACCGGCTTGCCCGGAGTGCTGCCCGACCGCCCTCGCCGGCTCGATGGTACCCGATTTCATCGTCAAGCCGATACGTTTGCGCGCAGCATCGATGCTCTTTATGCGCACCTTCACGACATCGCCCGCCTTCACCACCTCGCGCGGATCTTTCACGAAGCGGTCCGAGAGCTCGGAAATGTGCACCAATCCGTCCTGATGCACACCAACGTCGACAAACGCGCCGAAAGCCGTGACGTTGGTGACGACACCTTCGAGCTGCATGCCCGGCTTGAGGTCAGAGATCTTTTCAACACCTTCAGCAAAGGTCGCCGTCCTGAACTCTGGCCGAGGATCGCGGCCCGGCTTCTCCAGCTCCTGCAGCACATCGGTCACCGTCGGAATGCCAAAATCGGCGTCGGCGAATGCGGCAGGCCGCAGCGATTTGAGGAAGGGGCCATCACCGATCAATGACTGCAGCGACCGCCTGCTGGCTGCCGCAATCCTTTCGACCAGAGGATAAGCCTCGGGATGCACGGCCGAAGCATCAAGCGGGTTTTTGGCATTGTTGATGCGCAAGAAGCCCGCGGCCTGTTCGAAGGCTTTAGGGCCAAGTCGCGGCACTTTCTTGAGGGAGGTTCGGGTCTTGAAGGCTCCGTGCTCGTCGCGGAAGGCAACGATGTTGCCTGCCAGCGACTGATTGAGCCCAGATACGCGCGCCAACAACGCGGCGGACGCCATGTTGACGTCTACCCCGACCCGGTTAACGCAGTCCTCCACCACCGCGTCCAACGACTGGGCGAGCCGCGTCTGGTCGACATCGTGCTGGTACTGGCCAACGCCGATCGCTTTCGGCTCGATCTTGACCAGTTCCGCCAGCGGGTCCTGCAGGCGGCGCGCGATCGACACGGCGCCGCGCAGGCTAACATCAAGATCTGAAAACTCCTTGGCAGCCAGCTCCGAGGCCGAATAAACCGAAGCACCCGCTTCCGACACCATCACCTTGGTGAGCTTCAAGTCCGGCATCTTGGCGATCAATTCAGCCGCCAGTTTATCGGTCTCGCGGCTCGCCGTGCCGTTGCCGACGCTGATGAGCTGTACCTTGTGCTTGAGGCAGAGCGTCGCCAACGTGGCAAGGGCGCCGCGCCAATCGTTCCTGGGCTCATGTGGGTAGATCGTGTCGGTGGCAGCAAGCCTGCCAGTCGCATCCACCACCGCCACCTTAACGCCCGTTCGGAAACCGGGGTCAAGGCCCATGGTGACGCGCGCACCGGCAGGTGCTGCCAGCAATAGATCCTTGAGATTTGCCGAGAAGACCGAGATGGCCTGGGCATCCGCCCGCTCCTTGAGTTGCGTCAGCAGGTCGGTTTGCAGAGTACCGGCGAGCCTAGATCGCCAAGCCTGTCGCACGGTCTCCAGCAGCCATTTGTCGGCCGGCCGGCCACGCTCGGCAATGCCGAAGGCCAGCCGGATCTTGCCTTCCGCTGGGTGTGGCTGGGCCTCGTCATGCGGCACGTCCAGAGCCAGGCTGAGAATGCCTTCGTTATGGCCGCGCAGCAGCGCCAGAGCGCGATGCGAGGGCAGGTCTTTGATCTTCTGGTTGAAATCAAAATAGTCAGAGTACTTGGCGCCTTCTGCGTCTTTGCCCTTCGTCACCTTTGCAGCAAGCACACCTTCCGTCCACTGCCATTCGCGCAGATCGCCGACGAGTTTCGAGGTCTCGCCGATGCGCTCGATCAGGATCTGGCGCGCGCCATCGAGGGCGGCCCTAGCGTCGGCCACGGCTTTAGCGGCATCGACGAATTTACTGGCTTCGGTCATGGGATCGAGTGCGGGATTCCTCAACAGCGCATCGGCCAGAGGTTCAAGACCGGCCGCGCGCGCCTGCTGCGCCTTGCTGCGCCGTTTCGGCCGATAGGGCGCGTACAGATCCTCGAGCTCGACCTTGCTTTGCACCGTATTGATCAAGCCTGCCAATTCGGGCGTCAACTTGCCCTGCCCCTCGATCGACCTCAGCACCGTGAGGCGACGTTCCTCCAACTCGCGCAGATAGCCGAGCCGCGCCTCCAACGTGCGTAGCTGCGTGTCGTCCAGACCGCCGGTCTTTTCCTTGCGGTAGCGTGCGATAAAAGGCACCGTCGCGCCCTCACCCATCAGGGTGGCAGCGGCGGCGACCTGGCCGACGGCAACGCCAAGTTCAGAGGCGATGCGCTGGGTGATCCTGTCCATGGCGCTCCTTCGCGTTGCGATCTTTCAGGTCCGCAAGCGATCGCATTCGTGCAAAACTCAAACCGTCGAGAGCGAGGCTGTCAGAAGGCTCACAGCGTCGGTACACGATCGAACCAAGGTTGCGCCGTCTCCAGCTGGGCGGCGAGTTGCAGCAACGTGCTTTCCTCACCATAGCGACCGGCGAAGTGCACCCCCACCGGCAGCCCGTCCACCGTCCAGTGCAGCGGCACGCTCATCGCCGGCGTGCCGGTGGCGTTGTGAACCGGCGTCACACCCAAGTATTCGGTGACACGCTCGGTGAACGTCGCCACGTCGCCGTTCATGTCGAAATAACCAAGTGGCGGTGGCGGCCCGCCCACGACCGTCGATAAAATCACATCATAGTTCTCGAGAAAGGCCGCCATTTTGCGCCCGGCCGCGTGCGTGGCAGCGATGGCCTCGACATACTCGATGCCGGTAACTTTGGTTCCATAATTGTAGGCCTGCCACGTCGCCGCTTCAACTTCGTTCGGATTGGGCTCGCGGCCCAGGGAAAGCCAGCGCAAGCGGAGGGTACGCGCGCTGTTGGCGGCGGCGATGGCCGAGGTGCGTCGGCGCAGTGCCACCAGATCGATCCCAGGGTCAGCCTCTTCGACGATGTGGCCTAGACTCTGACACAGCTTGGCTGCTCCCTGCACCGCCTGCAGACACTCAGCATGCAGTTTGACGCCGCGATGGTCCGTGTGCATCACCGCGACTTTGAGCTTGCGCGGCGGCCGGCCGATCGCTTCGACAAAAGACCCAGCTGGCGGTGGCGCCGTATAGGGATCGCCCGGTTCGTAGCCGGCCGTGCAATCGAGCAGGCGCGCAGAATCCCGCACGCTGCGGCTTACCACATGACCGACCGACATGCCGCCCCAACCTTCACCTGCATCCGGCGCCATCGAGATGCGACCGCGTGAGGGCTTGAGGCCAAACAGGCCGCATTGCGCGGCGGGGATGCGGATCGAGCCCCCGCCGTCGGTAGCGTGGGCCATCGGCAGGACGCCGGCAATCACCGCCGCCGCCGCACCGCCCGAAGAGCCGCCCGCGGAGTGGGCAAGATTCCAGGGGTTCTTGCAGGAGCCGTAAAGGCGCGGCTCGGTGTTGGGACTCAGGCCAAATTCCGGACTTGAGCTGCGGCCCATGAACACCAGACCGGCTTTCTTGCAGCGCCTGACATAGGCGCTGTCGTGGTCGGCGACAAAGTTGGCGTAGAGCCGGCTGCCGTAGGTCGCCGGTTCGCCTTTTTCAAAGTAGCCCAGGTCCTTGATGAGAAAGGGCACGCCCGCGAGCGGTCCCGCCAGCAGTCCGGTCGCGACGACCTTGCGCGCCTGATCGTACTGCTTGTGAACGATGGCGTTAATCGCCGGATTGACCTGCTCCGCCCGGGCGATCGCAACCTCGAGCACGGATTTGGCGTCGAGCTCGCCTTTGGCAATAAGGCCCGCCAGCGCCGTTGCGTCCTGCTTGCGGTATTCGTCAAAACGCATAGCCAGCTCCCTCCGGGCCATCGATCCTAGTGCCGCAGCGTGCAACCCGTGGCGCGCCTCGGCAAGGCCGATAGGTCCTTAGTCAGCCTGATTTCGACAGGCGTTCTTCGCGCAGATCGGTCGCCACCAGCATGGGATCGCGCGCTTGCGCCGAGCCCAAGCCGCCGCCGCCGGGCGTCATCACCAAAAGACGTTCGCCAGCCGCCACCATTTGTGTGCCTTTGCCCTTCAGCTTGCGGCCGCCTTTGATGGCCACGGCGCCCGCTGCACCGGGCTCCCCACCGGCACGACCGCGCGGCGGGAAGTCGATGCGGTCGAAGGCTGCCAGCAGCTCGAAGGGCTCGCCGATGCCGCTTTCGATTTCGATAATCTGGCCGAGGCCGCCGCGCATGCGACCGGCGCCGCCGGAACCCGGGCGTAACTCTTTTTTCCAGAATATCAGCGGCGTAATGGCTTCGGCGATCTCGATCGGGGTGCCTTTGACGCCGGAGGGATAGGCGGTGGCGGATAGGCCATCGGCCTGGGGCCGCGCACCCGTTCCGCCATTGGAGGTGATGGCCATGCTAAAGGCATAGTTACCACCGCGCCGACCGGGCAGCGACCCGCGGACGATCAGGTTCCACAGACATGAGGTCCCCTCGGCGGGAACGCGATCGGGAATGGCCTGGGCCAAGCAGCCAAATACCACGTCGGGCAGCATCTGGCCGATCACGTGGCGGATGCACACCGCCGCCGGTTTGGCAGCGTTGAGAATCGTGCCTGGCGGCGCCGATACGGTAAGCGGCGACAGCGATCCGGCATTGTTCGGAATCTTGCTGGCGACGATACAGCCAAGCCCGAACACGGTGTAGGCCGTGGTGTAAGCGAGCGGAACATTGATGCCGCGGCGTGTCTGGGGATCGCTCCCCGCGTAGTCCACGTGAATGCCGTCGTGCTTGATTGTCGTGGTGGCGCGGAGCGTAATGGGGCCGTCGAAACCATCGGTCGTCATGCTATTCGACCAGGTGCCCCTGGGCAGGGCAGCGATTTCAGCCAGCACCGCCTGGCGGCTTTTCGCACAAATGTGCTCGGCCAGGACGTCGAGGGTGTCGAGCTTGAATTCCTGCATCATCTCGACCAGGCGCTGGCAGCCAACATCATTGCACGCGGCCAGCGAATAGACGTCGCCCACGGTGTCGATCGGCTGGCGCGTGTTGGCGCGGATCATCGCCATCAAGGTTTCGTTGACCTTGCCTTCCTCGAGGATCTTCAGGAAGGGAATGTAGAGCCCTTCCATGAAGACGTCGGTGCCGTCGGGCCCGAAGCCGATGCCGCCGATGTCCATGAGATGCGAGGTACAGCAAAACAGGCCAATTAGCCGCCCCTGATAAAAGCAGGGCGTGGTGATGACGAAGTCATTGAGGTGGCCGGTGCCCATCCAAGGATCGTTGGTAATGTAGGCATCGCCCGCCTTCATGTTCTCCAAGCCGAAGTGGCCAATGAAATGTTTCACCGATTCGGCCATTGAATTGACATGGCCTGGAGTGCCGGTGACGGCCTGCGCCAGCATGCGCCCCTGGGCGTCGAAAATGCCGGCTGAGAGGTCCCCCGCCTCGCGCACAATCGACGAGAAGGCGGTGCGAAGCAGGGTTTGCGCCTGCTCCTCGACCACCGCGAGCAGGCGGTTCCACATGATCTGCAGATCAATGTCGGTCGGCATTTTTTGCATGGCCCGCTCCTCAGTTCGCCTGCGTTCGCGCCGTCAGAACCAGAGCCTTGCCGGCATCAACATCGACATCGAAGCTCGGCGAAACGTAGGTCGAAGTGCCTTCCTCAACGATCAGCGCCGGGCCTTTAATGGCCATACCGGGCATGAGCACGTTGCGATCGAATACCGCAACGGCCTGCCGTCGGCCCAGTCGCGCATCGAATATCGAGCGCTGGCGCGCTGGCGGGGGCGCCAATTTCGGCCCGGCGGCAGCGAGGCGCACCGGCGCTTCGGTCGGCGTGCTCGCTATCACCATCCAGCTCATGATCTCGATCTCAGCATCAGGGATGTGGCGCGCGAACAGACGGCTGTACTCGCGCTCGAAGTCCTGTCGGAAAGTGGCAACGTCAGCCGGCACCAGCACCCGATCGGGCAAGGCGACCATGATCTCGTGACCTTGACCCGCGTAGCGCATGAAGGCGGAGCGCCTGACCTGGATGCGCCGTTCGCCCGCAGCGGCGCGGCAATGCGCACCGGCATCGCCAACCAGCGCCTCGATGATGCCGTTGGCGGCATCGGCGTCAAAAGCCGATAGCAGCATGTGGCGCGAGCGCACCAGCTCATAAGCTGCTGGCGCAGCAAGGAAGCCCACCGCCGAGCCGACACCAGCATCCGGCGGCACGATGATACGGCTAATGCCAAGCTTTTCGGCGATCCGGCTGGCATGCAGGGGAGCAGCACCACCGAAGGCCACCAACGTGCGCTCACCGATGGCGACGCCGCGTTCGATCGCATGCACACGCGCCGCGTTTGCCATGTTCTCGTCTACAATTTCGCTGACGCCGACGGCTGCCTGCTCGGCAGACATGCCGCCAAGCCGGTCGCCAACGCCATGCCTGAGAACGGCTTCGGCTTGATGGGCGTCGATGCCGATCTTGCCGCCGGCAAAGCGTTCCGGATCGATCTTGCCGATGCTAAGGTCGGCATCGGTGACCGTCGCCTCCCGGCCGCCACGGCCATAACAGGCAGGACCGGGTTGCGCACCTGCGCTGTCCGGCCCTACCAGGATACGCTGCAAGCCGTCGACGCGAGCGATCGAGCCGCCGCCGGCGCCAATCTCCACCATTTCGATCACGGGGATCCGCACAGGCATGCCGCTGCCCTTCTTGAAGCGCGACCGGCGATCCAGCTCGAAAGCGCGCGCTTTCAGCGGCTCACCGTCATCGATCAAGCAGATCTTGGCGGTCGTGCCTCCCATGTCGAACGACAAGATGCGGCGCTCACCACGCTCAAGCGCCAGCTGGCCAGCCAGAATGGCGCCGCCGGCGGGCCCGGATTCGACAAGCCGTACCGGAAAGCGCGCGGCGGTCTCCAGGCTGGCAAGGCTGCCACCCGATGTCATCAGATGAATCGGCTGCCGATAGCCGAGCGCACGCATTGTGCTTTGCAGGCGCCACAGATAGCCCGACATCAGCGGCTGCACGTAGGCGTTGGCGATCGCGGTCGAGGTGCGTTCGTATTCGCGCGCTTCCGGACAGGCCTGCGATGACAGGGTCACGGCCAGATCGGGACAGACCTCCGCCAGAATTTCGCCGACACGTATCTCGTGCGCGGGATTGGCATAAGCGTGCATGAAAGCGACAGCCGCAGCCTCGATCTGCAGCTCGCGCAAGCGGGCACCAGCGGCGCGAACCGCCGCTTCGTCGAGGGCGCGGCGGACGCCGCCGTGCACGTCCATGCGTTCTGGGATGCTAAAACGCAGCTCGCGCGGAACCAGCGGTACCGGCTTGACGATGTTGATGTCGTACTGATCGAAACGCCCTTCGTCGGCGATCTCGATAACATCGCGGAAACCCTCGGTCGTGAGCAACGCCGTCTTGGCACCCTTGCGCTCAATGATGGCGTTGGTCGCCAGCGTCGTGCCGTGAACAAACACGCCGATATCGCTGACGGCTAGTCCGGCTCGTGCCAGGATTTCACGCACGCCCTCGATGACCGCCAGTTCGGGGGCATGCGGCGTGGTGATGAGCTTGTTGACCAGGCGGCGTTCCCCGGCGAGCAAAACGATATCCGTAAAGGTCCCGCCGATATCAACGGCCAGCCGGGCAAGCATAGACTTCGCACGCATGATTTGGCATCCGCTCATGATCAGCGCGCATCAGAGCGCAAGCGCGCACCCCCCGCAAGAGGCGACAATTCTCGCTGGTCGCAACGATAGGCCTCACACTCTTGGCGGTCCCTCGCCGGCGACGCCCGCAGCAGGGCAAACACTCGTGACCGGCTCAGTCGGCCGTCCAACCGCCGTCGAGCAGCAAAGCCGAGCCGGTCATCAGAGACGACGCATCGGAGGCAAGAAAGACAATGGCGCCTAGCATCTCCTCGACCGTTCCCAACCGCCCGAACTTGATCTTCGCTACCACTTCGTCACGAAACGCCTTGTTCTCGAAGAAGGGGCGCGTCAACGGCGTGTCAAGGAAGGTCGGGCCGAGCGTGTTGACCCGGATCTTGTGGGGGGCGAGCTCGATGGCCATGGCCTTGGTGAAGCCCTCCATGGCGTGTTTCGAGGCGCAGTAGACCGTGCGCCTAGCAGCGCCGACATGGCCCATCTGCGATGATACGTTGATGATCGAGCCCGCTTGCTTGCTCTCGATCAGACGGCGCGCGACGGCTTGCGCAACAAAGTAGGCAGCACGCACGTTCAGCGCCATGATGGCGTCGAAATCTTCGATCGTCACCTCGACGAGGGGCTTGGGGCGATTGGTCCCCGCATTGTTGAGAAGAATGCCGAAGGGGCCGGCCGCCGCAATGGCCCGCTGCATGGCCCCCAGATCGGTGACGTCGAGAACCAGCGCTTCCGCCTGCTGGCCTCGGGCACGGATCGCGGCGGCGGCGGCCTCGACCTCAGATGGCGTGCGCGCCAGGAGGGTGACGTGCGCTCCGGCCTCGGCCAGGGCGAAGGCAGCGGCAACGCCGATGCCACGCCCCGCACCCGTGACGAGCGCCCGTTTGCCATCGAGTCGGAAGGAAGGGCTAGCCGGGATCTGCATGGCTACTCCGCTGCCGCTGCGTAGGCTACATTCCTGCCGCCATAGCGGCGCACACGAACATTGGCCTGTTCGGCATGACCGGCGAAGCCTTCGAGGATGCACAGGCGAGAGCAGACCTCACCGATCTGAGCGGAAGCCTGGTCGGTCAGCACCTTCTGATAGGTACAGGTCTTGAGGAACTTGCCCACCCACAGGCCACCGGTATAACGCGCGGCCCGCCTTGTCGGTAACGTGTGATTGGTACCGATCACTTTATCACCATAGGCGACGTTGGTGCGCGCACCCAAGAACAGCGAGCCGTAGTTCAGCAGGTTCTGCAAAACGTAATCGGGGTCGCGCGTCATCACCTGCACGTGTTCGGAGGCGATGCGGTCGGCCTCGCGCACCATCTCCTCAATATCCTCGCAGACGAGCACCTCCCCCCGGTCCGCCCAGGCCTGACCCGCGGCAGCGGCGGTGGGGAGGATTTTGAGTAGCCGCTCAATCTCCGCAAGCGTGGCATGCGCCAGTTTGTCGGAGTTGGTAATCAGCACGGCGGGCGAGGTCGGCCCGTGTTCGGCTTGGCCCAGGAGATCGGTGGCGCAAACCTCAGCGTCCACGCTGTCGTCGGCGATAATCAGCGTCTCGGTCGGCCCAGCGAGCAGATCGATGCCGACGCGGCCAAACAGTTGCCGCTTGGCCTCGGCGACATAGGCGTTGCCCGGACCGACGATCATGTCGACAGGGGCAATGGCATCGCTGCCCAAAGCCATGGCGGCAACCGCCTGCACGCCCCCCAGTACGTAAATCTCGTCGGCACCTCCGAAATGCATTGCTGCAACGATGGCTGGATGTGGGCCGCCCTGGTGCGGCGGCGCACAGGCAGCGATACGCTTTACACCGGCCACGCGGGCGGTGACGATCGACATATGCGCGGAGGCGACCATCGGATAGCGCCCGCCGGGAACATAGCAGCCAATCGAATTGACCGGGATGTGCTTGTGGCCCAGGACGACGCCGGGCAGCGTCTCAACTTCGAGATCCTGTAGGGTCGCACGCTGTTTTTCGGCAAAGTTGCGCACCTGCGCCTGAGCGAATTTTATGTCGTCGAGATCACGCCGCGGCACTTGGGCGATCGCCCGCTCTATGGCAGCCGCGCTCAATTGGAACGAGGCCGGCGACCAGGCATCGAATTTCTCCGAGTATTCGCGCACGGCGGCGTCACGGCGGGCTTCGACATCGCTCAGGATGGCTTCCACCCTGGCGCGCACTTCGGCGTCGGCTGCCCTGACTGCGCCGGCGTCCATCCCACGCTTCAGATAGCGAACCATGGGCGCCTCCTTCGTTGCTTTCACGCCTGCTTGCACGTTATCGGCCAGACGACCGGCTTTGGCTAGGAGGAGCAGCCTTGCCCTCCCCATCAGGAGCGTTGACTTCGACGCCGCGGCCCACCGCTGCGCGCAACGGCAGGCCCAGGCGCCACGCCGGTTCGCGTTTAAGGATCTAGGCTCAGTTGGTTGCGGCCTTGGAACGGCCTTCGATTGCGTCCAGATTGCGGTAAGATGTCGCCCCCAATGGCTCGCAGAGTCCGCAACATCGTGAACGACACCGGAGCCGACCCGCCGAGCACGAGCGGGGCCTTTGAGCAGCCCGAGCAAGCGCAACTTCGGCCGGTGCTGGAGCGCTTGTCGTTCGTGCTGTCCTCCACCGGGCTGGGGGTATGGGAGCGCGACCTTACCACCGACCGAGTGACCTGGTCGGAGTCGATGTATCGCTTATTTGGGCGCACGACCGAGCATTTTTCCGGTTCCCCCGACCAGGTGCTGAGCTTTGTCCATCCCGAGGACCGCGTGCCGTTTCGAGATGCCTACCGTGCCGCCATCGAAAGCCAGAGCGACTCCTTCGAGCAGGAATATAGGATCATTCGTTCGGATGGTGAAATCAGGTGGGTCCATCGTCGCGGTCAGGTGCGGCGGGGACCAGACGGCAAGGCCCGCTCGGTGCTCGGCGTGGCGATGGACATCACCGAACGCAAGCAGGCTGAAGCTTTGAACGCACGTCTGGCCGCCATCATTGCCGCGGCCGACGATACGATCTTAAGCCTTTCACCTGAAGGGATCATTTTGTCTTGGAACCCGGCTGGAACGCGCACGTTTGGCTATGCAGCCGAGGAAATCATCGGCCAATCGGTACGCAGGCTCTATCCCGCGGGGGCGGATGCGGAATTCGAAGAGCGCTATGCACAGGTGCGCCGCGGAGAACACGTCCACACCGAGGCCAGGCGGATCCGCAAGGATGGCACCTCCCTAAGCGTGTCGATCACGCTTGCACCGATTGTCAGTAGCGACGGCCGGGTCGCAGGAGTGTCGGCAGTGGTCCGCGACATCAGCGAGCGCAAACGTACGGAAGAAAAGCTGGTCGAAACCCTGGCTTTGCTGCTGCACACCAGCAATCAACGCAAGCTCGCACTGATGGCCGGCCGCATGGCGACATTCGAGCTCGACCTCGAGACGGGCGCACTCACCTGTGCGGAAGAGATTTATGACCAGCTCGGGATCGGTCGCGACAAACCTATTCAGCACCTGCAAGACCTTGCGCCCTTCATCCATCCTGACGACCACACCCGCTTGCGGCAACGCTGGAGCAAGCCCGAAGCAGCGGGCGGCATCTACGAGGACGAGTTCAGAATCGTTCGTCCTGATGGCGACAAACGTTGGCTGTTCGTGCGCGCCCAAGCCTTCAACGACAGCCAGCGGCCTGCGCACGTGTATGGCGTCAGTATGGATATCACCGAGCGCAAGGAGCATGAGGCCCACATTCGCTTTCTGATGTCGGAAATCTCGCACCGCTCGAAGAACCTCCTGGCGGTGGTCCAGGCCATCGCCGCTCAGACGGTGCGGACCAGCAGTTCGTCAGCGGACTTTGCCGCCGACTTTAGTGCACGCTTGAAGAGCCTCGCCGCCTCGGTCGATTTGCTCGTGCAGCAGGAATGGCGGGGCGTATCCATCAAGGAGCTCGTGCAGTCGCAACTTGGACACTACGGTGACACCAGCGACCGCGTCGAGATCGTTGGCCCCGACGTATTGTTAACGCCATTATCGGCGCAGTACCTGGGCATGGCGTTGCACGAATTGTCGACGAACGCCGTCAAGTATGGCGCCCTGTCGGGCGCACTGGGCCGCATTTCGATTGCGTGGCAATTGCGCGGCCCTCGAGACAAACGACATTTCCAAATGACTTGGATCGAGCGCGGTGGTCCGCCGACGACCGCACCACGACACAAGGGGTTTGGCCACCTAGTGATCGAGCGCATGGTCGCCGAGGCGTTGCAGGGAAAGGTCGAGCTGCAATTTGCTGCGCCTGGCTTGTCCTGGACGCTCGACGCGGAAGCCACGTCGATGCTGAAGGAACTCTGAGCCTTGCGCCGCGGCCAGCGCTCGCCGCCTGGCGTGCCTGACCCTGTCGGTGCGTCAGGCGCTTTTGGCTGCCAGCCCGCCTGCCTCAATAGAGCACCTTGAAAACGGCGCGCGAAACGATGATCATGACGGCGCTGCAAACAGGAGGCGCCGTTGAGCGAAGTCGAGCCCATACAGTTCAGCCCGCGGATTGGCGCGGGCCCGGCAGGCAAGTCTGCCCCTCTACCAACCCCTCCCGCAGCCCTGACGACGTTTGAGCGTCGGGAGCTCAATGAAATTCTGGCGCTTTATGGCCGTAAAGTCGCAGCCGGCGAGTGGCGTGACTACGCCATCGACTTCGATCGCGACAAGGCGGTGTTCTCGGTCTTTCGTCGGGCCAGCGAAGTGCCGCTTTATCGGATCGAAAAGCAACCCCGGCTGGCGCGGCGGCAGGGCGCCTTCAGCATCGTCACCGCGGCTGGGCTCATCCTCAAGCGTGGACACGAATTGCGGCGCGTGCTGAGCGCGCTGGAAAAAAGCGTGCGCCTTGCGAGCTATTGAGCCGTTGGCTCGGCAGCTGAGGGTGCTGCATTTGGCGCCCCGTCAGAAGGCGCGCCTTGGCGCGCCGGCCGTAGTTGTGTGCGGGCGCCAAGAAGCCAAGGGTGATCTGGCCGGTGGGTTCTGCCCGGGGACTTGGCCCTGGGGGCCTGGCCACGCGGCAATGGTGCCCGTGGTGCGCCAGTGCGCCAAATCATGCGACCCGGCCTAGACCAACCAGACGGGCCCACACCGGCCCTGGCGCTGTGGGCCCTTCGACAGGCAGGCAGAAAGTATCGGGCGACTTTCCCGCGCAAAGCCGGCCTTGCCCGACCACTGCGGTCAAGGCTTTTCCCTCCCCGTTGGCGCGGCCGTGTCGCCCGCACCAAGCGGCATCTGCATTATGACGCTATCGAGCCAGCGACCGTGCTTATAGCCCACCGAATGGATGGTCCCGCAAAAGGTGAAGCCCATCCGTCGATGCAGCGTGATGGAGCGGGATTGCGAGGAATCGCCGATGACGGCGACCATCAAGCGGAAACCGGCGTCGACGCAGGCGTCGATCAGGGCCCCGAGCAGGAGCCGGCCTATCCCCTTGCCCTGGGCCTCCGGCGCCAAATAAATGGAATCCTCCACCGTGAAGCGATAAGCCGGCCGTGACCGGTAGGCGTTGACATAGGCATAGCCCAGGAGCCGACCATCGAGCTCGGCCACCAGGTAGGGGTAGCCTGCCTGCGTAATCGCGTTGAAACGCCGCAGCATTTCATCTTCGTCGGGCGGCTCCAGCTCAAAGCTTGCCGTGCCGGTGAGGACGGCGGGACGGTAGATGCGGCAGATGGCCGGGACATCGGTGGCTCGCGCCGAGCGTAGGTGTGGTTGCGTCATGGCCGGTGTGATCGTGGCAGGACCGTCCGCAAGTCATGCCTCAGCGCGCCCATAAAGCAAAGGGCCCCGCTGCACAGCGGGGCCCTGCTAGGCTGGAGCTTGTGTGCGCTTATTCGCGATTGCCAAACAACTGCAGCATCATCACGAACATGTTGATGAAATCGAGGTAGAGGTTGAGCGCACCCATGATCGCGGCCTTGGTCGACGCCGTGACGTTGCCCGCCACCTCGAAGTAGCCGTCCTTGATGCGTTGGGTGTCGTAAGCCGTGAGCCCGGCAAACACCAATACGCCGATGACCGAGATGGCGAACTGTAAGGCGCTTGACTGCAGGAAGAGATTGACGAGACCCGCCACCACGATACCGATCACACCCATGATCAGGAAGGAGCCCCAGCCGGACAGATCGCGCTGGGTGGTATAGCCGTACAGGCTAAGCCCACCGAAGGCGGCAGCCGTCACGAAGAACACCTGCGTGATCGATTGGCCCGTGTAGACCAGGAAAATCGAGGATAGCGATACGCCCATGGCCGCAGCAAAGAGCCAGAAGGCGATCTGCGCTCCGCCGACGCTCATCTTGTAGATGCGGAACGAGAGGAAAAACACGAACGCCAGAGGCGCCAGCATCACCACCCACTTGAGAGGCGATGCGTAGATGGCGACGCCAAGCGGCGTCAGGTACATGCCCCTATGCAGTGCCAGGGTGGCCCCGGTCGCCGACTTGGCGGCGAGCGCAGGATCCATCGTCACGGCATACGAGAACACCATGTACGCGACGATGCCGGTCAGGGCGATCCCCGCCGTCATATAGTTGTAGACCTGCAGCATGTAGGCGCGCAGGCCCTCGTCGATCGCAACGCCGGTGCGCGCAGTGGTCGCCTGCGCATACCTGTTGTCGTATTGAGCCATAGGATCCTTCCCTTCAACTTTAGGCGAACCCGAAGTTCGCACCAGCAGATTATGGCGACGCGGCCCCTCGCTTGCAAGGACCGGCACCACAAAACCGACCGTGAAAATGGGTAACCTTGCGAGCCGGGACAAGAGCGGCTAGTCCGCCCGCAGATAGGGAATGGTCGGCGCCTTCAGGACCCGCCAAGTGCCAAAGCCGCCGAAGAGGGCAACCAGCACGCTGGCCAGGAGCATGGCTTCTATGGCCGCCCGCAGGGAGAAGGTGAAATCGAGGTCCATCACCTGAGTGACGGCAAGCCAGGCCGCGACGGTGCCGATCAAAAAGGCAATGAACGATGTTAAGATGGCAAGAATGCCATATTCGATGAGATGTGACAGCAGGATGCGGCGGCGCGTGGCCCCCAACGCCTTGAGGATGGCTGCCTGCTGCATACGGCGCCGCTGCGCCGTCGCCAGCGCCCCTGCCAGGACCAAGGCGCCCGCCACCAGGGTCACGCTCCCGGCGGAGCGCACGGCCACCATCACCCGCGCAAAGATGGCGCCGAAGGCAGCAATGGCGTCCTTGACCCGGATCGCTGTCGAGGCCGGGAACGTGTGGCCGATCAGCTGGGCCAATTTGGCCTCGCTGGCGAGCGGCACCTCCTTCGGCAAGGTGACGGTTGCCAGCAGATGATGCGGTGCCCCTTTTAGCGTGTTGGGTGAAAAGACCAGCACGAAGTTGAGCGATAGGCTCTCCCACTTGACCTCGCGCAGGTTGGCGACGCGGGCCGTGACGTTGCGGCCAAGGACATTGACCGTAATGGTATCGCCAAGCTTGAGGCCAAGCCCGTTGGCGATCTCCGCTTCCAACGACACCAGCGGTTCGCCGGCATAATCGGCCGGCCACCACTGTCCGGCGACCAGCTTTGACCCGGCCGGAACCGTCTCCGCATAGCTGAGGCCACGATCCCCGTTGAGCACCCATTGCGCCTCTGGCGCGGCTTTGACTTGCTCGGCCGGCCGTGTGCCGACCTGCATGATCCGGCCGCGCAGCATCGGTGCTTGTTCGATCCTGGCTTCCGGCATCTCGCGCATGACAAGCTTATGGAAGGCCGCGATTTCATCGCGCTTGAGATCGAGGATAAAAAAGTTGGGACTGTTATCTGGCAACCGTTCGGTCAGCTCGGCGATGACGGAGCGATCGACGAGGGCCACCGTCACCAGCAGCGAGAGGCCAGCCCCCAGCGACAGCACCACCGAGCGGGTCAGCCCGCCGGGTGCGCCAAGATTGCCAATGGCCAAAGCCAGCTCCGGCCGGCGTGGTCGTTTGATGCGGCTTGCCGCATACGAGACCAGCGCGCCCAGTCCGGTAAACACAGCAAAGACCACGAGCACACCCAGGCAGGAATAAAAAGCCAACATCTTTGCCTCGGAGGAAAAGATGGCAAAGGCTGCCAGCAGCGCACCGACCGACAGTGTCATGGCAATGATGCGGTATCTTGGCAGCATCGGCTCGGGTGCCACCTCATCGCGAAACAGCACGCCCGTGCGTATCTGTTCGGCCCGCCCCAGTGGCCACAGGCTAAACAGCAGCGAGACCAGCAAGCCATAGGCGGCCGCCGTCAGCAAACTGCGTCCGCTGAGGGCGATATCCGCCTTGATCGGCAAGGCATCCCCCAATGCGGAGGTCAGGCCGATCGGGATCAGCATGCCAAGGCCACTCCCCAACACGATGCCGATGCCGGTAATGAACAGGACCTGCGCAAGATGCACGCCGAAGATGATCCGGCTCCCCGCGCCCAGGCTCTTGAAGGCGGCGATCACCTTGCGGCGGCGATCGAGATAGGTGGCTACCGCATTGGCAACACCGACCCCGCCGACCAGCAGCGCGGCCAAGCCAACCAAGGTCAGGAACTGGCGCAGCCGTTCGAGTGTGCGCGAGACCTGCGGCGAAGGATCTCGGCGATCGCGAATTGTAAAGCCTGCTTCGGGAAGCGCCTCCTTCACGGCGCTGCGAAAGGCGGCCAGCTGATCAGCAACCGCAGTCGGCGTGAGCTTCACAGCATAGCGCCAGCTGACGAGGCTGCCGGGATCGACAAGTCCGCTCCGACGCAGGGTATCGAGCGAAATCGAGCACGCGCGGGCCTACACTGAGCCGCTCGCTGATGCGATCCGGCTCCGTCACGATGGCGGCGCGGATGGGTACCGTGAGATGGCCGATGGACAGGCTCTCGCCGACCCGCAGGCCGAGGCGCTCGAGCAAGATGGGATCGACAGCAGCACCTTTGTCGCCATGAACGGCAGGCGTGAGCGAAAGCCCATCCGACAGCGCTACAGCTCCCACCAGGGGGTACTCGAGGTCCACGCCCTTGATTTCGACCAGGACTTGTTCCGTGCCGTCCGGTCGGCGTGCCATGGCCCGCATGGTCGCGGTCTCGCTGACGCGACCCTGCCGCCAAAGCCATGCCCGCTCCTGGCCTTCGGCAGGACGGTGCGGACGCGCCAGTGTCACATCCCCGCCGACGAGCGTTTCGCCCTGCCGCGCGAAGCTCGAGCGCAGAGCGTCGGCGAGCGCACCGACGCCGGTGATGACTGCCACACCCAGGGCCACGCAGGCGATGAAAACATAAAAGCCCTTAAGGCCGTTGCGCTGCTCGCGCAGCGCCAGGCTGAGCACCAGCGGGAGCCGGCGGCTGAACGCCTGCGCCTTTAGATCGGAGACGGCAAGTGTCATGCGGACACGAGCTCCGCACCGGAAATCCAGCCGTCGTGCATCCGCACCACGCGGCTGCAGCGCTCGGCCAGCTCCGGATCGTGGGTGACGAGCACCAGCGTCGACTGTCGACGCCGCTGCAGATCGAACAACAGATCCACGACCTGGCCGCCGGTCTTGGCGTCGAGATTACCGGTCGGCTCGTCGGCCAGAACAATCTGCGGCCGCGGGGACAGGGCCCGTGCAATCGCCACGCGTTGCTGCTCGCCGCCGGAAAGCTGCGCGGGAAAGTGATCAGCGCGTTGCGCCAGGCCGACTTCGGCCAGCAGCTCGCGCGCCCGCTCGAAGGCGTCGGGTTTGCCGGCAAATTCCAGAGGCAGGGCGACATTCTCCAGCGCCGTCATGGTGGCGACGAGGTGGAAAGCTTGGAAGACGATGCCGATGTTGGCCCCGCGAATTGCGGCAAGCCGGTCTTCATCGAGGCGCGTGAAGTCGTGGCCCGCCACCAGCACGGCACCCGAGCTGGCGCGTTCCAGGCCAGCGATCACCATCAGCAACGAGGTCTTGCCCGACCCGCTTGGACCGATGATGGCGACCGCCTCGGCAGGACCGATTTCCAGCGCTACCTGCTTCAGGATCGCCACCGGCCCAGCCCGGCTGGGCAACGTAAGGTTGACGTTGCTCAGAGAAATCACGGATTTAGCCACGATAAAGGGAGCTCCACTCCGAAGGCCTTGTCTCCAGCCCGGCGAATTTCTACGTCACTACTGAGCTCATGTGGATGATTCCTGCAATGTCGACAGTGCCATCGAACGCGAGGCTGATGAACATGGTGCTTCGCGTTCTCCTCTGCAATTGGCTGATCGCAGCCATGCTCTTCGATGCACATGCAGCCTCGGCCCGGCCGACGCGCATCGTCGTGCTGGGCGATAGTCTCGTCGCCGGCTTCCAGCTCAAGTCTTCAGACGCCTTCCCCGCCCAGCTCGAACGTGCGCTCAAGGCGCGCGGTCATAGTGTCGAGATCATCAATGCAGGGGTTTCGGGCGATACCACGGCAGGCGGGCTCGAGCGCCTGACGTGGGCGGTTCCGCAAGAGACCGATGCCGTGATTCTGGAGCTCGGCGCCAACGATGCCCTGCGCGGGCTCGATCCGGCCCGGGCAAAAGCAAATCTGGACAAGATCATTAGCGAGCTGAAATCCAGCGGCGCAGAGGTGCTGCTCGCCGGCATGCTGGCCCCGCGCAATTTGGGCGGCGCCTACAGCTCCGCCTTCGACGCCATCTACCCCGAGCTTGCCAAGAAACATGCCCTCATTCTTTATCCGTTCTTCCTTGAGGGCATCGCCTTGAACGCACAGCTCAACCTCGGCGATGGCATCCATCCTAACAGCAGCGGCGTCGCCGAAATCACGCGCCGAATCTTGCCGGCGGTCGAGCAGCTCATTGAGCGCGTGCGCAAGAAGCAAGCGGCAGCATCGAAGGGCTAGAGATGCCACGCCTTTTTACCGCACTCGAGCTGCCACAAGCGCTGCGCATGCACTTGTCTTTGATTCGTGCGCCCATTCATGGCGCCAAGTGGGTCGAAGCAGAAAACATGCACATCACCTTGCGCTTCGTCGGCGACCTCGACGAGCGCACCGCCGATGATTTTGCCGCGCGCCTCGGTGACATTAGGGCCGAGCCCTTGGCCATCACGATTGCCGGCGTCGGCGCCTTTGCGGGTCGCGAGGCACGCGTATTGTGGGCTGGAGTGGAGGGGGGAGCCGAGCTCGACCAGCTGCATCGTGCCAACGAGCGTGCCGCACGCGCGGTCGGCCTGGATCCGGACCCCCGCGCCTTCAAGCCGCATGTGACGCTTGCTCGCGCGCGTGGCGTCCGCCCCAACGCAGCGGCGCGTTTTCTCGAAGAAAACGGCGGTCTCAGGCTCGGCCCCTTTGTGGCGACACGCTTCGTCTTGCTGTCGGCACGACCGGGTTCCGGCGGTCCACCCTACGCCTTGGAGGCAGCTTATCCGTTTGTAGAGGCCGTACGATTAGGCGCGGGTTAGAGGAGCAGATTGTGGCCAACAAGAAACTCGACGATACGACACGCCGCGAGCGCATGTTAGGGTTGCCACAGTGGCAGCCCGTGGAAGGCCGTGACGCCATCCGTCGGACCTTTGCGTTCAAAGATTTCAATGCCGCCTTCGGCTTCATGGTTCGCGTGGCGCTGCTGGCCGAGCAAATGAACCACCATCCGGAATGGACCAACGTCTGGAACCGGGTCGAGGTGACCCTCTCAACCCACGATGCGGGCGGGCTTACGGAGCTCGATCTCAAGTTGGCCGAGGCCATGGACCGCATCGCCGGCTAGCCAGCCTCGCCTCAGCGTTCGTTGCCGGGGACGAGAAAGCGCGAGATGGGCGGATTGCGGAAAACCGAGGACTGCCCCGCTGGCGGACGATCAAGTTCGCGATTGATCGGCGCCGGTCGTTCCAGGACGCGCGCGGTGCCACTGTCGTCGCCCAAATCGATCGCCTCGGGAGTACCTATGCTGAGCTCAGGAGCATGGCTCCGCCCGAGGCTGGGTCCGGGTTTCGCCGGCCCCAGCGTGCCATCGGCCGCCATGGCGGGCGGTGGCGGCCGGCAGCTGCAGCCGGTCACCAGGGTCTTGCGATAGGTGAACGCTGTGGGCAGCGCGCTGTAGGCGCGGCCCAACAAATCCGTCATCCCCTCGACGCTCCCGCCGGGGTTGGGATGATAAAAAAGACGTGCTTCCAGGCCGCAGCTTGCCGTGCACTGCTCGGCATCACGGGCAAGGCCATTGCCGCGGGTTGCGAAGCTGATCGGAAAATAGAACCCATCGCACAGACGCACACACAGTGTTCGGTAGGTTGCAGTGTGGGAGGCTGGCGCATCTGCGGCCTCGCCTCGATAGCTTGGATAGGCATAGGCACTGAAGGTGCTGGGCGAACTGCCACCCGGGCTGCGGTAAGGAGAGCCGCGGGCGCCCTTGCCAAACAGACCTTGCCGAAAGTACTGAGCCTCAGCGACAGGGCTCCACGCGGCGAGCGACACCAGCACAGCTGCCACGACGACGCGCGAGCCCATCATCAGGCGCTCCAGCAGGCGAGCACGACCTTGGCTGCCCGCCAGGCGCGGACGCCACGCAAAGCCTAGCTGCGTTTATGCTAGGCTTTGGTCAATTTTGTTTAAATGGATAGCGGTCCCTAGCCGCCTCGGTCGGGCGCGTTCAGCGGGGCGCCATGCGGAGCGAGCCGTCGAGGCGGATACACTCGCCGTTGAGCATGGGATTTTCGCAGATATGCACGGCCAACGCGGCATATTCGGTAGGGTCACCGAGGCGCGAAGGAAACGGCACGGACGCTGCAAGGGACTGTTGAGCCTCTGGCGACAGGCCGGCGAACATGGGTGTCAGGAACAGGCCCGGCATAATGGTGACGACGCGGATACCGTCGCGAGACAGATCGCGCGCCACCGGTAACGTCATGGCGGCGACCCCTCCCTTGGAGGCCGAGTAGGCCACTTGGCCGATCTGGCCGTCCTGCGCCGCCACCGACGAGGTGCAGATCATGACGCCGCGCTCGCCGTCGGCGTTGATCGCGCCGGCGGCCTGCATCCCAACCGCCGACTTTGACAGCATCAGAAACGTGCCGATCAGGTTGACCTGAATGACTTTGGCAAAGCTAGCCAGATCGTGGGGCTCGATGGCGTTGGTTTCCTTGACGCGGCGAGAGATGCGCTTGGCGATGCCGATGCCGGCGCAATTGACGAGAATACGCTCCTGGCCGTGCGCGCCGCGGGCGGCGGCCAGGGCTGCATTGACACTCGTCTCGCTGGTGACGTCGCAGTTGGCGAAGAAGCCACTTAGCTCCTTGGCGAGCTTCTCGCCAGCCTCCGCATTGACGTCGAGGATAGCGACTTTGACCCCCTTTGCTGCCAGCGCGCGGGCCGTTGCAGCTCCCAACCCGGACGCGCCTCCGGTGACAACGGCAGGGATGGCCTTGTCGAGCTGCATGTGTGCTACTCCGCTCCTTCAGGTGGGATTGGTCTGGCGCCGGTCACGCCACATCCATTGCATCAGCACGGCGATCGCTGCAAGCACAAAGGCCAAGGCGTGCGGGTAGGGAAGCCGAACACCCGCCAAGCCGATGATGGCCGCGATCAGTTCCGGAAAGACGAGCAGGATACCGGCGGCGAGAAACAAACTAGTCTCCAAAACCGTGCTTTTGCGCAACAGCCGGCCCTGGAAGGCAAAACCGAGGACGGCGATGCCAACCAGGGTTTCTGCGCTGACAATGGCAATGTCGATTGGGCTGCCGCCCGTGGGTACCGTCGCCAGCAGGCCAACACCCATGGGATCGCAGACGAATACGAACGGCACTAGGAAAGCCGGCATCGTATACTTCCAGGCCTGCAAGGTCGTGCGATACGGACTGCCGCCGGTGATTGCCGCCGCGGCGAAGGGCGACAGCGCCGTCGGCGGAGAGACCTCCGACAGCACCGCGTAATAGAAGATGAACATATGCGCGGCGAAGTCCGGCACCCCGAGCTTGATAAGGGCGGGCGCGGCGATCACCGCGCACATGATGTAGGACGCCGTCACCGGCACCGCCAGCCCGACCACCCAGACGATGGCCGCAGAAAACAAGGCCGTCAGGACAAGACTGCCCTGCGCGTAGCCGATGATGATGTCGGCAAACCGCTGCGCCAGACCGGTCAAGGTGGTGACGCCAACAATAATGCCGGCGGTGGCGCAGGTGGCGGCAATGCTGAGCACACCGGTGGTGCCTTCCGCCAGCGCGCGCACGAGTTTGGCAGGCAGCAAGGCGGTATCGGGCCGCAAATAACTGACCGCAATTGCCAGCAGGGTCGCCCAGAAGACAGCCAGCACCGGCGAGAACCCGAGCAGCATGAGGGCGATGATCGAGATCAGGGAGCCGAAATGGAACCAATACTGCCTCGTCACCCGCCACAGCGTACCCGGCGGCACCAGCAGCTGCCCGCCGCCACCGTATTTGGCGGCATCCAGCTCCACCATGGTGAGGATGCTGAAGTAGTAAAGAATGGTCGGAATAGCCGCCATTGAGATGACGTCGAGATAGGAAATCTTCAGGAATTCCGCGATCAGAAAGGCGGCCGCGCCCAGAACCGGGGGCGAAATGATGGCCCCCAGGCCGGCGGCCGCCAGGAGGCCGCCGGCGGCATTCTTTTCGTAGCCGGCCTTTTCCAGCAAAGGGTAGGCAACGGTGCCGATGGTCACCGTCGTGGCGACGCCGGAGCCCGAAGGCCCCCCCAGCAGAAACGACGACAGAATGACGGCCCGCCCCGCCGCATTGCGCCTGCCGCCCATGGCGGCGAACGAGAAGTCGATGAAAAACTTGCCCGCCCCCGAGTACTGCAGGATCGCCCCGAAGATCGTGAATAGGATGATGAGGCTGGAGGATACCTCTACCGTTGTGCCGAAGATGCCCTCCAGCGTCATGTAGAGATGGCCGACCAGCCGTTCGACCGAATAACCGCGATGCGTCCACGGCGCTGGCAGATACTTACCGAGCAGGGCATAGGCGATGAAGACCAGGGAAACGACCGGCATGATCCAGCCCGCTGAACGCCGCGCAGCCTCGAGCAGCAGCACGATCAGGGCGACGCCCACGTAGAAATCGAGGGGGTCGGGATCGATGGCCCGGTCGCCGAACTCCGGACCCTGGTAAATAATGTATGCGACGATGGCGAGGCTTGCTGCGGCACACAACCAATCGAGCGGCGTCACACGATTGCGCCAGGCCCGCAGCATGGGAAAGAGCAAGTAGATCAGGGCCAGCACCAGGCCGACGTGCAGGGGACGCAGCGTGTAGGTGGCAATGATCGGCGTGCCATAAAACGGCGGCGCACCGGCGGCCGCCGCGTAAAGGTGCAGGATGGAAACGCCCGCGGCAAACCATAGCACGAACCGGCCGAGCCAGCCTGACAGTCTATTGGTGGCGCCCTCCTCCTCCTCGATCAACTCTTCGACACGCCTGCGCCGGGCTTCATCTAGTGCCGGTGCAGCTGCCGCGCCCTCGAAGGAGGCCGTCGTCTTTCCCGCCTCTACCACTGGCAGTCTCCCCTACCTCAGCGGGCAGCAACGCCCGCCGATTGTTGCGGGCCGCCAGCGTCCTGACAGCCTGGCCTCGGCGCGCCGGCTAGTCGACCTTGATGCCGTTCTCGGCAAAGTACTTGAGGGCGGCTGGATGCCAGGGGATACCTGCATTCTGCGACTTCTGGTTTTCCACCTTGATGTTGAGGGCTTCCTTGTGCACCTTGGCGAGATCCTCGCGCTTCTCCAGCATCAGCTTGGTGAGCTTGTAAGCGAGATCTTCGGGAAAATCCTCCCGCACCGCCATGATATTCCAAACCGTGACGACTTTGCTTTCCTTCTCCTGATTGGGATAGCCCCCCTTCGGAATCACCGCGGGTGCGTAGGCCGGACCGTATTTTTCCACCATCTTCTTGAGCGCCTGGTCGTGATCGATCAGCAGCATCTTGACGCCCGGCGTGGCGGCTACGTCGGTGATGGCCGCGGTCGGCACACCTGCAACGAACATGAAGGCATCGATCTTCTTGTCCTTCAAGGCATTGCCCAACTCGGCGGCGCTGAGACGCTCGCGCGTCATGTCCTTGTCCTTGTCGAGACCAAAGCCTTCGATGACGCGGAGGGCGAAAATTTCCGTCCCACTGCCGGGTGATCCGGTGGAGACGCGCTTGCCTTTCAGGTCCTCGAACTTGGCGATGCCGTTGCCTTCAAGCGTCACGACCTGCATCAAATTGGGATACATCACTGCGAGGGCGCGGATCGGCAGCTTTTTGGGGAACTTGTCCTTGCCGTTGACGGCATCAAGCGCCGTGTCGACCTGGGTGAAGGCCACGTCGGCATTGCCCGAACCCACCAACTTCATGTTGTCGAGCGAGCCGCCGGTGACCTCGGCGGTAGCGGTAATGCCGGGAATTTCCTTGGCAATGATGGTCCCGAAACCGCCAGCTAGCGGGTAGTAGATGCCGCCCGTGCCGCCGGTGGCAATCGACAGCTGCTTGGCCTGCTGCGCCGAGGCCCCGTTCGCGCCCGTCAGCGCGAACACGGCGGCAGCGGCTAGGATCGTGCGCTTCATGCGTTTCAACTCCCATGGGTGTCCACGGCCCCGTCAAGGGTCCGGTCCGGCCTCATATCCGAAATGCGAGAATGGGGGAAGTGCTTGAGCGGCCAGGACATCTACGCTGACAACTTGCGGGCCAGCCGCGCTGAGCTTAAACCCGATGCGCAGAAAGGGCCCCGCAGCCATGCAGCAGCCAGTCCCATCACCTCTCGGGCGCGGCTATTTCGCGATCGGAGCCGAACGCATCTCCAAAGCCTTGAACCTCGGCAATCTCATGCGCTCCGCTCACGGATTTGGCGCGAGCTTCACCTTCACGATCGGGGCTAGCTACGCGGCCCTGGAGGCGCGCTCCGATACCTCGAAAGGAACGCAGCACCTGCCACACTACAACTGGACCAGCGTCGCCGAACTGTCTTTGCCGCACGGCTGCCGTCTGGTGGGCGTGGAACTGCTGGACCAAGCCATCGATCTGCCGAGCTTTCGCCATCCGTTGCGCGCCGCCTACGTGCTGGGACCGGAGCGCGGATCTCTGTCGGGCGCGGTGCTCGACCGCTGCGACTACCTGGTGCGCATTCCCTGCCACTTCTGCATCAATTTGGCGATGGCTGGCGCCATCGTCATGTACGACCGCGCGCGCGCCCTTGGGCGCTTTCCGGAGCGACCTTTAAGCGAGGGCGGACCGGAGGGCAGGCACACGGCCAACATCGCGCGAAACCGCAACCACACCTCCCAGCTGGAACGCGCTCATTTGCGCAGGCGCACATAGAACGCGCCGGCGCCACCATGCCGGGTCCCCGCTGCGCCGTAACTCAGCACGATTGGCGTCAAATCGGGCTCTGCCAACCATAAGGGCACACTGCGGCGCAAAACCCCGCGTTGCCGCTCACCCATGGCGCTGGCCAAATGATCCAAGCGATCATGCGCAACGCCCTTACCGGTGATGACCAGCACCGTTTTCAGTCCCTTGGCGTACGCGCTCTGCAAAAAGGCCCGCAACCGATGATGCGCCTCCGCCTGGCGCAATCCGTGCAGGTCAATGCGGTCCTCGATGTCGGTCTTGCCCGCAACAATGCGTCGCGCCTGCCGGCGATCGAGCACATCGAGCGGCGCTCCTGCCTTTTGGTTCGGCGCCGCGGCAGCAATGCCCATGCGCTGCGGGGGCTGTGGAGAATTGGCGGCGCGGCGCGGCGGCATGACCGCCCCGCTTGCGGCCGGTGCCGCCGCTGGCGAGCAGGCATTGACCCGCGGCTTGGATTTCACGCGCGCCAGCGTGCGCGTCGCCTGCTCCCACAGCTCAGCCTCGTCTGACGTGATGGCACGGCCACGGGCACCTGTGCTCGGGCGGGCCTTGCTCATCTCGGCGTCTTGACGACGGTCGTCAGTCCAAAGCCGCTTACCGCATCAGCCTCGGCGGCTGTTGATTTGGGCAGCAGCACGATGAACTTGCCCACATGCTTGGTGACGCCGGCAAGGCGACCGGCCGCATCGCCGGAGCCGAAATAAATGTCGCCGCGCTCTGGCCCCTTGATGGCCGAGCCAACATCCTGCGCAATCATCAGCCGATTGAACGATCCAGATTTGTCGACGTGCGTCATGGCGGTGGCGCTGACAAATATCGGCGAGCCGAGGACGTGATAGGCGGTATCAACGGCAAGGCTTCGACCGGGCGTGAGCGGCGAATTCATGGCGCCTCGCGCCGAGCTTGCTTCGGCCCCCTGCAGTTCACGGAAGAAGACGTAGGAGGCGTTCTGCCACATAACCTTCTTGCCACGCTCGGGATCGGCCTTGAGCCAGTTGGATAGTGCCCCAAGGGAGACTTTGTCGGCGGCCAGCAAGCCCTTCTCGATCAGGTAGCGTCCGATCGAGCTGTAGGGATGCCCATTCTTGCCGTCATAATGCAAGCGGATGACCGACCCATCGGTGAGCTTCACGCGACCCGAGCCCTGGATCTGCATGAAGAACAGGTCGACGGGATCGGCGAAGTAGAGAAGTTCCAGGCCTTTGCCCTTGAGCGAACCCGCATCGATCTCGGCGCGCGTAAAGTAGGGTTCGACACCCTTTTCGGTCTTGCGCGCATGGCTGAAGGCCTGCCCCGCCTGGGCGCGCTGCGTCTCGTCGAGGAGGTTTACGAGATCTGGCGGCCGGCGATAGACCGGCGTTTGAAACCGGCCCTGCGGGGTGCGCGAGCCTTCCAGCACGGGCTCGTAGTAACCGGTGAGCAAGCCTTGCGGCCCAGGATGGCTGAGCGCGTTGGCCGTAAAGTGCCGCTC
The DNA here is from genome assembly GCA_963820375.1 of uncultured Alphaproteobacteria bacterium. Taxonomy (GTDB): domain Bacteria; phylum Pseudomonadota; class Alphaproteobacteria; order Rhizobiales; family Hyphomicrobiaceae; genus AWTP1-13. The sequence goes on along the minus strand of CAWFZX010000004.1, from coordinate 132,212 downwards.
GAAGAACGCCTTCGCCTGCTCTTTGCCAATGCGCACGGACAGCTTGCCCGCCGCCGCGCAGGCCTCGAGCAGGGCCGGCGAGGGCCCCGGTAGTTTGTCACCGGCTGATCGCTCGCGCGCGGCTGCCAGCACGCGCTCACACGATTTCAGAAAGGCCTTAAAGGCGGCGGCGTGATCGTCCTGATCCCAACCGGAGAGCTGCGAAAATTGCAGCGGCTGATAGGATATTGCGGGCGCCTTCATGGCGGCACCAGATTGTTTTTGTGTGGGGGTGGCCTCGGCATGGGGGGTGACGCCAACGACAATCAACGCGAGCAGCAATCGAAACGGTCCAGCTCTCCCAAGCGTCGGCAAAACCGCATTCCCCCAATGGCCAAGTGGCCTCTGCTTGCCTAGCGGTTGCGGCTAATTTGCGGCTTGTGTCGCGATCAGCTTCCAGTTCGGATTGCGCGAGGCTACCTCGCGCGCAAAAGTCCAAATGTCGGTCACTTCTTTGATCCGCTTGGGATCGCCGGCAATCACCTCGCCGGCGCGATCGCGCGTGGCGGAAATCAATTCGCTCACGAACTTGACAGTCAGCTGAGCGACGCCCCCCTTAAGCTCGGCTTCGACAATATCGGCCGCCTTGATTCCCACGAAGCTTTGATCGACTTGCTCGCCGCGCGCTTCACGATCGGCAATGGCGCCGGCAAAGCCGTCGTGCACGTCTCGGCTGAGCAGATCCTTGAGGGTCTTGCGATTGCCCTCGGCGAACGCCGTCACAATGATCTCGTAGGCGGCGCGAGCGCCCTTCAAAAACTCATCGGGATCAAAGGTTGCATCGGCATGCACGATGTCAAGCAGCCCACTGGCGATGCCGGCATTGTCGCCGGCCAGGCCCCTGACACGTTCCTCAAGATCGGTACGCACCTTGCCCTGCTCGGCAGCCGGTGCGGTTTCGACTTCCTCGCGCTCGCGCCGGGGCAGGGTCACGACTTTCTCTTGCGGGGCAACCTTGCCGTTGCGTTGGCTCGCCTCCCGCTGTGCGCGATAGCGCTCGACCCGCGACTCCTCTTGTCCCGTCCGACGCCCGAGCACACTGCGCAACTTGAGGAAAACCACCACTGCCAAGACGAGAAAAATCAGTGTTATCGCGTCGATTTTGCCGTCCATTGCCAATGCTTTCGAGCCAGTGCCTCAACCCAGTCATGTAGGTTGCCAGGCCTGCGACAACCAGACCCCGGCCACTCGGTTCCCGTGAAGCGCCAAGTTCCCGCTGCCGCGACCCAAATCTTAGGGCATTGCGGGGTCCAAGCCAACCGGGCTCGCCTCTTCGACTATGGTGCCTTGACGAGGTGGGCCCTGCATGCTGTCACGACGGGGCAAGATTGCTCGCAGGTTTCGCCCAGCCCGGCCGTGGACTTGCCCCCGCCGATCTAGCTAGACCGCCAAACCCGAAGGGAAGATCGCATGGCTGAAAATCAAGACGCCGGCAATAGCCAGCCTGCGGTTGCTGCACCCGGTCAATCGGTGCAAGTCCGCGTTCTAGGCCAATACATCAAGGATCTATCGTTCGAAAACCCCAACGTCGACAAGCTTTTGAGCAACCCTCCGGACAAGCCTAATCTGCGTGTCGAGGTTAATGTCAATGCCGCCAAATTTGGCGACAAGGCCTATGAGAGCAACATCCATTTCAAGGCCGAAGCCACCAGCAACGACGCCGTGATCTATGACATGGAGCTGTCTTATGCCGGGCTGTTCCAGATCGAAGGTATGCCCGAAGAGTCCCTGGAGCCGTTCCTGTTGGTGAATTGCCCCGCCCTACTGTTCCCGTTTTTGCGCCGCTTGGTGTCGGACATCACGCGTGAGGGGGGATTTCCGCCGCTCCTGCTTGATCCGATCGATTTCGCCAGCCTCTTCATGGCGCGCAAGCAAAAAGAAAAGGCCGGCCCCCAGGCCAACACGAACTGACAGCCGCCGCCCCAATCGGCAAGCCGGCGGCCGCGGCGTTGACCGCGCCTCCTCAGGCCCCGGCGTCCGCTGCTGCCGCTTGGTTCCCGAGCGTGAACCGCAACCACAACGCCTGCGGCCCCAAGCTTTTGACGAAGTGCTGATGCGCGATTTCAACGGTGGCATTGATCCGCGGCGGCAACGGCCCCGGGCGCTGCGCGGCCTTGCCTGGGCCGAGGCCGACAGGCCGGTCGTTCGGCAGCGCCAGATCCAAGCCCAAGGTCGCCTGCCGCTCGCCAAGCAATTCCACGTAGACGGCGGCAAGCAGCAGCGCATCGAGCAACGCTCCATGTTTCGCACGCGCGGAATTGTCGATGCCATAGCGTTTGCACAGACCATCGAGGCTGTTCGGACCGGCTGGGTGTTTGCGTCGCGCCAGCATTAAGGTGTCGACCATGCGCTCGGCTGCCAGCACCGGACGCGCCAGCCGCCCCAGTTCGGCATTGATGAAACCCAGGTCGAAGGCGGCGTTGTGGGCCACCAGTGCGGCATCGCCGAGAAAGGCCAGCAATTCGCCGGCGATCTCCTTGAACAGAGGCTTGTCTCGCAAGAATTCGGTGCTGAGACCGTGCACCGCCACGGCGTCGGGATGAACGTCGCGCTCCGGATTAAGATAGTGGTGGAATTCTCGACCCGTCGGGATGCGATTGAGGATCTCAACGCAACCAATTTCGATCAGGCGATCACCATTGGTAGCATCGAGACCGGTGGTCTCGGTATCGATCACTATCTCGCGTAGCATTGCCAAGCCCCACGCCGCTTACGCGCACAGTTAGGTCCAGAACTCCTGGAAAGCCGTTGCCTGGCTATCCTGCAATGATTCGACGATTCGATCGACCTGCGCATCGGTCTCGGCGAACGTGCCACTCGTATCCACGACATAATCCGCCCGTGCCCGTTTCTCGGCGTCAGGCATCTGGCGCCCCAAAACCTGCTCCAGCTTTTCCAGCGTCATACCCGGCCGCCTCAGCACGCGCTCGCGCTGCAGATCGGCAGCGGTGCTGGTAACGATGATAACATCCACGCGCGGGGGTTTGCCGCTTTCGAGCAACAGCGGCACTTCCAAGACGGCGAGGCGGGCGCCGCGCTGAGCTTGCGCGTGTAGGAAAGCCCGTTCTGCCGCAAACACCAACGGATGCACGATCGCCTCGAGGCGCGCAAAGTCACGCGGATTGGCGAGCAGCACCGCGGAGAGCTTTTGACGGTCGACCTTGCCGCCGTCGGTGGTACCAGGGAAGGCTGCTTCGATAGCAGCCACGGCGGGTCCAGCATAAAGCCTGTGGACTTCGGCATCGGCATCGAACACGGCGATGCCCAACGCCCGCAGGCGCGCGGCAACGCTGGATTTGCCCATCCCGATCGAACCAGTGAGGCCAATGACGAGCATCAGTGGCGCTCTATGTCGGCGATCAGCAAGGCCCGCAGTTCGTTCGTCACGAGGGGGCGCACGCCGAACCATTTCTCGAAGCCTGGCGCGGCCTGATGCAAGAGCATGCCAAGGCCATCCACGGTGAGGAGGCCGCGCGCCTTGGCAGCCGCCAACAGGGGTGTCACGAGTGGAACATAAACGAGGTCGGCCACCACGCACTGCGCATTGAACGCCGTGAGATCGACCTCGACCACTCCCTCTGCGCCGCGCATGCCGAGCGTGGTGGCATTGACCAGGATGCCGGCATCGCGAGAGCGATCCGTCGCCTCGACCCAATCAAAGGCCTTGACGCGCGCTCCAAAGAAGGCAGCGACCTGATCGGCACGGTCGCGCGTGCGATTGAACAGGCGCACCTCGTTCACGCCGGCAGCGAGAAAGGCGTGAACGAGTGCACGTGCTGCACCTCCAGCGCCGAGGACACTGGCCACGCCGCAGTGCTGTGCACTGAAGCCAGGGGCGGAGGCGGCAAGATGGTTCATGAAGCCGACGCCATCCGTGTTGTCGCAGGTCAACTCCCCCTTCTCGTACCAAAGCGTGTTGGCGGCGCCAACCGCCCGTGCCTCGGGGTGCTTGCGCGCGGCAGCGGCAAACGCCGCTTCCTTGTGCGGCAGCGTGACGTTGCAGCCAGCAAAGCCGTACGCCTGCATGCTGTGAAGGAACTGAGCAACTTTGCCAGGCTCAACAGGTTGTTTGTCGTAGCATCCGGCGATGCGATATTTCCCAAGCCAATAGCCGTGAATGAGCGGCGAGCGCGAATGCGCAACCGGCCAGCCGATGATACAGGCCCTGATCATGTCCCGATGATCCCTCGCGCCCGCAACTCTGTCAGCAAGGGCAGCATGGGCAGACCGATGATCGTCGAGTTATCACCGCGAACCGAAGTGAAAAGCTGGATGCCGAGGCCCTCGATCTCATAGGCACCAACGGTATTGCAGATCGCCTCGCCGGCCGCAGCCAAATAGCTCTGCAAGAATGCCTCGCTGAATGGCCGCATAACAAGGTGAGCCGAATCGCAGTGCTGCCAAACGATCGCCTGATTGTGCGCCAGGACAACGCCGGTATGCAGCTGATGAGCGCGGCCACGCAGACGCTGCAGTTGCAGGCGCGCGTTAGCAAGATTGCCGGGCTTATCGAAGAGTTGGCCTTCGCACGCCAGCACCTGATCGGCGCCAATGACGACGGCCTCGGGCATTCTGGCGCTCACCGCTTGCGCTTTCGCGGCTGCCAGTCTGGTGGCAACGCTTGCCGCCTCGTCACCCTCGCTGGCCAGCGCCCGCTTGATGGCTGCCTCGTCGACCTCTGAGGCGACGACAGCGAAGCTGAGGCCCGCAGCCGCCAGCAACTTGCGCCGATGCAGGCTGACCGAAGCCAAAACCAGAGGACGTGCTGGCGGCTCATTCATCAGCAATCCCCGCCTCGGCCGCAACCCGCTCTTGCCGGTCATGCAGCAGCCTTATGATCGCCGCGGCAGTCTCCTCCACCGAACGCCGCGTGACATCGATCACCGGCCAACCATGGCGGGTGCATAACCGCTTGGAATGCAAGATCTCGTTGGCTATCTGCGTGCGGTCCACATAGCCGTCGAGGTCACGATCGGCGAGAAGATGCACGCGATTGCGCCGAATCTCGGCAATGCGTTCGGGGCTGGCGACCAAGCCGACAACGAACGCCGTGTGCGGCTCGGTCAGCGCCGCGGGAAGCTCGAGGCTCGGCACCAGCGGCAGGTTGGCGGTCTTGTACCCGCGCTGGGCGAGATAGATGCTGGTCGGCGTCTTGGAAGTGCGGGAAACCCCCAGAATGATAATGTCGGCCGTGCTCAAATCCTCCGGGAGTTGGCCGTCGTCGTGTGCCATGGCGAAATTCAAGGCATCGATGCGGCGAAAGTAGTCGGCATCGACGAGGTGTTGGCCAGCAACCACGGGCGTATGCGGCGCGCCCAGATAAGACTTAAAGACTTTCATGATCGGTTCGAGCACGTGCAGCGACGGCACCTTCAGTGCCCGGCAACGCTGCTCAATCTCCTCGATCAATTCCTTTTTGACGATGGTATAGAGCACAATCCCGGGGGCCTGCTCGACCTCCTTCAAAACACGCTCGAGTTGCCTGGCGGTGCGCACCAGGGGATGAACGTGCTCGATCGGCCGCACCTGCGCGTATTGCACCGCGGCGGCCTTGGCCATGGTGGTCAACGTCTCTCCAGTCGCATCCGAGATGAGATGGAGGTGGAAGTAGCTCGGGACCTGGTTGGGCATGTGTGGAAAAGACCAGAGTTCTCCCGCCCTGCCAAGCCGATGGGCGATTTTTCGCCAGGCGCGCGCTCCCCCATCAACAGATCCACCCACAGGAAGGCTTTACGGGAGACCGCTTCGGGCCAGGCATTGCTCCCCGGGGACAGGGCGGATATGTCCACGCCATGCAGCACCATTCCACATGTTATGCGGCCTGGGCCGGCCTCACCAGCACCGCCCGATCCCTTGGCGTTCAAGGGCCTCGGCGTGCTTGTGGCGCTGCGGCGGCATTAACACTAGGGGTGGCGCCGCGCCCAGCGTGCGTGCGCAAACTGTGAACAGGCTATGGTTAGCCGACCAATAGGCGTAATCCAGCGCCTAACAATCATAACAACAGAGTTTAGAAATTGGATTCTTTAAGATTGGATCGCTGGTATGATCGCATCGGCACCGCCTCCGCGACGTCTGCTCCGCGTCCTGGGCGGTGAAGCGCTTTCCCCGCCGCCAATCTGGCTGATGCGGCAAGCTGGACGTTACCTGCCGGAATACCGCGCCACGCGGGCACAAGCGGGAGGCTTTCTCGACCTTTGCTACAACCCGGCGCTGGCCGCAGAGGTCACCCTGCAGCCGATCCGGCGCTTTGGCTTCGATGCGGCGATCCTGTTTTCCGACATTCTGGTGGTGCCGGATGCGCTCGGCCAAGCCGTAAGTTTTCTGGAAGGTGAGGGACCACGTCTGCAGCCGATCCGGACGGCTTCAGAATTGCGCCGCTTGCAGCCCAACGCGACTCGCCCCAAGTTCGCACGCGTTTTCGAGACCGTGGCCCGGCTCAGGCAGGACCTTCCCCATGAAACGACCCTTATCGGGTTCTGCGGTGCACCCTGGACGGTGGCGACCTACATGGTGGGAGGCCGAGGCACGCCGGACCAAGCCGACGCGCGCCTGTGGGCCTACAGGGATCCGAACACCTTTCAGGCGTTGGTTGACATTTTGTGTGACGTTTCCATCGACTACCTGTCGGGCCAGGTCAGCGCCGGCGCGGATGTTTTGCAGATTTTCGACAGCTGGGCTGGCAGCCTGCCGGATACACAGTTCTCGCATTGGGTCGTGGCGGCCACCAAACGCGTCGTCTCGGCGCTCAAGCAGCGCCATCCCTCGGTACCGATCATCGGCTTTCCGCGCGGGGCAGGCCCGCAGGTGGCGACTTACATCGCCGAAACCGGCGTCGATGCGGTGAGCTGCGACACGACGATCCCGCTCGCCATCATGGCCAACGATCTCAGCGCCCGCGTCGCCGTGCAGGGCAATCTCGATCCGCTTTTGCTGCTGGCTGGCGGCAGGGCGCTGCAGCAACGTGTGACGGAGATGCTGGCGGTGCTAGCGGGCAAGCGCTTCGTCTTCAACCTCGGCCACGGCATTGTCCCTGACACTCCGCCGGAGCATGTGGCTTGCTTGGTCGATCTCGTGCGCAGCTGACGGGTGATCTAACGCCAGCTCGAGGCAATAAGGGCTGTGATGCTGCTGTGGCTCAAGGCGTTGCACGTGATCGCCGTCATCTCTTGGATGGCGGGCCTGCTCTATTTGCCGCGTCTGTTCGTGTACCATTGCGAGGCGGATAAGGGCTCCCAACAAGCCCAGACGTTCAAGCTGATGGAACGGCGGCTGCTGCGCGGGATCATGAACCCCGCCATGATTGTGGTGTGGGTTACAGGCCCGCTGCTGGCCTGGCAGGCCGGCATGTATCGGGATGGCTGGCTGCTGGCGAAGTTTGCCTGCGTGGTGTTGCTGACGGTCTATCACCATGCGCTGGGGGTGTGGCGCAAAGCCTTCGCCGAGGACAGAAATCGCCGCGATGCCAGGTTTTATCGGCTCATGAATGAGGTGCCGACGCTGATCATGGTCACCATTGTGGTGTTGGTGGTGGTCAAACCCTTCTAGGCCTCAGACACCCCGTGGGCACTCCTGCCATAGCCGCGGTCCAGAATGGCGGCGCGGATCGCGCCATTTCGCCCTGGGTCGCTTGCCCTGGCCGGCGACCGACGCGAGCGGGGTGCCCTCGGGCTCGGAAGGGGAGCCGGTGGCCTGTCTCGGATCGGGGAGTGGTTGGACAGTGGCCCTTTTCCTTTGGTCGCTAACCTGCTATATAGCGATTCGTCGCCACCTGCCGCCGTACTTGGTGCGCGGGTGGGGTTGTCGCGAGACGCTACTGCGTCACCGATGGCCAGGACGTTTCCGGAATTGAACTTCCGCACCCCTCCCCTTCTGGCTCTGCGCTTTCCGTTATCCCACCGCATCAGCGCTGAGCCCTTACCCAAGAGTTTCCCATGCAAGACATTGTCAAGGAGATGAAGCTCCAAGACCTCAAGGTTAAAACCCCGACGGAGCTGTTGAGCTTCGCCGAGGAGGCCGGGGTCGAGAACGCCAGCGCCATGCGCAAGCAGGAGCTGATGTTTGCCATCCTCAAGCAGCTCGCCGCCAAGGAGACCGAAATCATCGGCACCGGCGTGATGGAGGTGCTCCAGGATGGCTTCGGCTTCCTGCGTTCACCCGATGCCAATTACCTCCCCGGACCCGACGATATCTACGTTTCGCCATCGCAAATTCGTCGCTTTGCCTTGCGCTCCGGCGACACGGTTGAGGGGCAAATTCGCAGCCCGAAGGAGGGCGAGCGCTACTTTGCGTTGCTGAAGGTCAACAAGATCAACTTTGAGGATCCCGAAAAGCAGCGCCACAAGGTGCACTTCGACAATTTGACTCCGCTCTATCCCACCAAGTGGCTCAGGATGGAGATCGAGGACCCCACCATCAAGGACCTTTCCGCGCGCGTGATCGATATCGTCTCGCCGCTGGGCAAAGGTCAGCGGGCGCTGATCGTGGCGCAGCCGCGCACGGGCAAGACGGTGCTGCTGCAGAACATCGCCCACTCCATCTCCGCCAATCACCCCGAATGCTATCTGATCGTGCTCTTGATCGATGAGCGCCCAGAAGAGGTGACCGACATGCAGCGCTCGGTGAAGGGCGAGGTGATCTCCTCCACTTTCGATGAGCCGGCCACGCGCCACGTGCAGGTGTCGGAAATGGTGATCGAGAAAGCCAAACGTCTTGTTGAGCACAAGCGCGATGTGGTGATCCTGCTGGATTCCATCACCCGCCTCGGCAGGGCCTACAACACCGTGGTGCCGAGCTCGGGCAAGGTGCTGACGGGCGGCGTCGACTCCAACGCGCTGCAGCGGCCCAAGCGCTTTTTCGGAGCAGCGCGCAACATCGAGGAGGGCGGCTCACTCACCATCATCGCCACGGCCTTGATCGATACCGGCAGCCGGATGGACGAGGTGATCTTCGAGGAGTTCAAGGGCACGGGCAATTCCGAAATCGTGCTGGACCGCAAGGTGTCCGACAAACGCGTATTCCCGGCGATCGATATTGCCCGATCCGGCACCCGCAAGGAGGAGCTGCTGGTCCCCAACGATCAGCTCAAGAAGATGTATGTCCTACGCCGCATCCTCAATCCGATGGGGACGATGGATGCCATCGAGTTTTTGGTCGACAAGCTACGCTCCACCAAGACCAACGGCGAGTTTTTCAATTCGATGAGTACAGGCAAGAACTGACGGTCCGCATGACCTTGCCAGAACCTGCGGCTGTGCTGCCCAGGGATGCAAGGCGAGATGCCCAATATTGACACCCGTGCCCTAAGACACGAGCTAATGGCCGACCTCGCCCAACCCATCGGCAAGCCGCTGTCCGACTGGACCGCCCGTCCGCGACCGCCGCGCACGGTGATGCAAGGCCGGTTTTGTCGGGTCGAACCGCTCGAGCCTGCGCGCCATGCCGCCGAACTGTTTGCCGCCAACCAATTGGACAGGGAGGGACGCAATTGGACCTATTTGTTCCAGGAGCCGTTCCGCGAGTTCGAGAGCTACCACGGTTGGCTGCTGGACGTCGCAAAGGCCGATGATCCGCTGTTTCACGCCATTGTCGATTTGCAGACGGGCAAGGCGGTGGGGGTGGCAACGTTCATGCGCATTGAGCCGGCGCACGGCGTCATCGAAGTCGGCAATATCAACTACTCGCCGCTGCTACAAAGGACACCGGCGGCGACCGAAGCGATGTTCTTGATGATGCGCCGCGTCTTCGACGAGCTCGGCTACCGGCGCTACGAATGGAAATGCGACAGCCTGAATGCGCCGTCACGCACGGCGGCCCTGCGCCTGGGTTTCAAATACGAGGGATTGTTCCGGCAAGCCGTTGTCTACAAGCAGCGCAACCGCGACACGGCCTGGTTCTCAATCATCGATGCGGAGTGGCCGGCACTGCGGCGTGCCCACGAGCTGTGGCTTGCAACCGCAAACTTCGATGGCCAGGGCAGGCAGATCCGCGCACTGGCAGATCTCATTCAGGCAGAGCGCTAGCCGCCGGAGGAAAATGCGCGGCATCCTGGAACGCAGGACCGACGCACAACACGCCAGGATGCCGCCAAGCCGATGACCCGGAGGGGCTCTGGTGGGACGGGCTGCCGGCCCGGGTCGGATGCACAACGGCCGCGGCCCAAGACTATTTCCATTCCGGCCTCAGGCCGTTGTGGATAACGTTGCACCGTCCACCGAGCGCTGGCGGCGTAACAGGGCCAACAGCTGCTCGGCGTCGGTGACCGGCAGCGAGCATTGCGGCCCCAGGCAGGCAAAGGCGGTCGATTTGCCGTCGAGCGCCGATTTGCCCGCCAGCGCTCCCACCCGGGGGACCTGATCCGCCGCGACAGTCTGCTGAACCGCGCCCGGCAGCGACAGTCGCAAGGGCGCGCGTGCGAGCCGCTCGGCCTGCGCATCGCCACCCGTCTTGATCACGACGACGTGCTGGGGGGCCAACAGGTCAAAACAGGCGGCTAGCAAGCCGCAATGGCCGACCGCCGTTCGCGCAAGATCCGCCGCGAACGCCTGCGGGATGCCATGCGCGCGGTCCAGGAACGCCGGCTTGCCGGTGAGAAGAAAAAGCATCACGAGATTGGACACCATCATGGCGTTGGCGTTTGGCGTGGCGTCGTCCTGAGCGCCGCGCAGACGCACAATGACGTCCGGACTATCGTCGGCGGTGAAGGCGTAACCGCCAGCATCTCCAACCCAGTGGTGCCGATCGAGCGCCGCGCACCAGCGCTCGGCGGCGGTCAGAAAGGCCCCTTCGTTGGTCGCCTCGAACAGACGCAGCGCCGCCCAGATCATGTTGGCATAGTCGCTGGCGGTGGCTAATGCTTTGCGCTGACCTGCGCGGTAGCAGTGATTGAGCCGGCCGCTCTCCTCCATGCCCTGCAGCACAAAATGAAAGGCACGCGCCGCAACCGTCAGCCATTCGGGTCGGTCCATCACCCTGGCTGCATGTACCAGCGCGCCGATCATGAGCCCGTTCCAATCGGCCAGCACCTTGTCGTCCCAGCCGGGGCGAATGCGCCGACCCCGATGCGCCAGCAACTTGCCTCGCATCTCCCGCAACGCCTTTTCGTCAGCTGGCAGGCCCAGCATCGGGTTGTGCAGACGGTTGAGAATGTTGTGGCCTTCCCAGTTGCCGCCCTCCGTCACGTCATAGGCGGCGGCGAAGCGGGCGGCATCGCCTTCACCTAAAACCGCGACGATGTCGGCCTTCGACCAGACGTAGAAGCGGCCTTCCTCGCCCTCGGAGTTGGCGTCGAGCGAAGCGGCAAAACCACCCCCTTCGGCGACCATCTCGCGCAGCAGCCAGCCGACCGTCTCTTCGATGCGCGCGGCATAGAGCGGGTTGCCCGTCTCGCGATAGGTTTCGCAGAGCAGGTCGGTCAGGAGCGCATTGTCATAGAGCATCTTCTCAAAGTGCGGCACCAGCCAGCGCTCGTCGACAGCGTAGCGGGCGAAACCGCCACCCAGGTGATCATAGATGCCGCCCTGGCAAATGTGGGTCAAAGTGGTGTCGACGGCATGCTTGGCGGCGGTGTTGCCGTAGCGGATGGCCCCGCGCCAGAGCAACCAGAAGAAGCTCCATTGCGGAAACTTGGGTGCCCCCTTTAAGCCGCCGTGGTGGGGATCGACGGCCCCGACCAGTCGCCCCGTCAGGTCAGCCATGCCCGCATCCGTAACGGCGGCCGCGCCAGTTGCCTGCTCGGTCGCCCCCAGGGCATTGAGCAGCAGTTCCGCGTTGTGGCGAACCTTGTCGGGTTCCTCGCGGTAGATCCGTGCCACCTCCTTGAGCACGCCCGTAAAACCGGGCCGGCCGTAGCGTGGCACCGGGGGAAAATAGGTGCCACCCCAGAAGGGGCGCGCCTCGCCGTCGAGGAACATGGTGAGCGGCCAGCCGCCCTGCTCGCCGAGGCTGTGCAGCGCGCGCATGTAAATGGCATCGATGTCGGGACGTTCCTCGCGGTCGACCTTGATATTGACGAACAGCTCATTCATCACCGCCGCGATGGCTGGGTCCTCGAAGCTTTCGTGCGCCATCACGTGGCACCAGTGGCAGGCGGCATAGCCCACCGAAAGCAGGATGGGTTTGCCACTGGCCTTGGCCTCCGTCAGCGCATCCGGTCCCCACGCCCGCCAGTGGACAGGGTTGTCCTTGTGTTGCAGGAGGTAGGGACTGACCTCGCGGGCGAGCCGATTCTCGCTCATCGATGCGGACTTTCTCAGGGACGGACTTTCTCAGGAGTGGCCGGCTGCAATCATAGCCGAAATCGGTCGCTTCAATAAGGCAAGCGGACGAGGACGTTTGGCTCTATGCACGCTTCCCCGACGATCTTTGCCCTCTCCAGCGGACAGGGCCGTGCCGGTGTCGCCGTGATTCGCCTGTCCGGGCCGGCGGCTGGCCCGGTGTTGGATCGCATGGCAGCCCCACGACCCAGGCCGCGCTACGCCGCCTTCCGCCGCGTCACAGATCCGCGCACGGCCGAGGTATTGGATCAGGCCTTGGTGTTATGGTTCCCCGGGCCGGCCAGCGAAACCGGTGAAGATATGGCCGAGCTCCAGGTACATGGCGGCCGCGCGGTCGTGCAGGGGGTGCTTGGCGCTCTGGCGAGCATCAGCGGATGCCGTCTGGCGCAGCCCGGAGAGTTCGCCCGCCGCGCGTTCGAGAATGGCAAGCTCGACTTGACGGGGGTGGAAGGTCTCGCCGATCTGATCGACGCGGAAACAGCGGCACAACGGCGCCAGGCTCTGCGCCAGGCTGAGGGCGCACTCTATCAAATCTATGAAAATTGGCGGCAGGGGTTGATCGCCGCCATGGCCCTGACGGAAGCAGCGATCGATTTTTCAGACGAGCCGGATGTTGCCGCCGATGCGCTCGGCAAGGCCCAGCGGGAGATCGCACCGATAGCTCAGGCCATCACCGCCCACCTCGATGATGACCACCGCGGCGAACTGGTGCGTGATGGGTTCCAAGTGGTGTTGGCCGGCGCGCCCAATGTGGGCAAGTCGAGCCTCCTCAACGCGCTGGCCCGCCGCGATGTCGCCATCGTCTCCGACGAGCCCGGCACCACCCGCGACGTTATCGAGGTCAAGTTGGAGCTTCAGGGTCTCGCCGTGGTCCTGAGTGATACCGCCGGCATCCGCGCGGCGGTCGGCAAGGTGGAGGAGGAAGGCATCAAGCGCACCTGGCAGAGGTTGCGGGCGGCCGATCTCGTGCTCTGGCTGATGGATGCCGCTGACCCGAACTCCTACCCTCCGCCAGCGGAGCTGGCCGGCCGGGCCGATCGCCTGCTGATCCTCTTCAACAAGGCCGATCTCATCTACGGCAGCGCGCTGCCGCCACCGTCCGAAGACGCCTTGACCATTTCCGCCTTCAAAGGTTTTGGTCTGGACGCCTTGATCCAGCATCTGGCGGCGCGCGCCGCGGCGCGGGTCGGCGAAGAGGAAGCGCCTGCGCTGACCCAGGCCCGGCATCGCCAGCAGCTGTTGCGCTGTCGGGCGGCGCTCAGCTCCTTCCTGGCAAGCCCGATCGCGGAGATCGAGCTGCGGGCAGAAGACTTGCGGCGGGCGGCCCACGCCTTGGGTCACCTGGTCGGAGCCATTGCCGTCGAGGACGTCCTCGATCAGGTGTTCAGCCGCTTCTGCATCGGCAAGTAAGCGGCGGTCGTCTGGACCGTCGCTGGGGTTTGCCGAACGGCGCCTCCGGATCCGCATCCGATCTGTCGCAGATGACGGCACGGGGTGCCGGCCCAAGGAGGGGCGGGGACTACATCACCTTGACATCCTTCCAGAAGCCGATCCAGTGATCGACCGACCGCAGGGCCGCCAGCGGCGCCTCGTAGGACCAGGCCGCCCTTTGGCTCACCGCCGCGCCATTCACGAGATCGTAGAACTGCACGCCGTGTGGACATTCGCGATCGCTCGCCGTTTTTGGCGAAACACTGAGCAGGTCCATGCGCACGGAGGCGCGCGGGAAATAAGTATAGCCGCCGACGGTCTCAACGCGGTCGCTTTGGGCGACCGTCTCGCCCTGCCATATCGCCTGCATCCTTCGTCCTCGCCGCTGCCAGCAACTTGCGCTGCCTAGCGCGACAGGCTCCAGCACAGAAGGGCCAAAGTGTTTCACGTGAAACACGTCTGCGCGAGGAGCGACTGGGCTGCGATCCCCCCGGGGCGGCTCCCTTCGCGCGGGTCGCGCCAATCCGGCGCCTCGACCCGCGCGGCTGGGCCGGCGGGTGGCCCGCCAGCCGTCCTTGATTGCTCGAGTTGAGGCCCCAAGGGCTTTGACCCCCTTGGCCAGCTCCAGTAGGTTGCGTGGCGTTCTCCTCTCGCGGCCAAGAGCGACCATCCCAAGCGACCCTCCATGTCCTTGCAAACCTATGACGTTATCGTGGTCGGCGGCGGCCATGCCGGCTGTGAGGCGGCCGCCGCTGCGGCGCGTATGGGGGCCCGCACGGTCCTGGTCACCCACCGTTTCGCAACCATCGGCGAGATGTCGTGCAACCCGGCGATTGGCGGCCTTGGCAAGGGGCACCTGGTGCGCGAGATCGATGCCCTCGACGGTCTGATGGGCCAGGCAGCGGACGCCGCCGGCATCCAGTTTCGCCTGCTCAACCGCTCCAAGGGGCCGGCCGTGCAAGGCCCGCGCACGCAGGCCGACCGCAGGCTCTACCGTGCCGCCGTGCAGGCCGCCGTGCGGGCCACGCCGGGTCTGGACGTCATCGAGGCTGCCGTTGAAGATTTGGCCATCCCGGCGGACGCCGGCCGTCTAGGCGGGATCGTCCTGGGCGACGGGCGCAGCCTTTTGGCTGGTGCCGTGGTCGTGACCACCGGGACCTTCCTGCGCGGCCTGATCCACCAAGGTGAGAAGACCACGCCGGCAGGCCGCTACGGCGAGGCGCCGGCCAACGGTCTTTCCCAGCGCTTGCTGGCCCTGAAGCTGCGGCTCGGTCGGCTCAAGACGGGCACCCCGCCTCGCCTGGCCGGCGCGTCGATCGACTGGGACGGCCTAGACATGCAGGCCGGTGATGATCCTCCCGTCCCCCTCTCCTTCTTGACGGCGCGGATCAGCAACCGGCAACTCAGCTGCGGCATCACCGCCACCACCGCGGTGACGCACGCGCTCATTCGCTCCAACCTGCACCGCGCACCCCTATACTCTGGTCAGATCGGCGGGGTCGGGCCCCGCTATTGTCCCTCCATTGAGGACAAGGTGGTGCGTTTTGCCAGCCGGGCGAGCCACCAAATCTTCCTCGAACCGGAAGGTCTTGACGACGACACGATCTACCCAAATGGCATTTCCACGTCGCTGCCAGTCGAAGTGCAGGACGCCTTCTTGCGGACGATCCCGGGGCTTGCCAAGGTTGGCATTAAGCGCTTCGGCTATGCCATCGAATACGACTACGTCGATCCGCGCGAGCTTTTGCCAACGCTGGAAGTCAAGAAGCTGCCCGGACTGTTCCTGGCTGGCCAGATCAACGGCACCACCGGCTATGAGGAGGCAGCCGCCCAGGGCATCGTGGCGGGGATCAATGCGGCCTTCAGGGCCGCCGGCGGCGCGCGGGATTTTGTGGTTTCGCGCGCTGACGCCTACCTTGGCGTCATGATTGACGACCTCGTGACCCGTGGTGTGTCCGAACCCTACCGCATTTTTACCTCGCGCGCGGAGTACCGCTTGCGGTTGCGCGCCGACAATGCCGATCAGCGCCTGACCCCAGCTGGCATCACGTTGGGCTGCGTGGGGGCCGTCCGCGGGCAGGCGTTTGCCGCCAAATCCCGGGTCCTGGAGATGGGCCGTCGCCAGCTTGAGGACCTCAGCCTGACCCCCAATGAAGCCGCCCGTCACGGGCTCGACATCAACAAGGATGGTCGGCGCCGCAGCGCCTTCGAGTTGCTCGCCCATCCTGGCATCACCTTGGCTCGTTTGCGTGGGATTTGGCCGAGCATCGCCGGCATTTCGAGCTGGGCGGCAGCGCAGCTCGAGGTCGACGCCCGCTATGCCTCCTATGTCGATCAGCAGGACGCCGACGTCACGGTCTTGCGCAAGGAGGAGGCGGTTCGTATTCCGCAGGACATCGACTATGCCAGTATCGCCGGCCTCTCCGCCGAGGTCCGCCAACGGCTGGACCACGTCCGTCCGGCTACGTTGGCCCAGGCGGCCCGCCTGGAGGGCATCACCCCGGCAGCGCTGATGGTGCTCTTGGCCTACGTGAGAAAGCGTCCGGCCCGCCGAGTCGCGTAAACATTTGCCCCTGTCGACCTGGCAGCGGGGCCGGCAGCCAGCCAAGGGCCGCCGCGGCTTTTTCTGGGGTGATGCGCCAAACAGAGCCGATGCAGGCAACTCCAGGGCCGGGCGAGCGTCGTGGCGGGATCCCCCTCGCCCGGACCCGGCGTGGCCTTGCAGCTCCGTGGAACGCGGCGTTCGGGCAGCGCCGGCGCCGGGACGGGCCCCGTCCGCCGCCCCGAGGCGCGCCGGTGGCCATTTTGTGCCCCCTTTGCAAACCGGCCTCGGGCGGGGCTCCCTTTTGGCTCGATGGTTGGCGATCGGCGCGCTGTGTCACGCCCCCGGGCGTGACACATCTCAACCGGCGTTCTGCCAACATTTTCCCGCCGCCAGGGCGCGAATTGCGCTATCTCGGGGCCGATGGCCACCTCTTGTCCCAACGCCAAATCAGCACTCGCCATAGCCGGCCCAGCCGACTTTGCGGCCGCATTCGCTGTTTCACGTGAAACAATGGTTCGTCTCGCAACCTACGAAAAGTTGCTTCGCCAGTGGCAGAAAGCCGTCAACCTCGTGGCGACACGCTCGCTCGATGACGTCTGGCAGCGCCATTTCGCCGACTCCGCCCAGCTCCTGCGGCTTGCCCCCAGCGCCCGTAGTTGGGTCGATCTTGGCTCCGGGGGTGGTTTTCCCGGCCTGGTGCTGGCCATTCTGCTGGCGGAAAGGGCCACCGCGGCGTCCGATACCCCCACCGAGCGAGGGCAAGACGAACCCGCTCGAGCGCCTCTGCCTGGGGCGGCCGACGGCCCCCGACAGGCGGGTGGGTCGGTCCTCGCCCGGCTTGCGCCGCCGGTCCGAGTGGCCCTCATCGAAAGCGATACGCGCAAGAGTGCGTTCCTGGGCGAGGTCGCCCGGCAGACCGGTATCGCTGTGGATATCCTGTCGACAAGAATTGAATCCGCTGCGACTCAAAGTAAGTTGCAGGCGCCGGACGTGGTAACGGCGCGTGCACTGGCGCCCCTCGACAAGCTCCTTCATCTTGCCGCCCCATTGTCCTCCCCGCGTACGGTCGGCTTGTTTCTGAAGGGCCGGGAGGCCGCCAAAGAGGTCGAAGCAGCCCGAAAAATGTGGGTTTTCAACAGCGAACTGATCCCGAGCCGTACCGAAGCGGGGGCGCACATCGTGCGGGTCGGTGCGCTTGGGCCAAAGAGGAAGGAGCCACGCTCGTGACTGGCATGCTTCCCGGAGCCGCCGCGCTTCGCGTCCTTGCCATCGCCAACCAGAAAGGCGGCGTGGGCAAGACCACCACCGCCATCAATCTCGGCACCGCGCTGGCCGCCGTCGGCCAGAAGGTGCTCATTCTCGATCTTGACCCGCAGGGCAATGCCTCAACCGGCGTCGGGGTTGCCGAGGACGCACGGCATCTCACCACCTTCAGTGTGCTCAGCGGCAAGTCGAGTATCGCCGTCGCGGCGATGCCGACGCTGGTGCCCAACCTCAGCATTGTGCCGGCCAACTCCGATCTGGTGGGTCTGGAATTGGAAATGATGGTCGAGGCCAACCGACCCTTCCGCCTGCGCGATGCGGTGGCCGCCCTATTGGCCGAGCAGCGCGCCCGCCCGGCGGACGTGCCCTATGGCTACCTGCTGATCGACTGCCCGCCGTCGCTCAACCTGCTGACGCTCAATGCCATGGTCGCGGCGCATGCCGTCCTGGTCCCGGTGCAGTGCGAGTTCTTCGCCTTGGAAGGCATCTCCCAGCTCAAGGAAACGATCGATCAGATCAAATCGACGCTCAACCCGGGCCTCGAGATCCAAGGGGTCGTACTCACCATGCATGATGCCCGCACCTCCCTCTCCAAGGAGGTGGCCTCCGAAGTGCGCGCTTTCTTTGGTCCCAAGGTCTACGAGACGATGATCCCGCGCAACGTGCGCGTGGCGGAGGCGCCGTCGTTCGGCAAGCCGATTTTGCTCTATGACTATGAATGCCCGGGCAGCCAAGCCTATATCCGGCTGGCGACCGAGATCATCGAGCGTGAGCAGCGCCTGCGGGCAGCGTGAGCGCGGTTGAGCGATGAAGACCACCCGCTTTCGCGACCCCCAGTTGAGCGAGAACGTCCGTGCCTGACACCCTTAAGAATTTTGGAGCCGCGATGCCGTTACCCCTGCACAAAGGCCGGCTGGGCCGGGGCCTTGCGTCCTTGATCGGGGACATGCCTTCAGGCGAACAGCGCAGGCCGGCCGAGGGCGAGCAGCGCATGGTGGGAATCGACCAACTGCATCGCAGCCAGCTCAACCCTCGCCGCGATTTCGGCGATGCGGAGCTGGCGGAGTTGGCGGACTCGATCCGCACCAAGGGGCTGCTCCAGCCGATTATCGCCAGGCCCGATGCCAACCGCGGCGGCTACGAGATCGTCGCCGGCGAGCGGCGCTGGCGGGCGGCGCAGCGTGCGGGAATCCATCAAGTCTCGATCATCGTGCGGGATCTGAACGATCAGGAGCTGCTCGAGGTTGCCCTGATCGAGAACGTGCAGCGCAGCGATCTTAACGCCATCGAAGAGGCGACCGGCTACAACGACCTCACCGAGCGGTTCGGCTATACCCAGGAGCAGTTGGCTGATGTGATCGGCAAGAGCCGCAGTCATATCGCCAACACACTGCGCCTTCTCAAGCTGCCCCCAGCGGTGCGCTCGTTGGTGGCCACTGGCGCGCTCACGGCTGGCCACGCGCGTGCGCTGGTCGGCCGGGACGACGCCGAATCCCTCGCGCAACGCATCGTTGCCCAGGATTTGAATGTGCGCGCGGTGGAGGCGCTGGTTCAGAACGAGGCCAAAAGCGGTGACAGCAGCACGGCATCAAGCCGGCGCGGTCCCGACAAGGATGCAGATACCCGGGCCTTCGAGAAGGATCTTGGCGACATCTTGGGCCTCAAGGTCGAGATCAGACCCGGCTCTGGCGAGAGCGGCACCCTGACTATCCGCTACGGCAACTTCGACCAACTCGACTACATCAGAAGCCGCCTGGTGGGCTGAAAGCACGCTAGAGATCGCTCTGTCCGCGCCAGCGCCACCACAGCCGTAGGGAACGTACGGCCTGGCGGCCGTGGCCGTCTCTGTGGCGCGACCTAGGCTGTGAGACGACGTTGCCCTTGACGAGCGTTCAGCATCGTAGTTGGTGTGGGCAACGCGGCGCGCAGCCCCCACCTTTCGGACAGGAGGAGCCGTTGCGACAGCTGTGTAGGGATCGCAACCCGGGACCGGCGACTGCCCCAGTGGATCGGCGTTGGAAAGTCTGAATGTCTGCTGTGCCCGAGGTCGACGACGTGCTGCAGCGCCTGGCGGCGTTGATCAGCGCGCGCCGCCGTGAGCCGGCCGGGCAATCCTACACCAAGCAACTGCTTGACGCCGGGGTCGAGCGCTGCGCGCGAAAGCTCGCCGAGGAAAGCACCGAAACGATCATCGCTGCCCTCGGCACCGACAAGTCGGCACTGACACGAGAGGCTGCCGATCTGCTCTACCATCTGCTGGTGTTGCTCGAGAGCAGGCACGTGAGCTTGGACGACGTGTTGAGGGAATTGCGCACGCGCATGGGCACGTCGGGCCTCGCCGAGAAGGCAGCCCGGCGCGGCACTTCGTCATGAGTGCCGCCAACCGTCCCGTCGAACTGGATCAGCTTGCGCTGGCCACGCGCTCACCGATCCGTTTTTCGCCCTACCGGGTGTTCACCCGCGACGAGTGGGCGAAGTTGCGTGCCGACACGCCCATGACGCTTGTGCCACGCGAGCTGGAGCAGTTGTCGGGTCTCATCGAAGACCTGTCGATGGTGGAGGTGGAAAAAATCTACCTGCCCCTGTCGCGCCTGCTCAATCTTCATGTCGCTGCAGCGCAGGAGCTGCATGCCGTCACCAATCGTTTTCTCGGTCGCAAGGATCACCGGGTACCCTACATCCTCGGCATCGCCGGTTCGGTTGCCGTCGGCAAGAGCACCACCGCGCGCGTCTTGAAGGCACTGCTGGCGCGGTGGCCGGATCATCCGCGCGTCGACCTCATCACCACCGACGGTTTCCTGCATCCCAATGAGGAGCTGAACCGTCGCGGCATCATGCACCGCAAGGGCTTTCCCGAAAGTTTTGATACGGCGCGGCTCTTGAATTTTCTGCATGAAGTGAAGTCTGGAAAGGAGAGCGTCGAGGCTCCCGTCTATTCGCATTTCCACTACGACATTCTCCCCGGCCAAGCGCTGCTGGTCGATCGACCCGACATCCTGATCGTCGAGGGCTTGAACGTCCTGCAGCCTGCGCGCATGCCCAAGGACGGCGAGGCCATTCCATTCGTGTCCGATTTCTTCAATTTCTCGATTTACATCGATGCTGATGCCAAGGTGATCGAGGAATGGTACGTGACCCGTTTCATGCGTTTGCGCCAAACCGCCTTCCGCGATCCGGCGGCCTATTTTCACCGCTACGCCCACCTCACGCCGGATGAGGCCCGTGCGCAGGCGCTGGAGATTTGGCGTACCATCAATGAGAAGAACCTGGCGGAGAACATATTGCCCACTCGGCAGCGCGCGCGCCTCATTTTGCGCAAGAGCGCAAACCACCGTATCGAGGACGTAGCCCTCCGCCGGATTTGAGAAAAGTCACGCGGCATCGGGGATAGTGGTTGTCGAGCGGCCGCAGCTGCGCCAGATTGCGCCAGATTGGATCGGCGCGCGCCGTACAGTCCCCGGTGCCAGCAAACGGAGGCGACGATGGGCCGCAAATACCAGAACATTCTCGAGACGGTCGGCAACACGCCGGTCGTCAAGATCAATCGCCTGGCACCACCCGGCATCAATCTTTACGTCAAGATTGAAGCCTTCAATCCCCTGGGCTCGGTCAAAGATCGACTGGCGCTGGGTGTCATCGAGGCCGCGGAAAAGTCCGGCGAGCTCAAGCCCGGACAGACCGTGATCGAGGCCACCAGCGGCAACACCGGCATTGGTCTGGCGATGGTGTGCGCGCAAAAGAATTATCCGCTGGTGGTGACCATGGCGGAGCAGTTCAGCGTCGAGCGCCGCCGCCTGATGCGTTTTCTCGGCGCCAAGGTGGTGCTCACGCCGCAGGCCCAGCGCGGCATGGGCATGGTGACCAAAGCCATCGAACTTGCCGAGACGCACGGCTGGTTCCTGACACGCCAGTTCGAGAATGAGGCCAATCCGGATTTCCATTCGCGCACCACCGCGCGCGAGATCATCGACGACTTTGCCGGGGAGAGGCTCGACTATTGGGTCACCGGCTATGGCACAGGTGGCACGCTCAAGGGTGTAGCCCGCGTGTTGGCCAAGGAGCGACCCGAAACAAAGATCATCGTGTGTGAGCCGGAGGATGCGCAGCTGCTCGGCAGTGGCGCCGAACAGGCCCGTCGCCCCGACGGATCGCCGGCATCCGCGCACGCCGCCTTCAAGCCGCACCCGATGCAAGGCTGGACGCCCGACTTCATTCCCAAAATCACGGCCGATGCGGTGGCACTGAAGGTCATCCACAAACTCGTGCCGGTGCCGGGCGCCGAGGCCATCCGGCTGAGCAACGAGCTCGCTACCAAGGAGGGCATCTTCGTTGGCATCACCTCGGGGGCTACTTTTGCCGGTGCTTTGACGATTGCCGCCGAAGCGCCGAAAGGATCAACGATCCTTGCCATGCTGCCCGATACCGGCGAGCGCTACCTGTCGACCCCCTTGTTTGCCAACGTGCCGGCTGACATGACGCCAGAGGAAGTGGAGATCTCGCGTTCGACGCCGTCTGCCCAGTTTCCGAGTTAGCGGCGCGCGGCGGCCAAACCGTTGTGGCGCACGGGTTGCCTGGAGCGGCGGCACTGGCCTGCGGAGCGAGGCGCCCCAGGCGTCGGCCAGCGCCTTGAGGTCGTGGCGGGCCGCAATCGCCAGGCCATTTGCAAACAGGAACATATGGTTGGGAAAAGCCAATAAAAACAGGGCGCCGGGTGCGGGGATCGGCGCCCCATTTTTTTTGATCGGCTCGGTGCGGGAGTGAGCCGGTCAGCGCAACAACGGTTGCCCCGGCAAGTTATTCCCGGGCGTCGCCGCACAAAATGCCAGCCGTCAGAAGCTATCCACACGCTGGGGCGCACGGGGCTCCCGTCACCCCCGTGCTCCCTTATGGCTCGGCGGCCGCCGGAGAGCGGCTCCGGGTCCAGGCCTGATCTCGCTTCAAGAAATCGTGGAGCGTCTTGCCGGGTTCGGCGCGGAAGCGGTCCGGTTGCACCTGGAAGCCTTCGATGCGATCGAGCCGGAAGGTGCGGAAATCGTCGCGCAACTCGCACCAGGCCGAGAGCAGCCACACCGGGCCGAAGTAGGCGAGGCACAGGGGTCGCACGGTCCGCTCCGTGGCGTCGCCCAAGCCGTCGCGATAGCGAAAGTGCAGCTTGAGCTGGCTGCGCAGAGCGCGCCGTAGCTCGGCGACGTCGAAGGTGATCTGCTCCATGTAATGATGCGGGGGCGCCAGCAGCGCGGTATTGGCCATGTAGCCACGCAGGCGCTCGGGGATCACCGCCTCCACCTTGGCGATCACGTCGGTCGCGGCAGCAGCCAGCGTCTCGTCGGCCCAGGACTGCACAATGCGCGCACCCAGCACCAGGGCCTCGATCTCTTGCTCGCTGAACATCAGCGGCGGCAGATCGAAGCCGGCCTTGAGCACGTAGCCGACCCCCGCCTCGCCCTCAATCGGCACACCGCTCACGATCAGATCCTGGATGTCTCGGTAGATCGTGCGCTCCGACACCTCGAGGGCTTCGCTCAAGTCGCGCGCGCGCACCAGCTCCTTGCGGCGCATGAATTGGATAATTTCAAACAATCGGTCGGCGCGGCGCACGTGTGGTCCCCCAGGCAAAATTGGACTGCGGACTGTCTTAGCCTAGCGCTCCTGACACCACCCTGTCAGGAGCCTGTCAGTGCTCCTGACAGCAGGCTGTCATGAGCCGTCCGGCATAATCCTCTTCGACGCGCCGCTCCTTCGCTCTGAACATACTTGGGCCGGGAGGCGTGGCTGCATGTTCAGGAAATACGAGACATAGCAGGAGAGATGCATGAATTTTGCTCATGGTACGGCCGCCGATCGCCGGCTTGGCGCGGCAGCGGGCGGGGGTTTCAGGAGGCGGCTTACCGGGGCCTGGCAGGCCTACTGGGAGTGGCAGCGCCGGCGGACCACAGTGCGGATTTTATCTTCGCTCGACGAGCGCACGCTCAAAGACATCGGCATCAACCCGAGCGAGATCACGTCCTACGCCTACGGTGACCCTGACCACCGCCGGGCCCGCTGTGCTGCGAGCTGGCAGCGCAGCTCGCATGGCTAGCACCTGGAGCTATTTTACAACAGCCTCCTGGCGCGCGAGTTGCGCCAGGCTCACCCCGGGTCGCGCGCCGATTTGCCCGATGATTTCGGCCGCCGCGAGACTGCCGAGCCGCCCCGCCGTGGCAAGGTCGAGCCCGTTGCTGATGCCGAAGAGGAAGCCTGCGGCATAAAGGTCGCCGGCGCCGGTCGTGTCAACCACCTTGGCCACGGGCACGGCTGCTAGGGTGATCGGCGGCTGCTTTGCGCTCAAGATGACGCTGCCTTTTTCTGAACGTGTAAGCGCGGCAAACTTCGTGTCGGCCCCCGCGCGGTAGGCCGCCTCTGCGAACGAGGCCGTCTCGTAGAGCGCGGTGATCTCGGACTCGTTTGCAATCAGGATATCAACCGTCGACCGAATCAGCTCGAGAAACTCGAGGCGATGCCGGTTGACGCAGAAGGAATCCGACAGGCTGAGCGCCACCTGCCGGCCGGCATTGACGGCGATCTTGGCCGCCGTACGGAAGGCCGCCTTCGCCTCCGGGCGATCAAACAGGTAACCCTCTAAATAGACGATACGCGCCGAGCGAATGAGGTTGGCGTCGATCTCTTCTGCGCTCAACTGCGGGCTCACGCCGAGAAATGTGTTCATGGTCCGCTGCCCGTCGGGGGTGACGAGGATCAGCGATCGACCCGTGGGTTCGCTGCCGGCAGACGCCGGCGGCGTCGTGAAGGTCACCCCGGCCGCCCGGATATCGTGGCCGAACACCTGCCCGAACTGGTCTGCTGCTGTCTTGCCGATGAAGGCCGCTTTGCCGCCGAAGGAGGCAACCCCGACCATGGTGTTGGCAACCGAGCCGCCGGACATCTCCACACCCGGTCCCATGGCCGCGTACAGCGTGGCGATTGCCGCCGCATCGACGAGCTGCATGCTGCCTTTGCTGCCGCCATAGCGCGCCAGGAAGGCGTCATCGCAGCGGCCGATGATGTCGACAATGGCATTGCCGATACCGACCACGTCGTGCTGTTGCATTGCTGGGCTCCCTCGCCTGCCATCTGCTGGGTCCACTATAGGGGCGGGCTCGGCCGGGGTCGACGCCATCAACCACCCTTGGATCGGCGCCTTTGACTAGCCACGTTGGCGCGGCGGCGGCCAACAGCCTTGCGACAGCGCGGCCGGGTCGCCGCCAAAGCGGGGGGCGCGCCCCCGCGGTGGCCGACACGCTTCACACGCTTCAGGCAAGTTCAGCTGTCAAGCCCGTGCCAGCGCATCGCGCGCGGCAGGCAGCCGTTGCGGCAGCAGCGAGACCGCCGCCAGGATGATCGCGGCGGACAGCGCCAACACGCGAAACAGGGCATCGAAGCCCCAGTTTTCATAGATGAAGGCGATCAGCGGCAGGGCCGCGGCCAGTACCGTGAAGCTCACCACGTAGCGCACGCCGTAGATACGTGCGCGCCATTGGCCATCGGCCAGCCGGCCGATCATGTAATCGTTGATCGGGATTTGTCCGAAGGCGGCAAGCATGAAACCGAGCGCGCATAACAGCGCCGGCCAGTCGACCAGGCCAGGCATCATCATGAAAAAGACCACCTGCAGGGCCGCCGCCGTCATGAATACGGCGCGCGGTCCAAGCCGATCGAGAAAATGTCCGACGATCAATTGCCCGATCGAGGCGAGGGCGAAAACCAGGAATGCCAGTTGTCCGAGAGCGGTGGCGGAAATGGCAACGCCGCCCAAGCGCTCGTCGAACACCTTGGGGAGCGCGAAGGTTGTCGACTGGAATACGATGCTGGATACGGCGGTGGTCAAAAACACGATCATGGAAACGCGCAGCAGCATCGCCCTGACGTCAGTTGGCAGTTTCTGCGTGCCCGTCTCGACCACTCGGCGCGGCCGCGGTCGGGTGATCTCGGACCATCGCAGGGCCGTATAGCCGACGCCGATCAAGATCGACACCACGCCCGGCACCAGGAAGGCGGTGCGCCAGCCGCCGTGATCGATGAAATAGCCGGTGATCAAGGCGGCGCTGGCGACGCCGAGATTGCCCCACACGCCGTTGACGGCAATGCGCATGCCGGTGTTTTTCCATTTCTCGACCACGATCGCCAGGCCAACCGGATGATAGATGGCGGCGAACATGCCGAGGATAAACAGGCCAAGCGCGATCTCGAATGGCGTGCGCGCGAAGGCGGTGCAGATCGAGGCGATGCCAATGCCCACGAAAAACACGCTCATCATGCCATCGCGGCTCCACTTGTCGGCGAGCCAGCCGGCGGGCAGGGCAAACACACCAAACGCGAAAAAGCCTGGCGTTGCGTATTTCAAGAGATCGGCATAGCCGAGACCCCACTCACGGTGCAGCGCCAGAGCCGCCACGGTGGCAAAAATCAGCGTGAACAGATGATCCATGAAGTGGCCGACATTGAGCAGCAGGAAATGAATGCGCTCGCGCATAGGCAAGGCTCCCAAGCAGGCTCTCTGGTGGCGGCAACGTAGCGCCTTTTCGCGCGCGGCCGCAAACACCGTTTCTGAGGACGTGGCCAACCGTGTTGGCATAGCTTTGCGCCACGCAACGAGCCAGCCGATGGGCGCGGGCGCCGCAGCACCGTCGGATTGACGCACGCACGGGCTGCCCATAGGGTCGCCCGCGCAAGCCTCGCGTTCCGACCTTAGCTTCATAGTAGGGCAAGAATGCCGCCCGCCAGACCGACCAGCGATGACGCGCTCGCCGCGACGGCCAACGAGGCTCGCGCCTGGCCGTTTGAAGAGGCGCGGCGGCTCGTCAAGCGACTGGAGACGCTGCAAGCTGGCAGCGACAAGACGGTTATCTTCGAGACAGGCTACGGACCCTCCGGCCTGCCCCACATCGGCACCTTCGGCGAGGTGGCACGCACGGCCATGGTGCGCCATGCCTTCGAGGTGTTGACCGAGGGGCGGCTCAAGACGCGACTGATTTGCTTCTCCGACGACATGGATGGCCTCAGGAAGGTGCCCGACAACGTGCCCAACAAAGAGCTGTTGGCACAGCATCTCGACAAGCCGCTCAGCTCGGTGCCCGATCCGTTCGGCGAGACGTATCCGAGCTTTGCACATCACAACAACGCCCGCCTGCGCCATTTCCTGGACCAGTTCGGTTTTGACTACGAATTCTACTCGGCAACGGAGTGCTATAAGGCGGGCTTGTTCGATGCCACCCTGCTCAAGATGCTCCAGGCCTACGACAAGGTCATGGACATCATTCTGCCGACCCTTGGGCCCGAGCGCCGCCTGACCTACTCTCCCTTCCTTCCCGTATCGCCGACCTCGGGCAAGGTGCTGCAGGTGCCCATGCTGGAGCGCCATCCGCGCAAGGGCAGCGTGGTTTACGTCGATCCCGAGACGGGAAAAAAAGTCGAGACGGCCGTGACGGGCGGGCGCGTGAAATGCCAGTGGAAGGCCGACTGGGCGCTGCGCTGGACGGCGCTCGGCGTCGACTACGAGATGTGTGGCAAAGACCTGATCGATTCGGTGACATTGTCTTCGAAAATTTGCCGTGCCCTCGGCGGCATCCCGCCGGAGAATTTCATCTACGAACTGTTCTTGGATCAGGACGGCGGCAAGATCTCCAAGTCTCGGGGCAACGGGCTGACCATCGATCAATGGCTGACCTACGCCTCGCCGGAGAGCCTGGCGCTGTTCATGTTTCAGAAGCCGAAGGCGGCCAAGCGCCTATTCTTCGACGTCATTCCAAAGGCGGTGGATGAGTATCTGACGCACGTCAGCAAATATCCACAGGAGGAGTTGAGGTCAAAGCTCGAGAACCCCGCCTGGCACATCCACTTTGGCGCCCCGCCGCGCGCCGAGCTGCCGATCAGTTTCGCGCTGTTGTTGAACCTGGTGGCCGTCTCGAATGCGGAGGCCAAGGCGACGCTATGGGGCTTTATCCGCAAGTATTCAGCCGCTGCGACGCCCGAGAAATTTCCCGTGCTCGACCAGCTCGTCGGTTATGCGCTTGCCTACTACCGCGACTTCGTCAGGCCACAGAAGATTTACCGTCTGGCGAGCGACAAGGAGCGGCAGGCGTTGCAGGCCCTGGCCGAGCAACTGGCAAAGGTGCCGCAGGGCGCTAGCGGCGAGGAATTACAAAATCTTGTCTACGAGGTCGGCAAGGCACACGCCTTTGAGCCGCTACGGGCGTGGTTCTCTGCGCTATACGAAGTGCTGCTCGGGCAACCCCAAGGTCCACGCTTCGGCGGTTTCATTGAGCTTTTTGGCGTCGACAACACCCGGGCGCTGATCGCCAAGGCCCTGCAGGGCGAACTGGTTGGGCCGCCCTGAGCGTGCCGCCGGCCGC
This sequence comes from uncultured Alphaproteobacteria bacterium, assembly GCA_963820375.1. Classification (GTDB taxonomy): domain Bacteria; phylum Pseudomonadota; class Alphaproteobacteria; order Rhizobiales; family Hyphomicrobiaceae; genus AWTP1-13. The sequence goes on along the minus strand of CAWFZX010000004.1, from coordinate 104,274 downwards.
TCACTCCTCTTTGCCGTCCTGCCGAACTGCGGGCCGGCGCGTCGGTCGTCCGGCTTGCGGCATGGCGCGTCGTGGTGCGCGCGCGGCGCGGCTGTTCAGTCGCTCGAGCACGGCACGGCGAAACCGCTGGGCGCGCCCGATGCCGTCCAAGTACAGCAGATAAGGCTCCCATAACAGCCGCCGGGCCGCAACCCGTTGCATCGGTTTGGGCGCATGCCGCTGCGGCGACAAGGGCTCCAGACGCTGGCCGCCCAACCACGCGAACGTCGCCTGCCAGACCTCGGGCGCAGCCCGACGGTTGCGGGCGCCGCGCAGTTGCACGATGGTCGGCATCGTCACTTCCTCGCCGTGCAGCCCGATTTCCACGCAGGCAACGTGCCGTTCGCCCTTGCGAATTGAGAAGATAGCGCTCTGCCCCGAATTCAGCTGGTCGGCATACTGGTCGAGGCAGTTGTCGAGAACGACGCTCTCGTTGATGAAATCATCGATCGTGCGCAGCGCCACGAAATTGAAGCCGCTGACCATGCCGTCGGCCAGCCACGGGGTTTCGATGCCGGTGCCCAGGTATTCGCTGAGGCGTAGGCGCTGGCGCCATACGCCCAGCTCCTCGCGTGCACGCCTGAAGCTCATTTCCGCGCCCCACGGCCGCCGCAGCAGCCGGTGGCCCAGTAAGTCCGGCTGCTGGCTGTACCAAGCCCATGCCGCCATGAAGTCGAACATTTCTTCGGGCCAGCTCGCAAGCTCGGCTTGGCGTGCTAGCCAAAGTGCATAGTCGCTGCCGGCCCCCTCCTGCGCGTGACCGACGCGCTTGAGCCAGGCCGCCGTCGCTTCCGGCACGCGCGGGATCAGGCTGGCAATGCGCAAGCCATAGTCGTCTCCCGCGGGAAACGACGGCAGCGGTTCCGTGAAGGCCTGCGGCGGCAGCTTGCGCAACCACCAGGGCAGGCCTAGCGCGTCGGCCGCGTAGCGCAGGCTGGCGCCGGCACAGATCAAATCGAAGCTGCGGTCGCGCTTTGGCGCCGAGCCGTATCCCGTGCTCAGCGCAAACAACAAGGCGGGAAAAGTTTCGGCGAGGTCCTCCATCTCGGCCGAGCAGTTGCTCAGGTCTCGGACGAAACGGCGATAGGAAGGATGGAAGGCCTCGATACGTCGTTGCCGGCGGGCTTCCGCACTTTCTTGCCTGGCCGGAAGTACACTATTGACGGCTGTCATTCTTGTTGCTGCGTGCAATCTTACTGCTTTTGCCGCCCCCTGCGCATGCTTAGCCAAACAAAGTGGCGAAAACGGGAGGAGCAAGAGCGGCGCGCTCGCCGAGTGCTGCGCTGTTGGCGCTCGAGGTCAGGCGCAAATGACCAACAATGCATACTTGTTGCCGTCATCCCTTGATCGCTACTGCAGGCCAACCAATGCTTGGTTGAAGCCGGCAAGTGAGATCGGAATGCCGATGCCGGCTTCCTCTGTCTGGAAGATGATAAAGACGGCGGTCTTGCCGGTCTTGAGCTTTTCGATCAGCGTATCTTCCAGCACCACCTGCGCGTAACACGCGAAGGAGTGGCAACGCACGAAGGGGGCATGGCCCACATCCTTGTCGTCAATCTTGAGGCCCAGACCGGGTGGCAGCAGGACGCCAAGCGGCGCAAAGACCCTTAGCACCCGCTTGCCGTCGGAAAACCTCTGCACATAGACGGTCAGGCCGACGTTGCTGCGGTCTTCGGCGGTGACGCTTTGCACCATTGCGCAGGTTTCGTTCTTGGCCCCAGGCGGGGGTGGTTTGCAGACGATCTGCCAATCCCCGTGCTGCGCCTTGATGGTCCCGCCTTCCGGGGTCGGCGGCGGCGCCTGTGCCAGCGCCCCTGCGCCGGGGGCCGATGCCAGGCAGGCGAGCACGGCGGTGCCTAGCAGGCGACGAGTCTGAGCGACCGTCCTGGATGCTCGAAGGGATCGGCGCAGCAAACTCGAATTCCTCGCTGGGTTTGCAGGGATTTGAGGGGACCAATCCAGGCACCGTGGCAAAGTCTTTGGGGTCCGTCGGCCGCCCATTTCCGCACCTGATCGCGGCACCTTTTGATTTGGCCAATGAATCCGGCCAAAATGCGACTCGCTGCCGCGAATGCTCGGCCAGCCCTCGGCGCACTTCTCACGCGTAGAAATGCCGCAGCGGGTACCCTTGAGTCCTAGTCTGCCGTTATGCTTGGTGGCACACGAGCAAGACCCTCGAGCCGAGTCGAAGCGCACAACTGCCAGCACGTCGGGGCCAGCCATGGCGCTCAGGCGCGTCGGCTCTGGCGGTCGCGGCGGCAGCGGGGGTTTGCGGTTGCGGCAGCTTTGGCAGCGCCAGAGACCGCCGCGGGGTCCAGGACCGGGAGCAAAGCAATGACGACCAGGAGCCCGAGCGGCGGTGTGCTTGGATGCCTCAGCGCCGGATTGGTCGGCCTCATGTTCGCCGCTCCGGCGCACGCCGGCTCCGGGCAACCGTCCCCCAGGCAGATCGGTTTTCAGGATGCCGTCACACCGATAGCGGCGGACATCCACCGGGTCCACGACTACGTCAACATTATCATCATTGCCATTACGGCTTTTGTACTGGTGCTGCTGGTCTACGTCATGTGGCGGTTTAGCGAGAAGCGCAATCCCACGCCCTCGCGCACAACGCACAATACGACGGTGGAGGTACTGTGGACCGTCATCCCGGTGTTCGTTCTGGTGGCGATCGCAATTCCCTCTTTCAAACTGCTGTTCGACCAGTACACCTATCCGCCGCCGGATCTTACCATCAAGGCCGTCGGCCATACCTGGAACTGGACGCACGAGTATCCCGATCAGGGCCTCAGCGTCGATTCGGTGATGCTGCAAGACGATGAACGCGAAGAGGCCATCAAGAGCGGTATGCCCGCCAACCAGGTGCCGCGCAATTTGGCGGTCGACAATGATATCCTGGTGCCCGTCAATAAGGTGGTCCACGTGCTCGTCACCTCGACCGATGTGATCCACGCCTGGACCATTCCTTCGTTCGGATCCAAGGTCGACGCCGTCCCCGGCCGCATTACCGCCACCTGGTTCAAGGCCACGGCGGAGGGACTATACTTCGGGCAATGCTCCGAGCTGTGCGGCAAGGATCATGCCTTCATGCCGATCGCGGTGCGCGTGGTGAAGGAGCAGGTGTTCGCCGATTGGGTGGCCGCCGTGAAGGCGCGTGACCGCAAACGCGTCAAGGACATCATCCGCAACGCCGCCCTCGAATTGGCGGCCACAAAACGCACGGCCGCGGCACGATAGACTGGCTGGAGATTGGCTGGCTCCATGGTCCGGCAGGTGCCGCACTGGGCGGCACGCAAGGTAAGGCAAAGGTGCTCGAGATGGCAGAGAAGTCGGCGGCTCATGCAGATCACGGCCATGACCATGCCCACACCCCCTACGGGATGGGGCGCTGGCTCAATTCCACCAACCACAAGGACATCGGCACGATGTACCTGCTGTTTGCCATCATGGGCGGACTGGTTGGTGGGTTCTTGTCGATCGGCATGCGCATGGAGCTGCAGGAGCCCGGCCTACAATATTTTGCCAACGGCCACACCTTCAATGTGTTCGTGACGGGGCATGGCCTCATCATGGTGTTCTTCATGGTGATGCCGGCCATGATCGGCGGCTTTGGCAACTGGTTCGTGCCGCTCATGATCGGCGCACCGGACATGGCCTTCCCGCGCATGAACAACATCTCGTTCTGGCTCTTGCCGGGCTCGTTCACCCTGCTGATCATTTCCCTGTTCGTCGAAGGGCCGCCGGGCATGCTTGGCGTCGGCGCGGGCTGGACCGTGTACGCGCCGCTTTCGACCAGCGGGCATCCCGGCCCGTCCATGGATTTTGCGATCCTGTCGCTGCACCTAGCGGGCGCGTCCTCGATTCTGGGCGCGATCAATTTCATCACCACGATTTTCAATATGCGCGCGCCGGGCATGACCCTGCACAAGATGCCCTTGTTCGTTTGGAGCGTGCTGGTGACGGCCTTCCTGTTGCTGCTGTCGCTGCCGGTGCTTGCCGGCGCCATCACCATGCTGCTGACCGACCGGAACTTCGGCACCACTTTCTTCAATGCAGCAGGTGGCGGCGACCCCTTGCTTTACCAGCATCTGTTCTGGTTCTTCGGCCATCCCGAGGTCTACATTCTAATCCTGCCGGGCTTCGGCATGATTAGTCACATCATTTCCACCTTCTCGCGCAAACCCGTGTTTGGCTATCTCGGCATGGCCTACGCCATGGTGGCGATTGGCTTTATCGGTTTCATCGTCTGGGCACACCACATGTTCGTGTCGGGCATGGGTGTCGATGCTCAGGCTTACTTCGTGTTCGCGACCATGGTGATCGCGGTACCAACGGGCGTGAAGATCTTCTCCTGGATCGCCACGATGTGGGGGGGATCGATCCAGTTCCGCGTCCCCATGCTGTGGGCGCTTGGCTTTATCTTCCTGTTCACTCTTGGTGGCGTCACCGGCATTATGCTCGCCAACGCTGGCGTCGATCGGGCGCTGCACGATACCTATTACGTGGTGGCCCACTTCCACTACGTGCTCTCGCTGGGCGCCGTTTTCACGATCTTTGCCGGCTGGTACTACTGGTTCCCGAAGATGACCGGCTACATGTACAACGAGGCGCTCGGCAAGCTGCACTTCTGGCTCACCTTCATCGGCGCCAATGTGCTGTTCTTCCCGCAGCATTTTCTGGGCCTGGCCGGCATGCCGCGGCGCTACGCCGACTATCCCGATGCCTATGCCTATTGGAACTGGTGGTCGTCGGTCGGCTCCTACATCACCGCCACCGGCACGCTGGTGTTCGTGCTGGGGATGCTCTACGCCTACTTTATCGCCAAGAGCAAGGCGGCCAGCAATCCCTGGGGCGTGGGTGCCACGACGCTCGAATGGACGCTGCCGTCGCCGCCGGCTTTCCACTCCTACGAGCGCCTGCCAACATTAGAGCAGAGCGCGCATCACTGAGGCTCGCGCATGAGCGCGCTACCCGGCACAGCGACATGGCCGAACTAGGTATTCAACTGAACAGCAGCCGGCCAGCCAACCTGGTCGGCGCCAGCGTGGCTGATTTCGTCGCCCTGATGAAGCCGCGCGTGATGTCGTTGGTCGTGTTTACGGCCGTCACGGGGATGATGCTGGCGCCGGGGCATCTGCACCCGGTTCTGGCCACCATTGCCGTCCTCTGCATTGCCGTCGGCGCCGGCGCCTCGGGCGCGCTCAACATGTGGTATGACGCAGATCTCGACGCGCGTATGCAGCGCACGGCCGGCCGACCGATCCCGCGCGGTCATGTGAGCCCCGAGGAGGCGCTCACCTTTGGGGTGATCCTGGCGATCGGCTCGGTGGCGACACTTGGCTTGATCGTGAACTGGGTGGCCGGGGCGCTGCTCGCCCTGACCATCGCCTTTTACTTGTTCGTCTATACCATCTGGCTGAAGCGCAGGACGCCACAAAACATCGTCATCGGCGGCGCCGCCGGTGCCTTTCCACCCATGATCGGCTGGGCGGCTACGACCGGCACTGTCAGCTTGGAAAGCCTCGTGCTGTTCTTGATCATTTTCGTCTGGACGCCCCCGCACTTCTGGGCCTTGGCGCTTTATCGTGCCCGCGACTACGAGCGCGCCGGTGTGCCGATGCTGCCGGTGGTGGCGGGCGCCGACGAGACGCGCAAACAGATCGTCATCTATTCGGCGCTGCTGGTGATGGTCGCGTTTCTGCCCGCGCTCTTGAACCTTGGTGGTGCCGGCTACGCGCTCACCGCCATTGTTGCCGGTGGCGTCTTTCTCTCGCTCGCCCTCAGCGTGCATCGGCTGCGCGAAGGGCGCGACGCCGATCGTGCAGCCAGGCGGCTATTCACCTATTCGATCTTCTATCTGTTTGTACTGTTTGCCGTGCTCTTGCTGGAGGCGGTGCTGGGCCGGTACCTGAACCTGTCGGGAGCTTCGCTCGGGTGAGCGACAAGGAGCAACGCGAATGGGAGCGGCGGCGGAAGACGAGGTCGGTTGCAATCGCCTTGGCGCTGGCGGCACTGGTGATCTTGTTTTATGTCGCCACCATCGTGCGGCTGGGCGGGAATGTCATGAACCGTCCGCTCTGACGGGAGCGATCGTGGGTGGCAGCCGATGAGCAAGACGCCAAGCCAGCACGCCGGAGACCGCCGCCATCGCAGCGTCGCCCTGTGCTGTGCAGCACTGGTGGTTGTGATGGTCGGGGCCGCCTTTGCCGCGGTGCCGCTCTATCGCCTGTTCTGCGCCGCCACGGGTTTCGCCGGCACGCCCCAGCGGGTCGCCCGCGCCTCGGACGGCACCGTCGACAAGACCATCACCATCCGTTTCGATGCCAATGTCACCCCTGGCCTGCCTTGGCGGTTCGAGCCTGTTGAGCCCACCCTTGAGGTCAAGGTCGGAGAAAACGCCCTCGCCTTTTATCGTGCGACCAATCTCTCCGACCACACGGTCACGGGCATGGCCACCTTCAATGTGACGCCTGAACCGGCCGGGGGCTTTTTCAACAAGGTCCAGTGCTTTTGCTTTGCCGAGCAGATGCTGGAGCCCGGCCAGTCGGTCGAGATGCCGGTCAGCTTTTTCATCGACCCGCAGATCGTCAAGGATCGTGATGGGCGGTCGATTTCGCTGATCGTGCTGTCCTATACGTTCTATCCGGTGAATGCCAAGCCGAGCCTGGCCGGAAAGGCGAGCGACGGTTCCGCAGGCGGCCCGGTGCCGCCGGCGCCGGGAGCTGCGATGAGGCGGGGCACAGCCGGATAAAGTTGGCGACGCCGGGAATGGTTTAGGGAGCGCAACGACAGATGGCCGATACGCACGCAAAGCACCACGACTACCATCTCGTGAACCCGAGCCCGTGGCCGGCCGTCGGCGCCACCGCCGGCTTCGTCACCGCGGTCGGCCTCATCATCTGGATGCGCTCGATGGGCGGCGGCGCGGGCCTGTTCGGGATCAAAGGCCCAATTGTGTTCGCGGCCGGCGTCGTGGGTCTCTTGTTTACAATGCTGGTGTGGTGGCGCGATGTGATCAAGGAAGCCCACAGCGGTGACCACACACCGGTGGTCCAGCTGCATCTGCGCTACGGCATGATCATGTTCATCGCCTCGGAGGTGATGTTCTTCGTGGCGTGGTTTTGGGCCTATTTCGACGTGGCGCTGTTCCCGGCTGCGGTCACTCCCCTCGATATCACCGGCCCCGACGGGACGGTGGAGGCGGGCAAGGAAGTGATCGGCATGGTGGAGCGTAATGCGCTGACCGGCGGGCACTGGCCCCCCAAGCCGGATGGCAGCTTGTTCCGCGGCACCTTCGATCCCTGGGGTCTGCCGCTGGTCAATACCCTGATCCTGCTGACCTCCGGCACGACGGTGACGTGGGCCCACCACGCCTTGCTGCAAAACGACAGGAAAGGGCTCAAGTGGGGACTGCTGCTCACGGTCATCCTGGGCATCCTGTTCACGGCTTGCCAAGCCTATGAGTACGCGCATGCCGGTTTCAAGTTCGCGGGCCACATCTACGGTTCGACCTTCTTCATGGCCACCGGCTTCCACGGTGCCCACGTCTTGATCGGCACAATATTCCTAATCGTGTGCCTGTTGCGGGCGATGGCCGGGCACTTTTCGCCCAAACAGCACTTCGGATTTGAGGCAGCAGCCTGGTATTGGCACTTCGTCGACGTGGTCTGGCTGTTCCTGTTCCTGTGCATCTACGTGTGGGGTGCCGGCACACCGCTGGCGCACTAAAGCGGGCGGGCCCGGCGTGCGTGGCCCGCGCTGAAAACCTCCCGATGCGGGGGAGGTTGGGTACGGGACACAGCGCTGCGTCCGGTGGTGAGATGAGATGATGCCCGAAGTCCGACCGGCGTCCGCATGGGCGTGCGGCCTCAAGGGTCGCTGCCCCCGCTGTGGCCAGGGTCCCCTGTTCAGCGCCGGGCTGAAGCTGAAAGACAGCTGTAGCGGCTGCGGCTTGAGCTACGCCTTCGCCGACCCGGGCGATGGCCCCGCCGTCTTTGCCATCTTTATCCTAGGCGGCCTGGTCCTTGGCGGCGCGCTGCTGGTCGAATTCAAATTTCGGGCTCCCGCCTGGGTGCAGGTTGGGCTTTGGGGGGTCCTCACCCCCCTCCTCGCCTTCGCCCTGTTGCGGCTTCTCAAGGCGACGCTGATCGCCCTGCAATACAAGCACAAGGCCGAACAGGGGCGCTTTGGGTCCCGCTGATAGGCGCTATGTGGCAGCGTTTGCGACACGCCCAATTGCTTTGGCCGGCGCTGTTTGGCGCCGCCGTCCTTGCCATGCTCATTGGCCTGGGGGTCTGGCAGCTCGAACGGCTGAAAGAGAAAGAGGCGCTGTTGGCGCGTCTGGCGGCACGCGTCGACGTCGAGCCTCAGCCGCTCGCGACCGTCGAGCGACAGTGGCACGCCAACGGGGATGTGGATTACCTGCATGCTCGGGCCAAGGGTCGTTTCCACCACGACAAGGAACAATACCTGTATGCTCCGGGTCCAGCGGTGCTCGGCTGGCACGTCTATACGCCGCTCGAAATCGCGCCCGGCCGGCTGTTGTGGGTCAACCGCGGCTGGGTCGACGATCCCCATAAGCGGCCGGACCAGCGCGCGCCGGGCCAGCTCGCCGGCGAGACCGAGGTGCGCGGTTTGATCCGCCGGACGTCGCCGCCGGGACCCTTCACTCCGAGCAACGATGCGGCGGGCAACCTCTGGTACTGGCCGGACTTGCCACACCTGACGAACTCGGCCTTCGGCGCCAGCCCGGTCGAGACCCTGCCTTTCCGCCTCGAGGTCGATGCCGATCCTCCGCCCCCCGGCGGCCTTCCCCGTGGCGGCGTCACCCGGCGCGACCTGCCCAATCGCCATCTGGGCTATGCTCTGACCTGGTTTGGCCTTGCGCTAACACTGATCGCTGTTTATTTGGCCTTTGCGCGGCATCGGCTTCGCCTTGGCGCGGCCAGAAATGCTGGCCAAGACCCTGGCAGCGGGTGAGATCGCAGTTCGCCCTGTTAAGCTTCCCGCCGGCAGCATAGGATTCGCCTCGAGGTCGCGGCCAAACCCAGAAAGAAGCAGCGCTTGCAATATATCTCCACCAGAGGCGAAGCGCCCAAACTCGGCTTTGAGGAAGTCCTGCTGACGGGCCTTGCCCGCGACGGCGGCCTTTACATGCCCGCCACCTGGCCAGACGTTGCCTCCGCCAGCCGCGACTTTGCCGGCAAGCCATTTGCAGAGGTGGCGGTCGCCTTGCTGGAGCCGTTCGTTGCGGGAGCGTTGTCGCGCGCCGATCTCATTGTCCTGGCGCGGGATGCTTATGCCCGCTTCGGCCACCCCGCCGTGACGCCATTGCATCAGATCGATCGCGGTCTTTGGGTGCTCGAATTGTTTCATGGGCCGACGCTGGCGTTCAAGGACCTGGCGATGCAATTGTTGGCGCGCCTCATGGACCGGGTGCTGGCCGCGCGCAGCGCGCGCGTCACTGTATTGGCCGCGACCTCCGGCGATACGGGTGGTGCGGCCATCGAGGCCTTCCGGGGCTCCAAGCGCGTCAATGCCGTGGTGTTGTTCCCGCAGGGCCGCATCTCGCAGGTGCAGCGCCGCATGATGACCACAGCCGCTGAGGCGAACGTCAACGCCCTTGCCATCGAGGGCACGTTCGATGATTGCCAGGCGCTGGTGAAGGCCATGTTCAATGATCTGGCCTTCCGTGACCGGCTGCAGCTGGCGGCGGTAAATTCCATCAACTGGGCGCGCATTGTGGCGCAGCTGACTTACTACTTCGTCGCCGCCGCGGCGCTCGGCGGTCCGGCGCGCCGCGTGGCCTTTTCGGTTCCGACGGGCAACTTCGGCGATGTGTTTGCCGGCTATGCCGCCAAGGCCATGGGTTTGGCGGCTGAACGCCTCATCATTGCCACCAACGAGAACGACATCCTGCAGCGCGCCTGGAGCACGGGAATCTATGCCCTAGCCGACGTGGTGGCGACCTCATCGCCTTCGATGGATATTCAGGTCTCCTCCAATTTCGAGCGCTTCCTGTTTGAGGCCGCGAATCGCGATGCGGCCTTCGTGCGTGGCAAAATGCACGGACTGCAGCAAAGCCGTTCCATTGGTCTTGGCGAGGCCAGCGTGCCCTACCGCGAAGCCTTCATCGCCGAACGGGTCGACCAGGCGGCGGTGGGCGATTGCATTCGGCGTGTCAAGGCGGAAAGTGGCTATCTGCTCGATCCTCACAGCGCCTGCGCGGTGGTGGCGGCACGCAGGACGCAGACCACCCAATCCCAGTCTGTTGCCCATATCGCGCTTGCCACCGCCCATCCGGCAAAATTTCCCGATGCCATGCAGGCGATCGTCGGCCAACGGCCGGCTTTGCCGACCCGGCTGGCCTCGCTGCAGACCGATCCTGAACGTCTGACGACGTTGCCCAATGATCTTGGCGTGGTGCAACGCTTTGTCGAGCGGTGCGTCGACGCCGCATGGGGACCAGGCAGATGACAACCGAGCTGACACAACTGCCCAATGGCTTGCGCGTGGTCTCGCACCACATGCCCCATGTGGAGACCGTTTCGCTCGGTGTGTGGATCGCCGCCGGCGCCCGCCACGAGACCGTCGCAGAGCACGGCATCTCGCATCTCCTGGAACACATGGCCTTCAAGGGCACGGAGCGGCGCAGCGCCAGCGATATCGCCGAAGAGATCGAAGCGGTCGGCGGAGAGCTCAACGCGGCGACGAGCCTGGAGACCACCGCCTACTTCGCGCGCGTTCTCAAAGCCGATATCGCCATCGCGCTCGACATTTTGGCCGATATCCTACAACTCCCGCGCTATGCACAGGAAGAACTCGAGCGTGAACGCGAAGTGATCCTGCAGGAGATCGCCGCCACCCGCGATAGTCCCGACGAGATTGCCTACGAGTTGCTGCAGGATGCGGCCTTTCCCGACCAGGCTATCGGCCGGCCGATTCTCGGCACGGTGCAGAGCGTTGCGCGTTTCGGTGCCGGCGACCTGCGCACCTTTCTCAAGACCAACTACTGCGCCTCGCGCATGGTGCTGGCCGCCGCCGGCAGGGTTGAGCACGCCCCGCTCATGCGCCACGTTGAGGCCCTATTCGGCGGCATGAATGGCGGTGCGTGCGGGCGATTCGAGCCGGCGCGTTACACGGGTGGGACGCGCGCATCGAATAAGCCGTTCGAGCAAAGTCATCTGGTCTTGGGCTTCCCCGGCCCATCCTATCGCCAGGAGGAATTCTACACCGCGCAGGTGTTTTCGGGCTTGTTCGGCGGGGGCATGTCATCTCGGTTGTTTCAGGAAGTGAGGGAACGGCGAGGCCTGTGCTATGCCATCTATTCGAGCTGCTGGGCGCTGGCGGATTCGGGCGTGTTTGGTCTGCATGCCGCAACCGGAGCGGATATGATGGGTGAGCTGATCGACGTGGTTGGGGCGGAGTTCAAGCGCGCCGCCGCCGAAAAGCCGGCAGCGGCGGAACTGGCCCGTTCGAAGGCGCAACTCAAAGCCGGTCTGTTGATGGGTTTGGAGAGTTCGTCGGCTCGCGCCGAGCAGATGGCGCGCCAGTTGCTCCTGTTTGATCGCCTGATCGACACGCCCGAGCTGGTCGAGCGCATCGAGGGTGTCTCCGCGGAGGCCGTCAGAACCCTAGCCGCCAGGCTGGTCACGGGCACCCGGCCCTCGGTGGCCATCGTCGGTGCCGGGCGGAAAAGTGATCACTATGCGCGCCGGGCGGAAGGCATGGCGCTGGCCTGAACGGGAACAGGTGACGGGTTAGAACCGCAGCACGGGTTCGGAAGGGGTATGAATGGCTTTCTTGCGCGCCTCGACGGGCATCGATGCCGAAACCGAAGTACGCGGGCTCGAGGTCTATTTGCGCCATCCGGCCATGACGGACTATGCGCCATGGGCGCAGTTGCGCGCGCAAAGCCGCGAACATCTGGTGGGTTGGGAGCCACAGTGGGCGCGTGACGAACTGGCGCGCTCGGCCTTTCGGCGCCGCCTGCGCCAGTATCAGCGTGAATTGCGCGAGGATCAGGGCTACGCCTTCTTCATCTTTCGCAACGACGACATGCTCCTCGGCGGCCTCACCATCAGCAACATCCGGCGCGGTGTGTCGCAAGCCGCCTCAATCGGCTACTGGATCGGCCTTGCGCACACGCGGCGCGGTTACATGACCAACGCCGTGCGCACCGTGTTACCGTTCGCCTTCGATGTGCTGGGCCTGCACCGACTGGAGGCCGCCTGCCTGCCGCACAATGTCGCCTCAGCTCGCGTGCTGGAAAAAGTTGGCTTCAGGCGAGAAGGCCGGGCGCGCCGGTATCTGAAGATCAACGGCGTCTGGCAGGACCATGATCTGTTTGCACTGTTGCAAGACGACGCGCGCCGCTAGCAGCTCTTAGGGAGCCTGATGTCGACGGGGTCACGAGCAAAAGCGAACCGCCGCGGTGGCTGGCAAGGGGTGCGAGCCCTTTTCCTTGGCCTGGCGGCGCTGGCTGTCCTCATGGGCTATTCCCCCCGCGCCGATGCCATCAAGGCCATCGAGATCGATGCCGAGCTCGAGCGAGTCGACATCACCGGACTGGGAGAAGCCTACGAAGGGCGCGGTGACAACCTGCGCATCGAAACTGCGCCCGGTGCCGATGGCACCGCCGGCCCGATGTCGGTCAGGGCCCTGACACCGGGAACCAGCCCGAGTTGGTTCGTGTTCGCCCTCAGCAATCCGACCGACAAAGCCATCGAGCGCTGGCTTGTCGCGGACCGCTACAGTGCCGTGGGTTCGGGAATAGTTTGGCCCGGCCTCGATGCCAGGCGCATCGACGCGGTCACACCGTCGCTGGGCTATGTCCCCGAGCGCATCAAGAATGATCGGGCGGATGTGTTTCGCTTGTCGATTGAGCCAGGCCAGACCGTCACGTTCGTCGCCGAGCTCTTTTCCGACCGCTTCACCCGCCTGTTTCTCTGGAAGCCCGTCGAATACGAGCAGCGCGCGCGCGACCGCCAGCTCTTCAATGGCATCTTGCTCGGCATCACCGGACTGCTGGCGATCTTTCTGACCGTGGTTTTTGCCGCCAACCACAAGGCCATCTTTCCCACGGCAGCGATCTTCACCTGGTGCGTCCTGGCCTATTTGTGTGTGGATTTCGGCTTCTGGCACAAACTCTTCAACATGCGTCCGGAAGATACGGCGCAATATCGGGCCGCCAGCGAGGCCGCTATGGCCGGGACGCTGCTCGTCTTCCTTTACACCTTCCTGCGCCTCTCATCCTGGCACGGCTTCATCCGCTCCCTGCTGGCGCTTTGGATGGCTGCGCAACTTGTCCTCGTCGCCGTCGCGTTTCTCGATCCGCGCCTGGCCGCGACCTTTGCCCGGCTGTCCAGCATCGCCATCGCGGGTGCCGGCGCCGCCCTCATTTTGTTCTTGGCCCTGCGGGGTCAGGATCGGGCGCTTTCACTGGTGCCGAGCTGGATGCTGCTCCTGGTGTGGCTGTTCGGCGCCGGCGCCACGTTCACGGGCCGGCTCGCCGGCGACATCGTCGTGTTCGGGTTGGCCGCCGGCCTCGTGCTCATTGTCGTGCTGATCGGCTTTACCGTCACGCAATATGCGTTTCGCTCCTTCGAACCCCTTTATGGCACTCAGCCCGATGACGAGAAACTGCGCTCGCTCGCCGTCGATGGGGCCGGCGCGGCGGTGTGGGAATGGAGCGCACGCCGCGATGAGATCAAGGTCAGTCCGGTGGTCGAGGCGATCCTCGGTCTCAAGGGCGGCACGCTGTCGGCCAAGACAACGGAGTTCCTACGCCACGTGCATCCCGCCGACGCCGAGCGATTCAAGGTGCTGATGTCGTCCGTCCGAGAGCACGCGGGCGGCGAAATGCGGCTCGACTTGCGCATGCGGCATGTCGACAACTCTTATCGTTGGTTCGACTTGGAGGCGGCCAGCGTCCCGGTCTCCGACCGCCGCCATCTCCGCTACGTCGGCTTGCTGCGCGAGGTCACCGATGCCAAGCGCGCGCAGGAACGCCTGATGTTCGACGCTGTGAACGACAGCCTGACGGGGCTGCCAAATCGCGAGCTATTTCTCGACCGTCTGGCGATTGCCGCCAAACGGGCGACGCTTGAGCCTTTGGTGCGGCCGGCACTGCTGTTCATCGATCTGGACAAATTCAGGGCCGTGAATGCGTCGCGCGGGCTGGTGGTGGGAGACAGCCTGCTTTTGACCGTTGCGCGCCGACTGGGGCGGCATCTTGGGCCGCACGACACGCTGGCGCGCGTGGGCGGCAATCAGTTTGCGCTGCTTTTGCTCAATCAGTCCGATCCGCGCGAGTTGGCGATCTTAGCGGAGCAAGTGCGCCGCTCCTTGCGCGCACCTATCGAGATTGCTGGGCAAGACATCGTGCTGACCGCCTCGATTGGCATTTCGCTCTACGACGGACCCGATGAGGACCCAGCCGAGCTGCTGCGCGAGGCCAAGATTGCCATGTATCGCGCCAAGCGCCTGGGCACGGATCGGATCGAGATTTTCAGCGCCGAGATGCGTCGCGACAAGGATGGTCGGGTTGCGCTCGAAGCCGAACTGCGGCGCGCCATTGAGAAAAAACAGATCAGGGTGGTTTACCAGCCGATCTTTTATCTCGCCACAGAAGTGCTGGCTGGCTTCGAGACCCAGTTGCTCTGGGACCACCCGAGCCAAGGTACGCTCGACCCCAGTCATTTCATGCCCATCGCCGAGGACAGTGACCTGATCGCCTCGCTTGGGTCGTTTGCGCTGCTGCAGGCGCTGGGCGAGGTTGCCCGCTGGCAGAAAGAGCTCCCGCGCCCCGACCTGCCCCTGTTCGCCAGCGTGAACATTGCAAGCCGCCAGCTTTTCCGCACCGAACTTGCCCACGAGCTGCGCCGACTGTTGGCGCGGGCGGTCGTGCCCAAGGGATCGCTGCGCCTTGAAATTCCTGAAGCCCTGGTAATGGACAGTCCGGAGAAGGCGACGACTTTGCTGGCTCAGCTCGCGGAGGCCGGTGCCGGGTTGTCGCTTGACGATTTCGGCACGGGCTATTCGTCCCTCTCCTATCTCAATCAATTCACCTTCGACGCGGTGAAGATCGACCGCTCGTTCATCCAGGCGGGCGGGCAAAATGGCGCCGGCTCAGTCATATTGCGCTCGGTCGTCGCCCTCTCTCACGAGCTCGGCAAGAAGGTCGTAACAGAGGGGGTCGAGACGGAAGAGGACGTGGCCTTTCTACGCTCCATCGGTTGCGAGTATGGGCAGGGACCCTACTACGGGGAGGCAATGTCCGAGCGCGAGGCGCTGCAACTGATCAAGGTTGCGCGCAAAGTCGAGCGGCGCCTGAAAAAGAGCGCGCTGTTTCGCCGACGGCAACGCCCCGCCGAGCATATCCCGCTCGAAGAGCCGATGGCGGCCAAGCCGGCGCAGATGGCCCTTGGTCCGGCACCGCCCAACGGCGCCATGCCCGGACCGGCCAAAGCCGCCGCCACGCCCAAGCCGCCCCCCGTTAAAGTCGCCAACCCCGTGGCCCGCCATGGCCAAGGTCCGGCGCGTTTGCCGCCCCCCCTTCCCGGCGGCCGCCCGGCAATCCCGATGCCGCCCCCTCCGATGGCTGCAGCACGACTGCCGGATCGCGGCGGTGGCAAGCCCCCAACCGCTGCCACGCCGGCGCCAGCGGTCAAGCCCAGCCAGGGACACGGCCCCCCTCTGCCAGCGCGGAGCCTCGCCGTGCCGTCCGCCGCGCCGCTGGCTGCCCCTCCTGCGCCCGTGGCGGGCCGGGGGCAGTCACCGGCAAAACCTGGTCCTCCCCCTCCCCCTCCACCGCCGGGCCCTGTCAGCCAAAACCCCCGCCCTGCCAGCCAAGGTCCCCTGCCACCACGATCGGGTGCGACACCGTTGCCGCTGCCGCCTCCCCCTCCGCTGCCGCGCCCGGCAGCGCCGCTGCCGACGGCGCCCCCGCGCGGCAACGGCCGGCCAAGCGCCGACTTCTCGACACTGCCGCCCGCTATTGCCGAAAGTCTGGCCCGGCTCGCCGGGCGCCAGGCCACAGCCCCGGTGGCCCGCGACGCGGCGGAGACGGAAGGCACCGGCAGCGCCAACAAGCCGCCACAAGCTTGAGCCCTGTGCTGATCTTGACCGCCGGCGCGCGGCCGAGCCCGTGCGCGCCGCGCGGGCGGCCTTCAGGCGTGGCCCGCCACGCTCACCAGATGAGAGGGATCGATACCGATCTTCGACAGCGCCCGTTCGTATTTCTGATCGAGGGCGCAATCAAACAACAGCTCGGGATCGGCCGGGCAGTGCAGCCAACCGTTGGCGGTGATCTCGCTTTCGAGCTGCCCGGCACGCCAGCCGGCATAGCCGAGCGCCAGGATGGCGCGACCGG
Source organism: uncultured Alphaproteobacteria bacterium (assembly GCA_963820375.1). Lineage (GTDB taxonomy): Bacteria > Pseudomonadota > Alphaproteobacteria > Rhizobiales > Hyphomicrobiaceae > AWTP1-13. The sequence goes on along the minus strand of CAWFZX010000004.1, from coordinate 87,863 downwards.
GCCCTCTGCCTGCCGCCATGGCCTTGAGAATGTCGACAGTCGCCGTCAGGGAAACGGCGTCATCGATAGCAAGCGTGGAATCGGCCGCGTGGTAATCGGAGCTGTGCAACACGAACCCGCGCCCGGTCTCGACGGGCCCGCCGACATGGACGCTAATGTCGATCAACTCGCTGCCGACCTTGTCGGGATCGCGCGTCGAGATGTTGAGCTGGCCCAGCAGCTCGCGAAAGCTGATGTGAGGCGCCTTCTGATTGACAATGAGCCCCATTGCGCCCTTGTCGGAATGAGCACACATGTAGATGACCGAGCGCGAAAATCTCTTGTCGGTCATCAACGGCATGGCCACCAGGAGCTGGCCGTCCAGATAGCTGGACTGCAGGTCCTTGCGATTTCTCGGCGTGCGCATGAGCCGAAGACTAACGCCGGAAAGGTGCGCCTGTGAAGGGCCTCGACGAATTCACGCTGAAATCGAGGACTCTTGAGTTTGTGACGCACGCGCCGTGGCATAGGATTTGCCAATTGTGGGGTTTTGTTGTGAGGTTTTGATGAGCACCAACCCCTGTCACATGGGCACATTGGCGATCGCTCTCGTGGGCGCGTTCGTATCGGGCACCGCACGGGCCGCCGAGCCGGTTGCGGCCGCGACGCCCTGGGTCGAGGCGCAAGCTGCGCGGGTGCGGCTGGTGGCGGGTGCCGACGCGGACCGAGCCGGCAAGTCCTTCCTCGCCGGCGTCGAGATTGTGATGGCCCAGGGCTGGAAGACCTATTGGCGCAATCCCGGGGAGGCTGGGGTTCCACCCAACTTCGATTGGTCGGGTTCGACCAATACGGCATCGATCAAGGTGACTTATCCTGCCCCGATTCGCCTGGTCGATCCCGCCGCCGAAATGATCGGCTACAAGAGTTCCGTGCTGTTTCCCGTCGCAGTCAGCCCGCAAGATCCATCGCAAGCGGTGGAGTTGCGACTGGCTTTGGAGTTTGCCGTCTGCCGTGAGATCTGCATTCCGGCGCAGGCGTCCATGCATTTGACGTTGCCGCCGGCATTGCTCAAGGGCGCGCCGACACCCCTCGTTGCCGCCGCGCAGGCTCGGGTACCACGATCGCCGCCGGCGCGACGCGGCAGCGATCCCGTCTTGCTCGGGGTGACGGCAAAGCTCGAAGGGCCAGACCCCGTCTTGCAGATCGAGGCGAAATTTCCAGCTGGCAGCGCCGGTGCCGATCTCTTCGTTGAGGCCCCGGATGGCATCTTCTTGCCGATGGCGCAAAAATTACCGGGCGAGAGCGACGCCACGGTGCGCTTTATGGTCGATCTTTCGCGCAGCGGCGTCGCGCCGGAGCTGAAGGGCAAGGAACTCACCCTTACGCTTGTCAGCGATGCTGGAGCGAGCGAGGTGGCCTGGACGCTGCCCTAGGCGAGCGGCGGCTTGGCTTGCCGTGCGCTAGCGCCTAAGTTGGCCGCACCTGCGCAAGCATTGCTATAGATCATCCCCAGTAGGAAAGGATTACCCCCATGACGATTAAGGTCGGCGACCGGCTGCCTGACACGACCTTCATGACGATGTCGGCGGAAGGCCCCAAACCCAGTAAAACCTCCGAAGTGTTTGGCGGTAAAAAGGTGGCCTTGTTTGCCGTGCCCGGCGCCTACACGCCCACGTGCCACAAGCAGCACATGGCCGGTTTCGTCGCCAACTACGACACATTGAAGCAGAAGGGTTTCGAGACCGTCGCCTGCACCTCGACCAACGACATTTTCGTGCTGACCAACTGGGCCAAGGATTCCCAGGCCGACGGAAAAATCCTGATGCTGGCCGACGGCAGCGCGGAATTCGCCAAGAAGATCGGTCTCGACATTGATCTGACGGCGCGCGGTCTGGGGGTTCGCTCCAAGCGCTATTCGATGATCGTCGAGGATGGCGTCGTCAAATCGCTCAATGTCGAGGAGGCTCCCCCCAACCACGACAAGTCGAGTGCGACCATGCTGTGCAGCTTGGCCTAACCCGACGCAACATCTCGTCTTTCCGGCAAAATCCTGGGGCGCGCGCGCACCCCAAGCCCCAGGATGCAAGGCTGCGGCGCAACCCATGGGCTTGAGGAGACATTGCCGTCTCCCGGGCCGTCTCCTGGGCGGTCTCTGGCGAGCGGACGACGCGCCGATGCCCCTCCTCGGACGCAATTTCCTTCTTACATAAGGAGCGATCCGGTCGAGGGGAGTACAAGAGAGGCGGAGGTGGCCACATGCAGCTGTGGCGTAAAGGTCAGGACGAGGCCGATCTCGCCAGGCGCGACATTGCCGAGGAGGAGCTGCTCGATGCTTATTCGAGCGCCGTCGTGCGCGTGGTTGAGGAGGTGTCGGCGTCGGTTGTGCAGGTGCGTGTCAGAGGTGTGCGGCGAGGGCAAGCGGCACAAGGCGCCGGTTCGGGTAGCATCCTGTCGCCCGATGGCCTGATCCTCACCAACAACCACGTGGTCGAAGGCGCCAGCGCCATCGAACTTGCCACCACCGACGCGCGCCGTTATGCCGCCCGCATCTTGGGTCGCGATGCCGATACCGACATCGCCGTGCTGCGGGCGGAAACGGGCGATCGCTTGCCGGCGGTGCGCCTAGGCAATTCCAAACTGGTCAAGGCCGGCCAAATCGCCATTGCCATCGGCAATCCGCTGGGCTTCGAGTTAACGGTGACGGCAGGCATCGTCAGCGCCGTCGGTCGCTCGTTGCGCGCCCAAAATGGCCGGCTGATCGGCGACGTGATTCAGACCGACGCGGCTCTCAATCCCGGCAATTCGGGTGGACCGCTCGTCAATTCCCGTGCCCAGGTGATCGGCGTCAACACGGCCGTGATCGTCGGAGCGCAGGGCATCTGCTTTTCGGTTGCCTCCAACACCGCTCAGCATGTCATAACGCAAATCCTGCAGCATGGTCGTGTGCGCCGCGCCCGCCTCGGGGTCGCCGGCGATCAGGTCAGCCTGCCGCAGCGCTTGCGCGTACACGCCCGTCTCAGCCAGGAGGCCGGTGTGCGTGTGGTCGAGGTGCAGGCTGGCAGTCCGGCGCAAGCTGCGGGACTTGAGCCGGGCGATGTCATCCTCGCTCTCGATCAAGATACGGTCACGGGCATCGACGACATTGCGCGCGTGCTCGACGGCAGCAAGATTGGCAAACGCGTCAGCGTGCGTGTCCTGCGCGAGGCTGGCCGGATCGAGACGCTCGAGCTGGTGCCGACCGAGCGCTTGCCGGAGCGCTGAAGTCGTTGCTCAGGCCTTTGCGCCCTGCTTGCCGGCACCCAGTGCGGGTGCCGCATCGGGATCGAGCGGCCAGCGAGCGCGAACCTGGAAGTCGAGACCGTCCGTGAGCCCGCGTGCCAGCCGCTCCGCGCCGGCCCAAGCTACCATCGCGGCATTGTCGGTGCACAGCGCCGGCGGTGGGACGTGCAGGCTGTAGCCGGCGGTCGCGGCGGTCCGGGCGAGGGCAGCGCGCAGGGCGGCGTTGGCGGCAACGCCACCCGCCACCACTAGGTGACGACCGACGCCGGCTCCGAGATCGTCGACTGTCATGGCCATGGCGCGCGACACCCGGTCGACGACGCTATCGGCGACCGCTGCCTGAAACTCCGCGCACAGGTCGGCGACGTCCTGCTCGCGCAAGGGCAGCCGCGCCTGTGCCTGGTGGCGGACCGCGGTTTTGAGGCCCGCGAACGAGAAGTGCGGTTGCGGCCGCCCGAGCATGGGTCGTGGCAAGACGAAACGGCCCGGCCGGCCGGCAGCCGAGGCCCGTTCCACCGCCGGTCCGCCGGGGAAGCCCAGGCCCAACAGCTTGGCGGTCTTGTCGAAGGCCTCGCCCAGGGCATCATCGATGGTGCTGCCGAGCCGCCGGTAGCGACCGACGTCACGCACGATGAGCAGTTGGGTGTGCCCGCCGGAGACCAGTAACAGCAGGTAGGGTGGTTTTAAGTTTTCGGTCAGGCCGACGGTGAGTGCGTGCGCTTCGAGATGGTTGACCGCGACGAGTTGCAAGCGGTGTACCGTGGCGATGGCTTTGGCCGTGATTGCCCCGACCAACAGGCCACCGATCAATCCCGGCCCGGCCGTGACCGCCACTGCATCGAGCGCAGAAAACGAGGTGGCGGCGGCGCGCATTGCCTCGGCGACAATCCCGTCGAGGCATTCGACATGCGCGCGCGCGGCGATCTCTGGCACGACGCCGCCATAGCTGCGGTGCTGCTCCCATTGCGCGCGCACCACGTTGGAGAGGATTTGCCCGGTGCCATCCGGCGCGCGCGCCACAACCGCGGCCGCCGTTTCGTCGCAGCTCGTCTCAATGCCGAGCACGATCAGGCTGGGCTGCAGCTGCGCCAGGGCAGGACCTGTGGATGCTGTGGGCATGTGTGGCGCTAGCGCCGCGTCCTTGCTATGAGGCTACTGGCGACCCAGCCGACAGGAACCGCCTAGCACTGGAACAAGCGACCGTGCAAGCCAAGAGCATTCGAATCGGTACACGCGGCTCGCCGCTGGCGCTGGCGCAGGCCCGAGAGGTGGAAGCGCAGCTCGCCGCCGCGCATGGGCCCGATACCTACGCCTACGAGATCAGGGTCATCAGGACATCCGGCGACCGCATCCAGGATCGTCCACTTTCGGAAGCGGGCGGCAGCAAGGGGTTTTTTACCAAAGAGATCGAAGAGGCGCTGCTGGCGGGAGAAATTGACATCGCTGTGCATTCCATGAAGGACATGCCGACGCTGCTGCCGCCGGGCTTGACGGTGACCTGCTACCTGCCGCGCCAGGATGTGCGCGATGCCTTTATCGGCCGCGGCACCGCGACGCTGGCCGACCTTCCTGCGGGCGCCGTCGTTGCAACCTCCTCGTTGCGCCGGCAGGCGCAGGTGCGACGCTTGCGCCCCGACCTCCAGGTCCAATCGATGCGCGGCAATGTCGAGACCCGGCTGCAAAAGCTTGCCGACGGTGTGGCGCATGCGACCATCCTTGCCATGGCCGGCCTGATCCGCCTCGGCTTGCAGGATCGGGTAAGTTCGCCCTTGCCTGTCGATCTCATGCTGCCGGCTGTCGCCCAAGGCGTGGTCGGCATCGAAACCCGGGCGGAAGATGTGGCGATGATGAGCCTCATTGCGCCCATCAATGATCAGGCGACCGGCCTGGCGGTCGCCGCCGAGCGTGCCTTCCTGGCCAAGCTCGATGGGTCCTGCCGCACACCGATCGCGGGGCTCGCCGAGCTCGTGGATGGCAGCCTGCTGTTTCGCGGCATGATTCTGACGCCCGATGGGCGCGAGTGGCACGAGACCAGGCGGCAGGGGCGCCCGGAGGAAGCGATGCGGCTTGCCGAGGACGCCGCCGCCGAGCTGCTTGCCAGGGCAGGAGCGAACTTCCTGCGTGCCTTCGCCTGATGCGGTTGCTGGTAACACGCCCAGAGCCGGAGGCGCTCAAACTGCAGGCAGTGCTCGAGGAGATGGGACATGAGGCAACGGTCGAGCCGCTGCTCAACGTCAGCTTCGCGAATGCCGATACCATCGATCTCGACGGCGTGCAGGCGCTGATTGCCACCAGCCGCAACGCTCTGCGCGCCTTGCGTTCGACCCCGATCCTGCCGCGCGCCCGCCTGCTGCCCCTGTTCGCGGTCGGCGAGGCGACGGCCTCCGAGGCGCGCGCGCTCGGCTTTGAGATGGTGGTGACGGGTGCCGGCACGGCCCGGGAGCTCGTCACCCATATCGTCGCCGTTGTCGATCCGGCCGCCGGCCTGCTCGCGCATCTGGCGGGCGACTGGCTCGCCGTCGACCTGAGGCAGGAGCTGGAACCACACGGGTTTCGTGTCGTCACTAGCGTCGTCTATCGCATGGAGGCCGCAACCACGTTCGCCGAGGAAGTCGTGGAACAATTGGCGATGGGAGAAATCGACGGCATCATCCTGCTTTCGCCCCGAACCGCCGTCGTCTACACCAAACTGGTGCGCAAGCATGCGCTCGCCGACAGCGTGCGAGCGCTTCCACACTTCTGCCTCTCGGTCGCAGTCGCCCAGCGACTTGAGCCATTGGGTCGGGTCGCAGTCGTCATCGCGGACCGTCCGCGGCTGGAAGAAGTGCTTGCCCAGATCGATGAGACAGCTGCAAGATTGGGGGACTAGCCGGGGCCGTGGCGCGCGCGTAAAAGTGGCGCCGCTTTGTCGACAGTGTCCGCCGAGCGTTGCTGCGCGCGAGATGCAAGCGGTGTCCCGGAGCTCAGGAACCCACTGATGGCCGACAGCAAGGACGATACCGGCAAGGGCGCCAGCCGGCCGTATGCCACCATCGATCTGAAGGCCACCGAGGTCGGCGCCCAGCCGGGGGCCGACGCGGCGCTGGGGCGCGAGGGCGCCTCCGGGTCGGCGAGCACGCCCGCCGCGGCGGCTTTGGCCTGGCTGCGGGACCGCAATCGCTCGTGGCCCCTCTTCAGCCACCTCGGCGCCGGCCTGGCCGGCGGCCTCATTGCGGTGCTTGCGTCCTTTCTCCTCAGCGGCCCCAGTGGCACCGAAGACCCCGCGGCGCGGCAGGTCGCAGGGCTGAGCGGTCGCATGGCAGAGCTCGAAAGCACGGTCGGCAGCGGCCAATCGACGAGCCCCGGCTTGCGCAGCCGCATCGACGCCTTGACGCGTTCGACGGGCTTGCTTGAGTCCACCAATGCCAGGTTGACTGCCGAATTGAAGGCTTTGCAGGAGCGGGTGGGCAGGGCCGACGCGGCAGCACCCGAACTGGCCGATCGGCTGGCAAAACTTGAGAACGCCATCACGGCGCTGTCGGTCTCGGGCGGGGGCGAGGCCAACGAGGTTGTGCGTACGGGACTTGATCGCTTCGAACGCGAGGTTGCCGGCGCCAAGGCCGACGCGGGTCGTCTGGCCGATCGCCTCGAGCGGTCCGAGCAGCAGCTACGCGCGGCGCACGCGGCCGTCGAAGCCCTGAAGGCCGAGCTCGAGCGCGTGCTAAAGGGGACGGCCAGGGCCGAGGATTTGTCTCCTTTGGCTGGACGCGTGACCGCCCTCGACAAGGAACTGCAGGGTTTCGTCAAGACCGAAGCCGAGCGCCAAGCCAACACCTCCCGCGTCATGCTGTCCCTGGAGCTGTCCAACCTCAAGCGTGCGATCGAGCGCGGTGACAGCTTCGCCGTGCAGCTCGCCGCGGCAAAAGCAGCAGCCGGCGACAGGTTGAATCTGGCGCGCTTTGATCGCTACGCCAACGAAGGTTTGCCGCCTGTTGCCGAGCTTGCGAAGTCCTTTCGCAAGGTCGCCAATGCCATGCTCGATGCCGAGGCCGAGCCGTCCGACGCGCCGCTGCTGGAGCGGCTGCTGGCGGGCGCCAGATCCCTCGTGCGCATTCGCAAGAGCGGGGCGGCGGCCGACGACGGCAGCCTGGAGGCGACGATTGCCCGCATGGAGACGGCGCTGAAGGAGAACCGCCTGGGCGATCTGTTGGCGCAAGCCAAAAAGCTTCCACCCAAGGCGGCATTGGTGAGCGAAGATTGGCTGCGGCGGGTCGAAATGCGCTATCAGGTCGAGCAGGCTTTGGCCGATACGGAAGCCGCCCTGAAGAGCTCGCTGGTGGCCGCGCCGGCCGGTCCGGATCGCCGGCAATGATCCGTATTCTCATCTTTCTCCTTGCGGTGGCTGCCGCTGCCGCGGGCCTGCACTGGCTGGCCGACCGGCCAGGGACGATCGTCGTCGAGTGGCAGGACTACGTGGCCGAGACCAGCGTCTTTCTTGCCGTCGTGCTGATTGCTGTGCTGGTCGGCGCGCTGCTTCTGCTATGGTCATTCTTGCGGCAAGTCTGGGCTAGCCCCGCGGCGGTCGGCCGCCTGCTGCGCCGGCGGCGCTTGCAGCGCGGGCTCGATGCCATCTCGGGAGGTATCATTGCCATCGGTGCGGGTGATGGCAGCCTGGCGATGCGTTACGCCTTGCAGGCCAAAAAATCACTGCCCAACGAACCGCTGACGCACCTGTTGCGAGCGCAGGCGGCCCAGCTCAATGGGGATCCAAGCACCGCCCGACGCATCTTCGAAGCCATGCTCGCCTCCCCCGACACGGCCCAGCTCGGGCTGCGGGGCCTTTTCCTGGAGGCCCAGCGCGAAGGCGAGACGGAAGCGGCCCGGCAATTCGCCGAACGTGCCCTGAAACTCAACGCCAAGCTCGCATGGCCGGTGGAAGCCCTGTTCGATCTGATGTGCAAGGCCAGGGATTGGCAGGGCGCGCTCGCCACGCTGGCGGTCGCTCAGCGGCAAAATCTGCTCGACAAGGCCGTCGCCCAACGGCGGCGTGCCGTGCTGCTGACGGCAAAGGCGCAGGAGGCAGAGGATAGCGAACCCGAGAGCGCCTTGGAGCTGGCTTGGGAGGCGCACAGACTGGCACCCGACCTGGTGCCTGCGGCCGCCATCGCCGGGCGCATCCTGGCCTCGCAAGGCAACACGCCGCGCGCCGCGCGCGTGCTGCTCAAGACCTGGCGCCTTGCCCCCCATCCCGAGCTGGCGACCGTTTATGCCCACGCGCGCCCTGGCGATAGTCCGCGTGATCGGTTGACGAGGGTGCGCCATCTTGGGCGGCTGACCCCGCACGACGCCGAGGCGGCCATCGCCATCGCCATTGCCGCAATCGAGGCGCGCGAATGGCTGGAAGCGCGCAAGGTGCTGGAGCCTCTGCTGGGACCGCGCCTGACCCAGCGGGTGTGCACCCTGATGGCGCGTATCGAAGGCGAGCAGCACGGCAACGCCGGTGCGGTGCGCGAATGGCTGGCGCGGGCGGTCAACGCCCCGCGTGATCCGGCCTGGACCGCCGACAGTATTGTTTCAGACGACTGGGCGCCGACCTCACCCGTGACCGGGGCACTCGATGCGTTTCGCTGGCGCGTGCCCGTCGAGGTCATCGATGCACCGGGGGGGGCGCTGTTGGCCGCCAAGGTCGAGGCTCTGGTCGGATTGGGGGCGGCAGCGGAACCGCGCCTGGCACCGAGTGCCGCGCCTGTCGTCGCCGCCGGCGCCGAGGTGATCGAGGGGACCCGCCGTGAGGATCGGCCAATCCCCTTCACCGCGGCTCACCTCCCAGCGCCGCAACCGCGCGCCGCGATTGCCGAGCCGGGGCCGAGCGGGAGCCTGCCGCTGCCGAGCGAGCCCGTGCCGAAGGCTGAGACACCGCCGCGGACCGGCGCAACGGGTTTGCCCATTCGCAAGAGTGCCGCGAGCCCTGGCCGCGCGCGGCCCGCTGCCGAACCCAAGATTTTTGTGCCGCCTCGCCCGCCGGATGATCCCGGCACAGGTCCCGCAGAGGAGGACCAGGCGCCGGTGACAGATTTGCGCGGTTCCGCCGCGAAGGCGTAATCATTGGGAGCGCGTCCAACGCGGGTCCGCCTCCGGGTCGAGGCGCCGGGCTCGAATCTGAGAGGAGTGCCAGCCAATGGAGCCCTTCGATGCCCTAACATTGGCCCGCCTGCAGTTTGCTTTTACGGTTTCCTTCCATATCATTTTTCCCGCCTTCACCATCGGTCTTGCAAGCTACCTCGCCGTGCTCGAGGCGCTTTGGCTGTTGACGGATCGGCCGGTCTTTTTGGCCGTCTTCAACTATTGGAAGAAGATTTTTGCGATCAGCTTTGGCATGGGTGTCGTGTCGGGCATCGTCATGAGCTACCAGTTCGGCACCAACTGGAGCGTTTTCGCCGACAAGACCGGACCGATCCTGGGTCCGCTGATGGGTTACGAAGTGATGTCGGCTTTTTTTCTCGAGGCCGGCTTCCTCGGCGTCATGCTGTTCGGCATGGATCGCGTCGGCAAGGGCTTGCACTGCTTTGCCACCGTGATGGTCGCGCTGGGCACGTTGCTCTCGGCGTTCTGGATCCTAGCGGCCAACAGTTGGATGCACACGCCGGCCGGTCATGCCAGCAACGCCGCCGGACAGTTTGTGCCGGTCGACTGGTGGGCGATCATCTTCAACCCCTCATTCCCCTATCGGCTCGTCCACATGGTGCTGGCAGCCTATCTTACCACCGCTTTTGTCGTCGGCGGTGTGGGTGCCCTGCACCTGCTGCGCGATCGCAGCAATGAAAGCGCCCGCCTCATGTTCTCGATGGCCATGTGGATGGCGGCATTGGTGGCGCCGCTCCAGCTCGTGGCCGGAGACCTGCATGGTCTGAACACGCTTGCGCATCAACCCGCCAAGATCGCGGCAATGGAGGGGCACTGGGAGACGCAGGCCGGCCAACCGCTGCTCCTGTTCGGATGGCCGGACATGGCGGCCGAGACCACACGCTACGCCGTCGAGTTGCCCAAAGTCGGCAGTTTGCTCCTGACGCATGACTGGAATGGCACCGTAAAAGGTCTTAAGGCATGGCCGCCGCAGGAGCGGCCCAACGCCACCATCGTGTTCTGGAGTTTCCGTATCATGGTCGGTGTCGGGCTGCTCATGGTGCTGACCGGTGTCTGGAGTTTGTGGCAGCGCTATCGTCAGCAATTGACGGCAAGCACCGCGCTGTTGAGTCTTGCTGTGCTGATGAGCCCGGCCGGTTTCATCGCCGTGCTGGCGGGCTGGATCACCACGGAGGTGGGGCGACAGCCGTATACGGTCTACGGATTGTTGCGCACGGCGCAATCGCAATCGCCCATTGACGCGGCGGCCGTGGCGACCTCCCTCGTCGCCTTCATCGCCGTTTACTTCGCCGCCTTCGGAGCCGGCACCTTCTACATCTTGCGGCTGATGCAGCAAACGCCGCGGCTTGACGAGCCCGACATCGAAGCCGGCATACCGCAGCGCGCGGCCGGAATCACACCGGCGCCGGCGTTGGCAGAGGCTGCGGGCTCAAAGCAGGAGTGAGCACAGCCATGTTCGATCTTGCCTTCATCTGGGCCGGGCTGATCGCCTTTGCCGTCCTCGCCTACGTGCTGTTCGACGGCTTCGACCTCGGCATCGGCATCCTGTTCCCATTCCTTGACCCCGGCGATGAGCGCGACCAGGCGATGAATTCGGTTGCACCGGTATGGGACGGCAACGAGACCTGGTTGGTTCTTGGCGGCGGTGGCCTGATGGCGGCATTTCCGTTGGCCTACGCCGTGGTGCTGCCGGCGCTGTATGCACCCATCACCGCCATGTTGCTGGGGCTCATCTTCCGTGGCGTTGCCTTCGAATTTCGCTTTCGCAGTGCCAGGCGCAAGCTGATGTGGGATTGGTCGTTCGCCATCGGCTCGACCGTTGCCGCCTTGGCACAGGGTATCGCCCTCGGCGCCCTGGTGCAGGGCGTGCCGGTGGCGGGGCGCGCCTACGCGGGCGGCTGGTGGGATTGGCTCACCTGGTTCAGCGTTCTCACCGGCTTTGCCCTCGTGGTGGGCTATGCCCTGCTGGGTGCGACCTGGCTCATCTGGAAGACCAGCGGCGGACTGCAGCAAAAGGCCTACCGCTTCGCCAGGCTGACGGGCCTCGGCACCCTGCTGCTGATCGGCCTCGTCAGTGTGATCATGCCGTTTCTCGACCCGCTCTTCCGGCAGCGCTGGTTCAGCTGGCCCAACATGCTCTACGCTGCGCCGGTGCCGATCCTGGTCGGTCTCGCCGCGCTCATGTTGCTCGCGGGCCTGGCCAAGCAGCGCGAGAGGGCGCCGTTCCTGGCTGCGGTCTTGCTCTTCGTGTTGGCCTATGTTGGCCTGGGCATCAGCTTTTATCCCTATATTTTACCGCCCTCGTTGACGATCTGGGACGCAGCCGCGCCCGTGGCGAGCCTTGAATTCCTGTTGGTGGGCGCTGCCGTTCTGATCCCGCTGATCCTGAGTTACACGGCCTGGTCCTATTGGGTTTTTCGCGGCAAGGTCGGACCGAGTGCCGGCTATCACTGAATGTCTCAGCGCCCATCCTCCCCCTTGCGCTTGCGGCTGTTATGGTTTGCTGGCCTTTGGCTTGCGGGTGTCGCGGCCGTTGCCCTGCTGGCCTTTTTGCTGCGTGGGGCCTTGCGAACCGCTGTTGTTTGCCTCCCCGCGACGGGGGCAAGCTGAGGCGGGCGGAGCCCATTGCCAGGGGCAGCAGCGCCGCGGCTATTCGACCTTGCCCGGGACGGCCTCCTTGCCAGCGCCGGGACAGGAGCAGGCCGCTCCCAATGGCCTTGCCTTGTCGAGCCGACACAGGCTGCTGGCGGTTCGACAGGTGAGGCCGTCCGTCTGGATCGACCGGCCTCGCGGCGGTGGCCCGCCGAAGGGTCTTTCCTCTATTTGCCTTTGGGGTGACGGGCCCCCAAAGGGTTGTTCGCCGCTCCTGTCGGCCGCCTGTCCCACGCCTGGGAGGCCCCACAGCACGATTGCCAAAATCGCCGCTGGCGGCAGTAACGACGTCATTGCATGCTTCCTCGCCAGAGGATCGAACATCGCCCCGGGGGCAGGGTAGCAAACCGCGGCCGAGGTCGCCATGATAGTTGTGCCGCACACCACAACCTTGCTTCTATAGCACGCCATGCCGATCGCCGAAGCAGACCGCAAGCGTGTCGTCCAGGCGATACGCAGCTATATTGCCAGAGAGCGCATCTCGCGCGGTGAATTCGCCGAGCGGACCAAGCTTGGCAAGTCGACGGTCGACAAGCTGGTTGTCGGCCTGTTTTCCGAAAAGACCATCCTGCAGATCGAATCGCAGCTCAAGATCAGCCTGCTCAGCGCCGGCGGTCCGACCGAGGTGGCGGCCGAGGAGCTGGGCAAATACACCAAGGAGGAAACACAAAACTACGTCGGTGATTATGTTTTTGCCCGCCCCTCCTTTCATGAAGACGGCCTGATTCACGCCTTTCACATGGAGGTGGTGTGGGATCGGGATGCCTCGGCCTTGCTCGTGAGAGAGAGCGCGCGCGGCAAACAGACGCCGTTGCAGTTCGGAAAGATCTACATTCCTCGCGCCTCGATGCACATCTTCATACTCTCCAATGAGCATGGCTGGCTCAAGAAAGTCATTCTTTCCCAACTCGATGTGTACAAGCGGATGAAGGGTATCATGCTCACCATGGGTCATGCCTTCGCCAACCTCTATACGCCGGTGGCAATGCCGGTGATCATGAACCGTTACGACAAGATCGAGAGCCACATGGTGGGCACGCTCGATCGGGTCTCGCGCATGTATGAGGAATACAACCGCGATCTTCTGGCGGTCGAGCAAGATCAGTTCGCCAAGTGGATCCGCATCAAGCCGAGTTGATCCGATCACAAGGCCTCCTGTTCGGGCCTAAAGCACGGAAATAGCCCGTGTTTTGGCGCTGTTAGGCGACCTCTATCGGGCCCGGAAAGGGCGGAAAACTTGGGCAAGGACCGGAAAGGTCTGGCGATGGGCGCGAAAGCCGTCGCCTCCTAAATTTCCAGCATCGGCGCCGAGATCTGCTGCGAGCTGGGCTCCGATCGTAGTCGAGAGCACACCGCTTTCTTGACGCGTCACCTGAGCTTTCCTGCAACCGCCGGGCCGCGAGCCGGCAGAACCCAAGCGCGTGCCCTTGGCACGCGAGGAGGAGCCATGTCTCAACGGGAAACGACGTCGCGTCCGCTTGCCGGTGCGCGTGAACTTGGCCCGATCGGACTTTTCTTTGCCTGGATGGGGGCCTGGTTCACGACGGCCCACGCCTATTACCGCGCGGCCATTGCCTACGAAGAGCTCTACCGGCTGTCGGAGAGCGAACTTCGCCAGCGCGGCTATCGGCGCTCGACCTTGGCGCGGGATATCACAGGCTTTGACGTCACTCACCATGCCGACTGCTGAGATCGCTAGCCGTCTCTCGGCTGGCCACCGCCGTGCCCTGGCGAGGCGGGCTGCCTCGCCCGCCTGGGCGGGCGTGGCTCGACACGGCTGCCTTGCGAGACGCTTCCCATTGGCGACGCAGGCGCTAGTGTGGGCCGGACGACAGGAGGTCAGGCATGCCGCTACCCGCCGAGATGGACACATCGAGCCCCAAGCATTTGCGCGACAAGTACGCCATCATCGGCGTTGGTGAGACCAGCTACACACGGGGCTCGAGCGTGACGACGCGTGCCCTCGGTACCTGGGCGGTGCGCAATGCCATCGAGGATGCGGGGCTGAAGCCGTCGGATGTGGATGGCATGCTGTCCTATCAGTCCGGCGATTCGACCTTTGCACCCTTTATTGCCGGCGACCTCGGCATCCGCCTCAATTTTTACATGGATGTGTTTGGCGGCGGCTCTTCGACCGAGGCGCTGATCGGTATGGCCTTGGGGGTAATCGAGGCCGGCATGTGCAAGACGGTGGTGATCTTTCGGGCCATGAACGGCTTCTCGCAGGTGCGTATCGGCGGCACGGGGGCCAGGTCCGCGGTGCCGGTCGCGGGCGACATGCTGCACAGTCGGGCCTATGGCTGGCAGAGCGCGGGTCAGCTATTCAGCTTCACGTTCTTGCGCCACATGCACGACTACGGCACGACGCCGGCGCAGGTGGCTGCGGTGCGGGTGGCGCACAGTGCGCACGCGTCCAACAATCCGAAGGCCTACTACAAAAAGCGCCTATCGGTGGAGGACGTCCTGGCCAGCCGGTTCATTTGCAAGCCGTTGCATCTGCTCGACTGCTGCGTGGAGACCGATAATGCCACCGCCATCATCGTCACGAGCGCCGAGCGGGCGCGCGATGGGCGCCATCCGCGTGCCCTGATCCGGGGAGTGGCCGGGCGCGTCTGCAAACCGCGGGTCGATATGCACTACCAGCACGGGCCAATTTCGAGCGTCGCTGGCAAGTACGCGCGCGAGATCTTGTGGCCCAATTCAGGCGTCGGGCCCGAGGACGTGGATGTCACTGGTTCCTATGACGCCTTCACCTTCACCACCATGCTACAGCTCGAGGATTACGGATTTTGCAAGAAGGGCGAAGGCGGTCACTACGTGAGCGATGGCACCATCCGCCTCGGCGGTCGGCGCCCGAATAACACCAGCGGAGGGCATCTGTGCGAGGGCTACACGCATGGGATGAATATGGTGATCGAGAATGTGCGCCAGCTGCGCCACGACGCCGACGACAGCTGTCCGATCGGCCCGGACGGCAAGCGCCGGCATACCTACGACTATCAGGAAGGCGGATGTCGCCAGGTGAAACAATGCGAGGTTACCGCCAATCTAGGTTGGGCCATGCCGGGTACCGGCTCGGCCATGGTGATGCGGCGGGATTGAGGGAGACGAGCCATGGCGATTAAAGCCGACTACCTCGGAATGCCCCTTAGCATCGACGACCTCGATGGCGAGAACCTGGCCTACTTCAAGCATTGCGCCGAGCACGACTTTCGCCTGCAGTTGTGTGAGACCTGCAACCTCCTGCGTTATCCGCCGACCACGGCCTGTCCCTGGTGCATGCGCGCCGAGGCGCAATGGGTGCCGGTCGCAGGCAAGGGGGCCGTGCACTCCTATACGGAGGTGCATCATGCGATCCAGCCGGCCTTCAAAGCCCACACCCCTTACCTGGTTCTGCTGGTCGATCTTGACACCCAGAAGGGTAAGCCGACGGAACACGAGGCCTTGCGGGTCGTCGGCAATCTGACGACGCCCGATGGCACCCTCGCCCCCCCTGAGCTGGTCAAGCGGGTCGGCATCGGCACACGCGTGCGCATGGCGTTCAGCGATGTGGGGCCTGGGCTGGCGCTGCCGCAATGGACCCTCGATGAGGATGCACAACAGCCCAAGCCCTGGCGCTATCCGCAAGAGTGAGCGCCAGCGCCGTCCTGCCGCAGGACTGCTGCCGAACCTGGTTTTGGGTCGGCGCACCAGGTCGTTGATCCTGCCGCAGCGGGGGGCGAACCCAAGAGAGAGAACCAGCGGGCTCGCCCGGGCGTGCCTGCCTTGACTGCCCGATCAGGCGCAGCACGTGCGTGGCGACGCCGAGGCAGGCGATTGGGCGGCTACAGAGGGATAAAGGTGCAGGTCCGGAACGCCGGCGTGGGCGTCCCCTCGCGGCCGCGCGGATGCGTGCACCCCCAACAGCTGGCCTTGCCGGGGCCCGCTTTGACGGGGCCGCTGTCGCTGCCGCGCCAGCATCGGGGCCGCCCTCGAGTTTGAGAGGTCAGGTCGACGCCAACAGGCAGGCGCGCAGATCCTTGGCGAGTTTGCGCATCAGCGTGAAATAGAGGTTTGGCCCCGGCTCCAGGGCGAAGCCTTCCGGATCGAGCGTGCCTGTGCGCGCCAGGGTTCCCTCGGTCAGGTTTTCGATCAGTCGCTTGTCGGCCTGTGGTTCGGCGAAAACGCAGATGGCGCCCAGCGACAAGATTTTCCGGCGCAGTTCGCTCAGCCGCTTGGCACTCGGCGCCACGTCAGGGCTGAGCGAGACCGCGCCAACGACGTTGAGCCCGAAGCGACGCTCCAAATATTGGAAGGCGTCGTGCGCCACGACGTAGGGTTTGCCGGCCAGAGGATGGAGCGCCTGCTGCAGTTCGGCACTCAAAGCATCGAGCTTGTGCTTGAGGGCCGCCGCATTGGCCCGGAAAATCCCGGCATTGGCAGGATCCTTGGCACTCAAGACGTGCTCGATGCGATCCACCATCGCCTTGGCATTGTCGGGATCAAGCCAAATATGCCCGTCGAACGCCGTTGTCTTGGCGCTGCCGTGCCCGTGGCGGCGCCCATCAGCATGCGGCTCGAACCCCGCGCCGGCCCGCCGCTCGAGGAGGACGACGCCAGGTGCCTCCTGCAAGGTCACCACGTCCACGTGTGGGGGCAAGCTTTCGGCGATCTTGCTGGAGAAGGGCTCCGTTGCGCTGGAGGCACGGAAGAAGATGTCGGCAGCATGGAGCTCGCCAATATCCGACGGCTTTAAAGCGTAGACGTGGGGCGAGGCTGCGCCTTTGACCAGCATGCGGGGGCTGCCGACGCCCGCCATGACCTCGGCGACGAGGCCATGCAGGGGCTTGATCGTGACAACCACCCTGGGTGCCGCCGCAGCCGGGTGCGCCCAGGCCAGCAGCATGAGCAGGGCCATGGCCTTGATCGCGCGTCGCAGCATGGGTCGGTCCCGTCGGCCTCTCCCGCAAAAGCCATTTCTGTCACGCGCGCACGCTATGTTATAGCATAACGCCGTGCAAGTGTGGGAGGGGCCTCAATCGCGCCTGAGACAAAGGGAGGCAAGGCGGCTCTCGTGTTGCCCTCATTGTCTGGCTGACTGCAGGCCGCTATGGGATCGCGCTCGGGCCATCGACGATGGCCCGCATCAAAAGAGGAGCAAGCAGATGCCGAGAAACTCGGCCGGTTTCATTGGAGGGGTCGCGGCCTTGGCCGCACTGTGTTGGCTGCTGGGCGGACCAGTGGCGGCCCACCCGCATGTGTGGATCAGCGTGCAAACCGCGCTGCTGTACGACAAGGGTGCCTTTAGCGGCCTGCGTCACACGTGGGCCTTCGACCAATTCTACACCGCCATGGCAATTGAGGGTTTGGATAAGAACAAAGACGGCAAATACGACCGCGAAGAGCTGGCGGAACTGGCCAAGGTGAACATCGATGGCCTCAAGGAATTTGTCTACTTCACGACGGTGTCGGTTGCCGGACAGGAGGTTAAGCTTGAGGCGCCGAGCGACTATTGGCTCGAGTACAACGGGTCTGTTTTGTCGCTGCACTTCACTCTGCCGTTTGCCGAACCCATCCCCCCAGAAACGAAGGGGCTGATGTTTGCCGTGCAGGACCCAACATTCTTCATCGCCTTCGACCTTGCCAAGGTCGACCCTGCCAAGCTGGGCCCGGGGGCGCCGCCGGCATGCAAGATCAGGGTTGGGGCGTCCAAGGAACAGGCGAGCGCCCTCAATGACGCCTTTGCCAAACAGTTGGGCGCGGCGGCGGTTGGCGGGTCGCAGGCCATCTCGGTCGATTGTCAGGGGCCTTAACGCTGCAGCAGGCGAGCGGGAGGCGCGTCGGCGACGCGGCGGCCGTTTCAGTTTGGCACACGATTTACGCACTCTTCATTGTTTGCTTCCTGGGCGCGGCCGATCGCGTCTAGGCTCCTTGGCCGACTGCGCGCGCGCCGCGTGCACAGGCTCGGGTGGTTTTGTGTTGTGAGGGCGTTGCCCATGCGGTTCCTGCGTCGATTTCTTGCCGCGGTGTTTGTGCTAGCCGCGTCTGGCAGCGGCACCGGGCAGGCCGCCCTCGACCCCGCCGCCGTGCAGGGGCCCCACATCGAACTGCTGGTCTACGAGCACGCCGACTGCGTCTATTGCCAACTCTTTCGCCGCGATGTCCTGCCGCGCTACCGGCAGGGATTGGCGGCTGAACTGCCGATCCGCTTTGTCGATATCGCCACGTCGGGCAATGAAGGTCCCGGCCTGCGCCGCAAGGTCGACACGCTGCCGACCGCCGTCCTGATGCAGGCGGGACGCGAAATCGATCGCATCGTTGGCTACTGGGGTCCTGACAACTTTTTCAAGCTCTTGGCCCACATGCGCGCCAAAGCCGAATAGCGCCCTTCGCTCGCCCAGCCGCTCGCTCCACCGCTCGTTCCGGGCCCACCAGCTTGCGGCAGCGCCCGTGGTCGGCTTTGATGCGCTGCGTTGACGGCGCCAAGCTGAGCGGAGGGGTTGCCATGGACAGGCGTGGCTTCTTGAAATCTGGCGGAGCGGCGGCCATGGCCGCAGGGGCGGCGAGCGCTGCGGCACAGGCCAATCCGGTCGAGAGCGGTGTGGAGGGAGGACGTCACGGCCGCTGGCCCGGCGCCCGCTGCCTCACTCTGGCGGTTGCACCGGGATACGATCTTGCCGGTTTCGGCGCCGACCGCCTGGCCAGACGCATCGAGATGGCGACAGATCGGCGCTTTCAGATCGAGTGTGTGGCGCAGGCGGCCGCCGGCGATTTGAGTTTTGGCGACGCCCACAGGCATGTTGCCCTTCACCCCGGCTTTGCTTTTTTTGCGGGACTGCCGTTGGGCGAGGGGCTGCCGGCGGCCGATCTGCAGGCCTGGCTGACAATCGGCGGTGGACAGTTGCTGTGGGACGAGCTGGCCCGGCCTTTCGGAGTAAAGCCGCTGGTGGCAGGTCACAGCAGCGACAGTCTTGGTCTCTGGTCGAACGTGCGCCTCGAGGACGCCACCGATGTGAGCGGTTTGCCGGTGTCAGCAACTGGGCTTGGTGTGCGCGTTTTGCAGACGCTGGGGGCGGCCCCGGTCGCAACCGCACCGCAGGATCTTGTGTCGGCCCTCACGACGGGTCGCATCCGCGCCGCAGAATGGCCGGGACCGGCCGCCACCTTCGCTCTGCAGCCGCTGGCGCAACGTCTCTATCGCCCGGGGCTGCATCCGGGGGGCGTCGTGATCACGCTCACCGTCGACCGAGGGCTTTGGGACGGATTAACCCCGCCAGAGCAGGCCATTTTCGAGGCCTGTGCGGCGGAGGAGCATCGCTTGGCGCTCGCCGAGGCCAAGGTGCAGGCGGTGATGGCCGCTCAGATGCGCGTTGCCGCGAAATGGCCCCTGCGGCAGACCTTCGCTGGGCCGCTGTCGCGGGCGCTCGAGGCCGCCGCGTGCGCCGTCGTGGCGGAGGCCGCCGGGCATGATGCGGCCTCCCGGCGGATTGCCGCCAGTTACCGCGCCCACCGCCTTTGGCTGAGCGGCGGCACCAGCTAGGGGCTGTCTTCGGCCCGGGGCCAGGGCAAGCTCGACCTATGCAGGTCACGCATTGCTGCAACGCAACATGGACCCCTACTTTCGTCGTGCCTGCTGATTAGATCCTGCTGGGGAACACGGGGCATCCGCCGCAACCGCTGCGGAAAGATCCCAGACCCCAGGAGGATCGCACGGGGGTGGGCGCCAGAACGGAGCTGATCCATGAGCACACTGACCTACACCAATAGCCAATACGCAGCGCCGAGCACCGCCACGACTGCGGCCACGCCATTGTGGCGGCGCGCCTTTAATGCCGTCATCCAGTCCCGGCAACGTCGGGCCGATCGTGAGATCGCCGCCTATTTGCAGAGCCATGGCGGGCTTTTGACGGACGATCTGGAGCGCGAAATCATGAGCCGCCTGCAAGGTCGCCGGGGCGTCTCCTTCTAGTCCATCGGCGCCGGCCCTAGAGCCTTTGTCCCCCCTCGGACCCCTGCGGCCGGCGTTTTCTCGGGCCCGCTGCACCCGGCAACGGGTGCAGCGCCTGCGCGGCCGCTGATGGGCGAGCTTGGGCAAACTGAGACCAGACGGCCCACACTCCCGTGCGGGGGGTGCCTGGGTTGGCTGTGTTTTTGCTTGCCGCCGCTGCGCAAGCGGCCCATATACGGGCGTCAAATCCGCACGGAACCCCGCTTGGCGGCGTCGGCACTCGACCGAGCTTTGGCCCGAGGTGCGCCGCAGGCGCATTGCTGTGAACGCGCGGAAAAGCGGCCCGGCAAAACAGGAGAATGCATGGCCAAGGAAGAGATGCTCGAGTTCGAAGGTGTGGTCGCTGAGGTGTTGCCGGACGCACGCTGCCGCGTGAAGCTCGACAATGGGCATGAAGTCGTCGCCTACACCTCAGGGCGCATGAAAAAGAACCGCATCCGGATCTTGGCTGGGGACCGCGTCACCGTGGAGATGACGCCTTACGATCTCGACAAGGGTCGCATCAATTTCCGCCACAAGGATGTGCGCGCCCCCGTCAACAGCGGCCCTCCGCGTCGTCCCGCCCAACGCCGGTTCCGTTGAGCCCAGCGGGCGCCGGCTCGCGCGGAGCGCGGCACCCATCCCGGTTTGCCGGCGCTGCCTCGAGCGTGGACGGTTGCACGGGGTGCCTTGGTGCGGCCATCCGAATCGGCCGATGGTAGCGCGCTGCAAGCCGCGAAAGCCGTCGTCATGGTCGAACGCGCAAGTCCCCGGCGCAAAATCATTGCCGTCGAGCCGTCAAGCGCGGTCGACAGCGCCGCCGGGCGCGTGCCGGCCCCGAAATTCGACAAAAAAACCATCGCCCTCGTCTATGATTTCGACGGTACGCTTTCGCCGCGACCGATGCAGGAGTACGCCTTCCTGCCGAAAATTGGCGCGGACCCAGCGGCTTTCTGGGCCGAGAGCAATGCGCTTGCCAAACAAGCGCAGGCCGATCCGCTGATCACCTACATGCATCTCATGTATAAGAAGGCGAAAGACAAGGGCGTGCGCATCGATCGGCACGACCTGGTCGCACAGGGCCGGCAGGTCGAACTGTTTGCGGGCGTTGAGGGTTGGTTCGATGCGATCGGCGGCTACATCAAGAGCCATGCCCAAAGTCATGGCGTGCACTTGCGGCACTACCTGATCTCCTCCGGGCTCACGGAGATCGTCGAGGGCACCAGCATCTATAAGCGCTTCCACAATGTGTTTGCCTCCGAATACTGGTTCGACGCCTACGATCTGCCCTACCCGAAGCGCGTCATCACCGACACCGGCAAGACGCAGTATCTGTTCCGCATCAATAAGGGCGTTGAAGATTTGGGCCTCAGCATCAATCAACACATGCCAGAGGGCCTGAGGCCGATACCGTTTGCCAACATGATCTATTTCGGCGACGGCGACACGGATGTGCCTTCCATGGCGGTGATGCGCAAGAACGGCGGCCATGCGGTCGCCGTCTATCCGCCCGGCAAGTCGAAGGCCACGTGCGTGGATCTGTTCAGCGCTGGCCGCTGCGATTTTTTTGCGGCCGCCGACTATCGTAGCGGCTCCGACCTTTTCCGACGCACCTGCCTGCTGCTCGACCGCATGCTCGCCCACATCCGGGTGGAGGAAGAAAGGTGGCGTCTCGGCCGCGGTCTGGGGTCAGGTAAGTAGGCCCTGTCGTCGCAGCCGCCAAGCCGCCGCCGGCCACGTCAGGGGTTATTCGGCGGCGGCCGGGGCTTCGGCCGCTTCCACTTTCGCCGCACAGAACTTGAATTCCGGAATCTTGCCCATCGGATCAAGCTGCGGATTGGTGAGCAGGTTGGCCGCCGCCTCCGCGAAACAGAAAGGAATGAACACCATGCCCTCGGCCACGTCGCGGTCGGCGCGCGCCTTGATCACGACCTCCCCGCGGCGGGTCGATACGCGCACCAGCCCGCCTGGCGGCACGCCGAGGCGCTCCATTTCACGTGGGTGCAGGCCGGCGATGGCTTCCGGTTCCAGCGAATTGAGATTTGCCGCGCGCCGGGTCATCGATCCCGTATGCCAGTGCTCGAGCAGACGCCCGGTGGTGAGCACCAGGGGGTAGTTGGCATCGGGCAGTTCGTCGGGCGGCAGAAGATCCGCCGGCACGATCTTGGCGCGACCCGATTTGGTGGGAAACGAGCTGACGAAGATGATCTCATTGCCTGGCTGGTTCGGCCCGTCGCAGGGGTAGGTCACGGCGTCCTCGCGCAGCAACCGCTCCCAGGTAATGTTGGTGAGCGAGGGCATCATCTTGGCCATTTCCGCATACACTTGCGAGACGTCGGCGTAGTTCCAATCGAGACCGATACGCTGCGCCAGCTCCTGGATCAGCAGCCAGTCCTGGCGTGCGTCGCCCGGTGGATTGAGCACGGGCCGCGCGATTTGTACCTGGCGGTTGGTGTTGGTGAAGGTGCCCCACTTCTCGGCATGCGCGGAGGCGGGCAAAACGACGTCGGCATGCCAGGTCGTCTCAGTCATAAAAAGATCTTGCACGACCAGGTGTTCGAGCTTGGCGAGGGCCTCGCGCGCATGCTGCACGTCGGGATCGGACATCGCCGGGTTCTCGCCCAGGATATACATGCCCTTGATCACCCCATCCTTGATGGCGTGCATGATCTCGACCACCGTCAGCCCCTTTTTCGGATCGAGCGTCGTCCCCCAGAATGCCTCGTAGGCGCCGCGAATGCTGGCATCCTCGACCGACTTGTAGTCTGGAAAAACCATCGGGATCAGGCCGGCATCGGACGCGCCCTGCACGTTGTTCTGGCCCCGCAGCGGATGCAGGCCGGTGCCTGGTCGGCCGACCTGGCCGGTCACCAGTGCCAGTGCAATCAGGCAACGGGCGTTGTCGGTGCCGTGCGTGTGCTGGCTGATGCCCATGCCCCAGAAAATGATTGAACGCTCGGAACGCGCATAGAGCCGCGCCACCTCGCGGATGATCGCGGCCGGGATGCCGCACACCGGCTCCATCTTCTCGGGCGTAAAGGCCTCCACCTTGGCTTTGAGACTGTCGAAGCCCTCGGTGTGCGCCTGCACGTACTGAATATCGACCATGCCCTCGGTGATGATGACGTTGAGCATGGCATTGAGCAGGGCAACGTCGCGCCCAGGCTTGAACTGCAGCGTGTGCGACGCGTAGCGGGCCAGTCCCTGGCTTTGCCCGCGCGGATCCATCACGATCAACTTGGCGCCGCGCTTGGCCGCGTTCTTGAGGAAGGTCGCCGCGACCGGGTGGTTCTCCGTCGGCCGCGCCCCAATGACGATGATGCAATCGCTGTCCTTGGCTGCCGTGAACGGCGCCGTCACGGCGCCGGAGTTCACGCCCTCCATCAGCGCCGCCACGGATGATGCGTGGCAAAGTCGGGTGCAATGATCGACGTTGTTGGTGCCGAAACCCTGCCGGATTAGCTTCTGGAACAGGTAGGCTTCTTCGTTGGAGCCCTTTGCCGAGCCGAACCCGGCAATGGCTTTGCCGCCGTCGCGTTGCTGGATGCGTTGCAGGCCTGCGGCCGCTTTCGCCAAGGCCTCGTCCCAAGTGGCTTCGCGGAAGTACTTGTCGACCTCATCGCGGCGGATCTGCAAATCGGCGTCCTTGGCAACGCCGTCGCGACGGATCAGGGGCTTTTTCAGTCGGTCGGGATGGTGGATGTAGTCGAAGCCAAACCGACCTTTGACGCACAGACGGCTTTCATTGGCCGGTCCCGCACGGCCATCGACATAAAGCAGCTTGTCATCCTTGACGTGCACCTTGGTCTGGCAGCCGACCCCACAATAGGGGCACAGCGTGTCGACCGAGCGCGTCTCGTAGTGCACCCGCTTGCCGGCTGTGTCGAGCAGGTTTTTCTCCATCAGCGCACCGGTTGGGCACACCTGCACGCACTCGCCGCAGGCGACGCAGGTCGAATGCCCCATGCCATTATCGAAGTCGAACACCACCTTGGCGCCATGTCCGCGATAGGCCATGCCGATCACGTCATTCATCTGGACCTCGCGGCAAGCGCGCACGCACAAGCCGCAGTTGATACAGGCATCGAGATTGACGGCGATGGCTGAATGCGTGACATCGGTCGACGGGCGCTCGCCATTCGGGAACCGCCGCGTCGGGGTGATGCCCATGGCATCGATCCAACCCCAGAATTTGGAGGCAGGGTCGTGACTGCCTGCCCGTTCGGGCTGGTCGGCCAGCAGCAGCTCAAACACCATCTGGCGCGACTTCTTTGCCCGCTCCGAGGCGGTCTTTACCTTCATGCCGGCAGCAGCCTTGCGCTGACAGGACGCAGCCAGCACGCGCTCGCCCTCGATCTCGACCATGCAAGCGCGGCAATTGCCGTCGGCGCGATACCCGGGGGCGGGATGCCAACACAGGTGAGGGATGCTGGTGCCATGGCGTTGGGCGACCTGCCAAATGGTCTCGCCCGGGGCGGCTTCGACTGGCTTGCCGTCGAGCTCGAACGTGATCTTTGCTGCCCTGCTCATGGCCGTCATGCCTTGCGGGTTCGTGCTGGATCAACCGATCGGCGCCACCCGAACGGCATTTGGGCGCCGACCGAGGCGGCCCAGCCAACGCTCGTTGCCATTGTGATCGTGCGCATCATCAGGGGCGCTCACTCTTCAGCTCGATCTCAAGAAATGCATACTCGAAGGTATTAGCATTGATGACGTTGTGACTTACGCCTGCCTTGCGGGCGTAGGCCACGCCGTGTGTCAGCTCGGCGAAACTCTCTTGGCCTTGCGGGGAGACGATTTTTAAGCGTCCGCTTGCCAGCGGCACCACCACATAATCCATCTGATGCACGTGCCAGCCGGTCTCCGCCCCCGGGGCGAAGCGCCATTCGGTGACGCGCACGCGCTCATCGTCGATCTGCACCGTGGGCACGGCTTGTGGCAGGCCGGTCACCGCAGATCCTCGGGAAAAAACCGAAACACGCAGCGCACCGGATTGGGTGCAGCCTGGCCTAGGCCGCAGATCGAAGCATCGCCCATCACCTGGCCCAGGTCGGCGTGGAGATCGGCATTCCAGTTGCCAGTACGCATCAACGTGACGGCCTTCTCGGTGCCATTGCGGCAGGGGGTGCACTGACCGCAGCTTTCATCTTCGAAGAATCGCATCAGGTTCAAGGCCACAACCTTCATATTGTCCTGATCAGACAGGATCACAACCGCATGACTGCCAACAAAACAGCCATGTTTTTCGAGCTGCCCGAAATCGAGAGGAATGTCAGCCAGGTAGGCCGGCAGAATGCCGCCCGAGGCGCCGCCCGGCAGATAGCCTTTGAAGTTGTGGCCCTTGGCCATGCCGCCGCACAGCTCGATCAGATCGCGTGCCGTTGCGCCAGCGGCGGTCAGCACCACGCCCGGCTTGGCGACGCGACCGGATACAGAATAGGAGCGCAGCCCCTTGGCGCCGTTCTTGCCCTGGGCGGCAAACCACTGGGCGCCTTTGTCGAGGATCGCCGGCACCCAATAGAGCGTTTCGATATTGTTGACGAGTGTGGGGCGGCCGAAAATGCCAACCTGGGCGACGTAGGGAGGGCGATGTCGGGGATAGCCGCGCTTGCCCTCGATCGATTCGATCATGGCGCTTTCTTCGCCGCAAATGTAGGCGCCCGCTCCGCGGCGCAGCTGCGCCTTGGTATGCTTGAGGAGGCCCGCGGCCTCGATCTTGGCCATCTCCGTCCGCAAGATATGGCGTACGGCTGGATATTCATCACGCATGTAGATAAAGACCTGCTCGGCTTCCACCGCCCAGGCCGCGATGAGCATGCCTTCGAGAAATTTGTGCGGCTCGCGCTCAAGATAATAGCGGTCCTTGAAGGTGCCGGGCTCACCCTCGTCGCCATTGACGGCCATTAGGCGCGGGCCCGGTTCCGCCCGCACCAAGCTCCACTTCCGCCCGGTCGGGAAACCGGCGCCGCCGAGCCCGCGCAGCCCGCCATCCGACAGCGTGGCGATCACGTCATCGCGCGTGCGTTGTCCGGCCAGGCAGGATTGCAAGACGCCATAGCCACCGCTTGCCCGGTAAGCCGCGTAGTCTTGGTAGGACGGCAGGAGGGGATGCACCTCCCCGGCGCGGGCGAGCGCTTGCAGCCCCGGCGCCGTGGCATGATCGACGTGGCGGTGGCCGACCTCGGCGGCAGGGGCCGTATCACAGGAACCAATGCAGGGGGCCCGCACCACACGCACATCCGGAATGTCCTGGCCGGCAAGCGTTGCAAGCAGCTGCTCGGCTCCAGCCAGCATGCAGCTGAGGCTGTCGCACACCCGGATGGTCACCTTCGGCGGTTTGGCTTCGCCGTCGGCCACGACATCGAAGTGGGCGTAGAACGTCGCAACCTCGTAGACCTCCGCCATGGGGATGCTCAGTTCCTCCGCCAGTGCGTGCAACAGACCCGCCGGCAGCGCACCCTCCTTATCCTGGATCAGGTGCAGATATTCGATCAGCAGGGCGCGCTCGCGTGGGGCCTCGCCCAGCAAACTGCGAACGGCCTCGAGCTCGCCCTGTTTAAGCACACGGCCTTTGGGAAACGGGGCACTTTTGCGCCGCCCCGAACCGGGATGGATCGCCCGGCCCATGCCTCGCCGGCCGCCGCCCGAGATCTTCGATACGTCGTTCATGCTCACCAGTTGGGGTCGCCGCACGTGTCGGGTTGGCATACCATATACCAGCGTTCGGCGCGGTGTCGAGGGCCGTGGCAGCGGTCGATCGGCGCGCCAGAGGGGCAGCCCGAAGGGCCCAGCGGCCCCCGGCCATCCATCAGACGTCGGATGATCTTGCTCCACGCCGGCGGCCGCTGCGACCTGCGACGGCTTGGCTCGCAGCGTCGATGTCGCATTATCCTTGACAGGCCGCCTGCAAATTTGGCCAGAAGGTTGGCGCAGGCGAAGAAAGGGATTGCGATGGAGCTGTGGGCCTCCCTGAGTGGCAACGTAATGCTGGCGCCGGTCACCGATCAGTGGGCCGAGTGGTTCGGGTCGTTGTTTGGTGCGCACGCTCTGACGGCGATCGCGGTCGCCAAAATCATCGGCATCAATATCATCCTGTCGGGCGACAACGCCGTCGTGATCGCACTCGCCTGCCGCAATCTGCCAACCCGCGAGCGCACCTGGGGCATTCTTCTCGGCGCCGGTGCAGCGGTGGTGCTGCGCATCATCTTCACCGTTGCCATTCAGCACTTGTTGGGCATTCCATGGCTGCAGCTGATTGGCGGGCTGTTGCTGTTCTGGATTGCCATCAAGCTGTTGATCGCCGACGAGCCGGACGACGGCAGTATCGCCTCGGGCTCCAATCTTTGGGAGGCCGTGAAAATCGTCGCCATCGCCGACGTCGTCATGAGCCTCGACAACGTCTTGGCAATTGCCGCCGCCGCAATGCAGGCGCCAGCCGACCAGCAAATTTGGTTGATCGTCTTTGGCTTGGTCATCAGCATCCCGCTGGTCATCGCCGGATCGACACTGATCATGTCGCTGCTGACGCGCTACCCCGTGCTGGTCTGGGCCGGCGCCGCGCTGCTTGGCTGGATCGCGGGCGAGTTGCTTGTCACCGATCTCGTCTCGGTATCGCAACTGCAGTCCTGGAACCCAGCCTTGGTGGCGGTAGATCCGGACTCGGCGACCGGCCTTCGGCCGATTGGTCTCGTCCTCTATTCGGCGGCCACGATCGGTGCGCTCTTCGTGCTGCTGGCCGGCTGGGTTCTCATGCGGCGGCGCAGTCGTGGTGCCGTCGGCGTGCCCGGCGAGGAGCCCGGACGCGAGGGTGGCCCTGCCCAATGAAATCGGCGGGCGGCCAGGCGCCTGTCGTCACTGTGGCAGCGCCGGGGGGCTATCGTTGAGCTTGCGCAAGTAGGCGAGCAGGTCGGCCAGTTGCGCATTATCCTTGATGCCGGGAAACGCCATTTTGTTGCCGGGGATGGCAGCCTTGGGATCATGGATGTAGTTGGCCAGTTGATCCCAGGTCCATGATCCGCCATGGGCTTTCATGGCTTCGGAATAGGGAAAGCCGGCGTGTTTGGCAACCTCACGGCCAACGACGCCCCACAGGTTGGGACCGACCAGGTTCGGGCCACCCTTTTGCGGTGTATGGCATTGCATGCAGCGCTTGAACAAATCCTGCCCCGCCTCGGCGTTGGCCTTGGGGATCAACTCGACCACTTGTTTGACATCGAAGGCCGCCGCGGCCTCTTTCGGCGCCGCTGCATTGGCCGCTTCCGTGATCGGCAGGGCCCAGCCCGGCTTCTGTGGAGGGTGCTCCTGGAAAACGATATCCAAAAGCGTCCTGCCACCGAAGATCACCAGCATGGCAGAGAGCACAGCACCGGCAACTTTGTTGAATTCAAATCCATCCATCGCACCGCCACCCTCTCCCTTGCCCCGGCGACGCCCCCAGATACGCCGATGGGCGGCCAAATATAGGATTTGCTCGAGGGCTTGCAATAGAACTCGGGTCCGTTCTAGGAGCTAGCCCCGAGACCAATTGTCACCTAGTTCGACCTCAATGCCGCGCACACTTGTCGTCATTCCTGCCCGTATGCAATCTACCCGGCTGCCGGGCAAGCCCCTTGCCGACATCAACGGCATGCCGATGATCACGCATGTCTGGCGGCGCGCGATCGAGGCGGACGTGGGACGCGTGGTCGTGGCTTCTGATTGCGAGCACATCAACTCGGTCATTCGCGCGGCCGGTGGCGAGGCGCTATTAACACGGGTCGATCACCCCTCGGGTTCCGACCGCGTGTTTGAAGCGGTGGGTCGGATCGACCCGGCAGGGACCTTCGAGGTCATTCTCAATCTCCAGGGCGATCTTCCCTCGCTCGATCCGCGCACGGCCCGTGCCTGCCTGGAACCGCTGCAAGCTGTCGGGCCGGACATTGCCACCGTCGTGGTCGAGATCCAGCTCGAGGAGGAGCGGACAAACCCAAACGTCGTCAAGATGGTGGGAACCCCAACCGGAGTGCCGCGCCGGTTGCGTGCCCTCTACTTCACGCGCGCGACGGCGCCCTCGGGCGAGGGGCCACTCTACCATCATGTCGGCATTTATGCGTATCGGCGTGGCGCGCTCGAGCGTTTTGTCTCGCTGCCACCGTCCGCGCTGGAGAGGCGCGAGCGGCTCGAGCAGCTGCGCGCGCTTGAGGACGGCATGCGCATCGATGCCACGATCGTTGACACCGTACCGCTCGGCGTCGATACGCCGGCCGATCTCGAGCGTGCCCGCCAACTGCTTGCCGGCTAGGAAGGGCGCCGAGCGTCTATGGCAGATCGCAAAGCAAAGTCAGCGCCGGCCGGCAAGCCCAAGCGCGTCACACCGCTTGTGCGCAAGAGCTCCTCGCGCGTGTCCTATCAAGGTGAAGCGGGTGCCAATTCGCACTTGGCGTGCCGTGAAGTCTTTCCCGATCTGGAACCGGCGGGTTGTGCAACCTTCGAGGATGCGTTGGGAGCGGTGAAGTCAGGCGATGCGCGCTATGCCATGATCCCGATCGAGAACTCCGTGGCCGGCCGCGTCGCCGATATCCATCATCTCTTGCCAAATGCGGGCCTGCACATTGTTGGCGAACATTTTCTGCGCGTGCGCCACCAACTGCTGGCGCTGCCGGGCGCCACGCTGCTGACCGTGAAAAAGGCACTGTCGCATACCCAAGCGCTTGGTCAGTGCCGCAACACGCTGAGGAAATTAGGGCTCATCCCGACGCCGGAAGCCGATACCGCCGGCTCGGCTCGTCTCGTCTCGGAGGCCAACGATCCCACTCTCGCCGCCATCGCCTCGTCGTTGGCCGCCGAAATCTACGGTCTCAAAGTGCTGATGCAGGACATCGAGGACGAGAGCCACAACACGACGCGCTTTGTCGTGCTCGCCAAGGAAGCCGATGCTGCCAAACCCGACGATGGTCCCATCGTCACCACGTTTGTCTTTCGCGTGCGCAATGTGCCAGCAGCGCTCTACAAGGCGATGGGCGGGTTTGCCACCAACGGCGTGAACATGACCAAACTCGAAAGCTATCAGCTCGACGGCCGCTTCGTCGCCACCATGTTTTATGCCGATGTGGAGGGCCACCCCGACGATCCCGCCGTCGCCCGCGCTCTCGAGGAACTGCAGTTCTTTTGTTCGGAATTTGTGCTGTTGGGGGCCTACAAGGCAAGCCCCTACCGCGGGGATGCCAACAAGCTCGCGGACGCGCCCTGAGCGCCGACCCAGGGGGCTGGCGCGAGCGGGCGGGCGCGGCAGCAGGCTCGCGGGCTGCGACGCAGATGGCCCCACCGCGGTACCCTAGCCCTGCCGCAGAGCCCCAGCCCAACCGGGGCCTGGTCCGCGGGCAAAGGGGCGCGGCCGCGCATCGTTCAAGGGCAATGCCGGGTCCGGCGGCAGCGCTCAAGGCGCTGGGTAGACCGGACGCTTGGCAAACAGGCCAACCGCGATGGCACGTGCCAGATACTGCGCCATGCAGTTATAGCCGCCTTCGTTGAGGCCGAAGGTGCTCGGTTCGGGGTGCCCTTCCTGGCCCAAGGTGCGGGCCAGGATCTCCGAGGACTCGTAGCGACCAATTCTCAGCACGCCCTCGGCCGCCACAATGCGGCGCAGGCTTGCTCTAATGGCCTGATAGTGCTCATGCGTGGCCAGTTGCTTCATGTAATGGAGGCCGATCAGGATGGCATCGACGTTGTGCTTCTTCAGCCATTGCAGCATCTCCCGCACGGTCGTCTCGAACTCTTCGACCGGAACTTGCGCGAAAGCGTCGTTGGTGCCGACCTGCCAGAGGATCACGTCGGGATGATTGAGCGCCACCTCGATCTTGAGGCGCTCGGCGGCGGCAGCCGCGAGCTCGCCGGAGACACCTCTGTTGATGATCTCGACGTCGAGCCCCTTGATGGATCGTTCGAGGATCTGCTCGAGCAGAGGCATCGAATTGCGCGTTCCACCGAGCATCGAGGCGGATGAGGCGCCAATGGCAAGGATCCTAATCTGCTTGCGCTCCCTCAGCGCGGCGGCGCTGTGGGGTAGCGGCGTGTCGGCGGCGGCGATTTCCCCGCATTCCTTGGAAACGGTCGGCAATTGGCCGTCCGTCTGGGCGTGCGCAGGAAGACCCACGCTGACGGCGTGGGCAAGCAGCAGCCAGGCGCCAGCTCTTATCAGCCCTGCGACTTTTGCCGCTCTCGCCATTCTGAAACCGTAGCCGTCATCCAAAGCAGACTGATCCCAGCAAGCACCACCACCGTATCAACCCAGAACGACCCGGCGTAGCGGTAGCGGATGATTTGCCCAACCAAGCTTAGAACAGATGCGACGCAGAATACATTCAGAGAATTTCGCCCCAAACTCGAAAGGAACTCGGTAAGCCATGGCAGGTGAGGTGCAAACAGCCCGTAGGTGGCTGAGAAAACTGCAATGAGCGCCAGAAATTGCAGCAACCGAATTGGCGTGAGGAAGCTCTTTCCGTTGAGAAACAGCAGTTTGGGTTCCGGTAATGTGGTGGGGTCGGGAAACCAGTTCCAGGCCACCATAACAGCCGTTGCCAGCACAATGGGCAGTGCAGCAATTCTGATCCAATCGATGTGGCAGCGCACAATAGCGCCGACACCGGCGTTGCGCGACAGCACGAACCCCAGCACGAACAGGGCCTGCCAGGTGAAGGGATTGAAGAACCATTGTCCCTCCACCGGCCATGTGCGCGCCGTGAATGGCACGATCATGGCGGCACAGTAAAGGGCCACGGAGAACGGCAGCAGCAGCGGACGCGCAAAACGATCAAGCATGGCAATGGCAGGCGCCGTCAGCATCAACACCACATAGAGGGGCAGGATGTCGAAGTAGCCCAGGTGGTGGCTGAGCAGGACCAGGCCGATGTGTGTCAAGGCGGGTTCTTGGAAAATCGCGGCCGCGTTGTGCCACTCGAGGATGAGTGGGTTGTCGAAGGCATAGGCCGCGCTCGCCAGTAAGGCGAGGGCGATGCTGCTGATCAGGATTTGCGCCGCATAGATCGTGACCGCTCGCCCGCCCAATCGGAACACCAGCAGCGCCGAGTTTGTTGCGGCACTGCGGCTGCTCACCAGCAAACCGAGCGACCAACCCGCCAAGAAGACGAACAGCTCGGCCGAATTGGAGATCGACAAATTGCGGTGCGTCAGGCGTTCAAACCAGATGCCGGGAATGTGATTGATGAAAATCGAGACCAGCGCAAAGCCGCGCCAAAAATCGACCGCGTTGGCTTGGCGAGGCATCGGACCCCACTGGCGCGCGAGACAGCAATCGTGTTCGCGAGGTTGTAAACGAGCCGGCTTTGTACACCTTTTTTGGGCCCGTCAGCATGGCAGACCTTAGTCGCCTCGCCGGCAATCGTGGCGGGGGCATAATTTGGTGCCAGGCGCCGCGCGCAGGGCTAGCTCTCCTCGACAAAACTCGTGATCAAGGTATTGGCGATT
The DNA here is from genome assembly GCA_963820375.1 of uncultured Alphaproteobacteria bacterium. Classification (GTDB taxonomy): domain Bacteria; phylum Pseudomonadota; class Alphaproteobacteria; order Rhizobiales; family Hyphomicrobiaceae; genus AWTP1-13. Next base: position 55,402 of record CAWFZX010000004.1, on the reverse strand, counting down.
GCGTGCTTGCCAGGCACCGTCAAGCCTTCGGGATGCCGGCGCTCCAGCATCGCGCGTGCCTCTTGCCGCGGAAACCAACGCGCTTCGGCGATTTCGGCCGTATCGACCGTGATCTCAGCCGTTTGCGCCTCACCGAGGCATCCCAGCATCAATGAATGTGGAAACGGCCACGGCTGGCTCGAGTGAAAGCGCACGTTGCCGACCCGAATCCCGGTTTCCTCGAAGACCTCGCGGCGCACGGCGTGTTCAATGTCCTCGCCCGGCTCGACAAAGCCGGCCAGCGCCGAGAACATTTTATCACCGTAGCGATGCTCGTGCGCCAGCAGGCAGCGCTCACCGTCGCTGATAAGCATAATCACGACCGGGTCGGTGCGCGGAAACCAGTCGAGCCCGCAGGCCCAGCACTTGCGGCGCCAGCCGCCGTCCTTGACCAAGGTGGTGCCGCCGCAGTGTCCGCAGCAGCGCGCATTCTCATGCCACTGGGCCAGCGCGCGCGCCTGGCCGCAAAGCGACAGTTCCTCGGGCGACATCACGCCCTGCATCGCCAGCGTGCGCAAATCTACGATCGGCCGCAGCTTCTCCACGGCACCTGGCACATTTCTGGTGCGGTGCTCGGTGACGGAAATGGCAAAATGCCCGTGCCCCGCCTGATCAATCCCCAAAAACAGGGCATCGGCGATCGGCAAGCCGAATTGAGCGAGATCTTCACCGGAAAACCAGGCAAGCCTTGCCGACGTGCGCTCCGCATTGGAGCGGATCACCGGCTTCAGATCCGCCAGCACCAGGAAGCGGGACCCCGGCGCGGCCAGTTTCGACTTGATGAACTCCGCATCGTTCCTCTTCGGTCCGAGCCGATCGAGTATTGTCGTCGAACCGACGGTCGGCATGCATGAGCTCCCCTGACTGGCTGACACCTTACGCGCGGCTTGCGGGCCCGCAGCAAAGCCGGCCGCAGCATGGCCCTGCTGCCGGTCGGCGCCACGGCCTAGCCGCCGGCATGATATGGCCAACGTTTGGCAAGCGCACGCGTAAACGATTTCGCGCTGCGGTGATGCCGACATCGCCGCAGCGCCTTGCCTGATCTGCACCGCCGGCCGGTCGCTGACACGCGGGTTGTAATTGCCTTGCGCCCCCACCATAATCCTGCCGGGAGGTTGGCGGCGGACGTGTCCCTCGCCAACCGGGTCAGGTCCGGAAGGAAGCAGCCCTAACGAGTAAGATACGGGTCGTTTGTTCAGCCTCCCACTTCGGCCGCCCGCCGCCTTGCGACCCGGGCACTGTTGGAAGGTGCGACGGCCAGCATGGCGAAAAAGAAATCCACCTCCGCTACCAGCCCTGCTGTCGACAAAGGGCCAGCGCCAATGCCCGCTGCCTACGTCGTCCTGGCCCGCAAGTACCGCCCGACGACCTTCCAGGACCTGGTGGGTCAGGAGGCGATGGTGACGACGCTCAGGAACGCGTTTGCCACCGATCGCATCGCCCAAGGCTACATGCTGACCGGCGTGCGCGGGGTGGGCAAGACGACGACCGCACGCATTCTCTCGCGCGCCCTCAACTACGAGCGCGCCGACATCACCAAACCGACCTTCGATATGCCCGAGTTCGGACGCCACTGCGCCGAAATCATGGAAGGCCGACATCCCGATGTGCTCGAAATGGACGCTGCCTCCAACACCGGCGTCGACAATGTGCGCGAAATCATCGAAAGCGCGCGCTATAAGCCGCTGGTGGCGCGCTTCAAAGTGTACCTGATCGACGAGGTGCACATGCTCTCGAAGGGTGCCTTCAACGCACTGCTGAAGACCCTCGAGGAACCGCCCGGGCACGTCAAATTTATCTTTGCTACCACCGAGGTGCGCAAGGTTCCGGTCACCGTGTTGTCGCGAACGCAGCGTTTTGATCTGCGCCGGGTCGATGTGCCCTTGCTCGTCGAACACTTCCAGCGCATCGTCGCCAACGAAGGGGCGGTGGCGGAAGCTGCGGCGCTGCGGCTGATCGCGCGCGCCTCGGAAGGGTCGGTTCGCGACGGACTTTCCTTACTCGATCAGGCGCTGGCGATGGGATCGGGCAGTGTCGCCACCGAAGGCGTGCGGGCGATGCTGGGTCTGGCCGATCGCGGCCGCATTTTTGATCTTCTTGAGCTGGTGATGGGAAATGCGGTGGCCGAGGCCATCGCGGCCCTGGGCGCACTTCACCGCGACGGCGCCGAACCCGGCCAGGTGCTCGCCGATCTCGCCGAGGCGGTCCACATCGCCACGCGCGCCAAGACGCTTGGCGATGCCGTCGCCGGCGATGGTCTCTCGGCAGAGGAAAAACGCCGTGCCAGCGCGCTTGCTGCCCGGCTCTCGGTGCCGATCTTGGCGCGCGCTTGGCAAATGCTGCTCAAGGGTCTGGAGGAAGTGGCCGCGGCGCCCAATCAGGCAGCGGCGGCGGAAATGGTGTTGATCCGCCTCGCCTTTACCGCCGATCTGCCGGCACCGGACGAAGTGCTAAAGGCGCTCGGTGGACAGTCCGTCACCCGTCGTGGGGCCGAGACGCCGGCGCCCGCACGCCAACCCGCCCTCGAAAGCGCCCTCGATGCCGTCGAGCAGGAGGCGGAGGAAGGCGGCGATAGCGATCTGTTGGCCGCTGCGCCGCGCCCGCCGGTGCTGCGCTCGTTTGCCGATGTCGTCGCCCTGGCTGGCAAACGCCGCGAGGCGAAGCTCAAGGTGCACCTGGAAGAGCACGTCAGTTTGGTGAAATTCGACCCCGCCGGCAGCATCGAGCTGCACTTACTGCCCGGGGCGCCGAAGGAACTGCCTAACGAGCTGCGCGAGAAGCTGAACCAATGGACGCAGGGACGCTGGATGGTGGCCTTGAGCAAGACCCCGGGTGAGCAGCCACTGGGAGAAGTCGAGCGCGCGCGGGCGACTGCCGCCATCAATGAACTTCGCAAGCACCCGGTGGTTGCGGCCGTCTTGCAACAATTTCCGGATGCGGAAATTTCCAGCGTGCGCCCCATATCCGGGCTCGAGGCCGATGACACCGGCACCGGCTAGTGCGGCTCGTGCACGGCGGCTGCTGCCGCCAAGCGAGACCCGAGCCGCCGCTGCCAACCGTGGATGGAGATGACATGAAAGATCTGATGAAAATGATGAAGCAGGCCCAGGAAATCCAGGGTCGCATGCAGCAACTGCAGGATGATCTTGCCGACCTTGAGGTGGAGGGCCAATCGGGCGCCGGCCTGGTGATCGTCAAGCTCAACGGCAAAGGCGATGCGCGCAGCATCAAGCTCGATCAAAGTCTGATCAAGCCGGAGGAAACGGAAATTCTCGAGGATTTGATCATTGCCGCATTGCAAGACGCCAAGAGTAAGGTCGAGGCGGCGGTGCAAGCGAAAATGCAGGAGATCACCGGCGGGCTTGCGCTACCGCCCGGACTCAAGCTTTTCTAAAGATCGCCAAAGCCGCCCTGGCAGCACCGCGCGGCACGATCGCCAACGATGAGCAGAAAATCAGCAGGCACCGAGATCGAACGGCTGGTCGCCCTGCTGGCGCGCTTGCCGGGGCTGGGGTCGCGCTCGGCGCGCAAGGCGGCCCTGGCGCTGCTCAAGCGGCGATCGGAGCTGCTGGAGCCTCTGGCGGCGGCCCTTAGCGACGCCGCGGCCAAGATCGTCGAATGCCACACCTGCGGCACGCTCGACACCGTCACCCCATGCACGATCTGTCAGGACCCGCGGCGCGACGCCAGCCTGATCGTGGTGGTTGAGGAGATCGGCGATTTGTGGGCGCTGGAGCGCGCCGGTGTCGTCAATGGCCTCTACCATGTGCTGGGTGGCCATCTATCACCTCTCGACGGCATCGGTCCCGATCGCCTCAACATCGCTCGATTGATCGAGCGGGCCGCGCCGCCAGTGACGGAAATCCTGCTGGCGTTGAACGCCACGGTTGAAGGCCAATCGACGGCGCACTACCTCACCAGCCAGCTGCAAGGGCGAGGCATCACGGTGACGCGTTTGGCCCAGGGGGTGCCGATCGGCGGCGAACTCGACTATCTCGACGATGGGACGCTGGCGGCGGCCATCAAAAGCCGACGCACCCTCTAGCGGCTTTGGCGCCGGCCGAGCCGCTTGCAGGTCTGCCGCCAGCGAGGCAGGTTCTGCCGTCGACTGGCGCCTTGATGCTTGAGGGAGGGCCCGATGGGTGTGCATCTGGGATACCTGCTGCCGACCCGCGAGCAGGTGATGGCGGGGCATTCCGAGGCGCGGTCGCTGCTTGACTTGGCCAGCCGGGCGGCGGGGCTCGGATACGATTCGATCTGGGTTGGAGATTCCCTGCTCGCCCGTCCGCGCCACGATCCACTGACCTTGTTGGCCGCCGTCGCAGCGCGCCTGCCGAAAGTTGAGCTTGGAACGGCGGTGCTGCTGCCAGCCCTGCGCAACCCGGTGCTGCTGGCACAGCAGGTTGCGACCGTTGACCAGATCGCCGAAGGTCGCCTGATCCTCGGCGTTGGCATCGCCACCGACGTGCCAAGCATTCGCGCTGAATTTACCGCCGCAGGCGTGCCGTTCGAACAGCGGGTGGGGCGTATGCTGGAAGGGCTCGGCCTCTGCCGGGCGCTGTGGACCGGCAAACCCGTCGACTGGGATGGCCGCTGGCGCGTGGCCGGGGGCGTGCTAGGACCGATGCCACACCGCCCGGGTGGGCCGCCCATCTGGGTGGCTGGCGCGCAGCCGGCGAGCTTGCAACGGGTTGGCAAGCATTTCGACGGTTGGCTGCCGAACGGGCCGAGTGCTGCGCGCTGGGGCGAGCAGTGGCGAGAGGTCGAGGCCATCGCCCGCGGTGCTGGCCGCGACCCCAGCGCGCTCGCGGGGGGCATGTACCTGACGCTCGCCGTCGATGACGATCAGCAGCGCGCCGAGCTGCGGCTTGAGGCCTATCTGCAGCGCTACTACGGCCGGCCGGCCGCTGAGATGCGGTCGCGGCAGGCCTGTTACGCGGGGCCGGCGCAGGGCATGGCGGACTGGCTGCAAGCCTACGTCGCCGCCGGGGCGAGCCACCTGGTGCTGCGCTTTGCCGGCGATCATGAGCGTCACCTGGAGACGGTCGCTGCGCTCCGCGCGAGGCTCGTTGCTTAGCCTCCATTCTGTCACTCGGGCGGCAACGGCCAACGCCTATCGAAACCGCGGCAATGACGCTAGAACAGGGCGCAAAAGAAGGAGCGATCGGCATGCAGGATCTTCGCGGCAAGGTGGCATGGGTGACCGGCGCCGGGACCGGCATCGGCGAAGCCGGCGCGATCGCCCTGGCGCAGCAAGGCATGACGGTGGTTCTCACGGGCCGGCGCAGGGATGCGCTCGATGGTGTCGCGCAACGCATCCATGCTGCCGGTGCCGGCAAGGCCCAGGTTGAGCCGGCTGACCTCACCAAGGCCAGCGCCGTCAAGACGGTGGTCGACGTCATCCAGAGAGAGCTGGGCCGGTTGGATGTCGTCGTCAACAATGCGGGCGCAAACATCCCCCAGCGCGCCTGGCGGGCTCTAACCCCGGACGGGATCGACGCGCTGATTGGCGGCAACTTGCTGAGTGCGTTCTACGTCGTGCAGGCGGCGTTGCCGGTACTGCGGCAACAAGGTGGTGGCCTGTTTATCCACACCGCCTCCTGGGCCGGCCGCTTCATCGGCCCGGTCTCGGGGCCGGGGTATACTGCCGCCAAACATGGCATGGTGGCGATGAGTCACACCATCAATCTGGAGGAGTGCATGCACGGGATCCGCTCCTGCGTGGTGTGTCCCGGCGAGGTTGCGACCCCGATCCTCAAAAATCGGCCGATCCCCGAAACGGCTGAGACGATGCGGCGAATGCTGCAGCCGGAGGATATGGGTGAGCTGATCGCCTTCATCGCCAGGCAGCCGGCGCACGTATGCATCAATGAGGTGCTGGTCAGTCCAACGCATAACCGCGGTTACATCGGCACGATGCAGGCACGCGAGGCGGCTCTGGCGGCAGCGGGCAAGACGTAGCATTGCTGCACAATGCCAGAGCATCCGGCAACCACCAGCATTCGTACCCGCTGCTGCATCGTCGGCGGTGGTCCTGCGGGCATGGTGCTGGGTTTGCTGCTGGCGCGCGCCGGCTTGGACGTTGAGGTTCTCGAGAAACATGCCGATTTTCTGCGCGACTTTCGCGGCGACACCATCCATCCCTCGACGCTTGAGGTCATGCACGAGCTCGGACTGCTCGCCGAATTTCTGCGGCGTCCACATCAGAGAATTCAGCATCTCGTTGCCTTCATCGGCGACACGCCGATCAGGATTGCCGACTTCGGGCATGTGCCAACGCATTGCCGTTTCATCGCTCTGATGCCGCAGTGGGATTTTCTGGATTTCATCGCCCAGCACGCGCAGCGCTACAGCACCTTCCACTTGCGCATGCAGACCGCGGCGACCGGCCTGCTCGAGGAGGGCGGCCGCATTGTCGGGGTTTCCGCCGAAGGACCGGGCGGCAGGCTCGCCATCCATGCGGATCTCATCGTCGCGGCCGACGGGCGGGATTCAAGACTACGGGACCAGGCGGGTCTGCGGTCGAAGGATCTGGGTGCACCAATCGATGTGTTTTGGCTGCGGCTGTCGAAGCAAGCCGGCGATCCCAGTCAAGCGCTGGGTCGCATCGGCGCCGGCGCCTTGCTGGCGATGCTGGACCGCGGCGACTATTGGCAGTGCGCCTACGTGATCGCCAAGGGTGAAGCGGAAGCGATACGTGCTGAGGGAATTGCCGCCTTTCGCGACCGGGTAGCCGCCGTCGCGCCGATCCTGCGCGACCGGCTCACCGAGCTGAAGGATTGGCAAGACGTGAAGCTCCTGAGCGTTGCTGTTAACCGGCTGATGACCTGGGCACGGCCTGGCTTGCTGTGCATCGGCGATGCGGCGCACGCCATGTCGCCGATCGGTGGTGTCGGTATCAACCTTGCCATTCAGGATGCCGTGGCGGCCGCCAACCTATTGGCGGAACCCTTGCGCAAGGGCCGTCTGACGCTGCGCAATCTGGAGGCCGTGCAGGAGCGGCGCATGTTTCCGACGCGGGCCACGCAGTGGCTGCAGGTGCAGGTGCAGAATAGGTTTCTCAGTCGGGTTCTGGCCAGCCGCACGGCGCCGAAGCCGGCATTGCCGGTGCGGATGCTTGGCAGTTGTCCCTATCTGCAGCGCCTTCCCGCGCGGCTTATTGGCGTCGGCATCCGCCCGGAGCACGTGCGCACGCCGCAGTTGCTGGCGCCCAGTGATCGTCAATAGCGGTTGGCGATGGGCAGCTGTTCGGCCGGGAACAAGGTGATGACGCGGCAACCCTTGTCACTGACCACCACCTCTTCCTCGATGCGGGCGGCTGAATAGCCGTCCTTAGCCGGACAATAGGTTTCGAGCGCGAACACCATGCCTTCCTTGATCTCCGTGGGATGCTCAAGCGAGATCACACGCGAGATGATTGGCCGTTCATGAATGGCGCAGCCGATGCCGTGGCCGAACTGCAGTCCGAAGGCGCTCATTTCGTCGGCGAAGCCGAACTCCTCCGCCTTGGGCCACACGCTGGCCACCTTGTCGGTCGACACGCCGGGCTTGATCAGCGCGATCGCCTGGTCCAGCCAGTCGCGGGCCTTCTGGTAGGCGTCGTGCTGCGCCGGAGTGGCACGGCCGACGTTGAAGGTGCGGTAGTAACAGGTGCGGTAGCCCATAAACGACTGCAGGATATCGAAAAAGGCCTGGTCACCAGGCCGCAGCATGCGGTCGGTGAAGTTGTGTGGGTGCGGGTTGCAGCGTTCACCCGAGATGGCGTTGACCGCCTCCACGTCGTCGGAGCCATGGCGGTAGAGGAACTCGTTCACCTTGGCGACAATGTCGTTCTCGCGTACGCCGGGCTTTAGCTCCTCGTGCACCAGGTGATAAGCGCCATCCACCATCGCCGCGGCGCGGTTCAGAAGTGCGATCTCGTCGATGCTCTTGATCTCGCGCGCCTCCAGCATAGTCTGCTGACCGTCGGCAATTTTAAGGCCAGCGCGCTCCAGCTCGAACAGCATTGGCGGCTCGATGATGTCGACCCCGACCGGCATTTTCGCCACGCCTGCCTCCCTGATGAGGGAGGCGATTTCCTCGGCATGCCGCTGCATCAGGCCGAAGGAGGGAGAGACAGTGCCGCGCAGGCCGAGCAGGCCCGCCTTGCAGTTCTCCGGTTTGAGCCAGGGAGCATAGAGCCGGTGGTGCACGGCGGCGGAGCCGAAATCCCATAGGATCGGATCGGCGCTGCCGCGCGTGATGAGTGCCCAGCGGCAAATCTTGTCGCGTTCCCATTCGCCGATCTTGGTGGAGGTGAGGTAGCGGATGTTGTTGACGTCCATCACCAGCAACGCCCCGAGATCGGACTTCTCGAGCGCCATGCGTGCTCGGGAGAGCCGGTAATTGTGCAGGCGGCGGTAATCGACGCGCTCCTCGAAATCCACGCCCATGGTCCCGAGTGCCGGCAGCGCGCGATGCCAGCGATAGCGAGGATCGATGTCTTCGGCTCGAATGGCCTGTGGCTCGACTTTGGTTTCGCGCATATCTGCCTCCTAGGCCTCAGCGGTGCTGGAAGGCAGGATGGCAAGTTTTCGGCGGCTTAGCGAACCTAATTTCGCTTGCGCAAACGAGAAGCGGGCGGCGATCGCCGCCCGCGGCAACCGGCGTGCCCGTACGGGGCTAGCACCGATGACAGTACCTCACACGCTTGCGGCAGACGCCCCACACCCGCCGGACGCAGCGACTATGGCAATGGCGATATCTTCTGCAACTGATCGGCGTGATATTGCCGTCAGTGATGCGCTCCAGTCCTGGCAGCAGCGATTGTGCAGGAGCCGCGTGGCCATTGGGGACCGAAGCAAAAGCCAGACCCACTCCGACCACGAGGGTGCCGAGCCACGGCAGCAACGTCTTCATCACTTTCCTCCTCAGGTTCATTGCGAACCGGGCGAGCGTATGCCGAGGCGTTGCTGGCAGCAATCGGATGCCGTCGCAATTGTGCTCGGGCGGCTTGGCGCGCCGGCGCAACGCGGATAGCAGCGAACGAACGGCAAGGCGGTGTGCCGCATGGGGTCGCGACCGCGTCAGGCGTCGATGATTTCGGCGATCTGCGGCGGCATCTCGCCGGTTGTGTCGGCGTTGGGCCAGAGCGCTTCAGCCTCGCGCGTCGCGCCGCTCCCAGAGACATGCACTTGGGCGAAGCCAGCTGCCTGCAACTTGCTGGCGATCAGCTCATTGGTGGCCAGTGCCTCGAGCCAGCCCAGCCGGATTGTGGCACGATAGCGCTTGCCTTGCTGGACGGTGAATGTTGCCATGCCTGCCTTCCTTGTCGGTTAGGGCCGGTACCGCCGCAAGCGTTTGGCCGCTGTGGCAAGGCCGGCGAGAGATGGAGGCTCATCGTTTCTGAAGATCGCCAAGATCATCGCACTCAGGTACCGCGGAACTCGAGCCGCTGCGCGCTTGAGCAGCATAAACGCGCCGCTCCACAAGGCGTAGCCACGCCCGTTGCAACCATCCACAGGGGAACCTGGCAGCGCCTGCGGTACCCGATCAAGAGCCCTCACGAGGAGGCCCGCAAGCGGGCCAGACTTCAGCTACCGCGGTCGGGAATCTCCAGCACGAACACGGCGCCAAGCTCGGAGTCCCGCAGCCGAATAATACCGCCGTGTGCCGTGATCAGCTCGTGTGCAACCGCAAGGCCGAGGCCGGTCCCGCCCTTGCGGGCGGAACCTTGGAAGGCCTGGAATAGATGGGCGCGTGCCTTCTGCGGCACGCCCGGTCCGTCATCCACCACCTCGATCGTGACCCGCTGGCCGTTGCGCCGCGCCGAGACCTGAATGCGCCCCTTGTTCGGTTCGCGCAACTCGATGGCCTGCAAGGCGTTGCGGCACAGATTGCTCAAGACGCGAAACAGCTGGTCCCGATCGGCGTCGACCCGCAGGGCGGGGTCCATATCGATTGTCCAGTCGATCGCACCCTCGCGCGGCAGGCCCAGACCGTCGGCCACTTCAGACACCAGCGCGACCAAGCTCATCATCTCCCGGCGGGGCGCTGCCTCCTCGGCACGGCCAAATTTGAGCGTGCTGTCGGCCAGGGTGATGGCTCTGCCGAGCGAGGCAATCAGCTTCGGAGCAAAGCGTTGCACCGCCGGATCGGGCAGGCTGACGAGCCGATCCGATATGATCTGGGCGTTCGCCAACATGTTGCGCAGATCATGATTGATTTTGCTGACGGCAAGGCCCAGCGCCGCCAAACGACTTTTTTGGTGCAGGGTCTGCGCCAGCTCGGCTTGCATGTGGGCGAGCTCGCGCTCGGCGGTGCCGATTTCGTCTTTTCGCTCAGAGGGGATGATGATGCGGCTCGCATCCTCGGGACGCTCACTGAAATTGAGCATGTTGTGGGTGAGACGCATCATGGGTTGGACGAGAAGGCCGTTGAGGGCGAAGTAGACTAGGGCTGCCGTGATCATCGAGATGATGACCGAAAGCCCCAGCACATTCAGGCCGTAGCGGATCATGGCCGCCTTCAGGGGTGCCTCCGGCATGACGATCTCGATAAAGTCGCCGGCCCCCATGCCCGGTTCGCCGACCACCCGAATGACGCGGGATTCGTCGGCGAAGAACACGCCGAGCGCATCCCAGATCAGCCGGAAGCGGAGCGCCAGTTGCTCGGCAACGCCGGAAGGGCGCGCACTGGCACGGAAGTCATAGGTAGCGTCGAAGTTCAGACTGCCGTCGGCAGGCAACACCAGACGGCGCTCGTTGTCGCGCTTGAGAGCGACCGCCTTCACCTGGGCCGTGCGCAGCAGCTCCATGCGCAGCGCATCGGGAACGACCCCACCCGGCACTGCCTCGGCCGCCAGCGCTGCAAGTTGCGCCGCGGTCAGCCGATCCGTTAACCAAGTAATGCGGAAGTTGGCCACCGAGGGCACGAAAATCAGCACTTCGGCCAGCATCACGAACAGGATGGTGAGCAGCAGAAGCTTTGCGGACAAGCCAAAAACCGGCCGCTTCTGCCGCCGTCCTTTGCAAGGGCGGGGCAAACGACTTCACGATCTGCCAGAATCTGCCCGGCCAGGCCCTAGCCTCACCGAGTGAATCGCGCGGCACGCTGCTGCTTTACTCCCGGCTCAACCTGTCACCAAAATCTGGTTACTCAAGTCTGCTCACCCAAGTCTGCTCACCCAAGTCTGGTTAGCCAGCTGATGACCCTGCGGACAAAGGGCCTAGCCGCAACGCTGGCATAGTAGCCGTAGGCGGCGCGTTTGTTGACTTCCGAAAGTGCCGGATAGGGCGAAATCCATCGGGTCATGGCTTTAATATTGAGGCCCTGCGACACGGCCAAACACCACATTTGAATCACCTCGCCGGCGAGCTTGCCAACCACGCTGGCACCCAAGATCCTGCCTTTAGCATCGGTGACCACCTTGACGAAGCCATCGGTGGCTCGCTCCGCCTGCGCCTTGTCGTTTTCATGAAACGGCCAGCGCAGGACGCGGATCGAGCCAAAGCGCTGCCGCGCCGTCTCCTCGGTCAAGCCAACGTGGGCGAGTTCCGGATCGGTGAATGTCGTCCAGGGAAGAATGTCTCGGTTAACCTTTGCCGGCAGGCGGAACAGGACACGACGCAAGACGATCTCGGCATGGTAGTTGGCAACATGCGTAAACTGCGGCCCGCCGATCACATCGCCGATGGCGTAGGTTCGGCGGTTCGACGTTCGGAGCGCGCGATTGACCTGGATGCCGCGCGGGTCGTACTTGATCCTGGCCACTTCGAGGCCGAGGTCCGCAACGTTGGGTACGCGTCCGGTGGCGAGCAACAGATGCGTTCCTTGCACCCGCCGTGCGGCGCCATCCTGCACGAAGAACACCTCGATCTGCGGCGGTGTAGCGGCGATCCGCTCAATCAGCACGCCTTCGTGTATTGCCACGCCTTCCGCTTTCAGACGTTCGAGAACCACCTCGGACATCTCCGGATCGTCTTTGCCCAGCGCCTTGAGGCCCTCCAGCACCGTCACCCGACTGCCGAGACGCAGATGCGCCTGTGCTAGCTCCAGACCGATCGGACCCCCGCCAATGACGATCAAATGCTCAAGTTTCTCGCGGTTGGCAAAGATCGTCTCGTTGGTGAAGTAGGGCACGCCGGTGAGACCTGGAATGGCGGGGAGCTCCGGCGAGGAACCCGTGGCGATCACAAAACGGCGCGCCCTGATGCGGTGCTCGCCGGCAACCACGCGCTTGCGGTCGACAAACTGGGCCGGGGCGGTGATCACCTTGACGTTGAGCCCGGTGAACCGTTCAACCGAGTCATTGGGTGCAATGGCGGCGATCACCGCCTGCACATGGTCGTGTACCGCGCCATGGTCGATGGTCGGCTTTACCGGCGCAATGCCAAACACAGCCGCCGTGCGCATGGCGTAGGCGCGTTGGGCGGAGGCCAGCAACGCCTTCGAGGGCACACAACCATAGTTGAGGCAGTCGCCGCCCATCTTGTGCTTCTCAATGAGCACGACGGACACGCCGAGCTGCGCCGCCGCCGCCGCGACCGAAAGCCCGCCGGAGCCACCCCCGATAACGCACAGATCGGGGCGCAGCTCGCTTGCCGATCGGGTGCGAAAGATCGACAGGGTGCGTGCCCTTGCGGGCGTCGGCGCAATGCCCGGCCCGGCCCGCAGCGGTCCCGCCGCCTGCTCATTTGGCTTTTGCATGGCACGCCTTCCATTTCTTCAAAGCGATGGGAATGAGCGCAGCAAATCCCAGAAGCACCAGCGCCAACATTATCTCCTTGGTTATGAGCGCATGCGCGTCGATCGCCAATCTGCACGCCTGCCCGGTGTTGGCCGCCAGGCAGGTCGCGTAGTTGGCTTTGGCCGCGGCGATCACGCTGTCGAGACCGGCGCCAGCGGCCGACAGCGCCAGGCTCCCCGGGATGATGCCAAGCACGGTAGTGACGATATAGGTGCGCAGAGGTACTCCCAAAATGGCCGGCGCGATGTTGACGAACCAGAAAGGGAAGGCGGGAACGAGACGGAGAAAGAGGAGGTAGTTGAAGGCGTCGGCATTGAAGCCGGCCCGCAGCTTGGCGAGCCAAGGGGCGGCACGGGCGCTCAACCCCTCCCCGAGTGCGGAGCGCGCGATTAGGAAGACAATGGTGGCTCCCGACGTTGCGCCAACGATGGAGGCGATGCTGCCCACCAACCAGCCGAACATTGAGCCGCCCGCTACGGTGAGCACCAATCCGCCGGGCAGCGACAGCGCGGTCATGCCCACATAGACCAGGATGTAGGCAAGCAGCGTCGCAGCGCGATGCTCATGTAGCATCAGCTGGAAGCGATCGCGGAAAGTGACGACGTTTCCAAGCGTGATGTGCTCATGCCAACCCAAGCCAAACACCGCCAGCATCAATGCCGCGAGGACGAGGAGTGGCCAGCGATGCACCCACCTGGAGCGCGGGTGTGGCGAGCAGGGGCCCGCGACTTGCCCCTGCCGACCCTCGGCGGGGTCCGGCGGGAGCGTTTGCTTAATGCCGTTCATCGTCGGGCGTGCCTCGCTTGCGCCACTTTTCTTAGAAGGCACCCGCGCACGGTCCTTGCCAAGTCCACCGGCGACCCTTCTCAAGCACTCGTGAGCCCAGGCAACGAAAATTGATGCTTTGGTTGGGGGGCCGGGTGCCCTGCGGGCCGGATTGACTTGAGCAAGACCGGATCCTATAAGCGCGCAAACTTTCGCCAGGCCCGACGCCGGCAGTGGTCTGGTTACGCGGCAGATTTGCGATGCATAGCTCTCACAGCGATCCCGGAGTTGCCGCACGAAGGCTTTCGGACGGAGTTTAGAGGTGAAACGAACGTATCAGCCGAGCAAGCTCGTGCGCAAGCGTCGGCACGGCTTTCGCAAGCGCATGCTCACGACTGGTGGACGGCGTGTGGTTGCTCGGCGCCGCGCCAAGGGACGCAAGCGTCTTTCGGCCTAAACGCAGCACGGGCGACAGGTGCCAAATGGCCGCCGCAGGGGCGCAGCCGCACATCTGCCCAACGCGCCTTACCACGCTGAAATGTCGCAAGGATTTCCAAGCGGTTCGCAAAGGCAGCCGTTGGTCGACGCGGGCATTTGTGCTGGAGGGGCGGCAAAGGATGGGGGACGCGGCCGCAGCCGCCCAGGCCAGGTTCGGCTTCACCGTCAGCCGCGCCGTCGGCGGCGCGGTTGAGCGCAACCGCATCAAGCGTCGTTTGAAAGCGGCGGTCAAGAGCGTGCAGATAACCCACGCCCGGCACGATTTCGATTATGTCGTGGTGGCGCGGCGGGTGGTTCTTGAGGCCAAGTTCGAGGAACTCGTTCGGGAGCTCGCCAATGCGCTCGATCGCGTTCACCGTCCGCGAACGGCGGGCAAAGCGGTAGCGCGCTAAGGACGCCTACCAGAATAGAGTTGAGTTTTTTTCGAGATGCAGATGCCCCAGGACCAGGACCACCAAAAGAACCTTTTGCTTGCCATCGTACTGTCGGTGGCCGTGCTGCTGGCGTGGCAGATGTTTTATGCCGGGCCGAAACTCAAGGACGAACAAGAGCGGCGCCAGCGCGTGCAGCAAGAACAGAGCCTGGGCAAGCAGCCTGGCGCGGCGCCGACGGCTGCGCCTGGCGAGCAAGCCCAGGTCGCGCTCCCGTCCGCGGCCCCAGCCAGCGAAGCGCACAGCCGCGAGGCCGCGCTGCGGTCTTCGGCGCAATCGCGGGTGCGCATCGACACCCCCAGCCTGCGCGGGTCGATCGCCTTACAGGGGGGACGCATCGACGATTTGGTGTTGGTCAAATATCGCGAGACGGTGTCGCCGGACAGCCCCAACGTGGTGCTGTTTTCACCTTCCGGTACCCCCGCCCCCTATTATGCCGAGTATGGTTGGGCGGCGGGCGCCGGCGCAGACCAGCCGATGCCTGGCAGCGACACCGTCTGGCGCCTGGAAAAAGGCAGCGTCTTGACGCCCTCGTCTCCGGTCACGCTCGCCTGGGACAATGGTCGCGGGCTGGTGTTCCGACGCCACATCGCCGCCGATGACAACTATCTGCTGACGGTGACGGATGCCGTTGAGAACCGTAGCGGTGCCGAAGTCACCCTCAATCCCTATGCCTTAATCTCCCGCCACGGCCTGCCGCAGACGCAAGGATTTTATATCCTGCACGAGGGGCCGATTGGCGTCATGGGGGACGAGGGCCTGAAAGAGCTGCAGTATGCCGATCTGCTCAAGGATGGCGGCACGAAAACCTTCAAAAATACCGGTGGCTGGATAGGCATCACCGACAAATATTGGGCCGCAGCCCTGATCCCCGATCAAAAGATCGGCTACACGGCCACCTTTAGGGGGATCAAGGGGAGCAAAGATCGCTTCCAGACCGACCTGCTGCTGAGCCCGATAGCGATCGCAGCGGGCGCCACAGCCAGCGCGACCAGCAACCTGTTTGCCGGCGCCAAACAGGTGACCTTGATCGAAGCGTATGGGGAAAAGCCCGGCGCCAAACAATTCGACCTTTTGATCGACTGGGGCTGGTTCTATTTCATTACCAAACCGCTATTCAAGCTCTTGCACTGGCTTTCCCAACTGCTTGGCAATTACGGCCTCGCCATCCTTGCCACCACGGTGCTCGTCAAGCTCGCGTTCTTTCCGCTCGCCAACAAGAGCTACGAGTTGATGGCGAAGATGAAAAAGCTGCAGCCGGAAATGGAGAAGATCCGGGAACGCTTCAAAGATGATCGCGCCAAGCAGCAACAGGAGCTGATGGCTCTCTATAAGAACCAGAAAATCAATCCGATGTCGGGTTGTCTGCCGATCCTGCTGCAAATTCCGGTGTTCTTCGCCCTCTACAAGGTGCTGTTCGTCACCATTGATATGCGCCACGCGCCGTTTTTCGGCTGGATCAAGGATTTGTCCGCTCCCGATCCGACGTCGCTGTTCAATCTCTTCGGGCTGTTACCTTACCAGGTGCCGGAGTTTCTCCATATCGGTGTATGGCCGCTAATCATGGGCGCGACCATGTGGGTTCAGATGCAGCTCAACCCGCAACAGCCCGATCCCGTGCAGCAGAAAATCTTCAATTGGATGCCGGTGATTTTCACGTTCATGCTGGCGTCATTCCCGTCGGGTCTTGTCATTTATTGGGCTTGGAACAACGTATTGTCGCTGTTGCAACAGTACACGATCATGCGCAAGAACGACGCCGAGATCCATCTGTGGAAGAATCTCGGCGTCGAGAAGTGGAAGGGTCGCCTGGAGTTTCTAAAGACGTTCGGAACGCAAAGGCTGGCGCGCCGGACGGCCGCCGATAGCCTCAAGCAAGAAGGCAAGGCGGTCGCCAAGAGCGGACCTGGCGCCGTCGTCAAGGGCAAGACCCGCAAGGCGGCGTTGGCGCCGCAGACGCCGATGACCCGGGAGCAGGCATTGCGCACGCTGGGTCTTGAGGCCGACGCGACGGCCGCGGAAATTGAACGCGCCCTCGCCGAGGCGGCGCTGGGCAAGGAGCAGGCCTTGAACGGGTCCGATCATGCGATCGCCTCCAAGATTGACGAGGCACGGCTCATTCTGGGGGGCAAGGCCGGGGCCTGAGCCAGGCCGCCGGCTTAGCATCGAGGCGCGGCGTGTCCCATGACAGGTGCTGCTTTCACGGCTGAGCAGCTCGCTGCCGGCGAGGCGCTCTTTCGTCGTCCCTGGCGGTTCGTCAAGAGCGTGCCCAGGCTGGATCTGCTACCGCCGGCCGAGCGGACCGAAATGTGCCTTGCGGGTCGCTCCAACGTCGGCAAGTCGAGCCTTATCAATCGACTGGTCGGGCAGTCCTTGGCGCGGACATCCAATACGCCGGGGCGCACACAAGAGCTCAATTTCTACGAAACGCCGGACGCGGCCTTGTTCCTCGTCGACCTCCCCGGCTACGGTTTTGCCGAAGCGCCCAAGCCGAATGTCGAGGCCTGGAACCGGCTTGTGCGCGACTACCTGCGCGGACGCCCGACCCTGGTGCGCGTGTTCTTCTTGATCGACGCCCGTCGCGGGTTGACGCGTCCTGATTTCGATACCATTGAGCTCTTGGACGAAGCGGCCGTCTCCTACCAGGCGGTGTTGACGAAGGCCGACAAGCTGAAGCCCACGCAGCTGGCGGAGGTTGTGGCAAGCACCCAGGAGGCGTTGCGTGCGCATGCAGCGGCCTCGGTCGGCATGTTCGCAACATCGGCACGGACCGGCACTGGGCTGGCCGAGCTCAGGGCGGAGATGACCGCTTTGGCCGCGGCTTGCGGTGCCCTCGCGGACTGAGGCCCATGCCGGTGGCCGACCCCAAAGCAAATAGCGCCCAGGGCCGTCCTGGTCGCGCGCAGCAAAGCCGGGATGTGGCCAGCGTAGCTGTTGCGGAAGTTCGGCGTCGTCGGCAAAGAACCTGATCGGTGGCGTTCCACGAGGCGCTTGCGGTCGCACACAGGCGCGTCAGCTGCCGCTCGCCAGCCTGAGCAAGAAACCAACGGCCGCCCACAGCTCGCTGCCGAATTGAGCCAGGGCGGCGCCCGCAAGCATGGCGGCCAACCATCCCGCCCAGCGCTGCGCGAGCTGGCGATAATTGCCTGCGATCTTGACGTCGATCGATCGATCCGAGGGCGCCGACTCGGCCAATAGTCCATCCTGTCCGATCAGGCGCGCCGACACCGTAAGCAGCAGGCGATTGCGGCCGCGCCGTTGCGGGGTGATGGTCCAGCGCCAGGCCGCAAAGTTGTCAGTGAGGTTGCTTGCCGAGCGATCGATCCATTGGGTTTCCGGGGCATTCGCCTCGATGACAAAGCCCCCGTTCGGGGCCCGCAATCGGACCGCCAGGGTGCGAGTTGGGTAGGCCTCGGGGCGCATCCCGCGATTGCAAAGCGCCAGGATCAGGCCGTCGATTTTGTCGCGCGCGATGCGAACTTCCGCAGTCGCCGGGACGCCGCTGCGCATGCGGCGGGGCACGTTCTCCGCCAGCGGCCCACGCTCGGCATAGCCCGCTGACGGCAAGGCGGCGCCGGTGCGCGGCTGCAGCGGCACGACCACCGCTCCACCAGGGGCGGCCATGGGCGGCTGCGTCGGCGGGCTCGCCGGCCGCGCCGACGGCGGGGCGGGGCCAACTCCATTGGCTCCCCGCGGTGCGCGGCCGCCGCGCGCCGGCGGAGCGAGGCCTGGCGGCGCTCGGTATGGCGGGCCTGGCCCGAGCGGCAGCGGCGGGCGCAAAGGGCCTTCTGCGGGCCGCATGGGGCGTACGGGCAGCGCTCCACGATCGCTGGCCGGTGGGGGCGTCCGGGAACCGGGCTGCGGCTCGGGTGCGGATGCCAGACCGCGCTCCGGCACCGCCGGCGCGGACGGAGCCTCGGGGGGCCCGCGCGGCTCGGGTTCCGTTCGGCGGGGGGCGGGGTCGGGCGCTGCTGGCAGGGGCTCTTGCGGCGGGCCAGCCGGCGGAGTTGTCTGTCCGCTGGCGTGCTCCGCAGGCACGGCCTTGGGCTCGCCGGCGACGTCAGAGATGGCGGCCGCCAGGTTCTTGGGGTTGAGCTCGGTTCGCGCCATGGCAAGCGAACTGCTGGACGGCATTGCCGGCTCGGCGCCGGCGCCGACCGCAGCCGGCGTGCGCTGGGCGCTTGCCGCTTTTTCGCCGCCGCGTGCGGCCGCTGCCCGCTGCTGGATGCGGCTACGGGCGGCAGCGAGAAATTCCTCGGCCGAGGTGGCAAGGGAGTGCTCGGTGGTTGGTTGCGGTGCGCCAGCCGCGGGTGGTCGCGCTGGATCGGCACTGGCGGGCGCGGCGGATCTGCCAGGCACGGTCGCCGGCGCGGAGGCGGCCGGTGCCGCTCGGACCCGGGCCTGCGTATTGGCCCGCTGTAGCGCACGGATGGCGCCTTCAAAAGTCATGCCCAGCGCCTTCAGCAGGCCAGCAGCCGCGCTCTTACCATCGCCGACAACGGCCGCCAACACGATGGCGCCGTCGATGTGGCGGCGTCGCGATTGCTGGGCTGCCGTCGTTGCCGCCTTCAGGACGCGTATGAGATCGGCATCGGGACCAAGATCGGCCTCTGCCTGAGCGCGCATGTCGTCGAGCAGGCCGCCCAGATAGCCGGAGACGTCTGCCCGCAGACGCCCGAGATCGACGTTGGCCTGTTCCAGCATGCCCGTGGCTTCGCTGTCTTCCGTCAGCGCGAGCAAAAGGTGCTCTAAGGTTACCAGCCGATGTGACTGCTCGCGCGCGAAGCGGTGCGCGCGCTCCAGGCTCTCGCCCAATTGTGGGGAGATCGGAAAGGATCTGAACTCGTCCGCAAAGGATTGCGGCATCAAACACTCCTCACCAGAGCGAAGCTCCCGGATTGAAAGTCGTCAATTTTATCAAATGC
The DNA here is from genome assembly GCA_963820375.1 of uncultured Alphaproteobacteria bacterium. GTDB lineage: Bacteria > Pseudomonadota > Alphaproteobacteria > Rhizobiales > Hyphomicrobiaceae > AWTP1-13. The sequence continues at coordinate 36,017 of CAWFZX010000004.1, read as the reverse complement.
AGCTAGCTTTGTGCAGTCCCGGCAGGTGCTTATGCGCAAATTCCATTGAGCCATCGACACGACCGATATAAGTGCTTAAGCGAGTCGGATCATCGAGGCTGCCTGCAAATGGTGAAATTGGAGCCAGAAACGACAGATGCCGCGGCGCCAGCGTCGGCCCACACGCAAGCGCGCATCCTGGCCGAGGCCCTTCCGCACATGCAGCGTTATGACCGCCAGACCGTGGTGGTCAAGTATGGTGGCCATGCCATGGGCGATCCGGCGCTGGCGGCGGCTTTTGCGCAAGACGTCGTCTTGCTCAAGCAGGCGGGCGTGAAGCCGATCGTCGTGCACGGCGGCGGCCCGCAAATTGCCGGCATGCTCAAACGCCTGCAGCTCAAATCGCAGTTTGTGCACGGGCTGCGTGTCACCGACAAGCCCACCGTCGAAGTGGTCGAGATGGTGCTCGCCGGTCTCATCAACAAGGATATCGTCACCGCGATCAATCGGCAGGGCGGCAAGGCAGTCGGCATTTCCGGCAAGGATGCCAACCTCATGATGGCTCGAAAAATCACCGAGATGCCGGACCCGCAGTCGAACCTGATGCAAGCCGTCGATATCGGCTATGTCGGTGATCCGGTGGAGGTCAATCCGCACATTGTCGATGTGATATCGGCGTCGGACATTATTCCCGTCATTGCTCCGGTCGGGATCAGCCGGGAGGGTGAGACGCTCAATATCAACGCCGACACGTTTGCCAGTGCGTTGGCAGCACGCATGAAAGCCAAACGCCTGCTTTTGCTGACGGACGTGGCGGGCGTGCTCGATAAAAACAACACGCTCGTCACACAACTTACCATCGAGGAAGCCCGCGGGCTCATTCGCGAAGGTGTCATCAGCGGTGGCATGATCCCGAAAATCGAAGGCTGCATCGAGGTAGTCGAGGCCGGCGTCGAGGCGGTGGTGGTGCTGGATGGACGCGTGCCGCACTGCGTGCTGCTCGAACTTTTCACGCAACACGGCGTCGGAACGCTGGTCAGCCGCAAGGCGAAAAAGGTGGCTTGAATGGTCTTTGGGTATCCGGCGGCGCGCAATTTCGAACGCACACAGGTGTGGATTTTCGATCTCGACAACACGCTCTATCCGATCGAGTGCAACCTGTTTGGCCAAGTCGACCAACGCATGGGCGAGTTCATTGCGCGTTTCCTTGGCGTTCCGGTCGAATATGCGCGGCACCTGCAAAAGACCTATTATCGGCAATTCGGCACCACGTTGTGTGGCCTGATGCAGGTGCATCGCATGGATCCAGCCCCGTTTCTCGACTACGTGCACGACCTCGATCTTTCCGGGCTCGCCGAACATCCCGAACTGGCGGCTCGGATCGAGCGCTTGCCGGGGCGCAAGCTGATCTTCACCAACGGCTCGCGCGCCCATGCCGAGCGGGTCGCCGGCAAGCTCGGCATCCTGCATCTGTTCGATGGGATCTTCGACATTTGCGACGCAGGCTACGTGCCCAAGCCGACCCCTGCCTGCTACGATCACTTTCTTAAGGTGCACGGCGTGAGCGCGCCCTTGTCGGCCATGTTTGAGGACATACCAAGCAACCTGGCGGCGCCGCACGCGCTGGGCATGACCACCGTGCTAGTGCACGCGGGGGGCGAGCATCATCATCCCATCCAGCAGCAAATTCGAGGCTGGGTTGAGCGGCCCGAACATATCCATTACATGACCGACGACCTGGCGAAATTTCTGGCCAGCATCGGCGGCCACGCCGCTTTGCAGACCGGAAATGACAAGGCGACCGCTGCAGAAGGCCGTGTGCAACCCCCTACTGGAGCAAGCTCATGAGCGAGACGGTGTCGCGACTGCGTGCGCTGGCCGATCACCGGCCCGCACGGCCGATCGCCGATGGCACGCGCATCGGTCATGTGCACCTCAAGGTGGCAGATCTGGAGCGGGCCTTGGCATTTTATTGCGGCGTGCTCGGGTTTGAGGTGACGCAGCGGCGTGAGGGAGCAGTTTTCATCTCCGCCGGCGGCTATCACCATCATATTGCGCTCAACACTTGGGAGAGTCTCGGTGGCGCGCCGCCGGCTCCCGGCACGACGGGTCTGTATCACCTTGCCATCCTTTACCCGACGCGCCGCGATTTGGCCGATGCGCTGCGGCGCGTGATGGCGGCCGGCATTGAACTCGATGGTGCCAGCGACCACGGCGTCAGTCAGGCGCTCTACCTGCGCGACTACGATCAGAATGGCGTCGAGCTCTATTGGGACAAGCCACGCGAGCTGTGGCCGGTGACGCCGACCGGCGAGCTCAGCATGACCCGGCTGCGGCTCGACCTACGCGACCTGTTGGCAGAGCAGTAGTTCGGCGCTGGCCCGCATTCAGGCGTGACGCCGACGCGCCAGCGCGGCGCCTTGCGCCAAGGCCTTGAGCTTGGCATAGGCAATGTCGCGGCGCATGGGAGCCATGCCGCAGTTGGTACACAGTTGGATACGCTCCTTGGGGACGTGTTTGGCTACCTGATCGGCCACGGCAGCCACCTCTTCGGCGCTTTCAATGGCGTCGCTGGCGACATCGATGGCACCGACCAGGATGTCTTTCCCCTGCAACAAACCGAGGAGACTGATTGGGACATTGGAGTTGCGGCACTCCACGGACACTTGCTGGATCCGGCTGTTGGCGAGGGCGGGAAAGATGGCCTCATACTGACGCCACTCCTGTCCCAACGTCGACTTCCAATCGATGTTGGCCTTGATGCCGTAGCCATAACAGATATGCACGGCCGTGGTGCAGCCAAGACCTTCCGCCGCGCGCTCGAGCGCGGCGATGCCCCAGGTGTTGACCTCGCCCATGAATACATTGAACGCTGGCTCGTCGAACTGGATGACGTCGACCCCATCCTCTTCGAGCGCACGTGCTTCCTCGTTCAAAAGGGCCGCGAAGGCGAACGCCATTTTCACCTTATCGCCATAGTGGCGATCGGCGACGGTGTCGGCGATCGTCATTGGCCCGGGCAGGGTGAATTTGAGCTTGCGCCGCGTGTGGGCACGAGCAAGTTGCGCCTCCAGCGCGTGGACACGTCCCTTCAGCCGCAGGGGTGCCACCACCTGCGGCACCATCGCCTTATAGCGGTCAGCGCGGATGCCCATTTCGACCTTGTGGGTCGAATCGATGCCTTCGACGCGCTCCAGGAAGCCGTGCACGAAGTGCTGGCGCGCCTGCTCGCCATCACTGACGATGTCGATGCCGGCATCCTCCTGCTCTTTGATGGCGAGCAGGGTAGCGTCCCGCTTGGCGTCTTCCAGCGCCTGGCCGTCCAGGCGCCACGGCGCCCACAGCTTGTTGGTTTCGGCCAGCCAGCCGGGTTTCGGTAGGCTGCCGGCGATCGTCGTTTCGAACATCCTTCCTCCCGAACTGGACGGCGACCGTTTCCGGCGGCAATCTGGCAACCACTATAACGCGGAAACGGCGGTACAGAAGCTGTTCGGCCGAGCAGGTCGAGTGGGCCGCCTTAAAAGCGAGGTTGCATCGAATGTTCGCCCCAGCCGAGGCCGTGCGTTTTCTCGACGATGCCCACCGTGCCCGCGCCCGCTATCAGAATATTCCTGCGGGCATAGGTCCGCAAACGGTTGCCGAAGCCTATGACGTCCAGGAGGCGCTCTGCGCACGCTGGGTCGAACGGCTGGGCCCCGTGGCGGGCCTGAAAATCGCCACGACCACCAAAGTCATGCAGCAACTGATGGGGATCGATCATCCCTGCGGCGGCATGATCTTTTCCTCGCGCGTGCACCGTGCGCCGGCGAGCATTCGCAAGGCGGACTATGTCAATGTGCGGATCGAATGCGAGCTGGCTGTGCGGCTTGGCCAGGATCTTGCCCCCAAGTCCACCCCCTACACCCGCGATGGCGTACGTGCCGCCGTGGCCGAGATCATGGCCGCCTTCGAGCTGATCGAGGATCGCAATGCCGACTACAAGACCTGCAAGGCGCTGTCGTTGATTGCCGACAATGCCTGGAATGGCGGCATTGTCATCGCTGCGCCCAAACCGCTGCCCGATACGCTCGATCTAAATGGCATCGCCGGACGGCTGTCGCGCAACGGCAAGCTTGAGGCAACCGGCACGACCGACGATCCGCTGGGGGCGCTAGCCTGGCTTGCCAATCTGGCCATCGAACGCCGTCGGCCGATCGAGAAGGGGATGGTCGTCATCACCGGCAGCGTGGTGACGACAGTGGACATCGCGCCCGGCGAGCGCCTCGAGTTTGCACTGGACGGTGTGGGCGAGACCTCGCTAAGCGCCACCTAGAGGCGGCAGCCGGCAGCTCGCGGCAGTCTCAGCCCATCATTGTTTTTTTCGCCGATGCGGTGGCGCCAGCCCGCGCATGTCTAGCGCCGGATGGGAGAGCGGCCTGGTGCTTGTGCAGCAGCGGGCGTAAAGTTGCATTTTGCCGCGCATGCCGACTGAAATTGCAAAACGCTCCCCGATGGCGTCGGTCGGCCAACGAGACGCGCGCTAAGTACCAAAAGGAAGAGGGCACAGCTGCAAAAGGCTGATACCCGCAAGTGGAGGAAGCGCAATGAACCATTTCAGAACGTTCACGCTTGCAGTCTCGATTTTGCTCGTCGCGCTCTTTGTCCCTGAGCGCCTGGTCGCGCAAACCGATCTGGGTCCGGCCGCCAAGGTAGACGGCTCGCATATTCGCAACAACGAAAGCAGCAGCAAGGAATGGCCGACCATTGGTTTGGACTACGCCGAAACCCGCTATAGCAGGCTCGGCCAGATCAATGCTGGAAACGTCAAGGATCTGGGCCTTGTCTGGTCCTACAATCTCGAATCGACCCGCGGCGTGGAGGCGACGCCGCTGGTGGTCGACGGTGTGATGTATGTGTCGGCTTCCTGGAGCATCGTGCACGCCATCGACGTGCGCACCGGCAAGCGGTTGTGGGTCTATGATCCAAAGGTGCCGCGTGAAATCGGCTACAAGGGCTGCTGCGATGTCGTCAATCGCGGCGTCGCCGTGCACAAAGGCAAGGTCTATGTCGGTGCCTACGACGGCCGGCTGATCGCCATTGACGCCCGCAGCGGCAAGCTGGTGTGGGAAAAGGACACCAGCATCGATCGCGCCCGACCCTACACCATCACGGGGGCTCCACGCGTTTATAAGAACAATGTCGTGATCGGGAACGGTGGCGCCGAGTATGGCGTGCGTGGTTACGTTACGGCCTACGACGCCGAGAGCGGCGCGCAGAAGTGGCGTTGGTTTACCGTGCCGGGCGATCCGAACAAGCCCTTCGAAGACGAATCGATGGAGAAGGCCGCCAAGACCTGGGATCCCGCCGGTAAGTACTGGGAGGCCGGCGGCGGCGGCACCGCCTGGGATACCCTGACGTTCGACCCCGACCTCAATCTCATCTACGTCGGCACCGGCAACGGTTCGCCGTGGGCGCAGAGCAAGCGCAGTCCCGCCGGCGGCGATAATCTTTATCTGGCATCGCTGGTTGCGCTCGATGCCGACACCGGCAAATACGTCTGGCACTATCAGGAAAATCCCGGCGACAACTGGGACTATACGGCCACCCAACCAATGATCCTCGCCGATTTGCAGATCGCTGGTCAGGCGCGCAAAGTGATTCTGCATGCGCCGAAGAATGGCTTCTTCTTCGTCGTCGACCGCACCAATGGTGCGTTCATCTCCGCGAAGAACTTCGTCGATGTGAACTGGGCCACGGGCTACGACGCCAACGGCCGTCCAATTGAGGTGCCCGAGGCGCGCCAGAACGATAAACCGCGCGAGAGTATCCCGGGGCCGTTCGGCGCCCACAACTGGCATCCCATGTCGTTCAATCCGCAAACCGGGCTCGTCTATCTGCCGGCCCAGAACATCCCGCTGACGCTGATGGACGACAAGGGCTGGAAGCATAACGCCAATGTGCCTGGCGCGCCGCACAGCGCCATGGGCTGGAACACGGCGATGTACATCAATGCGGAGCCACCCAAGAGCAAGCCGTTTGGCCGGTTGATTGCATGGGATCCCGTGCAGCAAAAAGAGGTCTGGCGCCAAGAGCACGTGTCACCGTGGAATGGTGGCACCCTGACCACCGCGGGCAATTTGGTGTTCCAGGGTACGGCTGACGGCCGCTTCGTCGCCTACAACGCGACAACGGGTGCCAAGCTTTGGGAAGTGCCGACCGGTACCGGAGTCGTTGCCGCGCCATCAACCTACGAAATCGACGGCAAACAATTCGTGTCGATCGCTGTCGGTTGGGGCGGCGTCTATGGCATCGCCCAACGCGCGACCGACCGGAAAGGGCCTGGCACCGTTTACACCTTTGCGATCGGCGCAACGGCAACTGCGCCCGACTTCGTCGCCTATCAGCAAGGCGCCCTGTTGAAGGACGTCAAGTACGATGCCGCGCTCGTGCAAGAGGGTACGCTACTTTATGTGAGCAACTGTGTGTTCTGTCACGGCGTGCCGGGGGTGGACCGCGGCGGCAATGTGCCGAACCTCGGCTACTCGGCGACGGCGACAATCGCCGGTCTCGATCAGTTCGTGTTCAGTGGCCCGCATGTGCAGGGCGGCATGCCCGACTTCACGGGCAAGTTGAAGGCGGGCGACCTTGAGAAGATCAAGGCCTTCATCCAGGGCACGGCCGACGCCATTCGGCCCAAATAGCAAAGCCGCAACCTTCACTGGGGTTGACGGTCGCCGGACAACAATGGCCCCGGCGGCGCATACCGCCGGGGCCAGTTTGGGATCCAACGGGACGATACGGCTGGCTGTGAAGGACAAATCAGCCTCAGGGCTGATCACGGCGGTGGCAGCCAGCGTGCGATCGCTGGCAGGCTCAGGAAGTAAGCTGGCTCGTCATGTAAGGGTGCCGTCAGTATCGCCTCCGGCGACATCAGCGGCGCGCTCGAGCCGATGGCTTACAGTTCGGCGAGAGCAGCGCGCAATCGTCGTATGCAACGCTCCGTCACGCATTCGTGAAGCAGGTGTGTTCGCTGTCGGTGGGCGACGATCACAACGACGCCAAGCAATCGCACGTCGCCGAGGTTTGCGCGTGTGGGCGCCTGCGCATTGGCTGCGTGCGAGGCGATCGAACCCAGCCACATCCGCAAGAATTCAGTACTTTTTTGCGCAGATTTGCGGGTAGTGCTGGATCGACGCCTGCGCTGCAGACGGGCCTAGTTGTCGCGCACGAAGCGTGCTCCTCCCCAATCCACTGATCTGCCACAGCACAGGAGATCATCATGGCACGAACATCTTGGTTAGCGGGTTCGACCATTGTTTTCGCTTTGACAGCAATGACTGCAAATGCGCACGCCGGCCCGGTGGGGGCCACGGCCAAAGAGCTCATGGCGGCGGGCCAGACGGGCGCTATTCTTCAGGAGGTGGCAAACCGTGTCTGTTGGAGCGAGAATGGTATTCGCCGATGCAGATCGCTCAATAACGTGCGCGTGTACGGCTATCAGAGCCCGCAGGCTTATGGCGGCCAACGCGCCTACGGCTATCGAGCGCCAGCGGCCGGTTATCAAGCGCCTGCCGCCGCTATTGGTGTTGCTCCGCCGATCGGCTTTGGCTATTTGCCGGCCCGCGATCAGGTGGAAACAGATCCTGACGTGCTCCCCATTGGCACTATGGACTGGTGGCAGGCGATGGACTTCCAGGATCGTGGCGGCCAACAAGGGGGCAGCCAATAGCCAGCGCGTTTTTGAGATACGCCCTGGTTTTCGAGCGCGGGGCGTATTGTTGGGCTGGCCTTTTGCCAACAGCGAGCGCACAAAAGCGTGAGGCGCGTTGCGCAGCGGCAATATTAAGCAGGCAGGCGTGCGGTAAAGAACTCTAGGTCGCACGCAGCAGCTGACGGCAAGGATGACCTGCAGGGTTGCAGGAGGAGCAGCCCTGCAGGTGGCCCGCGGGCTACAAACGGTCGGCAGGCATCGATTGTTTGTGCTCGTGCGACATGGGTCCGTCTCTGCGCTGTAGCAAATCTTGAGCCTTCACCGAGGCCAACCCCTTGCGTCCCCGCTGAGCACTGGGAGTGCGGCCTGTGGGGCTTGTCCTCAGGAGGCCGCATCTCCGGGATCGGGATGGGGGAGCCGGCGCAAATTCCAAGACTCCGTCGTCGAAAGGGCCGTAGCGCAAGGCTATGAGGTCTCGCAGATAGTTCTGGTGGATGCGCCACGGTCGGCGCGAACCCTGCTTGGGCAACTTATGCAGCGCGCGCTGGAGATAACCGGAGCTAAGGTCGACCGGCGGCAAGCGCTCGACGCGCGCATCTCGATGGCGGGGCATGCACCGCTTAAAGCCGCGCCGGTCCATGTAGTCGAGCAGACGGCAGACGTAATTGCAGATCAGCTCCGCCTTCAGAGTCCAGGATGCATTGCTGTAGCCTGTCACCGCGGCAAAGTTTGGAATATCGCTATACAACACGCCTTTGTAGCAAAGCAGGTTTGCAGGATCGACGGGCTGGCCGTCGACATCGAGTTCGACGCCACCAAAGACCTGAAGATCGAGGCCGGTAGCGGTGACCACGAGGTCGGCTGCAAGTTGCCGGCCCGAGCGCAGTTTGAGGCCGGTCTCGACAAAGGTTTCGATTTCGTCGGTTACAATCGTGGTCCGGCCTTGCCTGATCGATTGAAAGAAATCGCCGTTGGGTGCGAGGCAAAGTCGTTGTTCCCATGGATTGTAACGCGGGTTGAAGTGGGCTTCGACATCGCAATCCGGCCCGACCGCCTTGCGCACACCATTGAGGATCATGGCTCTCGCGCGCGCAGGATTGCGTTTACACAGCCGATAGAAATACATGCCGGCGGCCACATTTTTCCAGCGGGTGACGGCGCATGCCGTTCCCGCCGGAAGCCAGCGCCGCAGCCGATTGGCGATCCGATCCTCATCGGGCCAGGCCACGACATAGGTGGGCGAGCGCTGTAGGAGCGTGACAGTGGCTGCCGACTTAGCCAGTTCTGGAGTAAGCGTGACCGCGGTCGCGCCGCTGCCGATCACGACGACGCGCTTGCCTGTGTAATCGATTGCGGTGGTCCAGTTTTGCGGATGGATGACGGCGCCGTTGAACTGGGCAATGCCCGGTAGACTGGGGGTGAAACCTTGCTGGTAGCTGTAGTATCCGGAGCACATCAGCAGGAAGTTGCAGGTGAGATAGATCTGCTCACCTGGCCCGGTGCGCTCCACTTCCACGGTCCAGCGCATTTCCTTCGCTGACCATGACGCTCGCTGCAGGCGATGGTTGAAGCGAATTTTGCCATCAATGTTGTGCTCGCGCGCCGTTGCACGGATGTAGCGGAGGATTGACGGACCGTCGGCGATGGCCTTGGTTTCGGTCCACGGCCGGAACGAATAGCCGAGCGTGAACATGTCGGAGTCCGAACGGACACCGGGATAGCGAAAGAGGTCCCAAGTGCCGCCAATGCAATCGCGCGCTTCAAGAATAGCAAATTCCCGTTGCGGACATTTTTCTCGGAGATGACATGCTGCTGCTACCCCAGAAAGGCCAGCGCCAATGATGAGGATATCAAAGTGATCAACGCGCGCTGGCTTGTTTGGGATCGGCCTCGCCATCGGTACCTCATGCCACAAGACACTACCCTCCCGACCGTCTCCTAGATTGCAGGTGCGGGCTCGCCCGTCGTCGAAGGCCGTAGCTGAGAAGGTTGGCAGAAAGTGCACCTGTGCTGCGGCTGCGGCAAATGCCATTTGGTCGATACCTCAGCTTCGGCTCCGCCAGCGGGGCGCTTGCAGGCGCGACAGATCGGCACCTCAATCCTGGTTGGCAAACGCGCCGCGCGCTCGCCTTTGCGCCCCGGAGGGGCCGTGGACGCATCGAGCAGGCATGCTTGCGCGCAAGTGCCCCAACAGCTGGCATGCCAGCGCCCGCTGCCTTGCGGGTAGCGTTTTGACTGCCCTAGAGATATTGAAGTGCCGACTTCCCAACCCACCTTTACCACTTTATCCGCTGCCGGGTTTTGCATGTCTCTGCCGAGGATCAGTGTTGTTGGCGCCTTGGCCTTGTCAGGCAGCGCTCTGTGCCTGCTCGCCCTCGCCCCGCTCGGCTGCCGGCTCGGATGGTGGTCATATGGCCTAAGCCTTTATCGTTTGATCCCCATTTCCGGCATTATCGCTGCAGTTGCCGTGCTTCTTTCGGTCTTGACGCTCGCGCTCGCATGGTCGCGGTTGCGCGCGCGCGATCTCGTCCTGCTCTGCGCCGCGCTCGTGCTGGGTGGGGCGCTCGTGTATGTCCCTGGCCAGTACGCCCTCAGGCGAAGTACCCTCCCCGCTATCCACGACATTACCACCGATACCGTCAATCCGCCGCAATTCAGCGCCGTCCTGGCGGCACGCGCCAATGAGCGTGCCGCAAGTGTCGACGACCGCAGCCCGCAACTCGCGCAGCTGCAGCAAGCGGCTTACCCCGACCTGACGCCGATCACAACCCAGGTATCCAAGGCAAAGGCTTTCCAGGAAGCCCTTGGCGTTGCCAAGTCCATGCCGGGCTGGATCATCGTCGCTTCGGACGCCGATGCCGGTCGCATCGAAGCCAGTGAGCAAAGTCGCTGGTTTCGCTTCACCGATGACATCGTCATCAGGGTTGTCGGCGGCGAGCTCGGCGCCCGGATCGACATGCGATCGACCAGTCGTCAGGGTATCAGAGACTACGGCGTGAATTCCGCGCGCATCCGCCTCTACATGGCGGCACTCCGTAAGCGCATTTAATGACGAGGCAAATTAGCATCAAAGAAGAGCCACCAACCCCGCGAGCAGCCACCTGGCGTCTTTTTCGTCCATTGGCTGAGTTTTCCGCCCCGGGCATCGGTTGATCACTCCAGCGGGTCGATACCCTTCACCGTAAACTGCCGATCAGTAGCGCACTGTCAGGCGGGCGAATTTCAGCACCAGGCAACGGTGCGCTTCGACGATAGCCGCGCCGCGTCCGAGGAAAAAAAGCCGCGGACACGTTGTCCCGGCTCCACGTCGATCCGATCGTGCCTTCAAAAACACGAGGCGCGCCTGCACAGGCAGCAGTACCCGAGGTTGGCCACCTTGAGCCTGCCCCGCGGCTGGGTTGTCCCTCACAGCGCTCCCGCGGTTGCCTCTTGGGGAAAACATCGCCTGCGTTAGAGACGCCGTGCGATATGCGGGCTATTGCAACAAAGTGGGATCCGCCGAAGCGAGAGGTCCAGATGAGTTCTGGATACAAGAGCATATCTGTCACGCATCGGAGCCGCGCTGGTCTGAGTTTGACTCGAGAGGTTCGCTGGTACCCCTCCAATCGCCAGGCTTATCGGTGGAGCGAGCAGGAGGGACGCTGGGTGTATCTTGGTCACACCGATAGTTTGGATGAGGCCAGGTATCTTGCGTCGATTGATATGTTCAATGCGCAGCGGAGGGACAACTAGCGCTGGCGGCGACCGCCGCCTCGGGCAGTTGCGCTAAACGCTGCGAGGGAGGAGCATGCCTTGGCTTTGGCGTGAGGGCTGATGGCGCAGGGAGTCTGTTTGCAGATCTGCCGGCGATGTGCGCGCTTCTGAGTGTTGAGTTGTTAAAATTGCCTGCCTCTGGCGATGACCCCGCAGCGCATTGCGACGGGCAAGAGCAACGGCGTTTAGCACCTGCGCCAAATACGAAGCAGAAGATCCGTCTGCCGACGCCACAGAGATTCTGTTCAGGTCAGGTACGTGATAGGGGCGAATCTTGTTCGCGATCAGCCCCGCCGGTCGAAAGCTGTCGTCAGGGCATATACCTCCTCAAAGATGCGGCGGCATACGGCCGCACGGCTCGCTCCCAGGCCTCTCAGCGCCTCGTAGCGTTCTGAAGCGACGGCTGCTCGTCGGAACTCCTCGATTGTCGCTCGAACGAGCGCGAAGCCGGCCTGTTTGCGTGGAGCGCTTGACCACACCCCGTCGGAGATATCGTGCATCATGGAACTCCACGGCTGAACCGCAAAACGCGACCGGCAGGCTCACCGCTTGTTCAGATCGCGAGATAGAACGTCGCGGCTCAGTCCGCGATGCTTGAGTTCCGTATCCGAAAGCCGTGACAGATTTTCATAGGCGGTGGCAGCAGCGTAATTGTCGGCGCAATCTTTCAGCCATGTCGCAACCCCTGCACACAACGAGAAAAGCTTGGATCGCGCGGGTGCCGTCGTCCCAGAGGCCCCTGCCAGGTTCGGCACGGTATCGGACGTTGGCTCAAATTTTATGAGGATTGCTTCTTTGGCGCCGTCGCTGTCGGCGACAATCTCCCAGGTCGGGTTGTCCTCGAGCTCAGTACGCGCGACCTTGTAGTCGTCTGCAATGACAGTATGGGCCATAGTCAATACAACTCTTTGCGGGGTTTACCGACTGTCTGACTACATATTGCCCGTCGCCAGCTTAGGCTTCCCACCCGGACAAACCCTGACCTGGAGGGGGCACTAGCTTGCATCCTGGGAAAGGCGGTTAACGGCACCCGCGAGGCCCGCATGCGTCAGCCGAGGCGCCTACATCGTCGTTGTAAGAAAATGCTCGCGGCTGGCCTTCGCATGTCCGGTGACGTTGCGTGCGCCGCCCCGGCCGCGCCGAGGACCTGCGCAACCAAGCGGCGTGAGCGCGCGCGTGGCGGTTACTCTTTACGGCGGCAGTGCCAGCTCTGGGCCTGCGACCACGTGGTAGATCCTCGACGCTAGCCTGGGACGCAGTCAAACAGGTGCCACTGCGCGCTGTGGCACATTAGCTGTCCCAGACCTGCTCGGGCATCGGCAGTCCGCTCCAGGTGGCGGGATCGATTGGTCGATCCGGCACAATGTGCAGCTTGTCCTCAAGGATCCACATCAGTTGGCGCGCGTGCTGCCCCGCATGCCATGCAGTCCGCTCGAGAAATTCGTGTCGGCTTACGTCGCCGTAGTAGACGCTTGCTTTGCGATCCCAGTCTGTCCTGGCGTTCGCCGATTCCCACCACGCCTCAAGTCGCCGGCGGACATCCGCTCCATACGCCAAAATCTGCTGACCTGTTGTCCCTGCGGCCGGAACCCGATTGTACGCCGCCGCCTGCAATGGAATGCCCTGCTCATGCTCGAGCAAGGCATCGACCACATTGAAAAGGTGCCAAACGAGCTGCGCGTAGGAGCGCGGTCGACCCGGAAGCTGGTCGTCGAGATGGCTCTCAGGAATTTGCGCGAAGAAGCGCGATGCTCCATCGAGGACAACACCGATGCGTCGCACCAGCTCGGTGGGCGGCAAGTGACTGATGACGCCCAAATTGATGCCAACCAGGCGCGCAATTTCCTTCAGCGATTGACCGTTCACCCATTCCTTGCCGCGCGAAATGACGGGCAGCTGTCGTGTTCCAAGCGCCAACAGCTCATCAAGCGCGCCCTCGTCGGTCAAGACGTTGCGCGAGATAAACGGTATTTGGTGTTTGCCAAGGAACTCCTTAGTGCGCAAGCAGCTGGTTCAGCCAGGCTGCCAATACACCCTAATGCGTTCTGCCGGCGCAGAATTGCCTGGCGTGGTCGGTTGCTCCATAGCGAAGGGTCTAGCATTGCTGCTTGAGCGAGACAACCAACCGGCGATCGATCGATGCGACTCTGGCCGCGCTTGCTGGGCGGTTTCGCGCCGACGCGCGACCAGCGGTCAACATTTCGCGCCCGACGAGCCTAGGTTGGCTTAGCTGCTATTGCTTAGCCATTGCGGCGCCCGCCATGGGCGCTACGCCCACGCTCCCGCCTCGTGCCAAGCAAACGGAGCTTGCAATGCCGGCGGAAGGCCAAATCTGCCCAAGACTTCACATATGGCAGGTGGCCGGAACGGGTTGGACGGCGGTGCGTTCGCCAATAGATGGTTTGCCAACGATAGACGGTTTGCCAGCGAGGGCTTGCCGTGAAGCGAGGCGCGCATGCAGAGGTTCTTATTTGCCGTAAGCTTTTGCCTATTGACCGGCGGCGCATTGGCGCAGACGGGTGGAGCCCCGGCCGGCGGTGCCGCTTCATCGCCCGGCGCTGCAGCACCGACCGCGCCCGGCGCCCGGGCTGCAACCCCGGGTGCAGCTGGCCCGGGTGCAGCTGGGGTGACAACACCGGCCCCGAGCCCGGCCGCTCCCCTCAACACCGATGTGTTCCCCCCTTCGCGGCTCCTGCAAGCGCCTGCGCCGAGTTCCACCTCTCCCGCCCAATCGGGCTCTCCCGCGCAATCGGCGGGGTCGGCTGATACAGCCCCGGCGGCTGGCAACGCGTCGCCCGGAGCGCCGGCGGCACCGGATCCAAATCTGCCAGCCACCGCCTCGGGTGGACGGGCGCAACCTGGCGGTGCGAACTCTTCGTCACAGAGCGTACGGACGGGCAAGAACCCGATCGGCGAGCGCTATGCCGATTGCATAAAACTTTGGGATACCCAAACACACATGAGCCGGGCGGACTGGGCGCGCACGTGCCGCCGCATCGAGAATAGATTGCAGAACCTTCAGGTCGAGCACATGGACGTCGACGTCATGGGCCCGAAGCCCCGAAAAAACGGGAAGTCCTCTGGCAGCAGCGGCTAGCGGGCGCAATGCCCGCAGAGGCGCCTCATTGCCGCTAAGCCAGGGCGATCTCCCGCTCCGGGGGGAGACGCTGGTGTTTAGGCGCCACTGCTGCGGGCACGTTGTGGGTGGCTAGCCGCCATTCCAAGCCTGCGAGGGGATGGGTGGACTGCCTTCTCGACCGACGGCAACGAGATCCGCTACGCCGCCGGAACGCGCAGGCCGTCAGGCCGTTGTGCGATCGTCACGAGCCACGGATCCCACCCTGTGCGGAAAAGGAGGCGCCATGAGAGCCCCTTGCAGAGCCCTGACAGCAGTTGCTGTGTCCGTTCTTGCCATCGCCCAGGCGAGGGCGGCGCCCTGCAATCAGGACATCATGGATGTAACGAAAAAGTTAGTTGCAAACGATGGCGGTTCCGGTCCGGCCGCGGGCGGCCCAGCGGCAACGGCGGGTTCGCAAAAAGGGCAGCTTCCCGCCACATTTTTGCTCAACAAGGAGACGGAAGGCAAGGGCGCGTCTTTTGCAGATGCAAGGCTCCGTTCCGGCGTCAAACTTGATGCCAGCCAAGCCCTTGAGCGAGCGCGTGGCCTTGACGCGCAAGGCAAGGAATCGGAGTGCCTGGCAGAGGTGATGAATGCAAAGCAGCTGGCCGGCCTGTAGGTCGTAGTCGCAAACAAGGAAGCACTCGGCGACAGCGGAATGGCTCGGCTCCAATTTTTGCAAGGCGGCCGCACTGTGAGAGTTTCGACGACATGAGCTTCCCGCACTGGTTCGGATGTCTCACCTGGCGCGCGGAAGGCCAATTTTTCACGCGGCAAGTCCCGCCTCGGCTGACATCGCACCTCCGCAGGGGGTGGTTCGAACGCGCCCGTGATGCGATTGCCTTGGCCTTGAGAGGCCGACAGCAGTTGCATGCGCGTTGGCAATATTCTGAAACCCGGGCGCAGGACAGCGATCATCACCCTCGGCCATGCGTTTGGTGATCACGCGACGAGGGCATAGGGTCTTGCTGGCGTGGTCAACTGCGCAAACAAGACCCGCGCCAAGTCGTGTGGACAGCCCGTGTCGACGATCGGTGCACGCTGGACTTCTGCTAGGTGATCAGTTGCGCTCCCTTTGGGTTAGGTTTGTCAGCGCCTCACCGCCAACGGGCGGGATGGCCTCATTTGTGCAAACAGGAGCCATGTAACGACATCGCTCAATCCTATACCTTCAAGGATCATGACCATTGGCCCCGCCTGGCGCCCGGTCAGCTACTCATCTGGAGGCAGCCATGCCCGCCCGCATCATCGGCATGATAGGCGTCACCCCGCCGAAGCGGGAAGCGAACTTGCTCGTGATTGAAGGGGAGATTTCGCCGCCCGCGGTGGTGGAATTTGCCCAGGCCCACGAGACGGCGGGTTTCGACATGGCATTGGTGGGCTATTCATCGTCCTCGGCGGAGGGCTTCCTCGTGGCGATGTACGCGGCGGCACGGACCGAGCGGATGTCCTATCTCGTTGCGCACCGGCCGGGTTTCGTGGCCCCTACCCTGTTTGCCCGCAAGGTTGCGACCTTTGATCAATTAACCGGCGGACGCATTGCACTCCACATCATCACCGGCAAGACGGACGCGGAGCAGGAGGGTGACGGCGACTTCACGGCTAAAGCCGACCGCTATCGGCGGGCGCGGGAATATTTGCAGCTGATGAAGCGAACTTGGACCGCCGACAAGCCCTTCGATTTCGATGGCCGGTTCTATCGAGTCCGCGGCGCCCATTCCGATGTGCGGCCACTACAGAAGCCGCGTCCGCTGATAATGTTTGGTGGTGCCTCCGAGGAGGCACTTGAAATGGGCTCAGCCGAGTGTGACGTGTTTGCGATCTACGCCGAGCCGCTCGCAACCACCGCGGCGCGCATCGCCGCATTCCAGGCACGTGCCGGAAAGCACGGCCGAAGGGTTGGCTTCAATATGTCAGTACGTCCGATCATTGCCGCGACGGAGGCGGCGGCCTGGGATAAGGCAAATCGCATCCTCGCCGGCATGACGGGCAAGCTCGGCTGGGCGCGACAGGAGGGTGTTCGCGCGCCCGTCGACCATGCCGGCCGACGGCAGTTCGACTTCGCGCAAGAAAAGGAGGTTCACGACGAGCGACTTTGGATGGGCATCACGAAGGCCACCGGAGCGCTCGGTAATACCTCCTGCCTGGTCGGTACCGCCGAGCAGGTCGCAGATGCGATCCTCGCCTACTACCGGCTGGGCGTTGCGTCGTTCCTGATGCGCGGCTTCGATCCCATTGCCGACGCGACCGAATTCGGCCGCGAGCTGATCCCGCGCATCAAAGCCGGCGCAATGCAGATCGACAAACGGCCCGCGCCTGCTGCGTCGGCGCGGTAGCTGGCGATCCGCGCGCCCCGGAAGTCAGGATCAGAGCCGGCAACGTCCCGCACAAGGGTGGTGTGTTGCCTCAGTCCGCCGCGGCTGAGGCCCGACCCGCTTGTTGTCACCCCTCGGGCTTGCCGACCAAGCTTTCGGTGGATGGTCCACTCGGCATGGACTTTCCCGCGGCTACCTCAGCCACACAATCGAACGGTGGCATGGGTGACCGCTTTGGCGGCAGTGACGAGGTCGCTGAGGCGCACCCGCTCGTCGGGTGTCGGCCACTCTTTGTAGACGCGAATGTCGCCGGGACCGTATTGCACGGTTGGAATACCGAGCACTTCCTGGATGATGTTGCCGTCTCCGACATTGCCGAGCCGCCCATGTGCTCCCACAACCGCTGGCTGTCCGGAGGCCAGTGCCTGGCCCTCCGCCAAGGCTCCGACCAGGGGATGATCCGAAGGACAGAGCATCGCCAGCTGGTTCCAACTCTGCTCCGTGCCGCGCGCTGGAACCTCGAGCGTGCAATTGAAGGCAGGATGCTCCTGCTTGATGCGTGCCAGCAGCCGCTCGAGGTCCGCCTTGATGCTTGCGACCGTCTGCCCCGGGACGGTGCGGAACTGCAGCGTCAGTTCACACTCCCGCGTCGAGCGCCCGGTCGCATTCTTGAAGTAGTAGTGTTCCTTGTGCATCACATCGAAGGTATGCGTCGGAAACCCTTCCAGCTCAGGATGGGGTTGGAACGTCATCCAACCGCCGGGCGCGATCGGCGTCAGGCTAGGACCAATGCGCCGCACGATTTCCAGCTGCTGCTCGATGGGATTGAGATAGGCGGCGCGTGCTTCTGGGCTATAGCGGAAGAATAATTCCGGCGCCGAGCACACCAGCCTTACCATGACGACACCGACGCAGACGTTGGCGACGGTATTGTTGGAATGTTCCATGTTGATGCACAGGTCAGCCTTGAGACCGTGCCGCAGCAGCGCCCGGGTCCCCGCGCCGCCGAGCTTGTGGGCGATCACAGGCGTCATCAGAACGTCGCCCTTGAGGCGCGTGTTGGAGCGCACAATGGCTTCGAGCGCGCAGATGGCGGCGACGCATCCGCCCTTGTCGTCGTGGGCACCCATGCCCCAAATCCAGCCATCCTCGAACTTGGCGCCGTAAGGGTCGACCGTCCACCCGCTCATCTCGACGCCTGGGTCCATGTGGCCGTTGATGATAAGCGTCGGCCCGTCACCGGTGCCTTGCAGGCGGCCAATGGGCTGCCGGCTTTTCAATTGCGCATCAAATGGATGGGTGACCTGCTGCATCTCGACGTCGAGGCCGATATCGGACATGTAATCGGCATAGAGGTCAGCGATCTTGCCTTCCTCGAAGGTCGAGCTGGGAATGCGGATCGACCTCTGCTCCAGATCGAGGATCCGCTGCTCATCGATGGCGGCAAGTGCCGGCCGGCTATCGGCTATTGGCGGCATGGCTCTACTCCGGGTGGCAATCTGTGCGTCAGCCGCCCCATCCGTAAACGTCCCTGGCGGCGTGCTGGCTGACGTATCCTTGAGCCACGTCCTCAGCGATTGCTGCTCGCGCACGCATCTTGGGATCTCCAAAGCCGCCGCCACCCGCTTCCAAGATACGTAGGCGTTGCCCGGGCGCCAGCTCGTTGCGGCCTTTGGCATGCACCGGTCGGCCGTCGATCGCGTGCTCTCTGAGCGTGCCGTCGCCGCCGGCGAACATGCCACGCGCCGGAAACATGGTGCGGTTTCCCATGCCGAGCGTGATAAGCGGATGCCCCGTATCGTTGCGCAGGATCACTTCCTGGCCGAGGCCACCGCGCCAGCGCCCCGGTCCGCCGGAATCCTGTACAAGCCGCTTGCTCTCGATGGTCGTGTGCGTGAGGGTCTCCCACACCTCGACCGGCACCACCGCCATGTTGGAGGGATGCGGCAGGGTGCACCAGCCATCAAGGCCGCGCAGCGCGCCGTAGCCGCCGGCCGCGAAATATAGGGTGGAGAACGGTCGCTCGTCGCGGCGGGTACCCTGGAAGGTAATGAGGTTCATCATCCCGGACCCTGCCTGCACGCGATCAGGCAGCGCTTGAGCGAGGGCGCCGTAAATCAGCGGCGTCACGAAATGTCCCATGGCGTGGCGCCCGCCCGTAGCAAAGGGAGGCAGCGCGTTGAGGATGCAGCGGGGCGGAGCAGACACGGAGATGGGGGCGATGGAGCCGGCGTTGTTGGGGATGTTCGGCAACAGCAGCGACTTGGTGGCATGCAGCGCCATGGCGTTGGTGTAACAAAAGGGCACGTTGACGGCAGCCCGCACGCAGCCTGAAGTGCCGGCGAAATCGTAGGCGATGCTATCTCCTGCCACGTCGATCTTCACGACGTAATCGCAGGGACCATCGAAGCCCTCGACCTGAATGCGATTGTGGTAGGTGCCCTGGCCGAGCTCGCCGATCTTGGCTCGCATCGCCGTCTCCGACTGGCTACGAATGGCGCGCGAAAGGGCGGTGAGATCGTCGAGACCGTACTCGTCCATGAAGGCCAGGAGTTCACGTCCGCCGACCTCGTTGCAGGCGACGTTTGCCATCATGTCTCCCATTACCTGCTCGGGGACACGCACATTGTTGCGGATGATGTCGACGAGCAGATCGTTACGCCGGCCCTCCTCGTAAAACTTGCAGATCGGGATGCGGATACCCTCGTGATAGATCTCTGCTGCGGAGGAGCCAAAGCCCGAGCCGCCGATATCGGGCAGATGCGTGATGCTCAGCGTGTAGGCCACCACACGGCCGTTGCGGAATACGGGCCGCACCATGGTGATGTCGTAGAGATGGCCGGTGCCGAGCCACGGATCATTGGTGATGATGACATCGCCGGGTTTCAGTGATGCGGCCGGATAGCGCTGCAGCATGTGGCGGAGTGTGATGGGAGCACTGCCGATGAATACCGGCACGCTGAAGGTACCCTGGGCGATCGAGTTGGCCTCCGCATCGAGCACCACGCAGGTCAGATCGTAGCTCTCATTGACGATGGTCGAAAACGAGGTGCGCACCAGCGTCGAGACGATCTCGTCGACGAGGGAAACCAGACGATCCCACATGATGCCGAGGCTGACGGCGTCGAAGGCGTTAGCGTTCATGCTGCTCACCCTGCGAGGCTGCGTCGAGCTCGGCGACGAGGTTGTAGTCAGCATCGACAATTGCTTTCTCGCCGCTGCCAATGACGCAGGTGCTTTCGCGCTCCTCGATCAGCGCCGGCCCGCTGATCGATTGCCCTGGCGGCAGGGCGTAGCGGTCATACACCGGCCAGTCGATCATGCGCGCCTGGGCTGGCTCGTAGGCGGATCTGATCCCCTTCAATGGCCTGGTTGACCCGGTGCTAGCGGCAAGGCTGTAGCCGGCGCCGAGGCTCGGCGCCGGCGCCGCGGCCTCGATCTTCCAATTGACGATCTCAGCCGGCTCATCGAGGCGCAGGGTATAGGCCGCCTCGTAGGCCTGGCCGAACAACTCGGGCAAGTGTTGAAAAAGCGCCCCGACATCTGCTGCATCGGGAAGCGTCACTTCGATCTCGTGACCCTGCCCCTGATAGCGCATGTCGAGCCGCCGCTGCAGGCGGACGTCACCTTTGGCGACGCCGGCACTCAGCAGATACGCCGTTGCCTCTGCCTCCAGCGCGCGGAAGGTGGCCGCGAAATCAGCAGTCTCGAGATCGGCCAGATGGATGCGCCGCGAGCGCGCAATCTCGAAGGCAAGCGGGCTGATCAGCAAGCCGAACGCCGACATAACGCCCGCACCCGCTGGGAGGATCACGCGCGGAATCTTGAGCTTGCGCGCGATCGCCAACGCATGCAGCGGGCCCGAGCCGCCGAACGCTACCATGCTGCCGGAACGGTAGTCGAAGCCGTGCTCGCTGGCGTGGATGCGGAAAGCACGAGCTACGTCCTCGCTGACGATGTCGTGAATTCCCCAAGCGGCGCGCAGCGTCTCGAGGCCAAGCGGCTTGGCAACCCCGTCGCGAATCGCCATCGCCGCTGCCGAGCGGTCGAGTGTCATCACCCCGCCGAGAAAGAATTGCGCATCGAGGTAGCCGAGGATGAGGTTGGCATCCGTCAGCGTCGGCTGGCCGCCGCCGTGGCCATAGCAGGCGGGACCCGGATCGGCGCCGGCGCTGCGCGGGCCCACACGCAACAAGCCGCGGGAGTCGATCTCGGCGATGCTGCCGCCGCCGGCGCCAATTTCGATCATGTCGATAGCGGGGATGCGGATGTTGAGGCCGCTGCCGTGGCGGAACTCGTGCACGCGCGCCACTTCCATGTTGTAGCGCTTGATCGGCGCACCGCCGCGCACCAGGGCACCTTTCGACGTCGTGCCACCCATGTCGAAGGAGAGAAGATTTGTCAGCTTGAGCGCACGGCCCAGATACGCGCTCATCAGGGCGCCTGCCGCCGGTCCGGACTCAAGGGCGCGCACGGGAAAGCGGCGGGCGGTGCTGGCGCTGAGCGTACCGCCGCTGGAGGACATGATGTAGAAGCGACCGCGAAAGCCCTGCACAGCCAGATTTTTTTCGAGCTTATCGAGGTAGCGATCGAACATCGGCTGCGTGAAGGCATTGACGGTTGTCGTCGTCCAGCGCTCGAACTCGCGCATGCTGGGAAAGACTTCGGCCGAGGCGGAAACGAAGAGGTCAGGCGCTGCCTGGCGCAGGATTTCCGCCGCGCGTACCTCGTGTGCCGGATTGGCGTAGGCATGCAGGAAACAGACGGCAACGGCGGCAACACCGAGGTCGCGGAATTGCCGCGCGGCAGTGCAGACTGCGGCCTCATCGAGCGGCAGCTCGACGCTGCCATCGAAGCGCATGCGTTCCGCCACCTCCAGACGCAGCCGACGCGGAACCAACGGCGGCGGATACTGGACCCGCAGATCGAACAGGTCGTAGCGGCGCTCGAAACCCATATCGAGGATGTCGCTGAACCCGGCCGTCACCAGCATGCCGGTAACCGCGCCACGGCGCTCGATGACTGCATTGGTAACAAGCGTGGTGCCATGCACGATGTCGCTGACATCGCCGATGGCGACGTTCTCGCGCGCGAGTAAGGCTTTGACCCCTTCGGTGACCGCCTCGGAGGGATCGTGCGGCGTCGTCAGGCGCTTGTGCACCGACATCTTGCGCCGGCGGGGATCGAACAGCGCAAAGTCTGTGAATGTCCCGCCGATGTCGATCCCAACGCGATACACGCGACTGCCCCGCCTGCCATGGGCCCGCGCAGCGCGCGTGCCGTGTCCATGATGACCTGGCGTCAATCTTCCACACGGCCGCTGCGGAGGGAAGATCGCCCGTCTCTCGCCCGGAGTAACGGCCCCTCAAAGCGGGATCCGCGGACAAGCCCAAATATCAAGCAACACGACAGTCTTGACCTTCCTGACAGAACGCCCAGCAGTGCGGACGGGAACGGCATGACTAATCCGGCACGCTTCATGCTGCCCTGGCATTCTGGCAAGGGTTCGCGACCATCTGGTTCGCGCTCGCCCGTTAGCGCGCAGCGAGGGGAGGGCAGCATTCCTGTGGAATGCCAACAGGCGGCGAATAGGCGCCATCGTCGGCCACAGCCAGCCTGAGATTGTCGAGCTCGCCAGGAAAGCTCGATGGGGGTCCAACGGTGGAGGACCGTGCTGCCCAGGGCGGGCGGCCCGCCAGGCGAGATACCCCGGACGACCTGGTGGTCGCGCCATACAGCCGCCTTGAGGTCCTTGGCCTCAAGCAGGCTCGGGCAGCGCTGCCGAGATCGGCCGAGACCAATCGCGGGCGGGTGCGGCCCAATTTGCACCCTTGCCTTGCCCGTCCATGTCGACGCCAGGCCTTCGCCATCGTCAATTCTATCGTTCTCCTTGCCAGCTGCGTCTGCCTGCTGCACTCTCCATGAAGAAGCCCGAAGATGCTGCAAGTCAAATCGGCCAGAACAAACGATCCGTTGTCGGGAAATCGCTCGCTATCCGGCGTCATTGGTGGGAGGAAAGAGATGAAGGCAATGCGCCTTGCTGTGGCCGTTTCGGCTATCGCGGCACTACTTATCGGTACCCAAGCATCCATCGCGCAGCAGACTGTTCGCACAGCCACATCCTGGCCCGGCGGCCCACATCTGGAGCATTTCGCGCAAGGTTTCGCCAAGCAAGCAGAGACCCTGACAGGCGGCAAAGTCAAATTCCAGATTTTTCCGGCAGGCACCATCGGCAGTCCTTTGAAGATCACGGAGTCGGTGCAGAAAAAAGTAGCGCCCGCTGGCCACACCTGGCCAGGTTACGACTGGGGCATCGACAAGGCTGCGGCGATCTTTGGCGGTTATGTCGGCTCACCCCCGGCAGAGGCTCTGCTGCATTGGATCTATGTCGGGGGCGGCATTGATCTATGGAAGCAGTGGCGAATGGAGAAGTTCGGTGTCGTCGGCATCCCCTGCGGCGCGCACTCCGATGAGATCCATATGCACTCGCGCAAGCCTGTGCGCACGCTCGATGATCTCAAGGGCCTCAAGCTGCGAACCTCTGGTGCGTGGGCCGAAGTCGCCAATTCGCTGGGGGCTTCGACTGTCATTCTACCGGGGGGCGAGGTCTATCCGGCGCTAGAGCGCGGTGTGGTCGACGCCATCGAATGGGCGACGCCGGGCATCAATGTTGGGCTGGGTTTTCATAAGGTTGCGAAATACGTCATCCTTCCGGGAGTGCATCAACCGGGCGCGGTCCTTGAGTGTGTCTTCGACAAGGGCCTGTGGGAGAGCTTCGATCCCGTAACGCGCACGCAACTTGAGGCTGCGGCCAAGCAGACCACCATAGAATCCTGGATGAACATCAATCTCCTGGATGCCGATGCGCTCGACAAACTAAAAGCGGACGGCGTGGAATTCATTCGCGTCGACCAGTCCTACATCGATGGCGTAGCAAAGGCCACGCAAGAGTGGGAGAACAAATACATCGCGGCGGAGGGCGGCTGGTTCAAGAAGGTGGTCGAGCACCAACGTGCTTTTGTTGAGCGGTGGAAGCCAACCAACCGGTATCGCTCCGAGTTCAGGTGAAACGCACTGCATTGATTGGCTTTCGATCGGTGGGCCGAAAGTCGAGGGACGGGCGTCCACGTGCGCCCGTCTAGCAACGGGGACTAGTGCAGATGCGCGCCTTGGTTCGGGCCATAGACCGACTAAGCCATCTCTTCGGCATGCTCGCTGCCGTTCTGGTGATCGTGCTCGTTACTTTGATGCTTTACGACGTCGTGCTCCGTTATGCTTTCAACGCACCGACCATCTGGGGTAACGACCTCAATACCTGGCTCATGGGAGCTTCTTTTGTACTGTCCATCGCCTACGCCATGTCAACGGATAGCCACGTTCGCGTCGACTTGCTCTATTCTGCCCGCAGCAAGCCGCGCCTGCAGATCGTCGATTTCATCG
Source organism: uncultured Alphaproteobacteria bacterium (assembly GCA_963820375.1). GTDB lineage: Bacteria > Pseudomonadota > Alphaproteobacteria > Rhizobiales > Hyphomicrobiaceae > AWTP1-13. Next base: position 11,722 of record CAWFZX010000004.1, on the reverse strand, counting down.
GCTTTACGTTTCTCGTGTTGCCGACCTTGATCTGGGTTACTTGGGGCTTGTGCGACCACTTTCTGGATTCCTATCGCGCGGGGGAGCGGTCCGGCTCGGGGGGCTGGAACCCGATCGTGTGGCCTTTTAAATTTATCCTGTTCGTGGGCTTTGCCATGTTCACGCTACAGACCCTTGCCGAGATCATCAAACGCGCTAGCGCATTAGTCGGCCGACCCATCGAGGAGCCGGCTGCGGTTGATCATGGGTTGGACCATGGCATCTAGTGCCGGGTTTCGCCCTTTCGTCCGGCGACCAAGAAAGTCTCCCTGATGTCGTCGCTATGGATGTTTCCTGCTCTCATTGCCTTGATCCTGACGGGCTTTCCCGTGGCGCTGACCATGATGTCCTTGGCCGTACTGTTCGGCCTGCAGTCTTTCGGCCTGATTGGTTTGCAATATCAGTTCATCCAGAAGATCGAGGAAGTTGCAACGGCACAGGTACTAGCCGCTGTGCCGCTCTTCATCTTTATGGGTGCCATGTTCGAGGCGTCCGGCATCGCCTCACGTCTATTCGATGCCATCCACATGTGGACCAGGCGTGTACCGGGCGGCCTCGCCGTCGGCACCGTCATCATGTGTGTGATTTTTGCGGCCACCAGCGGCGTCGTTGGTGCGACTGAGACGGTCGTAGGACTTCTCGCGATTCCCGCCATGCTCAAGTACAACTATTCCAAGAGCCTGATCTCGGGGACTATTTGTGCTGGCGGTTCGCTCGGCACCATCATTCCTCCTTCCGTTCTTGCCGTTGTCATTGGGCCGGTCGCCAATGCCTCCGTCGGCAACATCCTGCTCGGCATGTTCATTCCGGGTTTCATGTTGGCGATTGCCTACATTACTTACATTCTCATCCTGTGCACTGTTAACCCGAGCGCCGGTCCTCGCATTCCGCGCGCACCAGACGAACCACCGTTGGCGGCGAAGCTGGCAATGACCGGCAAGGTTCTTGTCCCCCCAGTGGTGGTCATCGTGGCGGTTCTCGGCTCGATGATGGCGGGCATAGCGACGCCAACCGAAGCCTCGGCGACGGGCGCGCTTGGGACGGTGTTGTTGGCCTTAGCTTATGGCCGGCTATCGTGGCCCGTGCTGGTGGACTTAACCATGCGCACGGTACGCATTACGGCCATGATCCTGACCATCGTGGTCTGTGGGCAAATGTTTGCCGCCGTGTTCGTCGGTTCCGGCGGACTAGAGGTGTTGCAGCAATTCCTCAAGGCCTTCAGCGTTGGCAGCTGGGGCCTCCTCTTCCTTGTCATGCTGATCGTCTTCCTCGCCGGTTTTATGCTCGAGCCACTTGTCATAATCCTGATGGTGGTGCCAATTACCGTGCCGCTCATCGAAGCCGCCGGCTTTGATAAGGTTTGGTTCTGCGTCCTCTTTCTCGTCATGCTGCAAACGGGGTATCTAACCCCGCCTATGGCACCATCCATTTTCTATTTGCGCGGTATCGCCCCACCAGAGATCACGCTGCGGCACATGTACATTGGTATCTGGCCGTTCATCGGCCTGCAGCTGCTGGTGGTTGGGTTACTTGTGCTGTTTCCGCGCGTGGTCACATGGTTACCCGACGCAGTGCTTACCGGGATCCGCTAGCGCTGCTCGTCATCGCAGGTGAACCTTCGATTTCTGCGCGACCGCGCGCAAGGCGATGCACCGCGGCAAGGGCGCCTTCGCGAGCCGTCCTGACCCCCTCTCCAGCGTGGGGTCGCGCGCACGCCTCGCTGCGGCGCCGGTCCTTTTGTCTAGGTAGATTTCGCGCTCAGCTTCGATACTGTGTTGCCTAGGCTCAGGCGGCCATCTTTCACCACGCGGGCATAGATGCCACGCAGCCGCAGGCGCTTTCCCTCGCCGGTGTTTACAAAGACGCAGGCAGCGCGACCGTAACGTTTCATGAATAGCGCACAGCCGTTGTGTGGAACGCTGGTTATTTCGATGACGGCGCCACCGATGCTGAGCCTCTCGCCAGGCGGCACGTTTTCTGGGCTGAGGTCCATGTCGATAAAGAGGTTATCCCCGGCGGGAGCCCAATTGGAGCGCTCCTGCGCAATCAGTTCAATGCAACGGGCGTTCATGATGCAGATCTGCACATCCGGATGAGGACTACCCTCTGCAGTGGATTTCCAGCAGCCCCTAGCCCAGTGGTCACCGTGCACACCACCCTTGCGACTGATCTCACAGGAGTTGAGATCGGAACGTTCTCCCTTCGCCGGTCTGATTACGATAGCGCGTAAAAAGCCTTGGTTTTTTGGCGCGGCACGGATGTTCGACAGGCCGGCGTTGAGTTCGTCCATGGTGAGGTGCCGAGGCATGAGGCTTTGTTCCGGATTTTGAGCGCGAGCCGCGCCAGAGAGGAAGCATGTTGGCAGGAAGGCCATTGGGGCAACAGTTAACGTTCGCGCCAGACCCTTGTCTGGAGCTCAACCGGGCCCGTGGGCACGGGAAGTGCTTGTCGGCGATGGCACCAGCAGAGCCGAGCGCTGCCTTGCCGCAGCGGCGTTTTTTGCCTGGCGGCAAACAGCGCTTTCACGGCTTTGCTCAGCGCGGCTGTTCGTATCTTAGGCGATCGGATAGGGCGAATAAGGGAGCAGGGAGCCTTGGTCCGCCGAAAGCAGGCACTGGCTGCGGGGTCAGTTTGCCTAGGCTGCTCTGGCAGACAAAGCATCTCGCAATTCTCCCGGCGTTCTGAAAGGATTGGGCTTGTGCGATGGGGTGGCGATTGAATTCCAACGTTTGAGGAAACGCGATGACATACCGTGGCATGACCGTGGAAACCATAAGGATCAACGGTGACAGGGGCGACCCGATCTCGGCCTATGTGGCGCGCCCCTCGGGATCGGGGCCTTTCCCCGGCGTCGTACTGGTTCACCATCTGCCGGGGTGGAGCGAGATCTATTGCGAAATGACGCGCAAATTTGCTCACCATGGCTACACCGCCATTTGCCACAACCTCTATGAACGAGCCGGCCAAGGCAACCCCGACGATGTCGCCGCCAAGGTGCGCGCCGACGGCGGCGTTCCGGACGCCCAGGTTGTCGGCGACACCGAGGCCGCCGTGAAATGGGTTCGTGCGCAGCCGGGCCAGAACGGCAAGGTTGGCGTGTTCGGTTCCTGCTCCGGCGGTCGGCACGCATTTCTCTATGCCTGCCATAGGAACGACGTCGACGCCTGCATCGATTTGTGGGGTGGCCGCGTCGTCATGGCCAAAGAGGAACTCAACGCCAAGACGCCGACCTCACCGATTGAGCTCACCAAAAATCTCTCCTGCCCGCTGCTCGGCATCTTCGGCAACGAGGATCGCGCACCAAGCCCAGAGCAGGTGGACCAGCACGAAGCTGAGCTCAAAAAGCACGGCAAGACCTACGAGTTTTACCGCTACGACGGCGCCGGCCACGGCATCTTCTACTACCACCGGCCGATGTACCGAGTGGAGCAGGCGCTCGATGGCTGGAACAAAGTGTTCGCGTTTTTCGACAAGCATCTGGTGAGGTAACAAATATGTGCACTTCTATTGTCGAAATCGCGCCTGCGAGCGGTATGGCCAAAAGCGTTGACGATTGGTTCCCGCTGACGCACTCGGTGGTGTCCTACGACCACGCGCGCCATGCGTTGCTGGAGGACGCCATCACCATTGACTTCCTCAACGCGGGCCTGCCGGCGAGCGCGCGGGCGGCCGTGGAGCTGAGCCTCGAAACGGCCAAGGCGCTGAACGCCGCATTGGTGAAGGCCATCGCCGCCGCCGAGATCGAAGAGGCCGAACGGTTCGAGCGGCGACGACTTGATGCACAGCTGCCGGCGGCCGCATCGCGCTTTGCCGCCTAGCCAAGGCTAGACTGGCCAGGCGCGTGGGGCTGTGGATTGGGGGGCACCCTAAAGTGGGCTCTGTAAGACGGGTCATGAGAGAAGGACAAATCGGGCCAGCTCAACCCGGAGCTGGCCACCCCACCTCAATATCGAACCGATCTTTCAAGGGTCTCCGAAAAACTTCCGGGGCCCGCGCGCCGGGGCCGATCTCCCCTTCCTCCCGCGCGTCGGTCAGCTTCAAGCCCGACGTGAATTGCGGGACGTAAAACGGGGCAGGGTTCAGGCGTTCACAACAGTGCTGGGCGATCAGATCAGTGTCAGTGAAATCGCCTCGCGTCCCTTTGCTGTCTTCACCACCTTCATCGCAAGTCGCTGCCCCTCGTTCAGTCCCCGCAGCCCGGCACGTTCGACGACGGAGGCGTGTACGAACACGTCTTTTTCACCGTCCTCGCAGACGACAAAACCAAAGCCCTTGTCGGGGTTAAACCACTTCACGGTGCCTTCAACGCTGGTTGCAGCCGCAGGGTCGGGACGTTCCCAACCGGATGATGCCCTCGCTGAGGGTCGCGCGCTCGGGCGCGGCGCGGTGCGGGTGCTCGCGTCCACGGCCAGAACCGCCGTAACCTGCCGACCCTTTTGACCGACGCCGACCTGCACGCTGAGTTTGGTGCCCGGGTCAACGGTCGTATGCCCAGCGGCCTCTAGGACGGCCGCGTGCAGAAAGGCGTCCCCCGACTGGTCAGCGAGTTCGATGAATCCGAAGCCTTTGTCGGCGTTAAACCACTTGACGATGGCGTCGATGGCGGGCCCGCTTGGGGGCGCACTTTCACGCGCGCCACTTCGGGATGGCTGTCGCGAGCGCCAGTCATAAGGTGGAGGGCTGGAGTCGTCTTCATCAGCAAAGCCACGTCGTCTCTGACTTCGGTCTCGTCCCTTTTGCCCCATCGTGCCTGCTCGCTTTACTGCGGAAACCCAGCCATTGTTGTGCCGCCGAACCGGCCTGCGCTCGTCCAAAGAAATAATTAGAGCCAGCCAGCCCATGCCGCAAGGTCTATAGGACCTGTGCACAGCCGATAGCCATCCTGTGATCAGCAGGGTTGGAACCTAAGGTTGGCAAAGCACATCGACTGCAAGCGGACGGCTGCTCGGCCAAAGGCCTGTCCGCAGCCCCTTTAACCTCCGGTCGCTGCAAACGGCGGCCATAAGCATGCCGCGGGTAGCAAAATGCCTGGACGCTGTTCGTCAGACTGGGCGAGGGCCGCGGCACGCGCGCCCTTTGAGGTCAGCTGCGCCGATTGCAGGTTTTTTCTCGACCCCGCAGCTCAAGCCCCGGGTCCGTTTTCCTTCGGACGTCGCGGCGGGGGTCCGCAATGTTGGTTGCCAGCCGGTTCGGGGGGCGCCCGCCTGCAACGCAAAACATCGGGGTTGGTCGTGCACCTTTCCAGTCAGGAAGCCGGTCAAGCGATCTCCGGCTCAAGCTGGCTTTACGTCTCCAGCAGCGAGGCTCAGCGCGGCGATCTCCCGTTCGGAAAGTCCCCTGACGACCGCCATCTCGCGGTCCTTGTCCTCGGTTTCGCCTAAGTGCTGTCTGGTTGCTTCAATGGCCTTGAATGGTACGGCGATGGCCACATTGAAGTATCGAAATGACGGCGGCCCCAAACCGAGGCGGCCCACCCAGCGCGACCGCGCATCCTCAGATGGTTGGGCTGGGATCGTCAGTTGTACTACCCAGCCTGCGGGTGATGCTTTGTCGGTCATGCACCGTGACTTGGGGTATATCACCCCACCAAGTCAAGCGACTTCGCGTTCGAAACGGGCCAGGACCGCCGCCGGCGGTCTTTTCCTTCTCATCAGACGACCTGGGTGACTTCGCCCGGCTTCAACCGAAGCAGAACCGTTACAGCCCGCTGGGAGAGCATGGTCACGGCTTCAACGTGCGCAAGGTTGGCGCCAACAACCCGCCGCCGAACCGCACTCACGGCTTCCACTCTGTTCCTTACGGCAACGTGGTACCGCCTTGTTCCGGAGTGGTCGGTCACCTCTACGATCCAGCCAAATGCCTGTCTGCTCATGACTGGAGGGGTGGCATTGTTTGCGGCCACCTGCAACCCTGCTCGGCGCCATCGTTTACGCGCCAGCAACACAAAAACGCCCAATTTCGACCTGTCGTGATCGCTGAACATGTCGAGGGCATTGCAGGCTCCCTCCAAAAGGCATCTCGCGAACCCGCGGACACCTTTTGCATCTCCGATCGCGGGCCAGCGACGGTTTAACCCGAGCTCGGCATCGATTTATCGATGGCCTTGTCGGCGAACGGGACTGGGCCAACCCTGAAATAATAGGTCGGCGTCGCCGACCAATGATCCTGCTGCCTGTCGCAGGCCTGTTTGTGGATCTTTGTGGGAGGCATTGGCCGACGTGCGCCCCCCACCTCGGTTCGCCGATCGCTTTCCTTGGTCATACCGATGTGGCCGTGGTGCGTTGTGCTGAGAGGGGCGAGCCAGGCACACTCCAGCTCATTCGGTCAGCCGCACTGGTGAGACGGGTGTTTCATCACCATCTTAGCGAACGACGGCAGGCGCGAGGCGGTGATCAGCCTGCGGGTGGCGTCGGCTGCGATCGACCACCCCTAGGACTGACGACCCAAAAGGAATGGAACCAACATGGCTCGCCCACAGACACATTTCAGCGCCAAATCCACCAAAGAACGCAACACTGCACGCGACAAGATGCGAATGGGCTATAATCGCATGCGGCGAGACATTAAGCGCACGGAAGCGGAACAAGCCAAAGCAGCCGCCGCCCTGACACCTAAACGTGGTCGCAAGTGATCAGGTTAGCGTTCGGGTAGTCAGCGCCCAGCGCATTGCCTATCTTGGGGTTGAACAAAAGGGGCCGGGGCCACCGCCTTCGTGATCGGGCGGTCGTGGGCTTCGCGGGCTCCGGCGCCAGCTATGCTCGCTCCGGCGCGACTTGAGCCAGGTTGCAAACCTGAGCCGAGCTCGTTATTTCCCGAGATTGCTTGAGGGGCAGCGTGCCTATCCAGACCTCGGACGTCGACCTGATCATTCTCGGCAGCGGCGCGGGCGGGATGACCGCGGCGCTGACGGCAAGCGTGCTCGGCCTGAACGTGCTGGTGTTGGAAAAGGCCGCTGTTATCGGCGGTACGACCTCGCGCTCCGCCGGCGCGGTCTGGATCCCGAACTCCCGCCACAGTAAGACTGGCGACACGCCTGAGCAGGCCCTCGCCTACCTTCGTGCGTCGCTAGGCAATCGCATGCGCGAGTCCATGGTCGCAGCCTTTCTGCGCGCCGGACCGCAGATGATCGACTTCCTCGAGGACAACACCTCGGTCGCGTTTCGCGCCTTTGCTCATCACCCGGACTATCTGGCGACGCTCGAAGGCGCGACGCTGAGCGGTCGCGCGCTCGAACCAGAGCCGTTCAATGGCGCGGTGCTTGGTAGGCATTTGGCAACCTTGCGCAGACCGTTACCGGAGTTCACGCTGCTGGGCGGCATGATGGTCGACCGCGTCGACATCGGCCACCTGCTGAGCGCCACCAAGTCGCTGGCATCGCTGCAGCATGTCGCTGGCTTGGTCGGCCGATATGGCGCGGACCGACTGCGATTTGGCCGGGGTGCGCGGCTGGTGATGGGGAATGCGTTGGCCGGGCGCCTCTATTACTCACTGCTGCAAAGGCATGTACCATTCCAGATGTTGGCCGAGGCTTGTAGCCTGATCGAGCGAGAGGGCCGCGTTGCCGGCGTCGTGCTGAAGACCTCCGATGGGTTGCGTGACGTGGGTTCCCGCTGCGGTGTGGTGCTGGCCACGGGAGGAATCAGCCGCCACCTTCGACTGCGGCAACAATTGATGCCGGCAGCGCTCAGGTCAGAGTCGCCGGTCGTGGAAAGTGCGACCGGCGACGGCGCCATGTTGGCGCAAGCCATAGGCGCGCATCTCGGGCACAACCACGCAAGCAACGCGTTCTGGGCGCCGATCTCGATGCGACCCCGCCGGGATGGATCGACCGCGGTTTTCCCGCATTTGGTGCTGGACCGGGGCAAGCCGGGGCTGATCGCCATCAACCCCGACGGCAAGCGGTTCGTGAGCGAGGCGACCAATTATCACCTGTTCGTCGAGGCGATGCTGGCTGAGCTGGCGAGCCGGCCGACGCAGCCATGCTTTCTCATTTGCGACGATAATTTCATGGTCAAGTACGGGCTTGGCATGGTCAGGCCGCGCCGTATCAACCTGCGTAAGGCGGTCGCGGAAGGCTATGTTGTGCGCGCCAGCAGCCTGGAGGGTCTCGCGGCCGAACTCGGTGTACCCGCTGGGGCGCTTTCAGCGGTGGTCGAGCGGCACAATCGGTTCGCGCGCACGGGGGTCGATGAAGACTTCGGCAAGGGCAGCGATGCCTACCAGCGCAACCTCGGTGATGCCGCCCACGCGCCAAATCCGTGCATCGGACCGCTCGCTAAATCACCATTCTACGCCGTGAAGGTCTATCCTGGCGACATCGGGGCAAGCTGCGGAATGGTGACCAACGAGTGCGCGCAGGTGCTGCGCAAGGATGGCTCGACGGTGGATGGGCTCTATGCCTGCGGCAACGACATGGACTCAATCATGGCAGGCACTTACCCAGGTCCCGGGATCACGCTCGGGCCGGCGATGACCTTCGGCTACCTTGCTGCCCGCCACGCGGCGGAGCACCGGTGTGGTGGCTTGAGCACTTGAACGCCTCACCAACGAGCCCCCGAGGGGCAGGTTGGGATCTGGTAGATTGTCTTGGGGGCGTCGACGGTGCCCCCGTGGAAAGATCGGCTTTGCCAGGCATGTGAGAGCTCATCGGAGCTCCAGAGCAGCTCGCGTTCGAGGGCGCCCGGCTGTGATGTCGTTCTTAGCAATCGACGTGGCGGGCAAAGCCGCGAGGCCGACGCATTGCGAGGAGTTGGCCAAAATCACCGAATAAGGCTCGCCACCAAGAAGGAGTGCCTGCGCGCCGACCGATCGAACCTGCTTCTTTCGCGTTCGCTCGCGAGTCCCCTCCCGTCGCAAACGTACCGTGAGCTGCGGTGCGAGACCTCGCTTGTCGACAGGTCTGGTCCAACTTAAGCATGCGAGCCACTAGCCTAGGAACCAAGCTGGAACGCACGGCGTTGCTCTCGAAAAACGTGTGAGAAGATATCGGAGGTTGGCGTGAACGTCGTAGCTTGTCTCGTCGTCGGTATTCTTGCTGGTTGGATCGCCGAGCGCATCACTGGCCGCAATCACGGATTATTGACCAATCTCATTGTCGGCATCGTCGGCGCGTTCATCGGTGGCGTCTTGATCAGCAACCTACTGGGTTTCCAGTATGTCGAAGGGTTCAATCTGCCATCCCTCACCGTGGCAACTCTCGGCGCCGTGATCCTTTTGGCCGTGTTAGGCGGCTTTCAAAGCAAGCGCGCCCCCTAGCGCGCCGATAGATTAGCGAAAGGAGCAGCAATGGGTCGCAACCCCGCGAGGGACGCTAACGACAAGGCCAAGCGCGAAATGCAGGAGGCCGTCGACAAGGTGATCGCTGATAAGAAGGAGGAGCCGATCGGCACCCAAGAGGCGGAGGAAAAGGTCGCCGCCGATCTGAAAAAGGCCGCTCTCAAGGATACTGGCAACGCCAAGCGTTCGGATTGATCGACTGTCCTTCGGCCTATCATTAGGGGCCGCCCCCGTTTTGTTTGCATGCGCAGCGATGCGGGCAGCATACCGAGCCTCCGCATCGTCGCCATCGTCCCAACAGTGCCGTGATGCTCTACCGCTTGGCGTCCGCTAGAATGGACCACAGAAAGTATGGCGAGCGGGCCGGGGCGGCGCTTAATGGGGAGTGGAATGATGGCCAGAAAACTCATCTCATCAGGGTCTCGGTTCGAGACCGAAGTCGGGTACTCCCGAGCTGTCGTGGACGGCGATTGGATTTTTGTGTCCGGTACAACGGGCTTCAACTACGCATCGATGACAATCTCGGACGATGTGGTCGCTCAATGTGAGCAGACCATGTCAAACATTGACGTCGCGCTCAAACAAGCCGGCGCCGCGATGGCGGACATCGTGAGGGTCCACTATATCCTGCCGCGACGAGAAGACTTTGAGAAGTGCTGGCCCATCCTCAGGAAGTATCTGGCAAACGTGAGACCCGCCGCAACGATGATCCAAGCGGGACTAGCTGACCCGAGAATGTTGATCGAGATCGAGGTTACGGCCCGACGGGCGGATCGTTAAACAAGAAAAAAAGCCACTCGACATCCTTTCCCAAGATCGCATTAGCCATCTGGTCGCGTGTTGGTGCCGCGGAGCTTCGCCTCTTCACGCACTCTGCATGACCATTGCAGCAAGCGCCGGTCGATCGGCTGCGACAGCCGTCCCCCGGGGGACTTTTCTTGGGTGCCAGTGGCGATGCCTCAATTGGATAGCCCATCGGGAAGGTTGGTCGTTGCGTGACGCCAGTCGCCTACGGAGTGGATTGGCAGGCGGGCCTCGTAGTTCCCCAATGTGAGCCGCGCGTCCTCCAACGAGCCGCCTGGCAATTGTGACACCGGCAAGGTCCCCATACGCGCTGCCAAGGCGTGCAGTTCCTTCATGATGCTTTCACGCCTCAATTCGTGCTCAAGGGCAACGCTGCGAACTGCGTCCAGTAGCTTTTCGTCGGCACGCTTCAGGGCTAACCCCAAGGCATTAACGAGGTCCTGTTCACTGCGAGATTGTTCGTGCATGCGGATGCGCATTTCTTCGATCTGCTCAATGAGACTGGTTGTCATGTCTGGCCTACTTTCTGTGGCGAACCTTTCGTGAAGCTTTTCGTCCGGTCCACCAACTCCCAATGCGTTGCGACTGGAAGGACTAACCCTTGCCGCCCGGCACCTTTCCTAGCGGCCAGGGTTCGCCTCGTATGTTCGATGGCATGACGATTGGTCCCAGCTTGAACCTCCTCGGGCGAGCCTTCCACGCGGCCGACAGGTTCATCCGCTCGCTTGACCGGCAGCGCGTGCATCGTGCTGGCGACCGCGGCAAGGTGTGCAACTGCGGCGACGGAATTCGCCTTTTTGTCGGCCTGGTCCCTGCGGAGCCTTGCGGTCGACATTGGATTACTGATGCCCCATGGGAACCACTTACTGCCGCTCCTTGGGGACTGAAGGTAAGGTGATTTGCTCGGCCGCGGTTTCCGGGCTCGGCGGCTCCACAGGAGAGAGGATAAGCCCGAACTCCAGAATTACTGGGGCCTGGCGACAACCCGCACGATGAAGTGCCCCTTCGTTGTCCGGTCCTGTCCGGCGCGGGGTTCGCCGCAGCGGGCGCCGGCACAAGAACGACGGGTGGCGTTCAGCACCCGGCCCGAAAACATGCTCGAGAAGCCGATTGCCTAGGCTTTGTCAAACATTCGACCCAAATGGTCGGTTGTATCAACATTGGGCGGGCTCAAATGAGGGGGACTACGACAATGAGAAAAATTATCGGCGCTGCTCTTATCGTGCTCACCCTTGCCGGGTGCGCGGTGGGTGGTGGATCTCCCAGGCGACAGCGCCTGGAGCCGAGACTATTTCAAAGTCACCGACAAAAAACAGAGTCCGGGTTAGTTCATCGCCGATTCGGTGCCTTTGCACTGCGTCGCCCGACCCTTTTCGGGGCCTCGCGCAACGCTTCACCGCGCATGAGCAGCGTCTGCTCGGTGTGCGTGAGGCTCGCGCGTACCTCGGGGAGGTCATTGACGGCAACTGCGGGGTGATGCTCGTGCCGCCCATCGCGATACGCACGCCGACGAAGCCTCATTAGCCGTTTCTTTCCGCGCCGCATGATTGGCGGTGCCATGCTGGCTGGTGGCGTGCTTACAAATTTCTCAGTGCCGTCAATT
>CAWFZX010000003.1:0-170934 GCA_963820375.1 uncultured Alphaproteobacteria bacterium | reverse complement strand
CCTGGCGTGATCTTGGTTTGCGCGAGCGCGCGAGGCATGAGCGAAGCCATACCGAGGCCGCAGGTGCCGGCAAGAAAACGACGTCGGGAGAAAGTGTGCATCGGGCTGATCCTTCTGGCAAGCTGATGCTGTCCCCAGCTTATGCGCATAGGTCACTCGCCGGAAGCGCCATGATCCGGTACATCTGTGGCGAAAATGCTGGCCCGGCGAGGACGCAATGGCGTTGCATTTGATCAAGCTGTGCGTGGGTGTTGACTCCATAGCGGATCTTGCCGCCTGGCAAGCAGAACGGCTGCAACAGCGCCGCAAAGCCGGCGAAAAACGACCCAACCTGTACCATCGCACCTTCCAGACGCCCAAGCGCCGCGATGAACTGCTCGCCGGTGGCTCGCTCTACTGGGTTATCAAAGGCATCGTGCAGGTGCGCCAGCCCCTGCTCGACATCGCCGAGGGTCACAAGGAGGATGGTACACCGTGTTGCTTGCTGGTGCTGAGAAACGAGTTGATCGCCGTCCGTCCCACGCCCCGCCGCGCCTTTCAGGGCTGGCGCTACCTCAGTGGGGCGGAGGCGCCCGCTGATCTCAAACGCGGCGCTGGCGGCGGCATCACGGCCATGCCACCAAAAATGCGCAAACAACTCGCGGACCTCGGGCTTCTCTAGGCATCGGCTCAGCCCGGCCGAGCTCGCTTGCGCGAGCCTCGCCGGCAGGCAGTGTTGTGGGCTGAGGTCCGTCCAGCTAGGCTTGGCCGCCATTCTCCAGGAGTTCCACCATGGCCCATGAACAACGGCAAGAGACGGCAGCGGATGGCCCCGCCCCTGACCTTATGATGCCTCCCGCGCGTCGCGCCGCGGCCAAGGCGCATGCTGCCATGCTGTCGCAAGCGGCAGGCAAGATTGCATCCCAACTGCCCCTCGGCGCCGATGTCGACGACTTCCGCCGCCTTCTTTCGGCGCAGGCCAAGCCATGAAGGAGCTTGCCCAGGTCTCGGCGCGGGCGCTGGCGCAGGCCATCCGAGCCCAAGAAATTTCCAGTGTCGAGGCCACCGAGGCCGCCATCGGGCGTTTGCAGGCCGCCCACGAGCTGACCAATTGCATCCTGAGCCTGGAAGCGGATGCGGCGCTTGCGTCCGCCAAGGCTTGCGATGCGGCAATTGCCGCCGGCAAACCCGTGGGTCCCCTGGCTGGCGTTCCGCTCGCCCACAAGGACATGTTCGACCGCAAAGGCAAGGTCGCAAGCTGGGGCGCGCGTATTCGCGCCGACACGCCGGCCACGCAAGATGCGACCGCCATCGCCCGCTGCCAGGCTGCTGATGCCCTGCAAATCGCTGCCTTGCATCTCACCGAGTTCGCCTTCGGTCCGACCGGCCATAACTATGTGTTGGGTCACGCCCGTAACCCCTGGGACCCGACACGGATCACAGGCGGCTCGTCGGCGGGCACCGCCGCGGCCGTCGCCGCCGGCGCCATCCCCGCCGGGCTCGGCTCCGATACCGGTGGCTCGCTGCGCTTGCCTGCGGCGGCCTGCGGCGTGTGCTCCATCAAACCGACCTGGGGGCGGGTGAGCCGCGCCGGTGCTATGCCGTTGGCGCCTTCTCTCGATACCATCGGCGTGATTGCGCGGCACGTGGAGGATCTGGCCCTCCTGCTGGGTCTGCTGGCAGGAGCCGATGCGCGCGATCCAGCGGCCACGGCGGTGCCGGTGCCAAACTATCTGGCCCGCCTCGATGATCCCATCCGCGGCCTCAGGCTCGGCATTGATGCCGACGTGGTCGAACAGGCGCATCCGGACGTGCAACGCATGCTGCAACAGGTCGCTGCCGTTCTGGAGAAGCAGGGACTGGTGCGCGCAGTTTGCCGCTTTCCCGACTGGCAAACGCTAGACCATCTGGTGCAGTTGGTGCAGATGCCGGAGTGCTCTGCGGTCCACGCCGCCTACTTGCGGGCGCGGCCCGATGACTATGGTCCGCAGGTGCGCGCCAGATTGGAGCTCGGCCATTTCATCCCGGCGGTCGATCATCTGACCGCCCTGCGGGCGCGCGGCAGCTACCTGCAACGCACGCTCGAGCAAACCTTCAAGGACATCGATATCGCCATCTTGCCGATTTTTGCCGACCCGATACCGACCATCGCCGAACTCGATATCGCCGGTGGCCCCACCCTGCAGGCGGCGATGGGACGCGTGGTGAAATATACGCGCCCCATCAACTACCTGGGACTGCCGACCTTGGCGCTGCCGGTGCCAAGGCAAGGCGGCCTGCCGAATGGCGTGCAGCTTATCGGGCGCCCTTATTCGGAAGCGCAGCTTTTTGCCGTTGGCCAAGCCTATCAGCGCGAGGTGCCACCGGAGACCGCGCGTCCGCTCGCGTGACCACCGATCCCATGACACGGCATCCCATGACACGGGATCCCATGACATGGGATCCCATGATACGGATCGATCCCATGACCACGCTGCCTTGCCAGCCGACGAGGGCGAGCCAGGGAGCCGAGGGCGGAGCTAGGGAGCCAAGGTAAAGGGCGGCGGCGGCCCGTCACCTGGGTCGCGCTCGTGGCTCGCCAGCAGATCGCGGACGCCGTCGCGGCCATAGATGTCGGGACGGAACACGACCCGGCCGTCAGGTTCCGCCCACGCCGTGATGTAGGCGAAATACACGGGGACCGGCTGTTTTAGGGTCACGTCGAGGGGCTGACCAGCCTCCAGGACATCCCGCACCCGACCCTGCTGTTCCCAGCCCGGCTCGTACTTCAAGATCCAATCAACCAGCTGGAACACATCCTGCACGCGCACGCAGCCTGCGCTAAAGGCGCGGCCGCGCTGGTTGAACAAAGGTTTCATCGGCGTGTCGTGCATGTACACGCCGTGCTCGTTGGGCATGTCGAGACGCACGAGGCCAAGGGCGTTCTGCAGCCCCGGGTCCTGACGGAATTTGATCTTGCCGACATCGGCCTGGCGCCAATCAATGTTGTTGGGGTCGAGCTCCGAGCCATTGAAGGAGCCGGTCAGGACCCGGATATGCTCCTTCTGCAGGTAATCGGGCTCCTTCAGCAGCCGCGGGATCAGGTCGAGGCTCGCCACGCTGTCGGGGACGCGCCAGTAGGGGAAGAAGTTGATGGCCTTGATGGTGGCCCGCACCGTCGGCGTCTGCCGCTCCGGCTTGCCGGCGATCACCCGATGCCGAAGCAGGACCTGATGCTGCTCGACGGCCTCGAGCTGAAAGGCTGGAACATTGACGAGGACGTAGCGATCCTCCAGGCGCTGCATGGAAAGATCTTTGATGCGCTGCAAATTGAGGCGCAGTTGCGCTAAGCGGGCGACGGCTGGCACGTTGAGGGCCTGCAAGGTGGCCTTGTCCACCCGGCCGGTGACGCGCAGTCCGTTGCTTTCCTGGTAGCGGCGAACCGCCGGCTCGATGTCCTCGTAGTTGGCGCCGAAGATGAAGCCCGAGCTATTGCTTTGCCGCCGGGCCAGCTCCCCGGTCACCATCAGGCGCTCGCGCAGCTGGGGCAGGCGCTCGTCGTCATCCTCGGGACGGATCATGCGCGTGCCGGGAATGCTTGGCCAGCCACCTCTGGAGGCGATCACTTGATAGCGTTGAATGGCGCTTTCGAGGGCCTCCACCATCGCCTCGCTGCGCAATGGCGCGGAATTGGGTCGCAGGTCGTTGGGAGGGGGCTCGGGTTTGCGGCGCGGATCGTCCTCGCTGGCGCGCCGGGTCTGGTAGGCCGGGGAGGCAAAGATCGGGGTTCCGTCCCACCAGCGCCATTCGCCGCCCTGCGCAAGCGCCGGCGCTGCCGTCGCCAAGACAACGAGCCCCGCCGCAAGGGAGGGGGCAGCACGCCGCCAATACCTGTAGCCGCCCGTCATGAGCTGGTGCTCTCCCTCATTCCTAGCCGCGCTTCCTGGTCCCGCATCAGGCAGGTCGCATTGCTTTCCCGATGGCCCGCCTCTAGTGCGCAATAGCACCGATAGCAAGCCACGTGGCAGTCACGCGCCCTTCACAACAGTGTAACATGATGATTGAGGCTCCCGCTGGGCATCGGCGAGCGCGCGGCGCCACCGTCCTGGACGCCAAGTTACGCGCCACAGATGTGTGGCCAAAGGAAGACAGGCTGGAGGATCTCCGGGCCCGGCGCAGGGGGTGACCGAGGATCGGACATTTTGCCGATACAAGGCGGCGAGGCCAGACTGGATCCTCACTGGATCCTCTAATCTTGAGCGGAGCCCTGGAATGAGCAGCAAACCCGTGCTTTGGAGCGTTGACCCGCGTGGTGTCGCCAGCATCGTGCTCAACCGACCGGAGGTCGGCAATGCCTACAACGGCGAGCTGATCGAGGAGCTGCTGGCGACGATGGCCGAATTGGCCGGCACCAAGGGGCTGCGCGCCTTGCTCTTGCGCGGCAACGGCCGGCATTTCCAAGCTGGTGCCGACCTCAATTGGGTCAGGGGACTGGCGGCAGGCTCGCTGGAGGAAAACGAACGTGCCAGCAGGGCCACCGCAGCGGCGGTGGATCGGCTCAATCGGTTGCCGATCCCGACCGTCGCACTGGTGCAAGGCGGATGTTTTGGCGGCGGTACCGGCGTCATTGCCGCCTGCGACATTGTTATTGCCGCCGATGATGCCGTGTTCTCGATCGCCGAAGTGCGCTGGGGCCTGACGGCCGCCATCATCATTCCCCAGCTCAGCGATGCCATTTCGGTGCGCCAGCTGCGCCGCTACGCCCTGACCGGCGAGCGGTTCGGTGCCGCGGAAGCGTTGCGGATCGGTCTCGTGCACAAAATTGTCTCTCGGCAAGAGCTCGACGCCGCCGCTGAGGAAATGATCGCCTGCCTTGTCGCCAACGCACCGCACGCGCTGGCCGAAACCAAGGCCTTTGCCCTGCAAAGCGCCTGGGGTGGCTTTGCAGCCGACACCCTCGATGGCCTGGTGCGGGCGCACGCCCTCAAACGGCGCTCGGCGGAGGCCGTCGAGGGATTGGCCTCTTTTGTCGAAAAGCGTGCGGGCAACTGGTCGCAACCGGAATAGCTACTCGGCGGGCTGCGGCGCCGCTGCGGCGAGGTCTTTGCCCCTCTTGGCAAAGGTTTTGCCAGTGAGCTTGCGAACCACCACGTAGAACACCGGGGTGAAGACGAGGCCGAAGAGCGTCACCCCGATCATGCCCCAAAACACCGCAGTACCCAGCGCAATGCGCATCTCCGCGCCAGCGCCGGTCGCCAGGTAGAGCGGCGTCACGCCCAGCGTGAACGCCAGCGAGGTCATGATGATCGGCCGCAGCCGCAAGCGGCACGCTTCGACCGCTGCGGAGATGGTGTCCTCGCCGCGATCCTCGATCTGACGTGCGAATTCGACGATCAGGATCGCGTTCTTGGCCGCCAGCGCGATCAGCACCACGAAGCCGATCTGGGTGAGAATGTTGATCTCGCGCCCATGCAGCCAGACGCCGAACGCGGCCGAGAAGAGACACATCGGCACGATCAGCATGATGGCGAGCGGCAGCGACCAGCTTTCATACTGCGCCGCCAGGGCGAGGAAGACGAAGATCACGCTCAGGACGAAAATGTAATAGCCGGTACGGCCGACCTTGGCCTCTTGGTAGGAAAGATCCGTCCACTCGAACGAGATGCCCTGCGGCAGCAACTCCTGCGCCAGCGAGCGCATGATCTGCAGGGTCTGACCCGAGCTGATGCCGGGCTGGGCCGAACCATTCACTTCCGCGGAGGGGAACAGATTGTAGCGCGGGACCCGCTCTGGTCCGGCAATCTCCTTGAAGGTGACGAGGCTGCCGAGTGGCACCATCTGGCCGTCGGTGTTGCGCACGCGGATCTTGGCGACGCTCTCCGGGTCGAGGCGGAAGTCGCCGTCGGCCTGCGCCGTCACGCGGTAGGTGCGGCCAAACATATTGAAGTCGTTGACGTAGGCCGAACCCATGAACACACGCATGGCCTCAAAGATGTTGCTGACAGGCACCTTGAGCATCTGCGCCTTATCACGGTCGACGTCGACGAACACTTGTGGGGTTGCCGACTGGAAGGTGGTGAAAACGTTGGCGATTCCCGGTGTGCGGTTGGCCGCGGTGACGAACTCCTGCGTGATCTGTGCAAACTCGTTGGACGGCAGTCCCATGGTATCCTGTAGGCGCATGGAAAAGCCGGCGGAGGAGCCCATGCCGCGCACCGGCGGCGGAATAAACACCAGCGACTGGGCCTCGTCGATCTGGGCCAACTTGTTGCGGACGTCGGCGGTGATCTTGTCGATTGATTGGCCCTTCTGGTGCCGCGCCTCGAAGTCGTCGAGCACCAGGAACAGCAGCCCGGCATTGGTCGCGGCCGTGAACGTGGCGGCGTTGCGGCCCGTGAAAGCATTGGAGAATTTCACGCCTGGGACGGACAGCACCAGGTCGGTGGCGCGCTGCACGACGGCATCTGTGCGCGCCAAAGATGCACCCGGCGGCAGCTGCAAGGAAATGATGACGATGGCCCGATCGAGCGTGGGGATGAAGCCGGTGGGCAGGCGCTGCAGGAACCAGCCTCCGAAGGCAACCAGCAGGAGGTAGGCGATCAGCACCGCCGGCCAGGCGCGCGACAGCCCGCGTACCAGGCGGCCGTAACCGCGTGCCATGGCCTCAAAGCCGGCATCAAAGATGCGGAACGAGGCATGCACCGGGGCCATCAGCACGGAGAATTTGCCATGGCCCGAGCCGTGCGGCTTGAGCAACAGGGCGCACAGCGCCGGACTTAGCGTGAGCGAGACAAACAGCGAGATTGCGGTTGCCGATGCGATGGTGACCGCGAATTGCCGATAGAACTGCCCGGTGATGCCGGTGATGAAGGTGGTGGGAACGAAAACGGCAAACAGCACGAGGGCGATGGCGATGATCGCCGCCCCGACCTCGTCCATCGATAGCCGCGCTGCCTCCATCGGCGTGGACCCATCCTTCAAGCGGCGCTCCACGTTCTCAACCACCACGATGGCATCGTCGACCACGATGCCCACCGACAGAACCAGGCCGAACAGCGTCAGCATGTTGAGCGTGAAACCGAACCCCTGCATCACCACGCAGGTGCCGATCAGAGACACGGGTATGGCGACCACGGGAATGATGGTGGCGCGCCAGGTCTTGAGAAAGAGGAGCACAACCAGAACGACGAGGACGGTGGCCTCGATAATGCTCCAGTAGAGCTTGGCCACCGATACCTCGATGAACTCGGTCGGATTGTAGGTCAGGCGGTATTCGAGGCCCTTGGGGAAGCTTTTGGCAATCTCCACCATGGCGTCCTTGATGCCCTGCGTGGCACGCACGGCGTTGCTTCCGGGCTGCTGGTCGACGATGACGATGACCGCCGGGTAGCGGTCGGCATAGCCCTTCGCCGCGTAGCTGAGCGCGCCAAGCTCGACGCGGCCGATGTCCTTGAGGCGCACGAGGCGCCCATCGCTGCCGATCTTGACAACGATGTCCTCAAACTCATCGGCATTGCGCAGACGCCCCTTCATCTGCAAGGAGACCTGGAAGGCATTGTTGTAATCAACGGGTGGCTCGCCCAGCGCGCCGCCCGCCACCTGCACGTTCTGGGCACGCAACGCCTCTAGAACCTGCTCGGCGGTGAGACCGCGCAGCGCAATGCGCTCGGGATCGAGCCAGATGCGCATCGAGTACTCGCGCACGCCGAACAAGAAGACGTCGCCGACGCCGTACAGTCGCATCAGCTTGTCGCGGACGTTGAGCAACCCATAGTTGGAGATGTAGACCTGATCGTAGCTGCTGTCGGGCGAGATAAGATGGATGGCGAGCAGCAGATCCGGTGAGCGCTTGCGCACGGTGAGACCGCTGCGGCGCACCTCGTCGGGCAATCGCCGTTCTGCGGCGCTGACCCGGTTTTGCACCAGCACCTGCGCCTTGTCGGCGTCGGTTCCCACATCGAAGGTCACGGTCAGCGACAGGTTGCCATCGGCGGTCGATTGCGAGGCCATGTAGATCATGCCCTCGACGCCGTTGATCTCCTGCTCGATGGGAGCAGCAACCGTGTCGGCGACCGTCTGCGCGCTGGCGCCGGGATAGCTGGCGGTGACGGTGATCGTCGGCGGGGTGATGTCGGGAAGTTGGTTGATGCCGAGGCCGAAATAGGCAATGCCGCCGATGATGGTGATAACCAGCGCCACCACCGCTGCAAAGATCGGGCGATCGATAAAGAAGCGGCTGATCCTCACAGGAGAGCCCCTCCAGCCCGCAGGCAGCCTCCCTGACGGCCGTTCATTCCGGCACCTTCGTCAGGCGATTGGCGCTGGGCGGCAGCGACGATGACACCGTAATGGGCACGCGATTGGGCGTGACAGTCTGGCCGGGCCGGGCGCGGTGCAACCCCTTGGTAATGACCCAGTCGCCGTCGGCGAGGCCATCGCGCACCACCCGCAATCCATCGACCAAGGCGCCCAGCTGAATGTTGCGGCGGGAGACGAGGCCGGTATCGGCAACCACGTACACGTATTTGTTGGTTTGATCCGTGCCAATGGCGTCGTCGGGAAGCAGCAGTGCGGGATAGGCAGGTGTGCCGGTCACACGCACGCGGGCGAACATGCCTGGCGCAAAAAAGCCGGCCTGGTTGGCAAGCACCGCCCGCGCTCGCAGCGTGCCCGTGCCCTGATCGAGACGATTGTCGAGGAAATCGAGCTTGGCTTTGTGCGGAAAGCCGCGCTCGTCTGGCATGGCCAGCTCCACCGAGGAGCCGAGATCGGCGGCACCCGCACCCTCGCCGCGTTCGGCCGAGCGCTTGTATTTGATGTAGTTGTTCTCGCTCACGTCGAAATAGATGTAGATCGGGTCCTGGCTGACGATGGTTGTCAGCATCGTGCTGTTGCTGACGCCGCCGGCGCTGACCCAGTTGCCGGCCGTTACCATGCTGCGGCTGATGCGTCCGGTGATCGGGGAGATGATGCGCGCGAACGACAAATCGAGCTCGGCGGTCTTTATCTTCGCTTCGGCGACCTTCACCTGCGCTTGCGCCTCGCGCACCAGGTTCTCGCGGTCATCGAACGTCTTTTCGGAAATGATGCGCCGTTCCAGCAGGGGTTTGCCGCGCACGACATCGAGATTGGCATTGTCGACCCTGGTTTGGGCCTGCAGCAATTCAGCGCGTGCCTGCTCCAGTGTGTGCTCGAATGGTCGCGGATCGATTTCGTAAAGCAAATCCCCCTGTTTTACCTGCTGGCCGTCCTTGAAATGCACGTCGGTCAGGTAGCCGGAGACGCGCGCGCGCACCTCCACGGTTTCTACCGCATCGAAGCGACCGGTGTATTCGTCCCAGTCCACGATCTGACGTTGCAGAGGCTGGCTCACCGAGACCGCGGCACGTTGTTCGCCGCCACCGCCTTTCGCCTGCGTCGGTTGCGGACGATCACAGCCCAAGCTCGACAGCACAACGGCCAGCACGAAACAGGCCGGCAGGCCGCGCTCGAGGAAGCTTCTCGCCATCTCTTGGACTCGCTCAAACGCGGGAACGGCCACCCCCTTCTCGAGGACCCACTGCCCGTAACCCCGTCCCACCTCACGCATTATCGTCTAACATCTTACCGCCGGCTTGTAACCAGCGGTCAACAGGAATGCCTACCTCCGCGTCATAGGGGGTCAGCCAGCCTGCGCGCAGCCTGCCGCCAACGGGGCCGCCTTCTTCGCGCTTGGCCGGTCCAGTGCGCCCGAACGGCACTAGAATTTGAACAGCAAGTCGAACAGCGACTTGGGTTTGCGTGTGCGCTGCTCCGAGCCCCAGCCCCAGGGATCGACGGGGCGCTTGGGGGCCGCGGCCACGGGCAGTTTGGCCTGCCGCAACTGGAACTCATCGGTGATGCCATCGGCATTGGCGACGATGACCTTGCCTTCGTCCCAAGTCCAGGTGGCGACCTTGGCTCCCAGGCGCTGCATTTCGATGGCAACCACCTGATTGGCCTGCAGGTCGACGATGGCGGCATACTCGACCTCTTCGGGCCCGCGCGGGTTCTCCAGGCTACCGGCATAAAAGCGCAGGATGGCGATGCCTTGAAACGGCGGCTTCTTCACCTCCCATTCGAGGATGCGAGGCTGGCCCTTGCCCAGCATCTCGAGCTCGATCTGAAGGCGTGGATATTCCTCGTTGCGGGCGACGAACTGCTTGCCCTTTTGATAGACCCGCCAGCCCTCGCGGGCCGCCTCGGCGACCTCGCGCTGCTGGGGCCGATCGGTGATGCCAAGGCGCTCAAGCGTCCGGCTGGCGGCGTTGAGGTTGCTATCGAGTGCCAAGGCCTGCCGCAGGTCGGCGACGGCGAGCTCAGCACGCCCCTGCGCTTCATGGATTTCGCCGCGCACCCAGTAGGCGACGGCACAGTTGGCATCGAGTTTCAAGGCGCGGGCAACCTCTTTCAGGCCCAATTCCGCCTGCTGCTGATGTAGATAAGTCCAGGCGCGGTAGGCATAAGCCGTGGCGCCGCGCGGATCGAGCTCGATGGCGCGGGCGAGGTCGTTCAGGGCCTCGTCGCTGGCCTCCGCCGCGGCATAGGCAAAGCCGCGTCCTGCATAGTAGGTCGAGACCGGGTTCAGCTCGATGGCCTTGGTGTAGTCCTTAATGGCCGAGGCCATGTTGTCGGCTTCCAGATAGGCGCGCGCACGCAGGCCATAAACTTCCGCATTGCCCGGCTCAAAAGCGATGGCGCGGCTGAAATCTTCGATGGCATCCTCATGGCGCCGGATGGCCAACTTCGCCTCGGCACGGCTGCGATAGGCGGCGCTAAAGCGCGCGTCCGCGGTGACCGCCCGTGTAAAATCCCTAATCGCCCCATGCGGGCGCTGCGCGGCCAAATGGGCCCTGCCGCGGCCGTTCAGGGCAGCCACATTGGCGGGGACGAGGGCGATCGCCTTGGTGTAGTCGGCGATGGCCTGGTCGACCTCGCCAAGACGCATCAGCGCCCCGGCGCGGTTGCTATAGGCGGCCGCATATCCGGGCGCCAGCAGCAGGGCGCGATCGAAGTCCCTTTGTGCCTCGCGCACGGCGCCGAGGCCAAGCAGCACATTGCCGCGATTGTTATAGAGGGCGGCATACTCCGGATAGAGCTGGATCGCGCGATTGAAGTCCTCGATGGCCTCCTTCGGCTGCTGCCGCCGCGCATAGGCGACGCCGCGATCGTTGAGAATGATGGCGCGACGGTCGTTCGGCAGCGTCTTGTCCTGCAAGACCTGATCGTAGAGGGCAAGCGCCTGCTCGACATTGCCGCGCTGCAGCACCGCGGCGGCCTCGCGCAGCTTCAGGCTGGTCACGGTTTCGACCTGGCCCCAAACGGACTGGCTGGTGCAGGCTACCAGCACAGCAACACTGCTCAGGGCCATGGCCGGCCGTAGGGGCATTCAGGCTCCTTCAGGCATGGGCGTACAATCTGACGCGCTGCTGATGCTTATAGCCGGAATCGGGCCAGGCCGAAAATGCCTGGAAATCCTAGCCGTCACCGGGCCTGCACCAGTTCGACCAGGGCGTCGCCCAGCTCTCGGCAGGTGGCCGTGCCGCCCATGTCGCGGGTGCGCACGTCCGTCTCGGCAAACAGACGCTCGATTGCGGCAAGGATGGCGTCCGCGGCAGCCTTGTGGCCCAGGTGCTCCAGCATCATGGCGCCCGACCAAACCTGGCCAATGGGGTTGGCAATACCCTTGCCGGCGATGTCCGGCGCGCTCCCGTGCACGGGCTCGAACATGGACGGGAAGGTGCGTTCGGGATTGATGTTGCCGCCCGGAGCGATGGCGATCGTGCCGGTGGTGGCGGGGCCGAGATCGGAGAGGATGTCACCGAACAAGTTGGAGCCGACGATCACATCAAACCAGGTCGGGTTACGCACCAGGTGCGCGGCCAGGATGTCGATATGGAACTGGCTGGTCTTGACCTGCGGGTACTCCTCGGCGATGGCGGCAAAGCGCTCGTCCCAGTAGGGCATGGAAATGGAAATGCCGTTCGACTTGGTGGCCGATACCAGCTCGCGGCGCTTGCGCGTCATGGCCAGATTGAAGGCGTAGCGCATGACCCGCTCGCACCCGGTCTTGGTGAAGACCGCCTGCTGGATTGCCGCCTCCAGCTCCGTACCCTCGTACATGCGCCCGCCAATGGCGGAATACTCGCCCTCATTGTTCTCGCGCACGATCCAGTAGTCGATGTCGCCCGGCTTGCGGTCGGCCAGTGGTGACTTCAGGCCCTCAAACAGGCGAACCGGTCGCAGGTTGACGTATTGCTGAAATTGACGTCGGATCGGAATCAGCAGACCCCAGAGCGAGACGTGATCGGGTACGCCCGGCCAGCCGACCGCGCCCAGATAGATGGCATCGTGCCCGGCGATGGCGGCCAGGCCATCGGCGGGCATCATGGCCCCGGTCTTGGCGAAACGCTCGCAGGACCAGTCGAGCATGTCCCAACTGTAGGCGAGGTCAAAACGTCGGCCGATCGCCTCCAGCACGCGGATGCCCTCTGGCACCACCTCGTTGCCGATGCCATCGCCGGGGATGACGGCGATTTTCATCGCGTTGCGTTTTGCTACTGCAGCCGCCATGCGTTGCGCTCCTGACCATCATCACCTGTCGCCGACCTGCGTGAGCCGATGCGAGCTGACCACGGCGGCCCCCGCGTTTGCCAAACCGGTGATCCCAGGTTTGGGTCGGCTCGACATTTGGCGGCCGCGATCTTCTTGTCAAACGGCTTGAGGAAATCGAGCCGCTTTTCTGAGGGGCCGTACGCCAACCCCAACGGGTCGTCAGCGCAGCGCAACGGCGCTCGCCACCCCCGGCACGGCCCCACCTTGTGTGTCGGTCGGCATGCAAGATCGCTCGCGGGCAGATCATTGGCGGACGGATCACCGGGGGCTGCTCGCCAGCTGCGACTGCAAGCCTGAGAGCACCTGCGGCAATGTTTCCGCCAGGTCCTCGGCAATGAGCCCGGGTCCGAAGGTTTTGCCGCAAGCGCCATGCAGCCAGACCGCCGCGCAGGCGGCTTCGAACGCCGCCATGCGCTGGGCCAGCAATCCGCTGATAAAGCCGGCCAACACATCGCCGGAACCGGCGGTGGCGAGCCAACCGGGCGCATTGTCGTTGATGGCCGCCCGGCCGTCGGGAGCCGCCACCACCGTATCGGCACCCTTGAGCAGCACCACCGCGCCGCTGCGCTCGGCGGCCATGCGGGCTCGGTCGAGCTTTGAGCCAGGCAGCTCGCCAAACAGGCGCTTGAACTCGCCCTCGTGCGGCGTCAGCACGACCGGCGCCGTGCGCGCCCGCACCGCCTGGAAAAGGCTTTGCCCGCTTGGCGGCGGCTCCAGGTCACGCACGACAAAGCCGAAGCCAACGGCGCGCACTTCGCTGTCCTCTGCCGCCGCCGCAAAGGAGGTCAAGGCATCCGCGTCCAGCACCACCGCGGGCGCAGCGGCAAGCGCGCTCAGCACCGTGGCGGCCGTGGCGCTGCCGACGCCGGCTCCCGGACCCACCAGCACGGCATTGCGTCGCTGATCGCTGAGGAAGTCCGCCAGCGCAGCGTCGGACGCCAGCGCCTTCACCATGACGGCCGTAGAGTGGGTGGCGTTGATGGCCGTCGCCGCCGCCGATCCCGCCAAGGTGACGAGCCCCGAGCCGATCCGCAGCGCCGCCCGTGCGCCCAGTCGGGCCGCGCCCGTACTTTCGGCGGGTCCGGAAATGACAACGGTGTGGCCGCGAAGGTATTTGTGAGCTCGCGCCTGCTGGCGGGGAAAGGCCTTGCTCCAAAGCGCGGGCCGATTGAGAAACGTGCGCGGTGCAATCTGCTCCAGCGTTGTCGCGGGAATGCCGATGTCGGCGAGCGTCACCTTCCCGCACAGCTCGCGTCCCGGCAAGAGGACGTGGCCGGGTTTGAGGCGGAAGAAGGTGACAGTGCGCGTGGCTTCGACGCAGGGCCCATCGGCAGCACCGGTGCTGCCGTTGAGCCCACTGGGCACATCGACGGACACGACGGCCTTGCCGCTGGCGTTAATGGCCCCCACGATCAGGCCCGCCATTCCCTCCAGTGGCCGGGACAGCCCAGCCCCGAACAGTGCATCGATGATCAAATCGCCCGCGCTGCCGACCAGATCGGGCGTCAACAATTCACAGGGCCCGCCCCAACGCGCCGCCATTGCCGCAGCGTCACCTCGCAGCGCCTCGCGAGGGCCGAACAGGGCCAGGCGAACCCGATAGCCCTGATCGCGCAGCAGCCGCGCCGCAACAAGGCCGTCGCCGCCATTGTTGCCCGGGCCGCAGGCGATGAGCACGCTGGCGGGTCCACCCAGCATGGCGCTGGCCTCGGCCGCCACCGCACGCCCGGCCCGTTCCATGAGCTTAAGCCCACTGCAGTGGCCTGCCACGGCAAGGCGGTCGGCTTGCGTCATCTCTGCGACGCTGAGAAGTTCACAGCCCTGCATGGCTGTCCATCATGCACCGGCCGGCGCGCCGCGCCAATCTGGGTCTGCTGCCTTAAGGATGGGCAATTTGCATATTTATTGGGCGCATTCTGGGCTGGCGCGACCGAAGGTTGCCCTGTAGATACGCACAAGTCGTTCGTTGTGTGGGGATTTATGTCAGCGTAAACCTTGGCACGCGGTGTGCTAAGGCCGGGATACGCGACCACGCCAACCTTGCCTGTGGGAGCTGAAGGGAGCGCATGAAGAAAATCGAAGCCATCATCAAGCCCTTCAAGCTCGACGAGGTGAAGGAGGCACTGCAGGAAATTGGCTTGCAGGGCATCACCGTGATCGAGGCGAAAGGCTTCGGCCGGCAAAAGGGCCACACTGAGCTCTACCGCGGCGCCGAGTACGTCGTCGATTTCCTGCCCAAGGTGAAGATAGAGGTGGTGCTGGCCGATGACATGCTGGGCAAGGCTCTGGAGGCGATCCAGAAGGCCGCCAAGACCGGCCGCATCGGTGACGGCAAAATCTTCATATCGACCATCGAAGAAGCAATTCGCATTCGCACCGGCGAGACCGGCGCGGACGCGGTGTGATTGCTTGGCAACGATGCGGCTCAGCCTCGCGCGTGAGCAAAACCATTGAGTGATGACAGGGGAGTAGCAATGGCAGATCGACCGAAGTCCGTTGGTGACGTTTTGAAGATGATGAAGGACAAGGAGGTCAAATTTCTTGACCTGCGCTTCACCGACACCAAGGGAAAGATGCAGCACGTCACGGCCGACGGTTCGTGCGTCAACGAAGCAATGTTTGCGGATGGGTATGCCTTCGACGGCTCTTCGATTGCCGGCTGGAAGGGCATCGAGGCCTCCGACATGACGCTGATGCCCGACCCGGCCAGCGCCCACATTGATCCCTTCTTCGCGCAGACGACAATGGCGATTTTTTGCGATGTGCTCGAACCGTCAACCGGTGAGATGTATGAGCGCGACCCACGGTCGATCGCGAAGCGTGCCGAAGCTTATCTCAAGCAAACCGGCATCGGCGACACGGTCGTGTTCGGTCCCGAGGCGGAGTTCTTCATCTTCGATGATGTGCGCTTTAGCACCGATCCCTACAACACCGGGTTCCGGCTCGACGGCAGCGAGTTGCCCACCAACAGCGGCACGGACTACGAGATGGGCAACCTGGCTCACCGGCCCCGCACCAAGGGAGGCTACTTTCCGGTACCGCCCGTCGATAGCGCGCAGGATATCCGCTCCGAGATGCTCTCGGTGATGGCCGAGATGGGCGTTACCGTCGAGAAGCACCATCATGAGGTGGCATCCTCCCAACATGAGCTCGGTATCAAGTTTGGGCCGATGGTGCAGCTCGCCGACCACATGCAGATCTACAAGTATGTGATCCACAACGTGGCCCAAGCCTACGGCAAGACGGCCTGCTTCATGCCGAAGCCAGTGTTCGGCGACAACGGCTCGGGCATGCACTGCCACCAGTCGATCTGGAAAGGGTCGACGCCGACTTTTGCCGGCAACAAGTATGCCGACCTGTCGGATACCTGCCTCTTTTATATCGGCGGTATTCTCAGGCACGCCAAGACCATCAATGCCTTCACCAATCCGACCACCAATTCCTACAAGCGTCTGGTGCCGGGCTATGAAGCGCCGGTGCTGCTCGCCTATTCCGTGCGTAACCGCTCTGCCTCATGCCGCATCCCTGTCGTCACTTCGCCCAAGGCGAAGCGGGTCGAGGTGCGCTTCCCCGACCCCGCCGCCAATCCCTATCTCGGCTTTGCGGCGATGCTGATGGCGGGCCTGGACGGGATCCAAAACAAGATCCATCCGGGCGAGGCCGTGGACAAGAACCTTTACGATTTGCCGCCGGAGGAGCTGACGCAGATCCCAACCGTGTGCGGCAGCCTGCGCGAGGCCCTCGACAATCTCGACAAGAACCGGGACTTCCTCAAGAAGGGGGCCGTGTTCAGCGACGATATGATCGATGCCTATCTTGAGTTGAAGATGGCCGAGGTGGAGCGCTTCGAGATGACGCCGCACCCGGTCGAGTTCGACATGTACTACTCGGTCTAGGCAGGCCGACCGCTCATCGATCCCGCTGCAAAGGACGGCGTCGCGCCGTCCTTTTTTGTCGATGCTGTGATCGGCTTGGCTCAGCTTTGCTCGGTCAAAAGTAGAGCAGGATGGCAGCGCAAATGCTTCCCAGCACGGCCCAGCCGAAACGACGGCGCTGCAATTTGGCCCAGACGCTCAGCCGCTCGGGGACGGTGGACCATTCGACCCCGTAAAGCCAGGCCATGGCCAGTCCGAGCAGCAGGCCCAGCATCGGGCCGATCAGCGAGCCACCGGAGGAGATGGCTGCTTGCGCCGGCGACGGCTCGGCACCGGACGGGCTCCACAGCCAGAACAGCCCGCAGCCCGCCAGCGCCAGCGCCGACCATTTGCCAATGCGCGACATCCCCGCCTCCAGCGCCTGTCACGTCACGAACGCTTGTGCAGCGTCGACAAGGGGCCGTCGCCCAGTCTAACTTGAGGGCAGAAAAACTTCGTTAACAGGCGCCTGCGGCGGCAGCCCTGGCGGGCGGTAATGGTTACCGATGGCGCCACGAAATCCGATCAAACGTCGACGGTTTCTTCCTCGATCGGACGTCGCGCCTGCATGTTGAAGCGGCCATCGTAGATCGGTCGACCTCCAGTGGAGGGGCCCGGGTATTGCACGAACAGCATCAATCCGCCGGTCTCTGTCGAAAGCGGCTCCTCGAAGTGGGGGTCCGGGTGAAAGACCATGGTTCCGGGTCCGTATTGCTTGTCGCCGATCTTGAACTCACCCTCGAGGATGTACCAGACCTGGGCGAAGTCGTGCCGGTGGCGGGGGTGGTGCGAGCCTGGCTCGTAGCGAACGAGACCGGCGTTGGGCTCGGTGGGGCGCTCGGGCCGCGGATGGTACATCATCTTGCTTTCTTGACCGGGCCACCGCAGCGTCTCCCACGGCTGCTCGTCGATATGGCGATACTCCGGAGGCAGGTCGGCGCGTTCAGACATTTCTCATCTCCCATACACCATAGACCCTTACCAGCATCGGCAAGATTTTCCGACGTTATAGAGACGGGGTTGAGATTCCAACCCAACTCCTGCCTGGTTGCGCCGGCGTAAGCGGGTGAGGCCCCATCCATGGTGCACTGCAATCGAGATTTCGGCATGCTCGAGCTCGACCGCCGTGGAGGTTGACTTTTTCGCACTTGCCGCATGCCTGCTCGCGACGAGGTCGCGCCAGGCCTTGATGATCACCACCGGGGTGGGGAGAAATTTTCCCACCCCTGTTGCCCAGTGAACAGCGCGAACGACCGAACTCCCGCATGATGCCCCCTATCGAAGCTGATCCCATCCTCGGACTGCAGAGCGAGCGCGCGCGGCGTCAGGCTTGGGCCGGCAGTTGGGTAGCGTCCGTCAAACACGAAGGCTAGGCAGGTTCTCGCGCTGCACAAGGAAGGGCTGTCCTCCCGGCTGATCAGCAGGAATGGGCGCAGCAAGAATACGGTCATGGAAATCGTCAAGCTCGAATTCCGGGCAGCGAAGACGTACGCGCCAGAGCGCCTTGGTAGCGGGTGATGATTTGCGCGGCCGACCGTACAGGTGTGCAGTCCAGCACCCGTGACGCCGTGGCGAAGCGCAGATCAATACTGACACCAGGTGTCAGCAGTGGTGCGCTATCGTCAGCCCTCACCCCGGAGACTGACGATGCTCACAGACTGGATACCGCAACAAACCCTGCATGCGCTCAATGAAGGTTTCGTAGTGGCGATCATGCTCGAAGCCAAGGATGGCGAAGCGGACGCCGTGTCTGAGATACTAGAGGTCATGACGCCCCCCACAATGGCGGAGCCAGGCGTCAAGCTGTTCCTTGCCTATCGCTCGCCGACAAAACCGTCTCTTTTCTTCATCTTCGAACTCTACGCCAACGAAGCCGGCTGGAAAGCTCACGAGACAACGGATCACTTCAAGATCGCGATCGAGAAACTCCTGCCTCGGCTATCACGGCGTGAGCGCATCCCCTTCATACCGTTCATCAAGGGTTGACCGGCAGACGACACCGAACCAAGTTGCCTTGGCGGCTCAACTTCAGGTAGGCCGCGCCCCGCTACCGATGATTGCCGGCATCGGTACGACCAATCCGCCTGCAGGCGATCGAAAGCGGCTCAGATAGTCGGCCATATAGGCGCGCACGTCAGCCGCCGCCGCACCCGATTGAGCGGCAAGAACGGCGCGAGCACGGACTGTGCCAGTAAGAATGGATTCAATGTAACTGTCCGCATTGAGCACGCGCCAGTCCTGATGGAAGGAAAACGCTGCGGTGTCGGCGAAGCCCGCCTGCTCCAGCGCCGCCAACATTCGCTCCGGTGATCCAAACTGAAAAAAATCGGGCCCGTGCGGCAAGCTCACATCCAGGCTGCCGCGGGCACGAACCGCCTCATACACCAAGCTGAAACCGAAGCCAGTTGAGGCCCAAACGCTGAGTGTTGCTCGGCCACCAGGGCGCAGCACCCGTAGCATCTCGCGCAACGCCGCGGCGGGGTCCGGCAAGTGCATGAGACCGTAGCCGCAGAGCACGGCATCAAAACGTCCCGCCGGAAACGGTAGAGCCTGGACGTCGCCTCGCTCAAAACTGCCCTTGGGCACCAACCTCCGGGCGAGTTCGACCGCCGCTAAGGAGAAATCAAGACCGACTGCCTCCGCTCCACGTTCCAATGCCCCTGCCGCCAGCATGGCGGGGCCACAACATGCATCCAGTACTCGCATACCGCGCGTCACCCGCGCGGCATCGAGCATGCGACGTACACTCTGGCGGGCCACCGCACCGAAGGCGGCATCGTAACCGCTGATGTTGTTGTCCCAGCCCGATCGTTCAAAATCGGAGAATTGCTTTGGGTCGCGAGATTGTTCAATGGGCATCGCTATTGTTCCACGATCGTCGCGAGGCCGCTGGGCACTCGACAGGTGTTCGAGTTCGACGTCAAACGGTAGTGCAATGCTGAAAACGGATGCAAGCGTGGTTCCGGTCGCGACCGTCCGAGGCGGGTTAAAACGCACCTTCAGCGGGATAGCGTCCGCCAGTTTCTCTGCCACTGCCCCAGGTCGATCCGATAGTCCGGTCGGAAATCATCTCGTTCACCGATCGACTTGCCGTTCAACCACTGCACCAGCCGCCTGAGCCCCACGCTTTGTCGCCGGAGCAGTGCAGGATGGTGATGCCGCGCGCTCGCAAACTGTCGTTACTTCTTTAACGCTGTGCAAGATGTCCTTCGGATAGATCTTGAGCCAGTGTACCGATGCCGCCCCTTCGGAGGTCCACTGGTGGCCTTTCCGCCGCGAACTAGCGCGCGATGCCGGCGTGGTGAGCGGCCATGGTCTTGCCAATGGCCCGGAACTGTCTCAGTTTGAATTTTCAGGCCGCAATTTGACGAGTGGCATCATCGCGCACACGGCGCCGCCCGGCAGAAAATCTAGCTTCACCTTGCCATCGAGGGGATGAGGAAGACCGTTCTCGATCAGGCGGGTGCCAAAGCCGCGGCGAGTAGGGGGCTACATGGGGGGGCGCCGAACCCCCGCCAGACGGCGCGGATATCTGCCGAACTCGCCTGAAGTTGCGCAGCACATGAGACCGAAGATGCTGACGCCAGACATGAAGCGAATCGTCGAGGAGCAGCGGCTCGGGTTCGTTGCGACGACGGCTTTGGACGGCGCGCCCAACGTCTCGCCGAAAGGCACCTTCGTAGTGCTCGACGACGCGACTATCGCGTTCGGCGAGATCCGATCACCCGGAACGATCCGAAATCTGCGGAACAATCCGCGGATCGAGGTGAACTTTGTCGATCCCTTCGTGCGTCGGGGCTATCGGTTCGCCGGGACGGCACAGGTGGTTGAGCAAGGGGCAGACGGCTTCGACCGCCTCCTGCAACACTTCCGCGGAGCGCTTGCCGGGCGTATCCGCGCCATCGTGGCGATCACCGTCACAAAGGCCCTGCCCCTGACGTCGCCCGCCTACGATGACGGCAAGACCGAGCTTGAGCTGAGACGACTTTGGACATCTCGATTCCGCAAGCTCCAGCCGAACGGGAGCTTCGAGGGATGACCTGTCGACCGGGACGGTCCCGCCAGCAGGCCCTGAAGCGTGCCGCACTGCTGCGAATGGCGCTGGACTACAGGCGGCGCAGGTGAGAAACCGGCCGCGACCGGCACCAGCACGGTGGCGATCTTCACCGCTTTCTCCCCATCTTTTTGCGCCTCGAGATATGATCCTCGAGCACGAGCGCGATGTCGCTCGACAGGCTAGGCCGGTCCGCCTCTGTAGGAGCACGTCGCGGCGAGCAGGTGGCTGCGGGCCGGCCTCGACACCGGCTAAGTCGCCAAGGGTCGCCCAAGATACCCGTCCGGCCGGTTGGTGCCCGCCCGGACCGCACGTCCTTTCGTGCCGCCGCCGCAAACCGGCTATCAGCGGTTGCCGCCAGCGCATGCAGTTCGCCTCCTGAATTTGCCCCCTTCCCTTCGCCCGAACCTCCGCCTTCTCGATCGGAGCGTGTGCTCAACAGCACAGCGCTCGGGCATCGCGTCGGGCCATGCTGCGATAACCTCAGCGCGGGGATTGGATCCATGCAGCAGCGCCGGAAAGCTCAGGCTTTGATGATATCGTTTCGCAGCTGTTCGTTCCTTGGCGGACTGATCTTGCTCGGCGCTGGAGCCGCGGCGAGCATCGAACTCGATGGTGCGAGCGCCGAAGACGGCGCCGGCTGGACCGTGGCGACGCTCGCGCGAAATGGATCTTGGGGGGTCGCCACCGAAACCTCGCTGGCCCGAGCAATCGGGCTCGCTGTCAGCAAATGCAAAGCAATGTCGGTTGCGCCAAGCGACTGCGGAGCACAATTCACAACCATCCGGGCGGGGTGGACCTTGGCGCTCTTGTGCGGTGAGCACAAGGTTCTCGCCGCCGGCAAGCAATTGGAGGAGGCCTGGCTGGCGGTTCAATTTCGCCTTGACCTGAAGCTCGGCTACCTCCCCGATCTGCCGCCTTGCCGGCAGATTTTCGCGGTCGACCCAGCCGGCGTCGTTATCTTTGCCGATCCGGGAACCTCCGCGATTCCGTCCCGATAGATGTGGCACGGCCGCTGTCGTTCTCCGCGACCCCCGCGTTTGTCAGCTGCTAGCCCCTCTCCTGCTGCTTTCATATGCTTGAGGAGCTGCTCGCCGGATCGGCGTGACCCGGCCGGTGCCATGGCAACCAGGACAACGGACAAAGCGGCTGGCAGCCCGGTCGTCGGCCCGGCATTCAGCCGCGGCCCTTGCACGCTCCCAAGCGCGCCTCCAGTTGTGATTTGACGCGTCGGCTCAGGCAGGTCACGATGGGTCGATCCTGACGAAAGGAGGTCTAAGAAAATGTCGCCCCCGGGCAGTTTTCCGGCCGTCCTGGCAGGTGCATTCCATTGCCCTGGTTGGAGACGGCAGCGTCCAACAATTTGATCGTCGCGACGGCTCTTCGCCGGACCTTGTCACCATTGTTCTGCCGCCGACAGGGGCGGGTGGCGGTGACGGCGGAAGATCCGTAATCCTGATCCTTATCAGGCGGGCCTCACAAGCAGAGGTTGCCCCGTGACTTGAGCCGACAAGGCTCCGGCTTTGGCCGACGGTCCCGTTGGCACCTCACTGTTTCGG
Source organism: uncultured Alphaproteobacteria bacterium (assembly GCA_963820375.1). Classification (GTDB taxonomy): domain Bacteria; phylum Pseudomonadota; class Alphaproteobacteria; order Rhizobiales; family Hyphomicrobiaceae; genus AWTP1-13. Next base: position 148,816 of record CAWFZX010000003.1, on the reverse strand, counting down.
CGTAACGCCCGCACCACTCTGGGCCCTTGTGGCCACGCAGCCCGGCGGCCCTGCCGCCGGGCTGTGCCAAACCCAGCAAAAGCGCCTTGGAACTGCCGGAAGGGTGTGCATCTATCGCCCACATGCTCACGCCGCCGGTTTGTTTGGCCGTGTCCTTGGTCCTGGCCCTCGCCCTCGTCCCCGCACCGGCGGCGTCGGCCCCCCGCTATGCCTGGCACATGCGTGATCCGTCAGAAGCAGACACGCTGGCCACGCGAATTGCGCCACCGCCCGGTTTTGAGCGTCGGGCCGTCGCAGCCGAGAGCTTTGCCGCCTGGCTGCGCGGCTTGCCCTTGAAGCCCCCGGGAAGCGAGGTTTTGCTCCATGATGGCCGGCCCAAGTCGCGCCAGGACGTGCACGCTGCCGTCGTCGATATCGACGTTGGTGTCCGGGATCTGCAGCAATGCGCCGACGCTGTCATGCGGCTGAGGGCGGAATGGCTGTTTGCCGGCAATGCCGCCGCCCTGATTGCTTTCCACGATACCGGATCGGCCGAACCGATCGCCTTTGCCCGCTGGGCGGCGGGGGAGCGGCCGAAAGGGTCGGGCCGCACCCTGATGTGGTCGCCTGCCGCCAAAGCCGACGCCAGCTATGCCGCCTTCCGGCGCTACTTGGATGTCGTCTTTACCCGCGCCGGCACGTATTCGTTGGAGCGCTCCTTGCAGCGGGTGCCGGTGGCCGACCTGCGGACCGGTGACGTCTTCATCAAAGGGGGCTTTCCCGGCCACGCCGTGCTCGTTGTCGACCTCGTTGAGAATCCCTCAACGCGGGAGCAGCGCTTCCTCTTGCTACAGAGCTTTATGCCCGCGCAGGAGATGCACATTCTCAAAAACCCGGCGAGCGGTGACGGTCAGCCCTGGTACGCCTTGGATTTTGGCGAGCACCTTGTCACCCCGGAATGGAGCTTTGGACGCGACAGCCTGCGGCGTTGGCCCTGAGGCTCGAACGGTCTTAGATCCGTCCCTCGGCAACCGCATGGCAGGCGGCGCTTGCGGAACCAGCCGCCCGTAACTGCGGCGTCTCGCGACGACAGCGGTCAAAGGCGTGCGGACAGCGCGGATGGAAGGCGCAGCCTGCCGGCGGTGCGATCGGATTGGGAATTTCGCCCTCGATCGGCTTGCGCTGCCTGCCGCGCATGGTGAGGTCCGGCAAGGCATCGATCAGCATGCGCGAATAAGGATGCCTCGGCGTTTTGAAGAGATCCGCGGATGGCGCCAACTCCACAATCCGACCCAAATACATGACGCCGATGCGCGCTGCCATGTGCTTCACGACGGCAAGATTGTGGCTGATGAAGAAATAGGAAAGACCCAGGCGGTCCTGCAGATCGCGCATCAGGTTCAGGATCTGCGCCTGCACGGAAACGTCGAGCGCGCTGGTCGGCTCGTCGCAAACGATGAATTCGGGGTTCGAGGAGAGCGCGCGGGCGATGCAGATGCGCTGCCGCTGACCACCAGAGAATTCGTGCGGATACTTGCGACCGTCGGCCGGATCGAGGCCGACCAGCCGCAACAACTCACCGACGCGGTCGTCGATCTCTGTCCGACCCGTAGCCAACCGGAAGGCCTTGATGGGATCGGCGATGATGCGGTCGACGCGCCAGCGCGGATTGAGGCTGGCATAAGGGTCTTGAAAGATCATCTGCAGCCGGCGGCGCAGCTTCTGGCGCTCGCTGGCCGTCGCTGCTGCCCACATGTCGATGCCATCGATGCTCACCCTGCCAAGCGTTGGCGGCAGCAGGCCGACGATCATGCGCGCGACGGTCGACTTGCCGGACCCTGACTCGCCGACCAGTGCCAGCGTTTCGCGTTTGCCGATCGAGAAAGACACCCCCGCCACGGCCTTGAGAAGGGTGCGTTTTTCACCCTCGATCAGGCGATTGAGCCAAGGCTTGGAGACATCGAACTCCCGCGTCAGATTGTGCACTTCAACGAGCGCTGGGGCCGTGCTCATGGCGATGCTCCGGCGCCTGTCGCCAATAGCCAACAGGCGGCTCGCGAGCTGCCCGCCGCCATCGGCTCGGGGCGTTCCAGATGGCAGCGATCGAAGGCGTGTGGACAGCGCGGGTTGAAGGCGCAGCCCCGCGGGATTGCCCCGAGGCGCGGCATGGAGCCGGGGATCTGCGTGAGCCGCGCGGTGGCTGCCGTCTCGGCCGACGGTATCGCCCCCATCAGACCCTTGGTGTAGGGGTGGTGCGGCTGGCGCACCACGTCGCGCACCGGACCGACTTCTGCGATGCGGCCCGCGTACATGACCGCGACCCGATCCGCCGTCTCGGCGATCACGCCCATGTCGTGCGTGATCAGCATAACTGCCGTGCCGCGTTGCCGGCACAGGCGCTTGATGAGGGCAATGATCTGCGCTTGGATCGACACATCGAGCGCGGTGGTCGGCTCATCAGCGATCAGCAGATCCGGTTCCGCGCACAGGGCCAAGGCCAACACCACCCGCTGGCGCATGCCGCCCGAGAACTCGTGCGGGTAGGCATTGATGCGAGCGCGCGCACCCTGGATGCCGACCTCCTGCAGAAGCGCAATCGCCCGCTCCCAGGCCGTCGCCGCCGAAACGCTGGCGTGGGTGCGGATCGTTTCCACGATCTGTTCGCCGATCCGGTAAAGTGGGTTCAGGCTGGTCAGCGGATCCTGGAACACCATGCCGATCCGACGCCCGCGCACTTGGCGCATGGCTTCCGGCTCGAGATCATCGATGCGTCGCCCTTTTAGATGCACCGTGCCGCTGACGATCCGGCCGGGCGGCTCGAGCAGGCCAATGACGGCGGCGCCCGTCAGCGATTTACCGGCGCCCAACTCGCCCACCACGCCCAGCACCTCGCCGGGGGCGATATCGAAGGAGATGCCATCGACGGCCGTCAGCATCCCGCGGCGCGTCGGAAAGCCGATCACGAGGTCACGCACAGACAGGGCCGGCTCGTTCACGGGTACCGCCGATGGTTCGGGCTTCCTGCAATTGCCAAGGGGCGCCCCATTTCTCTACCGGCCGGCCCAACCCGGTCTGGCGCGGTCGGATTGCCAGGCCTGTGGCTTGGCCAAAGACGTGCTGCCAGGGCGGTGCGCTGCGCCACCGGCGGCAGGGATCTCTTGCTTTGCCGATCAGCGCAGCTTGGGATTGAGCGCATCGCGCAACCAGTCCCCCAGTAGATTGACGGCCAGGGCCAGCACCGCCAAGGTCAGTCCGGGAAAGGCAACCATCCACCACGAGCCCGAGAACAAGTACCTGTTGCCAATCTGGATCATGGTGCCGAGCGAGGGCTCGGTGGCCGGCAAGCCCACACCCAGGAACGACAGCGTTGCCTCCGTGATGATAGCCAGCGCCAGGTTGATGGTGGCGATCACCAGCACCGGACTGAGCACATTGGGCAGGATGTGCTGAAACATGATCTTGACGGTGCCGATGCCGATGAGGCGCGCCGCCTGCACATACTCCTTATTGCGTTCGACCAGCGTCACGCCGCGCACGGTGCGGGCGTATTGCACCCAAAACGACAGGCCGATGGCGACCACGAGAATCGTAAATTTGGCCGCATCCAGGTTGTAATTCTTGAAAATCGCAATCGCCACGCCGTCGATCAGCAGGGCGGTGAGAATGGCAGGAAACGTCAACTGCACGTCGGCGACGCGCATGATCAAGGCATCGGTGCGCCCCCCGGCATAGCCAGCGCACAGCCCCGCGGACAGGCCGATGGCCACGGCCAGCAGGACCGAGCAGATGCCGATCAGGATCGACGCGCGGGTGCCGTAGAGGATGGTGGAGAGGATGTCCCGTCCCTGATCGTCCGTGCCCAAGGGATAGCTGCGCTCGCCACCCTTTTCCCACATTGGCGGTAGATTGGAATCAAGCAGGCTCAAGGACTTGAGGTCGTAGGGGTTGTGCGGCGCGATCACCGGCGCAAGAAAGGCGGCCCCGACCATGAGGGCGGTGAGGATCGCCGCCAGCACCACGACTTTGGAGCGCAGAAAGCTGTACAAGAGATCGCTATCGAGAAAGCGTCGCAACCGCGTCGCACCGGCGACAGCGGGTCGCAAACGGGAGATGCCCGCAGTGTCAATTGCGTCCGACAGGGTGGGAGCCAGTGTCTCAACCTTGTCGGGCGCGTCCTGCATCGCGTTCACACGCCTCGACCGTAGATGCGAATGCGAGGATCGACGCGGACGTAGAGCAGGTCGACCAGGAAGTTGATCAGTACGAAAAGAAACGCCACCAATAGCAGATAGGCGGCCATCACTGGAATATCGGCACTCTGCACCGCCTGAATGAACATCAATCCCATGCCTGGCCATTGGAACACCGTCTCGGTTATAATGGCGAAGGCGATGACCGCGCCGAGCTGCAGCCCGATGACGGTGATGACGGGCACCAGCGTGTTCTTCAAGGCGTGCCCGAAGTTGATGGCGCGCCGCGTCAGGCCGCGCGCTCGGGCGAACTTGATGTAGTCGGTGCGCAGCACCTCTAGCATCTCGGCCCGGACCAGTCGCGTCACCAGGGTCATCTGGAACAACCCGAGCGTGATGGCTGGAAGGATCAGCGCCTTCAGTCCGGATGCGGTGAGGAGCCCCGTCCGCCAGAAGCCAAGGCGAACGACCTCACCTCTGCCGAAGGACGGCAGAACCCCAAGTTTCACAGCGAACACATAGATCAGGAAAATGCCGATCAGGAAGGTCGGCAGCGACACTCCGATCAACGATACGCTGAGGAAAACCTTGGAGAGCCAGCTCTCGCGGTGGATGCCGGTATAGACGCCCATCGGGATGCCCAGGCCGACCGCGAACAGGGCGGCGACCAGGGCAAGCTCGATGGTTGCGGGTGCCCGCTCGGAGATGATCGCGGTCACGGGCTGCTTCATTTGATAGGAAATGCCGAAATCGAAGCGCGCCGCACTGGCGAGGAAGCGACCGAATTGCAGCGCCACCGGATCATTGAGGCCCAACTCCTCACGCAATCGCATGCGGTCTTCCAGGGAGGTGTCCTGGCCGACCATCTGATTGACGGGATCGCCGACGAAACGAAACAGCACGAACGCCAGCAGCGCCACCGTCAGCATGACGATGGCGGCCTCGAACAGCCGACGAATTGCAAAGGCTAACATTGGTCGTCTGTAGCAGCATTGTCGGCTTGGCGCCGGGACGAGCCGCCCGGCGCCTCGCCGGCTACTGCATTTTTGCCCAGTAGAACAGGATCTGGTTGTCGGCCCGCTGCGCGATTTCGACCTTCTTTGAGACGCCCCAGGCCAGCGCTTGTTGATGCAGCGGCAGCACGCCCGCTTCCTCGTGGTTGATCTTGAAGGTCTCGGCGATCATCTCATCGCGCTTTTTGCTATCGGTCTCGACCAGGATTTTCTGGGCCAGCTCCTCGATCCGCTGGTTGCAATAGCCGCCGTAGTTGAAGATGCCGCCTTTGCCGTTAGCGTCGCGGCAGCCCAGGATGTTGGCGATGACGTTCCAGCTATCGAACGAACCCGGCGTCCAGCCCAGCAGGCTGAAGGAGGAATTGTACTTGTCGGTTTGCCCGGCCTTCTGGAAGTACTTCGCCTTTGGCATGGCATTCAGCTTCACCTTCACATCGATGCGCGACAGCATCTGCGCCACGGCCTGACAGATGCCTTCATCGTTGACATAGCGATCGTTGGGACAATCCAGCGTCACTTCGAAGCCGTTGGCATAGCCGGCCTCGGCGAGCAGTTTCTTGGCTGCGGCCGTGTCATAGGGCCAGCGCTTGAATTCGCCGGCGCGCGCAAAAAGCAGCGGCGAGATCAACAGCGCAGAATTGACCGACATGCCGCGCATGACCTTGGCGTGGATCGCCTCCATGTCGATCGCCTGGTAGAAGGCCTTGCGCACGCGGGCATCCTTGAACGGGTTCTTGCCCTTGACGTTGGAGTAGAGCAGCTCATCTCGCATCGAATCCAAGTTGAGGAAGATGGTGCGCAACTCCGGTCCGGTGAGGACGGAGACGTTGGGATTGCCCTTGACACGGTCGATATCCTGGACCGGTACGGGGTCCATCATGTCGATGTCGCCGGACAGCAGGGCGGCGACGCGGGTGGCATCCGACTTGATGGTCTGAAAGATGACCTCGGTCAGGTTATGCTCGGGCTTTCCCCACCAATTGGGGTTGGGCTTGAAGACTGTTTTCACCCCTGGTTCGTGACTGACGATGGTGAAGGGGCCGGTGCCATTGGCCTTGAGCGCGAAGGGATTGAGCGAGGTCGCCTGCGCGGTCTGCGCCTGCGTGGCGCCGTTGGCCTCGGACCACTTTTTGGAAAAGATGTACCAGGTGTCCCATTCCGCGTGCAGGATGGGGTTGGGCGAGGTCAGCACGAAATCGACCGTGTGATCGTCGACCTTCACGGCCTTCATGTCGGCCGGCGCGCGCGTCCTGATCTGCGAACCTGGGCTGCGCATGCGCTCGAGCGAAAAGACGACGTCATCGGCCGTGAAGTCTTCGCCGCCGTGGAACTTGACGCCCTTGCGAAGATGAAAACGCCACTTCAGGGGATCGACGATCTCCCAGCGCTCGGCCAGGCCGGGGATGATTTTCAGGTCCTTGTCCCGCTTGGTCAGCCCCTCCATGACATTGCCGAGGGCGCCCAGCGTGAAGCTCTCGTTGAGGGTATAGGGGTCGAGGGCGTTGAGGTCGCCCTGGAAGGCATAGCGGAAGGTTTTCGCGGCCGCCGGCGTGGCCGCGAGCGCAAGCACGAGCGCGCTCACGACGGCAAGGGGTCGAAACGTCATGTGGGTCTCTCTTTGTAAGGACGTGGGCATGGCAGGCCCACACAGGGCGGGATATTGGCCGAAGTTGCGCCGTTGGTCCAGCCATGCTGGGGCCGCCACCCAAGGCACGCCGCAAGCCGACGCCGGCGAGCAAGCCTCGAGCCGCGAGGCTTGCGGGTTGGGCGGCGGTTGCCAAACGGACCCAGGATGGTCAGGATCGGGCCAAGGTTAGGCTGCACGGGATTGGCAAGCCAAGAGGGAAAAGCAAGCCAAAAAGCGGCAAACCAAACGGCAAGGAGGCTTTTGCAAAATGCTTCAAGGTGGGTTTGTTGCCATGCTCGCGGTCGTCCTTGCCGGGACCCACGCTGTGGCCGCCGATGCAAACTATCCCAGTAAGGCCGTCACCCTGGTCGTGCCGTTTGCAGCCGGCGGGCCGACAGATGTGGTGGCACGCATCGTCGGTGACCACATGTCGCGCACGCTGGGACAGCAGTTCGTGGTCGAAAACGTCGGCGGCGCGGGGGGCACCACCGGCATGACACGTGTCGCTGCCGCCGAGCCCGACGGTTACACCCTGGGCGTCGGCAACATGGGCACCCAATCGGCCGCGCCCGCGCTCTATCCCAATCTCAAATATGATCCAGCGACAAGCTTTGCGCAGGTTGGGATCGCCAATTTCACGCCGCAGGCGATCGTCTCCAAAAAAGACAATCCGGCGAAGGACCTCAAGGAGTTCATCGATTTTCTGAAGCAGAACGACGCCAAGCTGAGCTACGGTCACGCCGGCGTAGGCTCGATCTCGCACGTCTCCGGCACCTTGTTCAATGCGCAGTTCGGTCTCAAGCCCGCGCTGGTGGCCTACCGCGGCACCGCACCTGCCCTCAACGACCTGGTGGGCGGCCAAATCGACTACATGGTCGACCAGTCGCTCAACGTCATCCCGCAGATCAAGGGTGGCACCATCAAGGTGTATGCGATAGCCGCCGCCCAGCGTCTCGAGAGCCTGCCAGACGTCCCCACCACCAAAGAGGCGGGCGTCGACTTCATCTTCAGTGCCTGGAATGCGATGGTGGCACCGAAGGGCACCCCTGGCGACATCATCGATAAGTTGAGCGCCGCCTTGAGCAAGGCCCTCGACGATCCGGCCACGGTGCAGCGCTACGTCGAGCTTGGCAGCACCGCACCTGAAAAGGCCGATCGGGGGCCGGCCGGCCTGCAGAAGCTGGTCGAGAGCGAGATGGCACGCATCACTCCGGTCCTTAAGGAAGCAGCGGCGAAATAGGCTTGAGAGGCGGCGGCTAGCCGCCGCCAGCGTGCGAGCGGTCGGATGTACCTCGACGAGGAGGAACGGGCCATGCTGGCGGGCGCCATGGGACCCGCCCGCCAGTGGGCCATGCAACATCAGCTTGCCGTCGGCAGCTTCTTCGACGCCGCCGATTTCGTGCGGGTCGGCCAGGCCCACATTATGGCCGATACGGAAAGTCTCGGTGCCTCGGGGGTGGCCTGGCTCGAAGCCCTTGCCGCGCTGCCCAGGGAGCAGTGCCGGGTCAGCATCCCGACCATCACCGATCCGCGCGGGCTCGATTTTGCCACCTACAAACGGTTGCGGCAGACCGATGCGATGGCAGACCTTGAGGCGCGCACGATACGCGCTTTCGAGGCGTTGGGCGTGCTGATGACGAACACCTGCATCAACTATCAAACCATCCTGCCACCGGTCCGCGGCGAGCACATGGCGTTCGGCGACACCGGCGTCGTCATTTATTGCAACAGCGTCATGGGTGCGCGCAGCAATTTCGAAGGCGGCCCGTCTGCGCTGGCCGCTGGCCTTACCGGTCGCACGCCGCGCTACGGCTACCATCTGGACGTGCATCGCGCCGGCACCATGCATTTCGCCGTTCGGCATCGGCCGCGCGATCTTGCCGATTGGGGGGCGCTTGGCGGCATTGTCGGTCGCGCCACCAACAGCTACTGGGAGGTGCCGGTTGTCACCGGCTTGGACACGCAGCCCAATTCAGACGAACTCAAGCATTTCGGGGCAGCGCTGGCGAGTTTCGGTTCCGTGGCTCTCTACCACATCCCCGGCGTGACGCCGGAGGCGGCGAGCCTGACTTCAGTCTTTGCCGGACGCTCCAGGCCGGCGGCGCTTACGATCGAGGCGCAAGACGTCGCCGCCTTCTATGCCGGCTATGCGGCGCAGGGCGACAAGGTCGACGTGGTGGTGTTTGCGGCGCCGCAGCTCTCGTTGCTGGAGATTGGACGGGTTGCCGCTCTCATCGCCGGCCGGCGTATCAGCGTCGATACAACCCTGATCGTGGCGACCTCACCCGAAATCAAATTCGCCGCCGACCGCATGGGCCTCACGCAGTCGATCGAAGAGGCTGGCGGCATCGTCACCTCCGGCGTGTGCTTCTACCAGAGTTACGCGCGCGAGATGGCTGAGGCGAACGGCTGGCAGCGCCTGCTGACCAATTCGGCCAAGCTGGTCAATATCATCGGCGGCTACGGCTATCAGCCCACGCTCGCCAGCATGGAACAATGCATCGATAGCGCCGTTGCCGGACGGATCGTGTGATGGCAATCGTATTGAAATGCCACCGTGGCATCGGTGCGACGGTGGCAGGCAGCGCACTGGTCGCTCGCGACAATTTCTCCGCGCGCTATGATTTGGATCGCCTCAAAGGCACCTTCTCGCGTCCCGCGCACAGACTTTATGGACAGAGCTATCACGACAAGATCCTGGTGCTGGTGACCGCCAAGGGCGGGGTAGCTTCGGCTTGGATGCTGCGTGAGATGAAAGAACGCGGCCTCGTGCCCAAGGCGATCGTGTTCGATCGCACGAACACCATCTTGGCTCAAGGCGCCGCCTTTGCGGGGCTGACCTTGGTCGACCGCTTCGAGGCCGGCGATCCGACGACGCTGATCCGCAATGGTGACGAGCTCCGCATCGAGCCGGAGCTGGGCTTGGTGACGATCCTCAATCGGCACTGAGTTCGCCCGCCGCAAATAGCGCCAGGCAAGGTCTTGCCGCCTACTGAAACAGATAGATCGGGCTCGACCACATGCGGTGGCCGTCCTCCTGCTGCACGCGCACAAACAGGCGTGTATCGCCCTGCGGCCTCAGCCGCAGCTTCCGCTCCAGCAGCAGGTGGCGCTCAGTCATCACGCTGGGCAATCTGTAGAGTTTGACCGCGCGCTGCAAACCACCGGCATCGAAGATGCGCTCCGTTAGGCCGAGCTCGGCGATGGCGACTTCGCCGGCGATCGGCGCGGTCTTGAACATGAGATGTCCGACGAGCGCAGCGTTCAGCCACAGATCGATGCCGCCATAATTGCCGGTGGTAACGGCCTTCCAAGTGAGGCCGTCGGCGCCTTGGCTCTGGATGCCGCGCTCGAGGTTCCAGTTGTTAATGACGGCGGCGCGCAAGATGCGGTTACCCTTTATGCGCAGCGCTCCATCCCAGGTCGTCGTGCGTGCGCGACCGCGATATTCGGCGCCTTCGTAAAGGAGGCGGACGCGCGCGCCGAGCTCGGCTTCGCCATAGGGTCTGATGGTCTCCAGGTGGTCGAGACCATCCCAGATGTCCAAGCGTTCGATCGGTGCTGAGCCGATGACCTCGACCGCCAGCTCGACCTCGTTGCCAGCGACGCGAGCGATATCACCCATCAGCAGGCGGCGCGCCAAGCGCGAACGTGTCGGTCCGGCGGCTGGATCGCGTTCGAAGACCTCGGCGTCGGCTGGGGTCTTGACCGAGACGCTGAGGAAAGCGCGATTGCCCGTGGTCGCGTAGTGTCGCCGGCGCCGCATCGATTCGAAAATGGCACTGCGATCGAGGTGCTCCGCCAAAAAGCATGTGAGGCCGCCCATGCTGCCGAAGAACGAGGCACCGGGGTAGCAGGCGCCGGGTCTGCCTTTGTGCCCATCCGAGTTGGCGACGATGCCGACCCGATAGTTGTTCTCGAAGGCATCGCGCAAGATCCATTCAAACGTGCCCCAAGCCGAATGCACCTCGACCGCCGTCTCCATCGGGTCGTGCGCGTACTTGATGTCGGCATAGCGCCCGCCGACGTGCGCCATGACGACACAGTCCTTGTCCTTGAGCCTGGCGAATAGGGCATGGGCGGTGTGCGCATCGGCGGGCTCCTCGCCGCTGTCGACAACTTGGGCATGCGAGGAGCGGTGGATGGGCTCGCCCTCATGGCGGTAGTGCACGTTGCGATCACCACCGACGGCGGTATTGGCAGACCACTCGTAGCCGGGAATGCACACGAAGCGGCCCGGCTGGTCGAATTCGTGGGTGAGGGCATTGAGCTCGCGCCAGAACGCAGGCGTGATCTGGAAGTCGTTGCCCTGATGCCCGATCACATCCAGCAAGGCCTTGTCGCGACCAAACTGGAAATACTCACGCGCCGTATTGGTGCCCAAGGTCTCGTTGGATTGCCCGTGGGTATCGCCCCAGAAGTGACGCAAGGCCGTGCCCGGTGGCGCGATCCGGAGCGGATTGGAACGGCACAGCTCGGCGCCGGCCTCGTCGAGAACACGAACATGGACGTCGCCGGGCGCCGCCGCGCTCAGCCCTTCGACCAGCGTGGCAAACGATCCTCGCCTCAGACGTGCCGTCGCCGGCAGGTGCAAAATTGAGGCATCGCCTTGCAAGCGGACAATGCGCTCCTCCCGATCGGTTGGGTTGCCCCATTTGTCCTGTGCTGCAAGCGCCAGGCGGAATGGTTCGCCCACCCGGGCCAAAGTCGGCAGTACGGCGAATGTGGTCACAGCCGGCCCCGGCACCAGCGCGATCCGCGGACTTTCAGTGAGCGCGACGTAGTCATAGGTGGCGATCGGATCGGCGAACACGCGAAACTCGAAGGCGTTCTCGCAGTAGGTCTGCAAGCGAATGCCCGGTGAGCCAAAGCGGCGGTCGCCGAAACGGATGGTGATGGTATCGCCGGGTGCCAGAAAGTCCCTGACGACGCCGACATAGAGCGACCGGCTCCAGGGCCGGATGTTGCGCTTGAACTCCCACTTGGCTTCGAGGGTCGCCCCGTTGGAGGCCGCAATGCTGGTATAGCCCTGTGCCTTCGGATCGCTGAGCTGGACCGGCCCGAAGTCGGTCGCAAACCGGAAGCCAATCTTAATGGATCCGGTGTCGTCGATGCCGAAGGCACCGGCCGTGTAGACCAAGGTAAAAGTTTGCAGCGACCCCGCCTCGAAGCTGCCCGCCGGCGTCAGCACCGCCGAGCCCATCAGATCGGGCCGGTAGTTGGAATAAGGCATGGGGGCGCTCCTCGGCGCTGCTGCCCGACCGGGGCCGCGGCCGCGTCCAGAGGCGAGGAAAACTCGCCGCTACACCGACAGCGCGGCAATTTTCCCACAGCCTATGGGCGCGCCCGGCCGTACTTGCGCGGGCGCCGTGAGCTAGCTCGCCAGCCGGGCGTTGTGCGGGAACATGATACGGCGCGCCTCATCGTCCATTTCCGCCTTGAAGCTGTGCCGATCCTTGAGTGCGACTGCGCGCTGTGCCGCCGGCCGCGCGCTGATCTCCTCGATCAGCCGTTTGAGGTTGGGGTAGCGCGCCGCTGCTTCCTCGCCGAGCACGAAAGGCCCAAGGCGGGTCCAACCCCATACAGACATGTCGACGATACTGTAGCTATCGCCCACCATGTAGGGCTGCTTGGCCAGGCGCGCATCAAGAATGCTGTAGTGGCGCTCGACTTCAAAGCTGTAGCGGTTGGCGGCATAGAGCACCTTCTCAGGCGCGAAGTGCCGGAAGTGTACGGCCTGGCCGGAGAAGGGTCCAACGCCGGTGGCGACGAACATCAGCCAGGAGAGTAATTCGCCGCGCGCCTGCGGCGTGTTGTTGGGCAGAAACTTGCCTGTCTTTTCGGCAAGATAGAGCAGGATGGCATTGCTGTCGAACACCGTGACGTCGCCATCGACGATCGCCGGTACCTTGCCGTTCGGATTGATGGCAAGGAAGGCGGCCTTGAATTGATCGCCCTTGCGTGTGTCGACGGGCACCGCCTCGTAGGGCAGAGCCGCCTCTTCGAGGAACAGGGCGACCTTGGTCGGGTTAGGTGAGCCGTTGTAGTAGAATTTCAGCATCGTCTATCTCCGTTGCGTGCGGGTCCGCGCCGGTTATGTCACAGCGCGGCTGCCACCGGCAAAGGCCTTATGGTCGACGCGTCAGGCGGATGGGCCGGTGGGCCGGGCAATGCCGGCCTCAGCCCGAGGCTTTTTTCCTCGGCGTCGGCGGTCGGGGCGCGCATCGCGCGCGGCCGCTCCTCTTTCTGGGTGCGGCTTTAACGCTGCGGTCGAAGGGCGCAGGCGCCATGCCAGCGGGCAAATGCTGACCGCCGGCCCGGTCCGTTGGCTTTCCGGTTGGCCAAAAAAAGGGGCGCAGGCGCTCAGACCCTTGCCGTGGCGAGCAAGGGTGCCACCAACTGGCACGGTTGCTGGCTGGCGCCGACACTGGCAATACACATGGGCAAGATCGGCGGGCCGGCGCGGCCGGCTGCGATCGTGGCGCGGCCGGCGGCAAATCTCGCTTGGCCCAGAAGGAGGATGCGTCCTGCTACGTCTGTCGGTGCTCGATCAATCGGTTGCCCTTGTCGATCGTCCGCACGCCGAATTGATCAACAATACGCTTGCCCTGGCGCGTTACTGCGAGGCCCTGGGCTATGCCCGGTTCTGGCTTTCCGAGCACCACAACCATGGCAGCATTGTCGGCACCGCTCCCGAGATCCTAATCGCCGCCATCGCCACGACGACGCGGCAAATACGCGTCGGCAGCGCCGGCGTGATGTTGCCACACTATTCCCCCTACAAGGTGGCCGAACAGTTCCGCGTGCTGGATGCGCTCGCTCCCGGGCGCATCGACCTTGGCCTCGGTCGCGCACCGGGATCGGACGGGCGCACGGCATTCGCGCTCAATCCACTTGCCAACGAGCGACCGGCGCATTTTCCCGCCGACGTGCGCGATCTACAGGCCTGGGTAACGGGAACGTCGCTGCCGGAAGGCCATCCCTTCCGGCTGCTGCGGGCCTATCCGGAAGGGGAGACCTCGCCCGAGATCTGGATGCTCGGCAGCTCCGATTATGGGGCGCAGGTGGCGGCGCACTTCGGGCTGCCCTATGCCTTCGCTTGGTTTTTCACGGATGGCAAGGGCGGCGCGGAAGCCCTCGATCTCTATCGCCAACTCTTTCAACCGAGCAAGCGCCATCCCGAGCCGCACACCGCGCTGTGTGTTTGGGCGCTGGCAGCGGAGACCGAGGAAGAGGCCCACTATCATTTCGCCTCCCGGGCGCGGGTCCGCCTCTTGCGCGATCGCGGCATCTTTGCCCCACTTGAACCGGCCAACGTCGCCCTTGCGCACCCTTACACGCAGATGGAGCAGGCCCGTATTACGCAGATGCGCAACGAGGCGTTTGTTGGCACCCCCGACCGGGTCATCGCCGCCATCGCTGCGCTGGCCGCGCGCCTCAACGTGCAGGAAATAGCCATCGTGACGTGGACCTATGATGAGGCTGCCCGCCGGAAGAGCTATGACCTGCTGGCGCGGGCGGCGAACCTGGCGGCGCCGCCGCTGGGGGCCTGAAGCTGGCGGCAACGATCACGCTGTCGTGATTTTGGTTGCCCGCAAATCGATCGATACTGCCTGCGGTCCGATGAGGAGAAGCGCCCATGTGCCCCCTGAAATCTGCTGTCGCCGCGCTGCTGGTTTTGCTCAGTGCCGCGCAGGCACGGGCGTGCGACAGCTACGCCGATGACATGTCGCTAGCCTCGGTGTTGGCCGGCGCCGTCAGCGCCGCGCGGGCGGACGGCAGCCTGCAAGCGCAAGACGTCCGGGCCGATGCCCCCGCGCCAAGCGCGCCGGCAGAGGCGGTTGCGGAAGCTCCCCAAGGAACGCCGCAACTGGCGCAGTACGCCGCGGCTAGCTCTTCACCTTGACGTAGCTGCCCGGCGCCTCCTCGATGACGCCCAGGGTTTCGCCGGGGGGGCGCGCCTTCACCTGCGCCCCCGACTGCTTGGCGAGCCAATTGGCATAGTGCGGCCACCAAGAGCCCGGATGTTCCTGTGCGCCCTCGAGCCAGGCTTCCAGCGTCGCTGCCTTTTTGTCGTTGGTCCAATACTGATACTTGGGCCGATCGGGCGGATTGATGACGCCGGCGATGTGACCGGAGCCGGCCAGCACGTAGGTGACCGGGCCGCCGAACAGCTTTGAGCCGATGAACACCGACTTTGCCGGCGCGATGTGGTCCTCCTTGGCGCACAGCTCGTAAATTGGCAACTTGACCTTGCCGAGATCGAGCTTGACCCCGCCGATCGACATTTGCCCGCGGGCCAGCTTGTTGGCGTGATAGAATTCACGCAGGTAGAAGCTGTGATTGGCCGCCGGCATCCGGGTCGAGTCCTGGTTCCAGAACAAGAGATCGAACGGGAACGGCTTCTTGCCCAACAGGTAGTTATTGATGATGTAGGGCCAGATGAGGTCCTTCGGGCGCAGCAGGTTGAATACGGTGGCCATGCGCGAGCCGTCGAGATAGCCGCGTTCGGCCATCATTTCTTCCAGGGCCTTGAGCTGCGCATCGTCGATGAACAACATCAGGTCGCCGGCCTTGGTGAAGTCGACCTGGGCGGCGAAGAAGGTGGCGGATGCGAACGGCTCATCGCCGCGCGCGGCCAAATAGGCGAGCGTGGTGCCAAGCAGCGTGCCGCCGACGCAGTAGCCAATGACGTTGACCTTGTCGCTGGCGGTCTCGCGCTTGACCGCATCGGTGGCGCTCAAAATGCCTTCCGTCATGTAGTCTTCGAAGGTCTTATGCGCCAGCCGGGTGTCGGGGTTCACCCAGGAGACGACAAACACCGTGAAGCCCTTGCTGACGGCAAAACGGATGAACGACTTCTGCGGCCCAAGATCGAGGATGTAGAACTTGTTGATCCAGGGCGGAACGATCAGCAACGGACGCTGATAAACGCTCTCCGTGGTAGGGGCGTACTGAATCAACTGTAGGATTTCGTTCTGGAAGATCACCTTCCCGGGCGAGGTGGCGATGTTGCGCCCGACCTCGAAAGCCTCTGTATCGGTTTGACTGATGCTCAGGATGTCGCCTGATTTCTCCAGGTCGTGCACGAGGTTGGCCATGCCCTGCACCAGATTGTTGCCGCTAGTGGCGAAGGTCTCGCGCAGCACCTCCGGGTTCGTCAGTGGAAAATTGGACGGCGACAGCGCGCTTCCCACCTGTTTGAGGTAGAACTCGGCGCGTTGTCGGGTGCGCTCGTCGAGGCCTTCGGTCCGGTCCAGCAGGTCGTCGAGCCAGCGTGTGGTGATCAGGTAGGACTGCTTCCAGAAATCGAAGTAAGGATTGCGGCTCCAGTCGGGATCCTTGAAACGGTTGTCCCCGGGCTCCGGCTCCACCACAGGGGGAGCCGCCCCGCCCAGCAGGCGTTGGAGCGATGCCGAGCCAAGAGCCATGAAATTGCGCGCCAGCTCGCCTTGGGCTTCCAGCAGCCGGCCGGGATCGGCGACCCAATGCTGGGCTATTTCGCTGAAGAGCTTGGTGGCCTCGGTCAGGTCACTGGCGGCGCTCATCGGGCTGATCTTGCCATCGGCGCGCTCGAGCAGACCGCTCATGACCTTGCCGCCTTCTTCCATCAGCCGCAGCAGGTTGCGGCCGAACTCCTCGGCATTGGCGATCCTGTAGGCGCCAAGTTCGATGTTCATGGCTACGGGACGCGGGGATTCTGGCGCTTTTTTCAGCATTTCTCGCTCGAACGGTTCCAAGAGATGGCCTCGACACGACCTGACCGTGCCAACGGCATTGCTCCTTAATCAGATAGGGATTGGATTGCAACGTGGCGCAAAAAATCTCAAGCCCAATGCCTATTTACAGAAGAATCTGCTAGGCCTTGTCAACAATCCGCCGAGACTTACCGGCTTGGAGCTGTTAACAATTGTGCCAACAGGGGTGTGGGATTTCCCGCATGATGCGGCGGTTGCGACACAGGCTCACTCTGGTGGCGATGGCGGCCGTGCTGGCTCAGTTGGGCGGCTGTTCGGACTCGTTGCCCTTCTCGCAGTTGCCTGATCTCACCAAATTACCGCAGAAGGTCATGGGCAAGGACGAACAACAACAAAAAATCAACGAAATGATCGAACGGGGTCACACGCACCAGATCGAGGCAGCAAAGCAGATCGAACAGGGCAAGTAGGCGCGCGCGCCCGCTTTGGTTGCCCTGAGGCGGCAGACTTTGAGAGTTTGGCGGCTAGGCACGTGATTGAAGAATTCCATCGGGTAAAGCGGCTTCCACCCTATGTTTTCGCCGAGGTCAACCGTCTCAAGGCGGCGGCCCGGGCGAACGGTGCCGATATTATCGACCTTGGTATGGGCAACCCGGACATGCCCACGCCGCAGCACATCATAGACAAGCTCGTCGAGACCGTCGCCAAGCCGCGCACCAATCGTTATTCGGCCTCGAAAGGCATTGTTGGATTGCGCCGGGCGCAGGCCGCCTACTATGCAAGGCGCTTCGGCGTGAAGCTCAATCCTGAGACGCAGGTGGTGGCGACGCTGGGATCCAAGGAAGGCTTTGCCAATATGGCGCAGGCGATTACCGCGCCCGGCGACGTGATCTTGTGTCCAAGCCCGACCTACCCGATTCACGAGTTCGGTTTTATTATTTCCGGCGCTGCCATCCGTCACATTCCGAGCCGTGGTGGCCCCAACAGTGGCGCTGCCGGAGAAGATCCGCATGCAGAGTTTTTGCGGGGCATCGAACGCGCGGTGAAACACTCGATCCCGCGCCCCTTGGCCGTGGTGCTGAGCTATCCGTCCAATCCCACGGCCGCGACGGCCGACCTCGCCTTTTACACCGAGGCGGTGCAGCTCGCCAAGAAACTCGACCTCATCATTCTGTCGGACATCGCCTACGCGGAAATCTACTACGACAACAACCCACCCCCATCCGTGCTGCAGGTGCCGGGTGCAATGGACGTGACGGTGGAATTCACGTCCCTGTCAAAGACCTATGCCATGCCGGGTTGGCGCATGGGCTTTGCGGTCGGCAACGAGCGGCTGATTGCGGCCCTGGCCCGCGTTAAATCGTATCTCGACTATGGCGCCTTTACGCCCGTGCAGGTCGCCGCTGCCGCCGCCCTGAACGGTCCGCAGGAGTGCGTGGAGGAGATCCGCCGGACCTACAGAGCGCGTCGCGATTGCCTGCTGGAAAGCTTCGCCCGGGCGGGCTGGACCATTCCCGCGCCCGCCGCCTCGATGTTTGCCTGGGCGCCGATCCCGGACGCCTATCGCCAGATCGGATCGGTGGAGTTTGCCAAAATGCTGATCGACAAGGCAGACGTTGCCGTCTCGCCGGGTCTGGGTTTTGGCGAATATGGCGAGGGCTACGTGCGCATCGCCCTGGTTGAGAACGAGCATCGTATTCGGCAGGCGGCTCGTAACATCAAAAAGTTTCTCGCCCGCGCGCCAGAAACCATGCATAACGTGATCCCTATTCCGCAAAAGGCATCGCGTTAGTATCGGTTCGCAATGAGCCAACCGCTAAAGCTTGGCATCGCCGGCCTAGGTACCGTGGGCATGGGCCTGGTGCGGCTCATACAGGAGCACGGCACCCGCATGGCGCTGGCGCTCGGGCGCGAGCTGCAAATTGTCGGCGTCAGCGCGCGCTCGCGCCAGAAGAAGCGTGGCGTTGAACTGGCAGGCATCGCTTGGTTCGAAGAGGCGCAGCGGCTCGCCGTCGAGCCGTCGATCGATGTTTTCGTCGAGCTGATCGGTGGCGAGGAAGGCACCGCGCGAGAACGCGGTCGAGGCCGCGCTGCGGGCCGGCAAGCATGTGGTGACCGCTAACAAGGCGCTGCTGGCCAAGCACGGCAGCGAGCTGGCGGGGCTGGCGGAACAGCACGGCGTAGCGCTCAACTTCGAGGCTGCGGTGGCTGGCGGCATCCCGGTCATCAAGACGCTGCGGGAAGCTCTCGCCGGCAATCAGATCCGCCGCGTCTACGGCATTCTCAATGGCACATGCAATTACATCCTGACCCAGATGCAGGAGGAACACCGTGCGTTTGCCGAGGTGCTGAAGGAAGCACAAGACAAGGGCTATGCCGAAGCCGACCCCACTTTCGATATCGGCGGCTTCGACACGGCGCACAAGCTGGCCCTGCTCACCAGTCTTGCGTTCGGCACCAAGGTGGCGCTGGAGCATATCCACGTCGAAGGCATCGAAGGCATCACCCAGGCCGACATCGAAGCCGCCGACGATCTGGGCTATCGCATCAAGCTGCTGGGCGTGGCTTTGCTGACCGACAGCGGCATCGAGCAGCGCGTGCATCCCGCTATGGTTCCCAAGCATTCGGCTATCGCCGAGGTGTCGGGGGTGACCAACTGCATTGCCATCGACGGGGATTTCGTCGGCAACGTGCTGTTGGCCGGACCCGGCGCCGGCGCCAAGGCGACAGCCAGCGCCGTCGCTGCGGATATCCTCGACATTGCCCGCGGCGGCTTCGTTGC
This sequence comes from uncultured Alphaproteobacteria bacterium, assembly GCA_963820375.1. Classification (GTDB taxonomy): domain Bacteria; phylum Pseudomonadota; class Alphaproteobacteria; order Rhizobiales; family Hyphomicrobiaceae; genus AWTP1-13. Next base: position 129,527 of record CAWFZX010000003.1, on the reverse strand, counting down.
GCCATTCGGCGTGCCGGCGGCCAGGCTAAAACCCTATCGGCGCGCCAGGCTCGGCCAGCATCAGGGCGCCTACTATGTGCGCCTTTCAGTGTTCGATCGTCCTGGTGCCATGGCCTCCATTGCCGGCCGCATGGGGGAGCGCGGCGTCTCGCTCGAAAGCATTGTGCAGCGCCGGCCGCGCTGGGCGTTGCCCGGCATCGACGCCAAGCCCAAAGCCGGTGCGCCGACCGGTGTGATCTTGATGACGCATGAGACCACGGAGGAGGCCATTCGGCTCGCGCTCAAGGCCATCCACGGCGATGGCAACGTTTCCGAACAGCCGCAGATGATACGCATCGAGCCGCTTTAGGGGCGTTTTCGGCGAGCGGGGCAGAGTTTGGGAGAGCACGATGAAAAACAGTATCCAGGGGCACGATATCATCGGCGGACTCGATCGCGTCCTGGTCCTGGAGGTCGCCCGCGTCACGGAGGCCGCCGCCATAGCCGCGGCGCGGTTGCGCGGGCGAGGTGACGAAAAGGCCGCCGACAAGGCCGCCGTCGATGCCATGCGCCACGAGTTGGGCAAGGTCCATATCAAAGGCCGCGTCGTCATTGGCGAGGGCGAGATGGACGAGAGCCCGATGCTCTACATCGGCGAGGAGGTGGGCGTTGGCGATGGCCCGGAGGTCGACATTGCCGTCGATCCGCTCGAGGGCACCACGATCTGCGCCAAGGCCATGCCGAACGCGCTGGCGGTGCTGGCGATCTCCGAGCGCGGCGGCCTCCTGAACGCGCCCGACATGTACATGAACAAGATCGCCATCGGTCCGGGCTATCCCGAAGGCATCATCGATCTCGATGCCCCGCCGGTGGAAACCTTGCAGGCCATGGCCAAGGCGCGCGGTGTTGCGGTCTCGGAAATCACCGCCTGCATTCTCGACCGTCCCCGCCATGCGGAGCTGATCGCCAGCGTGCGCAAGGCCGGCGCCGGGGTACAGCTGATCCCGGATGGCGACATTGCCGGGGTGATCTGGACGACGGATCCCAAGGAGACGGGGATCGACATCTATTTCGGCATCGGCGGTGCCCCCGAAGGCGTGCTGGCGGCGGCGGCGTTGCGCTGTATCGGCGGCCAGATGCAGGGCCGCCTCTATCCGCTCAAGAAAGAGGAAGAAACGCGTGCCGCCGCAATGGGCGTCAGCGATATCCGGCGCAAATATGACATGAATGAAATGGCGTCCGGCGATGTGATCTTCTCCGCCACCGGGGTCACCGATGGCTCGCTGCTGGATGGGGTGCACTTCCGCGGCGATTTCGCCGAAACGGAAACGGTGGTGCTGCGTTCCAAAACCGGCACCGTGCGCCGCATCAAGACCACTTTTCGCATGATCGGCACCAAGGCCTCGCCAGGAATTTGAAAAGTCCTGGCCCCATGCCATCCCACCGAGACGTCGGCACCGGCAAAGGCTTGCCAGCTGAGCCGGCCAGGCGCTCGGGCGGGCTCTTGCTCCTGGGCAGGACCGGCCTGAGCCATTCCGGGCCGAGGCTTGTTGTGTTGCGGGGTTGGTGTGTGGTCTAACTTGTGCGCACTGCTCACGTGGGTGGAGCGCTGATCAGCACCGAGGACTGGCAATGATCGATCTTTACACCTGGTCGACCCCGAACGGCCGCAAGGTTTCCATTATGCTGGAGGAATGCGGGCTCGAATACGCAACGCATGCCATCAACATCACCAAGGACGAACAATTCAAGCCAGAGTTCCTCAAGATCAGCCCGAACAATCGCATCCCGGCCATTGTCGACCGCGAGGCCGGCCGCTCGCTATTCGAGTCGGGGGCGATTTTGCTGTATCTGGCGGAGAAGACGGGGAAGTTTTGGCCGCAGGATCCCGCCCGCCGCTGGCAGACAGTTGAGTGGCTGATGTGGCAAATGGGGGGTGTCGGCCCCATGATCGGGCAGGTGCATCACTTCGTGCGCAACAACAAAGGCAAGGCGCCCTACGCGGAGGAACGCTACGTCAAGGAGACGCACCGCCTCTATGGCGTACTCGACAAGCGTCTGGCGCAAGAGGAGTATGTGGCCGGCGAGTATAGCATCGCAGACATGGCGATTTGGCCGTGGATCGCACGCTTCGAGTGGCACACGGTTGACCTCAATCAGTATGCCAACGTCACCCGTTGGTATAAGGCGATTGCCGCCCGGCCGGCGGTGGCGCGGGGCTACGACGTTCCTGTCAAGCAGTCTGGCATCCCGATGCCGGCCTGATCTCAAGCAGTCTTGCAGAAGCTTTTTGAGAGGCTTTTCCCATGCACAAGCAAAGGCATTTCTCCGGCGTCATCGCCCCGGTGTTGACGCCGTTTGGCGAAGACGGCGGCCCGGACGCGGAGCGGTTCGTCGCGCATTGTCAATGGCTGATGCAGGAGGGCTGCACAGCACTCGCGCCCTTCGGGACCACCAGCGAGGGCAATTCGCTGGGCGTGGACGAGCGCATGGAGCTGCTGGAAGAACTGGCCGACAGCGACATTGACGTGGGCAAGCTAATGCCTGGCACGGGCTCGTGTTCGCTTGCCGATGCCATCGTGCTGACCCGACATGCCGTCGACCTCGGCTGCGGTGGTGTGCTGATGTTGCCGCCGTTCTACTACAAGGCGCCAAACGAGGACGGCCTGTTCCGCTTTTTTTCCGAGGTGATCGAGGGGGTGGGCGATGATCGCCTCAAGATCTACCTATACCATATACCGCCGGTAGCACAGGTGGGTTTCTCCGTGCCGTTGATCGGACGCCTGATCAAGGCGTTTCCTGACACCGTGGTTGGCCTGAAGGATTCCTCCGGTGATTGGAGCAACACGAGCGCCATTCTCGATGCCTATCCCGGCTTCGAGGTGTTTCCTGGCTCGGAGATCTTTCTTTTGGAGGGGTTGCGCAAGGGTGCGGCCGGCTGCATCTCCGCCACGTGCAATGTGAGCGCCGCGGCGATCCGCAATGTGTACGACAACTGGCGCTCCACCGAGGCAGAGCGTCTGCAGGAGGGCATCACCGCCCTGCGCAAGGCGATCCAGGCCTACCCAATGATTCCCGCCCTGAAGGCGATCATTGCGCACTACCGGCAGGATCCCGCCTGGGCGCAACTGCGGCCGCCCTTTACCGAATTGGCGTCGGCCGATGCCGGCAAGGCCATCCAGACGCTGGCGGATGCACACGGCTTCACGCTCGATTTTGCAAAGGCGGCCTAGCCGCGGTCGGCATGCCTTGCGCCGGACCGCAGCCAACTCTTTGCCGAAGGCCGGCCGGCCTGGCCCAGGGATCGCAGAGCCGGGATCGGTCGGAGCTGCGACCGGTCCGAGCTGGGCTCAGCGCATGGAACTCGTCATGGCGCCGGCTGCGGCGCTGCCGGTCGGATCGGCCCTGGGGGAGAGCAATGAGGCAAGCAGCAGCAGGCTGGCGACGAGAAAGCAGAGCAACGCCCCGACTTTGGCGCGCTGCCAAAGCTTGCCGTTGAGTTGCTCTGCCGTGCGCAGATCCACCGAATCCCCCGCCAAATCCGATTTCAGGAAACCATAAGCCCTAATCGAGCATTAGGCCATTACTAGGTTGCGGCGTAATTAATTTGGGCGGGTTTATATAAATGCCGGTATTTTTGCTAACGCTTTGGAAACTTCCGTAAACTCTTTATGAATTGGCGCGGGCCGGCTTGGTCATTTCGGAATCGCGAATGGCCGCCAGCGTTTGGCGTGGACTGATCGCTTCGGGGTCGAGCTTGAGCTCAATCAGGGCCGGACGATTGCTCTGCAGCGCGCTGCGCAACGCCGGGGCGAAATCGGCCGTGGCCTCGATGCTGTAGCCTTCTGCCCCGAAGCTGCGCGCGTAGGCCGCAAAGTCCGGGTTCACCAGCGTGGTGCCGACCACGCGACGCGGGTATTCCCGTTCCTGATGCATGCGAATGGTGCCGTACATGCCATTGTTGGCGACGATGGTGACGATCGGCAAGCCATACTGCACGGCGGTTGCCAGCTCCTGGCCCGTCATCAGGAAGCAGCCATCACCCTGGAAATTGACCACCACGCGCGCTGGGTGGGCGATCTTTGCGGCGATTGCCGCGGGTAAGCCATATCCCATGGAACCGGAGGTGGGCGCCAGCTGAGTGCGATAGGCCTTGTATTGGAAATAGCGGTGCAGGAAGCCGGCGTAATTGCCGGCCCCGTTGGTGATAAACGCATCCTCGGGAAGAAGCTCGGAGGCCTGGCGCACGACGTCGGCCAGTTTGACCGATCCCGGCATGTTGACGGGCTCCAGGAAGGCGCGGTAGGCGGCGCGCAGGTTCTCGGTGTGCGATGACCAGGCAATGTCGAAGGTCGGCTCGAGCCCGCCCAGGGCTTCGGCAAAGCGCTGCGTGCTTGCGAGGATCGGCAGGTCGGCCCGGTAGACGGAACCCAGCTCGTCGGCGGATGGGTGGACGTGCACCAGCTGCTGGTTGGGATTTGGCACCTTGAGCAAGGTGTAGGCGCTGGTCGTCATTTCACCCAGGCGGGCACCAATCACAATGAGCAGGTCGGCATCCCTGATGGCCTTGCCCAACACGGGCTCGATGCCGATGCCTGCACAGCCGACATAGCAGCGATGGCGGTTGTCCATGTAATCCTGATAGCGAAAGGCGCTTGCCACCGGCAGCTGAAAGCGAGCCGCGAATGACTCAAGCGCGGCCTTGGCGGTCGTGCTCCAGCCCGGGCCACCGACGATCAACAAGGGCCGCTTGGCGGTGGCCAAGGTTTGCTGCAGCTGCGCCAAAGCGTCGGCGGCAGGCCGGCAGTCGGCGATTTGCGCCGCGCGGGCATCGCCGGCATCACACGCGGCGGCCAGCATGTCCTCGGGCAAGCCCAAGACGACCGGGCCTGGCCGGCCCGAGCGCGCCAGATGATAAGCGTGGCTCACGTACTCCGGGATGCGGTCGGTTTGGCGAATGACCGCCGCCCACTTCACGAACGAGCCGAGCAGACTTTTGGTCTCGATTTCCTGGAAGGCTTCGCGATCCTCGTGCTGGGCATCGGGAAGCCCGACGAAGAGCACCATGGGGGTGGAATCCTGCTGGGCCACGTGCAGGCCGCTCATGGCGTTGGCAAGCCCAGGACCGCGGGTGACGAAACAGACGCCAGGCTCGCCGGTGATCTTGCCCCAGGCTTCGGCCATCATGGAGGCGCCGCCCTCCTGCCGGCAGATGATGGTCTTGATGCGATTGCTGTCATGCAGGCCGTCGAGGGCGGCAAGGAAACTCTCGCCCGGCACGGTGAACGCGCAGCTGGCGCCCTGCGCCTCGAGCTGATCTATCAGGATCTTGCCGCCATGCCGCATGCTCATTCTCCGCCAACCACCAGAAGTGACCGAGCCGACGCAGCTGCCCACGGCAGAGCTGTCGGGTGGCGACGACATTTGGCGAACTGGCCTTGCCGCTGTCAACGTTGAACGGGAACGGCAAGCCCGGTCGCCGGCGACGCAAACAAAAAAGTGTTTGCCGCGCCGAGGCAGCGGAAAAATCGCCGATCGCTCATCGCACGAGATCGAGCGTGGCCGCGATCAGCGCCTTAGCCAGGGGATAGATGCCAGGGGCCTCACTTTCGCGCGGACCGCCAACGCCGAGCGTCAGCTGTGCGCCAAATCTCTGCTTTTGCAGATTGAGCCAGGCGGCAGCACGTACCGGCGCGGTTGGCTCGCTGGCGTCGAGGATGATGCACGGCTTGCCATGCTGCCGGGCCCACTGCAGCGCGCGCGTGGTGCCGATCGAGGCCGCCAAGCCTTTGCCATCGGTGATGACGAGGGTGGCGTCGCTATCGCGTACATTCCATTCCGTGCGCTGTAAGGGATGGGATAGCTCCGTCTCCTTGAGATGTGGGTACTTGGCCAGCAAGCCCGGCGGCTCAGGGAAGTCCTCGGCCCAGCCCCCCTTCGGGCACCAACCGCCCCAATCGAGACCGCGTTCGATGGCCACATCGAGCGCGGCGCGGTCAACGCCGCTCTGGCCGCCGCTGATGATCTTCATGGGGGACATGATGGCCGAACCGGCCCGGCAAAGACAAGTGCGCGAAAAAAAGGGCCAAGCTCAAACTTGGCCTGGCTGCCCAGAGCGCTTGGGTGCACGCATTTTGCCGACGATGCCGCTTGGAAAGAAGTAGACGCTGAGCACGAACAGGATGCCAAGCCACAGCAACCAGCGATCGGGATGCAACAAACTGGCGATGACGGGCAGCGCTTCGGTTGCCTTGGCCGCCCCTGCCATCAGCTTCTGCAGATAGTTCTGCGCCAGCACGAATAGCGTCGCGCCGATCACCGCCCCATACATCGTGCCCATGCCGCCGATCACAACCATCAACAGGATATCGACCATGATGGCGAAGGATAGCGTGGTATCGGGTCCGGTATAGCGCAGCCACAGGGCGTTGAGGCCGCCAGCCAGCACGGCCATGGCGGCGGCAAGACAATTGGCAACGGTCCGATAACTGACCGTGCGGTAGCCCAGCGCCTCGGCGCGAAAGTCGTTCTCCCGGATGGCCTGCAGCACGCGGCCGAACGGTGAGTTAACGATGCGCAATGCTGCCAGGAACAGCAGCAGAGCACTCAGGAAGACGAGGTAATAGGCGACAGTGCGTCCCGTGATCGGCCCGAGGATTGGCAGCTCGATCAGGGTGCTGGCCGGGCGCAGCAGCTCCGGCACTCGGAATGAACGGCCATCCTCACCACCTGTGTATTCAGAGAGCTGGGCGGCCAGGATGGCAAAGGCGGAGGCCACGGCGAGTGTGATCATGGCGAAGAAAATCGCCCGCACCCGCAGCGAGAACAGTCCAATGATGAAAGCCAAGACGACGCCGGCAAGCAGAGCGATGGCAAGCCCACTGCCGGCGGAACTCCAGGTTGGCCCCCAGCCGTACAGCGCCAGGCCAACGCCATAGCCGCCCAGCCCGTAAAACATGGTGTGGGCGAAAGAGACAATGCCCGTATAGCCCAGCAATAGATCGTAACTTGCCACCAGCACGATGAAGACGCAGATCTTGGCCGCGGTATTGATCGCTTGGGCGCCGCCGAACAGCAGCGGCGCCAACGCCAGAATGAGCAAAATTGCGAGCAGGATCACCGACAGCAGTCGGCTGCGGGGCAGATCATCCGACAGGATTGCGCGGATCATGGCCCTTTACCGTTTCGCCACGGGATAGAGGCCTTGCGGGCGCCACATCAAGATTGCCACCATCAGCCCGATGTTGGAGGCGAGCGCCACCTTAGGGGCGAGGTAGCCCGTGTAGTTTGCCATTTGCGCCACCAGGATGGCGCCGAGGAAGCAGCCGCCGACCGAACCCAGGCCGCCGATGATGATGACGATGAACACCAGCACGATCACTTCACTGCCGATCCCGGCCGTGAGCGTCTCGCGATAGAGAGCCCACATGGTACCGCCGAGGCCAGCCAGCGCTGAACCGGCCACGAACACCAAGGCAAACAAGCGGCGGATCCGATAGCCGAGTGCCTCCACCATCTCCCCGTTCTCGACGCCGGCGCGGATGAGAAGGCCGAGCTTGCTGCGATTGAGCAGCAACATCATGCCCAGGAAGATGATGAGGCCGATGGCAACGGCAAGCAGGCGGAACTTCTCCACTGCAACATTGCCGATGACGATGGCGCCACGCAGCGCAGTCGGCAGCGTCATCGGCTTTTGGTCGCCACCCCAAATCACATGGATGAGCTGTTCGGCGACGATGAGGCCGCCGGTGGTGATCAGGATCTGCTTCAGGTGCTGGCCGTAGACAGGCATGATGATGACGCGCTCAAACGCTAGGCCGAGCACGCCAGTGCCCAGCATGGCGACCAGCATGGCCAGCGCAAGTGCCAGCAGGTTGAGAGCCAGCGAGGGACTTTCGATCCAGCTCGCCAACGGTATCAGCGTGGACATGGCAAGATAGGCGCCTACAGCAATGAAGGCGCCGTGGCCGAAATTGAGAACATCCATGAGGCCGAACACCAGGGTCAACCCACTGGCGATGACAAAGATCATCATGCCCATGGCGAGGGCGGCAATGGTGAGCGTGATCCAGCTGCTGACCGGCACCCCCTGCCACGCCATCAGGCACAGCGCCGCGGCGGCAAGCCCCGGTACCAGCAACAGGGGCAGGTAGTCGCCGTTGCCGAAGCTTGCCGGCTCGGCCGCCGACACAGGGTCATCGCGCTCGTCGCTGGCGTCGTTCGCCTTCACCATGCCGGCGTCCTCCTTGCGGGGGTGGCGCCGTGGTCGCCACCGCAGCGGCCTGCTGCTTGCCGCCGAGGCGCATCGGCCTCGCCCACGGCGAAATTTCCATTGGCAGCGGCGCAGCGCGTCATGCGTTGGCCTCCAGTGACAGGCCCAGCAGGCGCGCCTGGGTGGCGCTATCGGCGGCAAGTTCCGCCATGCTAGCGGCGTGCACGATGCGGCCATCGTCCATCACGACCGCCCAATCGCCGAGCGCGGCGGCGAACCGGAAATTCTGCTCCACCAGCAAAAGGGTGGTGCGCTCGCGCTTCAGCTCGCGAAACGCACGGATCATGTTTTCGATAATGGCTGGCGCGATGCCCTTGGTGGGCTCGTCGATCAGGATCAGCCGACGCGGCTCGATGACGGCACGGGCGATCGACAGCATCTGCTTCTGGCCGCCCGAAAGCACGCCGGCCGGATGCCTCCAAAACCGCTTGAGTGCCGGGAAGAAGGAAAACACCCACTCGAGCCGAGCCTTGCGCAGGGGACCCGTGCGGGCGGCAAGGATCATGTTCTCTTCGACCGTCAGGTCGGCAAACACAGCCATCGACTCGGGCACGTAGGCGATGCCGGCACGGGCGATGTCGGGCGTGGCCCAGGCGCCGATCATCGTGCCAGCGAACGTCACCTGGCCGCGGCTTGGCTTCCACAGCCCCATGATGGTGCGCAGCGTCGTGGTCTTGCCGGCGCCGTTGCGTCCAAGCAGCACCGTCATGGCGCCCTCCGGCACGCTGAAATCGACGCCCTGCAGGATGTGATACTGACCGATGTGGGTGTGCACGCCTTTAAGCGTCAGCAGCGGCTCAGGCATCACCCGCCCTCCCGGCTGCAACGCCCAAATAGGCCTCCTGGACGATCGCCGAGCCAATGACGTCGGCTGGCGCACCATCGGCGACGAGACGGCCATTATGCAGCACGACGATGCGGTCGGCGAGACTGCGCACCACCTCCATTTTGTGTTCGACCAGCAGAATGGTCTTGCTGCCCTCGGCCTTCAAGGTTTTGATCAGATCGAGGATCACCGGCACGTCGCCCACCGACATGCCGGCGGTCGGCTCATCGAACATGAACACCTGCGGTTCGAGTGCCATCATGATTGCCACTTCGAGCTTGCGTTTGTCGCCATGCGGCAATGTCACGGCGATGAGATCGCGCTTGTCGCGCAGATTGGCTGCAGCAAGAAAAGCATCCGCCTTCTCGATCCAGTCGGTGCGGCTGGTCCAGCGCCCAGCGATATTGCCGCCACCGCCGTCGCGCGCCTGTACGGCAAGACGCACATTTTCGTGCACGGTCAGGTTGGGGAATAGACTGGTCAACTGGAAGGCTCGGCCCAGGCCCAGTCGCGCACGGGCAGCGGCTCTGAGCCTGGTGATCTCCCTGCCGGCGAGCAGCACGCTGCCAGCGGTCGCCGGTAGCTGCCCCGAAATCAAATTGAAGTAGGTGGTTTTGCCGGCACCGTTGGGACCGACAATGGCGGTCAGCGTGCCGGCGGCAAATGTCGCGCTGACGCGATCAACGGCGAGATGGCCGCCAAAGCGGATGCTAAGATCGCGCGTCTCCAACACGGGTGTGGCCATCGCTCGACCAGCCGCCATTGCTCAATTGCCGCGCCGGAGTTGAGGCGCGCATCCCCTGCCGCGCTCAGGAGGATGCCAGTGTCGCTTAAGGCTTTGTGCGCACCGGCAAAGGCATTTCTTTGGCGGCAATGGTGCCGACGAGCTCCAGCACGTCGTTGTCCTTGGCATCCTTCTTGATGCGGAAGTGATACATGTCCTGGAGCGCTTGGTGATCCTCCTTGCGGAAGGTCATCGGCCCCTTCGGCGTGTCGAAGCTCAGGCCTTCCATGGCGGCGATCAGCTTCTCGGGGTCGCTCGAGCCGGCCTTCTTGAGACCGGCAACCACGGCGGCGGCCGCCGCAAACCCGCCGGCAACAAAAAAATCCGGCGGTGCGCCGTACCGCTTCTGGTACTCGGCCTTGAGCCAGTCGTTCAGCGCGTTCTTGGGGAAGTCATAGTAGTAATAGATGCCGCCCTCGGTGCCGGCGAACTGCTTCCACGAATTCATGACGGGCAGAATGTTGCCGCCTGGTGCCAGCTCGATGCCGAAGCGCTCGGGTTTCATGTCGACGAACTTGGCCATGGGATGCGCCCCGGCCCAGATAAAACCGATGACTTTCTTGCCCGGCTTGTCTTTGAGCGCATTGAACAGCCGCTCGGCAAACGGGGCGAAATCCGCCGTGGCGCCGGCGGCGTACTCCTCGGCCACAATCTTCACGTTGGGCCGAATGCCGGCCAGCGCTTGCTTGAAGGCAGCCACGCCATCGCGACCGAAGGCGGTGTCGAGACCCAGCATCCCGACAAAGACATCGCCGGTCTTTGGGTAGGCCGCGGCGCCGGCCAAGGCATCCTGATAGGAGCTGCGGCCGGTGCGGAAAATATAGCGGTTCCATTTGTCGCCGGTGATGCTGTCGGCGACCGCGGGCTCGACAAGGAGCACCTTCTTGTGCTCCTCGGCCACTGGCAACATCGCCAGCGCCACCGGCGAACCGGTGGTGCCGACCGCAAGATCGGCCTTATCGTCACCGTAGCACTCTTCCAACAGCGTCTTGCCGCGATCGGGCTTGAGCTGGTCATCCTTGACGATGACCTCGAGCTTGTCGTTGCCGAGCTTGTTGCTGCCCTGCGTCAGGTACTCAAGACCCATCATGAAGCCGTTCTCGGTTTGCTTGGCGTAAGCTTCAAGCGCACCGGTCTTGCCAGCGATCAGGCAGATCTTGATGTCCTTTGCCAGCGCGGCCTGGCTGACGAGGGCCAAGGCGCCAGCAGCGGCCACGCCAGCCACGGTCCTGCCCACCAAACTGCGACGCGCGCTCGGCATAATGACCTCCTGACCACAACGCGGGACACGAGGGACAACAGACCCCTCGCCCAAACCTGAGTATTGAGTCAGGTTTCATATTAGGCTATCTTTGCCCCCATTGGCCGTCAAGCGCAAAGAATTACTGCCTTCTCGGCGCGGATGGTCGCACAATGTGACGATCGCCTCATGTCCGATGCCAATTCCGAGCCGCCGCTGCCCGCGCCCAAAACGCGTCGCGGCGAGCGCACGCGCCAGAAGATCCTGGACGCCGCGCAGCACGAAATCGGCAGCAAAGGCTTTGCCGATGCCTCCATCAGCACCATCACGGCGGAAGCCGAGGTCGGCCAGGGCACGTTTTATCTTTATTTCCGCAGCAAGGAGGACGTGCTGCGCGAACTGGTGCTGCGCATGGGCCGGCGCCTGCGGCGGCATCTCACCCTGGCGATCGCCGGCGCACCCAACCGCCTCGAGGCAGAGCGTCGCGGCCTGCAGGCGTTCCTCGAATTCGTGCGCGCAAACACGGATCTCTACCGGGTTGTCGCCGAGGCGCAGTTTGTCGATCCGGCGGTGTTCCAGCGCTATTACCAGGATTTCGCCGCCAGTTATCGGGCCGGTTTGCTCGCCGCCGAGGCGCGTGGCGAGATCACCTCGGGTGATGCAGAGGTGCGGGCTTGGGCCTTGATGGGGATTTCGGACATGGTGGGGCGCCGCTTTGCGCTGTGGGATTCGCAGGTGTCGTTGCGGCGGATCGCCGAGGCAGCGCACGGGCTGATCCATGATGGGCTGGCGCCGCGCCGGCGCTGATGGCATCGCCAAACCAGGGATCGCCTGGGCCCCTTGCGGCCGCAGTTGCCGCTTTCGCGTCAGACCCGGCCGGCCTCGGCACCCCAACTCCAGCCAAAGACCGCCGGGCCGTGGCGAGGCTGGTGCGCGCGGCAGCGCGCCCAAAACGCCGGCCGCGGCGGGGCTGTTTCGCACCCCGCCTCGGCTTGCCCGCTTGCTAACGCCGGGCCAACGGCCATGGCATGGCCGCTTGGCAACAGCCGGCGATTTCGGTCGCTCCCGGCCGCGCTTCAGGCTACCAACCCTGAGCCAAGCCCTGTCCCAGCCCTCCCGAGCAGCGTCGTGACCCTCCCGAGCAATGCGCTGGCCAGCCTCGCCATGCTCTTTGCCGTTTGCCTGTGGTCGTCGGCGACGCCGACGACCAAGTTGGCCGTCCAGGAGATCGCCGTTGGCGAGTTCGTCGCCGTGCGCCTCGTTCTCGCCGCCATCACGCTTTGGTTGATCGTCATCGCAATGGGGGCCAATGCGCGCCTTCGCGGCGTCGTCGGTTGGCGGCCGCTGGTCATGGGCATGCTTGAGCCCGGTCTCGTGACCTTGGTCGTCTCGCTCGGATTGACCATGACCTCGCCGGTGAATGGATCGGTGTTTTGGAGTCTGACGCCGCTGATCATGCCGGTGCTGGGCTACCTGGTGCTCGGCGAGCGCCTGGAAATCGCCGTTCTTGCGGCTGCGCTGATAGCCTTTGCAGCCACCATCGTGTTGGTGTGGGGCCAAAACCAGCACGGCGGTGGCAACTGGATCGGCGATCTGTGTGTGGCGGGCGGGGTGCTCGGCGCTGCGGCCAATGCGCTGATCGCCCGGCGGACCGCGCAAGCCGGCGCCAATCCGCTGGTCACGTCGTGCTGGCAGCTGACCTCCGCCTCCATGGTGGCGACGCTGCTGGCGTTCTTCATCCCGACGACGGGCGTGCACGTGGCACAGGCCAGCCTGCCGGCGCTCAGCGCGCTGGCTTATCTGGGCCTGGTGGTCTCAGGCGGCGTCTATATCCTGTCGAACTACGCCTTGCGGCATTTGCCGGTTGGAAGAATGGGCCTGTTCAGCTGCCTGGTCGGTCCGATCGGCACCGCCATGTCGGCGCTGCTGCTTGGCACCCAGGTGAGCTCCCTCGACCTCTTGGCGCTGGCCATGGTGATCGGTGCCGTGCTGTTGCCAACGCTCATCGGCTACCGCGCTCGGGCGACGAGCTAGCTACAACTCGGGTGGCGGCCGGGGCTGCCTGAGGGCGGCCGATCAGAGCTTGCGGGAAAGTCGGCTGCCCCTCAATACTGCAAGGCGGCGGCGGTCAGGAGGCGCACAGTTGGGCAAGGGTGTTGGTTTACGGCAAGTCGGCTATTTCGATTGCGCAGGCGGCGGTCAAGTCGTGGTCGTCGATGGCATTGCCTACATCGGCCATATGCGCAGTCCGCACGGGACCTCGATCGTTGATGTGCGCGATCCCAAGAACTGCAGGGCGCTTGCCAGCCTTGGCATGCCGCCCGGCGCGCATTCCCACAAGGTGCGCGTGGAGAATGGTCTGATGCTGGTCAATCACGAGATCAACGGGGCTGACGCGCGTCAGCTGCCGGCCGACTTCAGCAGCGGGATTGGCATCTACGACGTTGCCGATCCAGCCGCGCCGCGCCCCATCACGCAGTGGACGACCGTTGGCAAGGGCGTACACCGCTTCGATTTCGACGGCCGCTTCGCCTACCTGTCGTCGACCATGGCTGGCTACGTCGGCACCATCGTGCTGATCATGGATCTCAAGGACCCTCGCCACCCCCAGGAAGTTGGCCGCTGGTGGATGCCGGGACAATGGACGGCTGGAGGTGAACAGCCAAGCTGGCAGCAGGATGCGCATCGCTGCCATCATCCGCTGCGGCTCGGCAATCGGCTCTACACCAGCTACTGGAAGGGCGGCTTCGTCATCCTCGACATCGACGACCTGGCGAGCCCCAAGCTGGTCTCCGGATTGAACTGGCAGCCGCCGTTTGCCTGCCCGACCCACACGGCGCTGCCGCTACCCTTCGAGATCCGCGGCCGCCGCTACCTCGTCGTCGCCGATGAGGACGTGCAGCGCAGCGACACCGATGTGCCGGCTTTCATTTGGATGCTCGATATCACGGACGAGCGTCGGCCGGTGCCGGTCGGCAGCTTCCAGATCGAAGGCATCGAGGACGGTCCCCAGCCCACCATGACGGCTTGCCATCAACCTTGCGAGAAGGTGATGGGTAGCGAGCTGCCGTTTGCCTGGTTCGCGCACGGTTTGCGCATCATCGACGTCGGCAATCCGCACCAGTTGCGCGAGGTCGCCTCTTTCCTGCCCGACGTGCCGGCGGGAACCGATCGGGTGTCGAGCAACGACGTGACCATCGATGATCGAGGTCTGCTCTACCTGATCGATCGCCGACGCGGTCTCAGCATCGTCGAACGGCTCTGATTGCCTGCCTTGCGCACCTGCTGGCGCACCTGCCGGCGAACCCGCTGACAAGGCTCCGGCATTGCCGCGAATATCGCCTCGCGCCGAGAACAGGCTTGACCGGAGTTATTCCGATCACCCAGGATGGTGCCGGCCAAACGAGGGACCGTCTTTAAGAGTTTGGGAGGATCGATCATGCCCGCTTGCTTGCTGCACCTCACGGGGCTGCGCGCTCTGACACTTGTCCTGACACTGGCCGCCGGGGGCACGGTGCTGGCCCAGGACAGAGAGATGAGCATGGGCAACGTCAACCCGCCCAAGCACGGCACCTCGCAAGCGGCCCAGCAATTCGCCGACAAGCTCGCGGAACTCACCAACGGCAAGCTCAAGATTGCGCATCATCATTCCGGCGCGCTCGGTGGTGAACGCGAGGTCGCCCAGCAAATTCAGCTTGGCGCGGTCGATTTCGGCCCGATCACGACGGCACCGCTCTCGACCTTGATCCCGGAAATGTCGGTGTTCCAGCTGCCCTACATCTTTCGCGACTACCAGCACGTCTTCAAGGCCCTCGACGATGGCGACACCATCACCAAGTACTACGATGCGATCCTCGACAAGAAGGGCCTGAAGCTGATCGGCTTCATCGCCGCCGGCTACCGCGGCATCTACGGGCACAACGCCATCAATTCGCTTGCCGATATCAAGGGCAAGAAGGTGCGCGTGCAGGAGGACAAGATCCTTGTCGCCACCTTCAAAGCCCTCGGCATGATCTCGACGCCGATTGCCTTTCCGGAGGTGGCCACGGCGCTGCAAACCAAGGTGATCGACTTTGCCGAAGGCGGCGTCAATACTTTCTACCACAACAAGTTCTACGACATCGTCAAGTACGTGGCGGATGTGCGCCACACGCATCAGGCGACCGCTCTCATCATGTCAAAGGCCGCCTCGCAGAAGCAGGATGCGGCCGGCCAGAAGGCCATCGCCGAGGCGTGGGAGCATGCCAGGGTCTTCAATCGCAAATTCATCCTGGAGGAGGATAAGTCAATTCAGGACCAGGTGCGGGAAAAGGGCGTCACCATCACCAAGCCGGACGCCGCCCCGTTTCTGCTAGCCACCCAAGGCGTCTATGAGGAGTTCTATGCGACGGCCGCCGGCAAGGATGCGCGCAAGATGGTCGACCACATCCAGAGCATCAAGTAGCGACATGGCCGCCGATGAGGACGCCGGTACCGGCCCTGCTCGCGTCAACCAGCCCTTCAAGCGTGCCTATGATCTGCTCGGACTGCTTGGAGGGTTGATCCTCGCGGTCATGTCGGCGGCCGTTTTCATTCAGGTGGTGCTGCGCTACCTGGGCGCCGTCGGCATCGACGGATTGGAAGAGGTGCCCCGCTTCCTGTTCGTGTGGCTCGTCATGATTGGCGCCGCCGCCGCCATGTACCGTGACGAGCACACTGTCCTCGACTATTTCGTCAATCGCTTGCCGCCGCGTTGGCGTGCCCTCGTGTTGGCGTTGACCAATGCGGTGGGCATTGCCGTGTTCCTCTACCTCTGCAAGCTCAGTCTCGTGCTGGTGCCGAATGCGCAGCTGCAAACCAGCGCCGGGCTTGGGCTGCCCCTTGGCTGGGTTTTTGCAGCTTTGCCGATCGGGTCCGTCCTGATCGTTCTGCCGATGTTTCGCAATATCTATCGGGCCCTGAGACCCCTATGGCAGAAACCCTGCTGATCGTCTTCCTGCTGTTCATTCTGCTCGGCATGCCGATCAGCATTGCCATGGCCGTGGGCGCCCTGGCGACGTCGCTGTTCTATTCGGCCCTCAATCCGATCATCATTCCGACCCGGTTCGTCGGGCTGTTGTCCGATTCTTATCTGTTGCTCGCCGCACCCCTCTTCATCTTGGCCGGTAACATTGCGGCGCGAGGCGGCGTGGCCCGCGTCATCATCGATCTGGCGACCGTTATCGTTGGCCGCTTCCGGGGAGGGCTGGCCTATGTCAACGTCGTCGACAGTATGTTCTTTGGCGGCATTTCCGGTTCGGCAGTGGCCGACGTGTCGGCGCTTGGCACGTTTCTGATCCCGCAGATGGTGCGCAAGGGATACGATCTCGACTTTGCCACCGCGCTTACCGTCTCAACGGCCGTGGTGGCGCCGATCATCCCACCCTCGATCATCGCCGTGATCTATGCCTGGATGGCTGAAGAGTTGGTCGCGGCGATGTTCGCGGCTGGCGTCATTCCGGGGCTGCTGGTCGGTGCCGGCATGGCTGTTCCGGTGTTTGTCATCGCCAGACAGCGCAACTATCCCAAGGAGCTGCCGCCGACGTTTCCCCAGTTCCTGGCGGCGCTGCGCAATGCGCTGCCGGCGCTGATGATCCCGGCGATCATTATGGGCGGCATCCTGGTCGGCCTGTTCACGCCGACCGAGGCGGCCGCGGTGGCCGTGGTCTACGCCCTGCTGGTGCCGCCAATCTTCTACCGCGAACCGGCCTGGCGCGAGATACCGAAAATTTTTGCCGACTCTGCGCGTCTGTCCGGCGTCATCGGCATGATCATCGGTTTCGTGGGAGCGTTCGGCTGGGTGCTCACCTACTCCAAGTTTCCCTTCCAGGTCGCCGAGGCCATCGCCGCCCTCGCACCAAGTTTGTGGTTGTTCCTCACTCTCATTATCGTTCTCTACCTGATCCTCGGCACCTTTCTGACGCCATCGGAGATCATCCTGGTGACGGTCCCCGTCTTATTGCCGGTGGCGCAGGCCGCCGGCGTGCACCCAATTCACTTCGGCATCGTCTGCGTGATCGCCTCCGCCGTGGGCCATATCACGCCGCCGGTCGGGCTTTGTCTTTTTGTGGGCATGGCTATCAGCGGTTTGCCAATGGACAAGCTCGTCAAGCCGCTGCTGCCCTTCCTGGCGGCCATTGTGGTCGCACTGCTGTTGGTTGCATTCATCCCCGACATCGCCCTGATGCTGCCGCGCTTCTTGGGGCTCACGCGCTAGCATGGGCTGATGTGCAGGGGCGGCTCAATCAGATTGCCGGCGGCGGCCGCTTCCAGGGCCGAGCGCCGACCGGGTCGGCAAGGATCCGATATCCTGGGCTATGTTTTGGAGAAGCTCGCCATGGCCATTAGCGTTGATCCCATCACGCTCGAGCTGTTCAAGAACGCCATCTTCTCGATCGCCGACGAAATGGCCTTGACGGTCTTTCGCACCACCTATTCCGGCGTGCTAAAGGACAACATGGACTACTCCACCGGCTTTGCCGATGCCGAAGGCCGGCTCGCCGCTCAAGGCCTGACCTTGCCGGGTCATCTCGGTTCCGTGCCCACGGCGATGGAAGCGATCATGCGGCATTTCCGCAACGATATCGCCGAAGGCGATGTCTTCATCATGAACGATCCATTCGACGGCGGCATGCACCTGCCCGACATCTTTGTCATGAAGCCCCTGTTCCATGCCGGCGAGCGGCTCGCCTTTGCCTGCACGGTCTGCCACCACTGCGACGTCGGCGGACGCGTGGCCGGCTCCAATGCCTCCGATTCAACGGAGATCTATGCCGAAGGACTGCGCATTGCGCCAATGAAGCTCTACGCGGCGGGCAAACTGAACGCGACCATCATGACGTTCATCGAGAAGAACGTGCGTTTGCCGGTGCAACTGTTCGGCGACCTGCGTGCTCAGCTCGCCGCCTGCCACATTGCCGAGAAGCAGTTCGCCGAGCTGGTGGCCCGTTACGGTGTCGAGCCGACCAAGACCTTGCTGCAAGCAACGATCGATCATGCCGAGCGCCTGACACGGGCTGCGCTGCAGGCGTTGCCCGACGGTGAGTGGAGTTTCGAGGATTGGATCGACGACGATGGTATCGACTACGGCCGGCCGATCCGCCTGTTTGTCAGCATTCGCAAGCGGGCAGGTCACATGCTGGTGGACTGGACCGGCACCAGCCCGCAGGTGAAAGGCGCCATCAACAACACGCTGTCATTCACCAAGGCGGCTTCCTACACCGGCGTGCGCTCGGTGCTGCCACCCAACATCCCCAACAATGAGGGGGTGTTTCGTGCCATCGAGGTCGTCTGCCCGCCGGGTACCGTCGGCAACGCCGTGCCGCCGGCCGCCTGTGCGGCGCGGGGGCTGACGGGCTTCCGCATGACCGATTGCATGTTCGGCGCCCTGGCGATGATGCTGCCCGACAGGGTCAAGGCGGCAGGTGACGGTGGCAACACCGGCATTTCCATCGGCGGTTACGACCAACAGCGCCGGCCGTTTGTGTACGTCGATTTTACCTGCGGCGCCTGGGGTGCCCGGCCCTGGGCGGATGGGCTGGATGGGAACTCGCACATGTTCGCCAACATGGCATCGCACTCGATCGAGGTGACGGAGGCCGAGCATCCGATCTCGCTGCTCGCCTATGAGTTCGTCGCCGACAAGGCGGGGGCCGGAAAATATCGCGGCGGCGTGCCGTTTCGGCGCGACTACCGCTTCAACGAGACGGAGGGCGTCTTGCAGGTGCGTTCCGACCGGCGCGATCACCGGCCCTTTGGCCTCTATGGCGGCAGTCCCGGTGCGCCTTCGGAAAATTATCTCAATCCCGCCAGCGAAAATCGCACCCTGCCCGGCAAGTTCGTCATGACGGTGAAGAAGGGCGACGTGTTCCGGCACGTGCTGGCCGGGGCCGGCGGCTGGGGCGACCCCCTCGAGCGCGATCCCCAGGCGGTGTTATGGGACGTGCGCAACGAACTGTTGAGCGCGGCCAAGGCCGCGGCCGACTACGGCGTGGTCGTCGATACGCTGCGTTGGGTCGTCGACGCCGGCGCAACCGCGGAGCAACGCGCCCGCATCGCCGCGCGCCGCGGCTGGCGCGTGCCGCCCATCGTGCAGCGCAATGATCCGTCGCCTGCGGCGGGCGCTGCGGAGTAGAGCCATGGCGGTCTATCGCGTTGGAGTAGACATCGGCGGTACCTTTACCGACATCGTGTTGTTGGGTTCGGACGGCAAAATCCATACCCTGAAGATCGCCTCGAGCGTCGACGATTACGGGCGGGCCATCGTCGAAGGGTTGCGGCAGCTGTTCGGCGAAACCGACGCCTCGGCCGCCGCCATCGAGGAGATCCGGCATGGCACCACGGTCGCCTCGAATGCGATCCTGGAGCGCAAGGGTGCGCGGGTCGGTCTGATCACCACCGAGGGCTTCAGGGATGTTCTGGAAATCCGCACCTTGCGGATGCCACGTCTCTACGACCTCGGCTGGTCCAAGCCCGAGCCCTTGGTGCCGCGCTACCTGCGCCAGACCGTCGGCGAACGGGTCGATCAGCTGGGCCGCATCGAGCGGGCCTTGGAGAGCGCCGACGCCGAGCGTGCCGTTGCCAAGCTACTGGCCGAGAAGGTCGAAGCCATTGCGGTGTGTCTGCTGAACTCGTTCGCCAACCCGGCACACGAATTCATGCTGGCCGAGATCGTCAAGCGCAGGGCGCCGCAAATGCCGCTGTCGATTTCCTACCAGGTCTTGCCGGAAATCAAGGAGTACGAGCGCACCTCGACGACGGTGATCAATGCCTACGTGATGCCGATCGTGGCCACTTATCTGCACGCCCTGCGGCAGCGGCTGGACGCGGCGGAGATGCCGGCACGCCTCTTGCTGATGCAGTCGAACGGCGGACTGATGACAAGCGCGGCCGCGATCGAGCGTCCGATGCACATCATCGAGTCCGGGCCGGCCGGCGGCGTGGTGGGTGCGCAGGCGCTGGCGCGCTCGATGCGGCTTGACAAGATCATCACCTTCGACATGGGCGGCACCACGGCCAAAGCCTCGATCGTCGAGGATGGGCAAGTCACGCGCGCGCATGAATACGCCGTCGGTGCCGGCATCATGGTCGGCTCGCGGCTGCTGACGGGTGCGGGTTATACCCTCAAGGTGCCGGCGATCGATCTGGCCGAGGTCGGAGCCGGGGGAGGATCGCACGTGTGGATCGATGCGGGCGGCAGCCTGCAGGTAGGTCCACAAAGCGCCGGCGCTTCGCCCGGACCCGTCTGCTACGGCAACGGCGGCGAAACACCGACGGTTACCGATGCCAACGTCATCCTCGGTCTCATCAATCCCAAACATCTGATCGGCGGTGCCTTGCGGCTCGATGCCAAGCGGGCGCATCGGGTGTTCGAGGATAAGATCGCCGCACCCTTGGGCCTCAGCCTGGAGGCGGCGGCGTTCGGCGCCCATGAGATTGCCGCCTCCAACATGATCCGCGCCATCAAGGCCGTTTCCACCGAACGCGGACGCGATCCGAGGCAATGTGCCCTGTTCGCGTTCGGCGGCAATGGCCCGTTGTTTGCCTGCGCAATGGGCCGCTCGCTCGGCATCAGCCAGGTCATCGTGCCGCCCGCGCCTGGCCTCTTCTCCTCTTTCGGCCTGCTCTATGCCGACGTCGAGCACCACTACTCGCGTACCTTTCGCCGGCTGCTGCGCGGCGCCGATCTCGCTGAAATCGAGGCCGCCTGGCAGGAGCTGGCGCGGCAAGCCTTGGCGCAGCTGAGCAGTGAAGGCTTCGCGGGCGAGCGGGCGCGGCTGCGCCGCTCGGCGGCCCTGCACTACCAGGGACAAAGCTTCGATCTTCTCGTCCCCGTTCCGGAGCGGCCGTTCGATCAAGGGATGGTGCGCGAACTTGAGGAAGCCTTCGGCCGCGAGCACGAGCGCACCTACGGCCACCGCGCGGGCGCGCAGGAACCGGTCGAACTGGTGTCGATCCAGGTCGTGGGACAGGGCGTGCGGGCGGGACCGGCGGTGCCGGCCCAACTGGTGCAAAGTCGCCCCGAGCCCAGGCCCGGCCCGCCCCGCCGCGCCTACTTTGGATCGGCGCACGGCTGGCTCGAGACCCCAGTGGTGCCCCGATCGGCGCTGGCAGACGGCGAGCGTGGGCCGCTGATCGTGGAGGAGTATGATGCGACCTGCGTCGTGCCCCCCGGGGCAACGGCCCGGCTTGATGCAGGCGGCAACATCAGAATAGAGCTTTAGCGAGGCGCGCGCTCCGGCGTCCGCCAACTGCGCGCCCCGCCCACAGGAAACATGAGGCCAATGTCGCAGCCGAGCACGAACTCAAGGATTGAATCTGAGTATCGGGCGCGCACGCCCCGCTCCGCCGAACTCTATGCCAAGGCGCGCCAGGTCATTCCGGCAGGCCTGACGCACGATAGCCGCACGCTGCAGCCGTACCCGATCTACGCGGCCAAGGCTGCCGGCAGCCGCAAATGGGACGTCGACGGCAATGCCTACGTCGACTACTTCGGGGGGCACGGCGCGCTGCTGCTTGGTCATGGTCATCAATCGGTCGTGGAGGCCGTCGCGCAGCAGCTCGGGCTCGGCACGCACTGGGGTTCCAGCCACGAGTTGGAGGTGCGCTGGGCGGAGCTGGTGGGGAAGCTGATCGGCTGTGCGCAACGGGTGCGTTTTACCGCTTCCGGCACCGAGGCGTCGCATCTGGCACTTCGCCTTGCCCGCGCCTTCACCGGCAAAAGCCGCGTGATCCGCTTCGTCGGTCATTTCCACGGCTGGCACGATGGGGTCGCGGCCGGTGCGATGTCGCATTTCAGCGGCGGTGTACCTGCCGGCATTCCGCCGACGCTGGTCGAGCAAACCCTGCTGCTGCCGGCCGACGATCTGGCCCGCGTGTCCGCCGCGCTGGAGGGCTGCGAGGATATCGCCGCCATTGTGCTCGAGCCGTCGGGGGCCTCCTGGGGTCAGGTGCCATTGCCGCAGGGCTTCCTTGCTGGGCTGCGCGCGCTCTCCAGCCGGCACCAAGTGGTGCTGATTTTCGATGAAGTCATTACCGGCTTTCGCTGGTCGCCGGGCGGCGCGCAGGCCCGCTACGGTATCGTGCCGGACCTGTGTATCTTGGCCAAGATTCTGGCCGGTGGATTGCCCGGCGGCGCCGTCGCCGGCCGCGCCGACATCATGGATCAGCTCGATGTCGCCGCCGCCAAGGCGGCCGGGCGCGAAAAGATTGGCCATCAGGGCACCTTCAACGCCAATCCGCTGTGCGCGGCAGCCGGCGTGGCCGCCCTGACGATCGTCGAGCAGGAGGACGTGTGCCGACGCGCCGAGCGCACGGCCGCGGAGTTGCGCGCGGGTCTCACGTCCGTGCTGGTCGAGGAGCAGATCCCCTGGGGGGTCTACGGCGAGGCCTCGGCGTTCCTGATCTTTCCCAATCCCAAACGGCTGGCGATCGATCCGGCAAGCTTCGATCCCCTCAGGCTTGGCTTTGACGGCCTGAAAGGTGCGCGCAATCCCGAGCTTTGCTACCGCCTGCGGCTGGCCATGCTCGCCAATGGCGTCGACATCATGGGTGCGCCGGGTGGCCTGGTGTCGGCCACGCACGGGCCCGGTGACGTGGCCCAAACGCTGGAGGCGTTCCGCACCGCGGTGCGCTGGCTGAAGGCCGAAGGTGACATTTAGGGCAAGGCCGAGGCTGCAACTTCAAAGCGCGGAAAAAGGAGTACCAAGATGGGTACCAGAATCGGATTCACCCGGGCCGATGGCAAGCCGGCGGAGGGCTATCTTGCCAAGGCCGGGCACGCCCATGCAGCGGGGGTGATCGTCATTCAGGAATGGTGGGGGCTGCAGGATCAGATCAAGGGCATTTGCGACCGTCTGGCGCTTGCCGGCTACGACGCCCTGGCACCCGATCTCTACACCGGAACCGTGGTGCCTTATCATGATACCGATGCCGCCGGCCGCGAGATGAATTCGCTCAACTTCCTCGATGCGACCGACCAGGTGGTGCGTGGGGCGGCGCAATTCCTCAAGCGCACGGGGGTGAAGGTCGGGCTGACGGGGTTCTGCCTCGGCGGCGCGGTCACCATTCTCGGGGCCTGCCGTATTGCCGAAATCACGGCAGCGGTCTGTTTTTACGGATTACCGCCTGAGACGGTGGCCCCGGCGCGGGATGTGAAGGTGCCTCTGCAAGGCCATTTCGCCAATCGCGACGACTGGTGCACTCCGGCCGCGGTCGACAAATTCGAGGCGGACCTCAGGGCCGCCGGCAAGCTGGCCGAGATCTTTCGCTACCAGGCCGAGCATGCCTTTGTGAACGAGCAGCGCGATGTTTACGATCGCGCCGCCGCCGAACTGGCCTGGGAGCGAATGTTGACGTTCTGGTCGCAGCATTTGCGCAATTGAGCCGGCAGGCAAGGCAGGGTTCGCTCGAGGAGATGCGCTGAAATTGGCCAACCAAGCCGCATTGCCCGTGCGCGGGTCTGTTGCCTGTATCGTGCTCGCCGCCGGGCGCTCGACCCGCATGGGCAGCGACAACAAACTGCTGTGCGAGATCGCCGGCAAAGCCATGGTGCGCCGGGTGGTCGAGACCGCACTCGCCAGCGCCGCGCGGCCCGTGCTGGTGGTCACCGGACACCAGGCCAGTCAAGTGCGGGCGGCGCTTGCCGGCCTTGCTCCGGTCATCGTTGCCAACCCCGACTACGCGACCGGTCTGAGCAGCTCCCTTAAAGCCGGCATTCGGGCGTTGCCGCAAGACATCTGCGGGGCGCTGGTTGCGCTGGGCGACATGCCGGCGGTTCTGCCGGCCCATCTTGATCGCATGATCGAGGTCTTCGCTGCC
Source organism: uncultured Alphaproteobacteria bacterium (assembly GCA_963820375.1). GTDB lineage: Bacteria > Pseudomonadota > Alphaproteobacteria > Rhizobiales > Hyphomicrobiaceae > AWTP1-13. The sequence continues at coordinate 105,589 of CAWFZX010000003.1, read as the reverse complement.
GCGCACGGGCAAGCCATCATCGTGCCTGTGCATCAGGGGCAGCGCGGCAATCCGGTGCTGTGGCCGGCGCGATATTTCCCAGAGATCCTGCAACTCGACGGCGATTTGGGCGCCAGGCGCCTGCTTGCCACCCATGCCGAACAAATTCGCGAAGTGGCGCTCGATGCCGCCGCCATCCTCCTGGATGTCGATACCCCGCAGGCCTTGGCGCAACTGCGCGAGCGGCTGACGCGCTGACCGAAACCGGCGTTGCAGCGCGTCAGTGTGCCTCGCGCATGTTGATGAAGACTGCGGCGGTGATCAGCACGAAGCCCAGCCCATCGGCGAGACTGGGTTCTTCGCCGATGATGGCCATCGACGCCGCCACACCGACGACGGGCACCAACAGGACCCCGATCGATGCCGTCGAGGCGGGCAGGCGCGCCACCATGCCAAACCACAGGAAGTAGCTGAGCGCGATGCCGATCACGCTGTTGTAGATGAGGCCGCCCCAGCCGCTGGCGCTGCTGGGCCAGAAGGCCAAGTTGACCAGCGCGGTGGCTTCGAAGGCAACGGCGCCAAACCAAACGGTGACGGCACCGATGGCGAGTTGCCAGGCCGTGTTGACGATGGGATCGCTGGCGAAGCCGGCGCGTTTCATCACAATGGTACCCGCGGCCCAGGCGATCGCCGCGCCCAGGATCGCGACGATGGCCTGCTGCACGGATGGCGCGCCGAGCTGGGATCCCAAGGGCACGAGCACGGCCGCGAGCCCGGCCGCTCCCAGCCCCAAGGCCGCGCGCTGGCGCGGTGCCAGGCGCTCGCCGAGAAAGATGCGGGCGAGCAGCGCTGTCCACAGCGGCATCGTATAGGCGAGGATCACCGCCCGCGAAGTTGGCATCAAAGTTTGCGCCACGGCCGTCAAGACGTTAAAGGCGGCGATGTTGAGAAGTCCCGCCAGGATGAGCACGGGCCATTGTCGAGGCTCAACCCTCAGCCGGCGTCCGGAGGCGCGTGCCAGGACCAACAAGACAGAGCTGCCCGCGGTCAGACCAACCGCCCGCATGCACCATATCGGCATCTCGTTGAGGGCGAGTTTGACGGCTGGCCAGTTGAAGCCCCACGACAGCGCGATCACGAACAGCCAGGCCCTGGCGATGCCGGAGCCGGGCTGGGCCTCGGGGGGATAGGAGGGTGGAATCGGCGTCTCCGTTGCGCGCAGCACTGTTCGAGCGAACGCGGGCGAGGTCCGCAAACGCCCGCGCCTGCCAAAATGCGCATTCTGCCAGAACGGGAGCTGCGGGGGTCCCTCGCGTTCATGCTAGGTTCGACCTTGGCAACAAACACCAGGGCCAGGCAAGAGCGCATGTCTCGGGGCAAAAGATCGGGCGCTGCGCGCGTCGTCTTGCCGGCGTTGCTGCTGGCGGCGGGCACTGGGGCGGCCGGGGCGGCGGAACGCGTCGGCGCCGAGGCGGCCTGGCGTGGCCTGTTCCGGCGGCAGCAGGAGGCTCCCGCGCCAGCCGATAACCCCTCGACGGCGGCGAAAGTCGCGCTCGGGGCGCAACTTTTTAGCGATCCGCGCCTGTCGGGAACCGGTCGGCGATCGTGTGCGAGCTGCCACCAGCCGGAACGCTCCTTTAGCGATGGCCGCGCGCGGGCCCGCGGGCTTGGCGGTCGCCCCTTGCGCCGCAACACCCCTGCGCTTTGGAACCTGGCCTGGAGTGGCCAGTACTTCTGGGACGGGCGGGCGCCTTCGCTGGAAGCCCAGGTCCTCATGCCCATTGCTGCAGCCGATGAGATGGCTGGCGATTGGCCGAGCATTCTGCGCCAACTCGGGTCCGATCCGACCCTCGTGGCGGCGTTTCAGGCCGCCTTTGCCGAGCAGCCGGCGATTTCAGAAGCCACCATCGCCAAGGCGCTTGCCGCCTACCTGCGCTCCCTCATCTCTCCGCCCACGCGTTTTGATGCCTGGATCGCGGGGGACAACAGCGCGCTCAAGCCGCACGAGGTCAGCGGCTTTCGCATTTTCACGGGCAAGGCCGGTTGCGTGCTCTGCCATGTCGGCTGGCGTTTCACCGATGATCGCTTCCACGACATCGGCCTGCCCGGCACGGACGCCGGGCGCGGGGATGTGACAGGCGGCACGCCGGGCTTGCCGGCCTTCAAGACCCCGAGCCTGCGCGAGCTCGGCCAGACCGCACCCTACATGCATGACGGCTCCAAGCCGACGCTGGCAGCGGTTGTCAAGCACTACGCCGGCGGCGTCTTGCGGCGAGCCTCCGTCGCGCCCAACATCAAACGCGACCTCAGCCTTACCGCCGGCGAGCGAGCCGATCTGATCGCCTTCCTGCGCACGTTGTCGAGCGAGCGCCCTGCCGGCCTCGAGCAGGCAGGGCGCCGTTGAGGTGGGGCTCAGCCCGCCTGCTTCTCGAACTTGGCGATCTCCTCGGCAAGGAGCTGATAGTCCTCGCAGGCGACGCCGCAGCGTTTGGCAATTTCCGCCAATTGTTCCCTGGCCTTGGCTGGCTCGCCGAGCTGGAGGAACGCTTCGCCTAGATATTGTCGCGTGGTCGTGCGCTCGGGGTAGGCGGCCAGAACGCGTTGGTAGTAGACCATAGCCTCGTCGAGGAATCCGAGTTTGCGCAAACTGAAGCCGATCATGGTCTCGATGCGCGGATCGGCCGCCTCTGGAGCCGAGCGTAACGTCGCCAGCGCCGCTGCGTATTCGCCCCGCTTTGCCTGCCAGTAGCCGAGGCCGTAGATTTCGTCCTGATTGAGCCGGCTGTCCTTGCTTTTGGGCTTTGGCTTGGGTTTCGGTTTCGGCTTTGGTTTGTTGGGCTGCGCCGGGGAGGGTTTGGGAGGATCGTCGCTAACGGCAAACGCCCCCTCTGGGGTGAACGCTAGAAGCGCTAGGCCGGCCACGGCGCCGCGCAGCCATTTGCAAACAGGAAGCAGCAACATACCTTTCCCTCCTCGGCGATCGCACCTGCAAAAGCTTACACGAGGGCAGGCGAAAGTGGCAGTCACGGCCGCGTGAAAGGTCCCCGCAGCGCCGCCTGGCTGGCGGTTCGCTGTGCCTGTGCTAAATTTGCGGGCAGGATCGGTGCAGATGTCGTGGCACTACGGGTTGAGACGAAGGATCGGATCGCATGCCCTACACCCTGAACCAGCTCGCCGACGAAATTCGCGAGACGCTGAAGGCCGATGCCGGCCCTGTCGGGAGGGCAAAGGTCAGCAGCATCGTCTCGCGGGCGTTGACCGACGAGGCGTTCATTGCCGCGCAGTTGCAGGAACGCGCCCCTGGTGCCAATCCGCGCCAGGTGTTGTACGAAGATCCCGAACTTGGTTTTTGCATCTGTGGCCACGTCTATGACGGACCCGCGCACGGCAGTCCGCACGATCACGGCTCCAGCTGGGCCATCTATGGGCAGGCCACCGGGGTCACGGAGATGACCGACTGGCGCATTGTCGAACAGGGCAAGGGCGAGGCTGCGACCCTGGTCGAGCCGGTGCGCACCTACCGCATGCACCCCGGCGATGCGCATCTTTATGATGTCGGAGCCGTCCATTCCCCCAAGCGCGACGCGGCCGTGAAGCTGATCCGCATCGAGGGACGCAACCTCGATCATGTCAAGCGGAGCAATATCAAGGCGTGCTAGCAGCCGGGTCAGGGTGCCGCGGCGATGCGGAAGGCGCCGCGTTCTTGGGCATCGAGCTGATCGATCAAGCCAACCTCCCAGGCGAGATACTGCCGCGCCGCTGCGGCCGCCTCGGCGGTGCCATCGTGGCGCTTGGCGGTAAAAAACAGGAAATCGATGCTGGCCGCATCGGTCGGCTCAGTTGGCGTCGCGACCATCGCCAGGCCGGCTGCAGGCCACGCCTCGGGCCCTTCGGCGAGGCGGCGGACGTCGCCGTAGCCGGCTTCCCCGAGATCGACGGCGGCCAGGCGGGCGATGCCGGGATCGTCGGCCACCAGCAGCACCGTTTTGCCCTTGTCCTTCAGGGCAGTCGTGATGCACGGTCGGATCGACCAAATGGCCTCGGCGATGTGGCCCCGGCGGTAGCTCGTGCTGGGCCTCAGATCGATAACCTGCAGCGCGCCACGCCGCAGGGCTTGCGCCGCCTCCGATGCAGACAGCACCACTGGCTCGGTCGTCGGAATCGCCCGCGTCGGGGCGCGCCGCCAGTTCAATCTCTGCGCCGCGGCCGCTCCGCCCTCGATCACGCAGGCCTCATGTCCGCTCTGGCGCAACCAGCCGGCGATCACCGGGGCGCGTACCGCTTCATCATCGAGCAGGGCCAGCCGTGCGCCTTTGACGCCGACCCACTGATCGGTGGCTTGCATGAGCTGGCCGCCGGGTGCATGGGCGAAGCCCGGCACGGGCGAGCGGGCGAACTCCTCGGGACTGCGCACATCGAGGAAGTAGGTTGTGCGTGATCGCTCGTTGAGCCAAGCCTGCGCCGTGGCCGGGGCCACGAACTCGACGGCAAGCTTTTCGGCCTGCCTGCGCGCCCGGGCCTGTAGCGCAGCGACATCAACAGATCGCCTGTCTTCGCCATAGCGACGGCTGGCGCCGTGCTCAAGCCCGTAGCCGGCGAGGAACCAGCCTTGGGTGCCGTTCTCAAGCGCATAAACGGGGTTGGCTATGCCGAAGTCGATCAAGATTTGCGCACCGATGATGGAGCGGGTGCGACCGGCACAATTAACGATGATCTTGGTCTGGGCATCGGGGGCAATGTCGTGGATACGCAGAGGCAGTTCGCCGTTCGGACAGCAGACCCCGCCCGGGATGTTCATCTTGCTGTATTCGCTGAAAGGCCGGCCGTCGACGATAACGAAATTTTCCCCGGCATCGCGCATGGCCTGCACCTGCGGGGCGCTCAGGCGCGGGGTGTGGCGCTGCAACTCGACCAGTTCTCCGAAGGTCTTGCTCGGTACGTTGACGCCGGCGTAGAGCGTGTAGCCGGCTTTTCTCCAGGCGTCGATGCCGCCCGCGAGCACGGCGACGTTGTCGTAGCCCAGCGCCTCGGCGCGTGCCGCGGCGCGTTCCGCCACGCCCTCGCCGGCATCGCAGAGGACGAGGCGCACGCTGGGGTTTGGCACCAGCGTCGCCAGCCCAAGCTCAAAACGGCTGTAGGCAAGAGGCACGGCAAAAAAAAGATGACCTTCGCCGAACTGGCCAAGCTCACGCACATCGATCAGCGCCAGTTCGCGGCCGTCCGAGAGCGAGGCCTTGAGCGTCGGCGCATCGATCCTTGCCGCCATTTGCGATCCTTTCAGGCAAATGCTGCGAACAACTCCTTGAAGGCTGTCATCTGATTGCCGGCTGCCGACGACGGCACAACGATGGGGAGGTGAACGCCGGCTGCGCGCCAGCTTTCGAGCCCCTCGCGCACGCGCTGGACCGGGCCAAACAAGGTGCAATCGGCGAGCCACGCATCGGTCAGGTAGTTAGGCACATCGGCGAAGCGTTTATCGGCAATCGCCTTGTCGATGGCCTGCATTTCTTCGACGTAGCCCGCTTCCTTCCAGTAGTTGCGGTAGTTGCTGAGCAAGGCGTAGCCGGTAAGCGTCTTGCGATTGACGGCCTTGGCCGCTTCGACGTCGTCGCTGATGCAGGTGGGGATCATGTTGGCGATCAAGAAGTTGGCATTGTCGCGCCTGTCTGCGGGCAGCGCTGCCAGCGACGCAGGCATGTGGGAACGGGCAGCATTGGCCAACACCATGCCGTCGGCGATCTCGCCGGCAAGCGCGATCATCCGTTTGCGCAGCGTGGCCAGCAACAGCGGAGGCAGATCGCCGATGCCTGTCTGCGCGCGCAGCTTTTCGACAAAGGCGCGCATATCGCCGATCGGCTGGCCGGCTGTCACGCCCATGCGCGCCTGCGCCGGCGCGTGGCTGACGCCGATGCCGAGACGAAATCGCCCTGCCGAGACCTCGTGCATGAAGGCGGCACTTTGCGCGAAATCGCCGACCGTGCGGGCGTAGATGGGGGCAATGGAGCTGGCGAACTCGATGCGATGGGTGATGTGACAGAGCGCTTCGCACAGCGACATGTTGGCAAACAGGCTCGGCGCGAAGATCGCAGGGAAGCCGCGCCGTTCGATCTCGCGGGCAATTTCGAGCGTGGCCTGCCGCCGACCGGGTACGGCCACCAGACTGACGGCCGGCAGCGCGTGGCGCAATTGCGTTTCTCCAATAAACGACAACGGGCCGAAGCCGGATTGGCTTCAGGTCACCCGTTCCAGCTTCTGCAGTGAACGGATCGTCTTGGGTTGCGGAGTATCGGGGAAGCTCGTCTTCCAGTTGGTATAGGAGACCTCGCCCACGTAGATGGCGCCTTTGGAATCGAGCGCGAGCCCATGCGGTGCCAGAAACTTGCCGGGTTCGAGGCCGGGGCCGTCCTTGCCGCCGAGACGGGCAATCAGCTTGCCCTGTGCATCGACGATCGACAGTCGCGGCCCTAGGTTGGGTGCCTTCAAATTGACCGGCATGCCGGGGCCCAACTCGCCGATCACGAAGGTCGGCGATTTTGCACGGCAGCAGTAAAGGCCGCAGGGCCGATGCAGGTTGTTCCACTGCGCTTCAAACTTGCCGTTGCCATCGAACACCTGTACGCGATGGTTCTCGCGGTCGGCCACGTACACCCAGCCGTCGTCGTCGGTAGCAATATTGTGCGCGATATTGAATTGCCCAGGTTCGCTGCCGGACTCGCCCCACGACATCAGCAGCTTGCCTGCCGGTGAAAACTTGTGCACGCGCGCGTTGCCGTAGCCGTCGGAAACGTAGATCTCCCCCTTGGGCGAAAGAGCCGTGTGCGTGCAGCGATGGAACGGCTCACCGCTCATGAACGCTGCGGGTTTGCCGGGGATGCCGATCGTCAAGTCGATTTTGCCAGCAGTTGTGCAGCGCCGGACGCTGTGGTCGCCGTCGTCGGTGCAATAGAGGACGTCGTTCTTGTCGATATCCAGGCCGTGCGCGCGTTGGAACACGCCTTCGCCCCAGGAGCGCAGGAAATTGCCGTCCCGGTCAAACACCAGCATCGGGTGCTCGCCGCGATTGAAAACATAGACCTGATCTTTGCTGTCGACGGCGACGGCGGCGACGTCCTTGAAGCTCCAGCCATCCGGCAGCTTGGCCCAGTCCTCGACCACGCGATAGCGATGCTCGCCGCTGCCTAGGATCACCGACATCGAGCGCCTCCCTCGTTTCCTCTGCCTAAGCGCGACTGTACTGCCCCCTCGCCTCGGGTGCATCATGGGATTTCGCAGCTCAGCACTGTGGCGAGCTGAAGCCTTGACGCCGTTACTCGGGAACCGCAGGCTCCAATGGCAACAACAGGAGGCGTCGGCTTGTCACCGCACGCCAGAGGAGAGCACCATGGCGCTAGCCAGCGCGGATCCGGCCCGGCGCACCACGGCTAACATTCTGGTCGAGCGCCTAATCGCCCACGGCATCGACACGCTGTATTGCCTGCCGGGGGTGCAGAACGACCCCTTCTTCGACGCCCTGTTCGGCGAGAGCAACCGCCTGCGGCCCATCCACACCCGCCATGAGCAAGGTGCCGCCTATCTGGCGCTTGGCGCCGCCATGGCAACCGGCAAGCCTGCCGCCTATTGCGTGGTGCCCGGCCCAGGCTTTCTCAATACCACCGCCGCCTTGTCGCAGGCCTACGGCAACAACGCTCCGGTGCTGGCCATCTGCGGGCAGGTGCCGCTTGCTTATGTCAATCGCGATACTGGTTTTCTGCATGACATTCCCGATCAGCTTGGCATCATGCAGCGGCTGACCAAATGGTCGGCCAGGATTCGCGCCCCGCACGAAGCCCTGACCCTTACCGACGAGGCCTTCCGGCAGATGCTGGCTGGGCGGCGGCGGCCGGCGGCGCTCGAGTGCCCGCTCGATGTGTGGGGCAAAGCGACAAGGTTGGCTTTGCCGGGCTTGCCCGAGCCGCTTGCCGCGCCGGAACCCGATGCCGACGCCGTTGCCGCCGCCGCCAAGGCCTTGGGCCAATCCCTGCGTCCCCTGATCATCGTCGGCGGCGGTGCCTTGGATGCCGGCAGCGAGGTGACCGCGCTCGCCGAATTGCTTGAGGCACCCGTGGTCGCCTACCGTATGGGGCAAGGCGTCATCGACGGCCGGCACGAGCTGAGCTTGCCGTTTCCCGCCGGCCATAAGCTGTGGCCCGAGGCAGATGTCGTGATCGGCATCGGCACGCGGCTGCATTCGCAATATACCGGCTGGGGTGTCGACCAGGCGCTCAAACTGATCCGGATCGAGATCGATCCTGAGGAGATGGTGCGGCACGGGCGACCGACCGTGGCATTGCTTGGGGATGCTGCGACGGTGCTACGCCGCCTGCTGGCGGCGATCCCCCAGCACAACCGCAAGCGTGGCGATTTCAGGGATACCATTGCCCAAGTGAAGGCGCAGACACGGCTGGCCTTTTCGAAGTTGCAGCCGCAGATGGCGTACCTCGAGGCCATTCGCGCCGAGCTTCCTGAGGATGGCATCTTCGTCGATGAGTTCACGCAAGTGGGTTACGTAAGCCGCCTCGCTTTTCCGGTGTACGCGCCGCGCACCTACCTGACACTGGGGTATCAAGGCGCCCTCGGCATGGGTTTCCCGACGGCGCTCGGCGCCAAGCTGGCACGACCCGACGTTGCGGTGGTTTCTGTGAACGGCGATGGCGGCTTCATGTTCAACGTGCAGGAGCTGGCGACGGCGGTGCAGTTCCGCATTCCTGTGGTTAGCATCGTGTTCAACGACAACGCCTACGGTAATGTACGGCGTATGCAGAAGGACCTTTACGGCGGCCGGCTCATTGCCAGTGACCTCGGCAATCCCGACTTCGTCCGCATGGCGGAGAGCTTCGGTGCGGTTGCTTTGCGCGCGCGCTCGCCAGCCGAGCTGCGGCTGGCGCTGCGTCGCGGCCTTAAAGAGGCGGGGCCGGTGCTGATCGAGGTGCCGATCGGCGAAACGCCGGCGCCCTGGGAGTTTATCCAGCTGCCGCGCGTGCGGCCATCCCGCCACGATTGATTGAGGTTCTGACATGCCGTCTCATGCCACCGCACACGGTCTTGCGGGGCGCGCTGGCCGCGGCCGGCCGGCGTGTCGGCTGCCGAAGCGGTGCCGGGATCGATCGAACCGGCCTTTGCGTCTGGGCAATGCCGGCGAGCGCGGGCAGCGCTAGAACGGACATGGCAAATAGGTGCAAGTGACAGGTGCCGGTCCGCGCGCTATACCCGGATGCCCCTCGAAAGAGCCCAAGGTTTGCAAGCATGCCGCTGCAATCGCTTCCCGCTTGCTGCCGGGTACGCCCCAGCCGCGGCGGCGCTGCCGGCATCGCAACGACCTTGGCAAAACGAGGGGCAAAACGAGGGGCACAACGAGGTATGACATGACCCGGATCTTTGCCACTGCCATGGTTGCCGTCGGCCTATCGGTCCTCGCCCCGCGGCTTGCCGACGCCGAGGTGCCCGAAGTCAAGCTCGTCCTGCAAAACGGCTCCAACTACCTACCGCTAATGGTCATGCAGGCTCAGAACCTGGTGGAGAAGCATCTGGCCGCCAAGGGTCTTGCCGGCACGACCGTCACCTGGGCGAGGCTCGCCGGTCCGTCGGCTATCGTCGATTCATTCTTGGCGGGTGCGGTGCATTTCTCCGGTCAGGGCGTGCCGTCAACCGCGTTGATCTGGGATCGCACGCGCAACGGCATTGGGGCGAAAGCGATTTCGGCGATGGTTGCCTCCAACATCTGGCTGATGACGCGTAAAACCGAACTCAAATCGCTACGCGACCTGACGGATAAAGATCGCATCGCCCTGCCTTCGATCAAGACCTCCTCTCAAGCGTTGTTCCTGTGGACGGCGGTGGAGCAGGAATTTGGTGCGGGACAGTGGGCCAGGCTCGACCATCTGACGGTGTCGCTCCCGCATCCCGATGCCATGGCGGCCGTGCTCAATCCTGGCGGCGAAATCACCGTGCACGCCGCAACGTCGCCTTATGCCGATTTGGAAAGAAAGGCTGGGCTTAGGGCGATTACCGATCTTTATTCCGTCGCGGGCGGCGCCGTGACCGGCCTCAATTTCGTATCCACCGAAGAGTTCCGTAAGGCAAACCCGCTAACCTTTGCCGCGGTGGTGGCGGCCTTCGATGAAGCCATCGATTGGGTCAACGCTGATAAACCACGCGCGGCGAAGTTCTATCTCGAAGCCTCGAAGGAAAAAATGTCACTTGAGGATCTGACCCAGATTCTGCTGGCGCCCGATTACATCTTTGGCAAGACGCCGCAGCGTGTCGGAGCGGCGATCGAAATGATGCACAAGGCCGGAATTCTCAAGAGCAAGCCGCAATCCTGGAAGGACATGTACTTTGCCGAGGCGCACGCGCTGCCCGGTAACTAGCACGCTCAGGCGTCGCCGGCGCGGCGCCGCAGCTGGAAGCCAACAGCAAGGGCTGCTCAACTGCCGTCGCGATCATGCAGCAGCGGAAAGAAGTAGTCTTTCCAGCTTTTCGGCATCGGCTTGATGAACCCCGCCTTTGCCATGTACTCGGCGTAGACCATGGTGCGCACAGGTGCCGCCTGAAAAATCGCGCCCGGTTGGGTCAATAGTTGTTCGCACCTCGTCGGCTGTGGCGCGCTCCTTGACCAGCGTCAAATAGGTGGCTGCCGAACCCTTGGGATCGTTCTTGATCATGCTGACCGCCTCTTCGTAGGCGGCGAGAAAGGCGCGCGTTGTTTTTGGGTTCTCCTCGTAGAACTTGGTGGTGGCGTAAGCCAGCGCCACATGACAGTCGCCGCCCAGCGCATCGCGCGACTCTAACACGACATGGATGCCGGGCGTCTTGAGTGCGATTTCCTGGAACGGCGAGGAGGCAAAGTGGCTGGCCACCTCATGCTGAGGATTGAGCAACGCGGTCAGCGCATCGGGATGACCCATCGTCACCTGGTTGGCGAGCAGCTTCTCGTTGGCCCTGTCGTCGCCATAGGCCTTCTGTAAGGCGATGCCCAGTGTAATGGCCTGGATTGACTGGCGCACCGTCGGCACGGCGATGCGGTCGCTCGGCGTATAATCCTTGATGGTTTTGATGTTTGGATTGCGCGTGACCAGCTTGAAGGGCAGGCCGCTGACGCCGATGATGGCTTTGACGTCGCCGTTGGTCTTGCCCCACAGCAGCAGCATGTTGGTGACGCCGCTGGTGGTGATGTGGACGCTCCCCGACAACAGGGCGTCGTTGTTGGCGCCCCCGCTCATGATCGTGACCCAGGACACCTTCAGCTCGGGGATGCCTGCTTGCTTGGCGTGCTTCTCCAACAGCTTGTGCTGTTCCATCAGCAGCATCGGCGCGAACAGCAATCCGGGTTGCTTGGTGATTTTGATTTCGCTGAGCTCGGCTTTGGCGGGGGCGGTCGCCAGAGCGAGAACGGCCGCCAAAAGCGCTTGCAACCAATGCCTGCCGATCATGAATGTCCCTCCTGCCGCCAACGCCGGCCATGCCCACCTTCTAGCTTGCTGATAATGCAGCCCCCTGGCAAGTCCGCTGGGACTTGCGGAAGCGGTGTTTGGCCGTTGGCTGTGCACCCCAGTCATTGCCTATTTGGTTTGGCCCAGGCTGGCTTCCAGCCGAGCCAGTCTACGATCGCCTGTCCCATGATGAGATCGAGATCGGCAGCCGGCAGCCAGGGCTGGTGCTCGCTGAAATGCGTGACGCATTGGCGCCAGCTGCACGGCATGCGGGTGATATCGGTGCCCCAAAACATGCGCCTGGGGCCGAATGCGTCGTAGACTGCCCGATAGTGTTTTTGCAGGCTCTTGAAAGGATAACCGTCGCTGACGTATTGCGGACCTCCGGTTACCTTGACGGCAATGTTGGGGTGTCGTGCCAGCGCTAGCAGCTGCGGCATTGCCGCAAACGCTGCCGCATCCTTGTTGCCGCGCTGAATGCCGAAGTGATCGACCACGAGACGCAGATCGGGGTGGCGCGCAGCAATCTTGCCCAGCAGCGGCAAGAACTCGCCGGCGAGCAGGGCGATCGGCAGGCCGAGGCGCTCTGCTGCCGGCCACAGCCAGTCCATGGTGCCGTCCATCGGCCAGGATTTCATGTGCGGTTCGAGGAAGGTATAGCGCAGGCCCAGCATCCCCGGCTGCTCGCGCCACGTCTCGATCTGGCCGCGCATGTGCGGCTGATCTAGCGGAATGCGGCCGAGGATCGCGAACCGGTCGGGATGGCGGCGCGCCGCCGCGACGGCTTGGCGCATTTGCTGCGGGATCCCAACTCGGCGGATGCAGGATCGCACCGTAAACGCCGGCGGCATCCATGTCGGCCAAGGCTTCATCGATGAGATAAGGCGCGCTGCGGTGCGGCGGCACGACCACGCCCTGGGTCCACAGATGGATCTGGGCGTCGATGATACGCATGGCGCGACACTAGCCTCGGAACTGCCGCCGGTCGCCGGCGCGCAACCATAGCCGCACGAGGTGGCGCCGCTTTTCCGGCTCCGCGAAATCCTCGTAGGGCGTGCGGCCGTGCACGATACTGCGGTTGTTGAGCACTTGGATCTGGCCGGGCTCCATCCAGAAGTCGTGGCGATGCGCCGGGTCGGTCAAGAAACCGTTCAGGCGTTCGACGGTCTCGACACCGTCAGGGTCGAGCACCAGGCCGGCCTTTTGGTAGCCACGTCTGATGACACGTGCATTGAAGCGGATTCTCAGTTGCCCGTTCTCGGCGCTGAAGATCGGGTACCAGTTATTGGCGTCGGGGGCCTGATACTCCTGCTTGTCGCGATAAAATGGCTGATACAGCCGTGGCAGTAGCGCTGGGTAGTTGATCAGGAAGTGGTTGTGCGCGGCGTAGGCGCTCGACAATGAACTCATGCCGCCGGACCGCGCCGTCTGCAGACAGAGCAAACTGACGTAATTTGCCGGTGCCTCGCCCATCGAGCTGTCGTTGTGCATGTCGAGCCCTTCGGGCGTCAGCGCCGCGCGCGTGTCGGACGTATAGGCCCGGCCATCGTAGCGCACGTCGTAGATCATGGTCCCCTTCCATTCCTGAGCGACGGGGGTCTCGAGCAGGCTGCCCAATAGCCAATAGACGTCGATGACCTCCTGCTTGCTCCAGCGGTCGACAGGGAGGCGGTCGAAAATAACGAACCCCAGACCGCCATCGAGACGTCGCTTTGCGCTTTGCATCAGCTGGCGGCAGGCGTCCATCTTGAAGTGCTCCGGCTGCAGCACCAGGGTCGGCACCGGCGCCTTGCGCTGCTCGGCGATGATCCTCTCCAGTTCGGCGATGCAGTCGACCGTGAGCAGGATCTTAAAGTCGTCCTCGACCAGATCGGGGCCATGCCAGGCGCGTGGGGCGGCTACCAGCCCTTGCAGAATGCTGGGATTGGCAAGCGTGGCGTCAGGTTGCATGCGTTAAAATCCTCCCAAAGCAGCGGCTCGTCGGCGCCCGCCGAGGCGAAAGGTCCCGCCTGGTGGCGGGCCGGTCCGCCGCTGTCGCATTACTCGAGCCGGAAGCCCTTGCTGCGCACGAACGCGCCCCAATCGGCTCTCTCCGGATCAGCATACTGGCGCACCTTGTCTTCCGACCAGCCGTAGAAATCTGCCGCACCGAACCGCTCGATGTCACGCTGCGTCTGGATGGGTTGTGCGGCGTGGCGCCGCCGGTCGTAGGCGTCGACGATCTCTTTGATGTGGGTATCGTCAAAGCGGTTGCGGTGCAGCGTGGCCGCCAGCGGCAGGCGCAGGCTGATGCGCGGTTGCCGTGTCGGCCAACCCAGTCCCAATCCGGCAACGGGAAAGACGTAATCGGGCAGGGCAAGCAGGTCCGCGACCTTGGCGGCGTGATTGCGGATGGCGCTGATGGGAGCGCAGCCGAGCCCTGCCGCCTCGGCGGCGATGACGAAGGCCGACAGCGCGATGCTGGCGTCGACGGCCGCGTTGAAGAAGGCATCCAGATGATCATTGGCGAACGGCTGGTCGCGCCAGCCATGCAACTGGCGTTGCCGGCGGTTGTTGGCGCAGAAGACCAACAGCACTGGAGCACTGGGAATCCAGTTCTGGGCGAGGGGCCCGGTTGCCAGCAGGCCGTCGAGAGCGGCGCGGATTTGCCGGTCATCGACGATGACGATGTCGCGCTGCTGTAAATCGCTTTTGCTGGGTGAGGTGAGGGCCAGTGCGCACAAGGTCTCGACGAGCTCCGGCGCCACTTTGCGCTGCTGGAAGGTGCGGCAGGAGCCTCGCACGGCCAGATCACGCCAGGTGCGCGGCCAGGCGGCCGGCCCTTCCGCATCTGCGATCTTGGCGATGGCTGCGCCGAACCGGCGTTCGATCGCCGCGCCAATGTCTTCTTTGCTATCATCCATTCGCAGGTCCCCAAGGAGTTGGCCGCTCGGTCTGCTAACGTTGCGCCTGCGCCAGGTCGGCAATGCCTGCGAGCGCCGCGTTGGAAAGCGGCAGCTCGATCGGCTCGTTGCGCTCGGCTGAGAGATCGGCCGCACAGTAGACTTCCATCACCAGGCGGGCACTCTCTGGGGTCACCATCACCGGCCTGTCGAGCAACACCGATTGCAGGAAATGGATGGTCTCGGGCCCCATCTGTCCGGCGAACACGTGGTCAACCTGCTCACCGGGCATGGTCGACATGGGAAACTGCGTGCCCGCCGATACGGTGGCCAGCCAATTGTCGCGCTGCGTGTCGTCGAGGAACAGCGAACCCTCCGTGCCGGTGATCTCGATCCAGGTTGCGCAGTAATTGGGATAGCCCGGGGGCAGGTTCCAGCCGCCGCCGATGGCGACCAGCACGCCGTTGTCCATGGTGACGGTGGTCCACATGATATCGTAAGAACCGTTCACCGGTTGCATGTAACCGTACGCGCCCTGCGAATAGACGCGGATCGGCTTGGCCGGTTCCAATAGCCAGAACACGAAGTCAAGATCGTGGGTGGATTCCATTGCTGCCGGTGATAGGCGCACGCGCGAGGCGATTTTCTTGCCGAGGTTGCGCGAGAGGTGGCGGCTGACCATGACGCTGACCGGCCTGCCCAAGGTTGCGTCGGCGATCTTCTTTTTGGCGTAGGCGATCTTGCTGTTGAAACGTTGCGAGTAGCCGATCGTGAATTTTAGATTGCCGCGCTTGGCCAGCTCGATCAACTCATCGGCCTCGTAAAGTGTCAAAGCAATGGGTTTTTCCAGGAGGACATGTTTGCCGGCCTGCAGGCAGTCACGGGCGATCGGATAATGTGTCTGCTCGGGCGTGGTGGAGATGTAGACCACCTCGATTTTTGGGTTGGCAATGATGTCGCGGTAGTCGGCCGTGGCGGTGGCGGCCTTGGTGAGTTCCTGGATTTCCGCCAAACGGTCAGGTCGGATCTCGCACACGTGCAGCTTGTCGACCAGGGCCGACCGCGCCAGGGTTTCGGCGCGGATCCCGCCGCACCAGCCCGTGCCGATCACCGCCGCTTCGACCTGTCGCATCGCCGCCTCCTGAGGAGGCGAATTAGCCGTGCCGCGCACGCCTTGTCCAGCACGGAGCGTCGCGGGTCAATCCGCCTGCGCAAACCGCAGCAGCTGCCAAAGCGCACAGATGCCAATGACGATAAAGATGCCGCGCGGCAGCAGCGCCTCCTTACCCCCCAGGCTGGCAGCGATAAAGTCGAGCTTGAAGAGCCCAAACATGCCCAAGTCGAGGCCGCCCAGGATCAGGAACAACCGTGTCATCAGGTCGGCGACGCGCATTGGCAGGAGCGGGGCATCGGCAGGAGCGGGGCCAGAAGCAGGGTTTGTTTGGCTTAGGAACGCTCAATTCTGTTCCCCGTTCCGACCTGCGCGCGCCAATTTCGCCAATAAATTGAAGAGGCTGCCGGCAGCTGGAGGGCTTGTGCGGCGCCGGCGCTGGCTCCTTGACCAGCCTTCCTGCGCCTCAGTAGCATCATCGCGGCATGCGCCCCATTGTCCGGGCGGGACTTTTGTGGCCATGGCCCGGGGCAAAAGGCGCAAAAAAATCGACGGAGGATCCATGCACAGGCGCAGGTTCATCGCCGGTACGGCGGCCGCGGCCGCGGCCTTCACCACGCGCACCGGCGCCGCTCAAGCAAGTTACCCGACCCGGGCCATCACGATCATCAATCCCTTTCCGCCCGGCGGCGCCGCCGACGTGGTGGCACGACCATTCGCGGCCGCGCTGGAGCCCATCCTGAAGCAACCCGTCGTCATCGAGACCAAGGCGGGTGCGGCCGGTCAGGTCGGTGCCCAGTTTGCAGCCAACGCCACGCCGGATGGTTACACCCTTCTCGTTCACATCGTCTCGATCTCCGGTTTCGCCGAGGTCGACAAGGTCTTTGGTCGACAGCCCAAATTCACGCGCGCCGATTTTGTGCCGATCGCCCGCTTCACCGAGGGCCCGATGGTGCTCCTCGCCAACGATCAGACGGCCTACAAGACCTTGCCGGAGCTGGTGGACGACGCCAAGAAGCGGCCCAATCAGATCATCTTCAGCTCGTCGGGTCTCTACGGTGCCCTGCATCTGCCAACCGCGCTGTTTGCCAAGGCCGCCGGCATTGAAATGCGGCATCTGCCGACCAACGGTGGTGGCCCTGCGCTCACGGCGCTGCTGGGCAATAACGCGCAAGTGTTGGTGTCGTCGGTGGCGGCCGCGCATGCGCAAATCAAGGCCGGCAAGGCGCGCGCGCTGGCGTGTTTCTCGGCCAAGCGGGCGCCTGCGCTGCCCGACGTGCCGACCCTGAAGGAACTCGGGTTTGACGTCGAGTTCTCCTTGTGGGTTGGCCTGTTTGCCCCTAAAGGCACGCCCGAGGCGGTGGTCGCCAAGTTGCGGGAGGAAGCGAAAAAAGCGGCGGCCAGCGAGCAGTTTGTGAAGGCCATCGATAATCTCGGCGACGTGCTGGCCTATCAGGACCAACCGGAGTTCGCCAAGTTCTGGGACGAAGACGCCAAACGCGTCGAAGAGGCAGTGCAGGCCATCGGTAAGATTTGACGCAGCGGAAATCCGCAAACTCGAGCGACGAGGAAGGTGCGTGCAAGTGCGCAGGGACCATGTCGCCGGCGGTGCGATCCTCTTCGCCGGCGCCTTCGTGCTGGCGGTGAGCACGGATCTGCCGTTCGGCACGCTGGCCTCGCCCGGCGCCGGCATGTTGCCGACCGTGGTGGCCGTACTGATGATGATATTTGCCGCAACTTTGCTGCTCGCGGCCGGTGCAAGTCCGCCGATTGGCGAGGTGGCTTGGGGCAACGCCGCACACGCCATGCGTCTCATCGGCGTGACGGCGGCTGCGATCGCCCTCTACACCTGGCTTGGCTTCATCGCCACCATTTTGCTGCTGCTGTTGGTGCTGACCATCCTGGTAGAACGCAAGCCCCTGCTGCACGCCGTCGCCTTCAGCATCGGGGCGACGCTGCTTGCCTATCTGGTCTTCAGCACCTTGCTCAACGCGCCGCTGCCACGCGGCAGTTTGTGGCATTGGTAGCATGGAAGCAACCCTCGACAGTCTGGCTCTTGGTTTCTCGGTAGCCTTCCGTCCTGACGTGCTGCTTTATGCGTTCCTGGGCTGCCTGATCGGCACGCTGGTAGGCGTGCTACCGGGCATCGGTCCGCTGGCGGGGATTTCCATTCTGTTGCCCGTGACCTTTGGCCTCGATGCCACCAAGGCCATCGTCATGCTGGCTGGCATCTACTACGGCTCACAGTACGGGGGCTCGACCACGTCGATCCTGATGCGGATTCCGGGCGAGGCGGCTTCCGTGATGACCTGTATCGACGGCTATGCGATGGCCAAGCGCGGCCGCGCCGGCGCGGCGCTGACGATTGCCGCGGTCGGCTCTTTCGTCGCCGGCACGCTCGGCGTGATCCTGTTGACCGCGGTTGCCCCGCCGATCGCCAAATTCGCGCTCGCCTTCGGGCCGCCGGAGTATACGGCCCTGCTCGTGCTCGGACTGGTCTTGCTGGCCTATATGTCTTCCACCGGCCTGCCGCGTACGCTCGTGATGGCGGCCGTGGGCCTGCTGCTCGGCTGCATCGGCATTGATGTTATGACCGGGCACTTTCGCTACAGCTTTGACATCAAGGAACTGGGCGATGGCATCGGCATCGTGCCGGTTGCGGTTGGGCTATTTGGTTTGGGCGAAATCCTCTCCACGCCAAGCAAGACGGTGCGCGCCAAGGTGGTGCCGCCGCGGCTTGCCGAACTGCTGCCCACTCGGGCGGAGTGGCGTCAATCGACGATGCCGATTGCGCGCGGTTCGCTGCTCGGCTTCCTGGTCGGGATTGTGCCCGGCTCCGCGCATATCATTGCGAGCTTCCTCTCCTATGCCGTCGAAAAGCGGGTCTCGAAGACGCCCGAGGAGTTCGGCAAGGGAGCGGTGGCGGGCGTTGCTGGGCCGGAAGCGGCAAACAACGCGGCCTCCACCGGCGCGTTTGTGCCGATGTTGGCACTCGGTCTGCCGACGGGACCGGTGACGGCGGTGCTGATGGCCGCCCTGCTGATCCATGGCGTGCCACCGGGACCTATGCTCGTCAGCGAGCACCCACAGGTGTTCTGGGGCTTCATCGCTTCGATGTATGTCGGCAACCTAATGCTGCTCGCTCTCAATCTACCTTTGGTGGGAGTGTTCGTGACGGTGCTGCGCATTCCTTATGGCTACTTGTATCCGCTGATCATTATGTTCTGCATCATCGGTGTTTATGAGGTGAACCACTCGATCGTCGACGTCTGGATCATGCTGATCATGGGCGTCGTCGGCTATCTGTTGCGCAAGTTCGACTTCGATCCGGCACCGCTGCTGCTTGGGTTGGTGATCGCCCCCACCTTCGAACTCAGCTTGCGACAGTCTCTCATCATGTCGAACGGCAACTGGCTGATCTTCCTTGAGCGGCCAATCGCGCAGGGGTTGCTGGCGCTGTGCATGCTGCTGCTCAGCCTGTCTGCCCTGTCGGTCTTGTTCAAGCGCCGCGACTGGCGCAGCAAGTTGGCGCAGGCCGAAGTCGGCGAGAGCACAGAACCGGGCTAGTCGGCAGCCCGCAGAATTGACCGAACGAGGCGCACTCGGCTGGCGCCAGCGCGAGCCTGCTACAGGGACGTCCGCGGGCGCCGCCAGCCGGCCGATCGGGGGGTGTGCGCATCGAGGCGAGGTGCGGACGGATTTGGCGCGGCGCCCGAGCCCCCTAGTCAAGGTCGTCGACGGCATGGCCGCGCTTTGGCACCAGAACGGCCCGGTTGAAGCTCATGAAGAGCGTGCCGTCGGCCTTTTTGCCCGTCGTGCGCACCTCCACGATGCCTTGCGTTGGTCGACTGGCGGACACCCGCTTGGACAGCACCTCGGACTCCGCGTAGATGGTGTCGCCGATGAAAACCGGCGCCGTGAGCTTGATATCGGTCCAGCCGAGGTTGCCGATCGCCTTTTGGCTGATATCGCTCACACTCATGCCAACCACGATCGACAAGGTGAGGCAGCTGTTGACCAGGCGTGTGCCGAACTCAGACTTGGCCGCGTAGGCAGCATCCAAGTGTAAGGGATGCTGGTTCATGGTCAGCAGCGTGAACCAGGTATTGTCGGCCTCGCTGATGGTACGCCCCGGTCGATGCTCGTAGACATCGCCGACGGCGAAGTCCTCGAAATAGCGTCCATGGCTCTCCCGCCAGCGGTTGGCGGCAACCGGTTTCGCCGTCGCGATCATGTTTCACGCCTTTGTTGTGGTCCTGCCAGGCGAAGGCTACCCTGTCACGCCACTATTGGCTGCAACATTGCATCGCTGCGTGCCGGGAGGAAGACCCAGATGATCTATGAACTGAGAACCTACACGTTGAAAGCCGGAACGCTGGGGGATGTGGTCAAGGCGGCATCCACTGTTTCCCTCGACATCCGCAAAAACGACTACGGCAGGCTCGAAGGCTACTGGATGACGGAGATTGGCCCGCTCAATCAAGTCATGCATTTGTGGAGCTACGGCGATCTCAACGAGCGGGCGCGCCTGCGGGCCGAGCTCGGCAAAAACGCCCGCTGGAACAGCGAGTATCTCCCCCTGATCCGCCCGAACTTGCTGCGCCAGGACATCCGGTTACTCAACGCCATCAAGGCGCCGGTGGCGCCAGCCGCCAGGCCAAATATCTACGAGTTGCGCAACTACCGCGCCAAGCCCGGCGCGGCCAAACAGTGGCTCGATCTGTTCACCGCTGCGCTTGAGCATCGTGAAAAGTACTCCAAGATCGTCGGCTTATGGCAGACGGAGGCGGGCCAACCCAATGAAGTGTGCCACATTTGGGCCTATGCCGATCTCAATGCGCGCGGCGCTGCGCGCGCAGCGGCAGTAAAGGACCCGGGCTGGCAAGCCTTCCTCGCCAAGAGCGCGCCCCTGCTCGAGGAGATGCACTCCACAGTGATGCTGCCGGCCCCGCATTCTCCCTTGCCATAGGCGGCATGGCTTGCCGCGGTACGCGCAAGGCGGCGGTTGCTGCGTTGCCGGGCCGGGCACGCGCCAAGGAGTGGGGGCATGGCGGTTGCTTGGTTGCGGTGGCCAGACGCCCGGTGGAGCCACCGGTGGAGATACCCGGTGGGATAACGGCGGCGAAGAAGCGCCGCCGGCTTGCCCTTTGACGCGCCTCGACCGGCCAATCCGGGCCGGCGCCCGCTTGCCGGGGACGCAGCGGCACACCGCGCGGGATTGCCGGGCAGATCGGCATGGCAACCTTTCGTTAACGCCGGCGTGGAAAGATTCGCTTAACCATCGCCGCTGCCGCGGCCAGGAACCTTTCGCATGCCCGGCCTTTCCGACGCGCCTGTCCGTCTCACATCGAGCCTCAATGAGGCCAACAACGACACCGGCCGCCTCGCCTTCTGCGGTCCAGTGGTGCTGAGCGCCATCACGGGCTACTCGATCGGCAAGGTGGAAGACGAGATTCGTCGCCTGCGCAATCCCGATAGCGCCTTGCGACCGGTCGTGAAGGGGACGCATGCACAAGAGGTGGCGGCCGCGCTGGCGCACTTCGGCTACGCCATGCAACTCAAGCAGTGTTATCTCGATCGCACACGCAAAGAGCGGCCCACACTATGGAGCTGGATGCAGAAGCCGCGCAACGCCTGGGTGCACTACATCCTTGCCATTCATAAGGGCAAAGAGGGCCATTGGGTGCTGATCAAAGGCGTAAAGCTGTGTGACAGCTTCTCGGATGGCCGCTGGCAGTTCGTCTGCGATGGGCCGCACCGCAGCGCGCGCATTATGGAGGTGTACGAGGTGAAAAAGGCACTGCAATTTTAGGCACGCACCAATGGCAAGTCAGAAGCGAAAGCGCAAGCCGGTGCTGATGAACTGGGCACCGCCAGTCACGCCCTTGAAAAGCTCCGTGTCGCCCAGGATGAAGTCGCCACCGCCGGAACGGTGGTGAAACCTGAACAGCAATTCGGCGTGCGGATTGTGCGGCATGGCGAAGGTGATCTCCGGTGAGAGATAGTGAAGCAGCCGCGATCCGCCTGGCACTTCGCCCCTTTTTTCCTCGATGCTGTTGACGCCGCTAACCCAGCTGATGCCGGTTGACACCGCCACCGTCGTGCGCACGACCTCATTCCATGGGAAGGCTGTCCAGCGTAAATAGATTGCGGCCCAAGCCTCCGTTTCGTGCATGCCGCCGAAGCGCTGAGCGATGCCGATTTCCGGCTCGATGTCGAGGGCATAAAAGGACAGCAGCCGACGCGAGAAGGCGGTGGCGATGAGGTAGTGCTCGTCGAGTTGCCAATCCCATATCGGGGTGAAGGCCTGCAAGCCGAAAGCAGATTTCATTGGCGTGGCCACGTATTGCCCGCCGTAAACGCTTAACCCGCAATTGCCATCGCACCAGCCAAGGCGAGGGTCCAAGTGCCACTTGAGACCATCTGCCGTTGCTGGCGGCGTGGCGGTGAGCGCCAGCGCCGCCACCACACAGAGCGCCGCCGCCAGCGACGCGCCCCGCCAACATCGACGACTGCCTCGGGTAAGATGAAGCATTCCGCACCCCCGCGCCCGGCAATCCCATGCGTAGCCGCCGGCGCGCGAACAGGCCATCGGCCCACGGCGAATGGCCGAGCCCATGTGCTCAAACGGCCACTATTGGCAAGGCCACGGGGGCGGCCGAGGGCCACGGGGGCGGCCGAGGTTGCCACGGGGCGGCGGGAATCGGCTTGCAGACCCTCAGCTTTTTAGCTTCGGGTCAAGCCAGTCGCGCAAGCTGTCGCCGAACAGATTGAAGGCGAAGACGGCGAGCGTTATGGCCACTCCCGGGAACAGGATCATCCACGGTGCCGTCTGGTAGAAATCGGCGGAAGTGCCCGACAGCATCAGCCCCCACGCCGGCGTCGGCTCGGTCACGCCGAGCCCCAGGAACGAAAGGCTTGCTTCCAGCAGAATGGCTTGCGCCATCGAAGCCGACACCATGATGAGGTAGGGCGCAACAATATTGGGGGCGATGTGGCGCAGGATGATACGGCTGTGGCCGAAGCCAGCCGCCCGCGCCGCATCGATAAAGGGCATGGCGACGATCGAAAGGGTCGAGGCCCGCGACACGCGTGCCATGCGCGGCACGATCGGCAGCGCGATGGCGGCGATCAAATTGAAATCGACGCCGAACGCGGTGCGCTTGCCGAGCACCGCCACCACCACCATTGCCAGGACGATAATGGGAAACGACAACATGATATCGACCACGCGCTGAATGGCGGTATCGATGCGGCCGCTGAAGTAGCCCGAGGCAGCGCCGATCAGCGCTCCCACCGTACAGCCGATGACCGCGGAGAGGATGCCGACGGCCAATGCCGTGCGCGAGCCGTAGACGATGCGGGAGAACACGTCCCGGCCATATTGGTCCGTGCCGAACCAGTGGATGGCGCTGGGGCTGCTCAGCATGGCAGTAAAATCGATCTCCTCAGGATTGTAGGGCGAGATCCAGGCGGCGCCAAAGGCA
The DNA here is from genome assembly GCA_963820375.1 of uncultured Alphaproteobacteria bacterium. Taxonomy (GTDB): domain Bacteria; phylum Pseudomonadota; class Alphaproteobacteria; order Rhizobiales; family Hyphomicrobiaceae; genus AWTP1-13. Next base: position 82,662 of record CAWFZX010000003.1, on the reverse strand, counting down.
CACACGACATAGACCAGGATGATGAACAGGCCGGCCATGCCGAACGGCTGGGCCTTGATGAACTGCCAAAGTGCGTTGGGTCGTTTGGGGACCGCGTCGGCGGCGGCGGTGGTGGCGATCGTTGCCATGGCAGCTCACCTCAATTCAGGCGGATGCGCGGGTCGAGCCAACCATAGAGCAGGTCGACCGCCAGATTGATGAGGATGAAGCAGGTCGCGATGAAGAGAACGAGACCTTGAATGAGATTGAAGTCGCCGCGGGCGGTGGCGTCGACGAACAGCTTGCCGATGCCGTTAATATTGAAGACTTGCTCGGTGACAACGAGACCACCGATCAGGAACGCGAACTCGAGGCCGATGACGGTGACGACGGGCAAGAGCGCATTGCGCAGCGCGTGCCGGCGCATGATGAGCCGGGTCCAGACGCCTTTGGCTCTGGCCGTGCGGATGTAGTCCTCGCGCATCACCTCGAGCAGCGAGGAGCGCATCATGCGCGTCGCCACGGCGGCATAGCGGTAGCCGACCGAGGCCGCCGGCCAGATTGTCACCGACAGGTTGGTAAGGGGATCTTCCCAAAGGGGGACATAGCCGATCTTCGGCAACCAATTGAACAAGGACAAGAGACCGAGAATGATCAGCATGCCGAGCCAGAATGAAGGGATCGCCAACCCCGACACCGCCACCACACGAATTGAATGGTCGATCCAGCTGTCGCGGTAAAGCGCCGAAAGCGTACCGAGCGGGATGGCAATCAGGATGGCGATCAGGCCGGCCATGATGGCGATCTGAAATGACACGGGCGCCCTGAGCGCGATTTCCTTGGTGACGGATTCGCCGGTCCACAGGGATTTGCCCAGGTCGAGACGAGTGAGCCCGATCATATAGTCGCCAAACTGCTGATAGAGCGGCTTGTCGAGACCCAGCCGCTTGCGTTCGGCTTCGATGGTCTCATCCGACACTGCCGCTCCGTCAGCCCTGAGCTTGACGACCACGACGTCGCCCGGCATGACGCGAATGAGAAAGAACACGGCAATGGCCACCCCGATCAGGGTCGGGATCACCAAAATCAGTCGGCGCAGCAGATACCAGAGCATGGGCGGCAGCCGTCACAAATTTGCCGGCGGCGCCAGCAGGCGCCGCCGGGCGTATTCTGTCTCTATTGATCGACCCAAACGGTAGACAGGTCCTGCCACAGATAGTGGCTGGGTGTCATATACCAGCCATGGATCTTCTTGTTGATGACGATGATCCTTTGCCACCACAGCAGGGGTACGTTGTAGGCCTGTGTAAGCGCATAGCGTTCCATCTCGCGCACGATCTTGGTGCGCTCGGCCACGTCGATGCTGCGGCGCTGCTTTTCGTACATGTCGTCGATTTTGCTGTCGGTATGACCCGAGTAGCCCGATGGCGACAACTTCTTGGTCAGGAATTTGGAAAATTGGGCCGTCGGATCATCCATGAAATCCGCCTGGAATTCGATGGCCACGTCGAAGTCGCCGGACGCAACCCGATCCTGGTAGAGCTTGGTTTCGAGCTGCTCGTGCTCGACATTTACGCCAATGCGGCGCCACTGGTCGACCGAATAGATGGCTGCCGGCGTGTAGGGTTCTGCCACATTGCGGTTGAGCAGCTTGAATTTCAGGTCCTTGACACCCGCCTGTTCGAGCAGCTTTTTCGCCGCCTCGCGGGACTTGTTGATGTCCTTAGAGTAACCGGGCAGCTTGACCAGCTCCGCCTCCGGCAGCGACATGGCATAGCCTGGCCGCATCACGCCGCCGACGAACTTCAAGATCGAGATCTTGGAGAGGGCGTCTGAGCCGCCCCAACGGTCGATCGCCATGCTCAGCGCCTGGCGCACGCGGATGTCATCGAAGGGCTTGCGCGTGGTATTGAACACAATCATCAAGTTGTTGACCCAGGTGCCCTCGAACACGCTGAGATTGTCCTTCATTTTGTCGAGCAGCTGGGCCTTCTCCTGCGGATTGCGGCCACGGAATTCCGCGTCGAACTGGCCGCCGATGATGCCCGGCACGACGCCGCTCGATTTCACGAAGAACGCCTTATAGCCATCGAGGTAGGGCTTGCCCTTGTCGTAGTAGTCATCGAAGCGCTTGCCGCTCCAGCTCGTACCCTTGACGTGCTCGACCAGCGTGAAGGGCCCCGAGCCCAAGATCTCGGTCTCCGGATAGCGCGGGTTCTGCTTTAGTTTGGCGGCGCTGTAGATGCAATTGAAGGGCGAGGCCAGAGCTTCCAGCACGCCGGCCATGGGGTTCTTCAGCTTGAAGACCACCGTTGCGGGATCGGGGGCCGAGACGTCAAGGTCGGAATAGTAGGCTTTGCGGATCGACACCACGCCCTGTGGGGGGCTGATGATGCGGTCATAACTCGCCTTGACATCCTCCGCTGTCAGCGGGCTGCCGTCGTGGAACTTCACCCCCCTGCGCAGCTTGAAGGTATAGCTCATGCCGTCGGGTGCCACGGTCCAGCTTTCGGCGAGGTCGGGGACCACTTTCGGATAGTCCTTGCCGTCGAACTTGACGAGTAGCGAATAGTGCGGGGCGATGGGATGGATCAGCGCGAAGGTCGTGCTGCCATGGCAGTCGTAGTTTGGCGGCTCGGCAACGACACTGAAATTGAGCGTGCCTCCCTTTTTGGGCGCCTGCGCGTGAGCAAGGCCGCTGCCCAGCGCCAAGGCGAGGGCGGCTGCCGCCGCGATGCCGAAAACGGTTCGCTTCATGGCCTCTAATCCTCCGTGTCAAAGTCCTGACAGATCGCGGAAATGAATCATGCGTGAATGCAGGCGACAAAATGGCCTGGTCCGAGCTCCCGCGTCGCAGGTACGGCTTGCTTGCATTCGGCGGTCATCAAGGGGCAACGCGGGTTGAACACGCAGCCCGGCGGCGGGTTGAGAGGGCTTGGCAGCTCACCCTTGATGATCGAGCGTGGCCGCGCGCGCTCGATGGCCGGATCGGGGATGGGCGCCGCGGCCAGCAGCGCCTTGGTATATGGATGCTTGGGATTGGCAAACAGCTCGTCGGCTGCCGCGTACTCCACGATACGTCCCAGATACATGACGGCCACCTTCGAGGAGATGTGCCGCACCACTGCCAGATCATGCGCAATGAACAGGTATGTCAAGCCCAACTTCTGCTGCAGGTCCTCGAGCAGATTGATGACCTGACCCTGAATGGAGACATCGAGCGCAGACACCGCCTCGTCGCAGACGATGACGTCCGGGTTGACGGCGAGCGCTCTGGCGATGCCGACACGCTGTCGTTGTCCGCCCGACAATTCATGCGGGTAGCGCAGCGCCATATAGGGAAACAGGCCCACGAGCTGCAAAAGCTCCGCTACGCGTGGTTCTATCTGCGGCTTGGGTAGAATGCCGTGCACGCGCATCGGCTCGGCGACGATCTGACCCACCGTCATGCGCGGATTGAGCGAGGAATAGGGGTCTTGGAAGATGACCTGCATCTTCTTGCGCACGGCAATCATGTCGCCCCGGTTCAGGCCGGCAAGATCGATGCCCTCAAAGCAGATGGCGCCGCCGGTCGGTTCGTCGAGCCGCAATACCAGGCGGCCCAAGGTCGATTTCCCACAGCCGGACTCGCCCACCAGACCCAGCGTCTCGCCACGCTTGATGTCGAGGCTAACGTCGTTGACGGCGCGCACGAGCCGCGACCGTTGCAGGAAACCCGCGCGAACAGGGAAGAACTTGCGCGCATTCTTGATGCTAAGGATTGCAGCCTTGTCGTCGCGGTCCTCGTGCGCCACCTTGGCGCTGCTGTCGGCGCGCGCTGCGGTCGGATCAATGGCCTCGATCTCGGCAACGCGATGACAGGCGACCAAATGGCCGCTCTCGGCCGGTGCCAGGGGCGGCACCTCTAGGCATTTATCGATGGCGAAGCGGCAGCGCGGACGGAAGCGGCAGCCAGATGGCGGTGCCAACAGGTTGGGTGGTGCGCCGTCGATGGTGGCTAGCTTGGCGCTGCGGCCACGATCGAGCCTTGGCACCGCTGTCAGCAAGCCGCGCGCATAGGGGTGCAGCGGTCGCGAAAACACCCGCTCAGCCGTGCCGCTTTCGACAATACGAGCCGCATACATGACGTTCACGCGATCGGCGTAGCGCGCGACGATGCCGAGGTTGTGGGTGATGATGATGACCGACACGCCCAGTCGCTTCGACAAGTCCTTCATCAACTCGAGGATCTGCGCCTGGATCGTCACATCCAGTGCCGTGGTGGGCTCGTCGGCGATCAGCAGCTTGGGATTGCAGGCAAGGCCAATGGCGATCATGACGCGCTGGCGCATGCCGCCCGATAGCTGGTGCGGATACTGGTTGAGCCTGCTCTCAGGATCCGTAATGCCCACCAGGGTGAGGAGCTCGATGGCGCGCGTACGCGCGGCGCTGGCATCCATCTGCAGATGGATGGTGAGCGGCTCCATGATCTGCAGCCCGATCTTGAGGACCGGGTTCAGGGAGGTCATCGGCTCCTGGAAGATCATGGCGATTTCGCGGCCCCGGATGCGCCGCATTTGCTCATCCGAGAGGGTCAGCAGTTCGCGTCCATCGAACCGCACCGAACCTTTGGTGATGCGCGCCGTGCCCTCCGGCAGCAAGCGCATGATAGCCAGTGCCGAGACCGATTTGCCAGAACCGGATTCGCCGACAATGGCCACCATCTCGCCCGGGCGAACGGCGTAGCTTACATCCTCCACGGCCCGCACGGTCCCGTGCGAGGTGACAAACTGGACGCTGAGATCCGTTATCTCGAGCAGGGGCGCCGTGCTACCCGCGGCCACCGGTGCGGTCGCCGCTTGGGTAATGGTCCGCCTGCCGAGGCTCGAGACAACCTCGCTACTCACCCTACGCTCTCTCCCTACGCGGCCACCCGCCCGTTCTTGCGCTTGCTCGCGGCTGCCTTGCGGCGCGCGGCATACGGTATGCCACGCCTTTGCTAACCCACAAAGGTGAGGTCGGGCAAGCGTTGGGTGTGTCGAGCCGGCCGTTGCTTTCAGAATTGGCACTTTGGATGGCTGTGACCGCCGGTCGCGGGGTGTTTGCAATCGTCCCCAAGTGCATGACGGCAAAAGAACAAGTCAGCACCCCGCCGGCGCAAGGCGCCGGCTTTATCGATGCCGGCAGCCATCGCTCCTAGGAACAGCGCCGCCGAGGCGCCGCGTGGGTGCGCCGCTCAATTGCGCAAGCGGCCTAGCTCCTCTCGACAGGCAGGCAAAGCCGCCGGCGGGCTGCGGGCGAACGGGAGATGCTGGCCGCCGGCCTTGTTTTTGCGCCCCCAGCTGATGCAGCGGGTGAAGCCGCCCCACCACCGCGGCCACCACTGCCGATCGTGGTGGCACGCTCCGGAAGCTCGAGTTGCTTGGGCGAAGCCGGGACCCGTTCACGGCGGCGCCGCACGATCGGGCCGGCAAAGGCTTCGACGTTGTGCGCCCCCGCCGCAAAAGCCTGACGAAACCCGGCAATCCGGCTTTGTCTGTGCGCATTTGCATGGCACGCTAGGCTCGGCATAACGCCTGTGCTCCGTGGAGAAGCGCCATGATGTTACAGTTTGCCCGCCTGCTCGTTGCCGCCATCTTGCTCTCGACGCAACCGGCAAGCGCTGAACCGTTGGCCACCGCCGCGCCGGCCAGCGTCGGTTTTTCTGCCGATCGGCTGCAGCGTCTCACCGATACCTTGCGGGCCGAGATCGGCAAAGGCACGATCCCCGGCGTCGTGCTGCTGATCGTGCGCAACGGCAAGGCCGCATATTTTGAAGCTTTGGGGGCCCTCGACCCCGAGCAGAAGACGCCGATGAACAAGGATGCAATCTTTCGCATCTATTCAATGTCCAAACCCATCACCACCACGGTGGCGATGATGCTGGTCGAGCAAGGGCGGCTGGCCCTGATCGATCCGGTTGCCAAATACCTGCCGGAATTCAAGGATGTGAAGGTGGGCGAGGAGAAGCCCGACAAGACCTTGGAATTGGTGGCGGCGCGCCGTCCCATGACGATCCAGGACCTGATGCGACACACTTCCGGCCTGACTTACGGCTTCTTCGGTGAAGGCGCCGTCAAGAAGGCCTACCTGGCGGCAAATCTGAATGAGGGCGATCCCAGCACCGCTGAATTCGTGGCACGCCTTGCCAAACTGCCGTTGGTCTACCAGCCGGGCACGACCTGGGACTACAGCCAGGCAACCGACGTCCTCGGCCGTGTCGTCGAAGTTGTGGTAGGCAAGCCCTTGTCCATGGCGTTTCGCGAGATGCTGTTTGATCCCTTGGGTATGACGGATACCAGCTTCTACGTCACCGACAGCGCCAAGCACCCGCGCATCGCCGAACCTTTTGCCAACGATCGCGCTATCGGGGCCGGCGCGGAGCTCAATGATCCGCGCGTGGCGCGAAACTACGAGTCCGGTGGCGGCGGTTTAATGTCCACGGTCAGGGACTATGCGCGCTTCGTCGAGATGCTGGCCAACGGCGGAGAGGTGGACGGCAAACGCTATCTGAGCCCCAAGACGGTGGCCTACATGACCTCCGATCACATGGGCGACATCATCAAGCGCGGCCCCTACGACCTGGTCGGGCCCGGTTACAAGTTCGGCCTTGGATTTGCGGTGCGTAGCGACGCCGGAGTGTCGCCTTTGGCCGGCTCGCCGGGCGATTTTACCTGGGGTGGCGCCGCGGGGACCTATTTTTGGGTCGATCCCAAGGAGAAGATGTTCGTGATCTATATGATGCAAGCGCCCAGCAAACGGGTGCCTTTCCGCATCATGCTGCGCGATATGGTTTATGCGGCCATGACGGACTAGCCGCAACGGCGAACTTGGACCGAGCCCGGCGCGCACGTTTTGCGGCCTCGCGACGGCTTGCACTCGAGCCTATATGGTGTTCAGGGCAGCGTCCAAATCCCCGGTTAGCACCCGATGAACCAGGAACACCAGGCCCACGCCGCGGCGCACACGCACTCTGCCCATGCCGGCCATTCCCATGCCGGCAGCGAGCGGCGCGTGGGCTGGGCTGCGGTTCTGACCGGTGCCTACATGCTGGCCGAGGCGGCGGGCGGCCTCTTTTCCGGTTCGCTCGCGCTGTTGGCGGACGCCGGACACATGCTCACCGATGCGGCCTCGCTGAGCCTGGCCTGGGCGGCTTTCCGGATCGCCCGGCGGCCGTCCGACTGGCAGCGCACCTATGGCTTCCACCGCTTTCAGGTGATCGCTGCCTACACCAATGGCATCACCCTATTTTTCATCGCTGCGGCAATCGTGTGGGAAGCTGTGCACCGCTGGAGCGAGCCCGTTACGGTGTTGGGCGGGCCGATGCTGCTGATTGCCTCCATTGGGCTTATCGTCAACATGGCCTCCTACCTGGCACTGCACGGTGCGGACCGAAGCAATCTCAACGTTAGGGGCGCGATCGGCCACGTGCTTGGCGACATGGCCGGATCCGTGGCGGCCATCCTGGCGGCGCTGGTCATTTTATGGACCGGCTGGACGCCGGTCGACCTGTTGCTCTCGGGTCTGGTTGCGGTCCTGATCCTGGCAAGCGCATACAGCGTGGTGGCCGAGTTGGGACGGATTTTGATCGAAGCGGCGCCGAGGGGGCTGGATGTGCGCGCGCTCGCTGCCGATCTCGAGGCCAATGTGCCGGGGGTGCAGGACGTGCATCATGTGCACGCCTGGTCGCTCACCGAAGCGCGCCCGATGGTGACCCTGCACGCGCGCATCGACGATGAACGGGAGGCCTATCGCATCGTCTCAGCCATCAAACAACGGCTGAAGCTGCGCTTTGGCGTGGTGCATGCGACGGTCGAAATCGAATGCGAGCATTGCGCCGACCACGCGCCGACAACACCGCAACGCGAAATCAGCGGGCCGCCAAAGTAGCGCCTGCTTCCGGCGGCGTCCGCGTCCAGGGGTCGCCCTGGCTGCCCAACTTGTAGCCTTCTGCGAACAGGGCCTGCATGTAAGGGGGATCGAAGATCTGCGCATAGGGCACGTTGAAGCTGGCGGGGATCGACGTCAGTCGGAACTCGGCGCCATCGCGTTGCGCCATCGCGTAGATGCGATTGATGTCGCCGATGCTCTGGCTCTTGGTGAGGGTGAAGACGGAGCGCGCACTGATCGCCAAGGTGTTGGGGGCGACGGCTTCGTACTCCGGCGTGAGCTTGCCGTTCTTGACGATATAGATGCGCCGTAGCGGCGGTCGCGGGTAGAGACGGTCGAAGGTCTTGAGTGAGAGCTGCGCCGGCGCCACGAAAACCTGGCGCGTCGGTCCGCCATCGACATGCATCTCCTCGAGCACCTTGTCGCCGGCGCGCACCTTAATGTGCACGGGGGGAAACGCGCCGGGCACGGATGCCGAGGCGAGGATCACCTGGCGGAACAGGTCGAGGGCATAAGGGTGCTGGCTGGCGGCGATCTCGCCCATGTTCCAGATCACCGGGCGTTGGGCATCGAGATTGGTGGTTGCCACCAACAACACCCGACCTTTGCGGTATTCCTCGGCGATCCGGTTGAGCAGCTTGCGATCGACGTACCTGGCGATCAGCTCTGCCAGCCCACTGGAATTGGCGAACGCCTCCGCGCCGAACAGACCCGCCAGCACCTGCGGCGTTGCCAGGTCATCGGTCGCATATTTGGTCCAGATTTGCCGCAGCCGGCCGTCGTATTCGGGCCCGAGGTAGGCGAACGGAGCGGTGAGCGCACCGGCGCTGACGCCGGTGACGACTTCGAACTGCGGGCGGTTGCCTTGCTGCGACCAGCCCACGAGCAAGCCGGCGGCGAAGGCGCCATCACCCGCGCCGCCGGAAATGGCCAAATACTCGACCAGCGGGCGGCCCCGCTGGCTTGCGAGTTTGGATGCCATCACCTTGGCGTTGGGCATGTGCGTCTGAGCGAAGGTCAGGATGTTGGCTGGCACCTCGTCGCCCCAGAAGCGGGCGTGGGCCAGACCAGGGATGGTGGCTTCCGACACCAACGCGGAAGGCACGGGTGCGCGCGCCGATTGCGCCGCGCAGCCCACCAGCAAAACCGCCGTGGCGCCGGTCAGGAAGGCCAGCTGGTACTTGGCAACGCGACGCATCGACCCCTCGGCCGGCCCACCGCCGGACCCCCCTGTAACTGGTGGCAAAGGTGCAGGCAGCCGTCAACTCGGCGCCCGCTAGGCGTTGCAAAAAATCTGCCGCTGCGGCAAACGTGCGTCGAGCGCCCAATCCTGCCAGCCAAGGCCTCAGCCAGCTTCGGTTGTCGGATCGATCATTTTTTTGACTTCGGTGATCTTGCTGGCCGGGAAGCCGCTGATTTCGGCGTGCTTGCGGATGACGGCCTCGTCGTTGGCAAGGTAGACGCAAAAGGTCTTGTTGTCGGCGACGTAGCTTTCCACCCACTGAATGTTGGGAGCCAGCTGGCTGAGAGCCTCGTTAGACTTGGCGGCGGCGGCGCGCAGTTGCTCGCGCTCGAGGCTGCCGACCTTGGGAATATCGCGTTCGATGATGAACTTGCGCAAAGCCATGACCTTATCTCCGAGACTAGCTGAAACTCCAGGACCAGCAGACGACGTCTCAGTCACGCGGGCCCGGGACGGGGGAGTGGCGCTCCCGGCGTCCCAACTTGGCGGCACGGGTAAATGAACGCAGATCAAGTCCAAACCGCGGCGGCCGCCTCTGCGCGCCACCTCGGCGCAGGCACCCGTGGAAATCCCCGCGGGCGTCGCCTGGCGCCGGCCTGGTGGGCGCCATCTTAAGGCCGCCACGCAGCGCGACGCAGGCAAAAATACTATCAGCTCCTTGCGCTGCCAGCAAAGCAGGCGCTGAAGGCCGCCGCCCCTCGCCCGGGCGGCCGGTCGCTACGGGCGAGGCAAAGCCCTTGGCCGCTGGCGCCTGCCAGGTCGTCGGCCGGGGCGAGCGACAGATTGCAGCTCGCCTGCGCCGCCACGGGCAAAGGCATCTTGCGCGCCCTTTGCCGGCACGATGGCGGCGCGACGATGGCGTGTTAGGGTCGCAAGGATCGGCGCAAAAAGGTGAGCCATGTCGCAATCGGGCAAAGCTGGGACGGAGCGTGGATTTCTGCGCGATCTGCAGGTTTATGGCGATGCCGATTTCTCCGCCTACATGCGCCGGGCGTTTGCCCGCTCCATGGGCTACTCCAGTGCCGAGCTGAAGCGCCCGGTCGTGGGCATTGCTTTCACGCATTCCAAGTTCAATCCCTGCCATCGCCACTTCCCCGAGCTGCTTGATGCGGTCAAGCGCGGTGTGGCTGCGGCCGGCGGGCTGGCCCTGGAATTTCCCACCATCTCGCTCCACGAGTCCACGCTTGCGCCCAACTCCATGAAATTCCGCAACCTCATGGCGATGGACACCGAGGAGATGATCCGCGCCCAGCCGATGGATGCCGTGGTGCTGATGGGTGGCTGCGACAAAACCGTGCCGGCACAACTCATGGGCGCCGTCAGCGCCGGCAAGCCCGCCATCGAACTGATTGGCGGACCGCAGATGACGTCGCGGTTTAGGGATGATCGCGTCGGCGCCTGCACGGACTGCCGCAAGTTCTGGACCCAATACCGCAGCGGCGGGCTCGACCAAAAGGGCATCGAGGCGGTCGAGGGACGGCTGGTAACCACCACCGGCACCTGCGCGGTGATGGGTACGGCCTCGACCATGGCAGCAATCGCCGAAGCGCTTGGCATGACGTTGCCGGGGACCGCGGCCATCCCGGCGGTGCATGCCGATCGCCTGCGCGCGGCCGAGGCGACAGGAGCGCGCGCTGTGTCCCTTGCGCGTTCCGATCTCACTCCAGACAAGATCATCACGGGCAAGGCGATCGAGAATGCAACTCGCGTGCTGCTGGCCCTGGGCGGCTCGACCAATGGCGTGATCCATCTTGCCGCCATAGCTGGGCGCCTCGGGCAGGCCTTCGATCTCAAGCGTCTCAACGAACTGTCTGACACGACGCCCGTACTGGCCGCCGTCAAACCGGTGGGGCAAGAATTCTACATGGAGGATTTTTTCGCCGCCGGCGGCATTGGTGCCGTGCTGCGCGAACTCAAGCCCCTCCTGCACCTCGACTGTCTAACGATCACTGGCGAGACGCTGGGCCAGCGCCTGGCGGAGGAGGAAGGGGCCTACGTTGATCGACGCGTCATCAAGTCGGCAGCCGAGCCGCTGGAGCGACAGGGCGGACTGGTGGCGCTGTTTGGGACCCTGGCACCCGCTGGCTGTATCATCAAGCGCTCGGCTGCGACGCCAGCGCTGTTCGAAAAAACGGCGCGCGCGGTCGTGTTCTCCTCGCTCGAGGACATGGCGGCACGCGTTGACGATCCTGACCTCGACGTGACGGCCGACGACATGCTTGTTTTGCAAAATGCGGGGCCAAGAAGCGCATCGGCGATGCCGGAGGCAGGCTTTTTGCCGATTCCGAAAAAACTGCTGGCAGCGGGCGTCAGGGACATGGTGCGCATATCCGATGCGCGCATGTCCGGAACGGCCTACGGTACCATCGTTTTGCATGTGGCGCCGGAGGCTGCGGCGGGCGGCGCTCTGGCGCTGGTGCGCAGCGGCGACAAGATTCTTCTGAGCGTGAAGGAGCGGCGTCTCGACCTCTTAGTGGACGATGCCGAGCTCAGCAAACGGCGTGCCGCCTGGACGCCCTCCGCCACGACGGATTTGCGCGGCTACGACCGCCTGTTCCGCGAGGCGGTCTTGCAGGCGCCCGAGGGATGCGATTTCGGTTTTCTGCGGCGTTGATCAACCCTTGGCACAGCCCAGCTCTGGCGGGTCAGAGCAAACGCAGCGCAACGGCAGGTTACCCGCGCCCAAGACGCCGACGGCGCCTGGGGGCATCTCTGGTCACGGGAACGTCCGCAGTGCCGTTCCGGTGCCGAGCCCATGAGCCCGCCGGTTTGCAGCCGCCGTCATCGCCTTTGCGGCAACAAATGGGGTCAGACGCGCTGTCCGACCCCATGCAGCGATCGCTCGCTTTTGCCTTCAGCGTTCCGACATCAGACCCTTGACGTTGCGCACCGCCACCCGGCGGTTGAGCCGTTCGGGCCCCTGCGTGTCGACCTTGAGGTACTGCTCACCGTAGCCCTGCGTGACCAGGTTTTCCGGCGGCACACCGAACTGGTCGGACAGGATTTCGGCCACCGAGGCCGCCCGCCGGTCGGACAGGCTCAGGTTGTCCTCGTCCGACCCCACCGCATCGGTGTGGCCCTCGATCAGAAACACAAGCTCGGGGTCGCGCTCGAGCGTGCGCAGCATGGACCGCGCCAGGCGTTCGAGCTTGGGATATTGCTCGGGCGTAATCTCCCAGGCGCCGAACTCGAAGTTGATGTCGAGATCGATGCGGCGCGTATATTCGCGCAGCTCGTGGCTGTAGCGGACCTCTTCGAGCGAATAAGCCCGGTCGAGGCGCTCGATGGGCGATGCGAGCAACACCTCATCGAGGTCGGAGTCGCGCGCATGATCGTAGTCGACGATGTATCGCTCGCGCGGGATGGTGATCCGCGGACGCGCCAGGTTAAGGGCGACGATGCCGACCCCCACGCCTACCGCGACGCCGACTGCGACGTTTCGATAAAAGCGACGATTGTCGATCAGGTGCACCTCGCGCCCGTCCGGGCCACGGCGATAGCGCCGCAGGAGGCGACCGCCGCCGTCCACTTCCGTTACGACCCGCACGCCACCCGGGCGGTCGAAAAACGTCACCTGCACGCCATCGGCGCGCTTCTCCGTCCTGGCATCGGGCCGGCGCCGAAAACGTTCCGCCTCGTCATGCTTGATGATGATGCGATTGTCCTGCTTGATGATAATGCGGTTGCCGGGCTCCTTGATGACACGGCGTTTGCCGCCGTCCTCGACGTGCTCCTCGCGCCCCTTCTGCACCTCCTCGAAGCGCTTGGGGGCGGGTAGGCCGCTGCGCTGCCCCGCAGCTGCCGGGTCGGAGGGTGCGAGCGAACGCCCGGTGCCATCGGGTGCTGCGCCGCCCGGGGCGCCCGGCGCCTTCGGCAAAGCCTGCGGCCCCGGGCCGCCCATCGGCGGGCCGCCGGGCTGGCCGCCGGGCCCTCGCGGCACCGCGGTGGGGGGAATGTTGCCGCGCGGGGGGCTGTGTCGGTGCCAGCGGAGACGCAGCCCCCGGTGCTCCCGGGGGGCCGCCTTTGTCCGCCGGTGAGGGGCCTTGCCGGCCGCGCTGATCGCGCTGGCGGCCGGGAAACGGCGGCTCCTCGCCTTTTGTCCGCCCCTCGCCGCGCGGCGGCCCCTCGCCCCTTTGCAAAGTGTCACCCTTGGAGGGGAAGGGTCCCTTGGCCGCATCCGGAGCCTTGATGGTGGGCGCCGGCGCACCCCCTCTTCTTTCCGCAGGAGGTGCCGGAGGCGGCGGTGGCGGGCCCTTGGGCGGAACTGGCGGCGCAGCCTTCGGCGCTGGTGGCGGAGCTTTCGCTGGCGGCGGAGGTGGCGGGGCCGCTCTGGGTGGGGGCGGGGCCGGCTTCGCCGCCGGTGGCGGCGCCGGCTTCGCCGCCGGCGGCGGCGGCGCCTTGGGTGGGGGGCCCCTTCTTGTCTTTCTTCTTCTTGTCCTCTTCGCTCTGCTGTGCTTGGGCCAGCTGGATGAAGCCGGCGCGCTCTGCAGCCAAGGTGCCCAGGGTCGCGGAAACCGAAGCGGTAACGATCAGCGAGGTCCCGAGACGCAAACGGTGGCGGACTGTCATTCTGGCTCCCTAAAAGTTTCTAGCGCGAACGGGCGGCTGGTCGGCGCTGCCATGCCAACGCCAGCGCGCGAGGCGAGGCTTTTGCAACGCCATCGGCGCACTTTGAGGCGGCAGCGAGGCGCTTTTCGTATACTGTCGTGGCACCCGGACGAATAGCACCGCGCTAGACGTGAGGTCCCTAATGCAAGCCATTGAAATCGTTGAGGTCGCGCCGCGCGATGGGTTCCAGGCGGTCAAGCCCATGATTGCCACCGAGCGCAAGATAGCCCTTGTCGAGGAGCTGGCGGCCTGCGGCTTTCCGCGGCTGGAAATCGGCTCCTTCGTCAGCCCGAAGGCCGTGCCGCAGCTGGCCGACACGGCAGAGGTCCTCAAGCGCGCCAAGCTGCCTGCTGGCGTGCGTGTACAGGTGCTCGTGCCCAACGCCAAGGGCCTTGAGCGGGCGCTGGAAGCGGGTGTGGGGCAGGTCGCCTGGGTGATTTCGGTGTCGGAGAGCCACAACCGTGCCAACGTCAACCGCAGCGTTGATGAGAGCTTCCGTGCCTTTGAGGCGGCCTGGTCTGGGCTCGGCGCCAACCGGCCGAAATTGCGCTTTGGGTTGTCAACCTGCTTCGACTGTCCGTGGGAAGGGCGCATCGCGGAAGCGGCGGTGGTGGCCTGCGTGGAGCGGGCGATCGCCGCGGCGCCGGAGCTCGAGATCGGCATTTGCGACACCACCGGCCGCGCCGCACCCGACCATGTGGCCTCGCTGTTTGCCCGCCTGCTGCCGAAGTACGCAAGCGAGCGTGTGACGTTTGCCTACCACGGTCATGACACTTACGGATTGGGCGTCGCCAATGCCATCGAAGCCTACCGGCAGGGCGTGCGCGTCATCGATGGAGCTGCCGGCGGATTAGGCGGCTGCCCGTTTGCCCCTGGCGCCGCCGGCAATACCGCCAGCGAGGACCTGGTGTTCGCCTTCGAGCACATGGGCATCTCAACCGGCATTCGCTTCGACAAGCTGCTCGATGCGGCCACGGCGACGGCGGCGGTCGCCCCCGACCAGGCCGGTGGCAAGCTGCGTTCGGTGCCGCGGCGGCGGGCCCTGTCGGGTTTTGCTGCTGCAAGTCATGGCCTGCCGGCTTGAGGGGTGGCGGCCGTGAGCCAACCTGGGTGCGAACGCTAACCGCAGCCAGTAGGGAAGAGATCCCAACATGCAGATCGGCGGCTCGTCTTATGAACAGGTAATGGGCACATTCCGTTGGGAGGTGCCGCCACAGTTCAACATCGCCGATGCCATCTGCGAGGCGCACGCTCGGCGCACCCCAGCTGCGGCCGCCCTCATCTACGAGGAGGCGGACGGTTCGGTGCGCAGCTGGAGTTTTGCTGAAATCAGCGCCGCCGCCAACCGTTGTGCCAACCTGCTGGCACATTTGGGCGTCGGCCGCGGCGTGGTTGTCGGCATCCATCTGGCGCAGTGTCCGGAGAATCTGATTGCCCACGTTGCCATTCAGAAGCTCGGCGGCATCGCCTTGCCGCTTTTCAATCTGTTTGGCCCGGATGCCATCGGTTACCGGCTGGCGGACAGCGGTGCACACGTGCTGATCACGACACCTGCCGCCCTCGAGCGGACCGAACAGGCGGTGCAGGCGGTGGGCACGCTGCGCCATATCGTTACGGTCGGCGCGCGCTCGGCGCGCGACCCGCACGAATTCTGGAGCCTGCTGGAGGCGGCCGCCAGCGCCGCGCCGACGGCGGCAACGGGCGCGGATGATCCGGCTCTTCTGATCTATACTTCCGGTACAACCGGCAATCCCAAGGGCGCCCTACACGCCCAGCGCGTGCTGCTTGGTCACTTGCCGGGCGTGGTTCTACCGCACGATTTCTTTCCGCAACCCGGCGATCGTTTCTGGACCCCGGCCGACTGGGCGTGGGTTGGTGGTTTACTCGACGTGTTGTTTGCCTCGCTTTATTACGGGGTGCCGGTGGTGGGCTGTGCACGTGCCAAGTTTGATCCCGAGTGGGCTTTCGCCTTCATGGCACGCCACGGCGTCCGCAACACCTTCATGCCACCGACGGCGCTACGCCTGATGCGGCAGGTGCCGGAGCCCCGCTCGCGGCACGCCTACGCGCTGCGCTCGGTCGGCACCGGCGGCGAGAAGCTGGGCGAAGACATGATCGGCTGGGGCCGCGAGGCGTTTGGCCTGGAGCTTTCCGAGTTCTTCGGTCAGACCGAGGTCAATCTGGTGGTTGGCAACGCGCCAGGTCTGTTCCCGGTGCGCGCAGGCTCGATGGGGCGGGCACTACCGGGCCACGTCGTGGAGATCGTCGATCCGCAAGGCAACGTGCAGCCGACCGGCAGTCCCGGGATCGTTGCCGTGCGCCGGCCGGATCCCGTGATGTTCCTGGAGTATTGGCGCCAGCCGGAAGCCACCTTGGAGAAATTTCGTGCCGATTGGTGCCTGCTGGGCGACGTGGCGGTGAAGGACGCAGAAGGCTACTTCTGGTTCCGCGGTCGCGACGACGACATTATTAGCTCGGCGGGCTACCGCATCGGCCCGGGCGAGGTAGAGGAATGCCTTTCCAAGCATCCCGCCGTGGCGCTGGCCGGAGTGATCGGCTCGCCTGATCCAATCCGCGGCGAGGTGGTGGCAGCCTTCATCGTGCCGAGTCCGGGCTATGCGCCCTCGCCGGAGCTGGCGGCGCAGATCCAGGCCTTCGTCAAGGAGCGCCTGGCCGCGCACGAGTATCCACGCAAGGTGCGCTTTCTCCACAGCATGCCCATGACCGTCACGGGCAAGATCCGCCGCAAGGATTTGCGAGCACTCGATCAGCGGCCGTCGGCTTGGAGCGGCGGCAATTGAGCTAGCTGTCGAGCCGCGCCACATCGAGCCGATGGACGATGCCTTGCGTCTCGCGATTGAGGCTCGGATACCTCTGCAACACCAGCGGATCGTGGCCGGGTACCACGCGCTTGGAGGAACCCGCCAGCTCCTGCAGCCGTGCATAGCCCCTGAGCGTGTCCTCCACATCCACGACGATGGGGAAGACTTTGCCCGCCTCGAAGTTTTCATAGTAATGCGAGGCGTCGGAGGCGAGTACGACAGGTCCGGAAGCCGTCATGACGCGCACGCATTGCAGGCCGCGGCTGTGGCCGCCGATTTTGTGCACGCTGATGCCCGGGGCGATCTCTGCGTCGCCGTCATGGAATTGAACGCGTCCGGAATAGACGTTGCGCACCATTTCGCAGACGTGATCGGCTGTGAACGGATAGCGCAGATGTGCGTGGCACATGCACGGTCCGGTGGCATAGGCCATCTCGGCGGCCTGCAGGTGAAACCGGGCGGCCGGGAAAGCGCCCAGCGTGCCGGCATGATCATAGTGCAAATGCGTGACGACAAGATGCTCGATGCGGTCGGCCGAGAGGCCAATGAGCTCCAGCGCCGCGGCCGGCAGCCGGTCGACTTTGCGCCCGCGCTTGGCGCCCTCGGTTGGGTCGAATCCGCTGTCGACGAGCAGGCTGCGCTTGGCGTTGCGGATGACCCACACGAAGTAGGCGATGGGGTGGGGGCCAGCGTGGTCATCGGCGGAGATGAAGCTCTCGTAACGCTTGCGCTGACTGAACTCACCGTACTTGAGGGCGAGAATTTCGTAGGTCTCGGTGGTCACGGGGCTCTCTCCTGCCAATTGCGCTTTAGCGGTGTAGAATGCAGCCGAAGTGACCGAGTGTCACGCAGGTGTCGCAAATAGCAATGTCGCAAATGCAGGCGTGATGTTGTCCGCGTGCATGCCTGATGTTGGATGGCGGCACCGCAGTCGCTACATGAGCCCCTAACGGGGCCGATGCGAAAGACCGACACCTTGAACGTTTCCTTCCTGCAGGAACTTTTGAACACGATCGCCGAGCAAGGCCGGCAGCTGCTGCCGCGCTCGTTGGCATGGCTCGATCGCACCGAGGATATCGGCGAGCTGGCCCAGGGTCTGGTTTCCGGGCGCGGCGAGGCCTCCGGTGTCGCCATCGCCGGCGAGATCCTGTCGCGTTACCGTGCGCTTGAGGCCGAGGACCGACGGGCGTTCTTGATGTTCCTTGCCCGCACCATGCAGCCCGACGACCAGCGCGTCGAACGCGCCGCCAGCGACTATCTTGCAGCGCCGGGGGCGGCGACTGTCGCGGCGCTGCAGCGTGCCGTGGAAAGCCCACGCCTGGAATTTTTCCGGCGCCTGAACCTGGCGCCTGGCGCTACGGCAGCCATTGTTGCGATGCGGCGCGATCTGATCGGGGCGCGCGAGCCGGCCTTGGCGGCGGTCAATCGCGATCTGATGCACCTGCTTTCGTCCTGGTTTAACCGAGGTTTCCTGGTGCTGCGTCGCATCGACTGGCAAACGCCGGCGGCGATTCTCGACAAGATCATTGCCTACGAGGCGGTGCACGAGATCCAGGGTTGGGACGACCTGCGGCGTCGGCTTGATCCCGTGGATCGGCGTTGTTATGCCTTTTTCCATCCCTCGCTGGTGGACGAACCGCTGATCTTCGTCGAAGTGGCCCTGAGTGATGCCATCCCCGACAATATTCAATCGCTGCTGCAGGAGCAGTCGAAGTCAGGCGCCGCGCAAGAGCCCACGACGGCGGTGTTCTATTCGATCTCCAACTGCCAGGAGGGACTGCGTGGGATCTCTTTCGGGAACTTTTTGATTAAACAAGTCGTTGAAGATCTCGTGAAGGAGCGCCCCAGCCTTAAGACCTTCGTGACGCTGTCTCCCGTGCCCGATTTTGCAGACTGGTTGGCCGAAGTGTCGAGCGAGGATGCCTATGGGCTGGTCGCCGCGGCGGAGCGCAGCCAACTTGCTGCCCTCGCTGACGCGCAATTGGCTGCTGGCGGAGGAGGCGGAAGGCTTAAAGCCCTTGTTGTTGCGGCTCGCGGCGCATTACTTCATGCGCGCTAAACTCGACAACGGCCGCCCGGCCGACCCGGTTGCCCGCTTCCACCTCGGCAACGGGGCGCGGCTCGAGCGCATCAACTGGCTGGGCGATACCTCGGCCAAAGGTCTGCGCGAGGCACATGGGATGATGTGCAACTATCGCTATGAGCTGCGCGACATCGAGAAGAACCACGAAGCTTACGAGAACGACGGCACGGTGGCGGCATCGCGCCAAGTGCTGGCGCTGCTGAAGCCCGACCGCGGCAAGGGGGATGCGGGTAAGCTGCTGGCGATCCCGCGGCTGCGCGCCGGCAGACCAACGGCTGCAAACGAGGATGGCCAATGATGCTTCGGCCGGTGTCGTTAGGGATGTCGCAACACGGCTTCTTGGCGCGCGGTCGGCCGGGCTATCCTGCGCCCCGCAAGGCTTGGCGCCGCGCCGCCTGGCGCCGCAACTGGGTTTGGCGCCTTGGCGCCATCTGTCGAGGAGCAGACGATGCGCTACGACGAACAAGACCGACAGAGTGACAGCGTCGAGGACCGGCGGGGCGAGGGCGGCATGTTCCCCCGCGGACGCGGGCTGGGCATTCCGATACCGATCGGTGGGGGCGGCATGAGCATCACGACGCTGCTCATCATTGGCGCCATCTGCCTGATGCTCGGCATCAATCCGCTGACGCTGCTGACGGGTGGAGGTATCGAGATACCGGATATGCCGCGGCCAGGTCCTAGTCAGCGCGACCTTCCGGGCTTGCCGCGCAGCCAGAATCCTGTTGGCCAGGCCAACGATGACAAGGCCCGCTTCGTGCGCCAGGTGTTGGCCGATACCGAAGATGTTTGGGACAGCGTGTTCAAGGCGTCCGGCCGCACCTATCATAAGCCGAAGCTGGTGCTGTTCGAGGGGGCCACGCGGACCCAGTGCGGCGTAGGCCAGACGGCGATGGGCCCCTTCTACTGCCCGCTGGATCGCACCGTCTACATCGATCTGGCATTCTACGAGCAGATGAAGCGGCGTTTCCATGCTCCTGGCGATTTCGCGCAGGCTTACGTGATTGCACACGAGGTCGGCCATCACGTGCAGACCGAGCTTGGGATTGCCGACAAGGTGCAGGCCATGAAGGAACGCAGCGGCGACCCGAGCGTGCCAATGCCCTGCAGGTGCGCATGGAGTTGCAGGCGGACTGTCTGGCGGGCGTCTGGGCCAACCTGAACCACCAGGTGAAGTCGCGTCTCGAGCCCGGCGATATCGAAGAAGGGCTGAAGGCGGCCTCCGCCATCGGTGACGACACCCTGCAGCGCCAGACCCAGGGCAGGGTGGTCCCGGAGTTGTTCACCCATGGCACCTCGGCGCAGCGCGTGCGCTGGTTCCGCAAAGGCTTCGAAACCGGCCAGACGCAGGCTTGCGATACCTTCAATGCCAGCGCTCTGTAGGCGCCCAGCCTCGGACCTAGCGGCGGTCGATGGCGCCGATCACGGTGATGATTTCCTCCGGGGTTAACCCGCCGTGGTGGCCGTGGAATAGGTTTTCCAAGCGCCCGGGCTCCCGCCACCAGATGAATTGCCCGAGATAGGGAAGCAGCAAGATATCGCCCAGGCGCCGGCGCAACTCTGCGCTGACCGCGTGCGGACCGAACAGGCCCTGCCGCAAGGCGTCCTCCATGGGTAAAATGAGTGCTTCCTCAGCCAGCGCTCCCTGCAGCAGGGCTAGCACCTCGGCCCGGCGCTCCGGCCGAATATGCAGGAAGACGTCGCGCGGCGAACCGTTGGGATAGATCGGTTTGCCGGTGGGGCTCAGCGAAAGGCACTCCGCCAGGACCGGAAACCTTTCATTCAGGTAGAGCGTCTTGCGGGCATCGGCGCGGACCTGACCGTGATCGGCGGTGAAAAGGTAGAGCGTGTCGCCGTCGGGCAGGTGGGCGAAGACTTCGTCGACGGTGTGCCAGAAGTTGGCGATCTCGGCGGCGTGATAGCTGCTGCCAGGCCCATGAATGTGCGCGATCGTGTCGATGGCGGCCCAATAGAAGCTGAGCAACGCCTTGCCTGGTATTTGCTGCAGGGTTTCCTTGAGCTGCACGAGCGCTTCGGCCAGCGTGCCGTGCCGCACGATTTCGGCGCCGGCGCTGGCCACGCTGTTATAGGCCGAAGTTGCGTAGCTACGGTGCGCGAATTGAATAGAGCGCACGCCCGCACGCCCCAGGCGCTGATGCAGTGTTTCGTGCACCTCGAGCAGCTTACCGGGATCATAGCCAAGACCGACGCAGGCGTCTGGGGGATGGCGACCGAGCGGCGTGAAGGCCAGCGATTGGATCACCTCGCCGTAGGCCGGGATATAGATATTCCACTCGTAGAGGGCATGCTGTGCCGGCAGCACGCCGAGGTTCAGTGTCGAAACCGATGCCGCCGTGGTGGAAGGGAACAGCGACGAGATCGGCGTCAGGGTGCCCTGTTCCGCGACCAGACGCAGGGTGCGGAAGCGGTTCAGATACTGGCGCCAAAACTGCCAACCAAAGGAATCGACGAAAAACAGGACAATCTTTTGCGGACTGGGATAGCTGCCCCCGAAACAAAGTGCGGGTAGGAGCCGATCGCGCTCGGCGCCGGTCAACAGGTACTCGATGGTGTTGGAAATATTGCCGAAGCTGTAATCGGCATAAATTGGCTTCAGCAGGCCACCGCCCAGCGGTGCAAATTGCGACAGCGGCGCTTCGTTGATCATTGCCATTGTCCTGTCGGTCGCAAGGCCGCCGGTGCAGGCCCCGTCTGCTCAAGATTGTTGCAGCCAGGCGACGAACTCGCGGCGCTGCGCTCCCCGCCTGGACGTCAGCGCCGAACTAACCCTGATTTTGCCGTCGGGCGATAAAGGCCAGCCGCTCGAACAGGTGGACGTCCTGCTCATTCTTGAGCAGCGCACCGTGCAGGGGAGGGATCAGCTTGCGCGGGTCGCTCTCGCGCAGCGTCTCTGGGCTGATGTCCTCGTTGAGCAGCAGCTTGATCCAGTCGAGCAACTCGGAAGTCGACGGCTTCTTCTTTATGCCTGGGACCTCGCGCACGTCATAGAAAACCTTCAAGGCTTCCGAGACCAGCCGTCCCTTGATGTCGGGGAAATGCACAGCGACGATGGCGCGCATGGTGTCCGCATCGGGAAACTTGATGTAGTGGAAGAAGCAGCGGCGCAAAAACGCATCGGGCAGCTCTTTTTCGTTATTGGATGTGATGATCACAATGGGGCGGTGCTTCGCCTTAATCGTTTCGTGCGTTTCGTAGACGTAAAATTCCATGCGATCGAGTTCCTGCAGAAGATCATTGGGGAACTCGATGTCCGCCTTGTCGATCTCATCGATCAGCAAAACCGGCCGTTCAGCCATGGTGAAGGCTTCCCACAACTTGCCCTTGCGGATGTAGTTGCGGATGTCGGCGACGCGGGCGTCGCCAAGCTGGCTGTCGCGCAGCCGGCTCACGGCGTCATATTCATATAGACCCTGTAGTGCCTTGGTCGTCGATTTGATGTGCCACTCGATGAGCGGAGCCTTGATCGCCTT
Organism: uncultured Alphaproteobacteria bacterium; assembly: GCA_963820375.1. Classification (GTDB taxonomy): domain Bacteria; phylum Pseudomonadota; class Alphaproteobacteria; order Rhizobiales; family Hyphomicrobiaceae; genus AWTP1-13. The sequence goes on along the minus strand of CAWFZX010000003.1, from coordinate 60,528 downwards.
GGCGACTTCGATGGCCAGTACGGTCTTGCCGGTGCCGGGCTCGCCCTTGATCAGGAGGGGGCGCTGCAGGGTAATAGCGGCGTTGACGGCGACCTTGAGATCGTCGGTGGCGATGTAGTTCTGGGTGCCTTTGAACTGCATTGGCTTGGCGGAGGCTCCTCGGCTGGCAAAAAGACGCGCGAGCTTAGGGGCTGACCGGGTAGCCAGCAAGCACACCCGCTGCGGCAAAGGAGAGCGTTCGGCAAGGGCCGGCACCGTCGCGGTGGATGGGGCAGCGCATGTCGAGGGCGCGCCAAAGTCTCTTCTGCTGCGGGTGCCGCAATGCGCTCGAGCGCCAGGCCATTTCCGCTCGCTCGCAAACAATCTTGCCGGCAGGCAGGCGCTTGGCCGCGCGGCCGAAGAGCCACGGCTGGCGATTGGACACTGCCGCATCAGCCCAAGACGCTTGCGACGACCGGCGCCTCGGCAAGGACGCATTTTGCAAGGCGCGCTTCACCCTGTCGATTACAACGGGGGCGCCGAGGGTGGGGAGGGAGCGCTAGCAAAGAAGCGGCGCTTGCACGGGAGGGGCGCGGGCAAAAGGCACCGCCGTCGTCTGCGGGCACGCCAACGCAGGAGATCGCGCTGTCTTGAGGCCAAGCATGAGACAATGAGGCCAAGCATGAGACAATTAAGAGCGCAACTGATCCTTGCGGCCCGATGATTAGCTCCGCGCCTAAGCACCACGGCCTGATGGCGCTGTCGGTGCTGCCGGGAAAGGCATTGTTCGCCAGCGGCGGCATCCCTGAGCGCCACCACGGGCCGGTGGTGCTGACCGACCTGTGGCAGCGCACGCCACGAGCTCACGCGTGACAGGTTGAGGGTCCTTCGCCCTCTCCAGGCACGCCCCGCGCAGGCCAGCCCCACCTGGCGAGCCTGCTGCACTGCGGGGACAAAGGCGCAAAATAGGGCACTCGCGAGGCCCAAGGTCGCCGAGGCCCCCGGGCCAAGCACGGCCTCGGAAGGCCAAGGGGGCGGGCAAGCCCGTGCGTTGCCTCAACGTCGCCTTGCGGAGGCCCCAGGGGACCCAAGGCCCACGGGACCGTGCCGCCGGAGCCCTGGGTGAGCCTGTGGGTTGGTAAGGCCGGTCCGCGGTCACCGGCAGCCCAAAAGGGGCTCCCGCAAGGGCGCCCTGAGACCCCAAATGAGACCCCCAAATGCACGAAAGGCGTGTAGTCGCGGCAGATACATCTTGAAATAGTATTGGGGGGAAGACCCCGTGGGGTTGTGCTGCGCCGCACGGCAACTCCTTGACTTGAAAAAACAGGAAGTTAAATACGGGCCGCGAAGGGTCTCGGGTTGGCTGCCGATGCCCCAAAGATAAATAAGCGAGCCGTCGGGAAGCGTGGATGGGCAAGAAAGATCACATTGCATCGGCCAAGACGGCCGGCCCCAAATCATACGTCAAGGCCAAGATGAACGGCCGGATCAATGGTGCCCTGAATGGCCGCGGCAAAGCGGTGCAGGGGGAGGCTGGCGCGAAAAAGCAATCGGCCCATAAGGCGGTGCCAAAGCGCCCCAAGCCGAGGGCGACGGCGGGGATGATTGTCCTGCCTGAGGGGTATCGTCCTTCCGAGAATGAACCTTTTATGAGCGAGCGGCATAAGACCTACTTCCGCAATAAGCTTGTGGCTTGGAAGGAGGAGATCGTTCGACAGAACCGGGAAACCTTGCAGGTCCTGCATGAGGATTCCGCGCAGCATGCCGACTTGGCCGATCGCGCCACTTCGGAGACCGATCGGGCGTTGGAGCTGCGCGCGCGTGATCGCCAGCGCAAGCTCATTGCCAAGATCGATGCTGCCCTGTCGCGCATCGAAGAAGGGACCTATGGGTATTGCGAGGAAACCGGCGAGCCGATTGGGTTGAGACGCCTTGATGCACGGCCCATCGCCACCCTGTCGCTGGAAGCCCAGGAGCGGCACGAGCGCCGCGAGAAGGTTTTTCGCGAGGACTGAGCTACAGCAGGCTTACGCGCCGCTGTGGTGTCCAGAACCGGCGGAAGTTGCCGAACGGGGCGTGTGCGACGCCGCCGAGGCAGGCGCGGCCTGCGGTGGAAGATAAGCAATTCTTTCAGTCGCCGGTGCTCGTGACGCGCTTGCCGTTGCCCCGGTCGGTCGCCGTTGCTTGGGCTGCCTGCCGACCGTCTTTGCCGGTTGGCTGCTGCTCTGCCAGTTGCGACAGATAACGTTTGACGCCGTCGAGATCGCGCAGGTTTACGTCGATCTGGTTGAAGGGAATTTCGATCTCGGCCGCACGCAGAGCCTTGAAAATGGCGATGCGCAGCGCCGATTGCACGGCGACGGCCTTGCCGATATCGGGCACCGAAACGCGCAAATGGAAGGCGAGCGAGCTGTCTGCGAAGTTTTCTAACACCGCACTCGGCTCCGGAAAGCGCAGCACGTCGGGGTTTTCCTCTGCGCACTTGAGCAAAATGCCAATCACCTGGTCCGGATCCGAAGCGTAAGAGACGCCAACCCTGACACTTACCGCCACCAGCGAATCGCGATGCGTCCAGTTCAGCACCCGTCCGGTGATCAGTTCCGAATTGGGCACGATCAGGCTCGCCCGATCGAAGGTCTCAATCTCGGTGGCGCGCACCGAGATCCGCCGCACGAGGCCCTGTTGGTCGCCGACGACGATCCGGTCGCCGACCTTGATTGGGCGCTCAATCAGCAAAATCAATCCCGACACAAAGTTGTTGACGATCGATTGCAAGCCGAAGCCTATGCCGACGGACAGAGCACCGGCGACGATGGCGAGATTGGTGATATCGAAGCCGGCATAGGAAATGGCGAGCAGCGCCGCGAAGGCGATGCACGCATAGCCGACCACGGTATCGATGGAATTGACGATGCCGGGATCCATACGCGTCTGCTGCAGAGCTTTCTCGCGCAGCCAGCGCTGGAACAGCCGTGTGGCAAACAAGAGGGCAATGAACAGGATGATGCCGAGCAGGATACGGGCCAACGAAATGCGGAACTGGCCGACCTCCATGCCGAACAGGATCGATGTGAACCAGTCACGGATGTCGGCGCCGGAAAATCCCCATTGCAGCATCAGCAGTGGAATGGCGGCGATGGCCACGGCGAGCGTCAACGCCAGCTCGGTCAGGCGCGCCAGCTGGTTGCGGCGCGGGCCATCGAGGCCAAAGCGGCTCTCGAGGATTTCCCCAACCGGAAAACTGCGCTGCGGCGGTTCGCGTGTGATCGCTCGGATCGCCAGATAGGCGAGCCAGCCCACGACGACGACGATGCCAGTAAGCACAAGCTGCTGGGCGAGGAAGCGTGCCAGGGCGACGTAGCCGCACAGTGCTGTGGCAATGATGCCGATGGCGATTGCCCACAGCGGCAGCTTCAGCAGGCGAGGATAGTGGCGGGAGACCTCGGCGAGCGGCGCCCCCGCCTGCGGCGCGAACGGCGTCAGCAGCACCCCAATCAGCAGGGCGGCGAAGGCTGTGCTTGAGGCAAACGACTGCACGACGCTGAGCGTCAGCGGCACAAAGAAGGCGCGGCTCATCTCCGTCAGCGCCACATCGATAGCGTATACCGCCGCAATGCCTTTCAGCAGCCCGGCAATTCGCAGTGCGGAAGCATCGGCGAGCGCCACCAGACGCCATTGCGGCTCGCTCGGCGCCAGCACGCCAGTGATGAGCGCCGAGACGGCGGAGAAGATGACGACGGCTTTGAGGGTGGCGGCCGCCGCGCGCACCCAAGGCGGATAGAGGAGGCCCAGCGCGTCGAGCCCGCCATAGAGCAGCAGGGCGGCGGCAACGGTGGCGAGCGCGCGCAGCGGCGCCACCCAGGCGACCGCTTTCGCACGCTCGAAGAAGGAGGGCGCCGGTGCGTCCGGGCCGATGGCGCGACGATCGGTGAGCCGGAGCGTCAGACGCCACAGCACGATGAACAGCAAGATGACGGCGACGAACAGCAAAGAAAGCTGCAGGCGTTTTTGTTCCGCCCAGCGCAGCCAGTCTCCGGCCAGGTAGTTGAAGCGGTGAACGACACCTGGGGTTTCGTTGATGAGGTCCCGCCAAAGACCGGGCAACAACGGGCTTGGCAGACGCTCCATCAGGTTCTTGGTGAATATAGCATGCCGCATCACGGTGATGCGTTCGATCAGCTGACGCGCTCGTACCCAGGTCAACTCGGTCGACTTGACGGCACCGTCCAGCAAGGAGGCGAGCGCGGTTAGGCGCGCACGCTCAGCGGCAATGGCCGGCGATTCGGTGGGGCCATCCTTAGCCGGCGGCGGGCCGAGCTTCTCGATCTGGGTGCGCACCAGCGCCAGCTCGGGCCGCAACAGGTCGGCTGTTTGGGAGGCATCGGCCAGGATATCCTCGACATTGACGCGCAGCGTGCCGAGATCTTCCTCGACGTTGTTCAGGTGCTGCAGCGCCTTCTCGGCGCCGTCGAGCGAACTCGTCAGACGTGCCAGCGCATCGGCGAGGTTCTTGGGCAGCGCGGCCTGCTCGGCGGCCGTGGTCGGCGCTGGCGGCGCGGTGGTCTCGGCCGGGCGCACCGCCGGTTGGGCCGGCGCTGCGGCGGTTGGCGGTGCCGTTTGCGGCAGGGCAGGGCTGCACAAGCCACAACAGGCCGCGACCAACAGTCCGGCCAGTAGGCACCAGTCATGGAGCCGACGGTCCTGCACGCTCACTCGTTGACGGCTTGCCCAAAGGTGCGCGGTTTGCGCGTGAAGACAGGTGGGGATGCGGCCGGCGCGGGCGTCTCGCCAACGGCGGGCTCGGGCCGGACGACGCTGATTCCCGTCTCGATCACGACGTCCACCGGTCCACCGGTCATGATCAAATGTTCAACATCATCGCGGCGCACCAGGACGAGCTTGCGACGGCTGTCGAGCGTCGCCTGTTCGGAGATGCCCAGGCGCGGCTCGGGTCGCGGTGCAAACCAGCCGCCAAGGTTGAGACCAATGCCGGCGTCTCCCGTGACATAAGCGCGATAACCCCACAATCCGGCCGCCACCGCGGCCGCAACAATCAGCAACATCAAGAGCCACGTTATCATTGCCTAGGCCTCATGCAAGCGCCGCATAAAACAGTGGGCCACCCCGTATACTGGCTAAAAGCGCAACCTGCACCATTGAAATGCTTCGAGCCTCCGCACGCCAGGCAGTGCGCGACGCCCGCGAAAACAAGCGCGCGCCGTTCATGGCATCTTAACCTGAATGATTGCTTTCTTGAAGGCACGACGCTGGGCATCACGCACGCGCGTGATGCCCAGCGTCTCGGGATCAACAACGGTCTGGTTGAGTGTATGCGTCCAGAACTGAGCCTGGGTTCAGCCATCGCCTTGGCGCGCGCGCAGAGCTTCCGCGCGCTTGGCCTGTTGCTCCCGCAGAATCAGCTTAAAGACAACGGTATGGCAGACATCGAGGTTGGCCAAACCTCTTCGGCCGATACAACGAATGCGCGCGTGCCCGGATACGGCGGTGCACTTCCTCTGCTGGGGATGCTGCTGGCCGGAGCCGTCGTTCTTGTGCTGCTGACCAACACCATGGCCGAGCCCATAGTGTTCGGCCTGCTGGCGCTGCTGGCGGTGGCCGGCGTGTTCTTGATATTCGGTCTGCTGTCCGGCTTCCTGCGCCTGGGCGATCGAGCCGCCGAAGCGGATATGATCAAGGCGGTCGCCGATGGTTTTGACAGCGCACTGCAGATTGTCGACGCGCACGGCAGCGTGCTCTACCGCAACCGGGCCCTGCAGCGCTTCACCGGTCGGGCCTCCGGCCGCCATGCAAGTCTGGAAGAATTGTTTGCCGGTGAAGGAGATACGGCGCAGGCCTACTTCCGGCTCAGTCGCGCGGCAGAGCGGCGCGAAGTCCGCCAAGAGGAAATCTATGTGCATCCCGGTGCGCTCGGGGGCCGCAGCGGGCGCTGGCTCAACGTGTCCGTTCGCCCCTGTCCGCGCCTGGTGGGGGGCAAGCCCAATAGCCGGCTCACGCTCTGGCAGATCAACGACGTCACGCGCGAGCGACGCCGCGAAAGCGAAACGGTCAGCGGGCTCGAATCGACCCTGGCCTTCTACGACGGGCTGCCGCAGGGCTTGCTGGCGGTATTGCCGGACGGGCGTCTGGCCCATCTCAATGCCACATTGGCGCAGTGGCTGAACCTCAACCCCGATGCGGGTCGTCCGCTAACGCTGCGCGACATCATCTCTCCGGATGGCGCCGCGCTGATCCGAGCCTCCGGCCGCACCGGCAATGGACGGACAAGCCGGTTCGATCTCGATCTGCTACGCGAGGACGGGCGCCGGTTTCCAGCTCACCTTATTTGCCGGGCGCATGGCTCCAGGGGAGCCATCGCCGTGCTGGTGCTCGACCGCAGTGCCGAACCCGCCCATGTCGCCGATCGCGAACGGCAACTGGTGCGCTTCCTGCATTCGGCACCGTTCGGGATGGCGACCGTCGATGCTGAGGGCGCCATCCTCAACGCCAATCCCGCGTTCATGCGCATGTTCAGCCTGGACGATCGCGGGCTGCCCACTGGCATTGGCGATCTCGGCGGCAATGGCGGAGAAGATGTCGCGCGCGAGCTGCGCAAGGCTTTACGCCGCGCGGTATCCGGCCGCGCCGCCGCCGGGCCGATCGAGATCAGCTTCGGCGCCGAACGGGAGCTGGTCAGGCGTGTCTATGTCAGCGCGCTGAGCTCAGACCCGCGCGAGCGCGACGGGGCCATTCTGTATGCCATCGATGCCACCGAGCAAAAGGCGCTCGAACTCAAGTTCGCGCAAAGCCACAAGATGGAGGCGGTGGGCCAGTTGGCGGGTGGGGTGGCCCATGATTTCAACAACGTCTTGACCGCCATCATCGGCTTCTCCGATCTCCTGCTGCAGACGCACCGGCCAACCGATCCGGCCTATCGCGACATCATGAACATCAAGAGCAGTGCCCATCGTGCGGCCGGGCTGGTGCAACAGCTGCTTGCATTTTCGCGCCGGCAGACCCTGCAGGCGGAGGTGCTGGAGCTCGGCGAGACGCTGACCGATCTTGCCCCGCTGTTGAACCGGGCCTTGGGTGAGAAGATTGAACTCAAGATCCTGCCCGGTCGCGACCTCTGGTACATCAAGGCCGATAAAACGCAATTCGTGCAGGTCATTATCAACCTCGCCGTCAACGCCAAGGATGCCATGGCAAGCGGCGGCTCACTGGCAATCCGCACGCGCAACATGTCTGAGCGCGAAAGCCTTAAACTGGCAGAGCTCGGGGTCGCCGCCGGGGAATATGTGGCGATCGAGGTGGAGGATACCGGCGTTGGCATTGAGCCCGAGATCCTGGGTAAGATCTTCGAGCCGTTCTTCACCACCAAAGATGTCGGCAAGGGCACCGGCCTCGGCCTATCCACGGTCTACGGCATCGTCAAGCAGACCGGAGGCTACGTCTTCGCCGAGAGCGAACTGGGCAGGGGCACCACCTTCAAAGTCTATCTGCCGCGCTACATCGTCGAAAATGAGGAGGAGCTTGCCAATCAGCGCGCCGACAAGAAGAAGGAAAGCACCCGGGACCTGACCGGCACCGGCCGCGTGCTGCTGGTGGAGGACGAAGATGTCGTGCGCAGCTTTGCTGCCCGGGCTCTGGCGCGTCAGGGCTATGAGGTTTTGGAGGCCGCCACCGGCGTCGAGGCGCTCGAGGTGATGGAGCGCGTTGGAGGGCGCGTCGACATTGTCGTCAGCGATGTGATCATGCCCGAGATGGATGGGCCCAGCATGCTCAAGGAGCTGCGCAAGACGCGGCCCGATCTCAAGATCATTTTTGTCTCCGGCTATCCAGATGACGCTTTCAAAAAGAGCCTGGATGAGAACGAAGAGTACGCCTTCCTCCCCAAACCCTTCACGCTGCCGCAACTCGCCGCCAAGGTGAAGGAGCAGTTGGGCCGTTAGCGCCCCGCTCGAGCACGGGCAGCGGCAGCGTCCAGGCGTGAGCGTTCATTGCACGCGGGCAATGGGAAAATGCGGCATGGTGGTGGGCTTATCCATGATGGCGTCTTGATAGCCCTTGCTCAATTGCTTGACGCGCCGCGTCAGATACAGATCCAGTTCCACGGTATCGATGGTTTTGTCGCCATTGACGTCGGCGGAACCGCTCAAGCCCTCCAGCAAGGCTTTGGTGAAGATGCCGTTCTGCAGCGCCCCGAGTTCGGCCGACAGTTGGCGACTGAGCGAGGAGGCGAAGGTGATCAGCCCCGGTCCGGCACTTTTGAACTCATTGATGAGGCCGACGGTATCGAAACGGGCCGTGCTCTTGAAGCCCTCCAGGCCGCCGGCAGACTGACAGGCATCGAGAAACACCAAGGCCTTGCTCGGGAAACGCTTGAGCTCGTCAAGCAGGAGGCGCTTGTTGTAGCCGGTCGACTCGATGTCTTTGTCGTCGAAATCAACCGGCAGCAGGTAGGAGCTCTGATCCGGAAGCGTGACGCCGTGCCCAGAGAAGAAGAACAAGGCGATGTCTCTGGCCGTCATCGTGCGCTTAATGGCCGAGAGCTTCTGGCGCACATTGCGCTCGGTGGCCTGATCGTCGGCCAATAGCTCGACGTGCACGTCGCGGTAAAGTCCCCCCTTCAATTTGACGAGCGCACCGCCAAAATCGCGCGCATCCTTGGCGGCATACTTGAGGGCCCACTGCGACTGGCGATAGGCGCTGACGCCGACCAACAGGGCGTACAGTTCGGGCTTTTCCAGGTCGGCCAGCGAGGGTTTGGCGCCGGTCCATTTCAGGTCGATCTCGGCCGGCGTGCTCTCGTTGGTCTCGGTCTCGGCGATCAGCGCCAGGATCACGTCGCGGGGCGGAACCTTCAGCCTCAGTTCGCCCGGGGCCTCAGCGCTGCTCACCGGCACGAAGCCTTTGGCCTCTCCGCCCTCGGCCGGAACCCCGTCGATCAGGGCGCGCACGCGCTTCACGGCAAGCCCCGACGGCGAGCGCACGGAATAGTTGACGACAAGTTCGGTGCTGGCAAAGCCGCCACCGGCATTCGGCGACAGAATGTTGATCACCGGCGGGAGGCGCTTGCCGATGTCCTCAACCTCTTTTTTGCGCTTGGCGGCTTGGTTGGCCTGTTCGAGGGCCTTGCCTTCATCAAGCGTGGTGAGGGCGAGCTGGACGACGTCGGGCCGATAGTACTGATCGCGGAAGCGAGCGGCGGAGAAAAAATCGGCAGCGTCGCCCCAGCCGCGGTTGACGTGCCAGCCGATCAGGTCCTCGCCACCCGGCGATGCCGTATAGTATCCCCTGGGCGTCCAGGCCACCCAGCGGCGATCCTTGGCATGGACGAACAGAGCCAGCAATTCGCGGCCGTCGTCCAGCCGGTGCCAGCGGATGGTGCCGTCGCCATAGGCGGCGATGACAACTTTAGCCGCGCTCGGAATGTTGGCGCCCCACGCCACACCGGGGACCGGAATTTGCCAGGCCGGCTTGCCCTGCGCGTCATAGGCACGCAGCCAGTATTCGGTGCCGAGCACAAAGCGCTGCTTGTCGGGGGCAATGGCGAGCGCACGCGCGACCTCGTAGGGCTCGAGCGCCAGCGGAGCGCCCGCAAATTTCGGCCGGGGATCGTTCATCCAGTCTGTGACCGGCAGGCCTTGCGTGTCCCCGCCGCCGAGATCGGCAATGGCGGCGCCGGCGTCGGTCAAGGTTGCCATCGCGAGGTCGAACAGGACTGGATCACCGCCGTATTCCTTGAAGCCGAAGCGAACGCGCCTGCCGTCCGCCGAAACGGTGAAATGTTCAAAGCGCTTGCCGCGCATGTCGGGTTGTACGCTGTCTTGCCAGGTGCGGCGATTGCCCTTGGCATCGAGCAAGCCGAAGGCTGGCTCGGCGGCGCCGAAGGCAATGCCATCGCCGCAGGGAAGCAAATGCATGATGGTGGTCAGGGGGCCGCTGATGTCCCTGCCGGGCCCGAGCCCGGCGCGATCCCAGATGCGAAGGGCGATCCTGCCGGCTTTGACGTAGCGTCCGGCAGCATACAGGCGTGCCCCATCGGCGGACCAGGCGACACTGCCGATATTGCCGTTGTCGATGCCCTTGACGTCTGCCGCCGAGCGCCAGGCCAGGGTTGCCGCGTCATAGACGTCGACGGCCGCGGTATCGACAAAGCCGACCGCCAGCCGGTCCGCCGAGGGATGCGCTTCGACCGAGTGCGGCTCGCTGCCGCTTTTGGTCGCCACCGACAGCGGCTTGGCGGTGTAGCCCGCCGCATAGCGCCGCAGCTTGCGGTCATAACCGACCGTATAAAGGGTTCCGCGCCGGTCGAAGGCGGCGCCATAGGCCATTTTGCCGCCATAGTCGCGATCGCTGGCCACCAGCTGCCAACGCGTGGCGTCCGCGCCGGTCCGCTGCCACACGCGCAAGCCCTCACTGCCGGCGAGCACGGCAAGGAAGTTGCCGTCGGCGGAAGCAGCCAGGTGATTGACGACGTTGCCGAGCGGCCCCAGGCGTGCGGCGATGCTGCCGCTGGCGGTATCGAAGACGTAAACGAAATTAACCCGTTGCGTGCGGGCGGCCGTATCCCAGCCGCCTGCCGCCACCCAGGTGCCGTCCGGCGCCATCGCCACCGAGTAAACCTTGCCGTCGTTGCCGGGCCCCGTCGGGACCCGCAGCGTGCGCAGCAGGCGTCCTTCCGGCAAACGCCACAGCCGCACCGTCTTGTCGTGCGAGCCGGTGGCCAGCAGCGTGCAGGTGGCGTTGACACCGATGCGCACCACCGGCGCGGTGTGCATGCGCGGCTCGATCCGCAATTGCGGCTCTTGCGGTGGGAGATCCTGGGCGACCGCCCCCGGCGGGCTCCCCAGCATCCCCGCCAACACCCAAACCCCAACTGTCAGGTAGATCCGCGCCATGGCCGCCCCCCGTCTGGCTCGCTGCCGATCATGGCGCACCCGACACGGGGGCAGCAAGCGGGCGAGGTCCCTTCCTCAACACCCAATGTCGGCCGAGCGCGGCGGTGTTGCACCGCTGCATTGTTTGGGGAGAACAAATCATGTACATTGTGGATGACAGGGCGAGTTGCGTTTTGCCTCTATCTGCAACTCATGAAATAACGGTGATGCAATGGAAAAGCCGGTGCTGCGGGTGGTTCAAGGGGGGAACATGGACAAGCAGAAGGCGCTCGAAGCCGCCCTCGCCCAGATCGACAAGAACTTCGGCAAGGGTTCGATCATGCGGCTCGGCGCCAACGAGCACAGCTTCGACGTGGAGGCGATTTCCACCGGCTCCCTAGGCCTCGATATTGCCCTTGGCATCGGCGGCCTGCCGCGCGGCCGGGTGGTGGAGATCTACGGGCCGGAATCCTCTGGCAAGACCACGCTGGCCCTGCAGGTGGTGTCGGAGGCACAAAAAAAGGGTGGCATCTGTGCCTTTGTGGATGCCGAGCACGCGTTGGATCCCGTCTACGCCCGCAAGCTGGGCGTAAAAGTCGAAGACCTCCTGATTTCGCAGCCTGATGCCGGTGAACAGGCCCTTGAGATCGCTGACACCTTGGTCCGCTCGGGAGCGATCGACGTGCTGGTGGTGGACTTGGTGGCGGCGCTGACGCCCAGGGCGGAACTTGAGGGCGAGATGAGCGATTTGCAGCCTGGCATGCAGGCCCGCCTTATGAGCAAGGCGCTGCGCAAGCTCACGGCCTCGATTTCCAAGTCGAAGTGCATGGTGATTTTCATCAACCAGATTCGCATGAAGATCGGCATCATGTTCGGCAACCCGGAAACCACCACCGGCGGCAATGCGCTCAAGTTTTATGCCTCGGTGCGTCTCGACATCCGCCGGATTGGCCAGATCAAGGACCGCGAGGAAATCGTCGGCAACGAGACGCGCGTCAAAGTCGTGAAGAACAAGGTGGCGCCGCCGTTCAAGCAAGTGGAATTCGACATCATGTATGGCGAGGGCATCTCCAAGGTCGGCGAGCTGGTCGATCTGGGGGTCAAGGCCGGTATTGTCGAAAAATCGGGCGCCTGGTTTTCCTACAATGGCGAGCGCATTGGCCAGGGCCGTGAAAACACCAAGGCGTTCTTGAAGCAACATCCGAAAGTTGCCGAGCAGGTCGAGAAGGCCATCCGCCAGAACGCCGGGCTCATCGTCGACAAGATGCTGCAGGCCGAACCGGAGGCTGAGGAGGGCGTGGACGCCGAGGAGGATGCGGAGGGCTTTCTGAGCGAGGAGCCGGACGCCGGCGCGGTTGCCAAGAAGGGAGCCCGCGCCAAGCGCTAGCGACCGCTTCCGCGCTGCTGGCCGGGCGCTGGGTCGGCCAGTTGGCGGGACCGACGCGGCGGCGGCGGGCCGGCGGGGCGTTGGCCCTGGGCCGGCGCCGTTTGTGGACAGCGGACGGGCGCGTGGCTAGAAGTGGCTCGGCAAGTTTCCGCGAGCAGCCCATGACCAGCGTCAATCAGGTCCGCGCGACCTTCCTCGACTTTTTTGCCAAGAACGATCATGCGGTCGTTGCCTCCTCGTCGCTCGTGCCGCGCAACGATCCGACGCTGATGTTCACGTCCGCCGGCATGGTGCAGTTCAAGAACGTCTTCACCGGCCAGGAGACGCGCAGTTACCGACGCGCCGTGACCTCGCAAAAGTGTGTGCGCGCGGGTGGCAAGCACAACGACCTCGACAACGTGGGCTACACCGCCCGCCACCATACGTTCTTCGAGATGCTGGGCAATTTCTCGTTCGGGGATTACTTCAAGGAGCGAGCCATCCCGCTCGCCTGGGAGCTGGTGACCAAGGAGTACGGTCTGGACCCCAGGCGGCTGCTGGTGACGATCTACCATGACGACGAAGAGGCCTTCCGGATTTGGAAGAAGGTCACGGGTTTTGCAGATGATAAGATCATCCGCATCGCCACCTCGGATAACTTCTGGGCCATGGGTGACACGGGTCCGTGCGGGCCTTGCTCGGAGATTTTCTTTGACCATGGACCCAAGATCGCGGGCGGTCCGCCCGGCTCGGCGGATGCCGATGGCGACCGCTTCATCGAGATCTGGAACCTGGTGTTCATGCAATACGAGCAGCGTGCTGCCGGCGAGCGGCTCCCGCTGCCGAGACCCTCGATCGATACCGGCATGGGGCTCGAGCGCATCTCGGCGGTGCTGGAGGGCACGCACGACAACTATGAAATCGATCTCTTCAAGGCTCTGATCGCCGCCTCCGAAGCCGCGACCGGAGTACCCGCACGGGGGGAACACAAGGCCTCGCATCGCGTCATCGCCGATCATCTGCGCGCCACCAGCTTCCTGATTGCCGATGGCGTGCTGCCCTCCAATGAGGGCCGAGGCTATGTGCTTCGTCGCATCATGCGGCGCGCGATGCGGCATGCGCATTTGCTGGGCGCAAAGGAGCCGCTGATGTATCGGCTGGTGCCTGAGCTTGTGCGCCAGATGGGCGAAGCTTATCCAGAGCTGCTGCGGGCGCAGCCGCTCGTCACCGAAACGCTGAAACTGGAAGAGCGGCGGTTTCGCAAGACGCTGGACAAGGGGCTCGGCCTGCTGTCTGAGGCAAGCTCGGGCCTGAGGCAGGGGGATGTATTCGCCGGCGAGGTTGCCTTCAGGCTTTACGATACCTACGGCTTTCCGCTCGATTTGACCCAGGATGCGCTGAGACCGCGCGGCGTCAGCGTCGATCTGGCAGCCTTCGACAAGGCGATGGCACGGCAGAAGGAGGAGGCGCGCAGGGCGTGGAAGGGTTCCGGCGAAGCCGCAACCGAGACCATCTGGTTTGAGGTCAAGGAGAAGGTCGGGGCGACCGACTTTTTGGGCTACGACACGGAGACCGCCGAAGGCGAAATTCGCATCATCATCAAGGACGGGGCGCTCAGCCAAACCCTGGCAAAGGGCGAGGCGGGGGCGCTCGTCCTCAATCAGACGCCGTTTTATGGCGAATTGGGTGGCCAGGTCGGAGACCAGGGCATCGTCAAGGGCGCCAACGGCGCCCTGTTTCGGGTCATGACCACGCAGAAAAAACTCGGTGATCTGTTGGTGCATGTCGGCCGGGTCGAGCAGGGTGCCTTCGCCCCAGGCGATGCGGTCGAGCTGATCGTGGATCATGAACGGCGGTCGGCAACCCGCGCCAATCACTCCGCCACGCATCTTCTGCACGAAGCCCTGCGTCAGGTGCTGGGCCCGCACGTGGCGCAGAAAGGCTCGCTGGTGGAGCCGGCGCGCCTGCGCTTTGACTTCTCGCATCCCAAGCCGATGAGTGCGGCGGAAATTGCCGCCGTGGAGACAATGGCCAATGCCTTCGTCTTGCAGAATGCACCGGTTGAGACGCGACTGATGGCGCTCGAGGATGCGCTGGAAACAGGCGCCATGGCCCTGTTCGGGGAGAAATACGGCGATGAGGTTCGCGTTGTCTCGATGGGGGTGGGCAGCGCCGGTGCCAAGGCCAACAAGGCGTGGTCGGTGGAGTTGTGTGGTGGCACGCACGTGCTGCGAACCGGCGATATCGGCCTCATCAAGGTGACGGCCGAGAGCGCTAGTGCCGCGGGGGTACGCCGCATCGAGGCGCTGACGGCGGCAGGGGCGCGGCAATACCTCACCGAGCAGGATACGCGCGTGCGCGAATTGGCGGGGTTGTTGCGGAGCAAATCCGAGGACGTGGTGGAGCGCGTGCGCGCCTTGCTCGAGGAGCGCAAGCAGCTCGAGCGGCAGTTGGGCGAGAGCAAGCGCCAGATCGCGCTCGGTGGCGGCTTGCCAGGCAGCGGCGGCAACGGTGCGGCGGCCGCGCCGGCCATCCGCGCCGTCGGCGACGTGAAACTGCTGGCGCGTACGGTGTTGGGTTTAAATCCCAAGGACTTGCGCGGCTTGATCGATGACGGGAAAAAACAGATCGGCTCCGGCGTGGTCGCCATCATCGGCGTGAGCGAGGACGGCAAGGCCGGTCTGGCCGTCGGCGTCACTGACGATCTCACCAAGCGCATCAATGCGGTCGATTTGGCCAAGGTCGGGGCCGAGGCTTTGGGGGGTAAGGGCGGCGGCGGCCGGCCGGACCTGGCGCAGGCCGGCGGTCCGGATGGATCGAAGGCCGAATTGGCGCTCAAGGCCATCGAAGCGCGGCTCGCCGGCTGAAGCCAGGCGCGTGGCAAATGCCGCGGCCGATTGGCCTTGCTTTGCCGGCGCTCGCCGCTACCTTGCCGCGACTCACGGGTACTTTCCAGATGAGGCCATGGGCAACGAAACGCCACAACCCTGGACCGAAGCGCCGCTGACAGGACGTCTGGTGCTGGCCGACGGCACGGTGATCGCCGGTCACGGCCTGGGCGCCACGGGATCGGCCGTCGGCGAGGTTTGCTTCAACACGGCGATCACGGGCTATCAGGAAATTCTCACCGATCCTTCCTACGCCGGTCAGATCATCACTTTCACCTTCCCGCATATCGGCAACGTCGGCACCAACCGAGAGGACACCGAAACCTCCAACCTTGCCATGCGTTCGGGCGTGCGCGGGTGCGTGCTGCGTGCGGCGGTGAGCGAACCGTCCAATTATCGCGCCGGCGAACCGCTGCAGCAGTGGCTGCAAGCGCGCGGCATTATCGCCCTCACTGGCGTCGATACCCGTGCGCTCACCGCGCATATCCGCGAGAAGGGCATGCCCAACGGCGTGATCGCGCACGAGCCCTCGGGTCGCTTCGATCTCGACAAGCTGCGCGCCGAGGCGAAGGCCTGGCCGGGATTGCTGGGCCTCGATCTGGTGCCAGAAGTCACGGCAGGGCAAAGTTATACCTGGGACGAGATGCGCTGGGCGTGGGGCAAGGGTTATGGCCGGCAGGAGCAGCCCCAGCTGCACGTTGTGGCCGTCGACTATGGCCTCAAGCGCAACATCCTGCGTTGCCTGGCCAGCCTGGGATGCAAGGTGACCGTGGTGCCGGCGACCGCCACCGCGGCCGAGATTCTCGAACGCAAGCCCGATGGCGTGTTTCTTTCCAACGGTCCCGGCGACCCGGCGGCGACCGGCGTCTACGCCGTTCCGCAGATCAAGCAGCTGGTGGCTTCCGGCTTGCCCGTCTTCGGCATCTGCCTCGGCCATCAAATGCTGGGGCTCGCCATCGGGGCCAAGACGCGGAAAATGCATCAGGGACATCACGGGGCCAATCATCCGGTCAAGGACTATACCACCGGCAAGGTGGAGATTACCTCCATGAACCACGGCTTTGCCGTTGATCGCGCCACGCTCCCCGACCTGGCGGAGGAAACGCACGTTTCGCTATTCGACAATTCCAATTGCGGCCTGCGACTGAAGGGCAAGCCCGTCTTCTCCGTGCAGTACCATCCTGAGGCTTCGCCGGGTCCGGAGGACAGCCACTATCTGTTTGTGCGCTTTGGCAACCTGATGCGCGAGCGCAACGGCCTGCCGACCCTGCCGGAGCGGCCTGGCGAGGCGAGCCGATAAGCGCAAAACCAGGCGGGCGGGGCGCTGTCGTCGGCGGCGGTGGCGGAAATTGCATGTGCGGCGCCGGCAGCCGCCTATAGCCAAGCCCGCAACGCTGCAATATGAAGCGGGCCCATGCCAAAGCGCACCGACATCAAATCGATCCTGATCATCGGCGCAGGGCCGATTGTCATTGGGCAGGCCTGCGAGTTCGATTATTCCGGCACCCAGGCCTGCCGCGCCCTCAAGGCCGAGGGCTTTCGCATCATTTTGGTCAATTCCAATCCTGCCACCATCATGACCGACCCGGAGCTGGCCGATGCGACCTACATCGAGCCCATTACGCCCGACGTGGTGGCAGCGATCATCGCGCGCGAGCGGCCGGACGCCTTGCTTCCCACCATGGGCGGGCAAACCGCGCTCAATACGGCGCTCAGTTTGGCCAGGCAGGGTGTGCTTGCCCGCTTCGGCGTGGAAATGATCGGAGCCACGGCCGAGGCCATCGACAAGGCGGAAGACCGGCAGCTGTTTCGTGAGGCAATGACCCGCATCGGGCTGGCTACGCCAATCTCGATGCTTGCCAACGCAACCGAGCTCAAGCGCCAGGACCGTGCCGCCCATGCCGCCGAGCTGGCGCGCATCGAAGCCTTGCCGGAGCCGGACGAGGAAAAGCAACGCCAGCTCGCCAGCTATCACAGGCAATGGCAGGCCGGCGCGCACGAGCGCCAGAAGCGCTACCAGGAGCAGGCTGGGCTCAAGGCCATGGAGGGCCTGTCGACGGTGGGCCTCCCCGCCATCATTCGACCCTCCTTTACGCTCGGCGGCACCGGCGGCGGCATCGCCTACAACCGCGAGGAATTTCGCGAGATCGTCGAGCGCGGCCTGCAGGCCTCCCCTACCACCGAGGTCTTGGTGGAGGAAAGCGTGCTGGGCTGGAAAGAGTTCGAGATGGAGGTGGTGCGCGACAAGGCCGACAACTGCATCATCGTTTGCTCGATCGAGAATGTCGATCCGATGGGAGTGCACACCGGCGACAGCATCACGGTGGCCCCGGCGCTGACGCTGACGGATAAGGAATATCAGATCATGCGCAACGCCTCGATTGCGGTGCTGCGCGAGATCGGTGTGGAGACCGGCGGTTCAAACGTGCAGTTCGCGGTCAACCCCGACGATGGGCGGTTGGTCGTGATCGAAATGAACCCGCGGGTGTCGCGCTCCTCGGCGCTGGCCTCGAAAGCCACCGGATTTCCCATCGCCAAGGTCGCCGCCAAACTCGCCGTCGGCTACACCCTCGACGAATTGGAAAACGACATCACCGGCGGTGCCACACCCGCTTCCTTCGAGCCCACCATCGACTACGTTGTCACGAAAATTCCGCGCTTTGCCTTTGAGAAATTTCCTGGCGCGGAACGCACGCTCACCACCTCGATGAAATCCGTCGGTGAAGTCATGGCCATCGGGCGCACGTTCGCCGAGAGCCTGCAAAAGGCCCTGCGCGGTCTGGAGACGGGTCTCACGGGACTGGACGACATCGAATTGTGGGGGCTTGGACGGGGTGACGACAAGAATGTCGTGCGCGCTGCGTTGGGGACGCCGACCCCGGACAGGCTGCTGAAGGTCGCCCAGGCCATGCGGCTTGGCTTCGATCATGAGCAGATCTACGCCTCCTGCCGGATCGATCCCTGGTTCCTGGCCCGCATTCAGGAAATTGTGGATCTGGAAGCACGCCTCAAGACGCACGGCCTGCCGGCTGCTGCCGGGCCGTTGCGGAGCCTCAAGGCGATGGGATTTTCCGATGCGCGGCTTGGCAAATTGGTGGGCTTGAGTGAGGCGCAGGTGCGCCAGCGGCGCGCCGAGCTCGACGTGCGGCCGGTCTTTAAGCGCATTGATACCTGTGCCGCCGAATTCGCCTCGCCCACGGCCTACATGTACTCGACCTACGAACGCGGTTTGTTCGATGTCCCGGTCGACGAAGCCATCCCCTCTGGCCGCGACAAGGTGATCATCCTGGGCGGCGGACCCAATCGCATTGGGCAGGGGATCGAGTTCGACTACTGCTGCTGTCATGCTTGCTTTGCGCTTGCCAAGGCGGGTGTCGAGACCATCATGATCAATTGCAATCCCGAGACGGTCTCAACCGACTACGACACCTCCGACCGCCTCTATTTCGAGCCCCTGACGGCCGAGGATGTGCTGGAAATCATCCGCGTCGAGCAGTCGCGCGGGCGGCTCAAGGGGGTGATCGTGCAGTTCGGCGGACAGACGCCGCTCAAGCTCGCCCGCTCCTTGGAGGAGGCTGGTGTCCCGATCCTGGGAACCTCACCGGACGCTATCGACCTGGCGGAGGACCGCGATCGCTTCAAGGCGCTGATCGATCGGCTGCAGTTGATGCAACCTGAGAGCGGCATTGCGCGGACGCCGGCGGAGGCACGCACTGTCGCCGATGCGCTCGGCTATCCGGTGATGATCAGGCCTTCCTATGTGCTTGGCGGTCGCGCCATGGAGATCGTCGCCGACAGCAGCGAGCTCGATCGCTACATTGCGCGGCTGTCGGCCATCCTGGATCAGCCCTCTGATCTTGCCGTGTCCGCCGCCCGGCCATTGCTGGTCGATCGCTACCTGAGCGGCGCCATCGAAATTGACGTCGATTGCCTCTGCGATGGCGCCAGCACGTATGTCGCCGGCATCATGGAGCACATCGAGGAAGCCGGCATCCATTCCGGCGATAGCGCCTGCTCACTGCCGCCGCATTCCCTCGATTCGGCCTTGTTGGTTCGCTTGGAGAAGCAAACGCGCGATCTCGCCCTTGCCCTCAAGGTGGTTGGCCTCATGAACGTGCAGTATGCCGTGAAAGATCGGCAAATCTACGTGCTTGAGGTCAACCCACGGGCTTCACGCACGGTGCCGTTTGTCGCCAAGGTGATCGGCAAGCCGGTCGCCGGCATCGCCGCGCGCATCATGAATGGAGAGACCCTGGCCTCGTTCAAGCTGAAGCCCGTGAAGCTCACGCACGTTGGCGTGAAGGAGGCGGTGTTCCCGTTCGCTCGTTTTCCCGGCGTCGACCCGATCCTTGGCCCGGAAATGCGCTCGACCGGGGAGGTGATGGGGATCGACCACCACTATGCCCTGGCCTTTGCCAAGAGCCAACTTGGGGCAGGCAACGTGCTGCCCCTCAAGGGCAGCGTGTTCGTTTCCCTGCGTGACCAGGACAAGGAGGAGATTTTAGGGGCCATGCGCGATCTGAGCGAACTTGGCTTTGGCATCCTCGCCACGCGGGGAACCAAGCGGGCGCTGGAAGCGCATGGCATCGCCTGCGAGCAGGTGAACAAGGTGCTGGAGGGTCGGCCCCACATCGTCGACCTGATGAAGAACGGTGAGGTGCAGCTCGTCTTCAATACCACCGAAGGCGCCAAGGCCCTGGCCGATTCGAAGGATATCCGGCGGACCGCCTTGCTCAACCACATCCCATACTATACAACTCTGGCTGGCGCGCTTGCTGCGACTGAGGCCATTCGGGCGCTCGTTGCGGGCAATCTTTCGGTGGCGCCGCTGCAAACTTATGTAAGCCAAGCATCCTGAGGATGTCGTGGCCCCCGCTTTTTTCAGGGCTGGCCAAACCCAGTAGACTGAGTGAGACTGTAAAGTGGTGCCGGTGCTTGCCGGGCACCGGCTATAGTGAATGTGAGCCTAGGCCATGGAAAAAGTGCCGATGACCGTTGAGGGGTTCAAAAAGCTCGAAACCGAGCTGCACCGTCTCAAGGTCGAAGAACGTCCCCGCATCATCCAGCAGATCGCGGACGCGCGCGAGCACGGCGATCTGGCCGAGAACGCCGAATACCACGCCGCCAAGGAGGCGCAGGGGCTGAACGAGGCGAAAGTAGCCGAACTGGAAGACAAGCTCGGCCGGGCCGAGGTGATCGACACCTCCAAGCTTTCGGGCAACACCGTCAAATTCGGCGCCACCGTGACCTTGGAGGACGAGGATTCCGGCGACAAGGTCAAGTACATGATCGTGGGCGAGCACGAAGCCAATGTCCGGGAGGGCAAAATTTCGATTGCCTCGCCGATTGCGCGCGCCTTGATCGGCAAGGCCAAGGGCGATAGCGCCGAAGTGACCACCCCGCGTGGCAGCCGCAGCTATGAAATACTCAAGATCGAGTATAAGTAGACCGCTGCCACAACCAGGGCTGCCAACGCGCTATCTGCAGGCAAGCTATGCTCGAATGCGATCTTGCTTGATCCAAAACCGCGAAGCGCACATACTTTTCCACGATATTGGATTTTGACGATTATGGCGCGCGGCATTTCTGCGCTAAGCTGGGGGTTCGGCTTAGGGTCGTAGGCGCGTTGGCCGAAAGCGAGAGATGGGGAAGCTTTCGTCATATTTTGGGGGTGGCTGCCGTGCGGGCGGACTCGCGCTGATTATTGCCTTGGCCGCCGCGCTGATCGCCGATGCGGCCCTTGCTGCCAAATACCGGGGGCGGGACAGGGTCGACCGACGCGGCGATGACAGTCCTTGGAGCTCCCGCGACACCAACACTCGGAGCAATGTCGACAGCGGGTCGCGGGGCAGTTCCGATGCCGGCTCGCGATCCAACGCCAACACCAGTGCGCGCGATTCGGGATCCAAACGGGAGGCCGACCGGGACACGACTGACAAGAACGACAAGGGAAACGATAAGAACGATCGGACCGCCAAAAGCAACAAAGACGACGATGACGACGATGACGGCCGCGGCGGCCCGCAACGGGACAGCGGCAAGGCGCAAAACAAACCGGCGGGAGCCGGCAAGGGCAACGCCGACGACGCCGACCCGCCAAGAACCGTGGTCGAGATGCTGCAGCGGATGTTCCCCAGCCCGGCCAATTCTCCAGATGGCAAGCCGTCAAATCGCTCCGAAGACGCTCGCGACGAGAGCAAAGCCCCAGGCAAGCCGGCCGAGAACGAGAAAGCCGCCAAGGCGAGCCCCCCTGGGCCGACGCCAACCCGCGGCGCTGCTGCGCCAGAGACCCCGCAAGTCAAACGGGCAGCGCAACGGGCGAATTCCCCGTCGTTGGGATGGCAGCGTGACACCCGCGCTTCGGACCTGTTCCGGCGCGACGAAATCCTGGTGGTCGATGCCTCTCGCTCGGTCATGTCACAGCTGCGCTTTGCCCACGTCGAGACGATCACCACGGCGACCTCCAACGTTTCGCGGTTTGTCGTCCCGGACGGCTACGATGCGATTTCGGCGCGCCAGTTGTTGCGCGAGCAGGTGCCGACTTTGGCGTCGGCGTTCAACTATGTCTATCGCCCCTACGTGGCTTCGATGGAGGGGGGCGGCTTGCCTCCGGCGCCTGGCCAACCCATCCGACCGTCGTTGACCAAGGGCTGCACCGCCGACCGTTGCTACGGGCCGCCACTGATCAATTGGATGCCAGACCCGGGCACCTGCGCCATCGATATTGCCATCGGCGTCATTGACACGGGTTTCGATAGCCAGCACCCCGCCTTCAAGGATCGCAAGATCAACTGGAGCACGGTCCTGGAAGGCGAGCATGTGTCCGTGCAGGCCTGGCACGGCACGGGCGTGCTGGCGCTGTTGTCCGGCCACCCACAAAGCAGCACGCCAGGGCTCATTCCCAACGCCACTTTTACTGCCACCAATACCTTCTACTCCGACGGCAATGGGCAGCCTGCGACCGACACCACCACCCTCATCAAGGCGCTCAAGTTGATGGACACCTACAAGGTGAAAGTCGTCAACCTCAGCCTCGCTGGTCCGCAGGATGCTGTCCTGCACAAGCAAATCAAGGAAATGAGCGAGGCCGGCGTGCTGTTCGTTGCTGCGGCCGGCAACGGCGGACCTTTCGCCCTTCCCAGCTATCCCGCAGCCTATCCGGAAGTCATTGCGGTGACCGCGGTCGACCGCAATCTCGTGGGCTATCGACATGCCACTCGTGGGCCGCATATCGACTTAGCGGCGCCTGGCGTCGACATTTGGACTGCCCTTCCCGACAAGAAGGAGGGGGCGCAGACGGGCACGTCCTTTGCGGTCCCTTATGTCACGGCAGCGGCGGCTGCGGTCTATCCGAAAGACGAGCTCGTCTATAGGGGCCGGGCGCTCGATCCCAAAAAAGCCGTGCTGAGCCGCCTGACAACTCGGGATTTGGGGCCGGCAGGCCGAGATTCGATTTATGGACAGGGGCTGTTGCAGGCACCAGCCAGGTGCGCCGACACGCCCGCAAGCAGCACGCCTGTGGAAGTCAGTTCGGCCTGGTCGCCAACGCTGCAACCTGTCGTACAGCCGGTTGAGACCCTGCCGGCTTCGGGTCTGATGTCGCTCACGCCATCGGCCGAAGTGAGGTGGCCCGGGGTGGTCCAGCACCTCTCCTTCCAGGCCGATAAGTAAAGGTGTGGCCCCATCCCGCGCCCGAAGGGCGCGAGATGGGCAAGAGCGCCATTGGCGATGGCGGGTGGCGATGCGAGGCTTCCTCGCCGCCTGGGCTCAGCGCGGCACCAGCCAGCCGTTCGCAATAAGCCGTTTCTCATCGGGCGGCAGCAGCACGACATCTTGCATCAACTTGCCGATCGCGGTGTCGAGGCCGGCCAGGTCCTGACGCCCCGGCGGCTCCTGTCCGGCGGGTGCATACCCGCTTGCGGGCGGCGTTGCGTTGAGGATCGCTGCGGTCTTGACCTGCCATTCTCCCCCTGGGCTGCGACAGGCGACGCCTTGCACCCAAGTTCCCGCCTCCCGCAACAACTCATACTGGCGGCACCATTCATTCTCGGTACTCAAGAATGTGCCGGTCGGCTTGAGCGTGGCAAGTTGGGCCGGGACGTTGCTTTCCGTCCTTTCCAGCGCGCGCTGGAAGGGAACCGACAGACTGAGACCCTGGGCCTCCAGGTCGGCCACTTGCGCGGCGCCAGGCAGGCGCGTCGGCAGCTGCCAGGCGAGGACGGCGGCACAGATCAGAGCGCAGATGGCGGCCAGCGACCACACCGGCAGGGACAAGCGGTCGGCCAATTTGGCCTCACTGATAACCCGCAACAAGCCGGGCCAGCGGCGCTCCTTGGGACCGGAGTGCTCTTGGGCCAGCACCCGGCGCAGGCGGTCGGGAACCGGGGGCAATCGCGCAAAAGGTGCGGCAAGGCCGCGGTTGGTGATGATGTAGCTTTCAAGTTTTTCCAGGAGTGCGGGGTCCCGCAGCAGGGCTTGCCGCACCAACGGGCGCACATGCCGCGGTAGCACACCGTCGGCATAAGCCATCAGATCGGCGTCCGAAATGTTGGTCATAGCCGCGGCCCTACTTTTGTTGCGGTAAGACGTGTCTCAGCCGGCCTTTCCGGCGCGGGTTGGGCTCGCCTAGGGGGGATCGATGGCTCGAGCCGCTCATGCAACTCGCGGCGAGCACGCGCCAACCGGCTCATCACCGTGCCGATCGGCGTTCCGGTTATTTCGGCGGCCTCCTTGTAGGAGGCACCGTCGATACAAACCAACGCCACCAGCACCTGTTGCTCTGGGGTAAGATCGTTCATGGCGTCGAGGACGGCCTCGAGCGTGAGGCGGCCCTCCACAACGTTGCGGCCGTCCTGACCGGGAACCGCCTCGACGATGTCGGGGTCCGACAACTCAGGGCGGTATCGGCGTGCCCGCGTCCGGTCCAACCACAGATTTTGCGCGATGCGGTACATCCAACTATCTAATCTGCTACCGGGCTGCCACTGCTCCACGCGGGATAAGGCACGCAAGCACGTTTCTTGAACAAGATCGTCGCCTTGGTCCAAGTCCCCCGTCAGGGCGATGGCAAATCGCCTAAGTCTCGGTAGGAACTCGACCATTCGGGTGCGGAACTCGTCCGTCACGCGCGCTGTCTCCCCGCGGGTCAGGAAACTAACGCCTGGCGGCGCAATTTATTCTCCGGCGGGGAAAATCACCTTGCCGGTGTGGCCGAAACTCATGGACTCGGCGAGGGTCTAGCCTTGCGCCTGGCGCTGGCGCGCCTGGTCGATCGGCACGCCCGGCTCGAATTTGACCCGACGGATCACGAGCGTGGTCTTCACGCTGGCCACATTCGGGGCCGCCGTCAGGTCCTCAATAATGAAATCCTGGAATGCCGTGAGGTCTGGGGCTACGCACTTCAACTGGAAATCGGTTTCGCCGGACAGCATGTAACATTCGCGCACCAAGGTCCACTGCAGCACGCGGTTCTCGAAGGCGCGCAGATCGGCTTCGGATTGGCTATGCAGACCCACCATGGCAAAAGCGATGACTTCAAAGCCGACGCTCTTTTCGTCGAGGAGCGCGAAATAGCCAGCAATCATGCCGGCCTCCTCCAGCGCACGGACACGTCGCAGACAGGGGGGCGGGGAAATTCCCACCTTGCGCGCCAGTTCGACATTGCTGACGCGCCCGTTGGTCTGCAGCTCCTTGAGAATGCGCCAGTCGATCGCGTCGAGACGGGCACGCAGGCGCATTGGGCTCCGATCCATCTTGCGCAGTGTTCCTCAAAAACGGCTGCCGGCGCAACATTGTTTGTTTGCCCGGACGGCCTCAGTCCCCAACCCTCTCAGGGGCATTCTCAATGACGGATCGGGCGGCGATCGCTGGTCGGCGCGGCTGGATTATCAGCGACGGCAAGCGCGGAAACGAGGTGCAAAGCAGCGGCGTATTCTCGGCCTTGGGTCTCGCTTGCGAGATCAAGGCGGTCGACCCGCGCGGCGTGTGGCGCTTCTTGTCGCCGTGGGGACCCGTCAGCCCACTGGAACATTTCGGCAGCGGCCAAAGTCAATTCCGGCCGCCGTGGCCGGATTTTGCCATCGCCGCCGGGCGGTTGACGACGCCCTACATTCGCGCCCTCAAACGCTCGGCGGGTCTGGCGACCTACACGATCATTCTGCAAGACCCCAAGGTGGGCGCGGCGGCAGCCGATTTGTTCTGCGTGCCCGCGCACGATAGGCGCCGGGGTGCCAATGTGGTGACGACACTGACGGCCCCACACGGCTACTCACAACGCCGCCTAGCCGAACTGCGCAAGCATCTTCCGCCTGGGATCGCCGCGCTGCCGCAGCCGCGCGTCTCGGTGGCACTCGGTGGACCCAATGGCGACTATCGCTACAGCAGCGATGGCCTGGATCATCTTGCCAGCGCCTTGCAGTCGCTTGCCGCACTCGGTGTGGGCCTGATGATCACACCATCGCGGCGGACGCCTGCCGGCGTTGCCGCCCGGGTCCGGGAAGTCTGCAGCGGGCTGCCCGCCTGGTTTTGGGACGGCGATGGCGACAATCCGTATCCCTATTTCCTGGCGCATGCGGATTTTTTCATCGTGCCCGCCGATTCCGTCAACATGACCGGCGAGCCGTGCGCGACCGGCCGCCCGGTGTTCGTGTTCGAGCCTGGCAGTGGCTCGCCCAAGTTTGCCCGCTTCCATCGGGCGCTCGCGCAGCATGGGGCGACGAGGCCGTTGCCGGGCCGTTTCGATCGGCTAGAAACCTGGAGCTATGCGCCGCTCAATGCGGCCGAAACCATCGCCGATGAGATTGCACGACGTTGGAGCAAGCGCGCCAAAATGCTAGGCCGCTCCGCCACACGCGGCAGCTGAGCGAGGCGGGCCGCCGCCGCCGCTATTGACGGGCGGCGCATTTGGCCGGATATGCAACTTGCGCAACGCGCCCCGGTCCGCTCCACCTGCCAGGCCGCTGCGAGACGTCTCCGCATTTTTCTCCTTGGCTAAGGCCTGATGCATGGCCATTCCCATCGTGCCTCTGGTGGTCGCCACCGCGCTGTTCATGGAGAACACCGATTCCACCATCCTTGCCACTGCCCTTCCCACCATCGCCCGCGATCTAGGCCTTGATCCGATTTCGCTGAAACTCGCCGTTACCTCCTATCTCGTCAGCCTCGCCGTGTTCATTCCGGTCAGCGGCTGGGTGGCGGACCGCGCCGGCGCCCGCACCACATTCCGCCTCGCCCTTGGCCTGTTCATGGCGGCATCGATGGGCTGTGCCTTTTCGAGTTCCCTGGAGGCTTTCGTTGTCTGGCGTGCGATCCAGGGCATGGGCGGGGCCATGATGGTGCCGGTGGGCCGCATGGTGGTGATCCGAACCGTCCCCAAGAACGAGCTGGTGCAGGCACTCTCGTTCATCGCCATGCCTGCCCTCATCGGCCCCATGCTCGGGCCGCCGATCGGCGGCTTGATCGTCACTTACGCCGACTGGCGCTGGATCTTCTTCGTCAACATCCCGATTGGCGTTCTCGGCATCATCCTGGCGTCGATCTACATCCCCGATATCAAGCAGGAGACGGCACCGCTTGACCTTGCCGGATTTGTGCTTTCAGCCCTCGGCCTTGGCGGACTGATCTTGGGTGCGGCCATGACCGGCCGGCACATCGCCCCGCTTGAAGTTGCCATCGGTTCGATGCTGATCGGCCTCATCATGCTTACTGGTTATGTACGGCATGCGCTGAGCACCGAGCGCCCGCTCATCGATCTGCGCCTCATGCGCTTTAGGACGTTCGAGGCTGGCATTCTCGGCGGCACCTTCTTCCGCTTCGGGGTGGGCGCGAGCGCGTTCTTGTTGCCGCTGATGCTGCAACTCGGCTTCGGCCTCGACCCGCTGGCCTCCGGTCTCACGACCTTTGCCGGCGCCGTCGGTGCCCTGATCGTCAAGCCCTTTGCCCGCAGCTTTCTCTTCAGGTTTGGCTTCCGGCGCTTGCTGATCGTGAATGGACTTTTGGCCTCGCTTACCCTGATGGCGTTCGCGCTCTTCAAGCCGACCACGCCGCACGTCATCATTTTGGGTGTGCTGCTGTTGGGCGGTTTCCTTCGCTCGCTCGAATTCACCAGTCTTTCCGCCATCACCTATGCCGAGCTGGAGACCAGGCAAATCAGCGCTGCGACCGGCATGGCCAGCGTCGCCCAGCAAGTGTCGGTCGGCCTGGGGGTGGCGACGGGGGCCATGGTGCTCGAGGTGTCGGAATGGTTCGCCGGCCGGCATGATCCCGCGGCAGCAGATTTTGCCGCAGCCTTCGTCGTCGTTGGCCTGGTCTCGGCGATGACTTCGGTCTTGATGCTGCGGCTGCCGGCGGATGCTGGCGACGAAATCGCTGGCCGCGCGGTGCCGCCGGCCGACCCCCCGCGCGTTCGCCCGGCCTAGGGCTGACTGCTCGGCAGCTGCCACAAGCGCGGCCGGACTACCGCGTGGGTCCTTGGCCCGGGGCTTGCGCTGTTCGCCGCCGATGCGGCTTGCGGCCCGGCCGGCGCCGGCGAAAGCAAGGCAAGGCTAAAGAGTGCTGCGCGGCAGCCGGGCGCGGCCGATCGAGGGGAGCATGGCCGCACCGCGCAGTGCTTGCGGCACGGCACTTGGGGGGCACGGCAGTTGGGGGCACGGCAGTTGGGGCCCGACACTTGGCGCAGCACTTGGCGCGAGGTGGCTGCGGATGGCCGCCCGCCAAGGGTGGCTGCAATGAAGGGGTTTCTAGCCCGCATTCGCACGCGGCCGCCAGATCGCGGTGTGGGCGACGCGCGCGATCGGCTTGTGCGCGTTGGCTAGGATCAGGCCGTCGAGTTCCACAAAGTGATGGCCCTTGCGTTCATAGTTGGCAACGATTTTGGCGCGCACGCTGAGGTCGTCGCCGACTTCGACGGCGGCAAAATGCTGCGTTCTGCTGCCGACATGGATCCAGGGACCGAGCACGACATTGTGCACCAAGGCCCAGTTGCAAAGGCGCGGCAGCAGGCCGGGGTGGCAGAGCCGCTCGGCAGCATAGATCGGATCGGTCTCACGCACAGCATCGCAGTATTGCGCGGCGAATGGCGCCGTCACGGCGAGGGGCCGGATGCCGAGCCACCGCTCCGGCTTCAGGGTCTCCTGATCGGCCGGCAAGCGCTGTTCGGCGGCTACCATGTCTTTGAATGCCGCGATGGGCGGAGCTGGTGTTGTCGCCAGTGTGGCGTGGCCGGTCGCGCACAGTTGCTGGCGGCACGTCACCTCGATGTCGAGCCCGCCATTGGCCTCCCGCGCCGTAACGGTGGTGAGTTCGCCGTCGTAGACCGGCCTGACAAAGCGTGCTTCGAGCGTGCCACGCTCTAGAAACGCACGGCGCCAGCGGCCCACGGCCGGGTGGGCCATATATGCGTAGACATCGACGCCGGGGACGAGGCCGCCCAGGAAGCCGAATTGGCGGGCAACGCTATCGTCGTGCATTTTGTTCTCGGACTGGCGGGCGCTGTTGTAGGCCAAGAGCCGATAAGGCGGGTGGCTGTCGCTCATTTACATTCCTCCCTCGCCTGCCCGCGGCGACGCGTCGCCGTCGAGCCCGCGCACGCAACCTTTGGCTCGGCGGCTGGCGATGTCCTCGCTGCCAATGGCCTCTCGCCTGCCGGCGGGCAGCCCACCCCATCGCCTGCGGCAGCGGCGAGCGATGCGCAAAACGCAGAAAGGAGCGCCGGTGCCAACCTGCAGCACCATGCGCCCCTGCGATCGGCGATAGAGACCATTGGCGTCGGCGCGGTGCATTCCGCGGGTCTGGGGCCTACCTTACAGTTGGGTAATCTAGCGCCAAGGACCGACCTTTCCTAGGCGAGGATGGCGCCCCCTTGCGGCGGCTCGGGAACTTGCCCGCACGCGGCATCGTTCCCATCTCTGGGCGGCAATTTCCGCAAGGTGGTGTGGGCAATGTTCCCGATCCGTGACAGTGTCAGCCGAACACACGAGCCGATTGTCGTGTGGACAATCATGGGGCTCAACATTGCCGCGTTCTTCTACCAGCTCGGTCTGAGCGAAGAGGAGCTGCAGTATTTCCTGTACCAGCACGCTCTGGTGCCGCGGCGCTATTTCAGCCCCGGCTGGGGCGACATGTACGGCTTGTCGCCCACGGATTTCTCGCCCTTGCTCAGCAACATTTTTCTGCACGGAGGCTGGCTGCACATCATTCTCAACCTGTGGACGCTCTACATTTTCGGTCCGGCGCTGGAGGACCGGCTGGGGCGGCTGCGCTTCGCCATCCTGTATTTGCTGGCAGGCGTCGCTGCCAGCATCACGCATGCCATCTTCAATGCCGCATCGATGATCCCGGCGCTCGGCGCCTCCGGAGCGATCGCCGGCGTGATCGCCGCCTACGCGGTGCGTTTTCCCTATGCCTGGGTGCGTATCCTGGTGCCGATCGTGTTCATACCGTTGTTCTTCAGCATTCCCGCGATCGCCTTCGCCGCCATTTGGTTCTTCATGCAATTGCTGCAGGGTGCGAGCGAGCTCATGTCACCTTTCCAACTGGGCGCCGGTATCGCCTGGTGGGCCCACATCGGCGGGTTCATCGCCGGTTGGCTGTTGCTGGGCGTCCTCGATCCGTCGGCGCCCCGCGCCGGGCGGCCCGGCTGGTACAACGGCGGGCCCTGGGAGCGCTCGGGGCGCCGCTAGCTTGAGCAGCGAGGGTTCACTTGAGGCGGAAGCCGCTTCGAGCTAAAAGGCGCCACAACTCCCCATTGATCCGCAGCTCGAGGCGCCCGTGGCGAACCCCCAATACGTCTATCACATGCACAAGCTCTCTAAGACCTATCCGGGGGGCAAGCAGGTATTGAAGGACATCTCGCTGTCATTCTTTCCCGGCGCCAAGATTGGCGTGGTCGGCCTGAACGGCGCGGGCAAGTCGACGCTGCTCAAGATTATGGCTGGCGAGCTTGAGGACTACGTCGGCGAGGCGTGGGCCGCGACCGGCGTGCGGGTCGGCTATTTGTCGCAGGAGCCGGAGCTCAATGCCGACAAGGATGTGCTCGCCAATGCGATGGAGGGCGTAGCCGAGAAGAAAGCGCTGGTGGATCGCTACAACGAACTCGCCGCCAACTATTCGGACGACACCGCCGAGGAGATGGCCAAGCTGCAGGACGAGATCGAAGCGCAGGGCCTCTGGGATCTCGATACCCAGGTTGAGCAGGCGCTCGATGCCCTGCGCTGTCCGCCAGGCGATGCCGAAGTGAGCAAGCTGTCGGGCGGTGAGAAACGGCGCGTGGCTCTGACCAAGCTGCTGCTCGCCAAACCCGACATCCTCCTGCTCGACGAGCCGACGAACCATTTGGATGCAGAGTCGGTGGCTTGGCTGGAAAGATACCTCAAGCAGTATGCGGGCTGCATCATGCTGGTGACGCACGACCGCTACTTTCTCGATAACATCACCGAATGGACACTGGAGCTCGATCGCGGGCAAGGGGTGCCTTACAAGGGCAACTATTCGAGCTGGCTGGAGCAAAAAGCCAAGCGTCTCGAAGTTGAGAAGGGGCAGGAGGAGGCAAAACAACGCACGCTAAGGCGTGAACTAGAATGGATCAGGTCCTCACCCAAGGCGCGGCAGGCGAAATCGAAAGCGCGCATCCAGGCCTACGAACAGCTGGCCGAGGAAGCCGGCCGCGAGCAGACCGGCAGGGCGCAGATTCAAATTCCAGCTGGACCGCGGCTCGGTGGCGTGGTGATGGAAATCGAAGGTCTGTCAAAAGCGTTTGCTGACAGATTGTTGATCGACGATCTCTCCTTCAAGTTGCCGCCCGGAGGCATCGTTGGGGTGATTGGTCCCAACGGTGCGGGTAAGACCACACTTTTCAAGATGATTACCGGGGTGGAGCGACCAGACGGCGGCAGTATTCGCCTCGGCGATAGCGTCAAGTTGGGTTACGTCGACCAGAGTCGCGATCATCTCAACGACAAGAAGACGGTGTGGGAGGAGGTGTCGAACGGCCTCGACATCATGAAACTCGGCGACAAAATGGAGGTGAACAGCCGCGCCTACGTGAGCTGGTTCAACTTCAAAGGTGCCGATCAGCAAAAGAAGGTCGGCCTGCTGTCGGGCGGTGAGCGCAATCGCGTGCATCTGGCGAAGATGCTGAAAGAGGGGGGTAATCTGCTGCTCCTCGACGAACCCACCAACGATCTTGACACTGAGACTTTGTCCGCTCTGGAAGCAGCGTTGGAGGATTTTGCCGGCTGCGCCGTTATCATCAGCCACGATCGCTTCTTCCTGGATCGCATGGCCACCCACATCCTGGCCTTCGAGGGAAATAGCCATGTCGAATGGTTCGAAGGCAACTTCCAGGACTACGAGGCAGACAAGAAACGGCGTCTCGGTGATGCCGCAGTCGAACCACACCGGATCAAGTTCAAGCGGTTCGAGCGGCGCTAGGTCGGCTGCTGCCCGGCAGCGAGATCCTGCAACGCTTTAGCGGTCCGCGGTTCTGCGCCTGCGGCGCCAGTCTTGCGGTGTCTCGAAAGTGCCGCGCCAGACACCGCGCTTCTGCGCTCGCGCCTGCAGCTGTGCCAGCTGGTATCGCCAGCCGAGGAAATTGACGGCCAGGCCGGCGCGCACCATGGCTTCGCCGACGTCGCCAACCCGATCGGTGGAGCAAGTCGCCAGAGCGCGGCCGTAGCGGTCGCTGCCGTTGATCGTGCAGCTGATGAGGCTGTGGCCAATGAGCTGCGCCAGCCCAGCGTGCGCCTCGCGGCCACAGAGCCACGTTCGGCCCTGTTCGTCTTGGCAATGCTGCTCAAATTCGGGGGCATCGATGCCTTGCAGTCGGATCAATTGCTGGCCCAAGCGCAGAGTGTCGCCGTCGATGGCGGTAGCATTTGCTCGGGGGCTGGTAGGTGCGTTGCTTGGAATGAAGCGCCCCGCCAGGGCCAGCGCCACCAACGCCAACAGCGCCAAGAGCAGGCGCGACGGCCGCAGCCTGCGATGTGGGCGCCAGCGCGTCGGTGTGCGTGGAAAGCGAAAGACATGGCCCATGATGCGGCGCGATTTTCCGAGCATTCCCGACTCAGCACGAGCCCGCCCAGCCTATGCGGCTTCGCCGGGCCGCGACAGCGCGCCATTGGGGCAGTGTTGCCAGGGCGGCCCCAGGGCGGGCCCAGGGAGGCCCACGGGCGACCCGAGGGCGGCCCCAGCACCGGTGTCGTCTGACCTACGGGTTGGGGAGTGAGCCGGCCTTGCTGTCTCCCCCTGAGCGAGCGCCGCCGACGGCGTAGCGCTGTGCTGCCGCTTCAGGCCATGCTGGCGAGCAGCCTTGCATGCATCAATTGTCGCTGCCGTCGCTTCAGGAAAAGCTTGCAAGGTCAGCGCGCGAGGCGGCCCGCGGAGGCAGCGGGCCTTCTCGCACCCTTGGCGCTTGGTCCGCGGCTATCCGCGATTGAGCGCCGCCGTCAAGGCGTTCAGATTGCCCCCGTTCTGTTCGATGTAGTCCTCGAACAGCTTCTTCAGGAACGGCGTCATCCAAAAGCCAAGGACCATGGCATCGCGAACCTTGTAGCCGCTGCCATACTTTGCGAGCAGCCAGCGAACGTCATAGGCCGTGCCGTCCTGCAGCACCACTTGGCTGTCGACCATCACGCCATTGCTGCCGCGCGTGCTTTGGTTGGTCCAGTTGACGCGCGAGACCGGGTACTTGGGTGCCTCGCCGGCGGCATAGCGGGAAATAAAGCGGACCATGCCGGTGAAATAGGGTTCCCGGTCCGTCGCCGCCAGCTTTGCGCGATAGTGTCCGAGAGAGTAGAGCCCGATGTAGGACACGTCAGCGTGACGTTGGATCACGTTGGCCATCACGCCCGGGGAGCGGGTGCGCGCCGCCGACATGAGCTCCTTGCCCACCTGGGACATGTACACCACCGGTGGATCAGCGGCCCCGGCCGGCGCAGCCGCCCCGAACCAATTGGCGACCAGCGAGCCCAGCGTCGCAACGGTGGCGAGCAGTGCTGCCGCAAGGCTTCCCCGACAGCCCCTGGCAAAGCAGGAGATGCAACTTACAACCTTCATCATGCGCAACGTGTCCCTCTCCCGTGACGCAGGTCTGCCCGCCGTCATCCGGAGCTTGCCCGTGTTTGAACACGAATGGCGCGCCTCGTCAAAGGCCTCCTGCCCCTGGACGATCTGATCGGGTGTGCACCTCTCAATGTCATGCAATTGTGTCGAGCCGGCGATGCTCTGGGCCGCTGATACCCACGCAAAACGGGCCACCCGAAGGGCGGCCCGTTGCCGACAGCCAAACAACGATACCTTTAGCTCTGGTTCTTGACTTCCGGCAGCTTACTCACCTCATCGGCCGACAGGCCGAGCTGCACGTTATCGCCAGACTTGGTGAATTTACCCTCCGGGATTTCCACCAATTTTCCGCCAAATCCGAGGAAACCGCCGGTTTTGAAGCGGATCGCCTTGACCTTGCCATCTGCGCCGGCATCGACGCTTTGCACCGAGCCGAGCTTGTTGCCGTCCGCAGAGAAGATGTTGAGGCCGATCATCGGATTCTTCGCCGGTGCCGCGGCTTGCGGGGTTGCCGGAGGCATGGCCGGGCTGCGCGTGGCATCGGAGGGTTTCATCGCCGGACCGCTCGGTGGTGTCGGCGCGGGCTCCGGCTTGACGGCGGGAGCTGGCGTCTGAGTGTCGGGTGCGGGCGTTTGTGTTTGAGCGGTTGCAGAGAGCGCCGCAGCGCTGGACACAACGGCGGCGGCGCTGATCAGCCGCAGGCGCGTGAGCATCGTCATGTTTCTCTCTCCGTATGTTGTTGCTGCTCGCAGGACAACCCGCCACCGGCGCAAAAGTTGCGCCCCAAACCGGTGCAGTAGCGGCCAACAGACAGGGGGCGGCCGACCGCAAATGCCAATCACGCCATCGCGTTGCCTGCCAACGGCCGGGTCGACACGATGTTGCCATTTTTCGGCCTAGTCGTTGCCCCAAAAGAGGGCGCGTCGGGAGCTGGCGGAGCCGTTTGTGATGTCGCCCCATCGCTGGGCACGTCCCATGGCCGCGGGAGAGCGTCAGTGCTGGCGGCAGCTGCTGATATGACGAACACGGATGGATTTTTGCGAGCTCTGCGGCAGCCATCACTGCAGCCCTGGGGCCGCCTGAAAATCGGGCCGGTTGTGGGGGCGACGCCAAAGCAAACAGCATGGCCACGCCGTGGCGTTGACCCCAGCGCGCGTGCAGCGCCTGTGGCCCCGCGCCCTTGCGGAAAAAGCCGTCAGGTGGCCGCCGAGACCAGCCTCCAATCTCCACCTCCCAATCCGGCTTCCCAGGTTCGGCCAGAGAGCTCTTGACATATAAGGATATCTTTATATGGTTGTGATGTTCTAGCTGCGGAAAAGCCATGGCATCCCTGTCGGTGCACACGAGCGTCAATGTTCTGAAGGCCATGGCAGAGCCCACGCGGCTGCGCGTGCTGGGCCTGCTTGCGCACGGTGAGCTCAACGTCAAGGACCTAACCCGCGTCCTCGGTCAGAGCCAGCCCCGCGTCAGTCGGCATCTGAAGCTGCTTGCCGAAGCGGGATTGGTGGAACGCGCACCAGAAGGGAGTTGGGTCTACTTTCGATTGTCGGACCAACAGACAGGCAGCGAAATTGCCAATCTGGTGCTAGGTGCGGTCGATGCCAACGATCCCGTGCTGCTGCGCGATCGCGCGCGGGCCGAGGCCTTGCGAGCCGAGCGCGAGGCGGTGGCCCAGGCCTACTTTCAAGCCCATGCCAAGGAATGGGATAGCATTCGGGCGCTGCACGTGGCCGAGGACAGCGTCGAGGCCGCGATCGTCTCCGCGCTGGGCGCTGAGCCACTCAATTTGCTGATCGATCTCGGCACCGGAACGGGCCGCATGCTGGAACTATTGGCGCCGCGCTATCGCCGCGGCCTCGGCATCGACCGCAGCCCGGCGATGCTCGCCTATGCGCGCGCTAAACTCGAACGCGCCAAGCTCGGGCATGCGCAGGTGCGCCAGGGCGACATCTACGATCTGCCGCTCGCCGATGGGGTCGCTGATGCCGTCATCATGCACCAGGTCATGCACTTTCTCGGCGATCCGACGCAGGCGCTTCGCGAGGCAGCCCGGGTGCTGATGCCGGGCGGGCGCCTGTTGATCGTCGACTTTGCGCCGCATGAGCTCGAATACCTGCGTGATCAGTTTGCGCATGAGCGCCTGGGATTTTCCGCCGCCCAGGTCGCCCAGTGGCTGGGCGACTGTGGCCTTGACCTGCTGCAGCGCCACGATCTTGCGCCGGCGAGCGACGCCAAAGGCGCCAAGCTCACCGTGTCTGTTTGGCTTGCGGCGAGACCACAGCCGGTTGGAGCGCTGCGCGACGGCGCCGGGCGGCGCAACCTCGAGCAGGTGCGCTGATGGACAACCTCAAGGAACGCCGCAGCAGGCTCGTTGGTGACGGCGACATCAACGTTTCCTTTGAGTTCTTCCCACCGAAGACGGAAAAGATGGAGGAGACGCTGTGGGGGGCCATTCGCCGCCTAGAACCGCTACGGCCCCGTTTTGTGTCCGTGACCTATGGCGCTGGCGGTTCCACGCGCGAACGCACCCATGCCACCGTTGCCCGGCTGGCGCGCGAGACGTGCCTCGTTCCGGCCGCTCATCTCACCTGCGTCGAGGCGACCAAGGAGGAGATCGATGCGGTCGCGCGGCTCTACCAGGCAAGCGGCATCCACCACATCGTCGCCTTGCGCGGCGACCCCGCGGGCGGTGCCGGCAGCCGCTATGCGCCACACCCCGGCGGCTACGCCAATGCGGCCGACTTGGTCGCCGGACTGAAGCGCATCGGCAACTTCGAAGTCTCGGTTGCCGGCTATCCGGAGCGCCACCCCGACAGCCCCGACCTGGCGGGGGATCTCGACAACCTCAAGGCCAAGGTCGATGCCGGAGCGTCGCGCGTGATCACTCAGTTCTTCTTCGATAACAGCCACTACCTGCGCTTTCTTGAGCAGGCGCGCGCGGCCGGCATTTGGGCCCCGATCGTTGCGGGCATCGCGCCGGTGCACAACTTCAAGCAGGTTGCCGGCTTTGCCGCGCGGTGTGGTGCCAGCGTGCCGGCCTGGCTGGCGCGGCGCTTCGAGGGCTTGGACAACGATCCGCAAACGACGCACCTGGTGGCGGCTGCGGTCGCCGCCGAGCAGGTCATGGATCTTGTCGACCAAGGCATCCGCCAATTCCACTTCTATACCCTGAACCGAGCGGATCTGGTCTATGCCATCTGCCATCTGTTGGGGCTCAGGCCGCAGCCGCTGAGCGCAGATAAGGTGGGCAACGCATGACACGCAATCAACGCATCGCCGCACTGGAGGCTGCCGCCGAGCAGCGCATCCTCATCATCGATGGGGCCATGGGAACCATGATCCAGCGCCTCAAGCTGGACGAAGCCGCCTTCCGAGGTGAGCGATTTGCCAGCCACAGTAAGCCGGTGCAGGGCAACAACGATTTGCTGGTGCTGACACAACCGCAAGCGATCGAGAAAATTCACGCCGATTATCTCGCTGCCGGTGCCGACATCATCTGCACAGATACCTTCAACGCCCAGAGTGTTTCGCTCGCCGACTACGGCATGCAGCATCTCGCTTTCGAGATCAATTGCGTCGCCGCCAAGCTTGCACGCCAGGCAGCCGATGCCGCCGCCCGGCGGCACGGGGGCCCCCGTGTGGTGGCTGGCGCCCTCGGGCCGACCAACCGCACCGCCTCGATCTCCCCGGACGTCAACAATCCTGGCTTTCGCAACATTTCGTTCGACGAACTTGCCGACGCCTATGCTGAACAGGTGCAGGGCCTGATCGAAGGAGGTGCCGATCTGCTGCTGATCGAGACGGTATTCGACACCCTCAATGCCAAGGCGGCTGGCTTCGCGGTTCTGCGGGTGTTCGACGAACTCGGTGTGGAACTGCCTTTGATTATCTCGGGAACGATAACGGACCGATCCGGTCGCACGCTTTCCGGGCAAACGCCCGCCGCCTTTTACTTCTCCATCTGCCACTTGAAGCCGTGGGCGGTCGGTCTCAACTGTGCGCTCGGAGCCGAACTGATGCGCCCCTACATCGCCGAGATCGCTGGCGTGGCCGACACGCGCGTGATCGCCTATCCCAACGCAGGCTTGCCGAACGCGATGGGTGAATACGAGGAAGGTCCCCACGACATGGCCAGCCATCTGCAACCGTGGGCCAAGGACGGCCTGGTCAATATCCTCGGCGGCTGCTGCGGCTCGACGCCCGAGCACATTGCCAGCATCAAGGCCGAGGTCGACCAGTTTCCGCCGCGTCGCATCCCGCAGATCGAGCGCCGCATGCGCCTGTCGGGCCTCGAGCCTTTCGTGCACGGCTGAAACTGGGGGAGCGTCGAGAGTGATGAGCCGTAGCAGCGCTGCCACCAGCTTCATCAACATCGGTGAACGAACCAACGTCACCGGCTCGTTGAAATTTCGCAAGCTGATCGAAGCTGGGGATTACGCCGCCGCGCTCGCCGTCGCGCGCAGTCAAGTGGAGAATGGTGCGCAAATCCTCGACGTCAACATGGACGAAGGCCTGCTCGACTCCGAAAAGGCCATGGTGACGTTCCTCAACCTGATTGCCTCTGAACCGGATATCGCCCGCGTGCCGATCATGATCGATTCTTCCAAATGGTCGGTGATCGAGGCCGGTCTCAAGTGCGTGCAGGGAAAGCCTATCGTCAACTCCATCTCCTTGAAGGAGGGTGAAGCAGCGTTTTTGCAGTTCGCCCGCAAGCTGCGGTGCTATGGCGCCGCCGCGGTGGTGATGGCCTTCGACGAGCAAGGGCAAGCCGACACGGTCGAGCGCAAGGTGGCCATCTGTGCGCGCGCCTACGATCTGCTGACCGGCAAACTCGGGTTTCCACCCGAAGACATCATTTTCGATCCCAACATTTTCGCGGTCGCCACCGGCATCGAGGAGCATAACGGCTACGGTCTTGCCTTCATCGAGGCAACCCGCCAGATCAAGGCCAAGCTGCCGCACGTGCACGTCTCGGGCGGCGTCTCCAACCTCTCGTTCGCGTTTCGCGGCAATGAGGCGGTGCGCCAGGCGATGCACTCGGTGTTCCTGTATCACGCCATCGCTGCCGGGCTCGACATGGCGATTATCAATGCCGGGCAGATCACCATCTACGACGACATCGAGCCCGAGCTGAGGAACCTGTGCGAGGACGTCGTCCTCAACCGTAGGCCCGATGCCACCGATCGCCTTTTGGAGGCCGCCGCTCGCTATCGGGGCGAGGGCGTCAAATCGAAGGAAAAGGACTTGGCGTGGCGCGAGGCACCCATTGGGGAGCGCCTCAAGCACGCCCTGGTGCATGGCATCAACGATTATATCGTCGCCGACACGGAGGCGGCCAGGCGCGAGGCCGCCAAGCCAATTGAGGTCATCGAAGGCCCACTGATGGCCGGCATGAATGTGGTGGGCGATCTGTTCGGCGCCGGCAAGATGTTCCTGCCGCAGGTGGTCAAATCCGCGCGTGTCATGAAGCAGGCGGTCGCCTACCTACAACCTTTCCTCGAGGCGGAAAAAAAAGCCTCCGGCCTCGATCAGCTGCCGGCGGCCGGCAAGGTCGTAATGGCGACCGTCAAAGGCGACGTACACGACATCGGCAAGAACATTGTCGGGGTCGTGCTGCAATGCAACAACTATCAGGTGATCGATCTTGGCGTCATGGTGCCGGCGCAGAAAATCCTCGAGACGGCAAGACGGGAAGAGGCCGATATGATCGGCTTGTCGGGGCTGATCACCCCGTCGCTCGATGAGATGTGCCATGTCGCCGCCGAGATGGAGCGCGAGAACTTCACTGTGCCGCTGCTGATTGGCGGCGCCACGACCAGCCGCGTGCACACCGCCGTCAAAATCAATCCGAACTATGCGCGCGGTCAGACGATCTACGTCACCGACGCAAGCCGAGCCGTTGGCGTGGTGTCGAGCCTCATGTCGCAGGTCGAACGCGTCCCCTACATCGACGGTATCCGCGCCGAATATGCCAGGATCCGCGATGGCTATCTCAAAGGCGAGAGCCGGAAGACGCGGCTGTCGCTCGAGGCCGCGCGCAACAACCGCTTCAAGATCGATTGGTCGACGTTTCGGCCCGTCGCGCCCAGCTTCCTCGGCAGTCGGCCGTTCAAGGCCTACGCCCTCGCCGAGTTGGTGCCCTACATCGACTGGACGCCCTTCTTTGCCACCTGGGAGCTGGCCGGCAAGTATCCGCGCATCTTTGACGACAACGTCGTCGGCAGCGAAGCCAAAAAGCTGTTCGCTGACGCGCAGGCCCTGCTGCGCCGGCTGGTAGCCGGCAACTGGCTGACCGCCAACGCCGTGATCGGCTTCTGGCCCGCCAACGCCGTCGGCGACGACATCGAGCTTTACAGCGACGCGACGCGCCAATCGCGCTCAGCCGTGCTGCACACGCTGCGCCAGCAGATGGCGCGCGAGAACACTCGTGATCGGGCCAATACGGCGCTTTCCGACTTTGTCGCACCAAAAGCCAGCGCTCTGGCCGACCATGTCGGTGCCTTCGCAGTAACGGCGGGTATCGGCGAGGCCGAAGCCCTCGCGCGCTACATCGATAGCAGCGATGACTACTCTCGCATCATGCTCAAGGCGCTCGCCGACCGGCTTGCCGAAGCCTTCGCCGAGCGCATGCACGAGCGTGTCCGCCGCGAGTTTTGGGGTTATGCTGCCGAGGAGCGGCTGGGCACGGAGCAGCTGATTGCCGAAGCCTACCGCGGCATCCGCCCGGCCCCCGGCTATCCCGCACAACCCGATCATACGGAAAAGGCCACCATCTTCGAGCTTCTCGGCGGCGAAGCAGCAACCGGCATCCGCTTGACCGAAAGCTACGCGATGTGGCCCGGCGCCAGCGTGTCGGGTCTTTATTTCGCGCATCCCGACAGCCATTACTTCGGTGTTGGCAAGATCGAACGCGATCAGGTGGAAGACTATGCCGTGCGCAAGGGCTGGAGCATCGAGGAGACCGAGCGCTGGCTGGCGCCGGTGCTCAACTATGAACGCAAGCCCGCCCACAACGCGGCGGCCTGAGGTTCGGTCGTGCCCAGCGGCCCGCTGGCTCCGGGTTAGGGTGTGCTGTATGCGCGCTTCGCGGCGTTAAGTTTGCGAGGGGGAGGGGCCCATGCTCGCACGTTTGGTGCTGTTGGCGGCTCAGCTGGTGGCCGGCTGGCTTGCCACGGAGCCGATCTTACACCGGCTGCCGCCGTTCGGTGGCCTGCGCATCTTCGTTTACGGCCTCGTGGCGGCGGTGGTGGTTTTTATTGTCGGTCTCGTGCTGTCACAGATCTTGCGCGACACGGGCCCGCCCTCACGCGCCACTTTGGTCAGCTCCATTCTGCTTGCCCTTGCCGGGGCGGCCCTCGTCTATTTCCGCCATGTTCTGCCCCTGGAGGTGCAAAGCAGCAGCCGGGCCGTGCCCGAGGAAATCTATCCGTTGCTGGGCGCCGTCTTGGGATATGCGCTGAAGCGCTGAACCCGCGCTGGGTCTCTTGCTCAAGCGCTGAACCCGCGGGCGGCCCAGCTCAAGCCTCGGCCCCCCCAAACTTTGGCCAGGGCTGCCCTAGTCTGAACCCCGGGGCCAAAAAGCGAAGGGCGCGGAGACATTCCCTCCGCGCCCGCAAGGACATTGAAACTTCGGCCGACCCCCAGCTCCCGCGGATCAGCGCATCCCCCTCTAGAACATGCCAAACACGACTGCAGTCAGAAAGGCGAAGGATATCAGGGCGGCAAGCACATTGAGCCTGGTCCGTAGTTCCATCGCTCTGCCTCCGGCGAGTGTTGACGCAAGTTGCCCCGCGCCAACGCAGGAATTTAGGGATCGGTTCAACAGCTGCCAAGCCAAATTCGCTGCTGCAGTGCAATAATTCTATGATGTCGAATGAAGTTTCCGGATTGCCTCACCGCTTGATGCACAACAACCACGTGAAAGCTGATCTTATACAAGAGGTTTCTCTAAGTAAAGGCGCTGTATTAACCTTACATTCAGGTTGTAGAGCTTGCGACGATCCCAATCCTGCCCCAATAGCGTCATTCAAGTTCTTGTACAGAGATAAAGTCGTCCTCCACAGCCGGGTCGGCCGATCGCCGCCGCGCCCGTTGCAGAGATGCTACACGTCAGGCCGAGACGCCGGTAAATCCGGGACCGGGCAGGGCCCTCGACACGCTGCCGGCGATGGCCTACCGAGGCGCCGTAGGGCGGCCGAAGCGGCGAATCACTGGGCGAATCACTGGGCAAATCATGGGCGAATCAGTCGCCAATCCCTTGGGAGAACCTGATGCGAACCTTCAAGGCCTTGCTGGCCGCTAAGACGGAAGCGGGACCGAGCCTCGCCTGGCAGGAGTTGGGGCAGGATGAACTGATGGACGGCGACGTCACTGTGGCGGTCAGCCATACAACTTTAAACTATAAGGACGCGCTGGCCCTGACCGGCAAGGCGCCGGTCATCCGCCGATGGCCGATGATCCCAGGTATTGACCTCGCCGGCACCGTCGCCAGCTCAACGCATGCCGAATTCAGGCCCGGTGAGGAGGTGGTGCTCAATGGTTGGGGGGTCGGCGAGACCCACTATGGCGGTTATGCCGGGATGGCGCGCCTCAAGGGGGATTGGCTGATCAAACGGCCGCCGCAGCTCACGGCCTGGGAGGCCATGGCGGTCGGCACGGCGGGTTACACCGCCATGCTGGCTGTGCTGGCGCTCGAGCGCAACGGCGTCACGCCCGCCAAGGGGCCCGTGGTCGTCACCGGCGCGGCCGGCGGGGTCGGTAGTGTCGCCATTATCCTCCTGGCCCGGCTTGGCTACCACGTCATCGCCACCACCGGGCGCATGCCGCAAGCCGATTATCTTCGCGCCTTGGGGGCAGCGGAGGTGGTTGACCGGGCGCAATTGGCTGGGCCAGCGCGCCCGCTCGGCAAGGAGCGCTGGGCGGGCGGCATCGATGCCGTCGGCAGTCACACCTTGGCCAACCTTCTCGCCATGACGCAGTATGGCGGCACGATCGCCGCCTGCGGCCTGGCTCAAGGCATGGACCTTGTCGGCTCGGTCGCCCCCTTTATTTTGCGGGGCG
Source organism: uncultured Alphaproteobacteria bacterium (assembly GCA_963820375.1). GTDB lineage: Bacteria > Pseudomonadota > Alphaproteobacteria > Rhizobiales > Hyphomicrobiaceae > AWTP1-13. The sequence goes on along the minus strand of CAWFZX010000003.1, from coordinate 18,298 downwards.
TTACCCTGGCCGGCATCGATTTGGTTATGGCGGCAAAGCCGCTGCGGCTGGAGGCGTGGCGGCGGCTCGCCCTCGATCTCGACAAGGATAAGCTGCGCGCCATCACCACCACCCGGCCCGTTACGGACGTGAGCCAGCTCGCGCCGGAACTCCTGGCCGGCAACATCCGAGGCCGCGTGGTGCTCGAGGTCGGCTAGCGGACAGGCCCTTTGCCATGACTGCCGCTCGCCTTGATTTCGCGTCGGCGCAGCGCACATATTTTTCCTAGAACCGATAGACCATCCCACCGCACCACCCTACCCTCACAGTCATGGTCACCATTCTCGACACCCGCCAACCCCGGCATCCGGAAAAGGCCCACCGGCCGGACACCCCGGTCTTGCGCAAACCCCCTTGGATCCGCGTCAAGGTGCCGGCAGCCTCGCCGCAGTTCGCGCGAACCCAGCGCATCCTGCGCGAGCATGCCCTCAATACGGTGTGTGAGGAGGCCGGGTGCCCGAATATTGCGGAGTGCTGGGCGGGTGGTCATGCCACCATGATGATCATGGGTGACACCTGCACCCGCGCCTGCGCCTTCTGCAACGTGCGCACGGGCCTGCCGGCGGCCCTCGATCCCCAAGAGCCCGACAACGTGGCACAAGCGGTCGCCGATCTGGGGCTGCAGCACATTGTCATTACCTCCGTCGATCGCGACGATTTGCCCGACGGCGGCGCCGCGCACTTCGCAGGCACCATTCGCGCGATCCGGGCGCGCACGCCCCGTACCACGATCGAGGTGTTAACCCCGGATTTTCTGCGCAAGGATGGTGCGCTCGAGACCGTCCTGGCTGCGGCTCCAGACGTCTACAACCACAACCTGGAGACGGTTCCGTCGCACTATCTGAAGATCCGACCGGGCGCGCGCTACTTCCATTCCATCCGCCTGCTGCAGCGCGTGAAGGAATTGGTGCCGGGGATGTTCACTAAATCCGGGATCATGGTCGGCCTCGGCGAGGAGCGCGACGAGGTGCTGCAACTCATGGACGACTTGCGCACCGCCGAGGTGGACTTCCTCACCATCGGCCAATACCTGCAGCCGACCCGCAAGCATGCGCCGGTGGTTCGCTTTGTGCCGCCCGACGAATTCGACGCCTATCGGCGGGTGGCCCTGTCCAAGGGTTTCTTGCTGGTTGCGGCCAGCCCGCTGACGCGATCGTCCTACCACGCCGGCGAAGATTTCGCCCGTTTGCAGGCGCAGCGCGCCGCCGGCCGGGGCGAACATGGTTGAGGCACGTCCGGCACGCCCGCCCGCGGCCTGGCTGCGGACGGCCAGGTGATCTTGCTTGGCATGCCGTCGTTTCGCACAACCCACCTCGTCCCTTTCACGCCGCGGCAAATGTTTGATCTCGTGGCCGATCTTGAGAGCTACCCCGCCTTTCTCCCTCTGTGCGAGGCCTTGGTCGTGCGGCAGCGCCAGCAGCAGCCCGCCGGCACGCTGCTGATTGCCGACATGACGGTGGGATATTTGGCGATCCGGGAAACCTTCACGAGCCGCGTCGAACTCGATCCGGCGGGCCTCACCGTGGTGGCGACCGGCGCAGCCGATTCCCGCGGCCCGTTCCGGCAGCTGGAGAACCGCTGGCGTTTTCGCGCCGCCGCGGGCGGTTGCGACGTCGACTTCTTCATTAGCTATGCGTTCAAGTCGATGCTGCTGCAGGCGCTGGTCGGCAACCTGTTCGATCGCGTGTTTCGCCGCTACACGCGCGCCTTTGAGGAGCGTGCACACCAGGTCTACGGCAGCCACGGGCAGCGGCAGCCCGGCCCGTCGTCTAGTCCTTGACCGCCTGCCACAAAAGAGCAAAGGCGGCTTCAATGCATTTGAGGCGGATGGCCGTGCGGCCAAGATCGCCGAACCGGCATTGCAGATCGACGGTGGGTCGGCCGATCCTGGCCAAGCCCAAATAGACGAGGCCGACCGGTTTTGCGGCGCTGCCGCCGCCGGGGCCGGCAATTCCCGTTACCGATACGGCGACATCCGCGTCCGTTTGGGCCAGCGCGCCGGCCGCCATTGCGCGCGCCACCACGTCGCTGACCGCGCCATGGACGGCCAACATCTTGCGCGGTACGCCAAGCGTGCGTTGCTTGGCGGCATTCGAATAGGTCACGAAGCCACGGTCGATCACATCGGCGGATCCGGCAATCTCGGTCAGGACGCCGCAAAGAAGGCCGCCGGTACAACTCTCCGCCGTCGTGATCCTTGTCTCCTGTGCCCGGAAGGCATCGAGCAGGCGGCAAGCCTCGTCAAGCAAAGGGAGTGGAAACATCCGACCTCACAAACAAGAACGGTATCCGTCGGGCAACGGACACCGTCAAGAGGAGGCAGAAGTGGAGAGGAGAGAGGTTAGGCGGCGGCGAGCTTCTCCGCCTGGGTCAACAAGGAATTGAGCGTAGTTCGGCTTTCCGGCCCCATCACCCGCATGGTTCTGGACTGAGCTTCCTTCCACACGGGATAGGCTTTGTGGATCACCGACTGTCCTTTGGGTGTCAGGTGCAGTCCGCGTCCACGGCGGCCGGCCGGCGGATCCATGGTGATGTGACTGAGGGCCAGTAGGCGTTTCAGGTTACGCGATAGGGTGGACTTCTCAATGTCCAGCGCATGCCCGATCTCCACCGCCGTGATGCCGTCCTGCTGCGCAAGCTGCGTCAGCAGGGTAAACTGGCTGGCGGTGATCCCAAGCGGGCGCAAGGCATCGTCATAAACGCGAGTCACAATGCGGCTCAGTTGCCGCACACGCGTCGATATGCAGGCCGCCGACGTACTTTCAGCAATCTCGCCGATGTCCGCGGTTGCAACACCGACGCCGGGTGTCATGATATTCATCGGGCGCCCCCTGGCGCTGATCTTTAGGCTCGGCCCTGTGCATGCCGCGATTCGGCTGCTTAAGGCAACGAGCAGCGGCAACTCAGGATTGAGCGGGCGGCAGGCCCACCACGGTTGCCGTTGCCAGCGCCGCAATGCCCTCGCGGCGACCTGTGAAACCAAGGGTTTCGGTGGTGGTGGCCTTGACGGCGACGCGCGCAATCTCGATGCCGAGGATTTGGGCGATGCGCTCGCGCATGGCCTCTCGGTGGGGGCCAATACGGGGGGCCTCGCAAATGACGGTGACGTCCACATTGCTCACCTGCGCACCGCTCAGACGCACCCGGCGTGCCGCCTCACTGACAAACAGGTGTGATGGCGCGCCCTTCCAGCGCGGGTCGCTGTCGGGAAAGAGCTGGCCGATATCGCCCTGGGCGAGCGCGCCGAGCAGGGCGTCGGTGAGGGCGTGCAAGGCCACATCGGCGTCGGAATGGCCTTCCAGGCCCTGCGTGTGCGGGATGGCAAGGCCGCACAGCCAGACATGATCTCCCGCACCGAAGCGATGGACGTCGAAGCCCAGGCCGGTGCGAACCTCGGGCAGCGCTGCACTGGGAGCGTTGGCCATGGCCAGATCCTCAGCCGTCGTGAGTTTGCGATTTTGCTCGCTCCCAGGCACCAGCGCCACCGCCAGTCCCGCCCACTCGGCGACCGCGGCATCGTCGCTCATGTCGGCGTGCCCCGCGGCCGCCGCCGCGCGATGCGCGGCCAGGATCTCGGCAAATGCAAACCCTTGCGGGGTTTGTGCACGCCAAAGGCCGGCACGGTCGATGGATGCGGCAACCCGCCCGTGCGCATCGGCCCGTTTCAGCGAATCCGTCAAGGGCACCGCCGCCGTGGCGGCGGGGCTGTGCGACAAGGCCGCAAGCACACGGCCGATGAGATCTGCCGTGAGGTAGGGCCGAGCCCCGTCGTGGATGAGCACACGGTTGGGTGCCAGTGGCTCAAGCGCGATCAGACCATAAAGGGCCGACTGCTGGCGCGTGGCGCCCCCCGCCACGGCGGGCAGCAGCCGCGGATCGGCGGTCCGGATGGCCTGGGCGTAGAGGGCGGCATCGGCAGCAGCGATCACCACCTGCACCAAGTCGATGGCCGGCTGTTGCAGCATGACCGCAACCGTGCGCGCCACGGCCGAATCGACCCCCAGCGGCGCATACTGCTTGGGGATCGGGCCGGGCGCCCGCAAGCCGCGGCCTGCGGCCAGGATCAAAGCGGCTGTTTTCAAGGGTGCCCTCGACAAAGGCCGGCCATGCTTCCATAGCTCCCGCGCTTGGCCCCGACAACCGTCGCGGCTGCCGGCGTCGCCCACGTTTCGCGCTTGCGAAGACGAGGTCGGCAGGTTAGTCTGCCCAAGAGAACGGCAACCACATCATCTGCCTAATAAATGGGCAATACAGGCTCCCCACCTCCCACGCCCCTGCCATGCCTTCGCCTCGGTCCCCACCCGGTGCCTGGCAACGTCATGTTGGCGCCCATGTCCGGCATCACCGACCCGCCCTTCCGCCAGCTCGCGCACGGCCTCGGTGCCGGGTGGGTGGTCTCCGAGATGGTGGCAAGCGAACACCTCGTGCGCGATCGGCACGGCGCCCGGCGCAGGATGAAAGCGGCTGCGGTTTCCCCGCAGGTCGTGCAACTTGCCGGCTGTGAAGCCCACTGGATGGCCGAGGGCGCCCGTATGGCGGCGGGCTATGGTGCCGATATCATCGACATCAATATGGGTTGCCCGGCGCGACAAGTGACCGGCAAACAAGCGGGCTCGGCCTTGATGCGCGACCTCGATCATGCGCAGCGGCTGATTGCGGCCGTGGTGGGCGCGGTGGGCCTGCCGGTGACCCTGAAAATGCGTCTGGGCTGGGATCAGCACAGCCTGAGCGCAGCCGAGCTCGCCCGGCGCGCGCAAGCCCTCGGAGTGCAGCTCATTACCGTGCATGCGCGCACGCGCTGTCAGTTCTTCAAGGGCTCGGCGGATTGGGCGATGGTGCGGCCCGTCAAGGCGGCCGTCAGTATACCCGTCGTCATCAACGGCGACATTGTCGACCCGATCAGCGCCAAGGCGGCCTTGGCGTTCTCGGGTGCGGACGCAGTGATGGTCGGTCGTGGCGCCTGCGGCGCGCCCTGGATGCCCGCGCGCATTGCCCGCAGCCTGGCGAGCGGCGAGGATCCCGGCTCGCCTCCGCTGCCGCTCCAGTGCGAGATCGCGGTCGGCCACGTCGAGGCGATGCTCACCGCCTTCGGCACCCGCGTCGGCCTGCGCAACGCGCGCAAGCACATCGGCTGGTATCTCGCGGCCGCCGGCGCTGCGCCGGGCCACTTGCGGGACTGGCGACGACGGCTTTGCACCTTAGAAGATGCGGCAAGCGTGCTCAGCGGGCTGCGCGGCTTTTATCATGCCGCCGCCCAGGAGATGGCGGCATGAAGCCCGAGCTCGCACGGGAGCGGACCGGGGCAACGCCCCGCCGGCATATCGAGCACGATCTCCTGCTGGCGGCGCTGCCGCATCCAATTCTGGTGCTCGGCGACGATGATCGGGTGCTCTACGCCAATCCGGCGGCCGAATCCTTTTTCTCCCTGAGCCAGGGCATGCTCAAGCGCCAGACGCTGCCCGACATCATTGCCTTTGCTAGCCCGCTCGCCGCCTTGGTTGGCCAGGTGCGCCGCACCGGCGCTGCCGTCAATGAATATGGTGTCGAGGTCGATCTGCCGCGCAGCGGCGCACATCGGCTTGTCGATGTGTTTGCCGGCGGCTTTCCCGAACAGCCGAGCCTGATCGTGCTGATGCTGCAGCAGCGCTCGGTGGCACAGATGATCGAGCGCCAGCTGACGCACCGGGCTGCAGCGCGATCGGTGTCGGGCATGGCGGCCGTGCTGGCGCACGAAATCAAAAATCCACTGTCGGGAATACGCGGCGCGGCCCAACTGCTCGAGCCGGGGCTGCAGGATGAAGATCGGGTGCTGACACAACTCATTTGTACGGAAACCGACCGCATACGCACCCTGGTCGATCGCATGGAGGTGTTTGGTGACGAACGCACGCTGGTCACCGAGCCGGTCAACATTCATTCCGTGCTCGACCACGTCAAGCGCTTGGCCGAGACCGGCTTCACGGGCCGGATCAGCATCAATGTCGACTACGATCCCTCCCTGCCGCCGGTACCTGGCAACCGCGACAAGTTAATCCAGGCCTTCCTCAATCTGGTGAAGAATGCCGCCGAGGCAATCGCTGAGCTACGCGAACCCGGTCGCATTGTGCTGCGCACCGCCTTTCGTCCCGGCATGCGCCTGTCGGTGCCCGGCACCGCCGCCCGGGTGGCCTTGCCGCTGATGATCGAGGTTGAAGATACGGGTCCGGGCGTGCCCGAAGCGCTGAAGGCGCACCTGTTCGACCCCTTTGTCACAACCAAGCGCAAGGGCACGGGGCTGGGGCTAGCGCTGGTCGCCAAGATCATCGGCGACCATGGCGGCGTGATCGAGTGCGAGTCGGCGCCGAAGCGTACCGTGTTTCGCGTGCTGCTGCCGCTGCAGGACTGAGGAACGCTGACAACAGACAGGAAGTGGTCAATGGCTGGTGGAACTGTTCTGATAGCGGACGATGACAGCGCGATCCGCACGGTGCTCAATCAGGCCTTCGCCCGGGCCGGCTATCTGCCGCGCGCGACAGGCAACGCCGCGACCTTGTGGCGCTGGGTTTCCCAGGGTGAGGGCGATGTCGTCATTACCGATGTGGTGATGCCCGACGAGAACGCCTTTGACCTCATTCCGCGCATCAAAAAACTGCGTCCGGATCTGCCGATCATCGTCATGAGCGCGCAAAATACGCTGATGACGGCCTTATCGGCGGCGGAAAAGGGGGCCTTTGAATACCTGCCCAAACCTTTCGATCTGAGCCAAATCGTCAGCGTCGTTGGGCGCGCCCTGGCGGAACCGGGACGCCGCAAGGAGCGCCCACTCCCGGAGGCCGAAACCGAGGAGCTGCCCCTCATCGGCCGGTCGGCGGCGATGCAGGAGATCTATCGGGTTCTGGCGCGGCTGACCCGCACCGATCTGACGGTGATGATTACCGGGGAATCGGGCACCGGCAAGGAATTGGTGGCCCGCGTGCTGCATGATTACACCAAGCGGCGCAACGGTCCGTTCGTTGCCATCAACATGGCAGCGATCCCGCGCGAATTGATTGAAAGCGAGCTGTTCGGCCACGAGAAGGGTGCCTTCACCGGCGCCCAGACCCGCACCGAGGGCCGCTTCCAGCAGGCCGATGGCGGCACCTTGTTTCTCGACGAGATCGGCGACATGCCGATGGAAGCCCAGACCAGGCTGCTGCGGGTTCTGCAGGAAGGCGAATATACAACGGTTGGCGGGCGAACGCCCATCAAGACCGACGTGCGCATCATCGCGGCAACGCATCGCGAGCTGAAATCGCAGATCCAGCAGGGACTGTTCCGCGAGGATCTGTACTATCGCCTGAACGTCGTACCCCTGCGCTTGCCGCCCTTGCGCGAGCGCTTGGAGGATATCGGCGATCTCGTGCGCCACTTCTTGCGGCAGATGGCAAAACAGGGAATGGGGCATAAGGCCATCGAAACCGCGGCCATCGAGCGACTCAAACGCTACCAGTGGCCGGGTAATGTGCGAGAGCTTGAGAACATGGTGCGCCGGCTGAGCGCGCTCAATCCGGAAGACACGCTGACCTTGGAGGTCATCGAAGCCGAGCTGGAGGACGCGGCGCCGCCGCCCAACGGCGACGCCGGCGCGGCACCCAAGGAGCTCTCCGAAACCATCGAGCGCTACTTGGCCGGTCATTTTGCAAGCTACGGGCGCGAGCTGCCGCCGCCGGGCCTGTATGATCGCATGCTGCAGCATCTCGAGCGGCCCCTGCTGATGGCGGCCCTGGCGGCCACGCGTGGCAACCAGATCCGGGCCGCCGCCCTGTTGGGACTGAACCGCAATACGCTACGCAAGAAGATCCGGGACCTCGATATTCAAGTGTACCGCAGCCCGGTCAGCTAAGCAGTACCGCCGCACGCCGGCGGGTTTGTCGCCGCCTTCTCTGCGGCGTGGCTTGCGCTTCGGAGCTGAGCGTCTATTGTGGCCGCCTGCGAGCGCGCCCGCGCTCAACCCCCATCGAAGCGCACTGACGTTGTTGGCTAGCGCTCGGCTGCCGACCTCACAGGCCAAGGATTGCTGATGCCCGAACCCCTGCAAGTCCAATTCGCGCCCTTATCCCAGGCCCCGCACGGCACGCTCATGCTGTTGGCCGGTGAGGAGCTTGCCTTCGGTGCGGCCGCCCGCAGCTTTGATGAACGCAGCAAGGGGATGTTGATGCGCGCGGCGGGTGCCGCCGGGTTCAGCGGCAAAAGCAAGACCTCGATCGAGGTCTTCGCCCCAACCGGTATCGCCGCGCAGCGCCTGATCCTGTTGGGTTCGGGCCGCGCCGGCAGGGAGCTGGATCGGCTCAACTTGGGTGGCTATGCGTTCGCGCAAGCCAATGCGCGCAAGGGTGACACCGCCACCTTGGTGTGCGACCCCGCCGACGCGGGGGAGGCCGGGCTCGACGGCTTTGCCGCCGACTTGGCGCTTGGTGCCCTGCTGCGCAGTTATTCCTTCAAGAAATACATCACGCGTGCCAAGCCAGATGAGGGGCCGGAAGCAGATGGCGGCGACGGCCTCAAGAAGCTCGTGGTGCTGTGTGAGCGCTCGGAGGCTGCCAGCAAAGCATTCCAGAGCCGCAAGGCGCTTGCGGACGGCGTCTTCCTCGCCCGCGATCTCGTCAACGAACCTGCCAATCAACTGGGGCCGGTCGAGTTCGCAGACCGCATGCGCGATCTCGCCGACAGCGGCCTCGAGGTCGAAGTGTTGGAAGAGGAGCAGCTCAAGGCCCTAAAAATGCAGGCGCTCCTGGCCGTCGGTCAAGGCAGCCAACGTCCATCGCGTGTCGTCGTCCTGCAATGGCATGGCGCCAAGTCGAAGCGTGCCAAAACGCTTTGCTTTGTCGGCAAAGGGGTGTGCTTCGACACCGGCGGTATTTCCATGAAGCCCGCCGGTGGCATGGAGGACATGAAAGGCGACATGGCAGGGGCGGCCTGCGTAGCCGGGCTCATGCTGGCGTTGGCCAAGCGCAAGGCCGCCGTCAACGTTGTTGGCCTGATCGGGCTTGCCGAAAACATGCCCTCGGGCGGCGCGCAACGGCCCGGCGACATCATCACCAGCATGGCCGGTAAGACCATCGAGGTGCTGAATACCGACGCCGAAGGCCGCCTGGTGCTCGCGGACGTGATCTGGTACGCCCAGGAGCGTTTCAAGCCGCGCTTTCTCATCGACCTTGCGACCCTGACCGGCGCCATCATGGTGGCCCTCGGCAAGGAGTACGCCGGCATGTTTTCCAACGACGATCGCTTGGCCAATGAGCTGGCGGCGGCCGGCGAGGTCAGCGGCGAAAAGGTCTGGCGCATGCCGCTCGCCAAGGCCTACGACAAGCTGATCGACAGCAAGAACGCCGACATGAAAAACATCGGCGGACGCTTCGCCGGGGCGATCACCGGCGCCCAGTTCATCCAGCGCTTTGTCAAGGACACGGCCTGGGTGCACCTGGACGTCGCCGGCACCGCCTTTGATTCCAGCAGAAACGACATCAATCAAAGCTGGGCCTCGGGCTGGGGGGTGCGGCTCCTGGATCGCTTGCTGCAGGCGAACTATGAGAAAGCCGAACGCTAGCCCAGTGGGTTCGCGCAAGTTGGGTTATGGCAGCGCCAAGCTAAGCATTTGCAACTCCACGTTAATTCATAGATATTTTCCATAATATATCTTATGCGAATGAAACGGGGGAACGCAAGCGGCGCTGCGACGTTCCTCCTTTCTTGAGGACGTGGCGTGGGTCTTGGACGCGCGGTGCAAAGCAGGCCTGCAGCGCTGTCGTTCCGATCCCGCCCACACCCCCGTGGAAACACCAACGCAAGCGAGCCCCGGAGTTTTGTCGTGACCAAAGTCAGGACCCTTGAACCGCGCAGTAAGACAGCCCCCTCCCTCGACACCCCTACCGATCTGCCGGCAGAGGCCGTGCGCGAAATCTCGGCCGCGCTGAATGGACTGTTGGCCGATGCGTTTGCGCTTTATCTCAAGAGCAAGAACTTCCATTGGCACGTCAGCGGCCCGCATTTTCGCTCCTATCATTTGTTGTTTGAGGAGCAGGCCTCGCAGATCTTCGCCACCACCGACGAGCTGGCCGAACGGGTGCGCAAGATCGGCGGCATGACGTTGCGTTCAATTGGCGACATTGGGCGCCAGCAATCCGTCAAGGACAACGATGAGGCCTTCGTTGCCCCGCGTGAGATGCTTTTGGAGTTGATGGCCGACAACAAGGCGATGGCGGCCGCCATGCGCAAGGCCCATCAGCTGGCGGACAAGCACGAGGACGTGGCGACCGCGAGCATTCTGGAAACGTTTATCGATGCCACGGAGAAGCGCACCTGGTTCTTGTTCGAGGCGGGCCGCAAGGCCGACGATACCGGCCACTAAGGAGCCAACTGAGGAAGCTGGGCAAGCCTGCCACTCCCGGTCAGGCACGGGAAAGTGGCCGCGGCGACAGCAGAAAGGGCGCCCTGTCGCCCTTACTCGCCCGCTGATGGCGACGGCAGGGTCTGGCCAGGGTCGGGGCCGGCTGGCGCGGCAACCTCCGGGGGTTGTCTTGACCGGGTCGGGGCAGCTCGGCGACCGCTCCCTATCTCCGCTCTATCCTCCCTCCATCCTGCCAGCCTTCCTGGCCCCTGGCGCGCTGATTTCCGTGCTATCGGTCGCCTGACCCAGCGCCGGCAACTCCCAGGCGGCGCTGTGACTTTGCGATGGACGTGCCATGTCGACGCAAGCCAAAAAAACGCTGGCCGACCTGCTCGCCATTATGGCGGCCCTGCGCACGCCAAACACGGGTTGTCCCTGGGACCTCGCGCAGACCTTTGCGACCATTGCCCCCTATACCATCGAAGAGGCCTACGAGGTTGTTGATGCCATTGAACGGCAAGACATGGCCGCCTTGCAGGATGAGCTCGGCGACCTGCTGCTGCAGGTGGTCTATCACGCCCGCATGGCCGAGGAGCAAGGCGCCTTTCAATTTGCCGATGTGGTCGATGCGATCGCCCAGAAAATGCTCCGCCGGCATCCGCACGTGTTCGGCAGCGAGGCCGAGCGAGCGGCTGGTGCGGTGCCGGGCTTCTGGGAGCGCATTAAGGGATCGGAGAAAACGCCCGGCACACAGCCGGCCGGCATCCTGGGCGAGGTGCCCATCGGGCTGCCGGCGCTGACGCGGGCGCTCAAGTTGCAGCACAAAGCTGCGAGCGTGGGCTTCGACTGGCCCTCGCTGCGACCGGTGTTCGACAAACTCAAAGAGGAGCTCGCTGAGCTGGAAGCGGCCATGGCCGACAGTGACGCTGGCCAACCGCCGGCGCGCCAGGCCGCGGTCGAGGAGGAGTTCGGCGACCTGTTGTTCGTCATCGCCAACCTCGCCCGCCATCTGCGCATCGAGCCGGAGCGGGTGCTGCGGCAGGCCAATGCGAAATTTGCCCGCAGGTTTGCTGCCGTCGAACGCAAACTGGCCGAGCTCGGCCGCAGCCCCGCGCAATCCACGCTGGCCGAAATGGATCGGCTCTGGGAGGAGGTGAAGGCGGAGGAGCGCCAGCCCTAGGGGGAGGCTCAGCCGCCCTGCCCGGAGGCTCGCCCCTTATTTGCGCAGCTGCGGGGCGAGCGGCGACAGCCCGGCGCGCTTGAGCTGGCCGGCAAGCTTGCCCTTGGCGGCCGGCTCAATGCGAATGCGCGCGACGATGGCGCCTGAGCCTTCCGTCTTCTGATCGATGACTTCGGTGTTGGCGTGCAGCCAGCTCAACAGGCGCCCCTCGCTGGCCGGGATTTCGAGATCGAAAACCTCGTCGTGACGGCCGAGTTCCGCATCGAGCGCGGCCCGCAAGGCATCGATGCCCTCCCCCGTCAGGGCGGACACCAGCACCGCCGGCCGGTTTCGGCGCGTCAGGGCGAGTGCGGTTTCCGCGCGGGAGTTTGCGGCCAGCTTGTCGGCCTTGTTCCACACCTCCAGGATGGGCGCCGCCTCGCTGTCCGCGTCGATGCCCAGATCCGCCAGCACGGTGACGACATCATGGTACTGCGCATCGGTTTCGGGGTGGCTGACGTCGCGAACGTGCAAAAGCAGGTCGGCGGCAACCACTTCCTCCAGGGTTGCCCGAAAGGCGGCGATCAGATTGGTGGGCAGATCCGAGATGAAGCCCACCGTATCGGACAAGACGATGCGCCGCCCGCTCGGCAAGGCGATCTCGCGCATGGTCGGATCCAAGGTGGCAAACACCTGATCCATGGCCAAGACCGCTGCGCCGGTCAGCCGGTTGAAGAGTGTCGACTTGCCGGCGTTGGTGTAGCCGACGATCGCCGCCACCGGTACGGGGATGCGCTTGCGGGTGGTGCGATGCAGACCGCGCGTTCTGATGACGCCGGCGAGATCCTTTTTGATGGCGTCGATCCGTTCCTGGATCAGCCGGCGGTCGGTCTCGATCTGCGCCTCGCCCGGACCACCGAGAAAGCCAAAGCCGCCGCGTTGGCGTTCGAGATGCGTCCAGCTGCGCACCAGCCGGCCGCGCTGATAGGTCAGGTGCGCAAGCTCGACTTGCAGCCGCCCTTCCCGGGTCAGGGCCCGCTCGCCGAAAATCTCCAAGATGAGGCCGGTGCGATCGAGAACCTTTGCGCCCCAGGCCTGTTCCAGGTTGCGTTGCTGGATTGGGCTGACGATATGATCGATGATGACGAGGCCGGCTTGCTGTTCACGCGCGAGCGCGGCAATCTCCTCCACCTTGCCGGAGCCCAACAGCGTCGCTGGACGCGGGCGCGCGAGTGGGACGATCTGCGCCGCGCGCACGTCGAGGGCGATCGCCTGCGCCAAGCCAACCGCCTCTTGCAGCCGATTGTGGTTGGAACGCGCCGCCAGCGCCGACGCGGCCTTGCCGTTGCGTTGCTCGCCGCGCGGGCTCGGCGAGCGCATCACCGGTACCAGCACAATCGCTCGCATCGGCGCCGGGCGCCGGTCGACCGGTGCGCGTCCCTTGCGTGGTGGGGCTTTGCTCGGCGCTGGCGTTGCCGTACTCGCTATGCCTGACTGCCTTCGGCGTTATCGGCATCCATCAGATGCACGGGTTGGCCGGGCATGATGGTCGATATGGCATGCTTATAGACGAGTTGCGAATGTCCGTCCCGGCGCAGCAGCACGCAAAAATTATCGAACCAGGTCACGATCCCCTGCAGCTTCACGCCGTTGATAAGAAAGATCGTCAGCGGAGTTTTATTCTTGCGTACGTGATTGAGGAACGTGTCCTGAAGACTTTGGGCTCGTTCGGCCATTGTTGTTATCCGTAGTTTTTACGGGGAAGGCCGTAACTGCCAACCCTCACCCTCGCGCCCTTAAATTGCCGATTATTATAGGGGGGCACAAGCAAATTCGCTGTCGCCAGCGCTGCTATCTGGCAGGTCCGGTCAACCTTCGGCAATTTCTGCCGAGGAATGAAAGTCGGCCCGCAGCTTCAAGGTCAAAAGGCCCGGAACGCCATTGCCGATGGCTTGCCCGTCGATCCGCACAACCGGCATGACGATATTGGTTGCAGAGGTCACAAAAGCTTCCCGGGCGGCCTTGGCTTCAGCGACCGTAAATGGCCGTTCCACCACCTCGAGGCCCTGTTGCGCCAGCAGATCGAGCAGCGTGCTGCGGGTCACCCCGCGCAAAATGGCGCTGTCGATCTGGCGGGTGACGAGGCGCCCGTCCCGGTCGACGATCCAGGCGTTGGAGGATGCGCCCTCGGTGACGTAGCCGTCGGCATCCACCAGCCAGGCTTCCTTGGCATCCTCCGCCCGCGCCGCCTCCTTGGCCAAGGCCGCCGGCAACAGCATGACGGTTTTGATATCGCAGCGACCCCAACGGATATCGGGCATGGTCTTTACGGCGATGCCAATGGCGGCGGCGGCTTCGGTCCTGGCCGCAGACATCGAACGGGCCAGACATACCACCGTTGGCCGCACGTGCGAGGGCGGAAAATGAAATTCGCGTCGGCCGGCGCCGCGCGAGACTTGCAAATAGACCATGCCGTTGTTGACCCGGTTGCGCCTGATGGTTTCACGCAGCACCTGGGCGCAGGCTGCCGGTGTCATCGGCGCGGGAATTTTGAGTTCGTCGAGTGATCGAGCCAGCCTAGCGGCCCGACAGCATGACTCTTGCTCTCAGAGGCTGCGCCGGGTCCCCCGGCCTGATCTCGCGCGGAACGGGTGCGGCCTGCCGGATTTGTCCGTCGACAAATCCGGCCGCGGCCGCCCCCCCGGGGGGCGGACGCGATTCTCGCGTCCGCCGGGGCGGCCGCGCCCGGATTGCAGCCCTTCGGTCCAGGCCGCACCCCCCTTCGCCTCCGCGCACAGCGCTCCGGCGAACGGCCCGGCCGAGGTGTCCACAGGACACCCGGCTTTGTCGGGCCGGGACTCGCGGGCCAAGGCCCGCTTCGGTCGGAAGAGAGGTCCGATCATCTCGCCGGCGGGCGGTCATTCGAGAGGGCCGCTGGGTATCAGTTCCCGAGAATGCCCGGCAGGTCGCAGCCCCTGCTCCCGCGCGCAGTCGATGGCGATCTCGTAGCCGGCATCGGCGTGGCGCATGACGCCGGTGCCGGGTCGTTCCAGAGCACGCGCGCGAGGCGCCGCGCCGCCTCGGCGTGCCGTCGCAGACGATCACCATGCCGGAGTGCTGCGAATAGCCCATGCCGACGCCGCCGCCGTGATGCAGCGACACCCAGGTCGCGCCGACGGCGGTGTTGAGCAGCGCGTTGAGCAGCGGCCAGTCGGAGACCGCGTCGGAGCCGTCCTTCATCGCCTCGGTCTCGCGGTTGGGCGAGGCGACCGAGCCGGAGTCGAGATGGTCGCGGCCGATCACGATCGGCGCCTTCAGCTCGCCGTTGCGCACCATCTCGTTGAAGGCGAGGCCGAGCCGGTGGCGCTCGCCGAGGCCGACCCAGCAGATGCGCGCCGGCAGGCCCTGGAAGGCGATGCGCTCGCGCGCCATGTCGAGCCAGTGGTGCAGGTGCGTGTCGTCGGGGATCAGCTCCTTCACCTTGGCGTCGGTCTTGTAGATGTCCTCCGGATCGCCCGACAGCGCCGCCCAGCGGAACGGGCCGATGCCGCGGCAGAACAGCGGACGGATATAGGCCGGCACGAAGCCGGGGAAGTCGAAGGCGTTCGTCGACGCCCTCGTCCTTGCGCCATCTGGCGGATGTTGTTGCCGTAGTCGAAGGTCGGGATGCCCGGCTTGCCAGAAGTCGAGCATCGCCTCGACGTGCACGCCATCGAGGCGCGGGCGGCCTGCTCGACCGCCTTCGGGTCGCGCTCGCGCTTCTCGCGCCACTCGCTCGACGCGTCCAGCCCTGCGGCAGGTAGCCGTTGACCGGATCGTGCGCGGAGGTCTGGTCGGTGACGATGTCCGGCCGCACGCCGCGCCGGACGAGCTCGGGCAAGATCTCGGCGGCGTTGCCGAGCAGGCCGACCGACTTCGCCTCGCCGGCCTCGGTCCAGCGCTCGATCATCGCCAGCGCCTCGTCGAGGTCTTCGGCCTGCGCGTCGAGATAGCGGGTGCGCAGGCGCAATCGATGCGAGCTCGGGTTGCATTCGACGGCGAGGCAGCAGGCGCCGGCCATGACGGCGGCCAGCGGCTGCGCGCCGCCCATGCCGCCGAGGCCGGCGGTCAGGATCCAGCTGCCCGTGAGGTCGCCGCCATAGTGCTGGCGGCCCACCTCGACGAAGGTCTCGTAGGTGCCCTGCACGATGCCCTGCGTGCCGATGTAGATCCACGAGCCGGCGGTCATCTGGCCGTACATCATCAGCCCCTTGCGATCGAGCTCGTTGAAATGCTCCCAGGTCGCCCAGTGCGGCACCAGGTTGGAGTTGGCGATCAGCACGCGCGGCGCGTCGGCGTGGGTGCGGAAGACGCCGACCGGCTTGCCGGACTGGACCAGCAGCGTCTCGTCGTCGTCCAGCGTCTTCAGCGTCGCGACGATGCGGTCGAAGCTCGTCCCAGTCGCGCGCGGCGCGGCCGATGCCGCCATAGACGACCAGCTCGTCGGGTTCTCGGCGACTTCGGGGTCGAGGTTGTTCATCAGCATCCGCAGCGGCGCTTCGGTCAGCCAGGATTTGGCGTTGAGCTCGGTGCCGCGCGGCGGCGCAGACTTCGCGGATGTTGTGCCGCGGATTGTTCATGGTGTGCTCCGTAGCTCGGCGCGGTCAGCGCGGCGATGGTTTCGAGAATGTCTGCGAGGTGGCCGGCGCAGCCGGTCGGCCTTGGTCGGCGTCATAGGCGAAGGGCGGCGCCTCGGCGGCGAGATGCGTCGACTGCGCCAGTTCCATCTGGATGGCGTGGATGCCGCTTCGGGCCGGCCGTAGTGGCGCGTCGTCCAGCCGCCCTTGAACCGGCCGTTGACGACGGCGTCATAGCCGCTCGCGGCGCGGCAGATCGCGCCGACCGCCGCGTCGATCTCCGGGGCGCAGCTCTTGCCCGTCGTCGGTGCCGATGTTGAAATCCGGCAGCTTGCCCTGGAACAGAAACGGGATATGCGATGCGGATCGAGTGGCAATCGTAGAGAATCGCGACGCCATGAGCGCGCCGCACCCGCTCGATCTCCTCGGCCAGCGCGGCGTGGTAAGGGCGTGGAACCGCTCCAGCCGCGCTTCGATGTCCGCCGCCGTCGGGCTCCTCGCCATCCCGCCAGATCGGCTTGCCGTCGAAATCGGTTTCGGGAATGAGGCCGGTGGTGTTCTGGCCGGGATAGAGGCTGACGCCCGTGGGATCGCGATTGGCGTCGATGACGTAGCGGTGGAAGGTCGCGCGGACCGTCGTGGCCCCGGCAGCAACCCATCATAGAGCTTGTCGATGTGCCAGTCCGTGTCGGCGAGCATGCGGCCGGTTTCGTTGAGCCGGGCCCGAATGTCGGCCGGCACCTCGGTTCCCGTGTGCGGGAAGCCGAGAATGATCGGGGACGTCCCCCGTTTGACCTCAACACGCTCATAATCGAGCCTCCAGAACCGGCAGAATGCCGGCGCGACGCGGCGTTGAGCGCGCCGGAAGCAACGAGATCGGGCACCGGCCTTCAAATCGGGCGCCATGTAGCGGTCCTCGCTCGAGTGTCGGCACCGCCGGCGCGAATACGCGCGATGCGCCCGGAGCGAGTTCGGGCTGGTCTGCAGCGGCGCGCGCAAGTCGACGCCTTGCGCGGCGGTCAGAGCGCCTCGATGCCGATGATCGCGAACAGATTGTCGGTCATCTGCAGCAGGCGGCGCGCGCCATGGCAGGCCATCGACACATGGTCCTCCTGATTGGCCGAGGTCGGCGTCGAATCGACCGAGCCGGATGCGACATCTGCTTGTTTTCCGACATCAGCGCCGCGGACGTGACTTCGGCGATCATCAGGCCGGAGTTGAGGCCGGGCTTCGCGGCCAGGAAGGCGGCAGGCCGTAGGAGAGCGCCGGATCGACCAGCAGGGCGATGCGCCGCTGGGCTATCGCGCCGATCTCGCAGATCGCGAGCGCGATCTGGTCGGCGGCAAAGGCCACCGGCTCGGCATGGAAATTGCCGCCCGAGACGACGGAGCCGTCGCTGAGCACGAGCGGATTGTCGGTGACGGCGTTGGCCTCGATTTCGAGCGTCGCGCGCCGCCATGCGCAACAGGTCGAGACAGGCGCCAGTCCACCTGCGGCTGGCAGCGGATGCAATAGGGATCCTGCACGCGCTCGTCGCCCTCGATGTGGCTCTCGCGGATCGCGCGAGCCTTCGAGCAGTCGCCGCAGCGCCGCGCCCGTATCGATCTGGCCGCGATGACCGCGCAGCGCGTGGATATCCGGATGGAACGGCGCCGACGAACCCATGGCAGCGTCGGTCGACAGCGCACCGGTGATCAGTGCCGATCTGCGCCGCGCGCGTGCGCCCGAACAGGCCCGCGAGCGCCAGAGCGGTCGAGACCTGCGTGCCGTTGATCAGCGCCAGACCTTCCTTGGCCGCCGAGCACGACCGGCTTCGAGCCCGGCCGCGGCAAGGCCTCGCCGCCAGGCATGCGCTCGCCTCGAACATGACCTCGCCTTCGCCGATCATCGCCGCCGCCATATGCGCGAGCGGCGCGAGATCGCCGGAAGCGCCGACCGAGCCCTTCTCCGGAATGACCGGGATCACGTCCTTTTCCAGCATCGCCTCGATCAGCTGACGAGTTCCAGCGCACACCGGAAGCGCCGCGACCGAGCGAGATCAGCTTCAGCGCCATCATCAGGCGCACGATGTTCGGCAGCGGCGTCGCCGACGCCGCAGCAATGCGAGAGGATCAGGTTGCGCTGCAGCCGCGCCGTGTC
>CAWFZX010000002.1:0-33744 GCA_963820375.1 uncultured Alphaproteobacteria bacterium | reverse complement strand
TCACGGCTGGACAGTCGGCATATGCGCGAGTATACATATATGCTATGGTGCATGTCGACCTCTTCCTGACACTAGCTGACCCCACGCGTCGCCTTATCATCGAAGCCCTTCAGGGAAGCGAGCAGTCGGTGAACGACATTGTCGCCAGAGTGGGCATTCACCAATCGGGTGTTTCGCGGCACCTGCGCATCCTTCATGAAGCGGGCTTCGTACAGGTCCGGCCGGAAGGGGTAAGGCGCCTCTACTCTCTCCGCCCTGAGCGGTTCTGCGAGCTTGATGCGTGGCTCGCCGGATTTCGAAGCCACTGGGAGACGCGCCTCGACAAGTTCGCCGAGGCGCTCGGCCGCAAGCAACGGACCCGCAGGAGGAAGCCGGGTCCATGACAAGCAGGAAAAGGACGGCTCCCCCTTCACATGCCGCCACGCGAAGGCTGGTGCTGGAACGCACCTATCAAGCGAGCCTTGAAATGGTGTGGGAGCTGTCGGGACGACACCAGAGGGCATTGAAGCGTGCGGTGGGGCCCGAATGGGTTCGACGTCAAGGTGCGCAAACTCGACCTCCATCCCCCGGCGGCAAGCTGCTCTACCTGATGACTGCGACGGCGCCCGCACAGGTCGTTTCGTGAAAAGCGCAGGGATTCCTGTGTCACTGGAGATGCACATCACCTACACGGGGGTCGCGCCGCAACGTCACCTCGCCTCCACACATCCTCGCCGACTTCGTTCCTAGGCGTTCTCCCTACGACGTAGCAACTTCGGTCGATCTGTATCCGAGCAATCTGAGCATGCACATGATTCTGACCTTTGATGCCATGCATGACGAGGAGTGGACGCGCCGGACGCTGATGGGTTGGGAGAGCGAACTCGGCAAACTTCCCAAAGTCTTCGGCACATGACGGCCAGCGCTCCGTCGCACCCGCATGCCTCACTCGGCGATGGAAATTGGGGGAGACAATGCATCGATGCTCAAGGCCGATCCCGCAGGTGCTGACGGTCGGATGTGCCCTGCTTGGGCTTCTCTTGCGGAGCGCAGAGGTAGAAGCGCAGGAGCATGCCAAGATCGAAATCGTGCCCAACATCCCACACTCGCTCGGTATCAAGTCGGCGGCATACTCGCGCGATGGTAGGCGCCTGCTCTCGGGCGGCCAGGACAAAACCGTCAAACTCTGGGATGCAGCGACCGGACGACTGCTGCGCACCTTCGAGGGGCACGCCGACGCCGTCACCTCGGTGGCGTTCTCGCCCGACGGGGCGCGCCTGCTCTCGGGCAGCAGTGACAACACCGTCAGGCTCTGGGACGCCGCAAGCGGGCAGCTGATCCGCAGTTGGGCGGCGCAGCGCCTTGCCGTTACCGCGGTGGCCTTCTCGCCCGACGGCAGGTACCTGCTTTCGGCGGGCTCCGATCCGTCTGGGCGCATGGATAACAGCGTCAAGCTCTGGGATGCCCAGAGCGGGCAGCTGGTTCGCGTGTTCGGCGCCTACGCCACCTACACGCCAGAGGGCACGAAGTGGCATGGCCCAGTGCAGGACGGGCACACCGACAGCGTCACTTCGGTGGCATTCTCACCCGACGGCACGCGTCTCGTCTCCGGCAGCGACGACAAGACAGTCAAGCACTGGGATGTCTCAAGCGGCAAACTGATCCGCACCCTCGAGGGGCATTCCGCCAGCGTGAAGTCGGTGACGTTCTCGCCGGACGGCAGCCGCGTGCTGTCGGGCGGCAATCTGGACGGCGACCTCAGGCTTTGGGACGCTGCGACCGGCCGGCTGATCCATCTGTTCAAGGAGGCCCTTGGGACGAGCTCCGTGGCGTTCTCGCCCGACGGCACGCGCCTGCTCACGGGCGGCCCGCGGGGCGCCTGGCTTTGGGATGCCGCAAGCGGCCGGCCACAGCACACCCTCACGGGGCACGAGCTTCCGGTCGAGGCTGTTGCGTTCCTGTCGGACGGCAAACAACTGGTCACCGGCGGGGGTCGGACACTCAAGCTGTGGGATGCCGCAAGCGGCCGGCTGCTGCGGACCTTCGCGGGGACTTCCGGTTGGTCGAGTCTGTGGCGTTCTCGCCCGATGGCACACGCTTGCTGTCGGGCGGCGGCGACCACACCCTCAAGCTTTGGGATGCCGCAAGCGGCCGGCTGGTCCGCACCATCGTGGGGCATGCCCATTGGCTGGTGTCTGTGGCGTTCTCGCCCGACGGCACGCGGCTGTTGTCAGGCAGCGATGACCAGACGCTCAAGCTGTGGGACGCGGCGAGCGGGCAGGTGATCCACACGCTGAGCCACCGTTCGCCAATCCGGTCGGTGGCGATTTCGCCCGACGGCACCCGTCTGCTGGCTGCTAGTGCCAAGACAATCAATTTGTGGGACGCGGCGAGCGGGCAGCTAATTCGGACTTTCGAAGCGCATACGAGCCCGGTCAAATCGGTGGCATTCTCGCCCGACGGTGCACGCCTGCTCACGGGTGGCAACATCGGGTTCAGCGGGGACCAGACGCTCAAGCTATGGGACACCCCAACGGGGCAACTGATACACGCCTTGGCGGCGCTTCCCGACGGAATAAACGCGGTTGCGTTCTCGCCTGACGGCACGCGCCTTCTGTCGGGGGGTTACTTGGACAAGACGCTCAAGCTCTGGGACGCTGCAAGCGGGCAGGTCCTTCGCTCGTTCACCGGGCATTCAGGTCCGATCGACGCGGTGACCTTTTCGCCCGACGGCGGGCGGCTTCTCTCGGGCAGCTGGGACAAGACGCTCAAGCTCTGGGACGCTGCAAGCGGGCAGATGATCCGGACTTTCGAGGGGCACTCGGGCTGGGTCAAATCGGTGGCATTCTCGCCCGACGGCTTGCGGGTCCTGTCGGGCAGTGGCGACAGCACCGCTAGAATTTGGAGCACTGCATCCGGCCAACATCTGGCAAGCCTGTCCGGCTCATCAGATGGTGGGTGGTTGACCATCACGCCGGAGGGTTTCTTCGACGCCTCGGCCAAAGGCGCAGGCATTCTCACCATCGTGCGCGGCCTTGAACTCACCACCATCGACCAGGTGCATCAGTCGCTCTTCAACCCCGACCTGGTGCGCGAGTCCCTCGCCGGCGACCCGAACGGCGAGGTGCGTGACGCAGCCAAGGTCATCAACCTTGGTAAGGTCCTCGGCAGTGGGCCGGCGCCGAATGTAGTGATCACGTCGCCGTCCGATGGCGGCCAGTCTGTGGGCGATCTCGCCACTGTTGGCGCCCGCATCGAGGATCGGGGCAAGGGCATCGGCCGCATCGAATGGCGGGTCAACGGCATCACGGCCGCGGTCTCGGCCAGGCCGGCGGGCCGCGGGCCGGCTTACACCGTCAAGCAGCAACTCGCGCTCGACCCTGGCGACAACATCGTCGAGGTGATCGCCTACAACGCCAGCAACCTGCTGGCCTCGCTGCCCGCGCGCACCACGATCAGGTTCACGGCCCGGCGGATCGGACAAAACCGAAGCTGCACATCCTGGCCATCGGCATCAACACCTACGTCGACAAAGGCTGGACACCGCCGGGCGCGGCGCCGCTCGCCTTTGCGCCGCTCAGCTTGGCGGTGAAGGACGCCGAGGCCTTCGCCGCCAGCATGAAGAAAGCCGCGGCCGGGCTCTATGGCGAGGTTCGCATCACCTTGGCACTCGACAAGCAAGCCACCCGCGACAATCTCGAGAAGCTCATCGGCAAGATCGCCGAGGTCCACCCGCGCGACACCTTCATCCTGTTCGCGGCCGCGCATGGCACGTCCGAGAACGGCCGCTTCTATTTCATCCCGCAGGACTATGAGGGCGGCCCCGGTCACCTGGCGCAGCGTGCCATCGGCCAGGACCGGCTGCAGGATTGGCTGGCCAACCGCATCAAGGCCAAGCGGGCGATCATCCTGCTCGACACCTGCGAGAGCGGCGCGCTGGTGGCCGGGCATGCACGCTCGCGCGCGGACGCGCCGGCTTCCGAAGCCGCGGTCGGACGGCTGCACGAGGCGACCGGGCGCCCGGTGCTCACCGCTGCGGCTGCCGGCCAGTTCGCCCACGAGGGCCTATCGGTGAGACCGGCGACGGCACGGGGTCTTTACCTGGGCGCTCTCGACGCCCTGCGCAATGGCGACGCAACGGCAACGGCACGATCGAGCTGTCCGAGCTTGTGCCGCATGTGCAGAGCATGGTGCCGAAAATCGCCGCCGACTTGGGGGGTGCTGGCCGCGCCGCAACCTCCGAGCCGGTCTTCGGCACGAATCCGCGCGCTTTGGGTCTCGCGGAGAGGATTTCGCCGTGGCCCGCCGGCTGCATTAGCGAGTGCGTCACGGCTGGACAGTCGGCATATGCGCGAGTATACATATATGCTATGGTGCATGTCGACCTCTTCCTGACACTAGCTGACCCCACGCGTCGCCTTATCATCGAAGCCCTTCAGGGAAGCGAGCAGTCGGTGAACGACATTGTCGCCAGAGTGGGCATTCACCAATCGGGTGTTTCGCGGCACCTGCGCATCCTTCATGAAGCGGGCTTCGTACAGGTCCGGCCGGAAGGGGTAAGGCGCCTCTACTCTCTCCGCCCTGAGCGGTTCTGCGAGCTTGATGCGTGGCTCGCCGGATTTCGAAGCCACTGGGAGACGCGCCTCGACAAGTTCGCCGAGGCGCTCGGCCGCAAGCAACGGACCCGCAGGAGGAAGCCGGGTCCATGACAAGCAGGAAAAGGACGGCTCCCTCTTCACATGCCGCCACGCGAAGGCTGGTGCTGGAACGCACCTATCAAGCGAGCCTTGAAATGGTGTGGGAGCTGTGGACGACACCAGAGGGCATTGAAGCGTGGTGGGGCCCGAATGGGTTCGACGTCAAGGTGCGCAAACTCGACCTCCGTCCCGGCGGCAAGCTGCTCTACCTGATGACTGCGACGGCGCCCGCACAGGTCGATTTCGTGAAAAGCGCAGGGATTCCTGTGTCGCTGGAGATGCACATCACCTACACGGAGGTCGCGCCGCAACGTCGGTTGGCCTTCACACATCGCGCCGACTTCATTCCTCGGGTGTCTCCCTACGACGTAGCAACTTCGGTCGATCTGTATCCGAGCAATCGGAGCGTGCGCATGGTTCTGACCTTTGATGCCATGCATGACGAGGAGTGGACGCGCCGGACGGTGATGGGTTGGGAGAGCGAACTCGGCAAACTTGCCAAAGTACTCGGCACATGACGGCCAGCGCTCCGTCGCACCCGCATGCCTCACTCGGCAATGGAAAATTGGGGGAGACAATGCATCGACGCTCAAGGCCGATCCCGCAGGTGCTGACGGTCGGATGTGCCCTGCTTGGGCTTCTCTTGCGGAGCGCAGAGGTAGAAGCGCAGGAGCATGCCAAGATCGAAATCGTGCCCAACATCCCACACTCGCTCGGTATCAAGTCGGCGGCATACTCGCGCGATGGTAGGCGCCTGCTCTCGGGCGGCCAGGACAAAACCGTCAAACTCTGGGATGCAGCGACCGGACGACTGCTGCGCACCTTCGAGGGGCACGCCGACGCCGTCACCTCGGTGGCGTTCTCGCCCGACGGGGCACGCCTGCTCTCGGGCAGCAGTGACAACACCGTCAGGCTCTGGGACGCCGCAAGCGGGCAGCTGATCCGCAGTTGGGCGGCGCAGCGCCTTGCCGTTACCGCGGTGGCCTTCTCGCCCGACGGCAGGTACCTGCTTTCGGCGGGCTCCGATCCGTCTGGGCGCATGGATAACAGCGTCAAGCTCTGGGATGCCCAGAGCGGGCAGCTGGTTCGCGTGTTCGGCGCCTACGCCACCTACACGCCAGAGGGCACGAAGTGGCATGGCTCAGTGCAGGACGGGCACACCGACAGCGTGACTTCGGTGGCATTCTCACCCGACGGCACGCGTCTCGTCTCCGGCAGCGACGACAAGACAGTCAAGCACTGGGATGTCTCAAGCGGCAAACTGATCCGCACCCTCGAGGGGCATTCCGCCAGCGTGAAGTCGGTGACGTTCTCGCCGGACGGCAGCCGCGTGCTGTCGGGCGGCAATCTGGACGGCGACCTCAGGCATTGGGACGCTGCGACCGGCCGGCTGATCCATCTGTTCAAGGAGGCCCTTGGGACAAGCTCCGTGGCGTTCTCGCCCGACGGCAGGCGCCTGCTCACGGGCGGCCCGCGGGGCGCCTGGCTTTGGGATGCCGCAAGCGGCCGGCCACAGCACACCCTCACGGGGCACGAGCTTCCGGTCGAGGCTGTTGCGTTCCTGTCGGACGGCAAACAACTGGTCACCGGCGGGGGTCGGACACTCAAGCTGTGGGATGCCGCAAGCGGCCGGCTGCTGCGGACCTTCGCGGGGACTTCCGGTTCGGTCGAGTCTGTGGCGTTCTCGCCCGATGGCACACGCTTGCTGTCGGGCGGCGGCGACCACACCCTCAAGCTGTGGGATGCCGCAAGCGGCCGGCTGGTCCGCACCATCGTGGGGCATGCCCATTGGCTGGTGTCTGTGGCGTTCTCGCCCGACGGCACGCGGCTGTTGTCGGGCAGCGATGACCAGACGCTCAAGCTGTGGGACGCGGCGAGCGGGCAGGTGATCCACACGCTGAGCCACCGTTCGCCAATCCGGTCGGTGGCGATTTCGCCCGACGGCACCCGTCTGCTGGCTGCTAGTGCCAAGACAATCAATTTGTGGGACGCGGCGAGCGGGCAGCTGATTCGGACTTTCGAAGCGCATACGAGCCCGGTCAAATCGGTGGCATTCTCGCCCGACGGTGCACGCCTGCTCACGGGTGGCAACATCGGGTTCAGCGGGGACCAGACGCTCAAGCTATGGGACACCCCAACGGGGCAACTGATACACGCCTTGGCGGCGCTTCCCGACGGAATAAACGCGGTTGCGTTCTCGCCTGACGGCACGCGCCTTCTGTCGGGGGGTTACTTGGACAAGACGCTCAAGCTCTGGGACGCTGCAAGCGGGCAGGTCCTTCGCTCGTTCACCGGGCATTCAGGTCCGATCGACGCGGTGACCTTTTCGCCCGACGGCGGGCGGCTTCTCTCGGGCAGCTGGGACAAGACGCTCAAGCTCTGGGACGCTGCAAGCGGGCAGATGATCCGGACTTTCGAGGGGCACTCGGGCTGGGTCAAATCGGTGGCATTCTCGCCCGACGGCTTGCGGGTCCTGTCGGGCAGTGGCGACAGCACCGCTAGAATTTGGAGCACTGCATCCGGCCAACATCTGGCAAGCCTGTCCGGCTCATCAGATGGTGGGTGGTTGACCATCACGCCGGAAGGTTTCTTCGACGCCTCGGCCAAAGGCGCAGGCATTCTCACCATCGTGCGCGGCCTTGAACTCACCACCATCGACCAGGTGCATCAGTCGCTCTTCAACCCCGACCTGGTGCGCGAGTCCCTCGCCGGCGACCCGAACGGCGAGGTGCGTGACGCAGCCAAGGTCATCAACCTTGGTAAGGTCCTCGGCAGTGGGCCGGCGCCGAATGTAGTGATCACGTCGCCGTCCGATGGCGGCCAGTCTGTGGGCGATCTCGCCACTGTTGGCGCCCGCATCGAGGATCGGGGCAAGGGCATCGGCCGCATCGAATGGCGGATCAACGGCATCACGGCCGCGGTCTCGGCCAGGCCGGCGGGCCGCGGGCCGGCTTACACCATCAAGCAGCAACTGGCGCTCGACCCTGGCGACAACAGCGTCGAGGTGATCGCCTACAACGCCAGCAACCTGCTGGCCTCGCTGCCAGCGCGCACGACGATCAGGTTCACGGCTCCGGCGGATCGGACAAAGCCGAAGCTGCACATCCTGGCCATCGGCGTCAACGCCTACGTCGACAAAGGGTGGACACCGCCGGGTGCGGCGCCGCTCGCCTTTGCGCCGCTCAGCTTGGCGGTGAAGGACGCCGAGGCCTTCGCCGCCAGCATGAAGAAAGCCGTGGCCGGGCTCTATGGCGAGGTTCGCATTACCTTGGCACTCGACACACAAGCCACCCACAACAATCTCGAGAAGCTCATCGGCAAGATATCCGCCGAGGTCCACCCGCGCGATTCCTTCATCCTGTTCGCGGCCGGGCACGGCACGTCCGAGAACGGACGGTTCTATTTCATCCCGCAGGACTATGAGGGCGGCCCCGGTCATCTGGCGCAGCGTGCCATCGGCCAGGACAGGCTGCAGGATTGGCTGGCCAACCGCATCAAGGCCAAGCGGGCCATCATCCTGCTCGACACCTGCGAGTTGGGCGCGCTGGTGGCCGGGCATGCACGCTCGCGCGCGGACGCGCCGGCTTCCGAAGCCGCAGTCGGGCGGCTGCACGAGGCGACCGGGCGCCCGGTGCTCACCGCTGCGGCTGCCGGCCAGTTCGCCCACGAGGGCCTCATTGGTGAGACCGGCGAGCGGCACGGGGTCTTCACCTGGGCGCTACTCGACGCCCTGCGCAAGGGCGATGCCAACGGCAACGGCACCATCGAGCTGTCCGAGCTGGTGCGGCACGTGCAGAGCATGGTGCCGAAAATCGCCGCCGACTTGGGGGGTGCTGGCCGCGCTGCAACCTCCGAGCCGGTGTTCGGCACGCAGGCGGCGCGCTTCGGGTCTCGCGGCGAGGATTTCGCCGTGGCCCGCCGGCTGCATTAGCGAGTGCGAAAATAGGGGCGAGAGTCCGGAACGGGTCGTGTGTCACGGAAGCGTCGCCTGAGTACCGGCGGTGCCCAACTGTACGAGAGATGCAGGAGGGCCCTTCGGGGTCGGCGATCATGGGCTGATCTCAAGCCACTGCAAGCTGCTGTGGTCAAGAGCCATGGTGGTGAGCGTTGCAGCCAAGTCTGGGCAGGATGCCCAGGCCGGCGGGACTATTTCGAGTAAATGCGAGATCAGCCGGTGTCTAGTAATCGAGACGATGGCCAAGGCTGCCGGTGTCGGCGCCCTCACTTCGTTGCCCGGCGTGAGCGCCGCAATTAGCAACTAAAGATAGGCACTACACCTGCAGCGGGGGCAAAAATGACATCCTGCCCACCGCGGGGAAATTAAGACCCGATCCAGGGTCCTACCTGATTTCTTTCCCGCACTATGCCCTTCAAAGTGCTGCTGTCGTCCCAGAGTTCTCATGTAATCGCGTCGGATGGGGTTGCCCGCCAAGCACGCTCACCGTGAGCTTCGGTGTTCGGCGCGCTCGACTATGTCGCCCGGAGGCGCTGCTTCTGGCCGCGTCCCATGGATGTGGCACTCCGATGTGCGGGACCAATGGTGATGGAGAGCAAAGCAGCCAGCATTTTGCTGATCCTGATGATCCCAGGCTGCCTGGGCTACCCGGCCACTTTGAACGTGAACCCGAGGGAAAAGAAATCACCGGCCTCGGTGGAAAGCGCCACACCCGACATCTGGCTCCCTCCGCCCACAACCGTGGTCTCTCCACAGCCGCGGTGGCTCGTTATCCAAGCACCGTCGGCCAATCCCCTACCTCAGGCGGGTGCCCTCCTTACAAAGGAATTACAGCGCCAGTTGCGGCGGGTTGGTTGCTATAGCGGAGAGATTGATGGCCTGTGGACCCAGTCGACGCGGCGCGCCATGCAAACCTTCACAAACCGCGTCAATGCCACGTTGCCGGTTGAGCGACCCGATCACGTCTTGCTCGCAATCCTACAGAGTCAGCCCGATAGGATCTGCAACAAACCCTGTCCCTTGGGTGAGAATTTGGCACCCGATGGGCGCTGCGCGCCTGTCGCGATCGCGGGCTATTCTATCAGAACCGCGGCTGTATCGAAGTCGCCGTCTTTGATCACCAACTGGACCGCCATAGAGACCGCAGCATTGGAGGACGACATCCTGCCCCCAGCACGCAAGACTCTGGTTGTCCCTTCTCTCAAAGCCCCGCCACAGCGCTCGATGGTTGCCACGACCAACCGCGAGCGACCTCTGCAGCACTCCGAGCGCAATGACGCTCGGGTATCGCAACAAGCCGATCGTGGGTCCTCGCGGCGACAATCTGAGTTCACGCGCATGGTGTTTCAACGCTTCGATAGCTCGCTGCGATGAACGCCTGCGCGTCTCGGAAGCCATCCAGATGCACCCCGACCAACTAGTTGTCAAACGCTCCGGGCTCTGTGTGGCCCGCATTTTTTTGTTGCAGCGACGCATCAGGCGCACCTGCAACTCTTCTACTTCCTGAGCTTTCGCCTTGTTACAATCCGCGGTGCAAAGCATGGCTTTCGCAGTCGGAAGGTCTCGTGTGACCTCCAACGCACTACAAATTTCCACCGGGCCATCGCAGAAGACCTAGGGACGTTTGCTCCCTGGGTCTTTGCTTTTTTCGACACCCTTGAGCGTCTGCCCTGCCGCTTGCGCGAAGTAGAAATTCACGGAAGCCTTGCGATGACAAGAAGCTGATCGCGGCGATCGGCAGCGCTGTTCTCATCCTTGGCCATGTTCACACTGACCATGATCGCCTGAGAACGCAGGTTACGGCAACGAGCGCTGCGCACGATATCGTATTCGAGCGGGCCCTGCCTGATCTCTGCCAATTTCCTGCGTAGGGGCACCGAGGTCAGTATTCTCGTCGTACCGGGTGATAAGATGGAGTCCACGGATTGTGGGACCATGAGAAGGAATTGAGACGCGCATCCTTATGACGCCTCGAGGTGCTTTGCTTTGCGGCTAAGCCATCGCCAGCCGCGTTTTGCGATCCTCTACTTCGCCAGCGGATCGGGTCGTACCTGGATGTGCACGGCGCGTGGCTTTGAACCCTTGCCGCCCTCCATCAGCCACGGCACGCGGTCGCCGCTCGTGCTCCACAACCCGCGCCCTTTCCAACCGGCATTCGGGTCATCGATGCGGCCGTCTAGGCCCTTGGCAAAGAAACCCATTGGATAGGGGATGCGTAACATGATCATCTGCCCGTCTTTGAGCGCGACGAAGCCATCGTTGAGGTTGGCGGTGGAGATCGGAATGTTCTCGCCAAGGCCTAGCGTGTCGTGGTGATCGACCCAGGTGTAGTAACTCGCCTCGGCGCTGCCGTTTTCGAAGCCCTCAAAACCCGGGCCTGGATATTTGTGGTACGCGAAGCCTTCCGGACAATGATTGCCGGTCGCATTCGCACCATTGAGTGGGCTCTTGCATTTGCGGCGATCGAAGCTAATCAAACTACCGTTTGAACCCGAGCCCCACACCACGCCGTTCTTGTCGATGTCGCCGCCGCGCACGCCAATGCCCTCCTTCGGAATGGCGTAGAACTCCGAGAGCATGGTCTTGGGGTCGAAACGCAGGAAGCCGGGCGGGCCGGCGAAAACGTTGAGGGTGTACCAGACCGAACCGTCGGTCGGATGCGGCATCACGGCGTAAGGACCAGAGCCCGCCATCCGCATGTCTTTACCCGATTCTGCCTGTTTGCCCGGTTCGGTATATTCGTCGACCTTGCCGTTGGCGTTGGTGTCGAGCACGAACGGTGCCCAGCCCTGCGCCTTGGCGGCATCGCCGGTCTCCTCCCACACCTTGGTATTGACCCACCCGGCCACCTGGCCGGAGCCGGAGAGCCACAATGTGCTGTCGGCGTCATAGCCGAACTGCGGGTGATGGGTGCCAAAGCAAGTATCGATGAAGCTGTACTTCATCGTCTTGGGATCGAGCATCGACACCTGGCGTCCCGAGCGGTCGAGCGGAAACGCCTTGGCTGAAGGGTGATCGGAGCCCTGCTTGCAGAACGCTGGGTTTTCGATCCCGCGCACGGCCGCCGCAAACCACACGCGGCCCTGCTTATCGAACATGCCATTGTGGTTGTTGGCCCGCTGGCTCCAGATCTTTTCCTCGCCCCAGTAGGCCGAGGGCGCCGCCGGCTTCGCGGTAGCGGAGGCATGGAAAGGAGGTCCGAAGGATTCGGGCGCGCTCGGATCCGCAACCGGCATCTTGAAGAACGTCACCTTGTGTGTCTTCGGATCGAGGATTGGCATATCGTCGCTTGAGTACTCGGGCGAACCGTAGAGAGGACCGTAGGCATTGACGGTCGGATCGCGCCGGTCAGAGGAGATGAGATCGTGGAGAAACTGCTTCTCCGTTCCCCACTCCCACGAGGAGACGACAATGTTGCGCTCGATGCCGGCCGGCCGCTGCGGCTTGTGCTTAGGCAGCTCGCCCTTGGCGACGCGGTCAGTCCAATCGCCGAAATACTTGAACGGTACACTGCCGAGCTGTCCAGCGAGCCGGTTCACCATGAACTCGCCGGTCTGGCCAGAGGCGACGCGACGCGTCCACGCATCCGCGCCCGACTTGAATTCACCAAACGCGGCGGGGACCGTGCGCGTCGACTCCTGACCAAGCTGATGGCAGCCAATGCAGTCGACGTTACCGATGCGCTGGCGCCAGATCTCGCGCGTGATGTTCTTGGGAATATCGGACATCCCGCCGAAGTCTTTCTCCGGCGGCATCTTCATCATTGCGTACCAGTAGATCGCCGAATAATAGTGCGCCGCTGCTGCCTCGTTTGGTGCCGGCACTGCTGTAAGATTGAGCTGTTGGCCCGGCTTCCCGCGCACCTTTGGGGAATCCACAAGCCCGTAGCCGCGCACCCAGACATGGTAGCCCACATTGGCGGGTAGGTCAGGGATGACGTAACGCCCCTGGTCGTCGGTCAGAACCATCTTGGCGAATTTCGTGGGCAGTTCAGTGGTCTCCGCGATCACCCACACGCCCGCTTCGGGCCCGGCCGGACCGCGCACGACACCGCCGATGTCGTCGTTATCAATGGCGACCACCGCCTGCTGGGCATTGGCCGGCCCGAAAACGAAGGCCAGGGATACACCTACACCCGACAGCGCCGCGAAGCCGATGGTCACGGCGGAGCACAACACTTGCTTGAGGTTCATGGTTTTCTCCCTAAGACCCGAGCCTGCCCCCCGTATTCGGCGTAATTCTACACCAATCACGGCCCGTCGTCAGAGCATAGTGCGCGATGAGGAGCGCAAGCGCCAGGAAGAGCTCCGCAAGTCGGCAGAAGTGAAACGGCTAGAAGAAGAAACGCGGAGGCGCGAAGCTGCACTGGGCCGCGAGCGCCAGCGGGCCGAGGAAATCAAGGATTTTGCCGAGGCGAAGCGCGTTGAGGAGCAGCAGCGTGCAGAGATAGTTGCGCCGAACCTATTGGCCAGATCGATGCCAGCTACGCAAGTGCAACCGGCCTGCTGGTGTCCTTGAGTGGAACCGCCCCAGCTGGCCAACGTTGCCCTGTGCTGACAATCAGTTGCCCTTGCCGAGGCACTCATGCTGGACATGTCTGCCGCCGAGGCGGTCGTCGACGCCAAAGACGCTGCCGAGTACGCGGGGCTTGCTTATGTCACCGACGATAAGCCGGGCATCAGCCGGAAGCGGAGCGGCCACGGCTTTCGCTACATCGCCGCCAACGGCGGCAGAGTGGACGAGCCCGCACGCAAGCGCATCAAGGCGCTGGCCATCCCGCCTGCTTGGACCGACGTCTGGATCTGCCCCAGGGCCAACGGGCACATTCAGGCCACCGGACGCGATGCCAAGGGACGCAAACAATATCGTTACCATGCGCGCTTCAGGGAGGTGCGCGAAGGCACCAAGTATCAGCACATGCTGGCTTTTGCCGAAAGCCTACCCGCCATCCGCAAGAAGGTGATTGACCATCTGGCGCTGAGTGGCCTGCCGCGGCAGAAGGTGCTGGCGACGGTGGTGCATCTGCTGGAGGCAACGCTGATCCGTGTCGGCAGCGACGAGTACGCCAAGCACAACCAGAGCTATGGGCTCACGACCCTAAAGAGCAGGCATGTCGAAGTCGATGGTTCGGCCCTTCGCTTCAATTTCAAGGGCAAGAGCGGCAAGGTCTGGCGACTCAATGTCCGCGATCGGCGGATCGCCAAGGTGATCCGTGCTTGCCAGGAGCTGCCGGGTCAGGAGCTCTTTCAATATGTCGATGAGTCCGGCGAAACGGGCGATGTCACGTCTTCTGACGTCAATGCCTACTTGCGAGAGATCAGCGGTGAGGACATCACCGCCAAAGACTTTCGCACCTGGCACGGCACCGTCCTTGCCGCCATGGCGCTGCAGGAGTTCGAGAAGTTCGATAGCCAGGCCGGGGCCAAAAGGAACATTCGCGAAGCGATCCAGCGCGTAGCCGCGCGCCTGGGAAACACGCCGACGATCTGTCGAAAATGTTACGTTCACCCTGAAATCATCACCACCTACATTGAAGGTTCGCTGTTGTTGGAGATCAAAGACAAGGTCGAGGCGGAGCTTCGCGACGATCTCGCCGGCTTGAAGCCAGAAGAAGCTGCTGTGCTTACTCTGCTGCAATCACGGCTCAGCATGACGCTCAAGGATAAGCTCAAGGCCAGCATCGCCGCAGCAGCCTAGTGCCCCAAGCAGCCCAGCATGCGGGCCCTGCTAGCGATGGCACGAGGACGCGCGCCAATGGCCACAACAATGCGCCGGGAAACCCAGTTCACACTCGCTAACTCCGCGCAGCATGTGAAATCGCCGGTATTGCCCCGTTCTGAGCAACGAAGCAGTGTGGGAGGGGGGGCCCTGACGAAGCTGCGTGGCTCGCCCCGCCTGCATCGCGCGCGTCGGCCTGGCACTGGCGAGGCAGTCGGCGGGCACAGGGATGGAGCGGGAAGCGGAACTCAGCGGGGCCGCAGCATCATCAGGACGTTGCTGCCCGGCACCGCAAGCACCGAAGTAGGGTTGCGCAGCAGACCCGCTGGCAGCCGATTTGGCCGGGTTGTCCTCAAGACTTCCAGAGGGCACCGAGAACGAAGCCGACGGCGGCGGCCATCGCCAACGTCGCCATAGGCTGGTCCTTGACCGACTTGTCGACGGCTTTCTTGAGGTTGCCGGCCACTTCGCCGGTACGGTCCGAGACATCGCGCATTTGGTCGGCGGCGCCACTTGCGAAGCCTTCCACCCGGTCCGCCACCTTCTTGAGCTGTTCCGTTCCCTTGTCGACGAGGTCGTCTGTCCGGCTCCCCGGCCGTGCGTTCTGTGCCATGCCATGCTCCTTAGCTGAACCCTTGTTTGCTAACTCCTTGACAGCACAACGCAGATTGCCTCGATTTGTTCACGCCGCGGGTGCCGCAGCCCTGCCAACGCCGCGGGCTGTTGTCACCACTTTGGCTCGGCGCGTGCGGGACGCCCCCTGCCCATGTACGGGGCCTTCGGACTAGCCGGCGCCAGCTTTGCGTCCACGGGGCGCCGGGGTGAAGGACCTCAACGCGCGCCGTGAGCGTGAGACCGCACCGCACTTGCGGCAGGAGCCCCCGCCGATCCGTCGGCATCCTGCCCTCGCCTAGGCCGGTCGCTGGGCAACGTCGGCAGACCTGGGCTGGCCGGCATAGGCGCGCGTGAGTTCGGCGCCAAACAGCACAATCTGCGCCGAATAATACACCCAAATCAGCAACACAACGATGGATGCGGCCGCGCCGTAGGTGGATTCCAGCCCTTGCGTGCCGATGTACCAGGAGATGGCGGCCTTGCCGACGTTGAACAGCAGCGCCGTGGCGACGGCTCCTGGCCAGACATCCGCCCACGCCAAGGGCGTGTCCGGAAACCATTTGAAGAGCATGGCAAAGAGGAGGGTCAGAACGGCAAGCGAGATTACAAAGTTAATGACCACGAGAAGAATTCCTCCAGCCGCTGAGCCGCTGATCCAGGAGGAGAAGGCGGCAAGCGCGGTGCTAATGACCAGAGATACGGCGAGCAGAAAGCCGAGCGCGAGGATGCCCGCGAAGGAGACGCCATAGACGCGCACATACCAAGCGATACCGGCGTTTTCCGGCTCCTTAGCCTCGAAGATGGTGTTGAGGGCATCCTTGAGCTGAACAACCACGCCGAGCGCGGCAACCAGCAACAGGACAACGCCAATCGCTGCCGACCAGCCGCCGGAGGTGGACGACGCCGCACCCTTGAGCATGGCTTCGACGGCTTGGCTGCCAGTTTCACCGAGCAGGCCGCGGAATTGGGCGCTAAGCGATCCACGCACGGCGTCGGCACCGAAGATAAAGCCCGCTGTGGCGGTAACGATGAGCAAGAGGGGTCCCAGCGAAAACACCGAATAGTAGGCAAGGGCGGCCCCCAGCCTTGCACTGCGGTGCCGAAACCAGTTGTTAGTCGCGGTGGTGAGAAGGGGCCACATGGCGCCGCGCTCCTCCTCGTGACGGTCGACCCTCGGCGATCTCGGCGCATATCGCGTCAAGTGCTCTGGCGGCAGGAGCCAGATGGATGGCTCTGCCGGTGCGGCAGGAGGTCTCCAGCTCTGCTTGAATAAGTGAGATGATGTGATTGCGTCTGCCCATGGCGGCAGCATAACCGGCGGCGGGGAGGACTGGTTCCCCAGGGCTGCGGCCGGTGCTCCGTCCGCGGCCCTATTTGGTCACGAGTTTGCGGATGGCGGCCTCAAGTGACCGCGCCGCTGCGCCATAGTCCTGCCAGGGCTTGTTCTTGGCCAGCAGGCCAGGCGCGGTCTTCATCGTGAAATGCTGCGGGTCGAAGCCAGCGCGCAGCTGACGCCAGTTGAGTGGCATGGAAACCGGGGCGGCCGGCCGCAGGCGCGGGGAGAGCGGCGCGACGGCCGTCGACATGCGGTCATTGCGCAGATAATCGAGGAAAATGCGTCCGACCCGCAGCTTCTTGGACATGTTGAGGAGATAGCGGTCGGGGCTGTCGGCTGCCATGGCGGAACAGACCGCCTGCGCGAAAGCCTTGGCTTCATCCCAGCCAAGGCCGTCTTTCTCCTTGGCGCTGAGTGGCGTCACGACATGAAGTCCCTTGCCGCCAGTCGTCTTGCAGAAGGCGACAAGGCCCAACGCCTCCAGCCGCTCCTGCATTTCTTTGGCCGCAGCCATCACCCTGTCGAAGGCAACCTCCGGGGCGGGATCAAGGTCGAAGACCAGCCGCCCAGGAATTGCAGGATGCCCCGGCTGGTTGTTCCACGGATGATATTCGACGGCGGCGATCTGGGCGGCGGCGATCAGACCTTCGATGCGATCGATTTGGATGTAGGGCTTGCGATCGCCTTCGACCCTGGTGAGCGACAGCAGGTTGGACATGCCCTTCATTTCATGACGCTGAAAGAAGCGCTCGCCCTTGATGCCGTCCGGTGCACGGATGATCGAGCAGGGACGGCCCCTCAGATGCTCGATCATCCAGGCTCCGACCTTTTCGAGATACTGCGCCAGGTCGAGCTTGGTATAGCTTGCCGGCTCCGGCCAGAGCGGCTTTTCCGGCTTTGAAATGACGACCCCCAGCACGACGGTACTGCCGCCTTGGCTGTGCTGGCTGCGGGTTTTCGCGGCGGGGGACGGCAAGTGCGCATCTTCGCCTGGAGTGGCATGTTCGGCGCGCACCTCGCGCGGGGGCTGGTCCTCGCGCAGGCCCTTGAATGCGGCCTGCCTCACGTTGCCGTCACCGGTCCAGCCGGCGAACTCGATCTCGGCGACCAGCTTCGGTTCGACCCAATTCCAGTCGGCCATCTTGCGCGGCGCGCCCCTGCCACCGAAGGGGCTACGATCGCTTTTGAGGGCCTTGAGCTTCTTCAGAAGCGTGCCGGCATTGCGCTGATTGAAGCCGGTGCCGACGCGCCCGGTGTGCACGAGATGATCGCCGCGGTAGACGCCCACCAGCAAAGAACGCAGGTTATTGGCGCTGCCGCTCCAGCCACCGATCACGACCTCCTGGCCACCGCGGCATTTGCACTTGCGCCAGCTTTCGCTGCGCCCGGATTGATAGGGCGCGTTCGCACGCTTGGAAATGATGCCTTCGAGGTTGAGCTTGCAGGCGGACTTTAGGACCGCATCGCCGGGCTCCGAGAGGTGCTCGACATATTTGAGATAGCCGGCATGCGGTCCCTTGCGGCGCAGCAGCTTGCGGAGCCGTTCCTTGCGCGCCGTCAGTGGCATCTGCTGCAAATCTTCATCGCCCTCAAACAGCAGGTCGAAAACGAAGTAGGTCAGATCCCGCGACCGGCCTTCGGACAAGGCCGCCTGGAGAGCGGCAAAATCCGGTGTGCCGTTGCCAGTGAGGGCGACGACCTCGCCATCGATGATGCAGTCCGGCAGGCCAAGCGCGGCCTCGGCGATAGGCGCAAACTTACCGGTCCAGTCGAGGCCCTTGCGCGTGCGCATCACTGCCTCGCCGGCCGCAACCGTGAGCTGCATGCGGTAGCCATCGAGTTTGATCTCATGGACCCAATCCTGCCCCGTTGGCGGCCGGCCCACCTGCTTGCAAAGCTGCGGCGGAATGAAGGACGGCAGCGCGCCAGTTGCTTTGCGCACGCGCGGCCGTGAGCGCGCAGCTGGTTTGGGGTCAGGCAGCAGGCCCGCCGCCGTGCCGCCGCTGTGATTGGAGTGCCAGACGGCATTGGCCTGGAAGCTACCCTTCTTGCCGAGCATGAATGGTTTGGGGCTTCGACCCTTGCCGGCGGCGATCTCATCCATGCTGCGGCCCGAGGCGACGGAGCGGTCCTGCGCCAGGATGCGATCGTTGTCGCCTTCGCTTTCGTAACCATCATGGCGCTTAATCAGCAACCAGTTGGTGCGCTTGCCGCGCTCGCGATCATGGCGCAGCCGCACCAGCACCCAGCTGCCCCGCAATTTTTCGCCCGCCAGGGTGAATTTGAGCTCGCCCTTGCGCAACGCCTTGGCGGCATCGCCGTCGGCGGCCCAGAAACCGCGGTCCCACAGCAGCACCGTGCCGCCGCCATATTCGCCCTTGGGTATGGTGCCTTCGAAGTCGCCGTAATCCAGGGGATGGTCCTCGGTCTCCACGGCGAGGCGCTTGTCCTGCGGGTCGAGCGAGACGCCCTTGGTGACTGCCCACGACTTGAAGACGCCATCGAGCTCAAGGCGCAAGTCATAGTGCAGGCGCGTGGCGGCGTGTTTCTGGATGACGAAGCGGGGATACTCGGCAGCAGCAATCTTTGCCGTTCCGCTAGGCTCGGCGGTCTTCGTGAAATCACGCTTTTGTTGGTAAAGGGAAAGTTTCCTAGCCATCGCGCCGCTCGCGTCCTTCCGCAGCAACGGCACGCGGCCGCCTGCCGTTCCATAGCAGGAGATGCCAGGGGAACAAAATCGGCTCTTTGGCCGTTGCGAGGGGTGCAGTCGGAGACCCACAATGGCAGTGCGCGCGTATTGGAAAGGTTACCTTAAGCTCTCCCTCGTCACTTGTGCGGTTGCGCTCTATCCCGCCTCGAGCAAGGCGGAGAAGACGCGCTTCCACCAGATCAACAAGAAGACCGGCCACCGCCTTCGCCAACAGATGGTCGACGAGGAAAGCGGCCGGGTGGTTGACAAGGTCAACAAGGGCCGGGGTTACGAGCTGGCCAAGGGTAAGTTCGTCGAGATCGAACCGCAAGAGATCGAGGCGATCGAGTTCGAGAACACCCACACCATCGAGATCGACAAGTTCGTGCCGCAGGAGGAGATCGATAAGCGCTATTACGAGCGTCCCTATTACATCGTGCCGGATGGCAAGAGCGGTGCAGAAGCCTTCAGTGTCATCCGCGATGCCATGAAAGACAAAGGACGCGTGGCGTTGGCCGGCATCATCTTCGCTAACCGCCAGCACATTCTTGCCGTCGAGCCATGGGGCAAGGGCATGCTTGGCACCACGCTACGCTTCGATTATGAGGTGCGGGACGAAAGCGAGTTCTTCAAGGGCATCGGCAGTCACCGAGTGCCGAAGGAGATGATCAGCCTCGCTTCACATATTCTCGACACCAAGGCGGGCCACTTCGATCCGGCCAAATTCAAGGACGAGTATGAGCTGGCGCTGCGAAAGCTCGTCAAGCGCAAGGCAGCGGGCAAGCCGATCGAAGCGCCGCAGGCGCAGGAGGATCGCTCCAACGTCATCGATCTGATGGAGGCCTTGCGTCAGAGCGTGAAGGGGAAGGGCAGGCGGGCGGCGGCGCTGCAGGCTGGCAACGGCGGCAGCAAGAGGACAAGCAAGCCCCCACGTCCCAGGCGGCGCAAGCGCAAGGCAGCTTGACGCTTTCTCCGTTGATATTGCTGCAGCGGGCGACCGCCTTGGACGGAGCGGCCTTGTCTGCTGCAGGATCTGAGTGTCATCGTCTCCCCCATGAAACCCAGGCGATCAGCCAACGCAACGCGCAAGCGCGCCGTTCTTCAATCGGCTTTCTTCGACCGGCCGGCGGACCAGGTCGCGCGCGATCTCGTTGGCAAAGTGCTGCTGCGGCGCAGCGGGCGCAAACTTCAGGCCTTTGTCATCACCGAGACCGAGGCCTATGTCGGGCCCCAGGATCTTGCTTGCCATGCCGCGCGCGGTCGCACCGCACGCACCGAAGTCATGTTTGGTCCGCCGGGCAGGCTCTACATCTACTTTGTCTACGGCCTCCATTGGATGCTCAATGTCGTCACTGGGCCGCCGAGCTATCCGGCGGCTGTCCTGGTGCGCAGCGCAGGCCCCGTCAAGGGTCCCGGTCGGCTCAGCGCTGCCCTTGCCATCACCGGCGCCCTCAACGGCAAGTCCGCGCACCCGGCGACCGGCTTGTGGTTTGAGGATCGGCCGGCGGCCGGGCGGATTATTGCCACCCCGCGCGTCGGCGTCGCCTATGCCGGGCCCTTCTGGGCACGCCGCAGGCTCCGCTTCGTTTTGGCACCGCACTTGCCCGGTCCGGAACCTACGTGCAGCTGTAACGTTTGATGCTTTGACTTTACGAAGTCACCCGGGGCGCCGGCCAGCCTATCGGTCGGCGTCCCATGAGCTTTGTCCCCGCCCCCCCATGGCATGCTACCTTATGGCTGTTGTTGCCAGCGGCAAGGCACCTTTTGCGCCGCCAAAACGTTCGCGCCCCGCATGCCGCAACGAACCGCCAGCGAGGTTGCCGACCTTCTCGAGGAAATCGGCCGTCGCGCCGCCTTCGAGGGCGGCAATCCCTATAAGGCCAAAGCCTATCTGCGGGCGGCCGCAAGTTTGCGCCACCTGGGACGGCCGCTCGCTGAGCTGATCAAGGCCGGGACGCTGCAGACGCTTCCGGGCGTGGGCGCGGGCATCGCCAAGAGGATCGAGGCCTTGTTTCGTGCCGGCACCGATGCCTCGCTTGAGCGCATGCGTGACCATCTTCCGGCCGGGTTGTTGGCTTTGCTCGCCATTCCCGGCCTGCGCCCTGCGAGCATTCTCAAGCTGCACAAGCTGCTAGGCGTGCACTCCCTTGCTGATCTCGCCGCGGCTTGCCGCGAGGGCCGGGTGGCGGCGACCAAAGGGCTCGGCCCCGCGCTTCAGCGCAAGATCGAACAGGGCAGCGCGATTGCCAGCGAGGGCGCCGGGCGGCTTCGCCTCAATCAGGCGCAAGCCATCCTCGAGCAGACGATCGGCGAGCTCAAGGCGCTTCGCCCGGGGCTGCGCAACATCGCCATCGCCGGAGATTTGCGACGTGGCTGCGAACTGGTCTCGGACCTGCGGTTGGTGGCAATTGACCCAAAGGTGCCGGGCGTAAGTGAGGAGCGCTTTGGCGCGGCGGCCCTGCTTGTGAGCTCTCCCGCGCGGTTCGGTGCAGCGCTGCTGGCCGGCACGGGTAGCGCCTCCCATCTGGCGCAGCTCGCAGCGCTCGCCCGAAAACAGGGACTGGCGCTAGCGACCGACGGCCTGCGGCGCGGCAAAAGGGTCATTGGCGCCCGACGCGAGGAGGATATTTACGAGGCCCTTGGGCTCCAATTTATTCCTCCTGAGTTGCGCGAGGGCGCCGGTGAGATCGCGCTCGCAGGCGCGGGAAAACTGCCGAAGCTTGTTACCCTCAAAGACCTGCGTGGGGTCCTGCACCTGCACACGGATTATTCGGATGGCATGGATACACTGGAGGAGATGGCCAAGGCCGCGCGCCAACGCGGCTACACTTATCTCGGGGTTGCCGATCATTCGCAGTCGGCCCACTACGCCGGCGGCCTGTCGTTAGCTGAGATTGACTCGCAGCATGCGATTGCGGCTGCCCTGAACCGGCGCTTCAGGGGCAGCCTGCGCATCCTCAAGGGGATTGAATCCGATATTCTGGCTGACGGTTCGCTCGATTACCCTGCCGAGGTGCTGGCGCGCTTTGATTTCGTGGTGGCGAGCGTACACAGTCGCTTCCGGCTCGATCGCGCCGAGCAGACAAAACGCATCATCGCCGCCGTCTCGAACCCCTACACCACAATTCTGGGGCACCTGACCGGCCGGCAGCTGCTGCGGCGGCCCGGCTACGATGTGGACATCGAGGCAATTCTACAGGCCTGCGCCAAGCACGGGGTAGCCGTTGAGATCAACGGCAATCCCTACCGACTGGAGCTTGACTGGCGCTGGCACCAAAAGGCCCTGCAAGCCGGCTGTTGGCTCAGCATTAATCCCGACGCGCACTCGATCGCCGAGCTCGATTTGATGCAGTGGGGCGTCGCCGTGGCCCGCAAGGGCGGTGTGGCAAAGGACAAAGTCCTCAACGCCATGAGCCTTGAGCAAATGCTGGCCCACCTGTCACGACGCAAGCGCCGGCGCGCGAACCGCACCGTTGGCAAACGCTAAAGCGCAGGCAAGCTAGCTCACAAGGAACGTCTGGCTGCAATCCCGGTTGTCCAGCCGCCACC
Organism: uncultured Alphaproteobacteria bacterium; assembly: GCA_963820375.1. Taxonomy (GTDB): domain Bacteria; phylum Pseudomonadota; class Alphaproteobacteria; order Rhizobiales; family Hyphomicrobiaceae; genus AWTP1-13. Next base: position 11,206 of record CAWFZX010000002.1, on the reverse strand, counting down.
CCTGCTGGTGGCGAAAGTAAACGAAGCCACAGGAGACTGTCGTGGGCGTGCTTCAGACCGTCATTCGCAACGTCGTCATCTCCGCGCTCGGAGCCAAGCTGGCGCGTGGCCGGTCTCCCATCGTTGGTGCACTCATCGCCCTTCTGCTCTCCCGGGCGTTGGCGAAGAAAAGCGATGAAAACAAGCCGGAGGTGCCCGGCACGGAAGGCGGGGTCGGTGGGCTGGTGGAGCGCTTCCGACAAGGCGGTTTTGAGGAGATCATCAAGTCCTGGATCGGCACCGGCCCCAACAAGCCGATATCGCCAAACCAGTTGCAGCAGGCTCTTGGCGCGGAGACGGTTGATGGGCTTTCCCGTGAGACAGGCCTACCCCGGGAGGATCTGCTCTCTCAGCTCGTGCGTTTGCTGCCTGAGGTGATTGATAAGCTGAGCCCGAACGGCACCTTGCCCAAAGACGAAGAGCTTTTGCGGGGCCCGCGCGACCCCGACGCGCCGCGTCACGGGCGGCCGGCCTAGGCGGGCGGGAGCCCAACACGGACGCCCCAGAGACCGCCATCGCGTCGGCAGGGACGCCATCGCGTCAACTTGAGGCTCGTCATCGGCAATTGTTCTAGAGGATCGGCTTGCCGCCGGTCACGGCAATGGTCGCGCCTGAGACGTAGCTGGAGAGCGGATCTGCCAGCATCACGAATGCCGTGGCCAGTTCGGCCGGCTGGCCGGGCCGTTGCATCGGTACCTGTTTGCCGAAGTTCACAACCGAGTCCTCGGGCAGCGTGGAGGGAATGAGCGGTGTCCAGATCGGCCCGGGCGCGACCGCATTGGCGCGAATCCCCTTGTTCGCCAGCAGCTGGGCCAGGCCGGCGGTGAAGTTCTGAATGGCGCCTTTGGTGGTGGCGTAAGCGAGCAGGATCGGGTTGGGCATATCGGAATTAATCGAGGCCGTGTTGATGATGGCGCTGCCGGGCTGCAGGTGCGGGACCGCCGCCTTGGTCAGATAAAAGATGGCATGGATGTTGACCTTGAAGGTCAGCTCCCACTCCTCGTCGGCAATGTCGGTGATCTCCTTGAAACTCGCCTGATGAGCGGCGTTGTTGACGAGGATGTCGATGCCGCCCAGTTCAGCCACCGCCTTGGCGATGATGTTGCGGCAATGCTTGGCATCCTGGATGTCGCCGGGTACCAACACGGCCTTGCGGCCAGCAGCCTCCACCAAGCGTTTGGTGTGCTCGGCATCCTCGTGCTCTTCAAGATAAGAAATGAGAACGTCCGCCCCTTCCCGCGCATAGGCAATGGCGACGGCGCGGCCGATGCCGCTATCCCCGCCGGTGATGATCGCCCTTTTGTCCTTGAGCCGGTTGGAGCCTTGGTAGCTGTCTTCACCGTGATCGGGTACCGGCTTCATCTTGGCCGTGAGCCCCGGCATGGGCTGCCTTTGTTTGGCAAACGGCGGGTGCGGCCGCTTTTGCATCGCTGTCTCTTTCCCACGCAAGTTAAGAACCGCGCCGCCGGCGCGTGGCAGCCGCCTTCTTGGCCGAGGCGGAACGGGCAGCCGCCGGCCGCGCAGCGGCAGCTTTGCCGCCGAGGCGTCCGCCTTTGTGAGCCGCGGGATGGCCGGTGTGGGCGCCGCGTCCCGATCCGCCCGGCTTCTTGCCGCCGCCGTCATCCTTGTTGACGGTGGCCCAGGCGCGGCGCTTGGCTTCCTTTTTACCAACGCCGCGCTCTTGGTAGCCTTCGGCAATGTGGTCGGCCTTGCGTTCTTGCTTGTCGGTGTACTTGGATTTTTCGCCCCGCGGCATGGCAGGCTCCTGATGACACACACACACCTGTCTAACCGGATGGCTGCGTTCACAGTTCCCTGCGCGGCCCCGCAAAAGCGGCGCGCAGGTGGCGGTCTGGTACACTGCTGCGACATTGATTGAGTTGCAGGAGACGATGACACGACGAAGCGGCAGTGCTGATCTTCCCCTCCACAGCGGCCGCGTGCCGGCCTGGCTGGGACAGCGCATGTCGGCGCTCGGCGCCGTGATCTGCCAAGCCATTGTCTACCACTACGGCCGCGACGAATGGCTACGGCGCCTGTCACATCCCTTCTGGTTCCAGTCCTTCGGCGCCGTCATGGGTATGGACTGGCACTCATCCGGCATCACCACGAGCGTGATCGGTGCCCTGAAGCGCGGATTGACGCCGCTTTCTTCGGAACTCGGCATTCATGTCTGTGGCGGACGGGGCAAGCACGCGCGCAAAACCCCCGACGAGTTGGTAGCGCTGGGCGATCGCATCGGGCTTGATGCGCCCACCCTCGTCCGCGCCAGTCGCCTCGTTGCCAAGGTGGACAGTGCGGCGGTGCAGGATGGCTTCGATCTATACCTGCACGGGTTTTTCGTCACCGACGATGGCCACTGGACGGTTGTCCAGCAAGGCATGAATGGCGAGAAGCGCCAGGCGCGCCGCTATCACTGGCATTCCGGCACGCTCGCAAGCTTCATCGACGAACCACACAGCGCCATCGACGGGCCCAGCCAGGGACAAATCGTCAATCTCGCGGACCGCCGCGCCTCCCCTTCCCGCTCGGCACAGCTCGACATGCTCGCCAGCCTGGGACCGGACCGGATCGTGCGCGCGTTCTCAGCGCTGATTGACCGCCCACAAGTGCAGCTGGAACTGCCGCATCTTGTCATGCCTGCCCACCACGATGTGCGCTCCAGCGATGTCTTCAGCAGGCGGTTGCACGGCACACTCGCCGCTGTTGCCGAACGAGGAGCCAATGATTTTCCAGAGCTCCTGCTGACGCCCGGCATCGGCGCACGTTCGCTGCAAGCACTGGCCATGGTCGCCGAGGTCGTTCACGGAACGCCCTACCGCTTTCAGGATCCGGCACGGTTCTCGCTTGCGCATGGCGGCAAGGATCGCCACCCCTATGCGGTCCCCATCAAGGTCTATGACGAGACCATTCGCATTCTCAAATCGGCGGTGCAAAGGGCAAAACTTGGCCATAGCGCACAAATAGAGGCGCTCAAGCGGCTCGATGCTCAAGCGCGGCGCCTCGAGCGCACGGCCAGCGGACCGTCACTGGAAGCGTTTATCGCCGGCGAGCGCGCAGGCTCAGTGGCCCTGGACGGTCGTTCGGTGTTTGGATGGGAAAAGGATCTACCGCGGGCGAACCATAGGCGCAGCGGCTGATACGCCACTCACCTCGGCCAAGACACACGCTGTCGCTGGCTACGCCGGGGTCCCCCAGGTGGGTGCCTCGGCCTGCACGCTTGCGCGCGTGATGCCGCCGGTTGCGATCAGATCGATCGCCCTAACGAGGCGGCCAGGGTCGACGTGATGGATCATGTGGCCGGCGCCGTTCAGCACATCAAGTCTGCTGCCGGGGATCGCGCCGTGAAGCCGCTGCGCCTGCCGCTCGATGTTGACGATGCGATCAGCATCGCCCGCCATGATGACCGTCGGGCAGGTGATCGTGCCATAACGGGGTGACAGCTGCTGTGCGGCTGAGATCATGTGAGAGGTATCCTGGGCGAAGGCCTTGATTTGCGAGGGCCGCAGCGCAAGCGCGAGCGGAAAGTCGCGCTCGAACCTTGGTGAGACGGGCTGCGGTGCGAACATCTTGCTGATCAGCGGCCAGCCGATGGCGTCGCCGATCAACGGCGCCACCGTGTAGCTGATGACATCGCCGAGCACGGGGATCGCCGGCGGCGAGAACAGCGCCACATCGCTGCGTGCGCTTGGAAAGTAATAACCCGACGCCAGCACAAGCCCACCCACCGATGCTGGGTGATTGAGGGCAAGCGCCAACGCCACCAGCGTGCCCCAGGAGTGGCCGACCACAATCGGCGCGCCGATGCCGAGCTGAGCAAATGTTTCGGCAAACAGCGCTGCCTGCGCAGCTGCCGTCCAGGAGCGATCCTGGGGCCGCTGGCTATGCCCGAAGCCCGGTCGATCGAAGGCAATGGCGCGGTAGGCCGTGGCGGCGTGATCCACCACCCCGCTGATCAGCATGTCTTCGACCATCGCCCCATTGCCATGCAGGAACACGACGGCTGGGCCGTTGCCCTTTTCCACGTAGTGCAGGCGAACGCCGGCGTTTGTCACAAACCGGCCCTTTGGCAGGTAGTCGCGCTCAGCCTGCGCCGCCCGGCGGTTGACCAACACAGCCGCCCCCGCCAGAGCCACGGCGGCGACGCCCAGCAGGCTACTGGGACGCGTGACGGTACGCGATCGCATGAATGCTGCCCTGTAGGCCATGTGCAAGCTCCATTGGTCCGCTGCCATACCAAGCCACGGCGATTCCGGGACGGACGGCCGCCGGCAGGAGAGACGTGTGCTTGGTTGAACGCGCAAGCGGAAACGGCAAACCCCGGCCCCGGTTCCCGACCATCGTTTCCCCGTGCCCGCGCCGCAATCTTTCGCTTGCAGAGCGGCAGCTGAACCGGGGCCGTCGCCGCGGCAGGGAGGCGCGGCAGCGATCGCGACGGGGCTTAGCGGTCAGGCTTGGGGTGATGCTGCCCGCCGTCTTCGGCCCCCTGCCCCGCTGCGCCCCTTGTCCGACAGTCGGCAACGCAAATCACGGATCCCAAATGACCACACGAATGGGCGTCGGATTGAAGCCGTTGCAGGGGTTGTTGATCTGCGGGCAATTGGAGATGACGCACAACACGTCCATGTCCACGGCCAGCAGGTCCACGAAGCCTCCGGGCTTGGAAATCCCATCGACCACGGTGAAGTTGCCGGAGGGTTCGATCGGCACGTTCATGAAGAAATTGACGTTGGAGACGATATCGCGCTTCGACATGCCGTGCTTGGCAAGCTCCAGCACGAAGTTCTCCCGGCAGGCATGCTGATACTTGGTCGCTTCGCCGAAGCGGACAGCGTTGCTTTCGCACGAACAGCACCCGGCTAAGGTATCATGCAGGCCGCAGGTGTCGGCGACCACCCGCATCATCACGCGCCCTTCCGTCGATATGAGCTCGGTGCCGGTGCCGATGTAGGGGCCGCCCTGCACGCGCACGGTATCCTGCGCGCTGTAGCGCTCCTCGCGATCATCAGCACGGTAGAACAGTGCGTCGACCGCCTGCTGGCCCTCGCTGTCGATGATGCGCAGGGTCTGTCCGCGGTTGACGATGCGCGACCATGGTTGCCGTGCTGGTATGACATGGTCATAGATTGCGAGCGCTGTGTCACGCGTGGTCATGGCGCCATCCTCGATCTCATTGGGCGAGCCGGTCAGTGAACTCGAACGCGCGTTGGGCTTCTGGCCCCGCGTTGCGGCAGGGATCGGCGGATGCATAGGTGCGGCCGCGGTGCCGGATCACCTCAATCGATGGCCACTCGGATAACGAGCCCGGACGCAGCGGGTGCGGGCAATTGGAGATGACGACTAGCAGATCCATTTCCGCGCGCAAATCGACGAAGTCGCCCGGCCTCTTCCTCTCTTCTTGCCATTGAAAGCGACCGGCGCCGTCGACGATGACCGGCGCGAAGAACGATATGCACGGCGGGATGTCACGTCGCTGCAAGCCGAGCTTGGCTGTGGCCGCAACGAAGTTCTCGCGTGTGCTTCGAGGCTCGGCCCCATCCGAGGATCGGGGTTCTGGCACCGAGCCGCCCATCAGGGCGTCGTGCGCGCCGCTCGTGTCCTCGACGATCGACAGCATCACGCGCCCCATGTCCGAAAGGAACACGCGTCCGCGCCGCACTGCCGCGCTCCATTGCACCTTCACGGTGTCCGCCACGTTGATCCGCTCCGACGTGTTCTCCTCGCGCCAGGCTATCAGGGCGGGCGTCGCGGTTCCGGTTACATCGATGAGCCGCAGCATCTCGCTCCGGCGCAACTGCGTCGCCATGTACCACCCACCGGGCACCACCTCCCGGTGAATGATCTCCGCCGGCGCAATCGGCAGCGAGCCGAGCTCGGTAAACGGCGGCAGGCTCTCGGAGGTTGCTCCTTGTGCTGCCGCGCGCAGCTCCTCGTAGCGGCGGCGGTTGGCTTCGGCTGCGTCGCGGGTGGCTTTGGCTGTCATCATTGCGTTGCTCCGTGTCCCCTCGGCAAGCCGACCATCAGGTGATGGTGAAGTGCGCTTCGACCGTGCGGCCGGCCCTGCCATTGATGGGCAGGACATCCTGCGGGCATGCCGAGAAGGCGATGACGAGAGCCATTTCCGCACGCAGCAGCACATAGCCGCCCGGCACGGGCTTGGCTGGCGCGGCGAAGCTCAGCCCGCCCTCCTGGCTCCAGGGAATGTTCATGAACAGGTTGAGGGGGCTCGGCACAGGCGGCGCCGTCATCCCGAGCTCGGCCAGGGCGGCGGCGAGATTGTCGGCGCAGTTGTCATGGTAGCCCTCGACGCCGAGGAAGGCGTAACGGTAGCGATCACACGCTGCGATCAGGGTATCGTGGATTCCCCCCGAGGTGTCCTCGACGAGGGTCAGGATCGGGCGCCGCTGATTGGTCCGCAGCACGTCGCCCACGCGAGGAACAATCCGCAGCGTGTGGGCGCGGGTGTGTTCCATGGACAGGAACTCGCTCGGGTTGGCGCGATTGAAGGCCCAGGTATCGACCACCTGCTCGCCGTGCGTGTTGATCACCTTGACGTGCTGACCGCGCGCAACGTGGGCGGCCTTGCCGCGCCGCGCCGGTATCTCGATCACCGCTTCTATCATCTTGCTAGCCACGTTTCGCGATCAGATCGATCTCGACGATGCCCCCTCGCGCCAGATGCGTCACGCCGACGGTCGTGCGGGCGGGCAGCCGATTGGGTTCGAAGTATGAGGCGTAGATGGCATTCATCGTCGCATAGTCCCGCTCGAATGCGGTCAGGAATATGCGCACCGTGATCACGCTCCGAAAATCGAGCCCGACGCCCTTCAGGACGCGGCCGAGGTTGTCCATCACCTTGTGCGTCTGCGCCTCGATGCCCTCCGGGACGGGCCGCGCATCGTCGTCGGGGTCGGTCGCCAGCTGCCCCGTCACGAACACGAATCCGTCCACCTCGACCGCATGGCTGTAAGGTGCCACCGGCTTCGGTGCATTCTGCATGAAGTGGAAGATTGGCGACATGTGCTGGTCCTCCGCAGCAGACAGGCTTCTCAAGCTTATGATCCCGACGCGCTGCCGGCCACCTTTTGTGCGCCATTGCTGGCATAGCGAAGCAGGAACTGTTGCGCGCGCTCGGTCGTGGGCGCGGTGAAGAAGGCGTTGGGCGTTGCCGTCTCCACCACCCGCCCCCGGTCCAGGAACACGATCCGGCTGGCGGCCTCGCGGGCGAAGGCCATCTCGTGCGTCACGACGATCATGGTCATGCCATCCTGCGCCAGCCCGCGCATGACGACCAGAACCTCTCCGACCAGCTCGGGGTCGAGCGCGCTGGTCGGCTCATCGAACAGCAGCAGCTCAGGACGCATGGCGAGCGCCCGCGCGATTCCCACCCGCTGCTTCTGGCCGCCGGAGAGTTTGGCCGGGAACACATCACGTTTGTCCGTCAGGCCCACCTTGGCGAGCAGTGCCTCCGCCTCTGCCCGCACCTCTGCTTTGGGCCTGCGCTGCACCTGGACGGGCGCCTCCATGACGTTCTGCAGAACGGTCAGGTGCGGCCAGAGCGCGAAATGCTGGAACACCATGCCGATGCGCGTGCGCATGCGCGACAGGTCTCGATCGTGCATGACGACGCCGCCCGCGGTCACGCCGATACGCTCGCCGCCGAGATAGACTTCGCCGCTGTCCGGCCTCTCCAGCCAGTTGATGCATCTGAGCAGCGTCGACTTGCCCGAGCCCGACGGACCCAGCAGGCACACCGTCTCGCCGCGATGCACGCGGAAGTTGATGTCGTCCAGCACGACCAGGGCGCCGAATGCCTTGGAGACTCCCGCCACGGTCAGCACCGGGCGCCCCTGATCCGCGGTCGACGTTCCGTTGATAGTCATCGGCGCGCCTCTGCGATGCGCCCGGTCGCCGCGACGCACGCCTCGACGATCAGACAGAGGATCCAGTAGAGCAGCACCGCCGTGATGAACGCCGCGAACGGCACGTAGTGCCGGGACTGGATCGAGCTCGCCGCATGCGTCAGCTCCGGCAGCGCGATGACGGTCAGGAAGGCGCTGTCCTTGATGATCTGGATGACCTGATTGCCGATCACGGGCGCTGCCGACAGCAGCAGGGGCGGCAGGACGATGCGGCGAAAGTGCCGCAAGCCGATAAAGCCGAAGGCGTAGCCCGCGTCGATCGGTTCGGTCGGCTGAGCCGCCCAGGCGCCGCGCAGGATCTCCGCCATGTAGGCCGTGTTGTAGATTGTGAGCGCAACCAGGCCGGCGTTCCAGTTGCTGAAGTTGATGCCCACGGAGGGCAACCCATAATAGACGATATAGGCAAACAGCAGGAACGGGACGCAGCGCATGGCGTCGACGAAGCCGCCTGCCAGCCATCGCAAGGGCGTGCGCCGGGACATCAGCAGCACCGATAGCAGGGCTCCCAGCACGAGCGCCGCGATGGTGGAGGCGAGCGAGAGCACGATCGTGTTCGACAGCCCGCTGAGGAGCAGGTCGCGTTCGCGCCACACGACGAGGAAATCGCGGATCATCCCGCCGCCTCCGCGCGCGCCAAGCGGCGCTCCATCAGGCGCTGCAGGGACACGATCGCATAGATGATCGGCATATAGATCGCCAGCGCGACCAAGAACGGCGGCAGGGGTTCGTACGTTTCGGCGCCGATCCGGACCGCCGCCCGCGTGAGGTCGACGACGCCCACCACGGCCAGCACGGGCGTCACCTTGATCAGCAGCGACATCTCGTTGACGAGACCGGGCAGGCTCACGCGCAGAACCTGCGGCAGCACGATCCTGCGAAATCGCAAGCCCGCCGACATGCCGACCGACTGGGCGGCTTCGTACTGGTCCTTCGGAAAGTTCATCAGCCCGGCGCGCAACACCTCGCAGTTGAAGGCCGAGGTGTTGAGGGTAAGCGCGACAATGGCGGCGGAGACGGCACCGATCGGCACGCCGACATTCGGCAGGGCAAAGAACAGCAGCAGCAGCAGCGTGACGAGCGGCGTCGCGCGCAGGATGCTGACGTAGACCATCACCAGCTGCGCGACGACGGGCACCCTGGCCCATCGGGTTACCGCCAGCAGCAGGCCGAGCGGCAACCCGAGCAGGATGCCCACGCACGAAAGCCACACCGTCGTCACGGCTCCCTGCAGGATTGCCAGGATGTCGGCGGCGCTCATCGTCCGCTGCGGCGTGCCGCTCAGAATTCGGGCTCGAACTGCACCGGGAGGTCAGGGAAGGACTGGCCGAACCATTTCTGCTGCAGTTCAGCGAACTTGCCGCTGGCTTTCTGCTTGGCGATGAACTCGTTCATGTAGGCCAGCAGGTCGGCGTTGCCCTTCTTCAAGGCCCAGGCGGGGAACGATTTTCCCGACACCGGCTGCCCGATCTCGAAGACACTGGGCTTCTCGGTGACCAGTGCCTTCAGGTTGATGATCGTGTTGACCACGTAGTCCGTCCGGCTGAGAGCGAGATCCTGGTAGGCCTCCGGATAGGAGGTGTATTCGACCACCTTGCCGAGCTTGCCGCCCTCCTTTTTCAGCATGGTCTCGAGCTCGGGCAGTCGCCCAAGCAGCGCGCTTCCGGCCTGGATGCCGACCGTCTTGCCGTTCAGATCCTTGATCGAGGAGATGCTCGTGTCGTTCTTGCGCTTGACGTAGTAGTGCGTGGCGTCGGCGATCGGGCTCGTGAAGTCGAGCGATTGCGTGCGCTCCTTGGTGATAATCGCGGCCGTGATGGCGATATCGTACTTGCCGGTGCTTACGCCGGCGAGCAGCCCCGTCCAGGGCAATATCTCCTGCCGGATCTCGAAGGGCGCATACTTGCGCAGCTCCTCGACGAGCTCGTTGTCGAAGCCCGTCGGCTTGCCGTCCTTGACGAACTCGAACGGCCGATAGTCGTCCTCCGTTGCCACGATCAGGTAGCCGCGCTTCTTGATCTCTTCGAGCGACGCCGCGCCCGCAGGCAAGGAAAGGCTCGCCGCCAACAGGCATGCGAACAATCCCAATAGCGCCGAGCCGAATCGCGACGCCGTCGATACGCGCATGGTCATGATCGGAGATCTCCTCTTCTTCGCGATCGTCTCAGTCCAAAGTGAACCCGTGCTTGCGCAGGTAGAGCGGAAACGCGGCGCCTTCCGGCTTGGCCGCCTGGCGCGCCTTGTCCTCCGACCATCCGTAGAATTCGGCCGCGCCGAATTGCTCGGGCGAACGCTGCTGTCCCTTGGGAATGGAATGGATTGCGTCCCGGCGCCGGTCGTAGTCGTTGACGGCGTCGCTCAGCCCGCTGTCGTCGTAGACGTCGCGGTGCAGGGTCACGGTCCGCGGCAAGCGCAGGCTGACGAAGCCAGCGCGCGCCGGACATCCGACACACAGACCCGCGACCGGAAACACCTGGTCGGGCAACGCCAGGATCTCGGCCACCTCGTCGATCTTGTTGCGAATGACACTGATCGGACAGCAGCCGAGCCCGGCGGTTTCCGCCGACAGAATGAACGTCTGCAGTGCCAGGGCGGCATCGACCGCCGCATTGAAGAAGCCCTCGAGCGTGCCGTTGGCGACAGGTTTGCCGCGCAGCTCTCCGATGCGCTCGAGGCGGCGTGCGTCGCCGAGGAAGACGAGGAAGACTGGGGCGGCGCCGATCCAAGGCATCGCCGGGAACAGCTTGCCGATCCGCGCCCGTTTGCCTGCGTCGAGAACGCGAAGAATGGACGCCTGTTGAAAGTCCGATTTGGCTGAAGCGCTGAGTGCCGCAGCACAGAGCAGCTCGATCAGGGCGTCGGGGGGCACGGCGTCCGCGTAGGCCCGCACCGTCCTGCGGCCGAGCACCTGCCGCACGAAGGTGAGCTCGGCCAGCTCATCGTCTGTCGGCCCGCACGCGTCGCCAAATCGCTGACCCAACTCTTTGGCGTAATAACTCAATGGGCCATCCTCCGACGGGCGCTGTCACACGCAAGCAATGCGCCAAGCGTGCCAAAGTGGGTAACCCGTTCGATCTCGCGGCATTTTCCGCGCGGGTCGAGCGATAATCCTGTTTTTTGTCAGGACCTTGGGGGCCAGCAGGTCTCGGGGACCCAGCCGCACAGCTCAGTGTTGTGGCAGGTCTCGGGGGGCGGTCCATCACTCTCCTGCTCTCGCATTAGGCAACGGTTGCCAGAAATGTCATCTC
>CAWFZX010000001.1:0-77545 GCA_963820375.1 uncultured Alphaproteobacteria bacterium | reverse complement strand
CGGTGGCCGCAAGGGTCCATCTCCGTGGCCGCCCCCCTTGCCGCGGCGACGGCCAAGTCGTTGCCTCAAAGACCTCAAGGCACCAAGACGATGCGACCGACGACCTTGCCGGCCTTCAGGTCGCTCAGGGCGGCGCTGGCTTGCGTCAACTTCTGGCGCGTGACCTTGATGGGCCTGAGCGTGCCCTTCTGCGCCAGCGCCACCAGCTCTTTGAGCTCGGGGAGGCTGCCAACGTAGGAGCCCCGTAGCCCCATCCCGCGCAGCGGTAAATAGACAAGGGGCAGCTTCAGCTCGCCGCCGTAAAGACCCACAACGACAATCTCACCACCCTTTCTGAGACCGGCGATGCCGAGGTTGATCGTCGCCGATGCGCCGACAAGATCGAGCACCGAGCTGGCGCCACCGCCGGTGGCCTTGATGATCTGCTGGGCTGCGTCGGCGGCCGCACCATCGATTGCCGCCAGCGCGCCAGCTTGCATGGCCGCCGCGCGCTTTTCCGCATCGATATCAATGACGACTGCGCCCTTGCCTTGCATGGCCCGTAGCACCGTCAGCGCCATGTGGCCAAGGCCGCCGGCGCCCATGATGACGACGGGCTCGTCCTTGATCCTGGGCCCGAACTTCTTGAGGGCGGAATAGGTGGTCACCCCCGAGCACGCCAACGGCGCCGTTTCCGCGGGATCGAGTTTGCCGAGGTCCACGCAATAGCGCTCATGCGGCACGAGCACGTATTCGGCATATCCCCCCGGCATGAAAACACCCATGGAACGTGTTTTGACGGCGCACAGGTTTTCCTCGCCGCGCAAGCACGTCGGACACTCGCCACAGCCGAGCCAGGGATAAACCACACAGGCGAGGCCCGGCTTCACCATTTTGGCATCAGGCCCCACCTTCACGACCTCGCCTGAGATTTCGTGACCCATGGTCAACGGCAGCGTGACGCCCCGATCTTTGAGCGTCATCCTGTTGCCTGAGCCGAGGTCATAGACCCCCTCCCAAATGTGAATGTCGCTGTGACAGACACCCGCTGCCGTCATGCGGATCAGAACCTCGGCTCCCTTGGGCTCGGGTGTGGGGCAATCCATGCGCTCGAGCGGAGCGTTGTGCGTGGTGACGCAGTAACAGGCGTGGGTCATGGCGTGCCTACCTTGTCTGGGGCAAAGAGCTCGGGGGGCTCAGTCAAGCGCGGAACCTTGTGCCCTGCAACCCAATTGCGTCGCCCGCGTGTGGGCAACGGAGGCAAGCGACAGCGATGTCCCAAGCGATGGCCTCTCCCAGTCACTGCCAGCAGCAAAGCCGCGCTGGCGGCGAACGCACGAGCCGAGCCCTGCGCGCGGGCGCTGCGAGCTTGGGCAGCCTCAAGACGCCAGCTCGGCCAGCCGTCGGCCAGAGGGCACGTGTTCTGCTTGGCAGCGGCGGCCGCCCTCCGCGCGCTTTGCGGCCGACCTGGTTTGTCTTGGCGCGCGGGACGCCGCCGGGTGGAACTGGCAGGGGCTGGTGCGCAGACGGCGAATTTGTCAAGCTTGGGCGCGCCGTTGGCGCGGGCCGCGCGCTCGGGCCGACTGACGGCTTGGCTTGCGGTTGGTCCCTGCCCCCCGCGATGCCAGCGGACGCTTTTCAGCCGAAGTTGCCTGCCAGCATGGGCTGTGGTTAGCCCCTGCGTTCGCTGCCGGCTTTAAGCGCGGCTGGCGTGGCGAATCACGCGGCGATGCTAAAAGACGCGTCGGATCGACAGACGCCACAGAATTTCTAAGATGCTCGAGGGGCGTGCCGCTAAAAATGCATGTGCACCACAAGAGGGTGCCGACGGTCCGGGCAACGCCATGGTGCGCGTCAGAGAAAGGTGTTGGTTTGCTCGCAGCGACGCGATCGATCTTTGGCGCACCCGGCCAGGCATGGCGTCGATCGACCGTTGGCGGCGGAGGGACAACGGACAGCTGATGGGTCGCGCGCTTCTCACACTGGCAACACTGCTGCTTTGGTCGTCTCAGGTACACGCCCAGAAGCAGACCGCGGATCAAAATAGCGGCGCACGCGTTTTTCGTGACTGCCCGGGGTGCCCCGAGATGGTGGTGGTGCCGGCCGGAGAGTTCATGATGGGCTCGCCGCAGAGCGAGCGCGGCCGCGGCAGCAATGAAGGTCCGCAACGCAAGGTGGTGATCCGGCAGGCCTTTGCGCTGGGCAAATTCGAAGTGACCTTTGCGCAGTGGGAGGCTTGCATCGCCGGCGGCGCCTGCAAGCACAAACCCCATGATGAGACATGGGGCCGCGGCAAACGGCCGGTGATCAATGTCTCTTGGCACGACGCCCGGCAATTTGTTGCCTGGCTCGCAAGCACGACGGGCAAGGCCTATCGCTTGCCGACAGAAGCCGAATGGGAATACGCAGCCCGCGGCGTGACCAGCGCCTCACAACCGCACCCGCCGTTCGCGACGGGAACAACGATCAACTACAAGCAAGCGAACTATGATGCCAACTTCATCTATGGCGACGGCAAGATGGGGATCTTTCGCCAGAAAACGCTCGATGTGGGAACCTTCCAGAAGAATGCCTTCGGTCTTCACGATATGCACGGCAATGTCTGGGAGTGGGTTCAGGACTGCTACAAGGACAGTTACCAAGGCGCACCGACCGACGGCTCGGCAGTGACCTCGCCGAACTGCGATTTGCGCATTCTTCGCGGTGGCTCCTGGAACTACTTCCCGCAGCTGTTGCGTTCCGCCTATCGCTATGCAACGACGCCCGACATCCAACTCGATATGGTTGGCTTCCGGGTTGCTCGATCGCTCTAGGGGGCGTTGGACTTGTTAGGGCTGGGAAAGTGTTGAACAGGCAGAGCGCAATGGGCCAAAGCACGCACACACCGATGCCAAGGGTAGGCGCAACCGGGTCCGCGCTCATGCTGCTCGCGGCAGCGCTTTTGGCGTTTGGGCTCGACAGCGCCAGCGCCAAAAGGGCGGACGCGAGGCTCGACCGTCGGCCCCATACCGCGGGCAAGCCGGTGCTGGCGATCGTCTCGCTCAACGACCAGCGTGTCTCGATCTATGACGCCAATAGCAAGATCCTGGAAGCCCCGGTGTCGAGCGGCTCTGCCGGCTATGAAACACCAGCCGGCATCTTCAGCATCGTGCAGAAGAAGGAGATGCATAGCTCCAATCTCTACGAAGATGGCCAGATGCCGTTCATGCAGCGCATTACCTGGACCGGCATTGCTCTGCACGCCGGCACGCTGCCTGGTCACCCCGCATCGCACGGCTGCATCCGTTTGCCCATAGACTTCGCCCAGCGGCTGTTCGATCTCACCGATCTTGGCATGCGGGTGCTCGTGGTGCGCGAGGACATGGGCCCGAGCGAGATCGACCACCCTCGTCTGTTCAAGTCAAACCCCGTGCGCCAAGAGCTGGCCTCAACGGTACCGAGCAGCGATCGGTCGCTGGTCAGCAACACCGCGCCAGGGGCAAGGCTTGCCGCCGCGTCGGAGGCTGGCGTCACGCCGGGCTCGGCGCGGCACTTGCAGATCTTGCAGTCAAACGCCGCTGCCAAGGCCGCAGAGGCGGAGGCGGCCAGCAAGTCGGAGCGGGAAGCGCGACAGGCCGCTGCAACAAAGGTCGCTGCCGCGGCGAGCGCTGCCCGGTCGCTGCGTGCGGCAGAAAGCAATGTCGCCAAAGCCGATACCGCGCTCAAGCAAGCAGATCGTCGGCTCGAGACGGCATCATCGCCACAGGTCAAGCAGCAGGCCGAAACCGCCAAGGCGAAGCTCGTCGCCAGAATTGATGAACTGCAGGCGCAACTGCAAACGGTCAGGCTGCAAGAGCAGGCCAGCCGAGAAGCGGCCGAGCAGGCAACCGAGGCTGCGCGGGCGGCGACGGCGATCCGAGACAGTGCCGCACAGGCGGCAGAAGAGGCGGCGCGAAAAACCCTGCCCGTCTCCGTATTCATCAGTCGCAAGACACAGCGACTTTATGTCCGCAAGGGCAACTACCCGATCTACGAAGGCCCGCTAGCGATCCGCGACCCGCAAGCACCGATTGGCACATTTGTGTTTACGGCCCTCGATCATGTCGGCACGGCAGGCGAGATGCGCTGGAACGTGGTTGCCATGTACAAGAATCCAACCCAGACCCGCCCGTCGTCCCAGGAGCAGCCGCGCCAGGCCGGTGCCCGCGCTGCCAACGCGGCTGCGACCGATGTGGCGGCCGCCAAGGCCGCCCTCGATCGCGTTGCCTTCTCGCAGGAGGCGCTCGATCTCATCTCTGAAGTCGTCTGGCCGAATTCGTCCCTCATCATTTCGGATGAGGGTCCCAGCAGGGAGACGGGCAAGGACACCGACTTCGTGGTGGTGATGAGCGGTGAACCGCAAGGCGCACTGAAAATCCGCCAGCGCGAGCCGATGCCGATGGACGGTTGGGGCCGGCCCTTCCGCGGTTTGCCGTTCTTCTGGAACTGAGTTCTCAGGTGGGCCAGCGCTAGTCCAAGGGCTGGTCGACCAGCATGATTTTGAGTTTTGCGCACGGCGTCACCTGGCGCGCCAGCGAACCGATCGCGGCGATGCGCACCGGTCTGTGATTGGATAGAGCCGGCTCCATATGCGGCCGGTCGCGCATGCCCAATGGAAATCGCACGCCGAACTGCGGGTTGAACTGGGCGAACTCGTGCAGGCAAACGAATTCCTCGTCAGTGCCGACGCCCGCGCGCACGTCAAGGGCAATGCCGTCCTGATGCCGCGAGGTGCCGCGCTTGACGATACGCCGTTTCTTGATTTTGACGAGACGCGGCCGCCCGGCACACGGGCCCTTCTCGCCCTCACAAACGCAGGCTTGCTCCTGAGCCGTGCGATGCGCCGAGGTGATGGTGACGTGGCCGTGCACCTCGACGAATGCCTGCAGAAACCCCGCCGCGGCGACGGCAAAAGACGGTGCGAGCCTGTCGATATTCTTGTCTTCATAGGTCCTGCAATCGCGGGTCGATGTTCCCGACCACTCACGCGGCAGGCTCTTCAGAAATTTCAGTGACTGGGCTTCTACAGAAGGCGCCAGCGTGTGCCGCACAGCATGGCTTTGCGCATGAGCAGCCGGTTGCACTGCCATGGCCACAAGCAGGCACAGCAATAAAGTTCTTCCCCCCGACAATGGCGCCCCTCAGCAAAGTCGATGCAATCCCCCGAGTGCCGGCCTGGTTGTTCGGCAGTCCTTGCTGGGCGCAGCGCGTACGACCGATGCTTCTTTGCCAGAGACGGCAGCTGCCATGGTTACTATAGCGCTGACCCCGCGTCAAAAGCGCGGAGCGCATCCGCCGACTGTTCGCCGCGCAGTGCGGCGCGGCGGCGACAGGGGGGCCTGTCAAGACCGCCGCCTCGCGCCATGGCGAGGCCTTAACCCGGAGTTGGGGCTGTCAAGCGGTCGGCGCGTCAGCCCAAAGGCCAACCCAAGGGCCGGGGTGCCGTGCAGTTTGCCTCGGGGCAGACCAGCTTTGCTCCTGCCCCCGATCTGAGGCTCCGCGCACGCCGCCACGAACGCTCCCTGAGGCCAGCGTTCGCGCTGCCCGTCTCGGCAGCGCGCTCGTTGACAAAAATCGTTGCCGGATCGAAGGCAGGTAAGCCGGAGGCGATCAGCTTTGCTGCGCGAGGACTAAGCTCTCCTCGGGCTGCAGCGCGGCATCCTTCAGATTGTCTGCGGTGGACTCACGGCCAACGCGCGCCATGCGCGCGACCTCACGCTCCCGCCGGGGCTGCGATTTAGCAACCAGCTTGCTATCGATCTCGGCCGCCAGCCCGGCTGGGTCTGCCGGACCCTCTTTGAGCGCGGCCACAGCCGCCAACGCCTGGGACACGCGCCGAATCTGGCCCTCGAAGGAGGCGCCATCCTCGATCCCAAGCGATTTTTCGAAGAAGATCTCGCTTTCAACGCAGGCCGTCTCTTGCAGCTTCACGCGGTTGGCGCGGATCACACCCTTGACCCTGCCGCGAACCACAACTTCTGCGGCGACGACATCGCCATCGATGGTCGCATCCTTGCCCACGATCAGCTGCATGCAACGAATGTGGCCTTGCACCTTACCGTCAACCTGAATGTCACCCTCGCTCTCGAGATTGCCCTTCATGGTCAGCCAAGCGTCGATCACCGAACGCGCTGGTGTTCCGGATCGCTCGCGCAGCGCCTCGATGCTAAGATTCAAGGGAACAGCTCCGTTCCCTGATCGTGACTCGCTGTGGCCCGAATAGTCTTTATCGGCATCATTTCCTGGTTTCTTGTTGAAAAGCATCATGACCTCCACGACAGGGCTCATCCGTGATTGCCCTTTAGGCGAGAAATATTGGCGGATTGTAAAATGCCTGTTGTGTCGACCGAGAGATAGCCGTGGGTTGCTTATGTGCTTAACAAAGCGGTGCGCCGTGTCCGATAATGGCATGGTGTGAGCGCGTTATCGGTTACTCGCTGAGGCAGCGGCGTCCTCAAGTGGCGCAAGCACGCGCATCGAGGCGGGCTTTACCACACCTGCGGAAACACCACGATTGGCGATTGTTGCGAGAGCTCCTCCCATCGCGTTCGCCCTCGGCATAAAAGGGGCGCCGGAGGCCGACAGCGGTCGAGAGGACATCAGAGCCGTTTCGCCAGTGCGTTGCCAGGACGGCCGTTGCGCGCCACGTTGCAACCCCAAAGCCCGAATACCGTTCAAGACTTGCGTTGGCATGGTCTTGGGGTGTCCCGCCATGAAGCTCCTGGTCGATGTCGCCAAGCTCGAGGCAGACGGGACGATCACGGCCCGGCAAGGGGTCCAGATCCGCCGCGCCGCGGCCGCCGACACCGGCACGCTCGCCGTCAACGTGATTGCCACCCTCGGCGCCTTCGCCGTGGTTGCTGGCCTGCTCGCGATCGGCCCCACCAGCCTGCAGGTGGCGCTGACCAGCCTCGGCCTGACGCTTGCGGGAGCGCTGATCCGCAAGTTTCGTCACACCCAGCTCGGCTTCCTCGGCTCGTCGCTGATTGTGATCGGCGCCGTTCTGCTCGCTGTCGGGCTGATCCTCAAATGCTCGGATGTGGCGCCGCGTGCCTCCAGCTTGCTGTTCACCTGTCCCAGCACGCCGAAGTGGTACGGCCACATGGTGATTTTCCTGGTGGCTGCGGCGTGGCTGCTGACCGTCGGCACGCTGGCCCTGAACGGGCTGCTGGTTGCGCTTTCCGTCTTTGCGCTGGCCGGCGCGCTCGGCAGCAGCACCGGTTATTGGCATGCAAGCTATGGCCTGCTGGTGCGCGAAGCGACCGTCACCATCGTCGCGTTCGGGCTGCTGGGCGCGCTGGCGACCTACCTGTCGATTGAGATCCTCAGCGAACCGTACGCCCGTCTCGCACGCCTGTTTGCGCTCATCGCCTTGCTGTGGGTGAATTTCGGCTTCTGGGTGGGCTCGCTGTGGGGCGACTATCCCTTGGAGGCATGGATCGCGCCAGAGGTGATGGCGCTGCCCAACCAAACCGAAACCTGGGCGGCGCTGCAGGCGTGGAAAGCGAAAGCCTTTTTCCTATCGCCAGACGTGTTCTCGGTCGTGTGGGCCTTGGCGCTGGCCGGCGTCGGCGCTTGGGGCGCGAGGCATAATCGCCGCGGCACCGTGAACATGGCGGCCACCTTCGGCGGCATCCATTTCTACACCCAGTGGTTCGAGCGACTGCGGGCGACACCGGAGATGGTGATCGCTGCCGGCATCATCGCCGTTGCCATCGCCTTCGCGCTGTGGCGCTACAATCAGCGCCAGGACCCGGCGACCGTGGTATGACGCCGGCCGGCCCCGTTGGGCCCATGGCTCGTCTGCGGCGCCTGCAGGAAGTGGTCCTTCACCGCACGGCCGGCGCTCGTCCTGGGGCAACGCCAACGATGAAGCCTCCTTTGCGGGCGCGGCTTTAAGCCCGCAGCTCGCCCGTGCGCTTGCCGGTCAAGGCTCTCATCCTCGGCCGCGGAGTGGGCGCCCCAATTGGGGGAGCAAATCCGCCGCCTCAGCCATTGCGGCGGACCATCGCATAGACAATGTAGGCAACATACAGAAACGATCCGAGCGAGGACACGGCGCCCGCCACGTAGGTCCAGGCCGCGGCGCCGAGAACCTTCTCAATGCCTTCGATCTGTTGTTCGCCACGAATAATGCCCTGGCTCACCAGCAATTGCTGCGCGCGCGCACTGGCGTCGAACTCGACGGGCAAGGTGATCAACGTAAAGAGGGTCTGCGCCCCAAACAGGATGGCCCCGACCCAGGCCAGAGAATTGGCACCCAGGAGCACCCCGGCAATGAACACCCATGGCGCGATTTTGGCGCTCAATTGCACGACGGGAACAATCAGCGATCGTGCCTTGAGCGGCAGATAACCGGCGGCATCTTGCAAGGCATGGCCCGTTTCATGCGCGGCGATGCCCGCGGCGGCAAGGCTGGGCGTGTAGTAAACCTCCGGGCTCAGGCGCAACGTCTTCGACTGCGGGTCGTAATGATCGCTCAGCATGCCAGGCGTCGAATCAATGCGCACGTTTTGCAGTCCGCTTGCATCCAACAAGGCACGCGCCACCTGCGCTCCCGGCAGGTGGCCTGAGGTGCCGACCCTGGCATAGCGCACATAGTTGGCTTTGATGCGCGCCTGCGCGTAGAGGCCTAGCAGCAAGCCGGGCGCGACAAACAACCAGAAAGTTGCATCTTCAAACATTGCTGCCCTTCTTGCCCCCCGACACCATGCGCAAAGCGGGGGCTGCCGTCTATGGCCAAGAGCCGTCCCTTCAGCGCCTGCCCGGGGCCGAGGAGGGCGCCGAAATAGCCATCGCCCCACCGCTCTTTTTGCCTAACGCAGCCACGCGTGCGTCCGTGGCAACCCTCCGCCGATCCCAGGCCACCGCAACCGTCTGGGGAGACCGACACCCACGGAAATTGCCGATGTCTCAAGGGTCGATCTTGATGAACCTGTCGTTGAGCGCGTTGCGCAGTGGCGGCTGCTCCAATTGTACGGAGCGCGCGGCCCTGCGGCGTTCGTCGAGCCAGTTCGGGAACCACATGGCGATCTGCGGGAAGGCGAGCACCAGCACCACGCAGATGACCTGGATCACCATAAAGTCGGCCATGCCGCGATAAATCAGGCGCAAATTCCACTCCTTGACCACCTGCTTGAGGTAGTAGGCCGACATCGCCACTGGCGGAGAGAGGAACGCGGTCTGCAGCACCACGGCCACGATGCAGCCAAACCACACCATGTCGTAGCCGAGCCCCTTGGCGACGGGCGCGAGCAGCGGCAGAAAGATCAGCACGATCGCCGGCCATTCGAACGGCCAGCCGAGCAGGAAGATGACGGTGAGCAACAACGTCATCGTGCCCCAAGCAGGCAGGGGCGCCGCCAGCAGCATGTTGGTGATCCACGTCGCCGTGCCAAGCCAGGCAAACACCGCGCCGAAAACGTTCGACGCGACCGCCAGGTACAACACCATGCTGGTGGTGGCCAGCGTGTTGTAGCAGGCTTCCAGCAGGCCTTTGAGGGTGAAGCGTCCGTAGGCGATCACCAGCAGGATGGCGCCGAGCGCACCCAGTGCGGCGGCCTCGGAGGCCGTCGTCAGGCCGGCAAGAATGACGCCAAGCGTCATGATGGTCAGCACGGTGACTGGCAGGAGGCCGACGACGCATTCCCACAGCACGACTTTCTTGGACTGCGGTCGCTCGTCCATGGGCACCGGCGGCCCAAGCTTGGGGTTCCAGTAACTGCGTGCCAGCGTGTAGACGATGTACATTCCCGACAGCAAGAAGCCGGGGCCGAACGCCGCCGCATAAAGATCGATGATCGAGATGTCCAGCACCGGCGCCATCACCACCAGCATGACCGAAGGTGGTATGAGAATGCCGAGCGTGCCGCCCGCCGCGATCGCCCCCGCCGACATGCGCACGTCGTAGCCGGCGCGGATCATCATCGGCCCTGCCATAATGCCGAGCAGCGCAACGGTGGCGCCGACCGTACCGGCGGCGATGCCAAACAGGGTGGCGGTGACGATCACCACCACGTAAAGGGCGCCGCGCACGGGCGCGAAGAGATCGCGGAACGCCTTGAATAGTCGTTCCATGAGGCCGGCTTGATCGCAGATGTAGCCCATCAGGATGAACATGGGCACGGCGACGAACTCGTCCTGCTTCATCAGGCCGAAGGTCTGCAGGTAGGCCAGATTGAAGACACGCACGCCGAGGCCGAAATAGCCAAAAATGAGCGCCAGAAACAGCAGCGTGAAACTGATAGGCAGGCCGATGAAAATCGCCGCCAGCATCACCAGCAGCATTGCCATGCCGAGAAATTCGAGACCGGTCATACTTCGAGTTTCTCGCGATGCTGAAACTCACGCCCGTAACGAATTTGGTACAGGCACTTGAGAACTTCAGAGATGCCCTGGATCATGAAAAGGAAGGCCGCGAGCGGGATGACCGCGCGGAATGGCCACATGATTGCCCGCCACAAGCTTTCCTGCGAACGCTCGCCGGTCACGTAGGAGTGCACGGCATCGTCGATGCTGATCGCCATCATGGTGATCATGACGGGAAAGAACAGGACCAGATAAGAGACGAGGTCGATGATGCCTTTCGTGCGTTCAGAATAGTTCTCCCAGAAAATATCGGTACGCACGTGCGCGCCCTTGTAGAGCGCATAAGCGCAGCCGAGCATGAAGGCCGAGCCATTCGCCATTGAACTCAACTCGAAGACCCAGACCGTCGGCGCGCGGAAAAAGTAGCGGGCGACCACCTCATAAGTGATCGACAGCACCAGAAACAGCATGGTCAGCGAGATCACCTTGCCGGTGATGTTGGAAAAGCCATCGATCACGCGAATGATCGTATAGTAGAGCGGCGGGAACTCCTGGCTTGTGCCGCTCGCAGGCGGCGACCCGGCGTCAACAGACATCCATGCTCCTTGTGCCGATGTCGTGGAAATTTGCCTGGCGCTCGCCACCGCCTGACCACAGCGGGCGCCCGAGGGCGCCCGCGCTAGTGAGACTTGTCAGGATGCCTTACTTGCCGAGGTACACCTTGTCCTTCCAGTAGTAGTTGCCCGCCAAGTCATAGGGCGGGAACCACGACAGACGGAACGGCACGACCTTGCCAGCATATTCCTTCTGGCTGTCGATCACCTTTTTGTAGAACGGATTCTTCTCGGCGTACTCCGCCTGGATCTTTTCCCACTCGTTGAGGAAATTGATCAGAACATCGTCCGGCATGCGCCGCATCTGCACGCCTTCCTTGAGCAGCTCTTGGCAGGCATCCGCGGTTTCGCGGTTGAACATCTGATTGCGCATCGTGGTGGCGTACACCGATGCCACCTTGACCATTTCCTGCAGGTCGGCAGGGATCTTCGCCCAGACCTCCTTGTTGAACATCAGCTGACCGCCGGTCACCGGCTCGTGCATGCCCGGCGTGTAATAGAACTTTGCGGTCTTGTGCAGGCCGAGCTTCTTGTCTTCCAGGCAGTTGATCCATTCGGCGCCCTCAATGACGCCGCGTTCCATCGCCGGCACGATCTCCTGTCCGGGGATGGTCACCACGGAGACGCCAAGCCTGCCGTAGGTCTCGGCGCCGATGCCATAAATGCGATATTTCAAGCCCTTGAGGTCGGCGAGGCTCTTGATTTCCTTTTTGAACCAGCCCATTCCCTGCGGGTAGTCGGTCGGAATCGGGAAGCCGACGACATTGAGCTTGAGGTGGTCCTTGTAGAACTCCTCGAGCAGCTTCATGCCGCCGCCGTCGTAGTACCAGGCGTAGTAGTCGGTCCCGTCCATCCCGAACAGCGGACCGTGTGACATGGGGATGGTCGCCGTGTTGCGGCCCTGAATGTATCCGAACGGCGTCATGCCGACGTCAAGCACACCCTTGGACGTGGCGTCGAACACCTCAAACGGCGGCACGATGGCGCCGCCAGGCAGCGTCTCGACCTTCAGCCGGCCAGCAGACATCTTCTCCACCGTCTCGGCCCACAGCTTGAAAATGAGATGGAAATTTGACGCCGCCGGATGCGAAGACTGACCCTTAAGCACGATCGGCGTGGTGGTCTGGGATTGTGCCGGCCCATGTCGGCTCAGCATGATATCTGCTGCCAGGACGGCGAGCAGGAAAGCGCATGCAGTCGCTAGACGTTTCATCCTTGCGTCTCCTCCAAGTCCGCGCCGTCTAAGCCCGTCTTACCCAAACCCGGGCCCAAAGCGCGTCATCAGGTTCTACGATGACCCGACAACCCCATGCTATTCCCCCCGCCAGGGACTGGCAAGCAAATGTGCTCCGCCTGCTTACGGTGGCGCAAGCCTGGAAAAAAACCAACGGCGCGTCACGCCGTGTCGCGCGCCCGACGCGTGCCCTGCCGGCGATCGCGCAATCTTTTCAGCGGAGCCAAGCTTCTGGGCGCGAGGGGGCCGTTCGACTTTGCGGTCTCCCCAGGGGCTCTGCAGCTTTGCTAGGGCCGCGCTCGCGCACGGCCCGCACCCCGGCGCTCCACGCGCGCAAGGTTTAGCAAAATGATCCGTTGCTCTGATCAATTCGACGATAGCGCTGGCGGACCGGCAAAAAAGTCTAATCGGGTAGCGAGCCATCCGGCCTGCTTGAGGTTTTCATGGTGCTGGCAAGTTCCTCGCGCAGCACGCGCTTTAGGATCTTGCCCGAAGGGTTGCGCGGCAACTGCGTGCGCACAATCAATTCCTTCGGCACCTTGAAGCCAGCCAGCCGCTGCCGGCAATGCCTTTGCAGCTCGCCATAGCTGAGCGACGCTCCAGGCTTGAGCACCACCACCGCCACCGGCCGCTCGCCCCATGCCGCATCCGCAACGCCGATCACGGCAGCGTCTTGAACACCCGGCAGCTCGTAGACAACGCGCTCCACCTCGGAGGAGGCGATGTTTTCGCCGCCGGAGATGATCATGTCCTTCTGGCGATCGGTCAGATAGAGGAAGCCTTCAGCGTCGACATGGCCGATGTCGCCGCTGCGAAACCAGTCGCCGAAGAAGGATGCGTTGGTCTTCTCGACGTCTTGCCAATAGCCGCGGGTGACCTTTGGGCCACGCAAACAGATCTCGCCGGTCTCCCCTGGCGCCAGCGCCCGGCCATCCGCGTCACGGATTTCGATCTCCACATGGGCCAGCGCTCGACCGACCGAACCGATCTTCTCGATTTCGCGGCCGGCTTCCATCAAGGTGTCGCCGCTACAGGTCTCGGTCATGCCGTAAGCGTCAATGTAGCGTCCACGCGGAAAAAGCTCAGCAAAGGCCCGGATGCGCTGCTCGGGCGTCCGCTCCCCACCACCGATGACCCAGCGCAGGCTCTGTAGCTCAAGGTCGGGGCGCGGCACCTGGGCCAGGATCGCACCCAGCATCACGGGGGCCAGCCACGCGGCGGTCAATTGGCCGCTGGCGATCGCCTCGAGGGCGCGGCGCGGCTCGAAATCGCGTTCGATGTGCAGCATGCCGCCCACCCACAGCACGGCAATGCCCGGCAGATCGAAGGCGCCGACGTGATAGAGCGGACCGACAACGAGCAGTTTGGCCTCGGCGCCGAGGCCCAGAGCAACCACGTGATCGATCGATTTCCAGTAGAAATTCGAATAGCTGTGCATGACGCCCTTCGGACGATCGGTTGTGCCTGAGGTGTACATCAGGCGGAACAGATCGTCGGGCTGAGACCGGTGCGCGGGGACCGGGCGCTGCGACGTCACCAGGCAGGTGCTGTCTTGTTGCGCGGCCGCGTCAAGAGCAACCACGTTCGCAAAACCCGCCACCCCGTCGGCGAACTCCGCGTCGCAAAGCAGGAGCCTGGCATTGGCATTGGCCAGGATGTAGCCGACCTCGTCTGCAGCCAGCCGGTAGTTGATCGGCAAGGTGACGGCACCCAGATGACTGGTCGCGAACGTGAGTTCAATGAAGGCGGAACTGTTTTTCATCAGCAGGGCCACCACATCACCGGCCCCAATGCCCTGCCCCGCCAACCAGCCGGCCGTGCGCTCAATGCGGGCCAGCAGTTCCCGATAACTCACGCGCGACCCGCGATAGGTGATCGCCGGCCGATCTGGCGTTCGCGACGCATGAAAACGGATAAAGCTCGACAGAGCGACCATGACGCGGCGGCATTTCCAAGCAAGCCGGAGGCACGCGGGGCCCAAGCGCGCCCCCAAGCTGAGGCAGCAATCCCCAACCGACCGCGATCCCGGAAAGAGCGCTTGCCTGCCTTGGATCTGCCCTTGGGATCTCAAGGATTGGCCTAGCGTCTCCGATCGGGACCGGATCGCAGGGGCCGGAGCCTAGCCGACGGCGGCAGGACAGAGAAGGACTTGGCCGGACATCGGCGCACCTGCGGTGCGAGGCCTCAGCCGACCTTGAAATGGTCGGGACGGCCGGTGGGCCAGGGATCCCCCCAGCACTGCTGGCCGCCATCGACGGTGAGCACTTCCCCCGTGATGAATTTGCCCGATGGCGCCGCCAGATAGACGCAGGCTTCCGCCACATCCCAGACGTCGCCGGGCCGGCGCATGGGATTGGCTTGCGTATAGGTCATCAGACCCTCCGGCGGATAGTGGGCGAAGCCCGAGGTCTCGAGCACACCGGGTGCGATGCAGTTGACGCGGATGCCGAGCGGCGCCCACTCCACGGCAACACTCTTCGACAGGTAGGTGACACCCGCGCGCGCCGCCGCCGTATGGGCGATGCCCGGCATCCCGCGCCAAAAATCGGCGACAATATTGATGATCGCGCCGGGCGATTGGCGATCGACCCATGACCTGGCCGCGGCTTGCATCATATACCAGGTACCATTGAGGTTGTTGTCGATGACCGCGATCCAGCCTTTGGGCTTGAAGTCGAGGGCCATCTGCGGGAATTGGCCACCGGCATTGTTAATGAGCACATCCAGACGGCCCCGGTCGCGCCAGACGTTGGCGATAAAGGTCGTGCAGCGTTCGTGATCGCGGATATTGAAAGCCTCCGCATAGACCGCCACGCCAAAACTCTGCAAGAAGGCCTTGGCTTTGGCCAACCGCTCCTCGCTGCGTCCCAGAATGGCGAGATCTGCGCCCAGGCGCGCGCACAATGTGGCGATCGCAAAGCCGAAGCCGCTGCCCGCGCCGGTGACAATAACGACCTTGCCCTTGAGGAGGTCGGGCCGATAGACCGTCGGCCTGCTGCGCAGCTCTTCGTCCGTCAAGCCATAATGCCGGGCGCCTTCCAGGGCCATGGGTGGTCTCTCTTTGCCTATTGCTTTTGCCTGCGCGGCACCGGCGAAAAATGTCACCTTATCCTGCTTGCAGAACGCTCACCATGCTTCAGGTCTCCAGTGCTTGGGCGGGCCGCGCCCGGGCGGTAGCGCCAGGCGGGAGCGCACATGAGCATGTGGCCACGAGCGGCCACCGTCCGCCACCTCCCCTTGAGCGCCGCACGCGCTCGGGCAGGCGCGGCTCAAGCGTGCGACCCGGCGACGGCGGCGCGCTAGGCTGCTGCCCTTGCCCATTGACTTGGGCCCATTGACTTGGGCCCGTTGCCTTGGGCCCGTTGACTTGGGCCCGTTGACTTGGGCCGGTTGACTTGGGGGCCCGTTGACTTGGGCCGGTTGACCTCGCCCGCGCGGCGCGGCACTCCGCTTCGGCCAGAGGCTATCGCTGCGGGTGTTTGTTGCCTTGAGGGTGCGAAATGCATTTCACTCGGGCGCGTGGGCTGTGCGACAGTGGACACCTCAACAGCACGAGGGAGGATCGGCCCGTGGCCAGCTATATCCCAAGCCCGCGAGACTGGGTGCGAGAGCAGGTCGAGCTCTACGAAAGCAGCGGCGGCACCAAGGGCACCACGCTGCGCGACACCGGGTTGCCCGTGATCCTTGTCACGCACTCCGGCAACAAAACGGGCGCCATTCGCAAAACGCCGCTGATGCGTGTCAAAGACGGCGATCGTTACGTCCTCGTCGCCTCGCAGGGTGGGGCGCCCAAGGACCCCGTCTGGGTGCATAATCTGCGTGCCAATCCGCAGGTTGAGCTGCGCGACGAGACCGTCGTGCGGCCGATGCGCGTGCACGAGGTCACGGACGCGGCCGAACGCGCGCGCCTGTGGGCGCTGGCCGTGGCCGCTTTTCCCCCTTACGCGGACTATCAAACGCGCACCAGCCGGCAAATCCCGCTGTTTGTCGCCGCGCCCTAGAACGTCTGGGATGGACACCTCTGCGGGCGTTTGCCCCCAGGGGCGCTTGTCGGCGCGCTGGTGTGTTGGTCATACTGGCTCCGCGGCCTTCTCCGCAAAGGTCATTGCCTCGGTTCTTGCAGCGCGCGCTGGCCGCGGGTTCGATGCGGCAAGGGAAAGGGAAATGTCTTGGCTGATGCGTCCGATCTTGAGTTCGATGTGGTGGTCGCCGGCGGCGGCTCGGCGGGGTGCGTGCTGGCAACGCGCCTGACCGAGAACCCGGCGATCAGCTTGTGTCTGACGGAAGCGGGAGCGCGTGACCGCAATCCGTGGATCCATATTCCCTTAGGCTTCGGCAAGCTGGTGCCCAATGCCAACGTCAACTGGGGCTATGAGACCGAACCCGAGCCGCATCTCAACGGTCGGCGTCTCAGCTGGCCGCGCGGCAAGGTGCTGGGTGGTTCGGGTTCGATCAACGGCCTGGTGTTCCTGCGTGGGGCACCGAGCGATTATGACACCTGGGAGGCTTTGGGCGCGTCGGGCTGGAGCTACAAGGAGGTGCTGCCCTACTTCAAGCGCATGGAGCATAACGTCGGGGGTGCCGACGCCTACCGCGCTCAGGGTGGCCCCATCACCATATCGGACATCAAGAACCCCTCGGCGAATGCCAGGGCCTTCGTGGAAGCGTGCACGCGCTTGCAACATCCCCGCAACAGCGACTTCAATGGCGAACGCATCGATGGGGTCGGCATCGTCCAGCTCAACGTGCGCAACGGCTGGCGCTGTTCGACGGCGGCCGGCTACCTGAAACCCAATCTTGCGCGCAAGAACCTCAAGTTAATGACGCAGACCTTGGTGCGCCGGATCCTGTTTGAGGGTGGGCGCGCGATTGGCGTCGAGGTCGAGGAAAAAGGTCAAGTCCGGCGCATCAGGGCGCGGCGCGAGGTGATCGTGTCGGCCGGCACCATCAATTCTCCTGCCCTGTTGCTGAATTCGGGGGTCGGACCGGCCGCCGAATTGCGGCAGATCGGCATCGACGTCGAGCATGATTTGCCGGGCGTGGGCAAAAACCTGCAGGATCATGTGCAGGCACGCTTCACCTTCCTGACGCAGACGCCCGGCACCTTGAATGAGATTCTCACCTCGCGGCGTCAGCAAGCTCGGATGGCGTTCGACTGGTTGACATCGTCCTCGGGCCAGCTCGCGGTCGGGGCGACGGAGGCCACGTTGTTTGCCAAATCCAATCCGAGTGAACCGGTCCCCGATCTGCAGTTCCAGTCGACCAACTTCTCGACCGAGCACCTCACCCGCGGCTTGGACCGTTGGCCCGGCTTCGGCTTCAATTTTTGCGTTTGCCGACCCAAGAGCCGGGGCGAAATCAAGCTGGCGGATGGAACCAGGCGCTCCAAGCCTCGCATCTTTGCCAACTATTTCAGCGATAGCGACGACGACGACATGCGTCGCACGGTGGCGGCATTCCACATCGGTCGGCAAATCATCGCCACCGAACCCTATCGCTCCCTAATCTTCTCCGAGGTGAGGCCAGGAGCGCACGTGGTGGCGGACGACGATATCCGCGCCTTCATTCGCCAGGTCGCAGGTACGGTCTACCATCCCTGCGGCACCTGCCGCATGGGACAGGACGAGAAGGCGGTGGTCGATAGTGAGCTGCGCGTGCGCGGCGTCGAAGGCCTACGCGTGGTCGACGCTTCGGTGATGCCGGCGATCCCCTCGCCCAACATCCACCCCGCCACCATCATGATTGCCGAAAAAGCATCGGACGTCATCGCCAAGTCGCTTGCCGGCAGATGACGGGCTGGCAAGCGCCGGGCCGGCGCCTGGGCCAATGGCCGTTGCCTTCATTCGACTGAGCAGCGACCGGCGCGTCAAACTTCGAGCCAATCGTGTCGCACTTGCTGGTTGGCTTTGAGATCGGCCGGCGTCCCCTCGAAGACGATGCGGCCGTGCCCCATGACATAGACCCGCTTGGAAATATCCAGCGCAATCGACAGCTTTTGCTCCACCAGCAAAATGGCAAGTCCGCGTCGGGCGATCTCGGAGATCAGCTCGCCCACCTGTTTGACGATCAGCGGGGCCAGCCCTTCGGTCGGCTCATCAATCATGATGAGCTCCGGATCGCCCATCAGCGTCCGGCACATGGTCAGCATCTGCTTCTCGCCGCCCGACAGGACGCCCGCTGCCGTATCGACGCGTGCCTTCAAATTGGGGAACATGTCGAGCATGTCTTGCAGGCGCCAGCGACCCTGACGCCGGGGATTCTTCTGGCCGAGCAGCAAATTCTGCGCAACCGTCAAAGAGGGGAAGATGTCGCGGTTTTCCGGCACATAGCCCAGGCCCAGGCGAGCGATGCGGTAGCTGGGCAGGCCGGCGATGTCGCGCCCCTTGAAGCGAATGCTGCCGGCTGGCGCAACTTCGCCCATGATCGCCTTGACCGTGGTGGAACGGCCGACCCCGTTGCGGCCGAGCAAACTGACGACCTCGCCGGCGGAAACATCGAGGTTCACCCCCTGCAGAATATGGCTCTTGCCGTAGTAGGCGTTGAGGTCGCGGACCTCTAGCATCAGTGCGCCTCCTCGCCGAGATAGGCTTCCCTGACCTTGGCATTGCCGCGAATCTCGGCTGGGCTGCCGCTGGCAATGATCTCACCATAGACCAGCACCGAGATGCGGTCGGCCAGCCCGAAGACGACGCTCATGTCATGCTCGACGATGACCAAGGTGCGGCCTTCGCTGATGCGGCGGATCAAGTCGACGGCGCGCTCGGTCTCGGCATGGCTCATGCCCGCGGTGGGCTCGTCGAGCAGGATCACGCGGGCACCGCCGGCCATCGTGATGCCGATCTCCAGCGCGCGCTGCTCGGCGTAGGTTAATACCCCCGCCGGTAGGTCCTTGCGCGAGATCAGCTTGATCTCGGTCAGTACCTCTTGGGTGCGTGCGGCGATCTCCTGGTTGCTGTCGAGCGGCCGCCAGAATGTGTATTTCTCACCCTTGGACCACAGCACCGCGCAGCGCACGTTCTCCCACACGCTGAGTTTGGGAAAGATGTTGGTGACCTGAAAGGAGCGCGACAGCCCGCGTCGATTGATGCGATAGGCCGGCAACTGGTTGACCGGGGCACCGTACAGCCTGATCTCGCCGGCGCTCGGCACCAGCAAGCCGCTAATCAGGTTGAACAGGGTCGATTTGCCCGCGCCATTTGGGCCGATGACGGCGTGCCGCTCGCCCGTCGGGATCGTCAGGTCGACGCCCCGGATGATCTCGGCCGCACCAAAGCTCTTGCGCAACCCTCGCATCTCCAGTGCCGGCGTCGCGTTGCCGCTGCGCTGTGCCGCCACCGCGCTCATACGATGAGCCCCTTCTCACGCGCAATCGCCTGTGCGCGCTCCCAGGCCGCGGCGACGCGGCGCCAGGCCAGGCGCGCCAGCAGGCCACCGCCGACCAGGAGCGCCACGGCGAACCCCCACGACAGCCAGCTCTTGGTATCGAAAGTGACGCCGCCGATCTTCATGATCGCGCCTTCCGCCGCCTTGACGCCGAGATGCGTTGTCATTTCGATCAGCAAAACTGCCCCGACCGCCACCAGCGCGATCGGAACCAGCATCAGCGCATACGCGGCTAGCACCCCGGCGCTGGCGCCGGCCCGCCAAATCGGCCCATGCATCATGAAAAGTCCGGCGAGGCCGCCGGGGGCATACATGACGGTGGCGATGAACATCAAGCCGAAATAGAGCTGCCAGACCTCGGTCACATCGCTCAGCATGTTTTGCAGGTAGGTCACCAGCACGGCGCCTAGGATGGGACCGACGAAGTGACCGGCGCCGCCAATGAAGGTTGCCAGCAGCACATTGCCGGATTGCGCGGCGCCGAACAGTGCCGCATTGGCGAGCTCGAAGTTGATCGAGGCGAGGCCACCGGCGACACCGGCAAACATGCCGGACAGGCAAAAGGCGATATAGCGGACCACTTGCGGATTGTAGCCGACGAACTGCACACGTTCCGGATTGTCGCGCACGGCATTGCACATGCGGCCAAACGGCGTGCGTGTTAGCGCATACATGAGGGCGACGCAGAAGAGGCACCAGGCAGCGATCAGGTAATACACTTGCAGCTGTGGACCGAAATTCCAGTCAAACAGGCGCAGCAGTTTGGTGCGATTGGTCGTGACCCCTTCCTCGCCGCCGAAAAACGAGCGCAGAATCAAGGAACTCGAGCCGACCAACTCGGCGAGACCGAGCGAGATCATGGCAAAGGCGGTGCCGCTGCGCTTGGTCGATACCCAACCAAACAGCATGGCGAAGGCCAGCCCGGCGAGCGCACCGACCAGCGGCATGGCGATGAGAGGGATCGGCAGCTTGGCCGCAACCGCGGCATTGATGGCGTGCACCGTGAAGTAGGCGCCAAGGCCATAGTAAACGGCATGACCGAACGAAAGCATGCCGGTTTGCCCGAGCAGCATGTTGTAGGAGAGCGCAAAGATGATGGAGATGCCCATCAGGCTCATGATCGTCAGCGCCGTGCCGGAGCGAAACAGCATCGGCAGCACCACCAACAGCAGGCCCGAGGCGATCCACAATCCATAGGGCGCAAGGCGGCCGACCCCGCTTGCTGCCGCCGTCGCCGAAGCACGCGTGAGGATGGCATCACTCATGTTTCTCGGTTCCCGAACAAGCCGGTGGGCTTGAAAATCAAGACGAGAATGAGCAGCACGTAGGGCAGGATCGGTGCGATTTGCGCGACCGAGACGCGCCAGAGATCATCCAACAGCGTACTCGGCTGTGGGCTAAAGCCGGAGCCGGCGAAAATGTCCGACAGCGAGAGGTTGACGGAAATGGCAAAAGTTTGCAGCAAGCCGATCAACAGCGAGGCGAACAAAGCCCCCTGCAGCGAGCCGAGGCCACCGACCACCACGACGACGAACAGGATGGGCCCGAGCAGCGCCGCCATGCTCGCCTGCGTCACCAAGGCCGGCCCGGCAATGACGCCGGCGATGCCGGCGAGTGCCGCACCCACACCGAACACCGACATGAAGACAAACGGCACGTTGTGGCCGAGATGCGCAACCATGTGCGGGTGGGTCAGGGCGGCCTGCACGATCAGGCCAATGCGCGTACGCGTCAGCATGACAAACAGGCCGACAAAGATGGCAATCGAGATCACCAGCATGAACAGCTTGTAGGCAGGATAGTTGGTGGCAAACACCGTGAAGGCCGGGAAATCGAGCAGCGCCGGCGTGCGAAAATCGACCGGCGACTTTCCCCACACGATCTGCACCAGCTCTTCGATGACGAAGGCCAAACCGAAAGTGAAGAGCAGCTCGGCCACGTGGCCGTGCTTGTGCACGTTGCGCAAGCCGAAGCGCTCGACCAAAGCTCCGGCGAGGCCGACCAGCACCGGGGCCAGGATCAGCGCCGACCAGAAGCCGGCCCAGCGGCTGATCTGGAAGCCGAGAAAGGCCCCCAGCATGTAGAAGCTGGCATGCGCAAAGTTGAGCACGCCCATCATGGAAAAAATCAGCGTCAGCCCGCTCGCCATCAAGAACAGCAAGAGGCCGAAAAGGACCCCGTTGAGGGTGGAGATTAAAACCAGTTCCGCCACGTGGCGCCCTCCCGGGTAGCGCGAGGGGCCGCCGACGTCTCGCCGTTCGGCGGCCCAGCGTCGCTCCGTCAGCTCGGTCGCGGCATTTTGCAGGTGGTGGGCAGAATTGTATCCTTGGCATCGAGCCTGGCGATGGTGCGCCAGCCCCAGCCGGTCTTTTCCTCGTCAAACGGTTCCTTCGGCCCAAGCTCGCCCAGGGAAACGATGTACATCGGCTGGAAGAATTGATGATCGTCCTTGCGCATGAAGCCTTCGCCGCCATTGAAGACGTCGAACTTCATATCCTCAAGCGCCAGCGCGATCTTGTTGGGATCGGTGGAATTTGCCTTGCCGATGGCTGTCGCCAACATCCGCATTTGATTGAAGGCGCGCGGATAGAAAATCGACACGCCGAACTTTTCGCGGAATGCCTTCTCGGTCGCCTGCGAGGCGGCATGATCGACGTTGGCCGAGCCCTCCTGGATCGCAAATACGCGGTGGTTGAGCCCCGTCTGCTTTACCGACGTCGGGCCGCCGGTGCCGCCGGCATAGTAGGTGTACCAGTTGACCTGCAGGCCCGCGTCTGCCGCCGCCTTCAGCAACAGGGCGAAGTCCTGACTCCAATTTCCCGTGATCACCGTGTCGGCGCCAGAGGCTTTGATCTTGGCGATGTAGGGGGCAAAGTCCGTCACCTTGAGCAGGGGATGCAGCTCATCGCCCACCACCTGCACGTCAGCTCGCTTGGCCTTCAGCATCTCGACGGCGGCCTTGCGAACGGCTTGGCCGAAGGAATAGTCCTGATTGATCAGATAGACCTTTTTGATGTCCTTCTGGCCCTTCATGTAGTTGGTCAGGGCCTCCATCTTGATGTCGGAGTTGGCGTCCCAGCGAAAATGCGAAAAATTGCACTTGTCGTTGGTGAGTACCGGATCGACGGCGGCATAATTGAGATAGATCAGTTCCTTGCCGGGGTTGCGCTCATTGTACTTGGCGACCCAATCCGACAGCGCCGCGGCCACCGATGAGCCGTTGCCCTGGGTGATGATGCGGGCACCCGCATCGACTGCCTTTTGCACCTGCACGAGGCTTTCTTGCGGATTGGTCTTGTTGTCAAATGGCAGGATCTCAAACTTTTTGCCGGCCGCGCCGCCCTTGGCGTTCAGCTCATCAGCCAGGAATTGGAAGGTCTTGAGACCAACCTCGCCGACCGTGGCACCGGGGCCAGAGAGCGGATCGATGTAGGCGATCTTGATGGTGTCCTGCGCCGCCGATTGACCGCCGGCCAGAACAAGGGTTGCAACAAACGCTGCAACAAACCGCAGGGATGTCATGAAGCCTCCGAGCATTTCCAGATGGTGACCTTTAGTTTCAACGAGCTCATCGTTCACTCCGCACAAGCTCATCGCTTCGCCGGCAGCGCATCGCCTGCGCAACCTCCAGGTCAGCAGCCGGGCCCGGCAAGAGATACTGTCTTATGGCAAAGTAGGTCGCCGCTCCAGACCCTAGATGACAGCAACACTTGAGACAAAAGCGCGGCCCCGACCGAGACCGGCCCGGCTGCGCTAACGCTGCCAAGATGCGAGCTGCCCCTTTTGGCTGCCTCGGGGCGATGCTGCGCGGGCGCAGGCTTGCAGCTCCCGAGGGACGCCTGATCGGCTAGAGGGTGATCCGGCCTGCCAGGAAGATCACGGCGTTGCCGCTGAGCTCAACGCGCGCCCCCAAATGGCGGCAACGCACGCGGCCTCCGCGCGCGGAAAGCTGGCGCCCAATCAGGTCGTGCTTGCCCAAGCGTTGGCTCCAATAGGGCGCCAGGCAAAGATGCGCTACACCCGACACGGGATCCTCGGGCACGCCGTTGGCTGGCGCAAAAAAGCGAGAGACGAAATCGGCATCTTCGGTGCCCGGAGCGGTGACAATGACCGCCGGCAAATCGAGGCCCGCAATCAGTCCCATATCCGGCGTCAGCCCCGAGATCTCGTCGGCGGCATCGAACACGCAAAGGTAGTGCTTGGCGGCCAACACCGCCTTCGGCTGCCTCCCCAATCCCCGTGCCAGAGCCGGCGGCGGTCGGACCGGTTGCGGGGGCAGGGCCGGCATTTCGAGCGCCAAGGCGCCCTCCTTGCGGGCAACGATCAACTCGGTGTTGTCGCTCAGAAAGCGGACCGACCGCGCCTCTGGCCGCAGGCGCTCCAACACCAGGTGACCGGCCGCAAGCGTGGCATGGCCGATCAAATCGACCTCACGACTGGGCGTAAACCAGCGGATGCCAAAGGCGCCGCTGTTGGGAACTGGAGCGAAGAACGCGGTTTCCGAAAGGTTCATTTCACAGGCGATGGCCTGCATCGTTGCCGCCGGCAGCCACGCCTCGAGCGGGCAGACCGCCGCGGGATTGCCCGTCATCGGCCGCTCGGCAAAGGCATCGATGATGAAGATCGACAGGTCGATGGCTGCGTCCTCTTGATCGCACCGCCTCTCGTCAAAGGCGCAGGCCCCAGAACCTCGGGGGTGCCCGTCACCACAGTGGTGACGCGCTTGGGCCGGCACCGCTCGCCGGCGGCGCGGTATCCACGACGCTTAGCGCAGGCGGACGGACAGCGGCATGCCGCCGGCGGGCCGCAGTGTGATGCGACTGATGGGCTCGGGGACATGGCCCGGCGTGACGGCGAAGGCAGCCGCGCGCACCAGCATGGCGAGAATGGCGATACCCTCGATCAGGGCAAAGGCCATGCCAATGCAAATGCGCGGTCCGGCGCCGAACGGCATGTACTGATAGCGCGGAATCTGCGCCTCGTTCTCCGGCGCAAATCGGTTTGGCTCGAAGTGGTCCGGGTTGGACCACCGCTGCCGATGCCGCTGAATGGCGTAGATCGGAATGATGATCTGCGTGCCCTTCTTAATCGGCACGCCGGCGAGTTCGGTATCGACGCTTGCCTGCCGCGACATGATGGGGGCTGGCGGATAAAGGCGCATGCTCTCCTTCAAGACCTGCGTCGTGACCACGAGCTTATCGATATGTTCGGCCTTGATTGGCCCACTGCCGGCGACTTGCCGCACTTCCTCGGCGATCCGGTCACCCCATTCGGGGGCGCTGGCCAGGAGATACAGCGTCCAGGTGAGCGCCTTGGCGGTGGTCTCATGACCGGCCATCAAGAAGGTCAGCAGGTTATCGATCAGGAGCTCGTCCGGCATGCGCGCGCCGGTCTCCGGGTTCTTCGCCTGGGCCAGCCGCTCAAGCAGATCATCTTTGCGGCTGGAACTTGCGCGGCGTTCGGCGACGAGGCCTGCCACCGCCGATCTCAGCCGTCGGCGTGCCAACTGCATCTTGAGCCAGCCCGGGTGCGGCACCCAGGCTGGGAGACCGATGTTGGCATAGGCCATTTGCCAGCCGAGCGGCTTTTGGTAGTCGACGTTGGAGCGACCAATGAGCGGCCCCACGTGCTGATCACCGCCCGGCAGCAAGGTGTGCGAGACGACGTCGAAGGTGACCAGCGTCATGTCCCGATCGATGTCGCGTGTCGCACGGGAAGCGTCCTGGCGCCATTCGGCCAGCAAGCGCTCGGCTGCCTCGGCGATGACGGGGACGAAGGCCAGGAGGTCATGATGGCGGAAGACCGGCGCCGCCGTCTGACGTTGCCACTTCCAATCCGCCCCATCCGCGGTCAACACACCATTTCCAAGCAGAGGTCCCAACAGCCGCTGCGTAACGGATGTGCGTTGGAAGATTTCGCGCTTATCGAGCAGCACCGTCTTGATGTAGGCCGGTTCCGTGATCCAGCAGATTGGACGGCCTGCCCGCTCGGCCCAGACGATGCCTTCCTCGTAGGCCGCCGCCGGCAGGACGCGCAGGGGGTTTTTCAGCAATGTTGCAAAGTACGCCGCGGTGCCCAGATGGCCTTCCAAGGGCGCCACCCGCGGCACATGCAACGAGGGGGCCTGGGCCGTGCGATCGGAAGCGCGAACCCCAGTCGTGAGCGATGCCACTGCCGTCATGCGCGAACCTCCTTCCGCACGCAGATTCCGCGTGTTCTTGGGCGAACATTTCGCCAAGCCCGCAGCTTAGCATATCGCGGCCAAGCCCGCACGCCTGCTCGGGTGTCGTTGTTGGTTGCTGGGGCTCAAGCTTTTGCCATCGCGACGGGCGGCTTCCAAACCCGGCGTGTCGCAAGACCACCCACCAGAGACCGGGTTCCGTGCCGACCAGGTCGGCGTGGTCTGAACGTCCGATCGGTGCTGGCCCGCTAGCCGCCGTCGCTCAGTCGAGGTGACGCCAGCTGCAATCGCTCCCATGTCTGCCACCCGCAACGGCAAGGTCGGGTTTGGCAATGGCGCCGACAAGGGAGAGGTCTTTGCGAGAGCGACACAATCGAGACGGCCATCTTGGAAGGCTGGAGCGCTGCGTGTTGTTCGTCAGGCTCGCCTTGGTTGCCAAACCAGGCTCTCGGTTGCGTTTTAACCAACCGTGCGAGAGGCCTGTCAGGTGCGCTGGCTGGCTCGGCGGGGGCTTCTCGCATCGCCATCAGCGAAAACACTCACTCGTGATTGGAACGTCCTACCCGCAAGGGTTACGCTTGCATCACCCTGACGAATTCTACGCACGTCAGCTCCTGGCCTCGACCGCAAAAGGCATCTCCCTGCGGGTGTCGGTTGCCCTGTTGAGGCCTTTTTCTTTGACCTCTCCAAACACCGGCCCGGCGCGCACGCGGGGCTCTGCTCCGCGGCTGACGCCTTGCCGCTGCGCTGGCCACCTGGGTCCTCGGGGGCGTGGCCGTGGATCGCGGCCGTGCCAATCTCGCCACCCCAGCAGAGCTGGTGCCTTACGTCGCCGATTGCGGCAGCAGGACCCCCTCGGTGGCGCCAGGTGACCGCAACAGCCAGCCGGTGCCTTGCACGGCGAGGGTGACCATCACCACCCCCAGCATGCATGCGGCTATGAACCAAGCCTGCCACAGGCCAAAACTGGCGGCACACATGACGCTTACGCACACAAACGCCGAAGCGGCGAAATCTTGGCCCGGTCGCGGCAGGTGCCAAAGCCAACTTAAGATCGAGAGCCCCATGGCCAACAGCAGGGCGGCGCCAACCACGCCGAGCTCGTACCAGGTCTGCACATAGATGTTGTGTCCGTGTGCCCCGGTCCATTGCGGAAAAGCGTGACCTGGAAGGACGTCGGCACGCCGGCCCGATTCACTTTCCGCGCGTGTGGTTTGCGCGCCGACTCCAAAGATCGGAGCTTTGGACATTTGCCGCGCCGTGTAAGCCCATAGGATCAGGCGAGCACGGGCACTTTCTTGCAGCCAGCTCGCTTTATGCAGATCGTTGTCGTAGGCAACCAGCACCGCCGGCCGAACCAGCACCGTCGCGGCAATCCAGCCCGCAACAATGAGGATCTTTGTGCTGCGGGGCGCGACGCGATAGAGGAGAAACACCAAGGTCGAGGCGGCAAGCGCCAGCATCGACGTCTGGTGGTCGGAGGCGAACGTCGTCGCCGCAACCAACAAGAACAGCCCAATGGGCACTGCCGCCGTACGCAGGTCGATGACGCGCCTCGCCAGTACCAATAAGGCTGGCCACAGCAGCAGGTTGAGAAGCGCAACGTTTCTGTTGAAATACGGCAGCCCAACAAATTCCAAGCCGGCGGCCCCGAAACGAACAAAGTTGCGATCGGTCGGGGCGAGCGCCGGAGCGACGGCGGTAATCGCTTTGTGCAGCGCGCCGTGCGAAAAAATGGTGACGGCCAGCAGCAGCGCACCGACCCCGACAGCCGCAACAAAATAGCGGCTCAGGCGTTCGATCACGCCCTGTTCCGCATCAACGATGCCGACAAATGCCAGCCGCGTAGACAGCAAGAAGAGAGCAAACAGCGCGCCCGCGGCGAACGCCGCACGAGGATCCTTGGCCCAAAGCGAGGTCAGCACAACGTAGAGGGCGAAGATGCTTGGCAGCACCCACACCGCACGCCATGAAAACGGCCAGCGCCGGAGTTCTGGCCGCAACCCCAACAGGGCATAAAGTGCAAGCGCCGGCAGCAGCAGAACGGTGAGATGAGGCTGAAACACGATGGCGACGACCAGAGCCGAAGAAATCGCGTAGCCCCCGATCGCCAGCAAGGATGTCCACTGCATCACAAAGTAGTCTCCGGGCTCCTAGTCCGTGAGCCGACCTGTCTTGACCGTCATGCCTGTGTTGATCACCCGTTTAGGCGCTTCCCCAGCCCTTAACGGATCGCAGGCGTTTCCGGTTTGCACGTCAGATGGAGGCAAAAACGCTTCGCTCCCCGAGTCTCCGATGAGGTCTGGCCCCGCAACCAAAAATGAATGGCCACAAGAGGAAAGCCTGTGCCCCAACCAAACTGGGGCGAGATTTGGCCCGACGGCCGTGGCAATGATGTTTGCGGCCATTTCCCCCGACATGGCGATGATTCGCAAAGATAGCACGGGCATCTTTGGGCGCTCCACCGCTTTCGACAACGGCACAATGGGCCAGTCTCGTCGGCCGCGGCGGCCGCGACCGCGCTGGCCCCGCCGTCTTGCTGTCACGGGCTCCTGTCGGCGTCGACGTCGGCGCTGGCGGCATCGGCAGACCGCCGTCCACAGGTGGCGGAATGCCGCGGGGGATTGCAAGGTGTGGATAAGGTCGGCGCAGGGCTGCCGGCGAGCCGTTCGGCCGACCGGCGTAGGTCTTGCGGGCTGGCAGTGCGCATGACGTCGTTGCATTTGGTCGGGCGCTTAACCTACCTATGGGCCGTCGTTGTAAACAGCCGTGCGGCCGATCGACGATCGACGCACGGCCGACCTAGGACGGAGGTGGCCCTCTGACCAGCAATCCCAACGTGGCGGAATGGGACGTGCGACCAGCCCGGACGTGCGGCAAGATCGCTTTGCTGATCACCGAGGACTGGTTTGCGCTCTCGCACTTTCGTCCCCTGATCTCCGTACTCGCCCAGCTGGCAGAGTCTGTCGTCGTCGTTACGCGTTCATCGGGACGTCTCCACGAGATCGAGGCGCTCGGGGCGCGCACCTTGGAGTTCGACTTTCGCCGCAGCTCGAACAACCAGGCTTTGGCGGCGCAATTGGCGTGGGCGCTCGCACGCATTCTGAAACGAGAACGACCCGACGTCGTACACCTCGTGGCGATGAAGCCAATCGTGCTGGGCGGACTGGCCCTGCGACTGGCCCGAGTGCCGCACACGGTTGTCCACGTCACCGGACAGGGCTTGGCGGGGATTGCGACCAATCCGATCCTGCGCCTTTATCGTCTTGCCATGCTGCGCGTGCTGGCTTCCCTCGTGCGCAAGCCGACCTCATATCTGCTGGTGGAAAACCCCGACGATCTGGCAATGGTGCGCAAAGTTGCGCCAAACCTCGGCTCGCGCTTTGCCATTCTTGGTGGTGCCGGTGTCGACCCGGAAGCATTCCCGGCGCTGGCGCCCCCAGATCACGCACGTCCTGTCGCCGCACATGTCGGCCGCATGATCAAGTCCAAGGGCATCGACCTGCTGATCGAGGCCTATGACCGGCTTGTGGCCGAGGGGGTCGATCTCCGACTGGAGCTTTATGGCAGCAGCGATCGCGACAATCCCGAGGCCGTCCCGCCGCAGGAGATCACCACCTGGTGTCAACGCAGCGGCGCGCGCTGGTATGGACCTGTGAGGGATGTCGTTGGAGTTTGGCAGGGTGCGGATATGTTCGTGCTAGCCTCGCGTGGCGGCGAGGGCTTACCGCGCGCCCTGTTGGAGGCGGCTGCCTGCGCCCGCCCCCTGATCGTTTCTGACGTCCCAGGCAACCGCCATTTCGTACGCGACGGCATCGAAGGTCTGCTGGTGCCGCCGGGCGACGCCGCCGCCCTTGCCACGGCCATGCGGACATTGGCCGGGGATCGCGACCTGCGCCTGCGGCTGGGCCGCGCCGCGCGCCAGCGCCTCCTCACTGGCTTCACCGAGGCGCACGTCAAACGGGCTTTGCTGACGAGCTATGAGACCATGTTGGGTTGGCGTGTCGATCCTTGAAGCGGCAAAGGCATCGACCGACCGGTCGAGCCGATGCGACCGCCAGGAGAACGAGAGGCCTTGGGCAGATAAGGCTCGGCGCGCGCTTGTTGTACGTGTGGGCAAGAGGTCCTCGTCTTCTCGGCTGGGCACGGGGGATCTAACATGGGATTTTGCCGCATGGGATTTGGCGCACGAAGTTCAGGAGCATGGGGATGGTGAGCGGGGCGGCTCAGGTCTGGCACCGGTGTTTGGCCCACGCGCGACCCGCACGGCAGCCTGCTGCCCGCGTTGCTCGGCCAAAGCGTTGCCCGCTAGGAGGAGGTGCCCGCAGTCGGCGGGCTGCAAACCGTCACGGAGGGGCCAAATGATCAAGCGTGCCTTCGACCTTACAGCGGCGTCGATCGGCCTGCTGTTGCTGGCGCCCGTGGTCGTCGCGTGCGTGCTCCTCATTCGTCTTGGCTCCAAGGGACCGGCCATCTTTCGGCAGACGCGCGTTGGCAAGGACGAGCGGCCCTTTACCTGCTACAAGCTACGCACGATGCTGATGGAGACGGCACATGTCCCCACGCATCAGATGACGTCTTCCGCCGTTACGCCGATCGGCAGGCACCTGCGGCGACTGAAGCTCGACGAGCTACCCCAGCTTTGCAATATCATCAAAGGCGAGATGAGCTTCGTTGGGCCGCGTCCCTGCTTGCCCTCGCAAGTGGAACTCATTTCGGCCCGCCGGCGGCTTGGCCTGGCGGCCCTGATGCCCGGCTTGACCGGGATTTCGCAAGTGGCCGGCATCGACATGTCAGATCCAGAACGATTGGCGGCAAGCGATGCGCGCTATGTCGAAGACATGTCCTTGCTGCAGGATATATCGCTGATTTGGCAGGCCATCGCCGGGGCCGGCCGTGGCGACCGCGTGCGCGCCTGACGGAAAGGCCGCGTCTCTCAGGCCTGTTGCGCCATGGCGCGCTCATCCCGCAGTGAGCGCACCGCCTCGCGCAAGGCTTGCTCAGCCCTCACCGGTGGCGACCAATCGAGACGTGCCCTTGTTTGACTGAGATCGAGTTGCAGCGAGCCCAGCAGTTTGCGCGCCATATCTCGTTTGCCGAAGAGGGAGGCGGCGGCCGCCAGGAGCGGCGGGGGAACGGGGAGAAGCCGGGCGGGCCGTCCCAGGGCACGGCCGATGGCGCTCAGCAACTGTGGCGTGGAGAAGTCTTCGCCATCGCCGGCAAGCAAGGTCTGATTGGCCGCCCCCGCACTGCTGAGTGCGGTTTTGATCAGATCGACAAGGTTCGGCAAGGCCATCAGGGTGCGCTTATTGTGCACGGCCCCAAGGGGGAGGGGAATGCCACGCGCCACCCATCGCACCATTTGTGCGAAATTGCCGCCAACACCGGGGCCATAGACGAGGCTCGGCCGAACAATCACCAGCTCGAGCCCGGTTGCGTCGGCGAGCGCGCGCAAGGCCTGCTCCGCCTCCCATTTCGAGCCGCCGTAAAGGTCGGCGGGAGCCGGCGCGTCCTGCGCGGTAAACGGCCGGCCGGGAGCGGTCTCCTCGCCGTTGACCTTGATGGAACTCAAAAACACGAAGCGTTTTACGCCGGCGATGGCCGCCAGACGCGCCATGGCAACCGCAGCCTCAACGTTCACCGCCGACAGGCGCAAACGTGAGGTCGCCGTCGGCCGTGCCGTCGCAATCGCCGCCGCGTGCACGACCGCGTCCGTGTCGGCGAGTAAGCCAGCCGGCAAGCGGGCAGCGACCAGATCCCCGACGGTTACGCAGCGGACATTGGCCGAGGCGTGGCTCCAGGGACGTCGGGTGATCGCCGTCACCCTCCAGTTGCCCTCCGCCGCCAAATCCGAGATGAGGGCGTTGCCGACAAAACCCGTCGCCCCGGTTACCGCCACGCGCATCGGTCCCTGCCGTCGCCAAGCCCTCTCGACCCTTGCCTGCGCCTTGCTCGTTCCAGCCCCATGCCAGTGGTGCCGTGGCCGACCCCGCTCGGGACCATGGGCGGCGGTGCGTTGTAGCCCGCCCGGCGTCGCACACCAACGGCAATGGCCCTGGCGTTTTCGACCCGGGCGGCGCCATCCAAGCAACCAGCGGCCGCCGATGTCTCTGCGAGCGCGTGCACCGGGGACAGTGACGACCGGGCTTTTGTCCGGGGCTGCCCAAGGCGTGGACAGCTGCAGTCGCCGTCAGGCCGCAATCGCACCGCCGTCGCTGGGCGCGCCGTGCTCAACCTCGTGCTGGGCTGGATGATAGTTCTCCACCATCCGTGCCAGCATTGCCTTGATCGCTGGCAGCGCGTCCTGCGCCATGGCCGCGGCCAGCTCGGCGAGCATCGGCTCAAGTTTGGCCTTGGGCACGAACGGCTCCCGGCTGCGCATAATGCGGGGGTGCTCGGTCGGGATCACGTTTTCGCTAATCAGCAACTCCTCGCACAGTTTTTCCCCGTCGCGCGGGCCAACGTAGTGAATGGAGATGTCGCCGTCCGGGTTGGCATCGTCGCGCACGTCCCGCCCCATCAGCCGGATCATGCAGCGCGCCAGGTCGTCGATCTTGACCGGTTCCCCCATGTCGAGCACGAAGACATCGCCACCCGATGCCATCGCACCGGCCTGAATCACCAGGGCGGCGGCTTCGGGGATCGACATGAAATAGCGGATCATGTCGGGGTGCGTGACGGTCACGGGCCCACCGGCCTCGACCTGACTTCTGAAGCGCTGCACCACGGAGCCCGAGCTATCGAGAACATTGCCAAAACGCACCATGGTGAAAACCGTGCGGCAGCGTCCCTCGGCAGCGCGGGCCTGCAGTATCAATTCCGCCAGACGTTTGCTTGCACCCATGACGCTTGTGGGCCGCACCGCCTTGTCGGTGGAAACCAGCACAAATCGCTCCACACCGCAGGCGGCGGCCGCCTCCGCAAGCGTCGCGGTGCCGAAGGTATTGTTGCGCAAGCCGGCCACCGGGTTGTGCTCAACCAGAGGCACATGCTTAAAAGCAGCGGCGTGATAGATGGTCTCCACCGCGTTGTCCTCGATCACCCGACGCACCATGGGCGCATCGAGGACGGAGCCGAGCACAGAGATGATCTGCGGCCGCTCTGCGGGCGTTGCAAAGGCCGCTTGGCGCAGGGTCTCCGCTTGTAGATCGATTTGGTAGAGCTGGCTTTCGCCGCTTTCCAGCAACACCAACCGCTTGGGTCGCAGGCCGATGATCTGCCGCACGAGCTCTGAACCGATGGAGCCACCAGCACCCGTCACCATCACCGACTTGCCGGCGATGTTGCGGGCCAGCACGGCGGGGTCGGGGCGCACGGGATCACGCCCCAGCAGATCTTCGGCCTCCACGGGTCTGAGATCGCTGACCGCCACGCGTCCAGCCGCCAGGTCCTCGATGGCCGGCAGGGTGCGCACGCGAACCTTGAGCTGTTCCAGCTGTTGCAGCGCGGCCCGGCGCTCGCGGCGCTGCGCCCGGGGCATCGCCAACAGGACCTCTTCCACCTCATGCTCGGCAATGAGACTGGCGAGGCGCGCGGGTGACGACACCAGCAAACCGGCCACATATTGCCGGGCCAGCGTCCGGCGTGGATCAACGAACCCAATCGGGCGG
The DNA here is from genome assembly GCA_963820375.1 of uncultured Alphaproteobacteria bacterium. GTDB lineage: Bacteria > Pseudomonadota > Alphaproteobacteria > Rhizobiales > Hyphomicrobiaceae > AWTP1-13. Next base: position 44,218 of record CAWFZX010000001.1, on the reverse strand, counting down.
TAGCCCCCCGTGGCTCGCAGCGCTTCAAGCAGCTGCACCCCGGGGGTACCAGCCCCATAGATCAGCACGGTCCTTACGTTTTCGGGGACCCGCGCGGGGATTTCCACGCCGCCGCGTCGGAGCACGGAGGTCGCCACCTGGCGGCTGAACCAAATCAAGACGGCAGCCAGCACGGGATAGAGAATGATCACCGAGCGGGGGATGCTGTAGATCCCAGACAAATAGAGCAGCAGGCTCCAGTAGAGCGCCGAAAGTCCCACGGCACCGGCCGCGAGAGTGAAGCCGCGCGCGCCGATGAAGCGCGTCACCATGCGGTAGACGCCCAATTGGAAACAGGTGGCCACACCAATGAAGGGCGCAGCTGTCAGCAACAGAAAAACGCCCGTGCTGGGCGGCACGAACAGCTCGCCAAGGCGCAGCGACATGGCCAGCCACAGCGCCAGGTTGAAAAGGATGAAATCATTGGCGGCGAGAATGGTGCGTTTGGGGTAGCGATCAAGCTCGACCAACCGGAAGGCGAGCCAGCGCACCCACGCCTGCAGCGTGGAGTCCTGCTTGCCCTTGGTCAGCCCAGGCGTCAATTGTGACACGCCTGCCATGGACCCCCGTTGCATATTGTTCCCTCACTCCGACCAACTCACCGCGGCAAACCGCAGTCGTCGTGCGTGATGGGAAGCGCTACCGAAATGCCCCGTTCAACAAAAGGAACCCGCACCGGCGGCACAAGAACGAAAATGCATCTGCTGTAAAGCGTTTTGCAGGAACAACCCCGACTCAAGGCACCTTAGCATATCGTGCCGACGACGCTACAACCCGAAGACGGCCCTGCATTTTCTTCGTTTGCCGTGACCGGCACGCATCGCCAGGGGGCCCCCGCTTATCCACCGGTTTTACGTTTGCAGGGTTGGGCCAAGCGGCCGAACCTGCCGTCCAGAGTGGCAAAGGCAAAAGGCAAGCGCAAGGCAACTGCGCTCCCTCTAGCGTCGGCGGCGCAGGCGGTGGGACCGTGCCAAGGGCTCGGCCGCACGCGCTGTCATATTGAGGGCCACATCCGCCACGCGATGGTGGCGGGCCATACCGCCGGCGGCGCACCGGCAGCGGCCAATCAAGCGACGACATTGGCGGGGCAACGGAGGGCGAAGTTATTTGAGGCCGTAGAAGGCAATGGCGACCGATGCGCTCACCAGCAGAAAGATGGACGCAGCCCGCAGCGTGCTCCGCCAGGTGGGCTTGGGTTTGCCAGCGCCGGATCCCTTGCTGTCACCGCTCGGCATGGCATCCCTTTCAGCCGACAGCGCTTCCCCCGCCTCGCGGGCGCAGTCGGCGACAGCTGGGGCGGCAGACGAGGCCATGGTAGGGAAGATGACGGGCCGCCGAGCCCGTCTCGCCACCGTCCATACGCTAACCCAGACTGCGCTCCCGGCCAACGCCGTTTTTACTTTCCCGCCAACGACGCTAGGCCTAGGATCCGCATGCGTTGCTTTAACGCTGCATTGCCGCGTTTCTGAGCCCGACAATGCCGGATGACCTTGCAAAACAGATCGCGGCCTGCAAATCGCGCATCGCCAATGTGCGCACCGTCATCGGCATGATGCGCGCCATGGGCGAGCCCATCGCCGAGGCTGAACAGCAGTTGGTGCTCGAGCTCGCGTTCTTGCGCACGCTCGAGGACATTCGCTGTGAGAAAGAGAGCGCCGCCGAGGGCGAAGAGGGATCCGCCAAGAGCGACGCGCGCCGCAGGCTGCAATAGGGCTGCGCCGCTCGCCAAGCCGGGCTCTGGCGCGGGGTCATGGGCTCGCCTGGGAGTAAGCGGCCCGAACCTGACGACGTCGGCAGTCCTCAGGATGATGTCGCCACAGCTGTTCGGAAGCGCCCGCACCTGTTTAGGCAATTGCCGCGCACGCCAGGGGCGCACAGGGTCGGCCCATGCCGGCCAGATCAGCCCGCACCAAGCCCCCGCGCATTCTTTGACAATCTTGCAGGCTACTTCAGGAGCACTTGCACAACTCGCGCCAACTCCCAGAAAGATCGTCCGTCTTCGCCGTGCACGCCTCGCACAATCCGGTCAGCAAGAGGGTGTCGCGTTCTGCTTGCTTGGGGGCGGACCCGCACTGCGAGCAGCGCGGGTCCATGCCCCGGGCTTTCGCTTTCCAATCGTCCCATGACATGATTTCGCGGAATTTGGCTTGGGCCACATGGATCTCCGTCAGTGATGTGCGCCGACACGCACTCTTCACGCCACGCACAGATACGATGGGCACCGGCCTGCCCGGCGGAACAAGGGGCTAGGCCAAGCTCTGTCGCCGTCTCCCGGCGACAGACAGCAACAAGCCAAGAGATAACGCAAGGATTGCCGATGTATTCCCCGCACGTGGCGCGGGATCGCGGGCAGCAGCTTGCAGATCCGGACAGGCCTTCTCGCGATCGCGGCGTGTGTGACTTACGGCACTGGCGCACCGGTGGCAAAGCCTGAGAGGCCGTGGGGGATCAAAGAGCCAATGGGCTCCTCGTTGTGTTGTCAGCCCCAGCGTCTTTCCACGCTCGCGGGCAACACAAAGGGCCCAGGCCAGTGTAGTGCGGGAGAATGGCCTGAGCCCCTGGGGATTGCGCGCGCTGGCTAAGACTGCAGTACACAAACCTTACTGTGATTCGCGCTGTTTGCCGTGACGAAAGCAGCTGCCGTCAAGAGCTGTATTGCCCGAGCAACAGTCTTTCTCGTTACATGCAGAAAATGCGCTAAGCCATTGAATGCGACCACACGTGTTCTGGCGCGGCGGCCACCAATCCGTGCCCACCGCGGCGCGCGGAATGGGTTTTGGCGCACCGTGGTATACAGTGCCACCGGCCTTGGCCCGCATGTGTGCGGCGAGCGCAGAGGAGGCAATGAGTGCGCAGGCAACACCCTTCCCGTCGCGATGTCTTGAAAACCTCAGCTGCGGTCGCCGTCACCGCGCCGGCCGCCTTCGCCACCCGCGTGCTCGCGCAGGCCCCGGCCGCCGAGCCGATCACCCCCCAACTGGTCGCGGCCGCCCGCAAGGAGGGCAAGCTTTCGTTTTACACGGCGATGGACCTCCCCGTGGCGGAACGCGTCGCCAAGAGTTTCGAGGCGCGGCATGCGGGCATTGGTGTACGCGTCGAGCGGTCTGGCTCGGAGCGCATTTATCAACGTATTGAACAGGAGCGTGGCAGCAACATCTTTGCCGTCGACGTGGTCAACAGCGCCGATGCTGCGCACTTTATTGTCTGGAAGCGCAATGGCTGGTTGGCGGCTTATCTTCCCGAGGAGGCGGCGCAGCACTTTTCGACCGAGCACCGCGATCCGGAAGGCATGCATATTACCACGCGCATTTGGTTGTCCTCGCTCGGCTATAACACCAACCTGGTCAAGGCCGAGGAGGCACCCAAGAGTTATGCCGACCTGCTCGACCCGAAGTGGATGGGCAAGATCATCAAGGCCCATCCAGCCTACGCCGGCAGCATTATGACGGCGACGTTTCAGATCGCTCGGGACCTTGGCTGGCGCTATTTCGAGGAGCTCGCCAAGCAAAAGGTGCTGCAGGTCCAGTCTTCGACCGATCCACCCAAGAAACTGGCGCTCGGTGAGCGCGCGGTGATGGCCGACGGCAACGACTACAACTTGATCCAGCTCAAAGAGCAGGGTGCACCGGTGGAGGTGGTCTATGCCAGCGAAGGCACCCCGCTGATCAACGCTCCCAGCGGCGTCCTCAAAAATGCGCCCAATCCCAATGCCGCTCGCCTGTTCTATAGCTGGTTGCACGGCATCGAGGCGCAGCAGCTGCTGGTCGACTTCGCCTGCCAGCATTCTGTGCACGCGCAAGCCAAGGAGAAGCCGGGTCGGCGCAAGCTCTCGGAAATCAAGCTGATGCAGGATGATCCAGCCGGCGTCGAAAAGGCGGCCGAAGAGATCAAGGCCCGTTACGCCCAGATCTTCAAGGTCTAACTCTTAAACCCTGACGCCGGGACAGGGGCTCAGCACCTCTGTCTACCGGGCGCGGCGCTGCCGCGAACGGCTTTGCTATCAGCCTGCGTTAGCGTCCACGTCACACCACTTCAGCGAGAAACAGTTGCATGGCCGACCACGCGCGGCGGTCCGACCTCGCGTGGTAGTGGGCGGCCGGCAGGATTGAGCCGTCAGCTGCGGGATTGGTGAAGCCGTGCCGCGTGTTGCCGTAGCTGATGACCTGCCAGTCCTCCACCTTGGCTGCGCGCATCTCTTGTTGGAAGGCGATCACCTGCTCTGAGGGTGCCAGCGGATCATCGGCACCGGTGCACACCATAAGGCTCGCCCGCACTTGCCCTGGGGTTGCGGGCGCTTTGGTCGTGAGCCCGCCATGGAAACTGACAACCGCCCGAAGATCGGCACCATCGCGCGCAAGCTCGAGCGCAGCCGAGCCGCCAAAACAAAACCCGACGGCCGCAAGGCGCTCGGCATCCACCTGCCGCAGAGTTGCCAAGGTTGCAAGCGCAGCGCGGGCGCGCGCCCGGAGCTTTGCCGGGTCGTCGCGCAGCTCGCCCATCAGCTCGCGCGCCTCTTGCAGGTCCCTGGCCTGCCGGCGATCACCGAACATATCGGCAGCCAAGGCGACATAGCCGAGGTCGGCGAGCCTGCGCGCCCGCTGCATGGCGTGCTCATTGAGCCCCAATCCCTCGTGGATCACCAGCACGCCCGGCCGCCGGCCCGGCGCCATCTCCTCGTAGGCCAGAAATCCCCGCAGAGTTGCAGCCTGGTCGCGATAGGTGACATCTCTGGTGAGCATCCGTGTGCGCTCCCCTGCCTTTCCAAACCGGTTCGGGCGAGGATAACACCCGCCGCGCCCAGACGTGTGCCTCAGGGCCCACGGATTTGCCAAGGCCCGGTCGCCAGCGCCGAGAGCCTCTGCCTCATGAGCGCGAGCGTGCGTGTCGCTCAAAGTGCGGCCACGCTATGATCGAGCGTTGAGCCGCAACATCCTTAAAAGGCGGCAAGTCGCTCGCCAACGCCTGACGGACGCTTGCTTCAGAAAACGCAGAGCACTTGGCTGCGCCATCTGCTAGAGTTGCTGCTGCCATGCCTCCGGGCACGGGAGGGCGCTTTGCGGGCCCCGCATCTCGCGTGTGATCGGACGCATCGCTAGCAACCCAAGTCTAGGAGGAAATAAGCGATGAGATATTCCGTGCTCGCCAGTGCACTCCTCTGCGCCGTCGGCGGTTCCGCCGCCGCGCAACTCCTGCCGGGTCCCTCAGCGGAAAAGCCCTTCGCCGAAAACTGGGCACCCTCGAAGTGGGGCAAGGATGACAGGAGCGGCTCCGCCAATCACACGAAGAACGCCGACAACGTCAAGCGGGCGCTGGCGACGGTGAAACAGTTCAAGTCCCTGACGGTCGGCAAATACTATCATCGCGAGATTCCAGCGGTCGGTATGCGGGGGTGGAGCATGGTTCTGCCTGGCACACCGCACGCGGGCCCGTTTGGTAAGAATGCGATGGTTTATCATGATGAATATGTCACCACCGAAATCGGGCAGATCGGCACGCAATTCGACGGACCCGGTCATATCGGCGTCAATACCTCGAAGGGCATGTTTTTCTACAACGGGAACTTGTTTCCCCAGTCCTATGAGCGCGGCCCGGGCGGACGAGCAGCGGGCATGGGCCCCAATGGCGTCGAGCACGTGGGTGAATTGGGGTTTGTTTGCCGTCTCGTTGTGTTGGACGCGGTAGCCTACCGCAAGTCCCAGGGGAGGATTCCGGCCAGCGCGGAAATGCTGCCCATTCCCAAGGCTCCAGGTGAGCCTGGCATCATTACCGGTGAAGATGTGCAAGCCATCGTCAAAGCGCAGGGCCTCGCCGAGATCGGCGCAGGCGACTGCGTTGCCTTGCACACCGGCCAGGGCAATTCCTGGAGCAACGATCGCTACAAAGCCATGAGCTCCGACGAGCGCAAAGCGGCGCGGGACCTGTTTGCGCAGGGAGAACCGGGCTTTGGCATCAGCGCTTGCGAATACATGGCCTCGCGAGATATCGCTCTGATGATGGGTGACACTTCGGCCAACGACGCCCAGCCAGCCGGCGAACAGGGCACCGACTATGCCGTGCCGTGCCACACCGAGATGCAGACGCGACGCGGCATTTGGAACCTCGAGAACGTGGACACCAAGTCGCTGATCGACGCCAAAATCACCGAAGGCGCGTTCATTTGGGCGCCGCTGAGGATTGTGGGTGGCACGGGCTCACCCGCAAACCCAGTGGTCTTGTACTAAAATCCAGCGGCCTTCCCTCCTTGCGTGGCAGCGGTGCTCGAGGGCACCGCTGCCCGCTGCACAGAGCTGACAACCGGTCCGTGGCAAAAAAGACTGTCGCCTGCCCCCTCAAAACCGGGCAAGTCGGTGCGACAGGGGATCGTCAGAACCGCGGGAATACGAGCCCCGCGCCGGACGGCTCCGCAAAACGTCCACAGCAAGGCGACAGGAACGGCACCTGACCCTTGCTGCCCTAATCCAGCGCTTGGCCGGCTGCCGGAGCCGCCGGCGATCAGCACAAAATTGATGGTGCGCCGAAATCGGGTTGGGCGGGTCGCGCGCAGACCCTAGGCCCTCAAGGTCGTGCCCGAGAGGCGCGCGCAGGCATCGAGCAATTTGTCCTGCGCCGCTTCATCCTTTGCTGCCGGGTTCGGCGCACGCAAGGACTGGTGGTAGAAATATTGGCCGCTCGAAAGGGCGAGGGCATCCTGACTGGCCGCAAGCCACGCTTGCGTCACATGCGCCTTGCTCATGTCGCCCGTTGCCCCAGGGCCGCCCATGCGGGTTGGGACCCAGCCCGGCTCAAGCGCGTTGGCGCGGACCATCGGCCAAAGGCGGGCCACCGCAAAAGCCAATACCACGTCATAAAGTTTACTCTCGGCATAGGCTTGCGCACCTTGCCAGGGCCGTTTGCTCCACAAAAGGTCAGCGAAGTTCGGCTTGGCGCCGTGGTGCATTCCGGAACTGAGATACACAAGCCGATCGGGCCGCTCGATCAAGGCGGTGAGAAGGTATGGAGCAAGGACGTTGATGGCGAACACGTGCGCCAGCCCATCCTCCGTTTCGATCCGCTTCTGCTCTTGATAGCCGATACCAGCATTGTGGATCACGGCGTCGAAGCGGCCAAGCCGATTGACCTGATCGGCAACCGCTTGCATGTCTCCGATGCGCGAGAGATCGCCGACGACGACGGCCTCAGCGGCCGGCGCGGCGGCCATGGCCGCATCGGCGCGCGCGCGATTGCGGCCATGCAACACCACCCCATGGCCTTGTTCGATCAGCAGCTGTCCCGCCATCAGACCAAGTCCGGTCGATGATCCGGTGATGAAGATACGCGCCATGCTGTTGTGTCCTATCGGTTGGCACAACGTGCCGCAATTGATCGTGCCTCAATTCAAGGGGGTCTATCTCCGCTTCCCAGTGGTGAACAGCGGCATTGCCAAGCTTGCCACTGCGACCGCATGGCGAGCACTGCCTGACGGGCCGGTTCATGGTCGACGAGCGCCGGCTAGCGCCTGGGGGGTGCGGCAGGTCCCGGGCGGCCTTCACCCCGTGCCTTCGCACAAGCATGGCCTGAAGGTCAATTGCCCCCTCAGATCGCGTCGTAAGCTGTCGCAGGAGGCATCTCTCAAAGAACCGGCGCGACAAAGACGTGCCAACGCCAATTCTCAACTCCAGGATGCTGCGCGGCGCACGTGGACCAAAGGTCAGCACCCTGCCGCCGAAGCGCCAAGTGCGCTGGGTTCGGCATTCGGATTTTGCCTGGCCAAAGCCGATAGCAACAGCGAGCCGAGCAGAACGGCCAGGAACCCGTCAAAGAGGATCATGCCGGCTTCCCTCACGTTCCGTGCAACAGCAACGGGCCCGGACAATTGCAGCGGCTGTGATCGAGGAGGGCCGCCAGCGCTGGCCATGTCAAAGGTAAGGCCGGGGTTGCCGGCAAAGTCGGCGATAGGAAGCGTATGGACAAATGACTGCTGAACGTCCGTTCTCAGGCGATCAACTCTGCACGCCGAGACAGAATATCGCGTCCGCGCCAAGAACTAGGCAATGCGGCTCGCCGGCTGCACCGCAGGCTTCCCCTCCGCAGGCTCAACCAACACCGGCTTCGATTTGACCTCGGCCCGCTTGCGAGGCGCGCTGCTGCGCTTTGCGGCCTTTTTTGCTCGTAGCGGGCGCACCGACGTCGGGCGACTTTGGGGATCGCGATCGGCGCCGGACGACCGTTGCGTCAGCAGTTTTTTGATATCGGCCCTTAGCGCCGATAGCTCCGATAAAATGAGATCGAGCTTCTCGCGTTTTCCCAATTTCTTCGCCATTGCTGGCCCCTTCTAATGTTTTACAGACCGCGAAAACATAACATACCGCGCCGGTTGGTGGCGAGCCTTCGCGGTCCCGCCGCGGGCCAGCGCCGGGGAGGCGTTGGCCGCCAAGGCAATCTCGTCGTGCTCGGGCTCCACCACGCAGACCCATTTGCGCGAGCGCAGGGCCGGTAATGTCGGCGTCGCCTCGAGACGGGACGCAACCGATCTTGGCCGCGCAATGACCAGCGGGCGTCGGGAGGAGAGCGAGCTTTGCCTGCCAGTGACGGGCGACCTCAACCTCGCGGCCAGCTGAATGACCCATGAACAGTTCTGTGTGCGGGCGTTCAGCCAACCGCTCAAATTGGACCATGGTTGCGTGGCGCAGTAGCCGGCGATCGCGTTCGGGCAAATCGTCATTTACTGGGAGTGAAGGAACATGCGGACGATGATCGCTTTCACGATTGTGGCCGTCGCCTCGGCGCTCGGCAGTGGCACGGCGGCTCTGGCGATACCCCTTGCTGGCGGCCAAGGCACCGCCGCCCACGCAAAACAGATCGAGCAAATTCAGTATTGGCGCGGCGATCATTGCGAACGCTTACGTCGCGCCTGCACGTATAAGGAGGAACGCGGCGAGGTGGGAGAAGGCAACTGCCGTCGTTATCGCGCCGAGTGCAGCAGACGCCTGTCCTATTGTGGGCAGTTGCGGCAAGCGTGCCTTTACAAAGAACGGCGCGGCGAAATTGGCGAGGGCAATTGTCGACGCTATCGCCGGGAATGCGGAGGTAGCCTCTATTAGAGAACAGGCGCGGGGCCGCTTGCGGGACTAACCGCTTGCGGCCCGTCGCAGCATCTCCAGAAACGAGAAGCCGCAAGGTAGCCCCAACGCGGCGCAGCTGGGCGCATATTCTCCTTCCATCGCTATCTTCCCAGGCAATAATGCAGTAAGACCAATGAGCTGCCGGTCTCACAGCACGACAGTACGTGCTCGAAATTTAGGTTTGTCCCCACATGCGAACCCGCCTTCTTGTTGGTGCCATCTCGCTATTGCTCGCGTGCAGCGTTGCCCACGGCCAGTCCGGTTCTGCAACCGGGAAACGCCAAGGCACCCCGTCCTCGGCAACGCCAAAGCCTGATAGCACCGTGTCCGAAGCCGAAGTCCAGAAACTCGGCGCCCAGTATCTGAGCGACTGCATCAAGGACTGGGACAAGGGCACACACATGAGCAAGCAAGACTGGACCCGCACCTGCCGTCGCGTGGTGCAGCGGCGTGTTCGATTCATGCTGCAGCAGGAGAAGTAGCGTCCTGTATTGCCAGGGATCGCACCATCTGAACTGCCGGCGCTGGCCAGGGGTTGCACCTCCTGCCCAACCCGGTGGTGACCGGCGTCAGGCGTAGGTCAGTTGAGCGTGGGAGCGGTGTGTCGACGCTTGGGGTCCACGGTCCCCGCAGAAAACGCTAGCCATTGCTGTCGATGGCGCCGGGTGCCCCGTTGACCACAATGAATTGCTTGAGCGTTGATACGGTTGCCCGCGGGTCCTGGCGATCAGAGATGGCGCGGAAGCGGGCCTGCATCCGATCACGATTGACGTCGACCACCACGTAGCCGCGATAGCGACTTTCGAAGTAGCGCACGTGCGGGTTTTCGGGCAGCAGCCCGGCGATCAGGCCGTGCGGCGGTGGGTCCGAGGTGATGGACGTTCCCACGAATTCCGTGGCGAGGGTTGCCGACAGCGGATTGTTGAAGTCCTGCTTGAGGTCCGTTGCCCAGAAGGAATGGATATCGCCACCGATAAACACGGGGTTTGGCACTCGGCTTGCGGCGATGGCGTCGAGCAAACGCTGCCGCGCGGCAGGGTATCCGTCCCAACCATCCGTCCAATAGCCAACCTCGCCAACCCGGTTCTTTTGGCGCAGCTGCGCCACGAGTTGCGCCTGGGCAACGACATTCCAGGCGGTGTTGGTCCGCTTGAACCCCTCGCTCAGCCATTGCTCTTGTTCGTAGCCCAACAGCGTGCGCTGCCGATCAAGACGTTCGCTGCAGCTGTCCGGAGCAACATGCCCGCGCCGCGACGGCGGCACCTCGCAGGGCTGTTTTGATCGATACTGGCGGCCGTCCAAAACGGAGAAGGTTACGAGGTTGCCGAACGGCAGCCGGCCATAAAGGCGCAGGGATGGGTTTGGCACGATTGCGCGTGGGCGCAGTGGCATGTGTTCGTAGTAGGCTTGATAGGCTGCGGCCCGTCGCCGCAAGAAATCTGCCGGCGGGACGCGCATGTCTTGTGACCATTCATTGGCGTAGTCGTTCTCCACCTCATGGTCGTCCCAGGTCACAAGACAGGCGGCCGCTGCGTGTAGCGCCTGCAGATCCGGATCCGTGCGGTAGAGGGCGTAACGGTTGCGATAGCCGGTGAGATCGGTTGCGGTCGGGCCGTCGTGCGCGCGCACGATACGGCCTGCCGAGGCGGAAGTGGCAGGGATGCTGTACTCGTAGATATAGTCTCCTAGAAAAATGACGAGATCGGGTTGCTCCTCGACGATGTGTCGATAGGCGCTGAAATAGCCCAACTGCCAATTTGAGCAGGAGGCAAAGGCGAAGCGCAAGTGATCCAGCCGGTCGGCCAATCCCGGTGTTGTGCGGGCGCGGCCGATCGCACTGCGCGCACCGAGTGCCGCAAACCGGTACCAATAGGGTCGATTGGGTTCCAACCCGCCTACTTCGACGTGCACCGAATGCGCCGATGGCGCGGCGGCCTCGACCAGTCCGGTGCGAACGACGTGCTGCATCGTCTCATCGGAGGCGACCTCCCAAGTGACGGCAACCGGTCCGAGCATACCTCCCAGGCCGTCGGCCGCGAGCGGCTCCACCGCCAGACGCGTCCACAGCACAAAGCCATCGGGCGCAGGATCACCTGCTGCCACCCCCAGCGTAAATGGATCGCCACCCCTCGCCAGTACCAAAGAGCCCGCCGTGAGCACGCCGATGGCAAAGGCGCTCGGTGCAGCGAGGGCTTGCCGACGCGTAATCGTGGGTCGCCGGGGACGGCGCGGGCAGCGGTCGGCATTCGAGCGCGTAGGGGTCATTGCGATGGGTTCAATCTGCCACGGCTTATTATAGGGGAGACCCGCGGGCGGCGGGTGTTGTCAGCGATGGATAGCCAATTGGCGGGGCCAAGCCAACCACTCCCACGCATGCGCTGACCAATGATCGGTTGATCGGCTTGTGTGTGCGGGGGCACCGCCCAAAAGCAGCTGACGATTCCGCAATACGCCATTGCAGAAAGATGAAGCTCCTGTGACCGCGGCGTGAATGGGTGCAGCCGTTGCAGGAAGGACAGACACGCAGCAACCGGCGCTGATGCGCGCAACGACCAGCGCCGATTGCGCTGAGTGTGCTGCACGATCTCGCGCGTAAAGTTGCTTCCTGGTCCGCGTCAGATCGCGCAGTTCTTGGATTGGCTGCGGTGGCACAAAGCTCCCCGGGATCAGGCTATGCGCTAGCAGATCGGCGATCCAGGCCGCATCGTTCGTGTCGCTTTTGCGCCCGGGTACACCGTTGATATGGGCCGCGTTGGCTAGGATCTGTTGGAACCGCCCTTCCAGGGTGTGCCAGATAGGCTTCAGTAGATGCCCATTGCCTCCATCGCCACATGGGTGCACCCGGGTTCCAGCCAATCCGCAAGCTCCAGCAGACCTCGGGTCGTCGTCGGAAATCGGCGCACCTCGTAAGTCGCCGTCCCTCGGATTGCTAGCCGAAGGCAGGCGACCACCTCCTTCTTGTGCAGTCGCGCACCTTCTGTGTAATGTCTTCATCGCTACCCTCCTAAAGACGCGGTCGGCGTGAAGCCCTGCTTAAAAGAAATCTATCCATCGGGAGGCCTATGGTCCCCACGGTTCCTTGTGTGCTTGACGATACCGGTTACGGACGCCTGGGCCCGGCTAGACGGGAAAATTTCGCGGCTATAGCAGTCGGCCGAGAGACTACCTGCTGTAGCGAGGGATCAGCGAAGGACGCGCCGGATTAGTGACGTCGTGCGGTGATAAGTAGGCTTCCACCTCAGCAGCATGGAGGAGGCGTTTGCGATACTTCACCAGCCCATCAAGAGCAGCATTCGCGCTGGGAAGGAGCTGCGCCGCTTGTTCGGCTAACGCAGGATTCTCTGGATCTTCGCGCAATCCGATTGCGGTAGAGTTGGATCCGTCCGGTCAGTTCGCGAATGGCCCCGTCGGTCCTCCCGAGGCTCTTGGTCAACCGGGACATTGGGCCTCCTTCGCGACTGCGTCCGAAATCAGCGGGCACGTTCTTAGCGTCTGGGACGAGGAAATTTTATGCTTTCCGCTCGACACTTCCATATCGCAGTTGGTGCGATACGGTACCGACGAGCAGATTTTTGCAATCAGGTGACGCTGTTTTGGGTCGCTCAACGGCTCAATCAGTTCACCCTCGAAGGGCTGGTATCTGTGGATGAGGAGCCGAGCCTAATGGTGGGTGCAGAAAGTCGCGTGCAGCCGACATTGCCTGGACATGACACTTAGGATTCAGCCGGCAGCGCAATCGCACGACATGGGCGATGCACTGGCTATTTCTTTTTCCTCATGGGCACTTTCTTGCCTGCCTTGCGCGCCTGTGAAAGTCCGATTGCGATCGCCTGTTTCTTGCTCTTGACCTTCCTGCCACTCCCGCTCTTAAGCGTACCCTTCTTCCGCTCATGCATCGCCTTCCCCACCTTCCTTGACGATGCTTTTGAGTATTTCCTCGTAGCCATTTCCTGACCTCTGTATAGGTTGCACAGGACGCAACGCCGATTGCGTGGCGCCGGTTCCGTCCGGCCAATTCAGCTCGCCCATGGGAAGTCTTGCCCAGCACCGACCACCACATTTCGTTTTGAGCTCCTATGTGGCACGCGCGGGGTACGATGCATTTCGATAGTGCGCTCAAAGCCTGGCGTTCACCGACGCTGTCCGTCGGGCTGCCTCGCTTCGTGAAGACCAATATCACCGGCTTACCCGATGACCTCAGCGGCTTTCACACGCCCTTACACGTCGCTATCAGCCCGCCGAGATCAACGCCCCAGGATTGCATCGTCCCAAGACTTGACGATCGCCGCGAGCCGGCCCTGCTCCGAGGCTCCCGCCCGACCAAGACAACGAGCACAATAAAACCGCTTCGCTGCTGGTTCGTTAGCCGTGTTTATCAGCGGAGCGAAAAAAGGATGCAGGTCGGTAGAGCCAATGCTGTCGTGGACGATCTCGTGTCCCTCGCGATGGAAGAGGGTCTCGAACGGTGCCTGGTTGAGCTCACGAAGTCGCACGAGAACAAGACCGGTTCCTGGCTGAGCACCATTGAAACCCACGTGGTGGCCACACTGAAGGGATAGCTCGTGGCCGGGGCTGGTATCGATCCGGCCGCACCGTCGGTGCGTTTACTAGGTGCCCCCACCATCCACCACGTGCGCACCCGGCATCCGGGCCGATTACGATGCGCATTATTACGCAGCGTTCCTTCGCGACCCGGCCGGCAAACAAGATCGAGGTCGGCACCTTCGCCCTAACCCAGCGGGCTCTCGTCAATCGCCTTTTGCGGCCGATCCGGAACATTCGGGCTTCACCGGAACGATGGCCACCGGTTTGGCGGCTCAGGGTGTTCGGGTTCGATCCGAACCCTCGATCAATTGGTGCGCAACACGATATGCAGTGGCCCGTGAAACGAATATCTGCAGTCCTTGCCTGTCAGCTGCCCGGCAACCCCACGGCCAATGCCAACTGGTGGCGACGAGGCTAGGCAGCATTCCTGCTCTGACGCAGCGCTGGCGCTAGTTCCTTCTCGAACACTTCGAGAAAATAATCCTGTTCCGGACCGATCTGCGTGAGCACGATGTGATCGAATCCAGCGTCAATGTACTTCATGACAGCCTCAAGATGTCGCTCGATGGACGGCCCACAGGTGATCTGCTCGGCAACGTTCTCTGGCGTGACATGCCGGCTTACGGCCTCAAAACCCTTCGTATCAGGCAGTTCGGCTTGAACTGGCCAACCCGTGACCGACCAGCGAAAATACCTGTGGGCGGTCATGCGCGCCTGATCCTCCCGCTTACCGCAGCACATACCGACTTCCGCATATAGTGGACCCTTTCCACCGGCTGCGCGAAACGCTTCGACGAGCTCCTTATCCGCCTCTGTCGCCACCAAGCCGTCGCCTTTCTCACCCGCTATGCCGGCCGCTTTGGGACCACCAGCGGCGATGACGACTGGAGGCTTCTTACTGGGACGGTCATACAGCTTCGCGTTTTCGAGCTGAAGATACTTGCCGCGATAGTTGGTCAGCTCTCCCTTTAGCAAGCCCTGAATGATTTCGACGGCCTCGCAGAACCGCTCATGCCTTTCAGCAACGCCAGGCCAGCCCAATCCGATAACGTGCTCATTAAGGCGTTCGCCCGATCCGAGGCCGAGAGTAAATCGATCGTCCGTGAGCAGCGCCAGCGTTGCCGCACCCTGGGCGATGATCGCGGGATGATAACGCATGGTCGGACAGGTGACGGCGGTTATTAACCCAAGCTGATCCGTGGCGTTGGCGATCGCCCCCAATACCGTCCAAGCGAATGGCGAATGCCCTTGTTCATCGATCCACGGAAGAAAGTGATCGGAGATCGCCGCAAAATCAAAGCCCGCCTTCTCTGCACGCTCGGCATTCTTGACCAGATCCTTCGGGCCATGCTCCTCCGACATCAATTTGTAGCCGAGTAAGCATTCTGAAGTACTCCGCGTGTCGTCGCCTCGTCGACAGCAAACCAGAGCGTCGGTTCAAGGTTCCTCTCTTTCTGAACCATTTCATGGTCTAGTCGTTACGGATGCAGTCCCTAGTCTCGTCGGAAGGCTCCATGGCAAAAACCGTCGCAGATTTCATCTGGGAGCGGCTGCAGGCGTGGGGCGTCCACCGAGTGTTCGGCTACCCCGGCGACGGAATGGCGGACTGGTTGGCGCTCTCGCAAGGACCAAAGGCGCTATTGATTTTATCCAAGTCAGGCATGAGGAAATGGCCGGGCTGATGGCGTGCGCCACCGCGAAGTTTACGGGCGAAGTCGGCGTCTGCATTGCCACGTCCGGTCCCGGCGCCGTTCACCTGCTCAACGGTCTATACGATGCTAAACTCGACCATCAGCCGGTTCTGGCGCTTGTTGGACAGCAGGCGCGATCCGCGATGGGCTCTCACTACCAGCAGGATCTGGATCTACAGTCCTTATTCAAAGATGTAGCCGGCGCCTACGTTGAGACCGCCGTGACGCCCACACAGATTCCGCATCTAATTGACCGTGCCTATCGGATCGCGCTCGCAGAAAGAAAGGTGACCTGTCTCATTCTGCCTAACGACTTGCAAATGCAGGCCATGCAGGAGCCGACACACGAGCATGGCATGACCCATTCCGGTGTCGGCATAGAACTTGCGCCCATTGTGCCCGACAGCCCAGCGCTGTCCAGATCGGCAGGGATTCTAAACGCCGGTAATAAAGTCGCGATGCTGATTGGCGCTGGCGCGTTGGGAGCGAGCGAGCAGGTCATCGCCGTTGCCGATCGCCTGGGCGCGGGCGTATCCAAGGCATTGCTCGGCAAGGCGGCGATGCCCGATGACCATGCTCTCTGCACCGACGCTATCGGCCTGCTGGGCACGAAGGCGAGCTGGGATCTCATGCAGGGCTGCGACACCCTGCTGATGGTCGGCACCGGCTTTCCCTACGCCGAATTTCTTCCCGAGCCCGGACAGGCCCGTGGTGTCCAAATCGACATCAATGCTGGAATGCTCGGTTTGCGATATCCCAGTGAGGTGAATCTACTGGGCGATGCGGCCGCCACCCTGCGCACCTTGCTACCAATGCTTGAGCAGAAATCTGACGGGCGATGGCAAAAGCAGATTCGCGAAAGCATCGAGGCAGCGCGCAAAGAAGCACATAACCTCGCCATGGTCGACGCAGACCCGATCAATCCTCGGCGTGTCATCTACGAGCTGAACGCGAGACTTCCCGATCGAGTGATCGTTGCCGCCGACAGCGGGACAACCACTGTTTGGTACGCCCAGCAGCTAGCGTTCCGTCGGGAGATGATGGGATCGGTCTCCGGCTCGCTTGCCACGATGGGCTGCGCGATCCCTTACGCAATTGCGGCAAAGATTGCGTATCCTGACCGCCCGATCATCGCGCTCGCCGGTGACGGTGCCATGCAGATGAACGGGATGGCGGCGCTCATTACCATCGGCAAGTATTGGGAGCGTTGGTCCGATCCGCGCTTGATCGTCATGGTAAGCAACAATCGCGACCTGGCTTTCGTAACGTGGGAGGAGCGCATCCAAGCCGGCGATCCAAAGTGGGAAAGCAGCCAATCCCTACCGGACGTGCCTTACGCAGAATTTGCCAAATCGCTCGGGCTTCGCGGTCTTCGCATCGAGACACCCGATCAGATCGGCTCGGCTTGGGACCAGGCACTCTCCGCCGATCGTCCCATAGTCCTCGATTTTGTCACCGATCCCAACGTTCCCCCGCTTCCTCCGCACATCTCTCTGAAGCAAGCCCGCAACTTCATGAAATCGATGCTGGCCGGAGATCCGGCCCTGGGCGGGGTCATCGCGACTACGGCTCGGGAGCTCGTCGGCACGATCCTGCCCGGCAAGGACGTGACTTCGCGGATCCGAGGTTGGGCAGGGCTACCGGAAAAGCATATTGACGGCGGAAGGTGTACGATGGCCCCACAAAGTTCATGACGATTTTCACGGCTGCCCGGTCTGCGAAGGCCGGGGCACCGTCCCCAGCCGCTTGCCCCGACCGGACCCGGCCCTGGGACGCGTCCGGCAGCAGCGGAGTTGTGGCGCCGCTCAAGCGCCAGGCCGGAAAAATGCCCGCGCGGCGGCGATATTATTTACCTTGCGCCAGATGCCACACCTACGGCCAGCAGCCTTTCCTCGCCCACGTAAGGACCTTCAATGCAAGACTAAACATCGCGTGCAGCATGAACGTGCAACCATACGCAATGTGGGCAAGGACCTGGCGGTTCCGATCGTAGGGTAACCGGTCGAGTTTGAGCCGAATTTTCGCAAGGCATCCGATTTTCGAAGGTCTCCTCGCCATCTCTTACGGCCAGGGTTTCGGATACGTGGACACGCAGGGGAGCCTCGTAATCCAACCGCAGTACGGGGACGCATCACCGTTCTGCGGTGGTTTAGCCGTGGTCAAGATGCGTGCGGAGGTAGGATTTTGATGTCTCAGGAGCAAAGGGAGATTTTGCGAGTCCAATTGATCGCTCTGGCCGATGCGAAGCTGCTGATCGCATCGGGCGACGATCTCACCGACAGTGACGACCTGGGTCGCAAAATGATGCGCCAGGTCGCCGGCGCCTTTGCCGATATGAGAAACTGCCGTCTGGTCGCCAAACTGCGGAGCGGTCGAGAGCGCAAACGCAAGGAGACCGGCAACAAAGAGGGTGGCCGGAAATCACACGCTGAGTTATGGCCGGAGGTGTCGGTACAATCTGCTCAAGAACTCGCCGCCGCGCTCGTACGGCGAAGCGGTTGCGGACAACGACAACCGTGAGCGGCTGATCGCTCCACCAACGCCTCGTCGCAAAACTGGCAATCGGGCATTGGCGGTTGACGCTTTGCTTCGGATCAGACTAGGTTTCTCAAGAGCCGAGCGTCCTCTGTGAAGGGCTCGTGACGCACGGTGCAGGACGAGCGCGTAGCTGAGCGCACCGCACCCCCGGGTGCACGGCGACTGTGTACTAGGCGACGCCACACGGCGCAACAGATAGGACGAGGGCGAGCTGGGGAGCGCCGCGCAAGGCGCCTGTAGGCTTTTTTGGGACGGAACTGCCGAGATGGCCGCGATCGCATCGACGCACGAGCAACCAGCCTCGATGGCTTTCGATGGCGATGCGCGCCAAGAGGCGACCACGAGCTTCCTCGCCCGGATCAAGGACACCCGGGTCGCGATCGAGCGGGTGTGGCCCGAGTTCGACGGCGGACGTTTCGCCGTTAAGCGCGCAATGGGCGATACGCTCGTCGTTGAGGCCGACATCTTCTGCGACGGCCACGACAAGATCGGGGCCGCGCTGCTGCTGCGGCGCGAGGGTGAAGCGCATTGGCACGAAACGCCGATGCGCGTCCTCGACAACGACCGCTGGCGCGGCGAGTCCCTTCTCCGCGACAACGGCCGCTATCACTACACCATCATCGCATGGCGCGACCTCTACTCGTCCTGGCGGGACGAGGTGAGCAAGAAGCACGATGCAGGCTTGGCCATCGACCTCGAGCTGGAGGAAGGCCGGCTGATACTCGAGGCGGCGCTGCAGGACGAGCAGCGTCGACGTGACCCGGCGGACCGCCAGGCATTGCAGTCGTTTCTCGAGCGTCATGCCGCCGAGGTCGACGCGGCCTCGCGGCTGAGATCGGTGACGAGCCGGGAGGTCGGCGACCTCATGGCTCGGGCCGGGCCCCGCACCAACCTCACGCGATACGACAAGGAGCTCGAAGTGTGGGTAGATCGCCGCAGGGCCGCCTTCAGCGCCTGGTACGAGATGTTCCCGCGCTCGCAGTCGGGCGACGTCAATCGCCACGGTACATTCTCCGACGTAATAGCACGTCTGCCCTATGTGCGTGATCTCGGCTTCGACGTGCTCTATTTCACGCCCATCCACCCGATCGGTCGCACGAACCGCAAGGGGCGCAACAATTCGCTGAAGGCCCAGGATGGCGACACCGGCAGTCCCTATGCGATCGGCTCCGCGGAAGGGGGTCACGATGCGATCCACCCGGAGCTGGGTACGCTCGCCGATTTCGAGCGGCTCATTGAGGAGGCGCGGACACACGATCTGGAGATTGCGCTCGATTTCGCCATTCAGTGCTCGCCGGACCATCCGTGGATCAAGCATCATCCCGAATGGTTCGACTGGCGGGCCGACGGCACCATCAAATTCGCCGAGAACCCGCCGAAGAAATACGAAGACATCGTCAACGTCCATTTCTATCGCAAGGCATTCCCTTCGATCTGGCATGCTTTGCGCGACGTGGTGCTGTTCTGGTCGGAGCGTGGCGTTCGGGTCTTCCGCGTCGACAATCCGCACACAAAGCCATTCCCGTTCTGGGAATGGCTGATCCGCGAGGTGCACGATCGCTTTCCGGACGTGATCTTCCTATCCGAGGCCTTCACGCGCCCCAAGCCGATGCTGCGGCTGGCCAAGCTTGGCTACACGCAGTCCTATACGTACTTCACGTGGCGCAACAGCAAGCACGAGCTGACCGAGTATCTGCTCGAGCTCACGCGCGGGGAGGCGCGGGAGTACTTTCGTCCGAACTTCTTCGTCAATACGCCCGACATCAATCCGTACTACCTGCAGACGAGCGGGCGCCCCGGCTTCCGTGTTCGTCTGGTGCTCGCTGCCACGCTCGCGTGCAACTACGGCGTCTACAACGGCTTCGAGCTTTGCGAGGGGCGTTCCATCCCGGGCAAGGAGGAATATCTCGACTCCGAGAAATACGAGATCAAGGCGTGGGATTGGGAACGTCCCGGCCATATCCGCGACGATATCCGCCTGATCAACAGGCTGCGGCGCGAGCATCCGGCCTTGCAGCAGTTCGCGAACCTGAACTTCTACAACGCGTGGAACGAGCAGATCCTCTACTACGGCAAGTTCACCGCAGATAAGCAAGACTTCGTGCTGGTGGCCGTCAATCTCGATCCCCATAATTCGCAAGGAGGCCACTTCGAGGTGCCACTCTGGGAGTTCGGCCTCGCGGACCATGCCTCCGTCGATGTCGAAGACCTCGCAACGGGGAGCAAGTTCACCTGGACAGGCAAGATCCAACACATGCTCCTAGAGCCCGGCGTGAGGCCTTACGCCATCTGGAGGCTCTCTAAGAGGCAGGATCGCGCATGACGACGCTCGACCCGCCTCTTGCTGCCATTGCCGTGCCGTCCGAAGCCGAGACGGAGCAGGCCGCCAGGGTCGCCATCGATCCCGCCGCCGACGACTGGTTCATGGACGCGATCATCTACCAGATGCACGTCAAGGCGTTCCAGGACGCCTCCAATGACGGCGTGGGCGACTTCACGGGATTGATGCAGCGCCTGGACTACATCCAGGACCTCGGGGTCACCGCCATCTGGCTGCTTCCCTTCTATCCCTCGCCACTGCTGGACGACGGCTATGACATCGCCGACTACGGCGGCATTCACCCCTCTTATGGCGATATGGACGCCTTTAAGGCCTTCGTCGAGGAAGCCCATCGGCGCGGCATCCGCGTCATAGCTGAGCTCGTCGTCAACCACACGTCCGACCAGCATCCCTGGTTCCAGCGCGCGCGCAAGGCGCCTCCCGGCTCGCCCGAGCGCGACTACTACGTGTGGAGCGATACCGACGAACGCTATCAGGGAACCCGCATCATCTTCCTGGACACGGAGACGTCGAATTGGACGTGGGACGCCACAGCGAAGGCCTACTTCTGGCACCGCTTCTACTCCCACCAGCCCGATCTCAACTTCGACAATCCTCGCGTCCTCGAGGAGATAACCAATGTGCTGCGCTATTGGCTCGACTTGGGTGTCGACGGGCTGAGGCTCGACGCCGTCCCCTACCTGTGTGAGCGCGAGGGCACGAACAACGAGAACCTGCCCGAGACTCATGAGATGTTGAAGAGCATTCGGCGCGAGGTCGACGCACGCTATCCGGACCGCATGCTCCTGGCAGAGGCCAACCAGTGGCCGGAGGACACGCGCCCCTACTTCGGTGACGGCGACGAGTGCCACATGGCATTCCATTTCCCGCTGATGCCACGCATGTACATGGCGCTCGCGCAGGAGGACCGGCATCCGATCGCCGACATCCTGCGCCAGACCCCCGATATTCCCGCCAACTGTCAGTGGGCGCTGTTCCTGCGCAACCACGACGAGCTCACGCTCGAGATGGTGACCGACGACGAGCGCGACTACCTCTGGCGCATCTACGCCACCGACTCGCGCGCGCGCATCAATCTAGGCATCCGCCGCCGACTGGCGCCGCTGCTCGAGAACGACCGGCGCAAGATCGAGCTGATGAACGCGCTGCTGTTCTCTTTGCCGGGTACGCCGGTGATCTACTACGGCGACGAGCTCGGCATGGGCGACAACTACTATCTGGGCGATCGGGACGGCGTGCGCACGCCGATGCAGTGGTCGGCCGACCGTAATGGCGGGTTCTCGCGGGCCGATCCGCAACGGCTCTACCTGCCGCCGATCATGGATGCCATCTACGGCTACCAGTCGATCAACGTGGAGGCGCAGCAGCGGAGCCCCTCGTCGCTGCTCAACTGGATGCGGCGTATGATCGCGGTGCGCAAGAACCACTCGGCGTTCGGTCGCGGTGCCCTGAGACTGCTTTATCCGCGGAACCGCAAGGTGCTGGCCTTCGTTCGGGAGCATGTGGACCAGCGCATTCTGTGTGTGTTCAACATGGGTCGCTCTGCCCAGGCCGTCGAGCTCGACCTTCGTGAGTTCCGCGGCGCCGTTCCCGTCGAGCTGACCGGCAACTCGGCGTTTCCGCCCGTGGGCGAGCTGACCTACCTGCTCACCTTGCCGGGCTACGGCTTCTTCTGGTTCGTGCTCGCGAGGGAGGTCGAGACCCCGCGCTGGCACGTGGCCACGCCCGAGCCAGCGCCCGACTTGCTCACGCTGGTCGCGGCCGATGCCTGGCAGAGCGTCCTGCGCAGCCGCGGGCAGGAGACCTTGGAGCGGGACATCCTTCCTGAGTTCCTGCTGCGACAGCGCTGGTTCGCGGCCAAGGATGCAAGAATTGCCTCCGTCGCGCTGAGACAGTTCGCCACCCTCGAGGGCCGATCGACGACCTATCCGCTCGCGTTCTGTGACGTGTCGATCGGTGGCGGCGGGGAGCCGCATAGCTACTTCCTGCCGCTCTCCGTCAGTTGGGGCAGCGACAAGGTGAGCTCCACGTCGCCGTCGCTGCCGTTCACGCTAGCGAAAATCAGGCGCGGGTCCCGCATAGCCGCCCTGCTCGATGCGGCCAAGGACCAGGAGTTCGTGCTGGATCTGGTGATGGCGATGTCGCGAGGAGGCAGCAGGCAGTCGAGCAATTTGCGGTTCACCGCGCATCCTTCCCTGAAGCCTCTCGCAGAGGACGTGTCGCTGCGCCCGATGGGCGCCGAGCAGAGCAACGTTTCGCTCATAGTCGGCGATAGCATGGTCCTGAAGCTCTACCGGCGCGTTCGGCCGGGCATGCAGCCCGAGCTCGAGGTGGCCCAGTTCCTCACCAACGTCGCCCACTTTAGCAACACGCCGGCCCTGCTGGGCGCGGTCGAGCATGCAGATGAAGGCCGCGAGCCCGCGGCGCTGGCGATCGCCTTCGCCTTCGTCGAGAACCAGGGCGATGCGTGGAACGCAGTGGTCGAGGCCCTCGAGCGGACGTGCGACGACATCTCGCTCCTTCCGGACGTGGAGCCCTGGCAGGAAGCGCTCGACCGCCTCTACGTCTTTCCGTTGGGGTTGGCAACCAGGCTGGGCCAGCGCACCGCCGAAATGCACCGTGCGCTTGCGACGCCGACCAGCGACCCGGCGTTCAGTGCGGAGCGGCTCGGCGCGGACCAGGCACGGCATTGGTGCGAGGCCATCAGGAGCGACGCCGAAAGGGCGCTCGCGGCACTGGACGGCATCGCGGGTGAATTGAGCGAAGCGGCCCGACTGCTCGCCGAGCGGCAGGCGCTGTTCTCCTATATCGATCGGCTCGCGCGCGTCGGCACCAGTTGGATGGCGACGCGTGTCCACGGCGACTACCACCTGGGACAGGTTCTCGTCGCCAAGGACGACGTGGTCATCATCGACTTCGAGGGCGAGCCGGGCCGCACGTTGGCGGAGCGACGGGAGAAGACCACCCCCTTGCGCGACGTGGCGGGCATGTTGCGGTCCCTCGACTATGCCGCTTCTGCCGCGCTCGACCGCTTTGCGGCCAGGACCGGAGGCTTGCCGGAGCGCGTAGTTGCGGCGGCTTCCGCCTGGAGAGAGCGGGCCGGCCGCGAGTTCATCGACGCATATGTTGAGGCATCGCGGGGATTGGTCAGCCTCCCGCAGGACCGGGGCGACGCCGCCGCGCTGCTCAATCTTTTTCTTCTGCAGAAGACGCTCTACGAGATCTCATACGAGGCGGCCAATCGGCCGACCTGGCTCGGCATTCCGGTGCGCGGGATGCTCGAGCTCCTGGAGCGCGCCGAGGCCAGGCAAACATGAGGGGCGACACCGCGCAGTCCGATGCGGCCGGTGGGTGGCGACCGGACCAGGGCGAGATCGATGCGATCGTATCGGGGGATCACGGCAATCCCTTCGGCGTGCTCGGGCCACACGCGGTCGGGAGCGCCGGCTACGCGATCCGCGTGTTTGCGCCCGATACGGAAGTCGTCGAGGTGATCGATGCCGACGACGGCTCCTTACTTGCCACGCTCGAGCGTGTGCATCAGCAGGGCTTCTATGCCGGCGTGGTCGCACATGGCGCCGGTGCGCCGGCCTACAAGCTTCGCCTGCGCCGAGGCGCCCATCGCTGGGAGGTTCACGACCCCTATCGGTTTCCTCCCTACCTCGGTGAGCTCGATACGCATCTGCTCGCCGAAGGCAGCCATCAGCGGCTCTACGAGAGGCTCGGCGCACATCCGGTCGTCGTCGACGGCGTAGCGGGCGTCGTCTTCGCGGTATGGGCGCCCAATGCCCGCCGCGTCAGCGTCGTGGGCGACTTCAATGCCTGGGACGGCCGCCGCCACCCGATGCGAAGGCGCGTCGAGGCCGGGGTTTGGGAGTTGTTTTTGCCTGGCGTCGGCGAAGGCGCACTCTACAAGTACGAGATCGTCGGTCCGCGAGGCGACCGCATGCCGCTCAAGAGCGACCCCTTTGCATTCGCGCTCGAGGCGCCGCCGTCCACCGCATCGCGCGTCGTCGGAAAACCGCACGTCGACTGGCAGGACGACGATTGGCTGAGCCGACGCAAAGCCCTCCAGGAACGTTCGCGCCCCATCTCGATCTACGAGGTGCACGCCGGCTCCTGGCGCCGGGGCGAAAGCAACAGCTTCTTTGGTTATGATCGGCTGGCCGACGAGCTCATCCCGTATGTGAACGACCTGGGGTTCACGCACATCGAGCTGCTGCCGATCAGCGAGCATCCGTTCTCGGGGTCCTGGGGCTACCAGCCGGTCGGCCTCTTTGCGCCCTCGGCGCGCTTCGGGCCTCCGGAGGCTTTCGCCCGCTTCGTCGACCGCTGCCACCAGGCCGGCATCGGGGTGCTGATCGACTGGGTGCCGGCGCACTTCCCGACCGACCCGCACGGCTTGGCGCGCTTCGACGGCACGGCGCTCTACGAGCACGAGGACCCGCGGCTCGGGTTCCACCGCGACTGGGACACCCTGATCTATAACTTCGGCCGCCGCGAGGTTGCCAACTTCCTCGCCGCCAACGCGCTGTTCTGGCTCGACCGCTATCACATCGACGGGCTCAGGGTCGATGCGGTCGCTTCCATGCTCTACCTCGACTACAGCCGGCCGGCGGGAGAGTGGATCCCCAACGTCCATGGCGGCCGCGAGAACCTGGAAGCCGTCTCCTTCCTCAAGACCCTCAACGCGCGCGCCTACGGCGCCCATCCCGGCATCGTCACCGTCGCCGAGGAGTCGACCGCCTGGCCACAGGTGTCGCGCCCCGTCGATCAGGGCGGGCTCGGCTTCGGCTACAAGTGGAACATGGGCTGGATGCACGACACGCTGGCCTACATGAGTCGCGATTCAGTGCACCGGACGCATCACCACAACGAGCTGACTTTCGGACTAGTCTATGCTTTCTCGGAGAACTTCATTCTGCCGCTCAGCCACGACGAGGTCGTGCACGGCAAGGGCTCGCTTCTCGGCAAGATGCCGGGCGACCGCTGGCAGAAGTTCGCAAACCTGCGCGCCTACCTTGCGTTCATGTGGACCCATCCCGGCAAGAAGCTGCTGTTCATGGGCGGCGAGTTCGCCCAGGAGCGCGAGTGGAGCCACGATCGCGCGCTCGACTGGCATATGCTTAGCGATGCGAGCCACCGCGGCATGCAGAACCTGGTCCGCGATCTCAACCGCCTCTATCGCCACGTGCCCGCGCTGCACGAGCTCGATTGCGAGGCGGCCGGTTTCGAGTGGGTCGAAGGCGGTGATGCGGCCCAGAGCGTGCTGGCCTACTTGAGGCGCGGCAGCGCGGGCAGGCCGCCCGTCCTCGTCGTCTGCAACTTCACGCCGATCGTGCGTCACGAGTATCGTGTCGGCGTGTCAGACGGCGGGCACTGGGCCGAGCGCCTAAACACGGACGGCGCCGCCTATGGCGGGTCGAATGTCGGCAATGCCGGGGGCGCCGACGCGGAGGCGCGCCCCTACCATGGTCGGCCCTTCACTCTCGAGATCGAGCTTCCGCCACTGGCGACGGTTGTGTTCGAGCACGTCGGCGCTCGGGGGCAGCTTCCATGAGCCGCAGCCGACTGGCCGTCCACGCAGGTGCCCCCTATCCGCTCGGGGCGACGCCGGACGCCAAGGGCGTCAACTTCGCGCTTTTCTCGGCCAACGCCACACGCGTCGAGGTCTGTCTGTTCGACAGTGACGGCCGACAGGAGACCGCTCGGGTCCGGCTTCCAGAGCTGACCGATGAGGTGTGGCATGGCCATATCGCCGGTATCTCCCCGGGCCAGCTTTACGGCTATCGTGTGCACGGGCCCTACGCACCCAGGGAAGGGCACAGGTTCAATCCGCACAAGCTGCTCATCGATCCCTACGCCAAGGCACTATTCGGATCGATAGTCTGGGACGACTCGCACTTCGGCTACCAGGTCGGCGGGCCCGATGCCGACCTTACCTTCGACGACCGCGACTCTGCCCCACATATGCAAAAGTGCGTCGTCGTCGAGACGAGCGAGCGTTGGCTCCCTTCCTTTCCTTGGAAGCGTGAGCGGCGCCCCCGGACGGCCTGGGCCGACACGGTGATCTACGAAGCTCATGTGAAGGGCTTCACGGCGCGCCATCCGCGCGTGCCGGGGCAGCTGCGCGGCACATTTGCCGGATTGGCCTACCCGAGTGCCATCGAGCACCTGGTCAAGCTCGGCGTAACGGCAGTCGAGCTTCTTCCAGCGCAAGCGTTCGCTGACGACCGCTACTTGGTCGAGCAGGGCCTCAAGAACTACTGGGGCTACAATACGCTGTGCTTCTTCGCACCGGCGCACCGGTACTTCTCGAGCGGTGGGGACATTTCCGAGTTTTGCCGCATGGTGCACCGTCTCCACCAGGCCGGGATTGAGGTGATCCTGGACGTGGTCTACAACCACACGGCCGAGGGCAACCATCTCGGGCCCACGCTGTCGTTCCGCGGCATCGACAACGCTAGCTACTACATGCTCGCCGACGACCGGCGCTACTACTTCGAAACGACCGGCTGCGGCAACACGGTAAACCAGCATCATCCGCGCGTGCTGCAGATGATCATGGACTCGCTGCGCTACTGGGCAGTGGAATGCCATGTCGACGGGTTCCGCTTCGACCTGGCGACGTCGCTCGGCCGGGAGACTAGAGCCTTCGATGGCAACGCGGCATTCTTCAGCGCGATCCGGCAGGACCCAGCGCTCTCGCAGGTCAAGCTCATTGCCGAGCCCTGGGACCTTGGCGAGGACGGCTACCAGCTCGGTGCCTTTCCGCCAGGATGGGCGGAGTGGAACGGACGCTATCGCGACGACGTGCGCAGCTTCTGGAAAGGCGACGACGGAGCGCTGCCGGCACTGGCGCGGAATCTCCTCGGCTCGGCCGACCTGTTCGACAAGCGGGGACGCCGGCCGTGGGCCAGCCTGAACTTCATCACGGCCCACGACGGCTTCACGCTCGCAGATCTCGTCTCCTACAGCGAGAAGCATAACGAGGCGAACGGCGAGGACAACAAGGACGGGCACGACGACAACCGCAGCTGGAACTGCGGCGTGGAGGGCCCGACCGACGATCCGCAAGTTCTGCGGCTGCGCGACAAGATACGCCGTTCGCTGATCGCCACGCTGCTGCTCTCGCAGGGCACGCCCATGATCCTCATGGGCGACGAGCTGGGCCGCTCGCAACGCGGCAACAACAACGCCTATTGCCAGGACAACGAGATCTCATGGCTGGACTGGAATGCGTCGGCGAGCAAAGAAGGATCGTTGCTCGTCTTCACTGCCGGGATGATCGCGCTGCGGCGGCGCTATCCGTTGCTGCGGCCGCAACACCGCTTCCTGCACGGCGAGCGCGCCCTGCGCGACGGCACGCGCAATGTTACCTGGCTGCGCCCAGATGGCGAGAAAATGCTGCCCGAGGATTGGGAGAACGGCATTGCTCGCTTCATCGGTCTGATGCTCGCCCACACGGGCCAGTCCATGCTGCTCTTGCTGATGAACGCCCACCACAGCAGCCTGACCTTTCGCTTGCCCTCTGCGAAGGCCGTTCTGCGGTGGCGCCTGCTCGTCGATACGGCCAACGCGGCGATTGAGCCCGCGGTGCCCCAGCTCCAACCTGGGGCCGACGTGGAAGTAGGCGACCGCACCTTGCTTCTCTTCGAAGGGACAAGGCCGTGAGCGCCCGGTTTGCGTACAGGCGGAGCTGGGGAGCCGAGCTTGCGGGCAATGGCGGCGCGCGCTTCCGATTGTGGGCTCCGGGCGTGGCGGCTGTCTCTCTGGTCGCCGAGGCGACCGGTGCCACGCTGGCGCTGGTGCGGCGGAACGAGGGCTGGTTCGAGGTCGAGACCGATGCGGTGGGCGCGGAGCAGGGCTACAGCTTCCTGCTGCCAGACGGTGCTCGCGTCCCAGATCCCGCCGCGCGTGCGCAGCTTGGAGACGTGCATGGGTCTTCGAGGCTGGTGGACCCGCAAGCCTATGCCTGGCGTACGCATGGCTGGCGCGGGCGGCCGTGGGAGGAAGCCGTCATCTACGAGCTTCACACGGGCACGTTCACGCCAGCCGGTGACTTCGACGGGGTTCGCAGCAAGCTCGACTATCTCGCCCGGCTGGGTGTCACGGCCATCGAGCTGATGCCCGTTGCCCAATTCGCTGGCAGGCGCGGGTGGGGTTACGATGGTGTGCTGCCCTATGCGCCACATGTCGCCTACGGTGGTCCCGAGGCCTTGAAGCGGCTCGTCGATGCGGCGCACGAGCGCGAGCTCATGGTGCTGCTCGACGTCGTCTACAACCACTTCGGTCCGGACGGCAACTATCTGCACCTCTACGCTCCGGAGTTCTTCCATCGCGAGCGTCACACGCCTTGGGGTGCGGCCATCGCCTACGATCGCCGGCCGGTGCGCGACTTCTTCGTCGAGAACGCGCTCTACTGGATCGAGGAGTATCGCTTCGACGGCCTGCGACTCGACGCCATCGACCAGATCCTGGATTCGTCACAACCTCACATCCTGGAAGAGCTGGCCTCCAGGGTACGTTCCGCCGTAACCGATCGCCACGTCCACCTCACAACCGAGGACGATCGCAACGTCGCGTTCCTCCTCGAGAGGTCGCCGGGCGGCGAGCCCGGGCTCTATACCGCCGAGTGGAACGACGACTTCCATCATGCGGCCCACGTGGTCTGCACCGGGGAGTGGGAAGGATACTACGCCGACTACATGCAGGATAGCGTGACCAGGCTCGCCCGCGCCTTGAGCCAGGGCTATGTCTACCAGGGCGAGCCGTCCCGGTTCCGCGACGGCGCAAGGCGCGGCGAGGCGAGCGGGCATCTGCCGCCGACTGCCTTCGTCAACTTCCTGCAGAACCATGATCAGGTCGGCAACCGCGCGTTCGGCGAGAGGCTGGCGAGCCTTGCCGAGCCGAGGGCGCTCGAGGCGCTGACGGCAATACTGCTGCTCAGCCCACACATCCCGCTGCTGTTCATGGGCGAGGAGTGGGGAGAGGCGCGGCCCTTCTGTTTCTTCACGGACTTCTATGGCGAGCTCGCCCATGCGGTACGCGAGGGTCGGCGCAACGAGTTTCGCAAATGGCCCGCGTTCCGGAACCCCGGCAAGCGGGCGCGCATCCCAGACCCCAATGCGCCCGCAACGTTCGCGACCAGCAAGCTCGACTGGAGCACGCCGCTGAGGGCGCCGCACAACGCCAGGCTGGTCTCGACCTCGCAGCTTCTGGAGTTGCGCCGTAGGGAGATCGTCCCGCGCTTGAAGGGTGTGGGAGGCTGGGCGGGGCAAATCCTGTTCGCCACGAGCGCAACGCTGGGCGTGGAGTGGCAACTGGCAGACGGCAGCAGGCTCGCCCTCATCGCCAACTTGTCGCCCGCAGGCTGGCCGCTACGGGAAATGGGCGTAAGCCCGGCTGTGTCACCCTGGCGTATCCTGCATCGGACTTCGGAGGAGGCGAGCAAGCAGCTCGACGCGGGGTCGATCCCTGCCTGGTCGGTCGTGTTCAGGCTGACGGACCCGCCTGCCGCACGGGGTTCAATGACGTGAGCGAGGCGCTGGACCGGCTGGCTGAGGCCTATGGCATTTCTCTCGGCTACCTGACCGAGGCCGGCACCTATCAGCGCGTCAGCGAGCGCGCCAAGCGCGGCATCCTCGCAGCTCTGGGTGTGGTGACCGAGGCCCAGCCGACTGCTACCCCGGGTATCGCTGCTCCTCCGCCCGAGTCCGGCGAGATGATGCCGCCTGCCCATGCCCACTGCTTCGTTCCCCATTGGCTGAGGGGAGGGCGGGCATGGGGCGTCACCTGTCAGCTCTACGGAGTGCGGTCGGAGCGGAACTGGGGCATCGGCGATTTTGAGGACCTGGCTCGGCTTGCGGAGTACGCCGGCGCCTGCGGGGCCGATTTCATCGGCGTCAATCCGTTGCACGCCCTGTTTCTTGCCGATCCGGCCCGGCGCAGCCCCTATTCGCCCTCGAGCCGTCGCTTCCTGAACCCGCTCTACATCGCCGTGGACATGCTCGATGGGGCCCGTCGGGCGAGCTCCCAGGCCGTCGCGACTGCGCGTGAGGCCGACCTCGTCGACTACGCCTTTGTCGGCAAACTCAAGCAGGCCGCTCTCGCCGCCTGCTTCGCGCGATTTGAGCGCGACGACCTGGCACGGCGCACGGAGCGCGCCCACCGCTTCAGGGCCTTCTGCCGCGAGTTCGGAGAGGCGCTGGAGCTATTCGCGCGCTACGAGGCGCTTTCGGCCGAGCTTGTCCCGAGAGGCCTCGGCTGCGGCTGGCACGGCTGGCCCGCCGAGCTGCGATCGCCGATCGGGGAGGCGGCCTTTGGTTTCGTGCGGGCCAACGCCACGCATGTGCTGTTTCACAAGTGGCTGCAGTGGATCGCCGATGACCAGCTGGCCGACGCCCAGCGGCGCGCTCTGGCGGCCGGGATGCGCATCGGCCTTTATCTCGACCTCGCGGTGGGCGTCGCGCCGGACGGGGCGGACACATGGGCGGCGCCGGAAACGGTGGTCAGCGGTGCTCATATTGGCAGCCCGCCCGACGCCTTCAATCGGGTCGGGCAGGATTGGGGACTGTCCCCGCTCTCTCCCATAGTCTTGCGCGAGGGCGATGGCGCCCCAGTAGCTGCGACGCTGCAAGGATTGATGCGTCATGCAGGTGCGATCCGCATCGACCACGTCATGGGTCTCGTGCGCTTATATTGGGTGCCAGCCGGTTTTGCCGCCACGGACGGAGCCTACGTCAGCTACCCGGGCGAAGTCCTCATGCGGCAGCTGGCGTCGGCGTCACTACGGCACTCGGCGCTGGTGATCGGAGAGGACCTGGGCACGGTTCCCCCGGGGTTTCGGGACTCAATGCGCGCCATGGAGATCCAGGGCTATCGCGTGCTCTACTTCGAACGCGGCAAGGACGGTGGCTTCCGCGCACCCTCTTCCTACGCGCGCGCGGCCCTTGCTTGCATCTCCACACACGACCTGCCGACCTTGCGCGGCTGGTGGAAGGGAAGCGACATCGCGGAGCGCGAGCGCCTCGGCCGCTTCGGCCCGGGGGCCGCCAAGGTTCAGCGCCATGAGCGCGAGCGCGCTCGCCGCTTGCTCCTGCGGGCTCTGAAACGAGAGAGGCTGGCGCCGGACAAGGCTGGCGCCGGCAGAACGGGGGCGGCACCTGCGGAGCTTCCCGACTCCGTCCTGACCGGCCTGCACGTCTTCCTCGCGCGCACGCACTCGCGGCTCGTTGCAGTCCAGCTCGAGGACCTGGTCGGCATGGAGGAGCAGGCCAACCTGCCCGGCACCATCGATGAGCACCCCAACTGGCGGCGCAAACTGCCGGTGACCCTCGAGGATCTGCCACGGTGCCGCACCTTCCAGAGCGTGGTCATTGCTCTGGCCACCGAACGGCCCCGCCTGCCATGACGCCACCGACTGCCACCTACCGGTTGCAGCTGCGCGGCGGCATGACGTTCGCTCGCGCGGCAACCCTCGCGCCGCAACTCGCAAATCTCGGGATCAGCCATCTCTACCTTTCGCCGATCCTCGAGGCCGTGAGCGGATCGGCGCACGGCTACGATGTCGTCGACGCAACCGTCATCGATGGCGTGCTCGGCGGAGAGACAGGCTTCAGAACTCTGGCTAATGCCTGTCGCAGCCACGGCATCGGCCTCATCCTCGACTTCGTGCCCAACCACATGGCTGCCAGGCCGCAGAATCCCTGGTGGCGCGACCTGCTTGAGTGGGGCGCCCTGGCCAGGCACGCCCGGCACTTCGACATCGACTGGTCGGCGCCGAAACTGATCCTGCCTGTGCTCGGACTCGGCTACGGTAGGGTGCTGGCGCAAGGCGAGCTCGGCCTGGCTTTCGACGCCGCAGCCGGTGCGCTCTCGATGACGTACGGCGATCTAGCTCTGCCGCTAACACCGCCGTCCTATGCCGACATCTTGGGCCGCGCGCCGGATGCCACCCTTGCCGAGCTCGCTCGGCAGTCTGTAGCATCCACGCTCGAAACCACGCCAATCCTCAAGTCTGCGCTCGCCGCGGCCGCACGAGATCCGACAATGGCTGCGCTGATTGCGCAAGCCCTGGATGAGACTAGGTCGAACCGGCCGGCGCTGCATGCTCTGCACGAGCGGCAGGTATGGCGGCTCACCCACTGGCGGGCGGCGCGGGAGATGCTCACTCACCGTCGCTTCTTTGAGATCGCCGATCTGGTCGGAGTCAGGGTCGAGCTGCCGCAGGTGTTCGACGACGTCCACGCGCGCGTGATCGGGCTTGTGAGAGATGGCGGCATCGATGGGCTGCGGCTCGACCACATCGATGGCCTCGCCGATCCGAAGGGCTATCTCCATCGCTTGCAGGCGGCGCTGGGAGGAGAGAAGTCCTTCTATCTGCTGGTCGAGAAGATCCTGGGTTCCGATGAGGCGCTGCGGCAGGATTGGCCGGTGGCGGGGACGACCGGCTACGAGTTTATCCGCGCGCTAGCAGGCCTGCTGGTGGACTGCGAGGGAGAGACTGGGATGACGGAGGGCTATCATCGGTTTATCGGGCGGAGCATCGACTACGACGCCCTGGTCAGAGGCATCAAGCGGCGCACCCTGACGCACAACCTCGCCGGTGAGCTGCGCGTCCTGACCCAGATGGCCCACAGCCTGGCCGTTCGCGATCCCTCCACCCGCGACCTCGAGCTCCGCGCGGCCATTGTCGAGCTGGCTTCGGCGCTCCCGGTCTATCGCACGTATGTTGCGGACTCGGGCCCCGATGCAACCGATCGCTCAATCCTCGAGGCAGCGACGCGGGAGGCGAAAGACAGGCGCGAGATCCAGGACGGGGAGGCGCTCGACTTCGTGCAACGCCTCGCCCTAAGCGATGCGGCGACGACCGAGGACCAGGCGTTGGCCTTGAAGTTCGCCGTCCGCTTCCAGCAGACGACCGGGCCGCTGATGGCCAAAGCGGTCGAGGATACGGCCTTTTACTGCTACAGCCGCCTCTTGGCCCTCAACGAGGTGGGAGGCGAGCCCGGCGTGTTCGGCGCTCCGCTGGCCGAGTTCCACCGCGCGATGATCGAGCGCTACGAGCAGCAGCCCTCGGGTCTCAGCGCCACGGCGACGCACGATACCAAGCGCGGCGACGATGCCCGCGCCCGCCTCTATGCTCTGAGCGAGATGCCCGAGGCGTGGGCGACGGCGGCAGTCCGATGGCGGGAGCAGAACCTCGCTCTCAAGGGCGACGTGTGGGGCCGCCTCATGCCGGATACGGACACCGAGTGGGCGTTCTATCAGGCGCTTGCAGGCGCCTGGCCGCTCGACCTAGATCCCGATGACGCAAGCGGGCTCGCGGCCTTCGCAGAGCGCATGACGCAGTTCGCCCTGAAGGCAGCACGCGAGGCCAAGGTCTATACCAGCTGGACCGCGCAGGATCGAAACTACGAGCAAGCCCTCGACCAGTTCGTGCGCAGAACGCTCGATCCCACTATTTCGCGCGCCTTTCTCGACGACTTCGTCAATGAGCTGCAGCCCATTGCCATAGCCGGCGCCCTAAATGCCCTCACGCAGACACTGATCAAGCTGGCGGCCCCAGGCGTGCCGGATGTCTACCAGGGAACCGAGCTGTGGGACTTCAGCATGGTGGATCCCGACAACCGGCGTCCGGTCGACTTCCAGCGGATAGCAGGCATTGCCGCGGGCATTGATCGCTGCGATGCGCTCGTTCGGAACTGGCGCTCGGGCGCCATCAAGCTACATCTCTTGCAGGCAGGGCTGAGGCTGCGCGCAGAAAGACCTGATCTCTTCGGTTCTGGTGCCTACATACCGCTTGAGGCTATCGGTAAGCATGGCCACCGTGTCGTGGCGTTCGCGCGGGTGCTGGGCGGCGATGCTGCCGTTGCGGTTGCGCCCAGGCTTTGCCTCGGCTTGCTCCAGGGCTGCGATGTGCCCATGGTACCGCCGTCGCGCTGGGGTAGAACAACCGTGGCACTGCCTGCTCAAATGGCAAACCGCCGTTGGGTGAACGTGGGCACGGGCCAGCACGTCGACGCAAAGGCCGAGCTTGCACTCGACTCCATCCTGCATGTATGCCCAGTGGCACTGATGGCGAGCGCCGGAACCCGCAGCTGAGCACGATGCAGGACACTGCGAAGGCATTGACATCCGAACAACTGGCTGACGCTATCCTAGCGCACCTGGCCCAGGACGTCGGCGTCGCATGCGCGGATGCCGAATTGCAGCATTGGCTCCGTGCCACGGCTCTGGCGGTGCGGGACCGGATGGTCCACGACTGGCACCGCACCAATGCGCGCGTGCGCCAGCAGGGCCTCAAGCAAGTAGCCTACCTGTCGATGGAGTTCCTCAATGGGCGCGAGCTGAAGAACGCCCTCGATTGTCTGGGGCTGGAGGACGCCGCCCGGGCGGGCCTCGCCAGGCACGGCGTCTCCCTCGATGAGGTCTACGAGCAGCAGACTGACCCTGCCCTGGGCAACGGCGGCCTGGGACGCCTTGCTGCCTGCTTCCTTGACTCCATGGCGACGCTCGGCCTGCCTGGCATCGGCTACGGAATTCGCTACGAGTACGGCATGTTCCGCCAGGAGCTCGCGGACGGCTGGCAGATCGAGCAGCCCGACGACTGGATGACCGGCGCCGATCCCTGGGAGTTTCCCCGCGCTGAGCGGACCTATGCCGTGAGCTTTGGGGGCCGGGTCGAGCATCGCGACCAGCGCGCGCATTGGATCGATCGCGAGACCGTACTCGCGGTGGCCTTCGATCGCCTCGTTCCCGGCTACGACAGCGACACCGTCAATACCTTGCGGTTGTGGTCTCCCAAGCCGACCGACCCAATCGACCTGCCTGCGTTCAACCGCGGCGCATTCCTCGACGCGCTCGCGCACAAGATCCACGCCAAGACGGTGGGTCGCGTGCTCTATCCGGACGATTCCACCGCCGAGGGAAGGGAGTTGCGCTTGCGCCAGCAGTACTTCTTCGTCTCCGCGTCCGTGCAGGACGTGCTCGCTCGCTTCCTCGCCGACTACAGCGACTGGGAGCTGCTGCCGCAAAAGATGGCGATCCACCTCAACGACACGCATCCGGCCCTCGCCCCCGTCGAGCTCATGCATCGGCTGGTCGACGTGCACGATGTCGCGTGGGAACAGGCCTGGAGCCTGACCCAGGAGATGTGCGCCTATACCAATCACACCTTAATGCCGGAGGCTCTCGAGACTTGGCCGGTCGAGCTCATGGAGCGCCTGCTACCGCGGCACTACGAGATCATCAGGGAGATCGAGCGGCGCTTCCTGAGCGAAGTATCGAAGCTTCCGGACACCGATGCTCTGCATCCGAAGGTGCGCATCGTCGATCCATCCCATAATCCTCACGTGAACATGGGGCGGCTCTCGACCCTGGCGAGCCATCGCGTCAACGGCGTATCGGAGCTGCACAGCGATCTGGTCAGGGAGACGTTGTTTCCCGAGTTTGCGCGCATCTTTCCCGGCCGGTTCGAGAGCATCACCAACGGCATTACGCCTCGCCGCTGGCTCATGTCCGCCAACCCGCAGCTCTCAGCTCTGCTCGACGAGACAGTGGGGTCCGGCTGGCGGCGCGACTTCGACAGGATTGCCTCTTTCTCCGGCTTCGCCGGCGACGCCGCCTGCCAGGAGCGCATGCGCACGATCAAGCATGCTCACAAGGCGCGGCTCGCGCAACTGATCAAGCAGAAGACAGGAACGCGAACAGACCCCCAGGCGCTCATGGACGTGCACGTGAAGCGCATCCACGAATACAAGCGCCAGCTTCTCAACATTCTCGGCGTCATTGCCCGGTGGAATGCCATCAGGTCGGACCCGCAGCGCAATTGGGTGCCGCGCGTGGTGGTCATGGCCGGCAAGGCGGCGTCGGCCTATTGGCTGGCGAAGCGTGTCATTAAGCTGGCCTATGACGTCGGAACCGTCATCAACAATGATCCACAGACATCGGAACGCCTGAAGCTCGTCTTCCTGCCCAACTACAACGTGTCGCTGGCCGAGGTCATCATCCCTGCCGCGGACCTGTCACAGCAGATCTCGCTGGCGGGCACAGAGGCCTCCGGCACCGGCAACATGAAGCTAGCCCTCAACGGCGCGCTGACGATCGGAACCGCCGACGGCGCCAACATCGAGATCGCCGAGGCGGTCGGGCGCGAGAACGTGTTCATGTTCGGTCTCGACATTGCCGGCGTCCGCCGGCTGCGAGCTATGGGCTACGATCCCGGCGAGCGCTACGCGCAGGAGACGGCCATCCGCGAGGTCATCGATCAGATCGCAAGCGGCCTCTTCTCACCGGGCGAACCCGACCGCCATCGGCCCATCGTCCAGGCCCTGCTGCAGCAGGGCGACCGCTATCTGGTCCTCGCCGATTTCGCCGCCTACATGGCGGCACAGGAGGAGGTGGACGGCACGTGGGCAGATGCGTCGCTGTGGACTTCACGCGCCATCCGCAACATCGCCGGCATAGCGCACTTCTCCAGCGACCGCGCGGTGCGCGAATACGGGGACCGCATCTGGAGGATCCCCGCACGTTGAAACGGGACGTGCGATATTGCTCTCCCTCGGACACTGCCTTATACCGTCGGCTTTTGGCCAGCCTTGACTTGGTTGCGCGAGCTTCCAAGAACATCCCAATCGGGCAATCCATCAGCAAATCAAGGTCTAAGACATAGCGACGGCCTTCCTGCACATATGCGAAGCTGGGCCCTCATCGAGCGTTGGTTATAAGCTCGCTGACCAACAGGGCCGACGCGGACCGCGCGATCCGTCGCTATAGGTATAGGCCCATCAGGCTCGTATTTGACTTCACATTGCGGATCAGCCCCGCGTGGTCCTCGCAGATGTCGGGCAAGGTAGGAGGCAAGGTCAACGGTGCCATGTCGGCGGTGCGGTAGATGCGCGCTCGTGGATCCGAGCCACGGCTGTCAGCCGGCTCATGGCTTCCTGCGGGCGTTGGGTAAGCTCGGCGTTCTGCGTGGCCGTCGCCTGCAGGCTGAACATGCTGCAGCAGCTCAACCTTCTCAAAAGCGCACGGGATTCGCCGGGCAATCAACGTCCTGCCGCAGGAGGGGTAGAACATCTGCGGTTTCAGGGACACGTGACCGTTAGACTGGCCGGCGGTGGATGAAGAGACCGTCAGTCTGTCCGTGCCAACCAATGCCTTATGGTGTCCTCGACCCGCCCGTCGAGAACCCCGTCCGACACCAGGTCGCTCGCGTTCGATGGCCAATCACCAGGCGCCGCGAACCTCGGTTGGTCCCAGATAAACCGAGAGCAGCTAGACCCGGCGGCGCCGCATCAAAGTGCGCCCAAAGTAAGCTCTGCGGTCAGACCTGGCTTCAAGACCGCCGAACACACGTTTGCGTTTGGGCGCTACACAACTGCGGTCAAGAATTGGCATCTCCCTTTGAGTTCGCGGTTCTGACTGAAGGGAAGAGTAAGCTCAGCCTGCGCGTCAAACCAGATCGACCCAGATCGTGCGGCACGGAGACCGCCGCGATCTTCACTACAGCTCAGCTACAAAGTCGCGAGGAGCGGCGCTCCATTGGCAGCCGGCTCCTCGCACCCGTCTGCAGTCCCGCAACTACTGCAGACGCTACCGAACACTGCCGAGAGATAGCCGTGCGTGTCGAGATTAGCGGCTGACAGATCGAAGCACAATCTCCAGTTGCGACTGTGGACGTACGGGCTTGCGCTGCATCCTTGTTTGTCTCGGCGTCGGACCAGGCTTGCTGGCCAACGTCGCTTTCAAGGACCAATGGGGGCGAGCGCGACCCAAGCAAATCATCGCCTTCGGCGGAACCAAGCTCTTTACGCCGGCACTGCAGCTAACCAACCAATGCCCACGCAACTGCTCGTTTGTGAGTGGCGAAGCCGCCTCGATGTTTGTGCCTTTCTATGCGGCCGCGGCCGTGGCGCCGCAGTGGGCGGCAACGTTGCTCGTGTTGGGAACCCTGGCTGGCTTCAGCGCCGGTTTCGTGCGGGTAATTCAGGGCGCGCATTTCCTGAGCGATGTGGTATTTGCCGGCTTGTTCATGGGGCTGATGGTGATGGCGCTGCAGCGCCTGATGCTGACATCGGCAGGTTGGTCGCGCTTGCACGCGGGGAGCCGCTGGCCACGGCCCTCGCCCAGGCTGAAGCGGGCGTGGCATTGAAGGCCGTCGCCGGCAATGCCAAGACCGCGGACGATCCTCCCCGTCGGCAGAGCACGCCTGTGCCGCTTTACCACTGCCGGGCGGCAAGCCAGCCGGGGTAACCCGTTGCCTGACCTTCCGGCAACAACGGCGGAGACCGTCCGGCTGCGACCACGACCGTTGCCGCGAGATCGCGCTCGACCTGGTCGAAATCTCCGAAGGCTTCAAAGCCGAGCGTCCACCATGGCTTGCCATCAGGTCCTTCGAGCAGCGTCAACTCAACGTCACAGCCAGACAATCGTGCGCCGCTGTCGGCCGCCGCCAATTCCCTAGCAGTCCCGGCCGCGACCCTAAATTTTCGCATCCAGCGTTGCTTTTCGATTTTGATCAGGTGGCGCGGATCAAGCGCCAAGCCTGCAGACCACTTTCCCCATAAACCGACCGCACAGGCGGAGCCTGCCAGCTCAAGTACCGTCGGGCGTGCGCTGATCAACCCTTTGACCTCGACGTCGCTCCCACCACCCCTCTTTTTGATGCCGAGCATGGTCTGAGCATTGTCACGCAGATACTGATCCGTGCGGGTCTTGCTGTCGGGGGCGCTAGCCCACGACGGCCCGGCGCTCCTAAACCAATCCTCAAAGCTACGCGGTGGATACCCCGCCCAAAACCAGCGGATCTCTGCGGTCAATCGCATTGCATGAACCAGCAGCGGCGGGTGCCAGGAACACGGCCCCACGTTTCATTGCCAAAAGCGCGGCGTGCGTTGCAAGTCCTTCCAGGCAGGAGCGGCTTGCCGCCACACATGCTTTGCTTCCGCCTCATGGCGTCCCAAGATGTAGCTTGCGGCTCTCGCCGTATCGATGTTGCACTCGCCTTGCTGATGCAGGTTGCTCAGCTTCGGTGCCAGCCGCACGTCGTTGACGTAGCCGAATACGTCTTGCAGCGCTTTTAACTGGTGCACAAAACCTTGCGTCTTCCGCTTCGCAAACAAGGGCGCAAAGAATTCCGCTTGGTAGCGCAGTTTTTTCAGCGCCTTGCGCATCTGATGGCGCTCATCACCGCTCAGCTGCTCGATTTCGGCTGCGTACCGGGCCGACTTTTTCCAAGCCCTGCGCAAGACCTTTCGGGCGACCTTGCCGATCGGGCGAGAGAGCTTGTCGTTCTCCTCCAGCGTGCGTGGCCATACCCTGAGGTAAAGCTGTAGGCGCGTCCAGGCTGGGCCCTGCAAAGCGGCCCTCGTTTCTTCGCGTTGGGCCCGGCGATGCTGCAGCAAGGCCTGATAAAGCTCGGCGAAGCCAACCTTGGCAGATGCCGTCGCTTCGATCGGTGCGTGGATCCCCGAGATCAACACGTCGGCGTCCCGCAGCATGCCGACACAGCGACCCATTTCGCGCGCTGAGCGGTTGAAGGATTTCAGCGATCCGGAAGCGACAAACGGCCCTAGCGCGTCGAGCGCGCTGCGCAGGCGCCGCAGCCCGATCCGCAGCTGATGGGCCGCATTGGGATCATCCGTCTCCAGGACGGCCGCGCGATTGACCAAGATTTGGCGACTTGCCGAGGCCAGTATGGCCGAGAAAGCCTGAGCACAGGTGTCCTGGCGCCGAACGCGAACCGAACGGCTTTTCTCCGGCTCAGGGTTGGCGCCCTTTTTGCCCAAAGCCAGCCGGTAGCCACGCTCAGCCTTGCTGCGGGTGCCAAACTTGAGCTCGTGACCTGCCAGTAATTTTTCGGCGGCCAAAAGCAGTCCCTCGGCACTGCCCGCTTTCAATTCAAGTTCCAGTTCGCGCAGCTCGGCACGCATTTCCCCCGTCCGCACCTCGCCGTCGTCCACCGCCAACTCGACCTCGCTATCACCGCTCTTAATCTTGCGGGTCGTTCGTTGCACGATTGTTTCAAATACGGGGCGCAGCGATGTCCTCTTGATGGCCTTTTGCACGGTACGCTTGATCTTCTTGTCGGCAATCTTGCCGACATCCGGTCGATCGGTCTCTAGCGGCACCTCCAGCTCCACAGGATTGGACACGCCATCAACCACATGCTGATCAGTTTTGACCGTTTGCAGCCAACCTCCATTTTGGCTCCGCAGCCTTAGCGTTATGCCAACCTCATGCAGTCCATGCGCAGGCGTGTCGAAGTAGATGGTCCGAAGCTTCTTGGTGCTGGCGGGACCGAGCATCAAGTCCGTGTCCGGAAGTTCGCTTGCCAGCCGCGCAATGTCGGATGCGCTAAGCTCGACCTTGAGCTCGAGTTCCCTGTGCATGCCAGCCACCCGCGCTTTGCTTGTACGATCTACTGCTGAGCAAACCTTGGTCTGTAAACGCGTTGCAATCGTTGCAGTTCATCCGACGACGACGCACGTTGACCTTGAGCATGGTCAAGCGGTGCGGTTGCCTGCTTTGTGAATGCTCTGACACACCCCTGTCAATCATCCGCGT
Source organism: uncultured Alphaproteobacteria bacterium (assembly GCA_963820375.1). Lineage (GTDB taxonomy): Bacteria > Pseudomonadota > Alphaproteobacteria > Rhizobiales > Hyphomicrobiaceae > AWTP1-13. Next base: position 3,392 of record CAWFZX010000001.1, on the reverse strand, counting down.
TGGCTGACAGCGCGGCTCTGTCGCAAATGACATGGCCTCTGCGGTTGCTGCTTTTCGGCGCCCTGATGTTGCCTCGCCGTTGGCTTCGCAAGCTTTTCAAATGCTTAAGCGTTTTGGACGCACAGATCGCCCCCGTGCGCCGTCGGCGGTATTTTTGACCGTCACTAAAAGGTCGAACGAAAAAGGTCGCAGAAACGCCTTTCTCCAGCCCGCGACAAAACTTGGCCGCGCATCCGCGCGACCTTTCGTTTTTCAAGGCCTGGGCATAACATCCAACGCGGGCTGAATTGCAACCTGCGGCATTAAAAAGGGATCGTGGCGATGACCCATCATCCTGATGATATGACGATGCGCTCGCAAGCCGAAGCACGGGAAATCGTTGCGGCCTCAAACAGTGATGTGCACGCTTATATAGGCCGTGGAATAATGGAGCGGTGGCTGTCTCGCGTGGTGCGCAATTTGAATTCCTTGGAAGGTCACCCGGGGACGCGCGAGCTGGCCCGCCGCGCGCTGCAACGCCTTGGCTTTCCGACCGCGTGAGGGTCGGCACGAGGCCGCCGCCGGGCGTTACCGGCCTGAGGCGGTTTTGCGGGTTGGCATCGTGCCGGTCGTGTCCGCCCGCTGCGGGCATGCAACCCCAACACTGCGCAATGTGCGGGAACCGCGGCTCGAGACCGTGGCGCACCCAGCTTTGGATACCGGCTAACGGCGGCGTCCGCCGCGCACCACGCGCCGGATTTCAGAGCGAGCAATGCCGATGTCCTTGAGCATGCGGTCGTCTAGGGTTGCGAGCTGGCGCTCGGCCCGCCGCAAGCGCCACGGTTGGCTTAGCGAGAATACAAATAGGCGCGCGCGCTTAAACCACTGGAACCGGGAGCGAATGCTGGACCCGACTGGGGGTTGCTCCCGCAAGCGGCCACAGCCCGTCAATGGACTGCCGGGTGATGAACCGTATTATGTGCCCACTTTTCCCCCTGGGGCCTCAGCCTTTGTGCTTGCAAGGCAGGGGGCTGATAGTGATTGCGGCTGTGGCCGCTTGTCTTGTTTGCCGTGGCCGGGCACCCGGCCTTGCCGGGCTCGATGGGTTTGCCTAGTACAGCGAACGGTCGTCGACCTCTAACGCCGCCATGCGCCGCTCAAGTCGGCGGAGCTGCCAGCAAACGATCAAAAGCCATAGCCGCGCCGCGGCCCCGTGCCCCGGACCGCTGATCCCGCGCCCCGAGCGACCACCTCCAGCACCGCCTGAGTGTTCCCAGCGTTCATCCGCCATCTGCAACAGCCCGCCCATGGACATTCCTAAAGTTTCTTGGTGGCTTTTGTCCGGGACCGGACACGCTGCGAAAAGCGCGCCACTGGTCAGGTCTTCCGGGCCGCGCATTAATGACGCGCTGCGCTGCGCCGACAAGCGAAGAATTATCATGCTATGCTCAAATTCCGCTCATGCATGCTCGCAATACCCCTCGCCGTGGGGACCGGAGGTCAGAAGCCGTCTGGAGATGACGATGCGCCGCCTGCCCCCTCTTGAGACACTGCGGGTATTTGAAGCCGCCGAGCGTCATAAAAGCTTCAAGGATGCGGGCGATGAGCTTGGTGTGACGGCCAGTGCGGTCAGTCACCGAGTTGCCACACTCGAGGAAGAGCTGGGCACCGTGCTTTTCGTGCGGCACACGCGACGGATCGAGGTGACACCAGAAGGGGCGAGGCTCGCCGCCGGTGTTCGGCGCGGACTGGTCGAGTTTGGCCGTGCCGTCACCAGCATTGATCGACGCGAAGGCACCCACATTCGCATTACCGGCATTCCTTCACATGTCACCCGCTGGCTGGCCCCGCGCCTGCACCGGTTCAGGGCGGCGTTTCCGGACATCGAACTGCATATCACGGCCGATCTGGCAGTCGTCGACCTGCGGCAGCGCACCTTCGATGTCGCGCTTCGATTTGGCACTGGCGTCTACCCCGGGCTTCACGCCGAGCATCTGATGGACGATGCGATTTTTCCGGTTGCCAGCCCGCGCTACCTGGCCGAAGCCGGCCCAATCGAGAAACCAGCCGACCTGCTATTGATGACGCGCATCCTCGATGTCACCGCCGAGGACGATGAGAGCGGGACCAATTGGCGGACTTGGTTTGAGCACCATCGTCTGCCGCTCGCGGAAATCAATCGCGGCATGCACTTCAACGGCGCCGCCATCACCCTGGAAGCGGCTGCGGGCGGGCTGGGCGTGGCGATTGCACGCAAGACCTTGGTGGCAGAAGAAATTCGCAGCGGCCGGCTCGTGCAAGTTTTAGCCGGTGAAATCAAGACACATTGGAAGCACTATGCCTTGGCGTTACCCGAAATGGCGGATTGGCCGCCGTTGCGCGCGTTCGTTACTTGGCTGCGCGCCGAAGCACGCGACGCTTAGTGCACAGCACAGGCATCGGCTGTTTGACCGTCGTCATCACCCTGTCAAACGATTGACATGACGCCTTTACAAAGCTCGTCGAAGTTGTGCCATCCGCATCCAGGGTATGCCGAGGCGCATGGCTCGCGAGAACGACGTTGCCAAACGACTGCAAATCATTCCCGCTGCCAATTTCGTCTTGCATCCTTGCGGCCCACCGCAATCCACCCACCTTCAACCTGTCATAGTCACCCTGGATCGTCGCCGTGACCGGTGGGAAAAGGTCGTTCGCGAGCTTGCAAAGATCGGTATTTCGCGGGTCGCCAAGTTCAGCGCCGTCGACGGAGCCATGCTGTCCGCGGAAGCGATCGCACGACTCCTCGACAGCGACTGCGTGATGAGCGATTCGCCCACCAGTCATACCCAGCTCACGCGCCCGGCGATCGGCTGCTTTCTCAGCCACCTGCAAATCTGGCAAGCCTTTGTTGCCAGTGGCAACGACGGCAATGAGCGACTTGTGATCTTGGAGGATGACGTAGTGCCGGCGCCAGCTTATTCGGCCGCGCGTGCGCAGCTTATTCTGTCGTCCGTTCCGCCGCAGGCAGATCTGGTCTTGCTCGGTTGTACCATCATGGCCGGCTTGGCAGAAAAAACCGAATTGCCGTTTCTTTCGCGGGTCTACTATTTCAACGGCACCTATGCCTACCTCATTAGCCGAAAAGGCTGTTTGCACCTATTGCAGCACCTGTTACCGATGCGTGCCCATATAGACCACCAGATCAGTGACGCGCTCATTAGACATCGGGGCTCCCTCTTCGCCTACGCCGCTATGCCAAACTTATTCGACCATGACTTCTCGAGCTGGAGCGACGCCTACATTCCGTTGGCCGCCAACAACGAAGCGGATCGGCAATTGGACGCGGTGCTCAGGTCGGCAAGGGCAATATTACGCACGGACAGCAGCATTACTCTCAATGAAGAGTGAATTGCCCGAACCTGCACCGCGCGGGC